>CAYGOF010000002.1:148215-452549 GCA_964351395.1 uncultured Roseivirgaceae bacterium
ATGTTATTAAAAAGTGTATTTAGTGTAATAATTATTACTGCCAACGTTTGGGCCGGCCCCCCCCCCCCCTGAGCTTCCGATCATTCCTAAAATCTCTTATGCAAAAGCCGAGTTTTTCCTTGAGCCTAACGCAACGGACTCGCTCATTTTATATGTGAATTTCGAAGATGGTGATGGAGACATAGGCTTGAGGGGCACTGAAGACCTGTTTCCTTATCACCCTTACAATTTTATAGCAGACTCTTCCGTCCCCAGAAGATTAGTAGTCATCAACGGCAAAGACTACACTCCGCCGTTTTATGCAGCTTTAGACAATAGGTTTCAGTCGCTTAGCAATCAAACTTTGTTTTCAGAAACTGATGTTCGCCGCTCATTCAATTGCGAACAGTACGAAGTCGTTGAATACTTCCCTAGTCAAACAGCCACAGAAACCAAAATTGACACTTTCCTAATCGAGAAAAACCCTAACAACAAAAACATCTATGTCGACTTTTTCCGAAAAGTAAATGGAGAGTATGAATTCCTGGACTGGACGAGCGCTTTCAATTCAAACAGCTGTGGCACGGACTTCAATGCCAGGTTTCCGGTATTCGACTCCGACAACCTGGGTAAATCCCTTTCTGGAACGCTTCGCTACGCCATGCTTTCGGAAGGGTTCAGTATTATCCTGAAAAAAGACACATTCAAGCTAAGGGTTTACATCAAAGACAGGGCACTTCACGACAGCAATGTGATTGAAAGCCCAGACCTAACACTTGACAATATTGCAGTTAACTAAAGATTTCAGGGTATTTTTCCGGATCTGCTTCTGCCATCATCGCATACACCTTATCAAAAACATTCTCCACGTTAGGCTTTGAAAAGTAATCACCATCAGAACTATAGGCTGGGCGATGTTCTTGCGAGGAGATAGTTCCTGGTGTAGAATCAAGGTATCTGTAACCACCTTGCTCTTCCAGCACTTTTTGCATCATATAAGCGGAGGCACCACCCGGCACATCTTCATCCGCAAAAATAATGCGATTGGTTTTCTTAAGAGACTCAACAATCGAGTGATGTAAGTCAAATGGCATGAGCGTTTGCACATCTATCACCTCGCAGGAAATACCAAACTCTTCCAGTAGCTTAGCCGCCTCCATCACAATTCGGCACATAGAACCATAGGTCACAATAGTGACGTCACTACCTTCGCGGATCACCTCTGGAATGCCCAGCGGTGTTCTGATCTCGTCGATATTCTCTGGTAACCTTTCTTTTAACCTGTAACCGTTCAAACATTCAATTACAATCGCTGTATCGTCCGAGTCGAGCAATGTATTGTAAAACCCAGCTGCTTTGGTCATGTTTCTAGGCACCAATAAATAGATGCCTCTCAGCGAGCCCATGATCATGCTCATGGGTGATCCAGAATGCCAAACCCCCTCTAATCGGTGTCCTCTGGTACGAATGATAACAGGGGCCTTCTGGCCACCTTTGGTGCGATACTGAAGGGTCGCTAAGTCATCGGACAGCGTTTGCAAGGTAAAGATCAGATAATCCAGGTACTGAACTTCGGCAATTGGCTTTAATCCTCTCATAGCACCACCAATGCCCTGCCCTATAATCGTACTTTCTCTGATACCTGTATCAGTTACCCTTATTTCACCATGCTTGGCCTGCATACCCGCAAAGCCTTGATTAACATCGCCAATCTGGCCCACATCCTCACCAATAGCGAAAATTCTAGGATCCCTTTCAAACGCTTGGTCGAAGCACGCCTGTAGCACCTCCCGGCCATCTACTACCACACTTTCGCTGGCATATACGGGCAATACCTCTGCTACTTTCAACGCACTTTGAGCCGACTCGCTATATAGATGACTACCATACTGCTCTGAGTATTCAGCATCTTTTATTTTTATCCAATTGATCAAATGCTGCCTTTCTTCATGCCTCTCTCCCCTCATCAAGTAGAGCGAGTGACGGACAGCTTTCACTACATCAAGCTTGAGCGGGTTCAGCGTCTTTTCCATCGCTTTGTGTATGGCGGTGATCTTCTCTCCATACTGACTAACCCCAGCAGCATTGCTTAATAAATTTGAAGCACTTCGCAGGTCATCATTGATGCTGGCTACATAAGCTTTCCACGCCTCATTTTTCTCGAACTTTGCCTTCTCCCTCGCGCTTTCCTCAATTTTCCTAAGTTGTTCTTCCGAAGCCAACTCATTCTCCAATATCCACTCTTTGAATTTCTTTATGCAATCAAATTCTGCCTCCCATTGGAGTCGCTCCTCAGATTTATAACGTTCTTGAGAACCTGACGTTGAATGCCCTTGAGGTTGTGTCATCTCCTTCACATGAATCAAGACGGGCACATGCTCTTCCCTCGCTATTTTACCTGCCGCCTTATAAGCATGAACCAGTTTTTCATAGTCCCAACCCTTTACGACAATTATTTCATACCCCTTCTCTTTGTTGTCTCTCTGAAAGCCTGCCAAGACCTTGGAAATATCGGACTTAGTTGTGTGGTATTCAGCAGGAACTGAGATACCATATTCATCATCCCAAATCGAGACAACCATTGGCACTTGTAATACACCACCGGCGTTTATCGTTTCGAAGAAATGCCCTTCCGAAGTGGAAGCATTTCCAATTGTTCCCCACGACACCTCGTTCCCGTTGATAGAGAAGTCCTCAAAATGCTTTAGTGCGGGATTATTTCTGTAAAGTTTGGAAGCGTAGGCAAGCCCTAGCATCCTTGGCATTTGCCCCGCCGTGCACGAAATATCAGAACTCGAGTTCTTCATATCCGTCTGCGTCTTCCACTCCCCTTTTTCATTCAGGTAACGAGTAGAAAAATGACTATTCATAAGCCTTCCACCAGATGACGGATCTGCGGACAAGTCGGTGTGGGCATACAATTGTGCGAAAAACTGCTGAATCGTCAACTGGCCGATGGCCATCATAAATGTCTGGTCCCTGTAGTAGCCCGACCTAAAATCACCATTTTTAAACGCTTTGGCCATAGCTACTTGAGCCAGCTCTTTGCCATCGCCAAAAATGCCGAATTTAGCCTTGCCCATGAAAACCTCTCTCCTGCCAATCAAACTAGCTTCTCTGCTTTCGCAAACCAGAAGATAGTCGTCGAGGACTTCGGCAACAGGCATGCTAATATCTTTTTTAGTCTTTACTACACTCACTATTATGCTGATTTAAAAGTATAATGTTGTCGATTGCAATGAACGGACTCTCAAAAGAGGTATTTCAAATATACATACAAAAAAGAAGGATTTCAATTCTTAGATAAGGGAACAAAACGTACAACTATCTGATAATCAACAAAAAAAATGAATTAATTGGAATAAAATTTTTTGAAACAGCAGAAATGGAGAATAATCATTTGCAAGTAGGTAGGCAGTGAGAAATTTTCGCTTTCTGCAAATAATGCTGCGTTAAATTATCAAGTTTGAAAAATGAAATCAACAAAACCAATTATTGCTTTCATGTTCATATATTTGTGCCCTTTCAAATAGATGGGATTAACTAATTGACACATCATGATTATCGGGGTTCCAAAAGAAATTAAAAACAATGAAAACAGGGTAGCACTTACTCCAGCAGGGGTTACTGAGCTACTTAAGAGAGGCCATGAAGTTCATGTTCAGTCTACAGCAGGTGACGGTAGTGGATTCTCTGACGAATCCTACAAGGAGGCAGGCGCTAACATTCTGCCAACCATAGAAGCAACCTACGCCAAGGCTGAAATGATCATGAAAGTAAAGGAGCCTATTGAGGCGGAGTACTCATTGATCAAAAAAGACCAGCTACTATTCACCTATTTTCATTTTGCTTCTTATGAACCTCTCACCCACGCCATGATAAAAAGTGGTGCTGTTTGTCTGGCCTATGAAACGGTAGAAAAAGCGAACGGAACACTTCCTCTTTTGATACCTATGTCTGAAGTTGCTGGCCGAATGTCTATCCAGCAAGGCGCTAAATTCCTTGAAAAACCAATGAAGGGTCGCGGCATTCTACTTGGTGGTGTGCCAGGTGTGCGCCCAGCCAAAGTAATGATTCTGGGAGGTGGCGTAGTAGGTACTGAAGCTGCTAAGATGGCCGCCGGACTTGGTGCTGACGTCATCATCCTTGACTTGAGCCTGCCAAGATTGCGCTATCTGGACGACGTGATGCCAGCCAATGTTAAAACCTTGATGAGCAATGAATACAATATTCGCGAGCTGATCAAAGACCACGACTTAATTATCGGTGCCGTGCTTATCCCAGGAGCAAAAGCCCCAAAACTGATCACCAGAGATATGCTGAAAGAAATGAGACCTGGTACAGTTATGGTGGACGTTGCTGTTGACCAGGGTGGTTGCTTTGAAACAACTAAACCTACCACGCACCAGGATCCAGTTTTCATCATTGACGATGTGATTCACTATTGCGTTGCCAATATGCCCGGTGCAGTGCCATATACATCGACGCTGGCACTTACCAATGCTACACTTCCCTATGCGATACAACTTGCAGGAAAGGGATGGAAAACAGCTTGTAAGGAAAACAACGAATTGAAACTTGGTTTGAACGTCATCAACGGAAAAGTCGTGTACAAGGCTGTCTCTGAAGCCTTTGGTCTTGAACACACTGAAGTGGATACTTTCCTTCACTAGAATTAAAAAGCCCGAAGAAAAGGGGGATGTTTCACTAGAAGCGTCCTCCTTTCTACTTATAGGGAGGAATACCGGCAATTGAAATTAGCGTATTATGCGCCCTGTCGACCTGAAGACAAATTAATTCCTTTCCATTGGTCAATACAAGTAAATTTGCATCAAGCTCTTTGTTATAGGTAGAGAGCTGAAAGATAGCCTCCTTTCCCAACTTCACTTCCGGGCGCTTGCACTCTACCAAAATATTTGGCTTGCCTTCTTTATTAAACACTACTATATCGGTTCGTTTGAGTCGACGGTTGTAATGCAGGCCAGCCTCAATGGAGATTAAACCTTTTGGATATTTCAATTCCTGAAGCAGATAATTTACAAGATCTTGCCTGACTACCTCTTCCGGTGTCCACACAACATACTTACGCCGCAAAATGTCGTAGAGGAAAGTTTTACCCTCACGATCGATAGTTAAGGGGCGTTTTTCGTCGTTCATCTACTGTTATTAGATAAGGGAAGGCGTGTCGAAATAAAATCAGTGTTCCGCAAAAAATAGAGTCCTACCAAAAAGAAAGAAGCCAATGCCAGCGTGCTGTTTCTCATACTTCCTGTGAGCTGCTCAATCAGCCCGTATGCAAATGTCCCCATCACAATTGAAAGCTTTTCTGTTACGTCATAAAAGCTGAAGAATGAAGCATTGTCAATGGTATTCTCAGGAATCAATTTAGAGAAAGCTGACCGAGACTGCGACTGAATGCCTCCCATCACAAGCCCTACAACTGTAGCAACAATGTAAAATTGAATCACCGATGTCACAAAATAGGCGCCTAAGCAAATCAAAATCCAAATAATGACCATTACAGAAAGTGAAAAACGGTTGCCTTTTGCTTTAGAGACAAAAGCAAATAAATAGGAACCTGCCACTGCCACCACCTGAATAATTAAAACCGTCAATATTAACTTTTCCCCTGGTAGTTTCAATTCTTTATCGCCAAAGGTTGCGGCCAGATACATCACAGTTTGCACCCCCATATTGTAGAAGAAAAATGCTTTTAGGTAAGTCTTCATAGACGGTAAAGACTGTAACGACACAAAAACTTTCCTAATCTCCCTATAACCGTGGGCAAACAACTCTTTGGTAGGATGTCGGTTGTGAGGATTCCTGGGTAAGAAATGAAATGGAATCAACGAAAAGCCCAACCACCATATTCCAACTAGCAAAAAGGCAAAACGAGAGGCATCGGAACCAGTCGCAAAACCAAATGTATCGGGGAAAGTGATTGTTATTAGGTTAAAAAGCAGCAAAATTAAACTACCAGCATACCCCATTGCATACCCTTTTGCGCTGACAATATCATAATTTTCGGAAGTGGTGATTTCAGGAAGAAATGCATTGTAGAACACAAGGCTCCCTGAATAACCTATGCTAGCCATAACAGAAGCAGCAATACCCAATTCAATATTACTTCCATCGAAAAAATATAGGGTAATGCAGGAAATGGCGCCCAAATAAGTGAATAACCTAAGAAACAGCTTTTTCATCCCACCATAGTCAGCTATTCCTGAAAGGAAGGGAGAAAATAAAGCCATAACAAAGAAAGAAAAAGAGATGGAGTAAGAATAGAGTACCGAGTTTGTTACCTCAAGACCAAAAAAACGAACGGTATCTCCTCCAAAAAATGACTTTGTAACGCTTATGTAGTACACTGGAAATATGGTGCTTGTAATCACCAAATTATAGACTGAGTTCGACCAGTCGTACATACACCAGGCATTAACTAACTTGCTGTTTTTGAAGCTCATGGCAAAAAAAAAGTCTTCCCCAAAGGAAAGACTTTTATCTGATTATCAACTATGATTATTGTTTATCCATGCCTTGAAGGGAACTATAAAGCACCTTCCTGGCATTTGCTTCTCTTAATTCTTGCTGAACATCAGCCACAATACCCATCTTGGCCTCTACATCGACCTTCATCGACATTGTAATCTGATCTCTTTCAACCTCGCTGAGTTTATCTTTCTCAGTGTTAACAAACTGAACCACATCCTTTGGCGTGATAAACACGTCATTTACCTGAATTTTTGGCTCAGTACCAAACGTAGCTGCATTCTTTGGAGGACCTATGTAAATATAGCTCACCAGAGACTTCCGCTCTATTTTCGACAATTGAGTAGCTCTTGGTAAATGCTGCTCTACCAATAGTTCCGTTTCTCTCATCACAGTAGTTACCATGAAGAAGAAAAGAAGCATAAAGATAATGTCGGGAAGAGCGGCAGTAGGTATTTCCTGAGAAGTACCTGAACTCTTTTTAAACTTGGCCATAATTAACCTCCAATTTTAGTAGGCTCCGCAATAGAAATCGCTCTGGGCATTCCGGAACGAGCTTGGTCATAAAGCTTCTTCTGCTCAGGATCTTTTTGATCCAGCTGAAGAAACTCTTGAGCAGTTTTGCCAATCCTTTCGCCATACACTTCATTATAGGCAGCGTTTACTTCGTCTAACACTGTTATATAAAGTTCATAGCTTGTTCCTCTATCTGCCTTGAAAGAAACAATAGCTTTATCAGGACCATCAGATGAGTTTCCTTTTTTACCGTAGGCACTTACAAAACTTTTCATAGGTGCAGGCAGGCTATTGTAAACCATCATGGCATCTTCAGAGGGGCGACCAAAATTGAGGATAAACTCCTTAATCATTGGCTTCAGCTCTTCGACGTTTGTTAACGGTTCATCTTCTACAAGAAGCAAATCTTTCGAGTTAGCTTGTATCTTGAAGATGTTTCTATCATTTTCCTTCACTTCTGGAGGCGGCTGATTTGGATCCGGCTTCGGTGGCAAAAGCATCGCAATACCTTTGTCATTCGCCATCGTGGTAGTTACCAGAAAGAAAATGAGCAGAAGGAAAGCAATGTCAGCCATAGAACCGGCATTTACCTCCGTACTAGGTCTGTTTTTCTTGCTTGCCATATTACTTAACTATTTTAGAAATTTCTGTGTAAACGATTCCAGCCAATGCCACACCTGTCAACAGGTACATCATGATCAATGAGCCTCCAACCAATTTAGACAAACCGGCATCGACATTATATTTTGTGTACACTGCGGTTACTTCGTCGCCAGAAATTGCATATCCCAGACCAAAAATAACTAACAAAATAAGAATACCGACGGCCGACATGGCCAATGAAGACAGATCGTCCAAGGCGTTGATCAAAGGCAATACGATCGCTGCTATTAGCGCTATTCCCACCAAAATGTAGGAGCCGATCAATGCTATATCAATAAAATCCATTTTTGCTGTCTTTAGATGTTAATACTACTTAGAAAGATTGTGCTTTACAAGGATGTCCACCAATGTAATAGAGGCGTCTTCCATTGAATTCACAAGAGAGTCAATCTTAGAAATAAGGTAGTTATAGAACAACTGAAGAATAACAGCTACAATAAGTCCACCAACTGTTGTTAAAAGGGCGATTTTGATACCGTCGGCCACAAGAGCAGGAGAAACGTCACCAGCCGCTGCGATAGCGTCGAATGCACCAATCATACCAATTACAGTACCCATGAAACCAAGCATAGGAGCAAGAGAGATGAAAAGAGAGATCCAAACCATGCCTTTTTCAAGCTTACCCATTTCAACAGATCCGTAAGCAATGATTGATTTCTCTACCATCTCAATTCCTTCTGACATTCTCATCAGACCTTGAGTAAAGATAGAAGCAACGGGGCCTTTTGTATTTTTACAAACATCTTTTGCTGCCTCAACTCCACCAGAAGCCAGCGCATTTTCTACGTTAGCAAGAAGTTTTTTGGTGTTAGTAGTAGCAAGGTTCAGCGTGATGATACGCTCGATGGCAACAGCCAATCCGAAGATCAAACACAATAAAACTATACCCATGAACTCCCAACCACCAGCGATAAATTGCTCTTTAACGATTTGGTGAAATGATTGCTCTGGCTCATCGACTACTTCTTCCATTGGAGCTACTGGCTCAGGCTCAGCCACGACCTCTTCCACAGCAGCAGAATCGACCATAGCAGTAGAGTCAACCATAGCAGTACTGTCTGATGAAATTTCATCCTGAGCAACTGCGTTAAATTGGCTGAATGCAAAAACGCCTGTTAGCAACAGCGAAGCGAATAACTTTTTCATAGTTTAAATTTTAGTAAATCGTAAAATGGTTACAGTTAGTAAAAGATAGTTTGTTTTTGTTTTAAAGAATAAATTTTTATCAAATTCTGCGGAGAGAGAGGGATTCGAACCCTCGATACCCTTTTGAGGTATACACACTTTCCAGGCGTGCTCCTTCAACCACTCGGACACCTCTCCAAAGTACAATTTTTGGCGTCTAGCAGCAACAAATAAATTAAGAAAAAACTCTTTATGCAAATTTTGATATCAAATTTACATGAGTGAGAAATTAGCTCATTTCTCCCGCAATCGGCACTATTAGCTTCTTTTTAACTTCCTTAAGATTCTTCTCTTTCGCTAGTAGAAACATTAGTTTCGTAATAGCGGCTTCGGTGGTGATATCTTGGCCGCTTAGCACCCCAATCTCATCTAGCAACCTACTCGACTCATACCGACCTTGAATTACCTTACCACCAATACACTGACTTACGTTGAAGATCACAATACCCCTTTTAACGGCTGATTTCAAGCATTTAATAAACCAATCGTAGTTCATAGTATTCCCTGAGCCATACGTTTCAAGCACAACACCCCTTAAACCAGGAGTGCTCAATATGCTTTCCACAACGTTTTCACTAATTCCAGGAAACAACTTCAGTATCGTCACATTACTATCAAACTCTCTATGAAGTTTGAGTTTTAGACCAGGCCGGAAAGGCATGATTGACGGCTTATTGTATTCGATCGTCACACCTGATTCGGCCAAATAGGGATAGTTTTCTGATTCAAATGCAGCGAAATGGCTACTCCTTAATTTTTGTGACCGGTTACCTCTCATCAGGTAAAAATTAAAATAGATGGCTACCTCTGAGATAATTGGAGCTCCGTTTTCCAGTGTAGAAGCTATTTCAAGGGCTGTGATCAGATTTTCACGGGCGTCAGACCTGGTAGACCCAATAGGGATTTGAGCACCGGTAAAAATCACTGGCTTGTTTAGTCCGTCAAGCATGTAACTAAGCGCAGAGGCCGTATACGCCATTGTATCGGTGCCATGTAGGATGACGAATCCATCATACTGCGAGTAATTTTCATAAATAATATAACCAATGTCCTGCCAGTGGGTGGTATTGATATTGGATGAATCGGTTGGTTCAGGAAAAGAGATTACGGTAATCTTTAAATCGAGTGCTTTTAGCTCAGGGATCTTATCGATGACCAAACCAAAATTGAAAGGCACCAGTGAACCAGTTTCATCAAAAGACATACCGAATGTTCCTCCGGTATATATAATGAGAATATTGCTTTTCGGGTTAAGTCCGCTTGCCGTAGCTATATTTACTATCTTATAATTCATTGATGGTAGCTGAAAAGTTTGTTGGCATTCTTTGTTGTTGTTTCTGCTACTTCCAACAAAGTCATTCCCGTTAGCTCAGCAACTCGCTGGGCAATAATAGGAATATAGGATGGCTCATTTCTTTTGCCCCTATTTGGAACTGGCGCAAGGTACGGAGAGTCTGTTTCCAAAACCAACGCCTCTGGCGACACATGAGGCAAAACGGTATCGAGACCTCCATTTTTAAAGGTACTTACCCCTCCTATCCCTAAAAAAAATCCAACTTCTAAAATCCGTTTTGCCTGATCGACATTACCAGTAAAACAATGGAATACTCCAGTCAGTCGTTCATCCTTTATCGATTCGACTAAATCTATTGTAAGATCGATCGATTCCCGACAATGGATAACAATAGGCAAATTGTACGCCTTTGCCCACTGGCATTGAATAACAAATGCCTCTTTCTGATAATCGATGAGTGTTTTGTCCCAATAAAGGTCTGTACCGATCTCGCCTATCGCAGCAAATTTTCTTTTCGACAGCCAATCTTCAGCCACCTTTAGCTCCTCCTCAAAACCCTCTTTGATTGAACAAGGATGAACGCCCATCATCGAAAAACATCGCCCCGGATAAGCATCTTCCAGTTCTAACATGCTTTGTATCGACTCGTGATCAATATTAGGCATGTAAATCCTTTCCACTCCCGCTTCAAAGGATTTGGCTACTATATCATGAACATCTTCAGAGAACTTCCTTGAAAAGATGTGAGCATGCGTATCAACAAATTGCATCTATAAAAAAGGCTAAAACTGTCTATCCTTCCATTTCACCCGAACGGGCAAAACATAAAATAAAAGCGTAGACAAAGATATAATAGCAGAGTAAAATTCGAAGAGAACCAAGCCAGCAATTTTCAAACGCCTTCCTGCTCGTCTGGCCACAGACCTAAAAAAAAGCACCTGGACTATGGCCTTGAGCAACAATATGACCAAAAACCACGGCAACATCCAAACCAAGTATACGGCCGCAGCATAATATGCCGCTTGCAATCCGAGAATCAAAACAATGAAGTAGGGTAACTGAACAGCGCCAGTCATCCATCGCTTTCTTTGTTGTAATAGTTTGCCAGCCGTTGACACAGGTAAAGTCACGCCAGTAATATCCGGAGCAAGCAGTTGTTTCAGGCGAAAACCATAGGCCATTACTGCTTTGCTGAGCTGAAAGTCCTCGGTCACCGAAAAAGGCATTTTTTCATACCCGCCTGTAGCCCGGTAAGCGCTGGCAAGAACAGCCATGTTGTTTCCCATGCTGGTCACAGGTCTTCCCATATCCGACATCACCTTCATCATGCCAATGGCTAATACCCAGTCAATTGACTGGAATGCATCGAAAAGAGTCTTATCATTGACCGCCGTATATCCGGTAACAATGCCTGTGGAAGCAGAAAAAGCAGATACCATCCCCTTGCACCAGGTCGGAGGCAAGCTCATATCGGCGTCGGTCACCAAAAATACCTCTCCAGTTGCTTTTCTGGCCAGTTGAGCCAAAACGTTGGCCTTGCCTTTTGCTGCTCCAAGATCAGACGTTATCAAGAAAGATTTTATGTAGTCATTGTTGGCCTCGAAGGCCTCAGCAATAGACTGGGTCCGATCTGTAGAACCGTCATTCCCAATAAGAATTTCCAATTTATTTTTGGGGTAGGCCTGAGCAATAAGACTACTTAAACAACGTGACAAATTAGCTTCCTCATTTCTTGCCGCCACGAGAACAGAGATCTTGGGGAGGTTGAGATCAGAAAACATAGGCTCCTTAATGGGCTTAACTAAATCTCTTGTCAGTAGCCACAACAGCAGAACGTTGATTAGCAAAACTGCAACCAACACGGCCGATGCCAACGCCATAACGACATCACTCAATAGCACAGAATTGATACCCTAATTGAGAAAAATGTTCCAAAAACCTTGGTAACGAATACTTTATCCTTGCTTCTGCCTTCACGTTTTCATGGTAAATGACAATTGAGCCTGCTTTTACATTCTTAATAGCTCCTTTGTGACACTTCTCGGGACTTAGGTCCTGGTCAAAGTCTCCGGTGAGGTAATCCCACATGATGATGCGATAATCCTTTGAAATTCGTTTGGCCATCGATCTGCTGATTTGTCCATAGGGCGGTCGGAACAGTTTTTTCGACACCCCATCAGCGTATTCTAAGATTGCTTCTTCACAAAGGTCAATATTATCGAGGTATTGCTCCTCTGAGGTACTCCACCCTTTCAAATGATTATTTGTATGATTCCCTATTGAATGCCCCAGACTCAAAGCTTGCGTGAAAAGGTCAGGGTGCTTTCTGATATTCTCTCCTACGTAAAAGAAGGTGGCTTTAGCGTCATACTTTTTAAGCGTGGCGAGTACCCAGGGAGTTAGCGCCGGAATGGGGCCATCATCAAACGTGAGGTAAATCTTCTTCTCCGCTCTGCTAAAACTCCAAACTGCTTGAGCGAATAGTAACTTAAGCCAACCCGGCGTCTTTTTGAAGTACAGCAACCTGATTCAGCTTATGATTTTACATGAGAGCATGGTGATATCATCTCTGTAACTCTCTTTTCCCTTGAATTCTTCCAATGACTTGATGACTGTTTCATGGATGCCTGCCAAAGACTTGTTGGTCATATCACTCAGTGCGTCCATGAGTCGGTCTGCGCCATATTCATCCCCCGATGGGTTGAAGGTTTCCGTGAGTCCGTCAGTATAGCAAAAGAAGTTGAAGTCTTTTAGTCCATCAACTATGCCCACATTCAAAAACGGAAGATCCTCAAAAATCCCTAAAATAGTTGTGCCCTCTTCGAGCGTTTGAAAGCCTTTGTCGGTAAAGAGTATTGGCGGATTATGGCCGCAATTGACATATTTCATCTGCCCTGTCTCATAATCATAAATGGTCATAAAAAAGGTGATGAAATTTTCGCCGTTGCTGTTGAACATTATTTGACGGTTCAACTCGTAAACAATTTCTCTTACATCGAAGGTCTTGCGAACAATTACCCGTAAGGCTGCCTGAAAATTAGACATCAACAATGCCGCGGGAACCCCCTTACCTGAAACATCAGCAATACAAAGCAGGAACTTACCATTGGTCAACTCAATATAGTCGTAATAATCGCCACCAACGTTTTTATGAGGGATATAGGTAGCTTCTATTTGCAAATTATCAAGCTGAGGAAGGTTTTTGGGGAATAAGAAGGTTTGTACCTGCCGGGCAATTTCAAGTTCTTTTCGATATGCCTCTTGTTCTAGTTCACGCCGTGCCAGTTTCTTGTTTTCAATCGCCACCAAAATGATATTAGTCAGGGCTTTGATGAAGGTAAGGTTATGAGAAACCCGCTGTTCTGTTTGGGATGCTTCTTGCTTTCCAAGAAACACAACTGCCAGCAACTTGTTTTTATGCTGTACAGGGAATACCATGTTAAATTCGGACCAAAACGGCTCCTGACTATCAATCTCAATCTCCTCAGCGAGTTCATAGTAGCATTCAGGCAAACTCGGAATTTTCTTGCTATGTGCACCAAAGGTTAGCTTGCAGTCCCACTTCTCCTCCATCACATAAATAGCCAGCTTCTTTACTTTTAAATTGCCTAGCAGCGTGAAATGGTAGATTTTGTACAAAGAAGCTTCGGACAGGTTATTGTTGATAGCCTGAGTGATTTCGAGCAAAGAATTTAGTTCAAGCTCTTTGAGGTCTTGTTGCGTAACTGCCGACTCCATTGGTCACTTTGTTTAATGTCCGTTGTGGGCGAGTAGCCCTTCTTTGCTGGCCAAATAAAAATAGTGTTGAAAATCCTCTTCGATATTGATCACCGTGTCAGACATTTCTTCTGACATGCTTTCATATACTTTTATCCAACCCTTTTTGCGTAACCCGATAAGGGTAGTCCTCAAATTGTCCAGGGAAATATTTGTAGCTTCCTTCAATTCATCAAAATGAGTAACAAAGTACAGTTCATCTAAAATGTCGAATTCAAGGTCACTCATTTGTATTCTCTTCCCTTCCAGCGATATTTTCCAAAATTAGAAGCTATACCAAAAAATATGGCATAAAAGGGGTAAATAATTTCCATTAACAGAATATACCTTTTAATCCCCCTCAATCCAAAGTTTTTACTCACCCTTGCGCATAGTGCAAACTCAGTCAGGAGTTTAACGCCAATCGGCAATATCCAAAAAAAGCTTTTGGTGATAATGAAAGCAACCAACGAAGCGGCAAAGCCAAGATTACCAGCAACAACTACCAATGCCAGTGCTTTTGGCCAAATACTTTTATGAGCCTTCCACTTACCTGCCCAACGACGTCGTTGATGATATAGAGCAGTCATTGAATGCGGTGGCTTAGTAATGACCAGCGAATCCGAACGCTTATTATAATAGGTAGCGCCAGGGTATGCCCTGTGTACTGCATGAAGCATAAACTCGTCGTCGCCAGAGGCAACATGTTGATTATCATCAAAAGGTCGGAGCTCTTTCAGCAGCTCCCGTTTGTATGAAATATTGGCACCACTGCACATCGTTGGTTTTTGAGCCAGATTAGTCACTGCTGCTACTCCAGTCAGCGACATAGCCTCAAGGTTGAGAAGTGATACAAACGCCCCTTCCCCTGCAAAGCAAAAAGCGCCAAAAACAAGCTGAGCGTGGCCAAAGCATTCGTAGTGGTCAATATGGGAAGACACCCAACGGGCGCCTACCCTACAATCAGCATCCGTTAGGAGCAGTATACTGCTGGTAGATAAAGAGGCTGCTTGCATAATGGCCATTTTTTTTTTGCTTGTTCCGTCCGCACTATCCAGTCTGATCACTTTAACCACTAATTCATTGCTGGCTGCAAATGATTGCGCAATTGCAACAGTATCGTCTTCCGAGTTGTCGTCCACAAGCATCACTTCTAACAAATGATGTGGATAGTTTTGCGCCTGTATATCTGCTAACAAATGTGCGATTGCACTAGCCTCATTTCGGGCCACGATAACAATTGACACGGTCAACGAGGCATTTGATATTTCGCTGGGAGCCGAAACAGGCAAAGAAGCCCAGCATAGCCAGCAATAAAATACCAGCAGGATGTATGCTACAACCCCGAGGGCTGCTGCAAGTCCAAAAATATCAATAGCCAACATCTGGGTTTGAATTTAGGGAGGATTTACGTAGCATCACCCAAATTTTAGAGAACCTTATTATTAAAGCCAAGGCGAGTTGAATAAAGCCGTAAAAGAAAAAATTATCCTGGGAGTGGACCCTGGCACATCTGTGATGGGTTACGGTGTTATTATGGTTCAGGGTAATAAGTTAACGCTCTTACAATTTGGCGTTATTCACCTTAGCAAGTACGCTGGCCATGAGCTCAAACTGAAAAAAATTTTTGAAAGGATTACGTCTGTGCTCGAGGAGTTTCACCCGGACGAGGTGGCTCTAGAGGCGCCGTTTTTTGGTAAAAACATTCAGTCGATGCTGAAGCTCGGGCGAGCACAGGGTGTAGCCATGGCTGCAGCGCTGGCAAGGGAAATCCCAATTTTCGAGTATGCACCGAAGAAGGTGAAGCAGTCAGTCACCGGCAATGGGAATGCTTCCAAAGAACAGGTGGCTAAAATGCTGCAAACATTACTCAACTTTAAGGAAGCACCAAAACTGCTGGATGCTACAGATGCGCTGGCTGTCGCGGTGTGTCATCATTTTCAGGGAGGAGACACCGGAACCAAAAACAAAAGCTGGAAATCGTTTATATCTGATAATCCCGGCAGGGTAAAGGGCACCTAGCCTTCAGCTAATTATTTTCTAAAAATCTAAACAGCTGCCCGTATTTTGGCAGCCGTGGCAGCCAATTCGTCTTGCGAAGGACTTAATTTGGGCTCAAGAAAATTGATATCGCGCATACTATTTAACGGCACCAGGTGCATGTGGGTATGAGGCACCTCAATTCCTATCACTGCCACCCCTACTCTTTTGCAGGGAATGCTTTTATCGATGGCCCGGGCTACTTTTTTCGCAAAAACCATCAAGCCTTCCAATGTGGCATCATCATTATCGAAAATGTAATCTACCTCCTTTTTAGGCACCACTAAGGTGTGCCCCATCACCAACGGGCTTATGTCGAGAAAGGCAATATAGTGCTCGTCCTCGAGCACTATATGACCTGGAATCTCTCTGTTAATAATTTTGGTGAAAATTGACGCCATCAGGTATCGCTTAAATAGCTATATCAACTACTTCGAACTCAATCACTCCACCTGGAGCTTCTACCATGGCGGTTTCGCCCAATTTTTTACCCAAAAGTCCTTTGCCTATCGGCGACTTAACTGAAATTTTGCTGGCTTTCAGGTCTGCTTCTTCCTCAGCAACAAGCATATAGGTCATCACGGCCCCGTTCTTCTTGTTCTTTATTTTTACCTTTGAAAGAATAGCCACCTTGGATGTGTCAAGTTTGCTTTCATCAATTACACGGCCATTGCCTACAATTGCTTCCAGCTTAGATATTTTTAGCTCTAGCAATCCCTGCGCATCTTTAGCTGCATCATATTCAGCATTTTCGCTAAGGTCTCCTTTGTCTCTAGCTTCGGCTATTTGACGGGCCATATCAGCTCTTCCTTTCGTTTTCAACTCATTCAACTCATCTTTGAGTTTTTTGAGTCCTTCCTCTGTGTAATAAGATAAATTAGACATACAGTACGCTATTAATAAAAAAGAACGGCCCGCCAGGTAAATCCTATTGGAGACCGTTACTACTTATGATTAATTATTTTAGTCGATTATAACGAGCCTTTCTAGTACCACAAACAGCTCTATGATAGCTGAAGGCTGTGTTATCAAATATATTAAGATTTTGATTTAAACCTTATAGCAGCTTATCAACATATATTGATCTTGGATACAAATATAGATATTTCTCTCCCTAACCTGCAAACCGGATCGAATCGTTTACAACGAGGTAGTCGCCGTTTTGGTTTCTTTAAGGTCGATTCTTCTAATTTTTTCTACCAACACCTGGTTGATTCTTTCGTACGATTCGAACGACCAGCCAGCGACATGAGGAGAAAAAAGCACTTGCTTCATTTCAATCAGCTCATTGAAGGTGTTTTCCTGTTCCTGTGAAAGTGTATGGAGCTTTTCATTTTCCAGCACATCAAGTGCTGCCCCCCTTATCTTGCCAGTCGTTAAGCCTTCTAAAAGGTCCTTCAGCACGATCACCTCACCCCGCGATGTATTGAGCAACCAAATTGGCTTTTGGAAACGCTCAATAAAAGCAGCATTTACCATGTGTTTTGTTTCTGGTGTAAGTGGCACATTTAAACTTACTATGTCAGCTTCGACAAAAACTTCCATCATTGAGGCCTCTTCAGCCCGCATGCTACTGAATCCCCTTTTGAATTTGTCGTAGGCAATCACTTTGCAACCGAAACTGGTAAGCCTTCGGGCAAAAGCGTCACCCATGAAGCCATACCCGATGATGGCTACAGTCTTCCCTTTCAACTCAAAGCCACGGTTGCTTTCACGGTCCCAGACCCGGTTGCGAATTTGGGCATCGCCCTGTATCAGGTTATTAAAAAGGGCCAACAGCATCCCCACACTGTGCTCGGCCAGTGCATCCTGGTTCCCTTCAGGCGCATTGATCAGAGTGACCCCTCGGCTTTCTGCTGCTTTTATGTCAATTTGATCCATACCAGCTCCAGCTCTGGCAATGAATTCAAGTTCATCACACTTTTCTAAAAATGCAGCATCAATTACAAGCTTCGACCGCACAACAAGTCCTGCGTAGGCACCCACCCTGCTGAGCACTTCAACAGCGGTGATATGTGGCTCATAATCGACCTTATACCCTTCATTTTCTAAAAGCGGAACGATGCTTGGATGCATTTCGTCCACAATCAATACAGACTTCAACATATTTTTCAGAATATCCCGTACAGTAAGTTGGCTATTGTAAAGTAAACCCCTAAACCGAGCAAATCGTTTGCCGTAGTGATAAAAGGCCCTGAGGCAAGTGCAGGATTAATGCCAAATTTATCTAGAATAATTGGAGTGATAGTCCCCATAAACGACGCTAGAAGCACTACACTAAAAAGCGCAATAGTAACAGTAATAGCCAAAAACTCTTCTTTATATAATAAAATGATCGAGCCAAAAACGATGAGAGCAAGTATGAGCCCGTTGAGTACTGCAACTGTCAATACTTTTATGAGCCTCCTGCCCATTGATTCGGCAAAAACATTTGGGTTCGCCAAGCTCTGCACGACAATTGAAGATGATTGGATGCCGACATTACCACCGGTGGCAGTAATGAGCGGAATAAAAAAGGCCACTGCCGGAATCAAGGCAATATCGCTCTCGAACAGGCCTATGAAACGTGCTCCCAGCAACCCGCCCACCATGCCAATGATCAACCAGGGCAACCTTGCTTTAGACAACTTCCAAACGCTATCGTCTTCCTCAACATCGTCGGAAATACCCGCCATCAACTGACGCTCTTCCTCTGCCTGCTCCTGCATCACATCCACGATATCATCAATGGTGATACGACCAACAAGTCGGCCCTTGGCATTTATTACCGGCACGGCTTCAAGGTCATATTTCCGCATGATGGAGGCAACTTCGTCTTCGTGCATGTGGGTAATCACAGAAACAATATCATCATCATAGATGTCGGCTATTTTTGCGCCATCTTCGGCTATGATGATCTTTTTTAACGAAACTTTACCTATTAGTTTACCCGTATTGTTGATCACATATACAGAGTAAATCTTCTGAACTTTTTCGGCTTGCTTGCGAATCTCCTCTATACACTGAACGATACTCCAGTTGAGATTGCATTTGATGAGTTCCTTTGCCATCAAGCCACCTGCTACATCTTCATCGTAATGCAGCAGTTCCTGAATATGCCTGGCCTTCTGCTCGTCGTGAATCAGAGCGACTACTTCCTCTCTGGTCTGTAGAGAAAGCTCCATCAAAATATCTACACAGTCATCGGAGTCAAGAAAATCAAGAAAAGAAGCAATTTCTATTGACGTGAAGGCCCCCAGAAACTCAATACGGGTGTCTTCATCCAGGTCGTTGATGATCTGCGCACCCTTTTGCTTTTCAAGAAGGTCAATAACATATTTCGACTCCTTTGTATCAAACTCGTAAAGAAGTTGGGTGATGTCGGCAGGATTTACGCCATCCAGAGAAGAATGGATAAACTGCTCATCGCCTTCATCGAGCGCCCGCTGGAACCTCTCAAGGTATTCTTTGCTTAGCTCGAATTGGATGACTGCTTCCATGCCTTTTCCAGAGATAAAGTAAGTTCGAAGAAATCTTCAACTGACAGTTGTTCTGCCCGTTTCTGAAGTATGGGGTCGACCTCTAATTCAGTGGGCAAAGGTAGTTCTTTAAGTGCATTCCGCAATGTTTTGCGTCGTTTTTGGAAGGCGGTTTTTACTACCTTTCGAAATAACACTTCATCACATGGTAATTTGCTGCGTTGATTTCTCTTCAATCGAATGACGGCTGAATTGACTCTTGGTGGCGGATTAAAAACTTCTGGTGGTACCGTAAATAGCAGCTCTATGTCGTAATAGGCCTGTAACAAGACACTCAATATTCCATAGTCTCTACTTCCCTCTTTTTCAGCCAATCGTACTGCCACTTCCTTCTGTATCATACCCACAACTTCGGGTATCTTATGGTGATAGTCGAGCACTTTAAAGAAAATTTGAGAGCTTATATTGTATGGGAAGTTGCCTATGACAGCCAACGGCCCGGGAGCAATTGATTCGAGGTCCATCTTTAAAAAGTCCCCAGCTATGATCCTTTCCTTTAGCGCTACGAAATGCTTTTGCAGGTATTCCACCGACTCTTTATCGATTTCTGAAACAAAAAGTGAATAGTCATTTTTTTCCAGCAGGAACTTGGTGAGCACTCCCGTTCCAGGACCAACCTCCAACACAGTGTTGTAGTTTCCGTGGAGCGTCAGCGCTTCTGCAATTTTTCTTGCAATGTTCTGATCTTTCAAAAAATGCTGCCCTAAATGCTTTTTGGGTCTAACTCTGTCCATTTTTTTAAAGAAGGTAAAATCCCTTAATTTGCGCCTCCTGTGTGGAAGGGTCTTGCATCGCACAATCCCAGGATGTGAAACCAAACGCAGACCAAATAACTGAAATTTTGTAGGATAAAACGGATGGATAAGTCAAAGAAAAATAAACCTGTTGTTGGAATCACCCTTGGAGATGTAAACGGGATTGGTCCTGAAGTAATTATAAAAGCACTTGAGGATAGTAGGATATTGAAATTCATGACACCTGTAATCTACGGATCGTCAAAGGTTATCTCCTACTACAGAAAGGCTATTGACCTAGCTGATTTCAATTACAACCAGATCAGAGACCTCAGCCAGCTTTTTCACCGAAAAGTCAATGTCTATAATCTTTGGGAAGAGACAGTGGAAATCAAAATGGGCGAAGAAAATGAGACCGGCGGAAAATATGCTCTCTTATCGCTTAAAGCCGCTGTCGCAGACCTGAAAGATGGAAAGATTGATGCCATGGTTACTGCACCAATCTCGAAGAACAATATACAGAGCGAAGAATTTAAATTTCCAGGCCACACTGAATACCTGGCAGAAGCATTTGGCGTCAAAGACCATTTGATGTTGATGGTGGGAGACAAAATGAAAATAGGCCTGGTAACTGGGCATATCCCCCTTAAGTCGGTTGTATCGGCCCTGGGCAAAGAACTTATTCTTAAGAAGCTGTCGGTACTTGATAATACGCTGAAGCAAGATTTTGGCATCAAAAAACCCCGGATAGCTGTACTTGGCCTCAATCCACACGCTGGCGAAAACGGGCTCCTTGGCAACGAGGAAAGAGATGTAATCTGCCCGGTACTCAAAGAGTGGAAAGAGAAAGGAAACCTGATATTCGGTCCATTTCCTTCTGACGGCTTTTTTGGCAGCCTGCTCCACGCTAAGTACGATGGTGTTTTGGCGATGTACCACGACCAGGCTTTGATACCGTTCAAAACGCTTTGCTTTGAAACAGGCGTAAATTACACCGCCGGACTTCCAGCTGTACGCACCTCTCCTGACCACGGCACTGCTTTTTCTCTGGCAGGAAAAAATGTGGCGTCTGAAGCTTCGATGAGGGAAGCACTTTTTCTGGCGGCTGATATTGCCAGACAAAGAGGCGGAGATGCTTTTGAAGGCTCCATGGATTAAACGGGTTTTCCTGCGAAAACATGGATCCCGGATAATGACAGTCTCACTTTCACCTTGGAAGAAGATAATTTATCTTTAATTCGTGATAGTCGTTTTATTAATTAAGCCTTTCTTCCTATCTTTGCGGTCTTTATTGAATACAGAGCTAGTTTGTGATGGCAAAAAGTCCCCTAAAACCGTTTGAAATAGAGATTCAGGGACTTTCTCTTGACCAACATTCGTTCGATTTTTCCTTCGATGACTCTTTGTTTGGAGCATTTGAGGGTACTTTGATCGAAAAAGGCAAGGGAACTGTCCATATCGAGCTTATCAAGTCCGAAACGATGATGACGTTGTCGTTCGAAATTGAAGGTTCTGTCGAGCTTATTTGCGATAGAAGCTTGCGAAAATTTGACCAGGAAGTTGAGTTACAGCAGGAGTTGATCGTGAAATTAGGAGACGAATTCATTGAGCTTGATGATGATATAGTGGTTATCCCTAGAGAGACCCAGTATTTAAATGTAGCTCAATACATATACGAGTTCATAACTGTTAACATTCCGATGAAGAAAATTCATCCAGAGTTAAGAACAGAAGAGGACGAAGAAGATGATGATATAGGTGGATCGTTGATCTACCAAACAGAAGCCGAACAGGAAATGGAAGATGAAGGCGACGAACCAATCGATCCTCGCTGGGAAGCTCTGAAAAAGTTTAGAAACAATTAATTGTTAATACGAGGTAAAAATGGCACATCCAAAACGAAGACATTCGAGCACCAGGCGTGATAAGAGAAGAACTCATTACAAAGCTGAGGCTAAGAGTTATGTAGTTTGTCCTACGACAGGTGAGTTTCACCTTCCACACAGAGCATTTTGGCACGAAGGCAAGCTTTACTACAAAGGTAAAGTAATCATGGAAAAAGAGGTGTTAGCTTAAGCTAACCCCTCTTTTTGGTTCTCAACCAAAAGGAACTACATGAGAATAGCTGTTGACGCAATGGGAGGCGAAAGGGCCCCTGATAATGTTGTCATTGGAGCAGCCCAAGCCCAGAATAGCTTCGCAGAAGCGGATTCCATAGTCCTTCTGGGTGACAAAAGTGTTATTCAGTCCTCCTGCGAAAGACTCAATATCACTTTCAATTCTTTTGAGGTTCATCATGCGCCGGAACTAATCGGCATGGATGAACACCCTACCAAAGCTCTCGCCCAGAAGCAGCATTCAAGTATTGCTCAGGGTTTTCACCTATTAAAAGATAAAGAAGTAAAAGCATTTTGTAGCGCCGGAAACGCAGGTGTGATGCATGCTGGTGCGCTTTTCTCTATTAAGCCTGTTGAGGGAGTAATACGACCAGCCCATGCTGGCTTCATACCCAAGGAAAATGGTGGTTATAGTTTATTGCTTGACATAGGGCCGAATACTGATGTACGGCAGGACGTTCTTTTTCAATTTGGTGAACTTGGCGCTATCTACGCCAAAAATGTAATGGGCATTGATCGCCCTCGGGTTGCGCTCATGAATCTGGACGAAGAAGAAGGTAAAGGTACTTTGTTCACTCAGGCTGCTTACCAATTGTTCAAAAACAGCTCAAAGGTAAATTTTATAGGGAATATAGAAGGGAGTGATCTCTTCAATGACAAGGCTGATGTAATTGTATGTGATGGCTTTACAGGCAATGTGATTTTAAAAATGGTGGGTACATTTTATGACCTGCTCAAGCAACGTGCATTTCTCGATGACTTTTTCACAAGGTTTAATTACGAAGCCGTTGGTGGAAGTCCTATATTGGGAGTCAATGGGAATGTGGTCATTGGCCACAGCGCCTCAAGTCCAGAGGCAATTAAAAATATGATTTTACTTGCATACCGAATGGCAGCGACCAATTTTTACCAAAAAATCAAGGTCGCCTTCGGAGATTAAACAACTACAAACATGACCAAAGTCCGGGCAGGAATAACGGGGATTCAAGGATACGTTCCAGATTACATACTTACTAATAAAGAGCTGGAAACGATAGTAGACACAACAGACGAATGGATCACTTCCAGAACCGGAATCAAAGAAAGGCATATCTTAAAAGGCGAGGGTAAGGGAACGTCAGTTATTGGTATAGAGGCTGTAAAAGGACTCCTAAAAAAGACCAACACCGACCCTTCTGAGGTCGACTTATTGATCTGCGCTACCACTACACCTGACATGCTATTCCCTGCTACAGCAAATATTATTTGCAACGCAGTGGGAATAAAAAATGCCTTCAGTTACGACATTCAGGCGGCTTGTTCCGGTTTCTTGTTTGCTTTGACCACTGGCTCTCAGTTTATTGAGACTGGAAAATATAAAAAGGTCATAGTAATTGGTGCCGACAAGATGTCGTCAATCATCGATTATTCGGACCGTACTACCTGCATCATATTTGGCGATGGTGGTGGAGCTGTTATGCTTGAGCCAACAACCGATGGCACTGGTATAATGGATGCAGTACTTCATTCCGATGGGTCAGGCGAACCCTTTCTACATATGAAAGCGGGTGGAAGTCGCAAGCCAGCTTCTGCCGAAACAGTTTTGGCCAAAGAGCATTATGTGCATCAGGAAGGAGCCACTGTTTACAAATTTGCCGTAACCAATATGGCAGAAGTAGCCGCAGAAATTATGGAGCGCAACGACCTTACCTCTGAAAATGTGAACTGGTTAGTGCCACACCAGGCGAACAAAAGAATAATCGACGCTACTGCTAAACGGATGGGTGTTGGAGAAGACAAGGTTATGCTCAATATCCAGAAGTATGGAAACACCACTAGTGGCACCATTCCATTGTGTCTTTGGGACTATGAAAAACAACTTAAAAAGGGTGATAACCTGGTACTGGCTGCTTTTGGAGGCGGGTTTACCTGGGGCTCTGTGTATGTAAAATGGTCATACGACGCTAAGGATTCAAAATAATTGCTTCAACTCTAATATCAACACAACATTATGGCATCTACCGCTGACTTCAAAAATGGCCTTTGCATTGAATATAATGGCGAATTGCACGTTATCACAGAATTTCAACATGTGAAACCTGGCAAAGGCCCTGCGTTTGTGCGTACTAAGCTCAAAAACATTAAAACAGGTAGGGTAATCGATAACACCTTCAACTCAGGCGTAAAAGTAACCACCGCAAGAGTGGAAAACAGACCCCACCAGTTCCTCTACAAGGATGACCTTGGCTATAACTTCATGGACAGCTCCACCTTTGAACAAGTTATTTTGCAGGAGGAAATGATTAGCGCCCCTCAGTTTCTCATGGACGGACAAGGCGTTGATATCCTGGTGCATGCCGAAACCGAAACTCCATTATCATGTGAACTACCTGCACATGTTGAAGTTACTGTAGTGTACACTGAGCCCGGTTTAAAAGGTGATACAGCAACTAACACCTTAAAGCCCGCTACCATTGAAACTGGGGCTACAATCAAAGTGCCATTATTTATTAACCAGGACGAACGGATCAAAATTGACACAAGGACTGGTGAATACTACGAAAGGGTAAAATAAGAGCTATTCCATGTGCGGCAGGATTTCCGAAAATATTCCACTAATTTAGATATTGGTTAACCCAACAAATTATTTTAGCCATGACAGACAAGAAGTCGAGGCCTATTAAAAACGAACCTATGAAAGCGAAAGAAATTCAGGATCTGATCGATTTTATTTCCAAAAGCGGACTCGAGGAAGTAAATATCGAAACAGAGGAATTCAAAATCAAAGTAAAGAGAAATAGCGATGCCCCTCGCATCGTTGAGCATGTTGCGCCTTCGGCACCAGCGCCTGTTGCAGCAGCAGCTCCTGCACCAGCGGCGGCGGCTCCAGCAGCGCCAGCAAAATCCGGTAGCGATGAAAGCAAATACATCACTATAAAATCGCCGATGATTGGCACCTTCTATCGCTCGCCAAATCCTGAAACAGATGTATTTGCGAAAGTAGGTGACAAAATAAAAGTTGGTCAGCCAGTGTGCATCATCGAAGCAATGAAGTTATTCAACGAAATTGAATCAGAAGTGTCTGGCACCATTGTAAAAGTGTTGGCTGAAAATGCTAGTCCTGTTGAATATGATCAACCTTTGTTCCTTGTAGACCCTTCTTAAGGCTAAAAAGGAGTTTTGAAGTCATATTTATATTGTAAGGATAAACCCTAAATATTGTGTTCAAAAAAATACTAATCGCCAATAGAGGAGAAATTGCCCTGCGGATCATCCGTACCTGCCGGGAAATGGGTATCAAAACGGTGGCCGTTTACTCAACGGCCGACAAAGACAGTCTTCATGTCAGGTTCGCCGATGAAGCCGTTTGTATTGGTCCTCCGCCAAGTGCTAAGTCCTATCTGAAAATGCCTAATCTGATTTCAGCCGCTGAAATCACCAATGCTGACGCTATTCACCCTGGCTATGGTTTTCTTTCGGAGAATGCTGAGTTCTCAAGAATTTGCCAGGAGTATGGCATCAAATTCATTGGCGCCACTCCGGAGATGATCAACTCTATGGGCGACAAGGCCACGGCGAAAGACACCATGAAAAAGGCTGGTGTTCCCATTATCCCAGGCTCTGAAGGCCTTCTTGATTCGGTAGCGCAAGGCAAAAAGCTAGCCGCAGAAGTTGGCTATCCAGTATTGCTCAAGGCCACTGCCGGTGGCGGTGGACGTGGCATGCGCCTGGTGAAGCAAGAGTCAGAATTTCAGAAAGCATGGGACGACGCCAGGATGGAATCTTCAGCTGCTTTTGGAAACGACGGTCTTTATCTTGAGAAATTTGTTGAGGAACCTCGCCATATTGAAATCCAAATCGTGGGTGACAGCAGAGGTCGTGCCTGCCACCTGTCTGAAAGGGACTGTTCGATTCAGCGACGCCATCAGAAATTGGTAGAAGAAACCCCCTCTCCTATTGTTTCGCAAGAACTAAGAGAGAAAATGGGCGCAGCAGCCATAGCAGGTGCTGAAGCTATTGGATATGAGGGCGCTGGAACCATTGAATTCCTGGTGGATAAGCATGGAGACTTCTACTTCATGGAAATGAACACAAGGATCCAGGTAGAGCACCCTATTACCGAAGAAGTAACAGATTTTGACCTGATCAAGGAGCAAATTCAAGTAGCAGCCGGCTTCCCTATTTCTGGCAAAAACTACTTCCCTAAGCTTCACTCCATGGAGTGCCGTATCAATGCAGAAGATCCAGGCAATGGGTTTCGTCCAAGCCCGGGTAAGATAACAAATCTTCATCTGCCAGGTGGCCATGGCGTGAGAGTTGACAGCCACGTTTATGCAGGCTATACGATTCCACCCAACTATGATTCGATGATCGCCAAGCTGATTGTGTCTGCCCAAACCAGAGACGAAGCATTGACGAGAATGAAGCGGGCACTCTCGGAATTTGTTATTGAAGGTATCAAAACTACCATCCCATTCCACATCAAACTGATGGACGATCCTATCTTTAGGTCCGGGAAGTTTACCACTAGCTTCCTGGAGACCTTCGACTTCAGTGATTTAAAGTAATTTAAGCTATATGAATTAATACAACCCGAGACGGCAACGCCTCGGGTTTTTTTGTGGATTTCAGTTTAACTATCAAAAGTCATTATGCAGATACGGCGGAAAACCTTAAGTTTAATATTACATGGAAAGATTTGAAAATCAGGTAGCCATTGTCGCTGGTGGAGCCAGGGGCATTGGTAAAGGAGTGGCAAAACGATTGGCATCGGAAGGCGCAACTGTTGTCATTCTGGACGTACTTCAAAAAGAACTGGATGCAACCATCAAAGAGCTCACTGACTTAGGTTTAAAAGTATCAGGAGCGATTGTTGATGTTACCTCTGAAGCAGAAGTACAGGCACTTTTTGAAAAAGTGGTAGTCACAAATGGCAAGCTTGATGTAATGGTCAATTGTGCCGGCATTGTTGGGGAAACGAATGTGAAAATTGGTGACTACACTACGGACATTTTTGACAAGGTCATCGCCATCAATTTAAGAGGAGCCTTCTTACTTACAAAACATGCCGTTGCCCCAATGCTGAAAGCAAGATATGGGAGGATACTCCATGTGACTTCCATAGGCGGCAAAGAAGGAAATCCCGGAATGATGGGGTATGCTGCGAGCAAGGCTGGGCTTTTCGGGCTTATCAAAGGAGCTGGTAAAGAATATGCGGAGACTGGCATCACAGTGAATGGCATTGCCCCTGCAGTTATTGCTACAGAATTCAATGAAAATACAGACCCGGTCATGCTAAAATATATGACAGACAAAATACCAATGAAAAGGATGGGGACTATTGAAGAAGTGGCATCCCTGGTCTGTTGGATAGTATCCCATGAAGCAAGCTTTAATACTGGTTTTGTCTTCGATATTTCCGGAGGAAGAGCGACGTATTAAGGAGTCAGAAGACAGAAGTCGGAAGACAGAAGAAAAAAGAATAACAAACACAAGCACCTACTTACATGAAAAAGCTACGAAGTCAAAACTGGTTTGGCAAAAAAGGCAAAGACGGGTTTATCTACAGAGCCTGGATGAAAAACCAGGGCACTCCCCACGATGAGTTTGAGGGAAAACCAGTCATTGGTATTTGCAATACCTGGTCGGAACTTACTCCATGCAATGGTCACTTCAGAGAACTGGCAGAGTCAGTAAAAAAGGGTGTGTGGGAGGCAGGCGGTTTTCCTTTGGAGTTTCCAGTGATGTCATTGGGTGAAACCCTCATCAAGCCAACGGCTATGCTGTATCGCAACCTGGCCAGTATGGATGCTGAAGAAAGTATCCGCGCCAACCCTATCGATGGTGTGGTGCTCCTTGGTGGCTGCGACAAAACAACCCCATCCATCCTAATGGGTGCTACCAGCGTAGACCTTCCTACCATCTTCGTTTCAGGTGGGCCAATGCTCAATGGAAAATACCGTGGCCGGGATATCGGCACCACCGACATCTGGCGTTTTAGTGAGGCCAATCGTCGTGGTGAAATGAGCCAGGATGAATTCATGACAGCTGAAGCTTGCATGTGTCGCAGTCAGGGTCACTGCGCCGTGATGGGCACCGCATCGACGATGGCATGTATGGTCGAATCGCTTGGGCTCACCTTGCCTGAAAATGCGGCTATTCCAGCTGCCGATTCACGAAGAAAAGTGCTCGCTCAAATGAGTGGTCGGCGCATTGTGGACATGGTAAAGGAAGACCTGGTGATATCTAAGGTTTTGACCAGAGAAGCCTTCGAAAACAGTATCATGCTTAATGCCGCTGTAGGTGGCTCCACCAACTTTGTGGTTCACTTGTTGGCCATTGCTGGCCGTGCCGGCATCAAACTCGACCTAGAAGATTTTGATAAATTCTCCTCAAAAATACCATTGCTCGCCAACCTGCAGCCCTCAGGGCAGTTCATGATGGAAGAGTTTTTCTATGCAGGTGGTTTACCAGCCGTGATCAAAGAACTGCTTCCTTTGATTAACAAGGACGTACTGACAGTGACCGGCAAAACGATGGCCGAGAACGTGGCAAAATCTGAAAATTTTAATGACAAAGTAATCGCCACAGTTGCCAAACCCTTCAAGAAGGACTCCGGCATTGCCGTTGTGAAAGGCAATCTCGCTATCAACGGTGCTATCATCAAACCTAACGCCGCAACCCCTTCTTTGATGGTGCACAAAGGCAAAGCGGTGGTGTTTGAGGATATTGAAGACTTTAAAGCCAAGATCGACGACCCGGCATTGGAGGTGGATGAAACCTGCATACTGGTATTGAAGAATGTGGGACCAAAAGGTTACCCTGGCATGCCGGAAGTAGGAAATATGGGTATGCCTAAAAAACTACTCGACAAGGGTGTCACCGATATGATCCGGATTTCAGATGGAAGAATGAGCGGTACTGCGTTTGGAACGGTAATCCTTCATGTGTCTCCTGAATCAGCTGCTGGTGGTAATTTGGCGCTGGTTGAAAATGGTGACCTAATTGAACTGGACGTTCCTAATAGAAAATTGGAACTACATGTGTCTGACGCTGAATTAGCGGAGAGAAAGAAGAAGTGGAAAGCACCTGATTTGGGCTATGACCGTGGCTACGTAAAGCTATATATCGACCATGTAGAGCAATCGCACCTTGGTACCGACCTGGACTTCCTGAGAGGAAAATCAGGGAAGGAAGTGAAGCGGGATTCGCATTAGGATTTCAAAACGCGATGTCAGCCTGAGCTTGTCAAGCATAATTATTGACGATAAATCGTCTTCGACAGGCTCAGACTGACATCCTTTTCACAACACGAATACTTCCACCAACACCCTTTTCAAATGGATGAACTGTTCAAAGACCAAGTCGCAGTCATTACCGGAGCAGGTATCGGCATCGGCTTTGAAATAGCCCGTCAGCTTGCACAGAGAGGCGCCAGTGTTGTTTTGAATGACATTGACGAAAAGGTTGCACAACAGGCAGCCTCAACCATTACAAAAGAAGGTGGTAAATGTGTGCCATTTTCCGGCGATTCAAGTACGCTGGAAACGATACATGGGCTTATTGGGAAAGCAATTAGCGCCTATGGCCAACTCGACATGGCTATTGCCAATGCTGGCATCACCACGTTTGGTAAGTTCTTGGATTACAAGGTGGAAAGCTTTCAGCAGATTTGTGCCGTAAATCTGCAGGGGACCTTCTTCCTGGCCCAGCAGGCAGCACTGCAATTTATCAAGCAAAAATCGCCTGGCAGGGTCTTAATGATGTCTTCTGTCACAGGCCACCAGTACCACCCTGATCTGGCTGCCTACGGCATGTCGAAGGCAGCGATTCAGTTCATGGCAAAAACTCTCGGCGCAGAGCTGGGACCGAAACAAATAACAGTGAATGCCATCTCTCCGGGTGCGACCATTACAGAGCGGACGCTGGCCTTGGATGAAAATTACATGGATGTGTGGAACAGCATTACCCCAACAGGCAGAGCAGCAACCGTTCAGGATATAGCCAATGCAGCATTGTTTTTCCTTTCGCCCCATTCAGGGCAAATTACGGGGCAGACTCTTATTATAGATGGAGGATGGACTGCGGTGAGTCCGCCGCCTTGAGTCCCTAAGTCAAAGTTTTTGTTAAAAATAGAGACTCCTGCCTTCGCAGGAGTGACGGTGCAACAAGACTTTCTGCGATCACCCGACCAACTCCTCCTGTCACTTCTCCACAAAAATCTCCTTAGGCAGCATCGCATGCACTCCCACATTGCCATCTACTAGTTCGGTGATATTCACATCCACCGCAATGCTGCTAAGCATATAAGCGTCGGCTTGTGAGAGGCTTTTTTCTTCCGTCAGGTATTTGATCATTTCGCGCACTGCTGTACGGGTGGCGATAGTGAGGTCGCGGTCACAGCCCATTGTAATGACGTGGGTGGCAGTTTCTGCCCTTGGCCACAGCAGGGTTTTCCCTTTATGGACTTTAAACTGCAACAATCCTTTCAGCGAGGTTTCAATGGCGGTTATGTCAACCTCACCATTACCCTGGGCTGCATGGCCATCACCAATTTCGAAGAGAGCTCCTTTAACATGTACAGGAATGTACAACGTTGAACCTTCCACTAATTCCTTATTGTCAAGATTCCCCGCATGCACCCAGGGCGGAGCACTGTTCCAACGACCAGCTTCCACAGGCGGCGCCACGCCCATACTGCCAAAGAACGGCTTCAAGGGGACTTCAATCCCAGGAGCAAAATGACCAAGCATTTTCACTGTATCGAGGTCGATAATTTTCATCTTTCGTTCAAAAATCTCGTCAGATAAGAACCCATTACCACCGATCGCATTGTAGCCGTAGTCTATAGCAAGATCGATCGATAATACTTTTACCTCCAGCACATCACCTGGTTCAGCTCCTTCGATATAAATTGGACCAGTCAGTACATGCCCTCCAGGGCCACGTTCTGTGACCGACTGGACGTCACGAAGCGCTTGCTCTACCCTTTCCGGTGCTACGCCAGCTCCTTCCAGGCGCTCCGGGTTGGAGGTTAGCAACGTATAAACTTTCACATGGTCACCCGATTTGATCGTCAATACCGGCTTGGCCTCTGACCAGTAATAACCCCAGGCCACAGTGGTGGGTGACGGATTGAGAACATGCGGTCGGGCTGCAGTGCCGATTTGTTGAGCCATGAGTGAGAAACCCATTGCTGAAAGTAAGATTGAGATGATTGTCTTCATATTTCCTAAAGTATAGAAAATACAAAAAACCTGGCTCTCATTAGTAAAAACAATTGAAAAAAGGTGACAGAAAAACCTAGTCGAAATCATCCCGCATAGCGGGAAGGAGATATTCGGCAAGAAATCTCTTTAGTACTGGAGTTCTACATATGTTATTCGAACACTAAACCCCAAAAAAGAAGCCTATATATCTTTTACACACCTAAAACCAGTATGGTTCAGTCCTGAATCATGGCTTGAGCTCATGCGACGGGCGACCCGGTAGCCGCTGCAATAGGTATCGTTGCAAAGGAAAGAACCGCCCCGTACCACATGCTTTTCTGCATAGGGTTCGTTAGGATCGTAGAAGGAATCAGGCCCCTTTGGGTTTTGTACTTTGCCCTGCTGCTCCGCCATTTTGTAGGCATCTTCATGGTATTTATCGGAGCACCATTCCCATACATTACCCGCCATGTCATATAATCCATATCCATTGGCAGGAAATGATTTTACTGGAGAAGCCCCGTAAAAGCCATCTTTCTCTTCGTTGTTGTAGGGAAAGAAGCCCTGCCAGAAATTGGCTTTGGTAAAAGCCGTTTCCACTGATTCGTTTCCCCAGGGATATTTTACATCTTCCTGTCCTCCCATAGACGCCCACTCCCACTCTGCTTCGGTAGGAAGTCTTTTTCCTGCCCATTCAGTGTAAGCCAATGCATCATCATAAGCTATGTGAACCACAGGGTAGTCCATCTTTCCGTCAATTGTAGACCCAGGCCCTTCAGGATGCTTCCAATCTGCTCCAATGACCCATTCCCACCATTGGCTATAGTCTCTCAAATTAACCGGGCCATCAGTTGCTTTGAAAACCAGGGAACCTGGAGCCAAAATTGAGTCAGCAGGTTTAGGTGTACCTGGGGGAAGTTGCTTGGCCATTTCTTCCCAATCGATGGCTCTTTCAGCGATAGTCGCATAGCCAGTAGCATCTACAAAAGCCTTGAACTGCTCATTGGTCACCTCATGGGCATCCATGAAAAAGGCAGAGATTTCTACCTGGTGATTGGGGTACTCATTCGGCGATGCCTGGTCAGATTTTCCTCCCATGCTGAAGGCGCCAGAAGGGATGTAGACCATTTCCGCTGGCACATCTGAGGGTGGAGTAGACGCTGCTTGCGAAGTAGTTGATTGTTTCTCAGTTTGAGTGGAACAGGAGAACAGAACACTGGAAAATAGAAGAAGTATTGAAAGCTTTTTTATCATGAAGAATCTGGTTTCAGATCGGTAAAATAACAAATAAAAATCGACCCCATTAGATCGATTTTTATTATTCCTGTTCCTTAGCGCTTATTTGCCAGTGCCGGCCTCCGCCTCGCCAATTCTCTTTTCAAGCTGGTTGGGGACAGGTTCAACGCCAGCAGCATGCTTGGCAACCATTTCTTCTATTTCCTTTGCTATCTGTGGGTTGTCATCAATGATGTCATACTTTTCAGACGGATCCACCGATAGATTGAAGAGTTGGTATTTCTCTAGCTTCTCCAGTTTTTGTGGATAACCAGCTGGGTTGTTTTTATAGAAATACAATTTATAGTCCCCCTTCCTGGCTGCGAAAATTTCTTCACTGTGATAGTAGATCATTTCGTTTCTGGGCGACTCAGCCCCCTTTTTTAAAACGTCACTAAGGTCATAGCCGTCATAAATCCTGTCCTTAGGCAAGTCCACGCCAGCAAGGCTAGCCAAGGTCGGCAGCAAATCAAGTGTGCTTCCAATGCCAGATACAATTTTGGGGCTGATCGTCCCAGGCCACCAGAAAATAGCCGGTTCCCTTTGACCACCCTCATAACTCGTTCCTTTGGCGCCATAGAGCAAACCAGAACTACCACCGTGACTATCAAAAATAACCCAGGGCCCATTGTCTGAAGTAAAAACAACCAAAGTATTCTCATCAATCCCCAACTCTTTCAAAGCCTCCATCACCTTTCCTGCGCTCCAATCAATCTCCTCCACCACATCTCCGTAGAGTCCGCGCTCACTGCTACCCAGAAACTCATCGGAAGCAAAAAGCGGCACATGTGGCAAGTTGTAGGCCAGGTAAAGGAAGAAAGGTTTGTCTTTGTTGGTCGTCATAAACTTCACAGCCTCCTCGGTATATCTTTTTGTGATGGTGGTCTGATCTGCAGGTCTTTCTACTATCTCCTCATTTCGCATGAGCGGCACGTTGAAGGTTTCTATTTTTGGATCCAAAAAGGCAGACCGATAGTCCCCGCCATCATTCACCCGGTCCATGTCGTTACTATAGGGAATGCCGAAATAGGAATCAAAACCATGCTGAGTAGGCAAGTATGCTGGTAGGTGGCCCAAATGCCATTTACCAATGGCGGAGGTTGCGTAGCCCGCCCCTTTAAGTGCTTTGGCAATGGTGATTTCGGTTTGAGGTAAGCCTCCATCCGAATCAGGGAAAAGTACCCTACGTTTATTGCTGGTCATACCACTTCTTACCGGATACCTACCTGTCAATAGTCCGGCTCTCGAAGGGGTACATACATTTTCAGCCACATAGAAATTGGTCCATTTTTGTCCTTCATAAGCCATCCTGTCAAGGTTTGGAGTCCTGATCGTGGGATGCCCGTACACGCCAAGGTCTCCATAGCCAAGGTCATCGGCGAAAAGAATGACGAAGTTGGGTTTTTCAGTAATGGTATCCTCAACGGCAGTTGGCTTATCAGCGGAGGAACACTGGACATAAAACAAGCCCATTGCTGACAAAAAAAGCCAGCTCATTATTCTGTGAAAGGAAGTTTTTAGGATCATCATCAAATAAAAAATAGGTGTTTTCTAAGATAAAGGTTCTGGGGATGAGCACCAAAACAAAAAAGGTGAGCCTTCGCCCACCTTCTTCAATTTTTATTGTTAGCAATATATTTAGGTTGTCTCCTTCGGCATTTGCTTCACCGCAAAATCAACAGCCCTTGCTGTAAGTGCCATGTAGGTAAGCGATGGGTTTTGCGTGCTGGTGGATGTCATACAGGCGCCATCAGTAACAAATACGTTCTTGGCCAGGTGCATCCTGTTCCATTTATCGAGCAACGATGTTTTTGGATCTTTGCCCATGCGCACACCACCCATTTCGTGGATATCCAATCCTGGTGCTTGCTTGGAGTCGTTCGACCGGATATCAGTAAAGCCTGCCATCGTGAACATCTCCGTGAGCTGCTCTATATAGTCGGCCACCATTTTCTCGTCATTGTCGTCGTAGTCTACGCTTACTTTCAACAATGGTATGCCCCATTCGTCTGTCTGGGTACGATCAATGCCATAGTAATTCGACTCTTTTGGAATTGTCTCACCCATCATGTGCGAGCCAACGTACCATCCGCCCCACTCAGGATTCAGCAGGTTTGCCTTTAGCGACTCACCCACCCCGTCGTAATCACGGTCGACCCTGCGTCCTGCACTAAAGCCAGCAGCATAGCCTCTTAAGAAATCCGTCTCTTGCTTGAACACATTACGGAAACGTGGAATATATCCGCTGGTGGGACGACGGCCTACAGACGTAGTATCCTGAAACCCGTCGTACCGTCCTGATACTCTTGCTCGATAGTTATGGAATGCCGCATATTTACCTAGTAAGCCATTGTCGTTACCTAATCCATTGGGGAAACGGTCCGATGTGGAATTGAGAAGAATCAGGTTGGTGTTCAATGCGCCAGCATTCACAAACACGATGGAAGCATAGTATTCGATCATTTCCTTTGATTCGGAATCTACTACCCTCACACCAGTGACTTTCTCTTTTGCGTCGTCATAGATAAGCGAATGAACCACAGAAAAAGGCCTTAATGTAGCATTCCCTGTCTTCAGCGCCCATGGAATGGTGGATGAGTTGCTGTTGAAATAGCCCCCAAACGGACATCCACGCTGACATATCGTTCTATTCATACACTGACCTCTGCCCTGCTCCAAATGGATGGGCTGAGGCTCAGAAAGGTGTGCGCATCTAGCGGAAATGATATTTCTGTCTTTGTAAGTTGACTCAACCTTTTCTTTGAAGTAGCCCTCCACGCAATTGAGGTCGTAGCCTGGCAAAAATTCACCATCCGGTAAGGCGGGAAGACCGTCTTTGAAACCGGCAATTCCTACAAATTTTTCTACATAGCTATACCAGGGTGCAATGTCGGCGTACCTGATTGGCCAATCAACAGCAAAACCATCTCTTGCAGGTCCTTCAAAGTCAAAATCACTCCACCGCTGTGTTTGCCTTGCCCACATAATGGACTTGCCTCCCACCTGATAGCCTCTGATCCAGTCGAATGGTTTTTCCTGTACATAGGGATGCTCGTTGTCTTTCACGAAGAAATGCATAGCGTCTTCTCTGAAAGCATAACACTTACTAATGACAGGGTTTTCATCTTGTATCTCCTGAGGTATTTGACCCCGGTGTTTAAACTCCCACGGCATCATATTAGTGGTGGGGTAGTCCACGTTATGCTTTACATCTCTGCCTCTTTCAAGGATAAGTGTTTTCAACCCTTTATCAGCGAGCTCTTTAGCTGCCCATCCGCCACTCATGCCGGAGCCAACTACAATAGCGTCGTAGGTATTTTCTTTGGTGCTGTCTATATTAAAATTTGCCATTACATTACTATTAAACCGTCAGTAGATACGCACGCCTGGAAGGGACCCGGCACATGCTTATATGGGAATTTTTCTGTCATGATGTATTGCGACTGCATATACCCCTGGATTGAATACCGTTTGGTCATGCCCAGAAAAGACTTGATGTCCTTTAGGCCTGGCATAGCTGTCTCCTCCGCATCATCCTTCGCCATAATATCCGTTAGCACTTTCTCTTTGTACACCTGGTCTCCCTTTGCAAAAGCCTTTTCGAAGTTTTCCTTGACAAACGGACCAAACTTCTGAAGTCCGCTAGTAAAGGAGGCTTGTTCTTTTTTGTCGATACAGTCATCTGCCATCACCAGTACAAACTTGTAAACTTCCAGTTCTTCGGCTCCAGGAATTTCACCTGAGGGGATCATCGTTTCTACTATTTTGGCAAGCATATCCTGCAGATCGACATCAATCTTTAGGTTATTTAGCGCCATGGCCACCCGCTCCGGTCCAAACGAACAGGAAGGCAAGAGGGCCACACCACCTGCGAAAAGGGCGGCTTGTTTTAGGGCTGTTCTTCTATCCATGGGTCAAAAATTTTCTCAGTGTTGCTATTATTTGTCTAAATAAACCAATACTACTTTAAGAAGTAATCAATTAGCTGTTTTTTACACCAATGACAGCCGATAGATGCATTTTCGGAGCGGGACACCAAAGTCACACGGTAGTCTATTTGGGTCAATTTCATCAACACTTCGAGTCTTTTGATCAAAAAGTTAACAACCAAAGAAGAAACATGGAAACCTTTGAATACATGACTCGTCATTAACACAAGTTCAAAAACTCAAAATATATAAATCATGATCCATTTTTTTAGATATATGCTGATGATCAGCATATTGAGCAGTCATTTTTATGCCTTTGCCAATCAGGATTTAACCCAAACTGTCAAAGGCCAGGTCATCGATGCACAGTCCTTGTCACCCATTCCAGGAGCAACTGTAAGGGTACTCAACACCGAGCCAGTGAAAGGTGCCATCACTGATTTGGATGGATATTTCAAAATTGAGAAGGTGCCTGTTGGCAGGCATCATGTGCAAATTTCCTTTGTCGGCTACGAAAGCAAAACCATCCCGGAAGTGCTGGTAGCGTCCGGAAAAGAAGTTGTATTAAATATCCACCTGGCTGAATCGATAGTTCAAATGGATGAAGTGGTCGTTACTGCCTCGGAACAAGACAAAGGAGCCCCACTCAACGACTTTGCCACTGTAAGTGCCAAGTCTATCAATGTGGAAGAAACAAGCAGATATGCTGCAACTTTTGACGACCCTGCACGAGCCGCCCAGTCGTTTGCAGGCGTGAGGGGTGGTGGCGATGACATTCAAAATGAACTTGTTATCCGCGGCAACTCACCCAGAGGAATGCTTTGGCGGGTGGAAGGGGTGGAAGTACCCAACCCCAACCACTTTGCAGACGAGGGCTCATCATCTGGCGGCATCAGCATTCTCAGCAATAACATGCTGGCGAACTCCGACTTCTTCACTGGTGCTTTTCCCGCTCAATACGGCAATGCACTAAGCGGCGTATTTGACATCAACCTGAGAAAAGGGAATGCAGATAAAAGAGAATATGCTTTTCAGGCGGGAGTGCTGGGTATTGCCATGGCAGCCGAGGGCCCCTTTAAAAAAGGAGGAAAGGCCTCTTACCTAATGAACTACAGGTACTCAACGCTCTCACTCCTCAACCAAATTGGTCTACTGCCAATTTTCGGGGAGGAAGAAATTGTGTTCCAGGACTTGTCGTTTAAACTTCATTTGCCAACAGAAAAGGCTGGTACATTTTCCTTTTGGGGACTTGGAGGCCTTAGCCGCGATACCGACCTGGCAGTGCCGGAGGAAGGCGATAATTTCAACAGCAATTTCAGGTCAGGAATGGGTGTAGCAGGCTTATCTCATATTTATTTCCTCAACAAAGACACTTTTATTGAAAGCAAACTTACCTCTTCCAAAGGATATAATTCTTATGATTCAGATTCTCTGAAATTACAGATTTACGACAAGGAATCGTTCCTCAAGACTGACTACCGGTTTTCCACGATGCTTAACCAAAAATTCAACGCCAGAAATACGCTCCGTTCCGGAATCATCGTAAGCTCACTGGGCTACGACCTGCTTTCAAGCTCATATGAAAGTGACGATGACATTACTTATACCACATTGGACACGGAAGGGAACATGTTTTTTGTTCAAGGCTTCTCCCAATGGCAATACAAAGCCAGTGAACACATCACCATCAATAGCGGCTTCCACTACTCGCATCTCTTCCTTGAAAACCAACACGCACTTGAGCCACGATTGGGAATGAAATGGGCGGTAGCAAAAGGTTCTTCTGTTAATTTGGGCGTAGGCCTTCATAGTCGTTTGGAGTCGCCTTCCCTATACCTTAGTAAAGCGACCCTCGATGATGGCAGCAAAGTGCAATACAACAGAGCCCTCGAAATGAGCAAAGCAGCCCATTTTGTGTTGGGGTATGAAAAGCAGCTTACTGAAAATGTCAGGTTGAAAGCAGAAACTTATTACCAACACCTCTACAATGTTCCGATCGCAGGGTCAGCAATCGCCGAAGAATGGGCACCCAGCTTTAGCATTTTGAACTCAAAAGCTGGGTATACTGACCGTCCCCTTTCCAACGATGGCACAGGGAGAAATTATGGACTGGAGCTGACTCTTGAGAAGTTCCTCACGAATGGTTTCTATTACACCGTGACCTCGTCGCTCTACCAGTCCAAATACACTGGACGGGATGGTATTGAGCGAAACACTCGTTTCAATGGCAACTTCACAGGCAATATTATCGCAGGTAAAGAGTTTAAAGTCGGACGAAATAAGAACAACTTGTTAGGGTTTAACACGAGGGTAATTTACGCGGGTGGAAATAGAAAAATACCTATCAATCTTCCCCAAAGCATCGCTGGCGATAGAACGGTTTGGGATTATAGCAATGCGTATGACCAACGGCTTCCTAATTATGCCCGCCTCGACATAGGCGTAAGCTATCGTCAAAACAAGCCTGGGCACTCTTCTATTCTGTCACTTAATGTGCAGAACGTGACCGCCCGTTACAACGTGTTTGGAGAGTACTTCGATAATAGAACCGATAAAGTAATGACCAGTCAGCAGCTCGGACTCTTGCCTAACCTGAGTTATAGAATAGAATTCTAGCAGCTACAAACAAGTGGCATAGGGCTACAAAGAAGTCTACCTAACCCCGGAATATTCAGCTATTCCGGGGTTTATTTTTAACTTTAATCTTCACGGAAAAAACTATCCCATGTTTAGTAAGCTAAAAGAAGTACGCTGGGGCATTATAGGAGTAGGCGATGTGTGCGAAGTAAAGAGTGGACCTGCCTTTCAAAAAGTAGAAAACTCAAGCCTGGTGGCGGTAATGAGAAGAAACGGTGAAAAGGCAGCCGACTTTGCCAAACGACATGGAGTACCGAAATGGTATGATGATGCAGATGAGCTGATCAACGATCCTGACGTTAATGCTATTTATATCGCAACTCCTCCTGGCTCCCATGCCGACTATACTTTCAAAGCAGCCAAAGCAGGAAAGCCGGTGTATGTGGAAAAGCCCATGGCAAGAACTGCCGCGGAATGCCAGGCAATGGTGGACGCTTGCGAAGCCGCTGGGGTTCCCCTTTTTGTCGCTTATTACAGACGTATGCTGCCTAACTTTTTGAAGGTAAAGTCGCTCATTGAATCAGGTGCAATTGGTGACGTCCGCTTTGTCAAAATCAAGCTCAACAAGCCCTTGTACCCCGATATTGTAGGTGCGGCCAATGATCCTGACAACTGGCGGATCTTTCCTGAAGTGGCTGGCGGTGGCTATTTCTATGACTTGGGCTGCCATCAGCTCGACATACTGGACTTTCTGTTTGGGCCGGTCAAGCACGCCAGCGGTTTTGCTACCAACCAGGGCGGAATTTATCCTGCGGAAGATATCGTCACCGGCTCTTTCGTTTTCAAGAGTGGCGTACTCGGTCAAGGTACCTGGTGTTTTTCCACTTCTGATGCCTCGGATGAAGAAGTAACGACAATTATTGGCAGCAAAGGCGAAATCTCATTTCCGTACTTCGGCGATCACTCAGTGACTTTGAAGGTGGCAGGTAAAGCCACAGAAAAAATGACCTTCGATATTCCGAATCATATCCAGCAGCCCTTAATTCAAACGATCGTCGATGAACTCACCGGTAAAGGCAAATGCCCAAGCACGGGTATTTCTGGCACCAGGACGAATTGGGTGATGGAGCAATTGTGTAAAAGGGTGGATTAATTAAGTAGATGAACAATCCTCTATTTTTTAATTTAATAGACGGTCTGTCAGGGGACAGACCAAGGAAAAAGAAATAAATTCCGAACCCAAGGGCTGTCCCCCGACAGCCCTTTCATTGACTCTTCAGTTCTTTTTCCGAAAATGAACAGAAATCCTGGTTTTATGTTATACTAAAACATTACCACTCCAGCGTTCAATCCCATCTAAACAATCCCCATGAAAATTCTTCTGACCGGAGCCACCGGATATATCGGTAAAAGGCTGCTACCTGTTTTGGTCAATAGCGGCCATGAGGTTATTTGCTGCGTGCGGGACGCCAATCGTTTCAACCCGCCCAAGCAGCTGGTCTCTCATATTCAGGTGATTGAAGTAGACTTCCTTAAAAAGGAAACCCTTAAAAATATACCCGACGACATTGATGCTGCCTATTACCTAATCCATTCCATGTCGGGTTCGTCGAGCAAGTTCAATGAATTAGAAAGCGAATCAGCCCTCAATTTCAATGAAGCTGTAGCAGACAAACACATTGAACAGGTGATCTACCTTAGTGGCATTGTAAATGAAGAAACTTTATCCAAACACCTGGCTTCCCGCAAGGAAGTAGAAGATATTCTTTCTCAGGGAAAATTTGCCCTTACCACTTTACGGGCCGGTATTATTGTCGGGTCAGGAAGCGCCTCCTTTGAAATCATACGAGACCTGATAGAAAAGCTGCCCGTGATGATCACTCCGAAATGGCTTAACACCCGCTGCCAGCCAATCGGCATTACAGATGTTATTCTGTTTCTTTCCAACGTGCTGCACAACAAGGCTACCTACGGAGAAAACTATGATATTGGTGGCCCGGATGTGATGACCTACAAAGAAATGCTACTAGGCTTTGCCAAAGCAAGAAAGCTCAAAAGATGGATTTTTACACTACCGGTGATGACACCAAAACTGTCGTCGTATTGGCTTTTTTTCGTCACTTCTACCTCTTATCGCCTGGCCGTTTCGCTAGTAGATAGCATGAAAGTGGAAGTGGTATGCCAGGACGATCGACTGGCGAAACTGTTGAATATTAAGCCCATTAGCTATGAACAAGCCCTTGATAAAGCCTTTGTCCGAATTAATCAGCATGTGGTAGTTTCCAGTTGGAAAGACAGTCTAATCAGTGGCCGTATCAGCGACAACCTATCAGAGTATATTGAAGTACCGATATACGGATGCCTCAAAGACGCAAGGCATGTAACAGTATCAAATAGTGAGAAAGTGCTCGATCGCATTTGGGCACTAGGAGGGGAAACTGGCTGGTACTATGGCAACTGGCTTTGGCAATTGCGTGGCTTCCTCGACAAGCTTGTCGGGGGCGTAGGGCTCAGAAGAGGAAGAACAAATGTGGGTGAAATCAATGCTGGAGATTCGTTGGATTTCTGGAGGGTACTCTACGCCAATCGCTCCGAAAAAAGGCTCCTCCTTTTTGCTGAAATGAAAGTGCCTGGTGAAGCCTGGCTGGAGTTCAGAATTGAAGATGATCAACTCTACCAGACAGCGACCTTTAGACCCAGGGGTCTATGGGGAAGGCTTTATTGGTATTCCATTTTTCCCATACACGGCTTTGTGTTTGGAGGAATGTTAAGAGAAATCAATAATACTCAGTAAAGAAAATGGCCCATCTTCCAACGGGCCATTTTTTGTATGACTTAGGCAGAGTGGTCAACTCCACAACCTGTCCCAGGAACGCTCTACATCCCACTCAGGCGTGGGGGCAAAATATTGATTATTTTCAGGATCCAAGTGCTGCTTCACTACCTCCTCGTTGAGTTCTACTCCAAGCCCAGGCGCCTCCGGTACGGAAGCGAAACCCTTTTCTATCATTGTTCCCTTACCCGTCAACTTCACCAGATTTTGCCAGTAGTCAAGGTCCACGGAATGATGCTCAAGCGCCATGAAGTTTTGCGTAGCTGCCGCACAATGAACGTTAGCCATGAATGAGATAGGTGTGCCGGCAAAGTGCATTGCCATGGCCACTCCTTTTTCTTCTGCATAATCACCAATCTTCTTAGTCTCCAGCAGTCCACCTGAAGTAGCCAGGTCTGGGTGTACAATATCTATCGCACGGGCATCAATAAGCTTAATGAACTCCTCTTTCAAATAAATATCTTCTCCTGTTGTTAAAGGCGTTTCAATGGCATCCGAGATTTGCTTTAGTTGCTCGGTAAATTTCCATGGAATCATATCTTCCAACCAGGCAAGTCTATACTTTTCTACCGCCCTGCCTAGTCTGATGGCGTTGTTGTGATCGAAATGCCCATAGTGATCAGATGCCAGGGGAATAGAATACCCTATTTTGTTCCTCACCTTCTCGATGCGCTGCATCAAGATATCAAGTCCTTTGTCGGTAATCTGCACCTGTGTAAACTGATGTTCCGTAGCCCCATATGTCATAGGATCATTGGTCCATTGACGGCCGGTATCCCAAAAATTACTATTTGCTACTGTATCTGGAATATCTTTCAAAAGCCCGATTCCAAAATCCATTTTCATGAATGTAAAGCCCTGCTCGTCTACTCTTTTCGCCACCATGGCTGTGAATTCTTCCTCATTTCTACCCATTGGGGTATCAGCATATAGACGAACTTTATCGCGGTATTTTCCACCTAAAAGCTGATAGGCGGGTACATTGTAGGCCTTTCCTGCCAAATCCCAAAGGGCCATTTCCACGGCACAAACGCCTCCACCCTGGCGACTATGGCCGCCAAACTGCTTGATGCGCTTAAATATCATTTCCACATTACACGGATTCATTCCCTTGATGCGGCTTTTGAGGAACATGGCATATCGCCAGGATCCCTGGTCACGGACCTCTCCATAGCCGGAGATGCCCTGGTTGGTATCAATTCTGATGACCGGGCAGCGTGCATGGCCATTCATCACAACGGCATAGCGCATGTCGGTAATTTTGAGGTCTGATGGCGCAGCAAATCGGTTCACTTTGGAGGTAGAGTGGGCCATCGTATCCTCTATGTTGCTAAACATAAAGCCGCCGAGGGCCAGGCCACCTAGCCCAACTTTTTTCATAAAGTCGCGGCGATTATCACCACCTTCGGGGGTTTCCTTAGGTGTAGCATCAACCACCTTTTCGTCTTTTATACCCAGCTTTTCTAAATACTTATCTGAGGGAGTTTGTTCTTGAGAAGTCATAAGTAGGTGTTTTTCAATTTCAAATTATCATTACCAGGTTCTGTCTTTCATATAGGCATCCAATTCCGCTCTGGTCATGGGCAGTTTGTCGGCATTCGTATCCAGCCACTTCAGGAAGTCATTTTTGATATTGTCAGTCCAACGCTGATCAATTTCGCCAGGCGTGTATTTTCCTTCTCTCAAGCGCTGATGACCAAACTGATCTCTCAAAGCAATGAATTCGGCATTGATCAGAAGGTCAGCTAGCAAATGGGCTGGAATAAAAACAACCCCCCCTTTTTTAGCCAACACCGCATCGCCAGGAAGAACCGTGGCTCTGCCAATTCTGATGGGCACATTGATACCTCCAAGCATCATTCCCTGGATGTAAGAAGGATCGTAACCTTTTACCCACATGTTAAAGCCATCTATCTTAGATAGACCTTCTTCGTCTCTCACAGAGCCATAAAAGATGACACCATTCTTTGATTTTGCATAGATGGAGTTTCCAAGGTTGTCTCCAATCAATGTACCATCCACAATTTTTCCATAACTGTCGGCTACATAAATATCACCAGGTTTCAGCATATCGATGGGCCAGGAATTAAAGTTCCCCACCCGGCTTTCTGCTTTTCCTTTCTCCATGATCATGTTGTGATAATCGGAACGGGCAGGCAAATACTGGACGGTCAGCGCACGGCCCGTCATCGGCTTTTCATTGTCGAGGATCATCCAATCCCCCTCGAACTGATTATGGTAACCTTTGTTTCTCAAAATACCCCAAGCTTCTTCGATGGATATATTCTTCAGCCGTTCGAGTTGATCGTCGGGAATATTAGGTCTGCCATCCGGAAGTCGTGGCCCCTTCCATTCCGAGGTCATGGCCACGATTTGGTCTTTCGTTAGTGTAACCTGCTGGGCCAGCAAAGAACTCCCTAGCAGCAAGAATGAAGCAAGTAAATAGTAAAATCTGTTCATTTATAAGTTGTGTTTAAGTTGGTATAGACTACCCAACAGCACTTCCGAAGGGTACATAGTTGAAATTAATAATTAAATCCTAAACCTGCGAATTGTTATCTCTGAATGGTTCATAATGAATGATTCAACAGCTTGGCTTGAGCTGCGTCGACCATCTTTCGTTTGGAAACTCATAAGGAAATTCAGTAATTACTTAGGATACAAACTGCGCCAATGATGCGAATGAACATATTAATAGCCATTCTTGCCATCATGATGACCTTTGGCTGTGAGGTGAAAGAGACTTACCGACGACCCAATGTTCTAATTGCCATTGCCGATGATGCCTCATTTCCACACATGAGCGCCTACGGTTCTAAATGGATAAACACACCGGCTTTTGACAGGGTAGCGGCGAATGGTCTTCTATTTACCAATGCCTATACGCCCAATGCCAAGTGCGCACCTTCCAGGGCTTGCATCATCACCGGGCGAAACTCCTGGCAGCTGGAGGAAGCGGCCAACCATGTCCCTAATTTTCCAGCCAAATTCAAAACCTACGCAGAAGTATTGAAGGAAACTGGCTATTTCACCGGGTATACTACAAAAGGTTGGGCGCCGGGAAACCCTGGAGAAGTGGATGGAAAAAAGAGGGAGTTGCTTGGGAAACCATACAATGAAATTAAACTTACTCCGCCTACCTCCGGCATTTCAACCAGCAATTACGCCGCAAATTTTGAAACATTCTTACAAGAAAAAGCGGAGGGGCAGCCTTTTTGTTTCTGGTATGGTTCCATCGAACCACACCGTGCTTATGAGTATGGATCCGGGATTGCCCTGGCCAACAAGAAATTAGCGTCCATCGACTCAGTTTTTTCCTTCTGGCCAGACAACGACACGATCAGGACCGACCTCTTAGACTACGCCTATGAAATCGAGTATTTCGATGGCCAACTGGAAAAGATGTTAAAAACATTGGAGAAATCCGGTGAACTCGACAATACCATCGTTATCGTTACAGCCGACAACGGCATGCCTTTTCCCAGGGTCAAAGGACAGGAATACGAATATTCAAACCATTTGCCTTTGGCCATTATGTGGGGAAAAGGAATTAAAAACCCAGGCCGTATCATTGAAGATTATGTGAGCTTTATCGATTTAGCACCGACACTGCTGCAAGCCGCCGACATCAACGTGGCTGAAAGTGGCATGCAAGCAATTGAGGGCAAAAGCCTGCTAAGCATTTTCCAGTCCGACCAGCAAGGGATTGTGGATCCCGCCCGAGATCATGTTTTGATAGGTAAGGAAAGACACGACGTGGGCCGCCCCAACGACCAGGGTTATCCGGTTCGGGGCATCGTGAAAGGTGGATACCTCTACCTGCGAAATTTCAAAACCGACAGGTGGCCTGCGGGCGATCCCGTGACAGGCTATTTAAATACCGATGCCAGCCCAACGAAAACAGAAATTCTCAAGCTCTGGAGGCAGGGTAAAAATAATTTCTTCTGGGATCTATCTTTTGGAAAAAGACAGGAGGAAGAGCTGTACCAAATTTCCATCGATCCTTCCTGTATGCATAACCTGGCCAACTCGCCAACGCATCAGGAAATGAAGTTGAAACTAAGCGAACAGTTACTGTCGGAGCTTTCTGCTCAGGAAGACCCTAGAATAATAGCAAACGGCGATGTGTTTGACGACTACACATATGCCGATGGCAGCACCAGGAATTTCTATCAACGTTTTAAGGTAGGCGAACTCGACACTACCAGCGCAGGCTGGGTCCTACCCTCCGACTTTGAGCCAGCTACCTGGCTGAATAATCAAAAATAACTTAACCAAGCGCTATGCCCAGCAATCAATCAATCATTGAAAATTTCTACCAGGCTTTTGCTGCACATGACGCTGAAACCATGGCAAGCCTCTACCACAACGACATTACTTTCACCGACCCTGTTTTTGGTACTTTAAAGGGTGAAGAGGCCAGAAACATGTGGCGGATGCTCATTGAACGGGGGAAGGACAGTTTGGTGATCAAGCACTCAAAGGTGGTGGCTGACGAAAGAACAGGCAGTACTCAATGGACAGCCGACTACCGCTTTAGCAGTACCGGTAAAATGGTTCATAATGTCATTTCGGCTCAATTCGAATTCAAAGATGGCAAAATCATCCGCCATGTCGATACTTTCGATTTTTGGGCCTGGAGCAGGCAGGCTTTGGGGGTATCTGGCTTGCTACTGGGCTGGACCCCGTTTCTTAAGAAAAAGGTAGCCATACAAGCTAGAAAAAGTCTAACAAAATACTCAGCAATACGAAGTTAGGACACTATTCATTGGATATTATTCTCAGAGCCTCCAACAATACATAATCAGTATCGTCGGGAGAACTTGGCAGCTGATTAAGAACAGTAACGTCGGGCACAAGGCCAATACCTTCATAGGTGTTGTTGTCGGGGTCTGCAGCTATCCAGCTGGATAGCCTGAATGTCCAACCATTAGGAAGTTCTCTCAAAATAGGGTTGCCTGAACCTCCGCCGGTGGTGTCTCCCACAATGGTTACATGGGGAAATAAACGCATCGCCAAAACAAATTCTTCGGCAGCACTAAAGGTCCGGTGGTCGGTGAGAACTACCACAGGTTTTAAAAACTGAACAGGTCCGGCAGGACTAACTGTTCTCTGGTCCCAATCTGAGAAATCACCATGCCCAGGTCCATTTTTGTATTTCACTTTCAGGTAAACTCTTTTTTTATCAGCAAAGCGACTGGCGATGGTTTGGCTTTTTGACGTGCTGCCACCACCATTTGACCTAACGTCGATAATGATGCCATCCTCATTTTCAAACCCTTCCAGGATATGATCAATCTCCTCATAATCCTCAAGTTTATCGCCAAAAGTCTTGATGGATATATAGCCTACATTTGGGCGGATAACTTCGGAATATTCAATGGAATTGCCAATGCGTTTAGTGTTGAAAAGGTAGCGATCTACATCTCTGGGGCCTGCCAAGTTAAGTCCCTCAGTATAATCGAAGATTGACACGCCGTACGGGCTAATTACATTCACATGTCCATCTTTCAATTCGAGCGACATTCTGGCGAGCACCTGGAAAAATTCAGCATTGTTCCGAGCAAGCGAAACAAGCGGTCTATACACCTGGTAGAGCGAATCCCAATCAATTTTCTTCAGCTCAAAAAAAGAATAATTCCGATCAAATTCGGACCAAAATATTTCAAAATTATTTACGTAAGTATCCTGTGGCTCTTCTTCAAAAAAAGCCCTTTCGCAGCCAAGGCTTATCATAATCAACAAGCAACACGCAAGTATCCTCTTCATCGTCGGCTCCTGTTATAAATGATGGAAAGAGTAATTTCCTGGTTGCCCATTTGAAAAGGATAACTACGTTCATACTCGAGATATCGCCATTTATACCCTATGGCCATCTCGAATGTTTCTCTGAGTGCTAGCTCATAGGTCACGAAGGAAGATATATCAATGAAATTGCCCACTGACACAAACCCTTTGGGTACCTGAGCAAACGACTGGAAACCTCTGATGGGATGATAATCTCGAGAGATAAGATAAGCCAAGGGTCCCCAGAACATGCCGGCAGTCAATCGGGTGCTACTGCCCATTTGCTTAACAAATCTTAACGCCAACTCCGGTGCAGATACGATTTCGCCAGTAAATGGATCTTGTCCACCAACAATGCTATTAAAATCGTAGGTGCGCGACGAGGCTTGATTGATCCAATGAGCCCCTCCCTCGATCGAAAATCGCTTCCATTGGGATTTCGATAAATTAATAAAATAAGATAGGTCCAATGACGAGACAAAGGTTTTGACCTCAATACTGGAGTTAGCGCTTGCCAATGTTGCCCAGGCAAACGATGCGTTAATACCAAAAGCACTGTAGGCTTTTTGCTTTTGGTACGAAAGTCCGATAGGAATGCTGCCACCAGAGAAATTCCTGAACGACTCAAGTTCATCCCGAACTAAAAATGATTTGTATCCTAAAGAAATGCCGTACTTAAGTGAACTTGAGTCTGCTGACAGGTTCGCGAGAGAAGGCAATGTTCCAAGCAAAAAACTAAAAAAGAAGAAATAGCTCTGCTTGGTCATAGCATGGCAGTATACATCAGGCTGATTGTATAATCGGTCATTGTTTTCATTCCTTCTCGAAAAACAGCAATCAAGGTTAATGCAATCTATTGGACTTACGACTACACGTAAGCTTATTCTTTTTGTTTTAACAGTAATTAGCGACTCAATGTTTAAACCGCCCAAAGTCAAAGAACACCTATTCTTACCTTAGAAATACTATTGATTGTTGTCAACACCAACCATCACAAACCGTCAAACTCCTCCTCTGTTATTCGCATAATCTAATTTTACAAACTAAATTGTCAGCATCAGTTTTCGTCACTCAAAATTAGCATTCGTGAAAAAAATTATACTTTTCATCGGAGCAACCGTGTTGCTCTTTGCGTTAATAGTACTTGTAAAGACGCTCACATTTTCAGTGGAAACCACTGAAGTAGCAGCAGTTACCCCAGTTGAAGTACCCGATGCCGCATTGGAGCGCTTTCAAAAAGCTATCCAATATAAAACGATCTCCTACGGGTATCCAGCCAATCCTGACTCCACAGAGTTTTACGGTTTCCACCGTTTTCTTGGAGAAGCCTTCCCGCTGATCGACAGTCTTTTGGATAAGAAGGTCATTGCCGGCTATAGCCTGCTGTACAAGTGGCAAGGCTCCGATGCAGCTGCAAAACCAGTGATACTCATGTCGCACATGGACGTGGTGCCCGTAGATGAAGGCACTCTAGCAGATTGGGAGGCACCTCCATTTTCAGGCGAAATAAAAGACGGATACATTTATGGACGTGGAACGATGGACGATAAAGTAGGTGTGATGAGTATTTTAGAAGCAGTAGAAATGTCACTTAAGGCCGGCGTAAAGCCAAAGCGTACGATCTATCTGGCTTTTGGCCACGATGAAGAAGTAGGGGGTGAGCAAGGTGCAGGAGCCATTGGCAAGTATTTGGAGGAACAAGGTGTGAAAGCTGAGTTCGCAGTGGATGAAGGCGGTTATGTGGCCAATGGCATGGTACCGGGTATCAGCAAACCACTCGCAGTCATAAACGTAGCTGAAAAGGGGTATGTCTCTTTTGAACTTACTATCACGACTCCTGGTGGGCATTCTTCGATGCCCCCAAAGAACAATACCCTTGGGTCACTTGCGGCAGCTATTGTAAAATTGGAGAGCAACCAATTTCCATATAAAATGACACCAACCATTCAGGAGCAGATCAACATTGTAGGTCCTGAAATGCCCTTTATCCAAAAAATGGCCTTTGCGAATACCTGGCTTTTTGGAGGTAAAATCCTGGAAGGGCTAAACGCCCACACCACTACGGCACCCACCATTATCAAAGGTGGAGTGAAAGACAATGTGATCCCTACCAGCGCTACAGCTACAATGAATTTCAGGATTATGCCAGGAGAGTCGGTAGCGTCTGTAAAGGAACACGTGATTGAAACCGTTGCAGACGATAGAATTACTGTCAATGAGTCGACCAATGTGAATGAACCATCAACCGTGTCTGACCACAACTCAGCATCCTATCGGCTAATTGCCAAAACCGTGAAGCAATTAATGCCTGGCACGATCGTATCGCCTGGCCTTTTGGGTGGTGGCACTGACACCAAGCACTACCGAAACGTATCAGAAAATCAGTACCGTTTTTTCCCTATTCGTCTCTCGCCTGAGAATGCTACTGGATTTCATGGGATCAACGAACACCTGGCAGTTGACAACTACAAAGAAGTTGTGCAATTCTTCTACCAGCTGATTGGCAACATGAATGAGTAAGGCAAGGTTTTTCAACGGTTTGATTAACATCAATATTGGTCCTATTAACCCCTAATAAGAGTTGCATACGCTGTATCAAATAGAACAAAGTAATGCCGAAAACGAAGAATTTAGGCACTTTGAAATACCTTAGTTCATTGACTTGGGCATTCTCCGGAATAACATGGTAACTACATTGAATTGTCGAAAAAAAACTCCAAATGAAAATACTTACTACTCTGGTTTTGGTTCTGCTGGCAGTGCAACTGCAGGCGCAGACCTACAATACTTATGACATCTCATTCGAAAATCGTGTACATCACGAGGCCAGGGTAAAAGCAACATTTGAAAACCTAGAAAACAAAATACTTGAGGTGCGTATGAGCCGCAGTTCTCCAGGCAGATATGCCTTGCATGAGTTTGCCAAAAATGTATATGCTGTAAAAGCTACCGACAGCAAGGGCAAACCACTGCCAGTTACCCGTCCTAATCCTCATCAATGGAACGTTTCAGGTCATGATGGAACGGTGATTTTTGAGTATACGCTCTTCGCCAATCGCGCAGGAGGAACCTATTCTGGAGTCGATGAAACACATGCGCATTTGAATATTCCCGCTACTTTTGTCTGGGCTAGAGGCGTGACGCAAAGACCAGTAAAGGTAAAATTTAATATCCCCGCAGGGTCAAATTGGAAAGCAGCAACCCAACTGAGAGACCTGGGAGATAATACCTACGAGGCCAAAGACACCTACTATTTCATGGATAGCCCTGTGGAAGTAGCAGACTTTCACCTTCGAGAAAGAATGCTGGATGGACAAAATATCCGATTGGCCTTGCACACGCCTGCCACAGATGCCGAGGTAGACACATATTTCGAAGAAGTCATGAAAATAGTAGCACAACAAAAGGCTGTTTTCGGCGAGCTGCCTTCCTACGACTATGGTGAATATACTTTTCTTTCCTGCTATGTACCCAATGCCAGTGGTGATGGCATGGAACACAGAAACTCTACCTTTGTAGTGTCAGGCAAGCCTTTGGACACGCCCCTTGGAAATACGTCGATGGGGACCATTTCTCATGAATTTTTTCACTCATGGAATGTTGAGCGGATCCGCCCCACCTCACTGGAACCATTCAATTTTGAAGATGCCAATATGAGCGGTGAGCTTTGGTTTGCGGAAGGATTCACTAGCTACTACACCAATCTTTTCAGAGCAAGATCGGGCAACATCACTCCCGAAGAATACATCAATGGCCTGGGTGGATCAGTAAGTTATGTCATTAATGCGCCGGGTAGACAGTACTTCAATCCAATAGAGATGAGTTACAGAGCGCCGTTCGTCGACGCAGCAGCATCTATCGACCCAAACAATAATGTCAATATTTTCATTTCTTACTATACCTATGGTTCGGTCATCGGGTTGGCCCTTGATATGTCGTTAAGAACAATGGACAATGGATTGAACCTCGACGACTATATGAAACATGTATGGCAAACTCACGGTAAAACAGAGATTCCCTACAGCGTGCGTGACCTCCAGGCCCGCCTGGCCGAGTACGCAGGCAAAACCTTTGCAACCAATTTCTTTAGTCAGTTTATCTTCAAAAGTGAAATGCCTGACTTTGTAAGTTTATTCAACAAAATGGGGGTACTATTTGAGAACCCTAACCCTAAGGGCCCAACGCTTGAAGCATCTATTGAGCTAAACAACGGTGCTGGAAAACTAATACAAAGCCCTACCATTGGTAGTCCTGTATATGAGGCAGGTATCGAAAAAGAAGACAATATTCTTAAGATAAATGGCCGGCTGATGAGCGCTTTCAAGGGAAAAAGCGTGGACGAAATGATCGCCAATAAAAAGCCAGGAGATGTGATCGATATTGAAATTGAGCGCTGGGGAACCAAAATGGTAAAAAAAGTGACTATCGCACCCAATCGCAATATGAGCACCAGCATGGACGCCAATGCAGATTTGGCAGCTAAAAAACGAAGGGAAGAGTGGCTGAATAAAAGATAAATTTCAGGTGTTGCCAAAAGATAAAGGCCCGGCAGCAGGAAATTCCAGACGGGTTTTCTGCTGGGCACACTGAACTTCCAGCCCAGACAGGTAACTAAAAACAGAAGTCAAAATGAAAAAAATTGTTGTCCTTACCGGTGCCGGAATCAGTGCCGAAAGTGGTCTAAAAACCTTCAGGGATGCAGGTGGACTTTGGGAAGGGCACGATGTAATGGAAGTGGCTTCGATTGATGGCTGGAGAAAAAACAGGCAGTTGGTCCTCGATTTCTACAACATGCGCCGTAAGCAGGCACTAGAAGCCAAACCTAATCCTGGTCATTTCGCATTGGCGGAACTGGAGAAAGACTACCAGGTAGTGATCGTTACCCAAAATGTGGACAGGCTTCATGAGATGGCAGGTTCTACCAATGTCATTCATCTCCACGGACAACTTTTTCAATCTAGAAGCTCCCTGGACGAAAACCTGGTCTATGAAATGGATGGTTGGGAGTTGAATATAGGAGACAAATGCGAAAAAGGCTCACAACTAAGACCCAATATTGTGTGGTTTGGTGAAATGGTGCCTTTGATTGAAAAAGCGGCAGATGAAGTAGCGTCGGCAGATATTTTTATGGTGGTGGGCACTTCACTAGTGGTGTACCCGGCAGCAAGCTTATTGCACTACGCCGCCGACCATATCCCGAAATTTGTCATTGACCCAAACCTGCCCGACTTACCAAAGCTTACTAACTTCCACTTGTACGAAGAACTTGCCAGCACAGGTGTAGCAAAAGCCGCCGCAAAAATCAGGGAAGAGTTTTAGGAAACATTGAACCTTTTAGCGTTTACTTTTGATTGAATGTGTAGACATTTAATTCAATGAAGAAAGAAACCATCATTTATATTTTCGATCCCTTGTGCGGCTGGTGCTACGGCTTTAGCGGCACCATCGTGGATTTATTCAATAAAAGAAAAGAGGAATTTAACTTCGAAGTAGTTGTTGGGGGAATGATTACCGACAGTCGTATCGCCCCGTTTTCCACCATGCATGGTTATATTTCAGGTGCCTACAAAAGAGTGGAAGAAATGACAGGCGCCAAATTTGGTGCGCCTTATTTGAATGAGCTGTTGCCTTCAGAGACCTTGATGAACTCCGAGCCCCCTTCACGGGCATTGGTGACGTTCAGAAGCTTTCTGCCCGATCAGGTGGTGCCATTTGCCCATGCACTTCAGAAGAAGCAATATCTTGAAGGCAAAGATTTCAGCGACAGTGCAGTTTATGAGGAATTAGCGACTGAATTTGGACTAGACCCTAAAGCCTTCATTGAAAAGTTTGAGTCGGAGGAAATGAAATACGAAACCTCGCAGGACTTTCAGTGGAGCAATGCTGCAGGCGTGAAAGGTTTTCCTACCGTAGTACTAAAAAACGATCAGGGTTATTACCTCGTTTCAAATGGGTTCCGGCCTTTGGACGAAGTGGAGAAGGTGATTGAAACCATTCAAGGCATGGCGAAAGAGGCTTAGATATTGATGGCAAAAACTGGAGAAAGTTATATTTCAAATCGTCTTTATCCTTACTTCAATTTGTGATCAATCTCCTACTTCAGAAGAGGTAAATGCCTGGTTATTATAGACTAAATAATAGCATCATCGATATCATCATAAGCATGTATAATTCTGTTTCTCATGCTTATAATTTGATGAGCGTGATTTATCTCGTTGTCGCCTGATTCCTTCAAAAATTTATTGACCGCTTCGCCAATAATTCCGAGATGACGCTCGACCGCCACCCTTGTCCTTGTATCTTTTTCATAAGCAGCAAAGGTGGCAACATCTGCCGTGAACTGTTCGATAAGAAGGATCGATTGATAAATATCAGATAAGAACTTTTTCTCTCTCTCGGTCATATACGAGCTTCTTTGTCCGATCAATATTGGCTTTGAGATAGGGATTTCGAATCGAATTCTCAGTTAGCAGGTCTACCCTTCTTTTAAAGAAGGCCTCCAACTTATCCCAAAGCGAAAGTAATGCATCGCCCCGATCAGCCGGGTCCATAACATCAAGAGAAACGACAATATCAATATCACTTTTTAGAGGGTCAAATTTGTCGGTAACAGACGAGCCGAAAGCATAGATTTTTATAACATTATGCGCTGTGCACAACTCAATAAATTCTGTTTCCCTTTCTTTTATTAAGGATGATATATCCATAGTCAAATATACTTAAAAATTCCTTTGTTGTGAATGAATGAGATTTGTTATGAATCGCCAACTCCTACCTCAGGTCTGTCCTCCGACAGGCCTTAATATCCAGCTCCTTATATAAAACCTCCATTGCCCACCCCCTTTTTCTTTCCTACCTTCGGTGCATGGCAAACAACCCACTTAACGTTGGACTGATCGGCTTTGGCATCGCCGGACAGGTATTCCACGCACCTATCATCGTGAGTGTTCCCGGTCTGCACCTTTACAAAATCCGAGAGTCGAGGCCTGGCAATATCGCTCTGGCCAACGAACGCTTCCCAAAAGCCAAAGTTGTTGCAGAAGTGGACGATCTGTTCTCAGATCCAGCCATCGACCTGATCATTGTGGCTACTTCTAATACCTCGCATTTTGACCTGACCAAAAGAGCACTCGAAGCCGGCAAACACGTATTGGTGGAAAAGCCATTTACCATTACTTCTTCAGATGCCAATGAGCTAATTGCGATTGCCAAAAAGCATAACCGCATCCTCACAGTCCATCACAATCGTCGTTTTGATGGAGACTTCAACACCATCCGAAAAGTGATCAAAGAAGGACTATTGGGCGCCATCGTAGAAATGGAAATCCACTACGATAGGTTCCGAAACTACCTCAAACCTAACGCCTGGCGGGAAGAAGACTTGCCTGGCTCCGGCATCCTTTACGACCTGGGTTCACACCTTATCGATCAGGCATTGACACTTTTTGGTATGCCCAAAGAAGTATCGGCTTTTACAGCGCACCAAAGAGGAGGCTCCAAAGCAGTCGACAATTTCGAGGTGATCCTTCATTACCCTGCTCTCAAAGTAACGCTGAAGGCTGGCATGCTGGTTCGGGAACCTGGCTACCGTTTTGCGATATACGGAGATCAGGGCACCTTCGTGAAAAGCGGTATCGACGTACAGGAAGAGGCGCTCAAAGCCGGGAAAATACCGGCTGAGACGCCCAATTGGGGAGTGGAGCCAGAGGCGATATGGGGCAAAGTGAACACTACCTACAAAGGCATGCATATGGTGGCCAACATCGAATCTGAAGTGGGCGACTATCCAGGTCTGCACGCCAACGTTCGTGACGCCATCAACGGTACAGGGAGCTTGGAAATCACGGCAGAGCAATCGAGAGATGTCATCCGCATCATCGAATTGGCCATTCAAAGTGCCGCTGAGAAAAAAACGGTGACGGTATAGCTGAAGTTGTTGGCTGTGTTTCACAGCTAATTCCCAAGACTGTTAAAAACTGCTGTTGGTGGCTGCGTCTCACAGCCTATTTCCACGAATGTTAAAAAAATGGCCAGTGTGTCCACCAGCCATTTTTATCTACTAAAGAATGTACACAGACAATTCTGTCCATTCTATCAGTCCAAAAATTATGATCCTGACTACACTTTCACCAGCTTCCATTTACCCCTTCGGAAAATGATGATACCAACGATGGCCAACATTGAGTGTGCAATCGCAATGGCCCAGAAAACGCCTGCAGGTCCCCATTCCATCGTCACTGCCAGCCAATAGGCAAATGGTATCTGGAAGATCCAAAAAACAAAGATATTGATCACAGAGGGCGTCTTTGTATCACCTGCCCCATTGAACGCCTGTATCAGCACCATGCCATAGGCAAAGAACACATACCCAAGGCAAATGACCTGTAGGCTCTGCTTGCCATACATCACCACTGCTTCATCTGGTGTAAATATGGCAATCACCTCTTCTGCAAAGATCAGGAATACAGCCCCAACAACGCCCAAAAAAATGACGTTGATCAATGCCGTTCGCCAAACCGATGTTTCTGCCCTGTCGGGTTTCAGTGCCCCCAGGTTTTGCCCTACCAGCGTGCCCGCCGCATTAGCAAGTCCCCACGAAGGCAAGAGGGTAAATATCAGTACCCTGAATGAAATGGTGTATCCGGCCAATGCCTCCTCACCAAATAGCGACATGACTCGCATAAGGAAAATCCAACTGGCAGATTCAATCAGGAATTGCCCGACGCCCCCGATAGATACTTTGACCATGTTTCTCAGAATATCCCATTTCACCACCAGTGACTTGATCGTGATTTTTATTCGTGAACTGCCTTTGAAAAGGTGGTAGACCTGATAAACTACTCCGATAGAACGCCCAGTAGTAGTGGCAATCGCGGCGCCTTCCACACCCATAGCCTGTATTGGTCCAAACCCAAAAATAAACACTGGGTCCAAAATACAATTGATCAAATTAGCCAGAAACAAGGCCTTCATGGCAATGCTTGCGTCGCCAGCACCACGAAAAATGGCATTGATCAGGAAAATCAACATCAATGACAGGTTGCCTAGAAAAATCCATCGGGTATAACCATAGCCTTCCGCAATCAGCTCCGGGCTGCCACCCATCAGCGCAAGAATCTCCCGGGCATAAATAGCACCCGCAAGACCAATGGTAACTGCGAAAGAAAGACCTAATATAATTGCCTGAACAGCTGCCACCGAGGCCGCTTGTGGGTTTTTCTCTCCAATGCGCCGGGCTACGGTTGCGGTTGCTGCCATACTCAAACCAACCGCCACTGAATACACGATCATCATCACCGATTCGGTGAGACCCACGGTGGCCACAGCATTGACGCTTACTTTGCTTACAAAGAACACGTCGACCACGGCAAAAATCGACTCCATGCTCATTTCAATGATCATGGGAATCGACAGCAAAAAGATGGCTTTGTTGAGATTTCCTTCAGTAAAATCCTGTTCGCCGCCCTTTAAAGCTTCTAGAAAATAGCGCAAATACTTGCGTAGGGAATAGTATAGTGATGTCATTACTTGTCAAGAATTAAAAAAAAGAAATGTGAAAAAGGAAAAATAGTGACCTATAGAGGTCTGGGTCCCAGGGGCTTTATTAAGCCTTTGTGGGGTCAATATCCCTGGAACGGGTGGTCACAATGTCCTTGACGAGCTTCATAATGAGTGCAATGTTAGGGAGTTTTTGGGAAATGTGGAAAAGAAAGTTGGGAAAAGTGGAAAGGGAAAGGGGTTGGAAGACGGAAGACCGGAGCCGGAGGCAGGCGTCAGTACGTCTGCTATTGCGTTTGCGCTGGAGCCGTCATACGCCGGAGGATCGAAAATGAACGACCTATGGATCTTTCCCAAAAGCCGCCAAGACATCCATGTTGTAAGAATGTGGGGCTGGTGTGGAATGACATCTTCTTTGTTAAGAAAGTCCTGTAGTAAGTCGAAGTAATAGTGATTAAAATCGGAAAGTGCGAAAGTCAATGGCATACTTAACTGGACGTAACCTCTGATTTTCTCTGTGAATAAGATATCTCCATTTCATTGCGATATGGCTGTACTTCCATCTTCACTGCTATCGTAAATCCTACCAATTTAAATACATAGTAAATCCCATGTCCCGAAAGACTTGAACCCAACTTTTAAAAAAAAATGACACACTTAACTGAACATAACCTCCAGAGATGGACAATGATCACCTCCGTTCTTCGGTCTCCTGTCTTTGGTCTTCCATCTTCCATCTCCCGTCTCCCATCTTCCTTCCTCCTAAATCCCCTTTCCTTTCTCCCCTGCCCTTCCTATCTTTTCGGCCATGAACATTGACCTGAAAGGCTTACTGGCTTCTAAGCGCCTATTTATCATCCTGGGGCCTTGCCTTTTTGTAATTCTCCTACTGATTGGTGGTCCAGCTGATATGGACCCCAAAGCTTTTATGGTTGTGGCATGCACCGTATGGATTGCCCTTTGGTGGCTCACTGAGGCAGTGCCCATTGCTATTACTTCGCTCCTGCCCATTTTGCTCTTTTCTGCCACTGGCTCTATGTCGGTAAGTGCCGTAACGGGCTATTATTCCAACAATATCATTTACCTCTTCATCGGCGGATTTATCATTGCACTGGCCATGGAAAAGTGGAACCTCCACCGTCGCATTGCGCTCAACATCATCCGTCGTACAGGTACCAACCAGAAGCAAATTCTGCTAGGGTTTATCCTGGCCACGGGCTTCCTCTCCATGTGGATTTCCAATACGGCCACCACCATGATGATGCTTCCCATTGCTTTAAGTATCATTGACCAGCTGGCAAAGCTCCTTAACAATCCTAACGACAAAAGCTCTTCCCATTTTGGCAAGGCCCTGGTGATTTCTATAGCCTACGCTGCCTCTATTGGCGGCATTGCCACCATCGTCGGCACACCCACCAACCTGATCTTTGTGGAAGCAGCCGATCAGTTTTACGGCGCCGAAATCCCTTTCGACCTATGGTTCTTCTATGCACTGCCACTCACGTTGCTGTTAGGCGCCTTCCTTTGGTGGGACCTGAGCTACCGGGCTTTTAAACTCAGCACGGCGAAGGTAGAAGGTTCTAAAGAAATCATCGACAATGAACTGAAACAACTTGGACCCATGGGCTACGAAGAGCGCTGGGTAATGGTAGTTTTCTCCTTCGTGGCTATCGCCTGGATCTTCAGGACGTATGTGATTGCCCCCATTTTTCCGGGCGTGAACGATACCAGTATTGCGTTGATTGGTGCTACCCTCCTATTTCTGATCCCTGGCCGACAGGAAAAAGGCGAAATGATCATGGACTGGCAAACGGCCAAACGACTGCCCTGGGAAGTGATCCTTTTGTTCGGTGGTGCCTTTTCGGTGGCCGGCAGCTTTCAGGAAACCGGGTTGACTGCCTGGATCGGTGGGCGGCTGACTTTGTTAGAAAACGTGCATCCCCTGCTCATGCTGCTTATTGTCGTGGTATTGGTCAACTACCTGACAGAGCTTACCCAGAACATGGCTACCTGCACCTTGATGTTGCCCATTCTGGCAGGACTGGCTGAGGCCATCGGCGTGCATCCCTATGGGCTCATGGTACCTATGACCATCGCTTCTTCCTGTGCTTTCATGCTGCCCGTGGCTACCGCGCCCAATGCCATCGTGTTTGGTTCGGGTACGTTGCACATGAAGGACATGGTGAAGGCCGGCGTTTGGCTCAATATATTTGCCACCGTACTGATCAGTGTCTATTCGTACTATGTACTACCAGCAATCTGGGGCTTCGATTTCAATAGCTTTCCGGCGGCGTTTGTTAAGTAACCTTTGAGGCCTTGTCGGTATTTTCTAACGCGTGAAAGCACGCACCAGGACCTTGTAACGTTGTGGCGGGTGTCTTCACCCGCCACTTAAAACTTAGCCTTCAACCGCTCCCAATTTTCAGTAGCCACCTCAATACACTTATCCGGTTCGGCTCTCCAAATTTGCTGCACCCGCTCATTGTAGTTTAGAAAAAGCATGCCTTCGTAAATCGTCCAACTGTGTGGGTCCGCATGGATTTTATAACCATTGTGTACTCCATAGGCACAAAAGCCACCAAATTGCGGGGCATACTTTTCAGGTGAAATCATAAACAGGTCCCGGTTGGCAGCACTGCTGAAATACCATTTTGCTCCCTCCCAGGTGTGGCTGAACTCCTTTTCGCCTTTGACAGGTTCTCCATTTTCAAAATAGGCTACCGGGTCGTAGCCATTGATGGCACCCCTGGAATTGTGAAATATCGTCCCTCTCTTCCTGCGTAAGGCAGATAGAAATAGTTCAAATCGAAGCGAAAGAGAAGCCATAAGTCTTATTGTTGTTTTAAAGGACCGTGATTTTAAACCAAAAAAAACCGAAATTCGATCAACGCAAACCTACTTCATACAAAATGAGTAACTACAAGCCCTCAGCTGTATCCCGCCGCTCCTTCTTACACAAGGCAGGGCTTACCGGATTGGTACTGCCACTCGCCGGTCACCAGCTTTTCAGCGCCAACACCTCGTCCTTATCCACACCAGCACCTTTTATTGGTGCCAACACCGTAGGCATGCACAAAGTGGCGGTTTTCTCTAAAGCCTTACAATGGACGGAGCTGAATCAAATGGCTGATATGGTAGCGGAAAGCGGCATCGACGGACTTGACCTGACAGTGCGGCCAGGAGGTCATGTAGAACCTGAGCGTGTGAAAGACGACCTCCCCAAAATAGCCGAGGCCCTGAAAAAGGTAGGTAAAGAGATCGTGATGATGACCACCGCCATTGGCGGTGCCGATGAGCCTTTTACCAAGGACATTCTGACTACCGCCGGACAGCTAGGCATTGGCTTTTACCGGATGGACTGGTACAAGTACGACAAGCAGCTAAGAATCGACGATAATTTGAAAGCCTTTTCGAAGCGTATGACAGGGCTGGCAGCATTAAACCAAGCCAACAACATCAAAGCGGGCTACCAAAACCATGCAGGCACCGGCTTTGGCTCGCCGGTGTGGGACCTGGTGCAAGTGCTACGTCAAGTCAACTCGCCCTGGGTAGGCAGTCAGTACGATATTCGCCATGCGGTGGTAGAAGGTGCCAACTCCTGGCCACTGGGGTTTGATCAGGTACAACCCTTTATCAACACTATTGTGATGAAGGATTTTTACTGGAGCAAAAACAATGGCAAATGGCGTGTAACCAATGTGCCGTTGGGCGAAGGAATGGTGGATTTCAAAGCCTACAATGAAAAGGTGAAAACTTTATCGCCTGTCTTGCCCATCACCATTCACCAGGAGTATGACCTTGGCGGAGCTGAACATGGAAACCGAAAAGCCAATATTACTGAGGCTCAAATGCTGTCCGCGATGAAGAAGGATTTGGCGTTTGTGAATGGCAACTTCTCTTAGATTGATCAGAATACTCGATTAAGGGACCTTTCAAGAATCAAATACATTATGAATTGAGATCGCTATGGGTTTAATTACAATCAAAGAATCGCATGTTGAATCAGACTTATTAGTATTGAAAAGCGTACTAGAGTCAGAAGGGATAAGGTGCTACTTGAAAAATGAGTTTACTACCCAAATAATGAGCCATATGGCTACTTTCGTGGTCGAGCTTCAAATATCGAGTACAGATTTAGAAAGAGTTCAGGAAATATTGAGTGAAATAGATAATGACTAAAAGTCCCCATCCATTCCGAGCAGCTAGTCTGTAAATACCTTAGCACGCTTGTGCGAGACTGCGCCTCTTCACGCGACCATTCTGAGAAGTATTAATCCATGCCCTCTCCACTGAAAGGGTATTTGTTGGCTAAATACAGGAACCAGTCTATCGGGTGACAAAACCGGGTCTAGTAAACAACTCCTCCCACTTCAGACATCACTAACGTTGCTCCAAATCCCGCTATCGCACCTTTTTAATGCTAATTAGATTCGCTGAGCTCCGAAATCGCATATAAAAGACTCGAGCTCGATACATTATGCTTCCTCTTCGCATCTTTTTGCTCCGAATTTGGTATTCAGGGATCCGGCGTCGCATATGAAAGATCGGCGTTCGCATATTTTTGCTCCGAATTCGGAGTTATTTGCTCCGCGGTTGCATCTTTTTGCTCCGGATTCGTTGCCTGGAGCTCCGCCGTCGGAGCTATTTACTCCGATCGCCCATATCGGAAGTGAGGGTCCCCACCTCTGAAGTGAGGGTCCCCACCTCTGAAGTGGGGTAGGGTACTTCGGAAGTACCCCATCGGCCTTCCCTACCCACTAAAAAAACACAACAACCAGTCTAATTCCTTATATTCACAATTGCCAGCTATATATTGTACCCCAAGACTATTGTGCTTAACCAACCCAACCATGAAACATTCCTTCCCAAGCTGGATTACTGTTGCTACAGCATTGTTGATCACACTCAACTTCATTCAGTGCAGCCAAAAACCTGAACCAGGCTCAGAATCACATATTCGGCAAGTGACCTCCGCTATTGATGATGCTTACCTGACGAATGCAGATGCTAGCCCCGATAATTGGGTGACCTATGGTAAAAACTATTCGGAAGACCGGTTTAGCTCCCTCGATCAAATCAATAAAGAGAACGTTAGCCGACTAGGCCTGGCCTGGACCTTGAATCTTGGTACTACCCGCGGCATTGAAGCTACGCCACTGGTAGTTGATGGAGTCATGTTCCTCACCGGTCCATGGAGCGTCGTATACGCTGTGAATGTAAGAACCGGAAAAAAAATCTGGACGTACGACCCTGAGGTGCCACGACAAGTGGGTGAAAAAGGTTGCTGCGACGTGGTCAACCGTGGACTGGCCATGTACAAGGGAAGTCTTTTTCTGGGTACTTACGACGGCCGGTTGATCTCTTTAGATGCAGCTACCGGACAACCCCTTTGGCAGAAGCTGACTGTTGATACCACTAAATACTATACCATCACCGGAGCCCCCCGGGTAGTAAAAGGCAACGTAATTATAGGTAATGGTGGCGCAGAGTACGGTGTACGAGGCTATATCACGGCCTACGATGCCATGACAGGCGAGCAAGCCTGGAGATTTTACACAGTGCCCGGTGATCCTTCGAAACCGTTCGAATCCAAAGCCATGAAAATGGCAGCCGAAACATGGTCGGGTGAGTGGTGGAAATATGGCGGTGGCGGCACAGCCTGGGACGCTATGGCCTTTGATCCCGAATTGAACTTATTCTACCTCGGCACCGGCAATGGCTCTCCCTGGGACTGGTTTCACCGTAGCAACGGAAAAGGCGATAACCTCTTCTTGTCATCCATTGTGGCGATCAACCCCGATAACGGCGAATATGTGTGGCATTATCAGACAACCCCAGGTGATACCTGGGACTATACCGCTACCCAGCAGCTAATTCTGAGCGATTTAGAGATAGAGGGCCAAAACAGGAAAGTGATCATGCAGGCACCAAAGAATGGCTTTTTCTATGTGCTCGACCGGATCACTGGCGAACTTATTTCCGCCGAGCCTTACACATACATGAACTGGGCAACCCACGTAGACAAAGCTACTGGTCGGCCGGTGGAAACAGATTTCAGTAGATACAAGGATAAAAACACAGTCATTTCCCCTGGCCCTACCGGCGGGCATAACTGGCATCCCATGACATACAATGCCACTACGGGTCTGGTGTATATCCCGGCTCAGATCAATAATCACTATTATGGTCACGATCCAAACACAGCCACAGGCACAAAACTGATTTCCACATTTGTAGACGGCCTGGACATACGATTCGATCCTTCACCACCAGAAAACATGCATACTGGCCACCTGCTGGCCTGGGATCCAGTCAATCAAAAAGCTGCTTGGGTAGTAAAATATGAAGCAAGAAACCAGTTTCAAGGCCCGGTAAATGGAGGTGTAATGGCCACCGCAGGTAATCTTGTTTTTCAGGGTACCGGCGACGGTCGCTTGGTGGCGTATGATGCCACTGACGGCACCAGTCTTTGGGAATATGAATTAGGAGGTGGAGCGGTGGCTCCGCCTGTCACTTACCGGGTAGATGGGATTCAGTACGTCTCCATTGCCGTCGGTTGGGGCGGCGGACCCTCCGCACTTTGGAGTCGCTATACGGATGATATCTACCCCGGCACCATTTTTAGTTTTGCGCTGGATTCTACCGAATCTTTTACTGCAAAAGGTATTGGACGTAGGACTGAACTCATAGAACTGGAAGTAACAGCCACAGCGGATCAGATAAGCAATGGTAGTAAGTTATATGGCGTGAACTGCCTGGGCTGCCACGGCCCCATCGGAACCAACGGCGGCGCTATCCCCAGCCTGGTATATTCAGCAGAAGGCACCTATGGAATGATTGAAGACATTGTTTTGAAAGGCATTTTCCTTCCTAAAGGCATGCCCAATTTTAATGGACGGCTGAGTTCGGAAGACATAAACGATATTAAAAACTACTTACTGAGTTCTGCCAAAGCGATGAAGGAGCAGGGCAATTAAGAGACGTTTAGGTGTTGATCAAACGGAGCGGGTTTACCGCTCCGTTATCCTCGCCAGGTATTGGTCATTTTCATCAGTGTGGAGTATTTCAACCTCCAGGTCAATTTCCTCAGCTAATTGGACGAGTGTTTGCTGATCGACGTAAACCCAGTCGAACCAGTCGCCTTTCTCGCCTTTGTATTCGTATTGGTAGCGCAATTCGCCGAAGTATCCTTCCGGTCGGGGCACGTCACCATCGTAGAGGTAGCTAATATCAGAGGAGTCGACCAGGAGCTGCCCTCCTTTTTTGAGCAGCTTCATACATTGCAGAAGCAAAGGTTTCACTCCGTCGAGCTTGCCGGCCAGGCCTAATCCATTCATGAGCATAAGCACCGTATCATACTTGTTGTCGTGCTTGCGAAAATCCCGTTTTACCACTTTGGGCACCCCTGATTGCTCCATCACCTCCACGCAGCCGGGAGAGTTTTCAAGGGCGATTACCTCGAACCCACGGGAAGCCAAAATCAGAGAATGCACGCCAGCACCGGCACCCAGGTCAAGCACTTTGCCCTTGCATTCAATCAAAGCCAGCAGGTCGAGTACACTAAGGTCCTCTTCCTCCCGAAAGAATACCTCGACTGACATTTCCTCTACTGTTCCATAGGAAGTATGCAGCAACAGTGGGCTACTGTTCTTACCCTGGTAAAAATCAACGATGGCCTTGCCGTGTAAGTCTTTCAATGGCTTATTAATTGAACGGCAAATATGCTAGAAAAAAACAGGAGAGTAAATATGATTACTCTCCGTCGTTTCAAAAAGACATTACTGCAGTTGGAAAAAGGTTTCTTTTACACCCTTTTTAAGCCGCCGCTCTGCTATCCAGTTCTTTTCTTGTCTCTCTCGCTGTTTCTTCCGTAACGTCATATTTAAGCATAACAAAAATGGCTATCAGCGTGCCAAAAATAGGGATTCCAGAATAAAAAGCCCGCAATCCTGTAATGGCCCCCTCAGGTTGTGTAACAGCATTGGGATCAAAGCCGACCATGCTTATAATGGCACCACTAAGCAAACCAGCAATGGCAAACCCAAACTTGACCATCCACCAATAAATGGCACCAAACACACCTTCTCTGCGCTGTCCCGAGGTCAATTCATCCAGATCGATCACATCGGCGGTCATCGACATCATCAACGTAAACAAGCTACCTATGCCAAAAGAGAAGAAAGGCAAGGCAAAAATGAACATATACGGTTTTCCAGGAATAAAGAGGAACCAAAGCATGATATATCCAAGGATAGAAATACTTTGAGAAAGTATAAACGCTCTCTTTTTCCCCATTCTCTTTGCCAAATTGGCGACAATAGGGATGACCAAAAATGTAGTAACCAACGCTCCTACACTACCAAAAAGAGTAGGCCAAATCCCGGCTGCACCGGCATCACCATCAAATAAATGGTAAACCACGATAAAAAAGGAAAAGCTGGCGATGGCGTAAAAGGCATTGTAGACGAAAAACGTGGCGATGCACAATTGCCGGAAAGGTTTGATCTTAAATGCTTCGACGAAGCCATAGGCAATTTTCATCAGGCTACTTCCAATCGTCTTTATATTCAGCGGTGCAAAGTCTGCATCCACGGTAGACTTGCTCTTTATAAAAATGGCAGGGACCATGGCAAACAGCATGCAAATGATGCCTACCCACACCGCCAATGTTCTGGTAGCCACATCGGCCGACTCAAACATTCCCTGATCGTACATGATCACCCAAAACCAGGGCGCAATCACCCAGGCCCATTGACCTATCCACTGTGCCACTGCCATGATGCTGGTACGCTCATGAAAATCATTGCTCATTTCGTACCCCATGGCCACGTAGGGCACACTGAAAATGGTTAGTCCCAAATAGAACACGAATGACCAAATAAGAAAATAGGTGAAATTATAATCGATACCATTCTCACGGTACAATTGCCACATCACGATAAAAGAGATACCCATAATGATGGCCCCAATGAAAACGTATTGCCTTCGCCTACCCCACGTCGACTTAGTATTGTCAGAAATAAAACCCATGATAGGATCTGTGATGGCATCAAATACCCTTGGCAGGAAGAACAATATGCCCCACATCCAACCAGGAAAACCAAGGTCCTGTACTAAAACGACCATGAAAATTCCTAGCGCGGCGGGGAACATTTGATTGGCCAACATGCCTATACCAAAGGCGACTTTTTTACCAAAGGGCACTTTAGTTTCCGAAGAACTCGTCATAATGGGTGTGGTTTAAGTTGTATAATAATCATATTTGAGCCTCTTTTCAACAAGGTTTTACTGACAAAAGGCTCTGAGCGAGAATAATCAGCTCAGGTTTACCTTAACCTTTGCCGAAGGAGTTGCACCTTGATGTGGTCAATTTCGCCCGTCCGGGAGAAAATCTTCTCACTTATTGTGAGATCCAATTCCAAAGAATTAAAAGATAAATCAGGGCTGTCCTTATGAACAACGGTGATTCCCTCACTATTGGAGATGGTATAAATGACCGGAACCTGGCAATAAGTAAAAGCAAGAGAAGCCTCCTCCAGCTGCAATTGCTGAATAGTTGAATGGACATCACGGTATTCAAATGTCTGTGGCACTTTAAGAAATTCCGCTTCTCTCAATAAAATAGGATTGAAACCCAAAACACCCTGGTGCACCGTCACTCCCAGCTCACCAAACCTGCTCAGAATATCCTCTTTTACCTGCCCGGTCATGCCGGGCTGCTGGGCGCCTTTACCACCTGGGGTATGGGAATAAGGGTCTGTTGGAAATGCACCATAGGATTCTGGTGATTTATGGATGCCCAAACCTTCGTTAATCTCGTGGTAATGGTCGACCAATTGGGTGATCAACTTAGGGTCTTCGTTGTTCGCCACCGCCTTGAAACAACACTCCTGCACGGCAAGCACCAACTTCGAAACCATATGCCAATAAATGGAGCCTAATCCCTCGTAACCATAAAAAGTCCCAGACCTGCCAGTGAATTCTTTGTGCTTAAAAACGGTCTCAAATAGCGCCAGCAGCTGGCTTCTCTCTTCCTCCACCACCTTACCATACTTTCCTTTGTCTAACTGCGCAAGGGCTGCAGCCAAACTTCCAGCGTTGTTGAAATTGCCGTTGAAATGGTAATTGCCTCTTATGTCTTTCTCAACAATCTGAGTATTGCCATTTTTTATGAGTTCTTTGAGCAGCTTCGATCCCTCCACAGCGTGTGCTGGCACATGGTTTTTGTCCATAAACCTGGAAAGCTCTCTGTTAGGGTAAAGCATATAGCTGTTTTGGTCAGCCCGATAGAGTTTACTTTCTTTTAGTCCGTCTAAAAGCTCGATAGCTTCCGCAGTAGACAAATAGCCTGAACTAAGCACCGCTACCTGCCCCTCCAGCATCTCAGTCAAATGAGAGATGGTGACTTCCCTGTCATTTTCAACGGTCATCAAATTATAGGCATGGAACAGGTTATCTGCTCTCTTGTTGACGGCAATGGAATGGTCAAGGTGCTTCAGTAGCACAGTGCAAAAAGCACTTAACTCCTCTGGACTTAGCGGCTGCTTGTCGGCAGAAAATCCTTTCGCATAAATTGCCGCTCTGTAGTCACTGCCAGCCTGGCCCAAAATATCCATCAGGCTTTTTCTATCTTGATTTGATATCGTTTTTCCCAGCAAATGTGAGTGATGCTCAAGCCCTTTCAGCGTGGATTTTAAGAAGAGGCTCAGCTCAGCTGATACATTGATTACTTCAGCATTGGCAACAGCGTCTTTAAAAAAGAGCACAAACCGCCTGATATAGTAAAGCGTAACCATCGATACGCCGTTTCCCACCAACGCATTATTGGCATCGTTCCACTCTGGTCTTTGTGTGTTCATCCAAATACCACCTTCTGGAATAAGGTTCGATACTTTTGCCAAAAGCGTTGCCAGCAATTTCTCTATCAAATTGACATGGACGATTTCATGCTTTGAGTTTTGGATCAAGGCACCATCTGCTCCCTGGACCTTCCTTCTGGTTCTGATCTCGGCATCCAGCTCGTGATCAAAATCGATCGTGTCTTTTGGATTGCGAAGCAAAGCTGCGTAGTCCTTGATTTTGTAGGGGACATTGGCATATACAAATACCTCTTCGCTTACGTATTTCTTTAGGGTACCCGGGTAATGACTTTCAATAAACTCTAAAAACTTGAGCAGGTAGATGATTTGATGATCCCCCCAATACCCGATATAAGACCATGGATCGTCCGCTTCAATTGTTTCCCAATCAAACCCGTCTTTGGTAACCCGGTATGGATTGTAGCCATCAAAAGTGGTAGCGTTGAGAAACTTGTGAATCATGCTGTCGATGAAGGCTGGATATGATTGCACCAGTGCTTCCCAGTTCTGAAAAATATCTCGCCAGTTTCCCTGATAGTCAAGAATTTTAGAGCCATCTATTTCGCTTCTGGTATTGATCGAAAACTTGTTCCATGGTCGACTTGGGTCTCCATGTCGTCGGCTAAACTTTAGCGGCAAGTATTCGAAACACAGTCTTCCGAAGTCTTTGTCTGCAGTTTGCCAGGCCAGTTGCTTGAGCTCGCTGAGCCGGATAGCAGTCGGTAATTTTTCAAGCACAGCCTGGTTGTCAGCATATACCTGTTTGTTGGCTTTGGATAGATAGCTAACAAAATCACTTTTTTCGATCGTATAATCATTATCGAAAATACCCCCTCGCATAATATTGAACAATACGTTGGCATAGTGCCGGGTATTCCTTTGCTGGTCGGCTGTCAGCTGCTTACCGTCTGCAGCGCTGGTGAGTGCCTGTAGGTTAGTGGATCCCGCCTCTATGTCTGCAAGTACTTGCTCCGCCAGGTTTTTCTCGCTCCGAAGCATTTCCGAGATAGCCACGATGGCAGATGGGCCCTGGTTGATATTGGCGATAGTCATCCATTCTTTTTCACTACCTGCACCCAGTTCAATCTCACTTACTATGAAGTAGGCGCCTCTTTCGGCCCGTACATCCGTCTCTGGATGGATATTTTTTCCTATTCGAAAGGCATCCAACTGTAAAGTAGAAACCAGGACGGTGGGCTTCTCCATACCAATAGACCATACAACATTCGCTTTTAGCGCCTCGCTGGGTTCTGCTTTGTCAACAATAATGGCACTCAGCATATACATGCCAAGACCTGTTGCTATTTCGAGCTCATTTTTTTTGTAGGCATCCACCAGGTTACTGGCTCTTTGCTGGAGATCAGCATCTACCCCAAAAGGCATAATGTTTTGAAGACCGTCTAATACTTTGATTTTCTTGCTTTCCTCAGTATGGTTGACGAGCGTACTCTTCTTAACAAACCCAAACAGATTACTTGAATTCCACTCATAGCGGAAGGTCAGTCCAAGATCATGATTAACCTCTTCAAAAATTAGTTTATTGCCAAGAACGTTTTTATACAAATTCCTTGTAAAGGAAAAGACTCCTGTGTACTTATCTGAAAATGGCTCCCAAACCTTTAGCTGCCCTTTATTTTCGACGACGATAATTGACTTACTACCTGTGTTTTCTGAAGACTCGGTAATTTTATCGTCGGTATAATAGGGGAAAAGCGCATTGTCCCGGTCTTTTCTTCCTGCGGAAAGTCCTCCATTACTTGCGACAAACATCCAATGGTTGGAGTCGCTGACAATGCTCATGAAGAATGGTCGCATTTTATCAATATTGGAAATCTTGTAGTAACCCTCTCCGTTAATATTCAGATAGTTGAGTTCAATTTGATCCATAAAATCCCTTCTTTGGCTTTTTTAATAAACTACACAAGTCGACACATCTTCGTTTTGTTTTGGTGTCGAGTAATTTTCTCAATCTAGCGAAAACGCCAGTAAAACATTCCCCGGCATTTGACCAAACATTCCGTAGCCGCTATTAAAAAATACCATACCATTGGCTATAACCGGACCTGGACCATCAATTGAGCCGCCTTGCCCTGAGATGCCATTGATGGTTTCAAATGAATTGTTGGTATCAAAATCCCATATCACTTCTCCTGTTTTAGCATCATAACCTCTTGCGTGTCCATCGATGCTGCCAGCAAAAACGACTCCCGGAATCAGGGTGGGAGCAGCTGAATTAGAGTTGTAACAACCTGGCTTACCCTGGCAAATGGCAGGATCAGAAGTTGCTTTCCATTTCACTTCACCAGTCATCAGATCCAGCGCAAAAAGTCCTGGGTTAGCGTCGAAAGAAGGGTCTCCTCCATAGGCGAGCCAGTCTGAATTCGCAGCATAGGCAAGTTTACCGTCTGTGGCGATCCCCCAGTGGATGCCCCCGAGGGCACCACCACGCCCAATTCGTTTTTGCCAAATCGGCTGACCCGTTTCAGGATTGAGGCAATGTACCACACCCGATTTTTGGCCTACCACCAGCACTTCGCTTCCGTCAGAGCGGGTAGTAAGAATAGGCGCCATGCCAAAGTCCACATCGGGACCAAGGGGGTCAGGGCAATTAGCTGCATTCGGATCTTCGCAGCCATTAATGTAAACGTCTTTGCCAGTTGCCTGAAAACTCCAATTTAACTCCCCCGTTTTGAGGTCTAGAGCTTGGAGGGCATCGGAGGTCATTGTCGACGGTTTTGAATTGTTCTCACCCGTACCAATCACCAGTTGACCCCGCTTTGAATCAACAGTTGGACTGCTCCAAACGGGAGCTCCGGAGGGTCCAAATTTTTTCGCTCCGGCGGCATTTACTCCCTGTTCGGTCGCCGACTCAGGTATGACACGGTGCCTCCATACTTCTTTGCCGTTTGCAGCGTCCACCGCTACTACCTGGCCTGAAGATTTGCAGCATTCGTAATTACTATTTGACGCAGATACTACTTCCATGGAGCTTAAAGGCACATACACCATTCCATCGTGATAGGCGACCGTTCCAGTAACAGCATTGTTAGGGTCGTTCTTTACCGAAGTTTTCCAAACAAGCTCCCCGCTATTCACATCTAAAGCGTAAGTATTGGCTCCAAAGTCTGCGAAATACGCCCGTAGCTTTCCACCCACATCTTCACTTATGGCAATTCCACCACGAACCATCGCAGAGGCTTCAAACACCCACTTCACACATCCATCTTCCATATTCAGGCAATACACTTCGCCAAACTGGGTTCCAAAAATGATGTGGTTCCCAATGACCGCTGGTTTGGCTCGAGAAACTGTACCACCATCAATCGCAAAGGCCCATTTTAACTTTAAATCGGGTACCTGGTCTTTGGTTAGCTGGGCCACTGACCCACTAATACAACCTGTGCCTTCAGGGTTGCCTCCCCACCCTGAAAACTTGATATCATTCACTAAAGGTGCTTCGTTTTTACAATAATTCGCAGGGCTGGATTCAGTTGCATACTTGCGTCGTGTGATATATTCCGCAATGGCAATTTTCTCCTCTTTACTAATGGCTTGCCCCTGTACCTGCATTTTCCCGTTTTCCAGCGAAGCGACAATACTTTTGGGCGTCATACTGCCGAGATGCACCAAGTCGGGTGCCCTGCTAACACCATTATCCAGATGACAGCTGGCACAATTGGTCATAAAAGGCTTTTGGCCTTTGTGCTCACAGGCTGATAGAAAAATTAGTATGGTGACAGCTGATGTTAGTTGTTTGAAAAAGTATTTCACTTAAGCTGGGATTAGCGTTAAAAATGATGAACGTAGTATTTTAAGATAAAGCCTGACAGGAGGCGTTACAGTCATTTTCCCCTGCTTTTGGACCTGTCTGGGACAAACTAATGAACCGGCTTGATGCCTGATTTCGCAAGTATAATGGATATTATCAAAGAGAGCCATCAAGAAAGTTAAACGACCTGAAAAGAATCCCCTGAATTCACATGCGTCGTCTTCAGTCCCGGAAACTTTTTATTCATCCAGCCCACCAGGTATTTCATACCAGGTTCTTCGCTTCGCTGATGGCCCAGAATGATAAGCGCTTTTCGAATGCCGGCCGTTTGGGCATCCCGAACGTATTCAGCAGTTTCCCATTCGTTGATCTCCCCTACTACCAAGAGCTCTATATCCTCTTTGCTTAGCATGCTGATTTGGCTGGTGCCACCGGAAGCGCCGAGTCTCAGCCCAACTTTGCTCACTTTCATAGATGCATCACCGACAATAAACGGCCGTTTCAAATCCAGCTTTTTCTTTAACTCCAGGGCGATGTCTTTCACAGAGGCATTGGGCAAATCAAGTATGTTGGGTTTCTCACTGTCTTTGCTCTGGAATTTCTTCCAGTTGGTTTCTTCAAGAAACCCTTCTGTGATACCATCGGGCCGATGACGGTGCCAGTAGTCATGAAAGCGCCATACCACAATGCCATTATCAGCAATCAGTTTTTTCTTGTATTGGTACACAGGGTCATCTTCCAGCCAGTCAGTACTGTCGAGGTGGTTGTAGAAAGTCGGTTCGTGGCTGATGATGAAGTTGGCACCCAGGCTGGCTGCCTTTTTGATGACTTCAGCATTGTCCATGAAGGTAGTGACCACACCGGTGCACTTTTGAGAGCCGTCGCCTTGCTTGATAGTGTCGACCGTTTGGTCCAGTCTGCCTCCAGGAACGGTAGCGATGATTTGGTCGATCACCTGTTGGATGCTGAGGTCGCCTTGCACGGGGGTAGGATCAGCCCAGGCGGATAAGCCGCTTGAGCCAAGAAGAGTAGCACCGGCTACAGAGGCAGTAGAGTTTTTTAGGAAAGTTCTTCTGGTGTTCATGGGGTTGTAAATTTTCAGAGACACTAAGTTTAAATAATAGATTCATTTGCAGTCCTTAATAAAACTTCGTCATTGCGAACGAGCAAATATTTACAAGTTCGATGAGACAAATCACTAAGCGAGTGTGGCAATCTGCCTGTTATGGAGTCGTATACTAGCAGACAGATTGCTTCTGTCGTAAAGTGAAAGTAGACGTCGATACACATTCGTTTACTCCATCGCAATGACGGAGAGTCATGATGTCGCCTTCTATGCTACCTACTTTATAAAATTCCACTCCTTCCTGTATTCCCTCGAAAGGTAAGTATCAGCCTCTGCGTCAGCCACAAACTGTTCCTTCTTCGCATTCCAATTTACAGGCCTTCCAAGCCGGTAGCTAATGAGTGCCAGGTGCATCGGCAAAGTCATTCCGCGGGCATACTCCAGGTTCGACTCAGGCTGAGTGCGTGCTTTTACTGCGTCTACGAAATTTTGCTGGTGTCCAGGCGAGCGAACAATGGTTTTCGGCACTTCGGGAATGTCTTTGACCGTTTGTCCGTTGATAGTGATTTCCATAGACCCATAATCACAAATCAGTGTACCCTTGCTGCCTTCGAAAAACGCCCCAATTCCTCTGTCTTTGGCCCCAGGCACATTAGGTGGCTCAGTGGTCCAGTATAGCTTCAATCCGTCGAACTGCATGTCGGCATCCAGCCATTTCGGCGCATCGGCAATGCCGTCTGCCTCCTCTCCTTTGGCTGATACTGAAGTTAAGCCCTTAGGCCCAATCGACCACCAAACAATGTCGGCGATATGGCACCAGAAATCGGCGAATACTCCGCCCGAATAATCCATAAAGTAGCGATAGCTAAGATGCGTTCGTTCTTTTATATAGGGAACTTTAGGAGCTGGCCCCAGCCACATATCGTAATTCAGAGAAGCAGGTGGATTGGAAGGGCTCGGGTTTCCAAGGTCCGGAGAGCCTCCTGTCTTCCACAAACGAACAGTGTGCACATCACCAATTGCTCCCGACATGATGATTTCCGCTACCCGGTGGTAATTATCGCCTGCATGAATCTGCGTACCCAGTTGAAAGATCTTCTTTTCTTTCTTGAGGGTTTTGAGCATGATCTGCCCTTCGGCCATATCATAAGACAATGGCTTTTCTCCATACACATCCTTTCCTGCCTGAAAAGCCATCACGGCAATTTGAGCATGCCAATGATCTGGCGTGGCTACGGTGATAGCGTCGATATTTTTATCTTCAAGTACCTTGCGGAAATCGCCATAAAGTTTGGCTTTCGTGTCGGGCACAAGGCCCTGCAATGTCTTGAAGGTGGAATTAAGGTGATCAGAATCAAGGTCACAAAGAGCAACTATGTCAACTTCAGGCAATTTGGCAAACCAGTTCATGTGGTTATTACCCATACCTCCCAGGCCAATATGGGCAACTCGCAACTTGTCGCTAGGGGCAGCTCTGGAAATCAGGTTCGGGAGAATCGTGAGTCCAAGAGCTCCGGCAGCTGACTTGGTGAGAAAGGATCGTCTATTAAGTGAGTTCATGTAGGTGGTGTTTCTGTGTAAGGTAATATAGTGAGAGAAGTCGGGAGACGGAAGACCGAAGACAGGAGTGGCAACATTATTTGACAGAGAGGCCGGGAAGTGGAAGACCGAAGACTCTCGAAGCTTATATTATATTAAGCTCACTTTGGTGCTCGAAAGAAGTCGGAGACAGAATCAGTCCTTACACACTATTCTTTTCCGACAGATCACCACGCCGCGCAAACATTGCATTCAATTGATGTGTTCGTTGCGGCTCGCGATGACGGGTGGTGGCGGGATTTCAGCCTCCATTGCCAAAGCACTTCCTTAAAATGATGATTCTCGCATCTTTGCAACCTGACAATGAATTCCCTATTCCATATAAAAAACCTCCTCCAACGGAACCGTCACAGGCGAGCTGTCCTCATTCGTTTCCATGATATCCGCCATATAAGCCCACCATTTTTGCACAATAGGATTTTGTCCCAGGTCTTGCGAGCCGCCGGAGCCTGTCACTTGTTGCACAGCAAACAAAGTATCAGTCGACTCATCAAGGAAAATAGCATAATCGGACACACCTGACTCACTCAACAGTTGCTTTAGCTCCGGCCATATCTCGTCATGTCTTTTTCTATACTCTTGTGCGCAGCCCACTTTGAGCTTCATCTTAAATGCTCTTTTCATCTCAATCATCTAACCTAATAACCCAATAAAGCTTCCCGCCGGCGTCACTGTTGCCTACAGTATCCACCTGGCAAGTATTTCCCCTACAAAGTAGGCAAAGGCAGCTGCCAACCCTCCCAAAGCCAGTGTTTGCAGAATACTCTTGGTCTTGTTGATGTCTGTTACAACGCCTTGCATGTAGCCGACAAAAATCAAAGACAAACCAGTCCCCACACAAGAAATAGGAAATAGGGCGGCAGGGTTGACATCAGTAAATGTGGCTACTACATATGCCAATAGCGGAATAAGGCCTACTATGTTGAAACTAATAAAAGTGGCAACCGCGGTACTCAGTGGGGATTTGATCTCCCTTGTCATTTCCAACTCCTCCCTCATCATGGTGTCCACCCATACCTTTTTATCCGAAATGATTTGAGCAACTACATCCTCCAATAGCTGTCCTTTGAAGCCTTTCGCCTCATATATTTCCCTAACCTCTTCAATCTCTTTTTCTCGGAGGTGCTCAATTTCCCAATATTCAATGGCCTCATGCTTATCATAGTTGTCTTGCTCGGCTTTACTGCTGAAATAATTACCCACCGACATGGAGAATCCGTCGGCAATAAGATTAGCAAAACCAAAAATGAGCACCCACTTGATTTCGGCATTTGCACCAGCGGCCCCAGCCACCACGGCAAATGTTGTGATCGACCCATCTATTCCACCGTAGACAAATTCGGCTATGTAGTCCTTGTCAAAAAAGAGCCATTTTCCTTCCTTATGTAGTCTTGCTTCGTTCATCTATCAAAAGTTAGCGGTCGAAAATCCCATACATTGGACTGGCCTGAATTTAAAAAACCATGGCTGATAAATAATGGGGAAGTGAAATTATTATTGTATAGTTGCCCGGTACCAAGCCCCTGTGGCAGCTTAATGGAAAACTCTGCCGTGAACTGTGCGATAGCGTTCAACCCAATATTTGATTCTAGGGCCGACGTCATCCACCAGCCTATTTTTCGTTTGTCAGCCAACTCTATCCATTCACGAGTCGCCATGAAACCACCCAACAACGTTGGCTTGAGCACGATGAATGGTGGCTTGATGAAGTCAAGCAACTCGGCTTTCTGATGCTTCTGTTCAATGCCAATCAATTCTTCGTCAAGCGCAATAGGTACTGGAGATCTATCGCAAAGCACATGGTATGCCTCCCATTGTCCAGCCTGAATGGGCTGCTCAATAGAGTGCAATTGAAACTTACTAAGTCTGTCCAATTTGGCAAGCGCTTCGGCGGGTTTAAAGGCACCATTGGCATCCACACGGATGGTGATGTCTTCGGCATTATATTTCTTCCTGATGCCCGCCAGGATATCGCATTCAGTATCAAAATCAATAGCCCCTATTTTTAATTTCAAACAGGTGTAGCCCGCCTCCAACTTTTCTTTGATCTGCTTCAGCATAAAATCCTTTTCACCCATCCAAATCAATCCATTGATTGGCAGAGATTCGCTGCCGGTGGTAAATGAGTTTTTGAAAATAATTCTCGAACCTCCATTGATATAATCTAATAGAGCAGTTTCAAGAGCAAAACGCAGGGAAGGATAACCCGAAGGCAATAGCTGATGAGCAAAATGGAATGCCGCTTCAGAATCAGTAGGAAATTTTAACGGGCGAATGTCATCTTGCAATGTTTTGATCACATCCGGTAAGTCATCCAGTTCCTCCATGCTCAATCCACGAAGTGGCCCTGCCTCACCAAGCCCAAACATGTTTGGGTTGGAGGAATCATAGATCTTGAGAATGATGCCTGGCTTTTCTTTCAGCACTCCCCGCGAGGTGCCTGCATCAAAAGCGAACTGAAGTGTGTAATTAGTAAAATCTAACTTAATTGGCATGTGGGTTGATTATATGTCTTTTAACAAGGACAATGCACTCATTTAATCTATTTTTGCCAAAAAGTGCAATGCCTCCTCAAATTAACGTTTCTGAGTATACTTATGAGCTTCCAGACGAAAGAATCGCTAAATTTCCTCTGGAAGACAGGTCAGCCTCGCAGCTGCTTTTCTACAATCACGGCAAGATAGAACATCTCAGGTTCCGCCGGATTGCCGATTTACTACCGACCAATACTTCGCTTTATTTCAACAACACGAAAGTGATTCCGGCAAGGTTGGCCTTTCAGAAAGCCACCGGCGCATTGATAGAAATCTTCCTGCTTCAGCCTATTGAGCCCTCTCCAATCATATCTTTAGCCATGGAAGCACACAGTCCAGTCACCTGGAAGTGTATGATTGGTAATTCCAAGAGATGGAAAAATGGCCAATTGGAACGACAAATAAAATGCCAGGGCACAGATGTAGTAGTACAGGTTGAACGAGTAGACAGCGACCTGATCGCTATCAGTTGGAATAACAATTCCATTCGGTTTGTGGACCTGGTCGAACAAATGGGTAAAACACCCCTTCCGCCCTATTTACAAAGGGAACCTGTAGAAAATGACAAATCAACCTATCAGACGGTTTACAGCGAAAAAGATGGAGCGGTAGCAGCCCCCACCGCCGGACTACACTTTACAGATGAGATTATAGCAAACATTAAGAACAAAGGTATTCCTACCAATTTCTTAACACTCCACGTAAGCGCCGGAACGTTTCAGCCTATCAAAACTGAAACGGCCGAAGAGCATAATATGCACTCCGAGCAAATCATTATCCGGAAAGAAAATCTTAAGCAACTAATGGAAACAGGCAGGTTCACGATTGCCGTCGGCACCACTTCCATGCGTACCCTGGAAAGTACCTACTGGTTTGGCGTGAAGCTTTTGAAGGATCCCGAAGCCGCCTTTCATGTACCGAAGCTCTATCCCTATGAGCAGACTGGCGCCATTCCTTCAGTTGTCGAAAGCTGTCAGGCAGTGCTTAAAAGGATGGATACTTTAGGTGTAAATGAGTTGACCGGCACTACTGAAATATTCATTTTCCCTGGCTACCAATTCAAAGTAGTAGAGGGTCTGATCACGAACTTCCATCAACCTAACTCTACACTCATGTTGCTGGTAGCAGCTTTTATCGGAGAGGATTGGAGAAACGTGTATCGAGAGGCCCTCAACAACAGCTACCGATTCCTAAGCTATGGTGATTCTTCTTTGTTAATTCCTTAGAAATAGTGAATTTGAAAAAATGGAAAGTAAGGAAGTAATATTTGATAGCATTAAAGGGTGGTGGGCAAGCTTCAATGAATTGCTTCAAACACCCCTAGTTTCTTTTGGAGATAGCGAAATAGACCTGGGGCATATCTTCTTTCTGGTCATATCGGCATCTATACTTGTGGTTGCCAGCAAGTGGCTTATGAGATTGGCAGTCACTAAACTCCTCAAAAGCACCGACATGGAGCGGGGAATGCTTCAGTCTGTAGCCACGCTTGTGAGGCTTGGCGTACTCCTCATTGGGTTCATTGTGATTTTCCAGTCAGCCGGCATTGATTTGAGCTCCTTGAGCATACTAGCCGGTGCACTTGGTGTAGGTATTGGTTTTGGTTTACAGAACATCACCAACAACTTTATTTCTGGCCTGATTATCCTTTTCGAGCGCCCAATTAAGGTAGGTGACCGTATCGAAGTCGGTGATACTGTTGGAGATGTGATCAGCATCAATACCAGAGCGACAACGATTATGACCAATGATAATATTTCCGTTATTGTGCCGAACTCAGAGTTCATATCAGGCACTGTCATCAATTGGAGTTATTCCGACCGTAACGTACGATTTTTGTTTCCCGTGGGGGTTAGCTATAAAGAGGATCCCGACAAAGTGAGAAAGATATTGCTGGATGTGGCTGAGAAGAATGAAAACGTATTAAAGAATCCAGCGCCAAATGTGCTGTTTGATGAATTTGGCGACAACTCACTGAACTTCTATTTAGGTGTTTGGACGTCGACCTATGTTGAAAGACCCAGAGTGCTCAAGAGTGAGCTATACTTCGAAATATTTAAGCAATTTGCCGAAAACAATATCGAAATTCCATACCCTCAAAGAGACTTGCATATCAAAACTTCTCCCGTAACTGTGGAACAAATTCTACCTAAATCGAATTGACCATAGTATGACTCCACAACCGTTGAAATCGCAAGCTGTATTTGTAGGGAAGGTCGTAGTGGCCCATATTGTCTCCTATGCAGTTGCTGCGTCAGCAGGGTATTTTCTTCTGCTTCGTGAGTTGTATAACAGCCAGGATTCACCCTTAAAAGGCTACCTGGCCACACCAGGCGATCCGCATGAATGGGCATTAATTGGGCAAAAGATTTTTCCAATCGAACTGGTGAGAGCATTTTTGATAGGAATCGTCTTTTTTTCTATCAGCCGTACGTTAAAACGTTGGGGCAAAAAACGACGCTTCATCGCCATTATTGGTTTCTACTTTATCGTTGGATTTCTAGCCAGTCCCGGCATTTCCCCCGGAAGTCTCGAAGGAATGCTGTATATGCAAAATCAATTTGCTCCTCTTGTTCACGAACGTTTCTTTTGGGTCACCTTTCTGCAGTCTGCGATTATGGCTCTCATTCTTAGTAATTGGATAAGCAGCGCACTGCCTGAAGAGGCATAGGAAAACCTCAAATTCACATTTTTTAAGGCAAATTTTCTTCCATTGATTAGTTTTGCCCTATTATTTGCAACCAAAGAACCATGCATAGACTTTTTCCAGTACTGCTTTTACAGTTTCTTCTCTACTCAAGCCATGCACAAACAATTAGTGACGCCCCGATAAAGGATTCCGTTTCATTCAATACGCCATATCAGAGTATTTATACGTTTCTAAGGTACACCCAGGAAGACTCCTACTATCCGGAATTGGCTGCGGGAATTGTGAAGCAGGGAATTAGAACGAACGAAGAGGCACAAGAGGTCGTAGTGGAACTTAAGCAGGCACTTGATGGCGAAGGGCATTTCATTTACCTCGAAGACCTCCCTAACGATCCCGATTATACAGACACGGTTTCTCGGCAAAACAGGTATGTTCTGGTAAGTGAATATCCCAACATTTACCTGGAAAAGACAAATGGCAAATGGTTGTTGTCTGAAAAATCAGTACGTGAAATCGATAAGCTACATGCCAGGGTATTTCCGTTTGGGACAGACAAGCTTCTGAACTTATTGCCTAAGCTAGGAACAAAGAAATACCTGGGCCTTCACGTTTGGCAGCTGGTAGGCATATTCACGCTTATCATTATTTGTGTCCTGATTCATAAGCTGCTGACTTTCCTTTTTGAGAGAATTATCATGCAGGCACTTTTGCGGGCTGGTTATGAGAGGTTAGCAGATGAATACATATTACCAGTGGCCCGACCGGTCAGTTTATTTGTTGTTTTCTTACTGCTTTTTATTTTCATACCAGTGCTTCAATTACCCCCTGGCACCATGCAATATGTTGTGATGGGTGTAAAAGCGGCTCTGCCATTCTTTGGTACAATGGTGTTTTACCACCTGGTGGAAATACTGTGTGTTTATCTGCAGCGCCTTGCACTTAAAACCAAAAGTACTTTGGACGACCAGTTGGTCCCACTTGTAAGAAGAGCACTCAAAATATTTGTTGTCCTTGTAGGCGGGCTTTTCATCCTCGACAACCTCAACATCCCCATTCTACCGTTGCTGACTGGTCTTTCTATAGGCGGTTTAGCCTTTGCATTGGCTGCTCAAGATACGATCAAGAACCTGTTTGGCTCGCTGATGATCTTTATTGACAAGCCATTTCAGATTGGTGACTGGATCACCTCTGGAGATATCGACGGCTCGGTAGAAGAAGTAGGTTTTCGCTCCACCAGAGTAAGGACATTTCGAAACTCGCTGACCTATATACCCAATGGTAAGCTTGCCGACGCCATGATCGACAACCATGGCCTAAGAGTATATCGTAGATACTATACGAAAATTGGCATCACTTACGACACTCCAGCACCACTTATCGAGACTTTTGTAGAAGGATTGAGGGAAATAGTAAGGACACACCCCACTACCCGAAAAGACTATATAGAAGTCAGTTTCAATGAATTCGGGCCCTCCAGTCTCAACATTATGTTCTACATGTTTTTCGAAGTACCTACCTGGTCAGAAGAACTGCAGGGTCGTCATGAGATTAACCTGGAAATCATGAAACTTGCAGCTCACCTCGGAATCAACTTTGCTTTCCCTACTCAAACGCTTCATATTGAAAACATGCCTGGCAAGCCAAGTTTATCGGCTGAATATGACGTTACCAATGCCGACAAAAAGATGAAAGCGTACTTTAAATCGCCGGGAAAAAACTAAATGTTAGCGCACGAAAAGACATGACAGACAAGCTTCACTCAAAAAAGTATGCTTCAATGGTGATGGCAATGGCTGTCATGGCTATTTCCAGTGCAGGATGTGCACAAAAAGAAAAGGCAAAAGATGCAATTGAGAACAAAGGGAATGATTTGACCATCAAGGTTGACACCATTCCCAGCCTCAACGCCACCAAATTAGCACTAACAAAACAATACTGTCTGGAAAACTATGGGGTAGCCAGTTACAAACTCGATACACCAAAAATTGTATTGGTTCATTTTACAGTCATACCAACATTAGCAGAAACAGTTGCCTACTTTCAAAAAGATTCAATTGAGTCGAGCCGTACCAATATCAGCCAATTCAGTCAAATGAATGTGGGCATCCATTATATGGTAGATAGGGATGGTAGTATCTATAAGTTTATACCTGATACAGTCATCGCACGACATGTAATTGGATTCAACCATATTTCCATTGGCATAGAAAACATTGCCAGAGACGCATCGGACCTGACACCAGCTCAGCTGGAAAGCAATGCAAGACTTATCGCATTTTTAAAAGACAGAAATCCTGGCCTGGAATACATGGTAGGTCATCATGAATACAATGACACCACCCTGGCACATTATAAACTATTTCTGGCTGTAAACGAATCTTACAAGCCCCACAACAAACCAGATCCGGGACCTGATTTCATGTCCGATCTTAGGGAAAAACTTCAGGTGGAATACAATTTGTCATTTATGAAATAAGAAGGGCTGCCAGAGGAATTCTAAAAAGCTAGAACCTGCGGTCGAAGGAAAATGGATCAGTGCTTTTCAAATTGATCCTTTGGAAATCCCTGTGATTGGGGTTAATGATATAATTGAATTCCTCGGGAATAATAGCAGACGGAACTTTGAGCACGGCAGATTTGCCCTGCTTTACCCAATTATCGCCCAAACTCCGGGTGACTGTTTGCTCAGAAAATTCTCGCCAATTTAAAGGCAATTGATTTTGGCTAATCTCTTCCACTGCTAGCTCAGCTGGGATATCTATCGCCATTACGCGAAACCCTGCGTCCAGTCCTTCGCCACTTCTATGAACGAGATTTTCCAGACAGGCCAGAGAACGTGAACCAGCAGAATAAATCATAAATGTACCTTTGGAATTCCACCTCGCCACTCTTCCCGAGGCGTATAGACTGCCACTAAACTGTGCCAGCGTAATACGGTAGACGATCATGCCGTATCTCCGTATTGAATGCGATCCAGCTCCTCGCTGATGAGATCGATGCCATCGGAGGTTTTGATGAGGTGAAGCGGCACCCGGTTATCAATGCCGAACGCAGGTTTTATGAGCCAATTTAAAAAAGCGTCTCTTGTGCCGAAAGTATCTGCGCCTTTTCGGTAGAGCGCTACGAGCTTGAGCATCAGCTCACTTTTAGCAGGACTGAATTTGATTTGGTGAACCTGGTATTTGTGGATAGTTTTTGGGTTAAGCTCGACTACTTCAGCCATATAATCATGGTGGCCGAAAAGCCCTACCACATCATCAAAAATAGTAGCAGGCACCCCATCAAGTGCCTGAAAAGCCAAAGTGGTGTGGCTTGCAACCCTAGGCCTGAGCCTCTGATAGATGACCTCTGGCTCTTCAACCATCATCTTTCGCTCCAGTTTATCCAAGTTATACTTTGCCACAAATCAAAGATAGGAATTTTTTCCTTAATTTTAAGAAATTTTTCTAATCTTTTCTTAATGCTTCCACAGGGTTTCTTTTCGAGGCCTAAACAAGGCCTGTTGAGACCCTGCTCCAACACTTTTTCGTGCTTTGACTTTCAAGGAAATATTGAAGCTACTATCTTCAAATCAATATTATTTCATGACCCATAAACCACTCGTCGACAACAACTACCTCCTCCTGAAATTTCCCGGCAAGGGCGGCTGGACTTATACCCCGATACCGGAAGTGTTGCAGGACAAACATGCTCCGTTTGGCTGGGTGCGAGTGCGGGGTAGTATTGATGGCTATGAGTTAAAGGCTTATAAATTGATGCCTATGGGTAACGGACAGTTGTTCCTGCCCGTCAAAGCCGCAATAAGAAAGGCAATAAAAAAGGAAGCTGGCGATACTGTGAGAGTAGTTCTCTACAGGGATCACTTTGCCACAGACATTCCGTCCGAAATTATGGATTGCTTCCGGATGGAGCCACCAAAAGCCTGGGAGGTATTTCAAAGCTTTGGCGACAGCGATAAGCAAAACTATCTCAACTGGATTTATGACGCCAAAACAGAAGAGACCAAAGCCAAAAGGATTGCCAAAATGATGGACCGTCTTGCTCAAGGCAAAAAGTTCTTCGAACCGAGTTAATTCTGCACTATCTTTCTGTTCACCAACTAGCAACCAGTATATGTCTAACATTGACCTCATCATCGAAGAACGTCCAGCCGACATCGGCCATTTCTTAGTCGGCCGACTCCTGCCCTTCCGTGGCCGCCGCATGGTGGGACCGTTCATCTTTATAGACCACATGGGGCCAGCTGCGATGGGACCGAACGATAATATGGACATTGGACCACACCCTCACATAGGCTTGTCCACCCTCACATATCTTTTTGAGGGACATGTGACACATCGTGACACAATCGGTTCAAACGTGGAAATCAATCCCGGTGAGGTGAACTGGATGACAGCCGGCAAGGGCATTGTGCATTCAGAAAGAACACCAGAACATTTGAGACAGGCAGCCAAAACCCTCCATGGCTTGCAGATTTGGGTAGCGTTACCCAAAGCCCTGGAACAAATGGAACCTGAGTTTTTTCACTTCGAGAAAGATGAAATCCCCACCTGGGAAAAAGGCGGTGCCAGCTTCAAACTGATCGCCGGCGCGGCGTTTGGCAGAAAGTCGCCAGTGCCTGTTTATAGTCCGCTCTTTTTACTGGAAATAAAAACCCGGGAGAAAAAGACGATCGACATCAGCAAAGACCTTTTCGGCGAAGTGGGCCTATACATTCTGGAAGGGAAAGTAGAAAACGAAGGCAATATTCATGAGCCGAAGCGTATCCTTGTAGCCAAAGACAGCAGTCTTTGCCACTTTGAGATGCATGAAAACACAACGGTGTATGTGTTTGGCGGAGAGCCCTTCCCTGAAACCCGGCATATTTACTGGAACTTCGTTTCATCTGATCCGCAGCTGATAGAAAAGGCAAAAACGGATTGGCAGGAACAGAACTTTCACGTCATCAAAGGAGAGACAGATATTGTTCCGCTTCCTCCTCAGGCTTTTGGGCTGAAGCCAAAGCAATAGTCGGTATCAACTCAAATGGTCAGCACCACCTTTCCAATATGTTCACTGCTTTCCACTAAAGCATGGGCGTCAGCAGCTTTTTCCAATGGAAAGGTCTGGTGAACAACTGGTTTTATTGACCCCTTTACCAGCAAAGGCCAAACATGTTCCTCCAAATTGGCAGCAATGGCCCCTTTGAAATCAGTTTCACGCACCCTCAATGTTGACCCTGTAATCGTCAATCTTTTGACCATTACGCGCATCAGGTCGATCGGGCTATTAGCTCCACCCATTGCATTGATGATCAGCAGTCGACCTTCTGTGGCAAGTAGGCCGACGTTCTTTGGCGTGTAGTCACCACCAATCATATCCAAAATGATGTCGACCCCTTTGCGCTCTAATGACTTAATCACTTCGGCAAAATCTTCTTTTTTATAGTTGACACATTTCGAGGCGCCTAACTCTTCTGCATAGGCACATTTTTCATCGGTGCCCGCTGTAGCATATACCCTTCCTCCAAGGGCATTCACCATCTGAATAGCTGCTACTCCTATCCCGGACGTGCCACCATGCACAAGAAAACTCTCACCCGATTCAAACCTCCCCCGGTCAAACACGTTGGTCCAAACAGTGAAAAAGGTTTCGGGTAACGAAGCAGATTCTTCCAAAGAAAGTCCTTCAGGCACTGGCAAACATTGGACGCTTGGAACCGCTACATATTCCGCATAGCCCCCTCCTGCCAGCAATGCACATACTTGATCACCGGGCTTCCACCTTTTTTCATCGGCACCTACTTGCGTAACAATTCCTGCCACCTCCAAACCGGGAATATCTGCAGCAACACCCGGCGGAGCAGGGTATCTACCCTCCCGTTGAATCAGGTCGGGGCGATTGACACCGGCTGCAGCCACCTTTATTAAAACTTCGTCCTGCTTAATTTCCGGAACTGGCCTTTCAGCCACCTTTAGTACTTCCGGACCGCCTGGCTGGGTGATTACAATCGCTTTCATTCAGGGAAATTACTCATTTTGACTTGACAATCACTTGTTAAAATAATTTGAACAAGCGTAAAAGGGAATAAATAGTCAAGTGGTTGACGAATACTCAAGAAACGCTTGTGCCTGAATTCTACTAAGAGGAAGGGAGTCTTGATTCTTTGTAAGACAAGCCTTTTACGGATAGAATGAGATTTCTCGAACAATTTTTGTATTTTTAGTTGCGCTCAAGCAAAATAAAAGGTGATTTCATTAAATTTTTTACCTATGAAGGTACTTCTTTCATGTCTATTTTTTCTGACCGTACTTTGTAGCACGGGATCTGCTCAAAACAAAATAATTCCTAAATCTCAGCGACCGAATTCATTCAATCAACAACCCACCGACACGCTAAGCAAATACCTTACTCCTCAAAGTAATGCGAGCCAGTCATTGGCCTTAAAAAAGCTATTGCAAAAACTAGATGCAGATACACTCACCCATTCAGAGATTGAAATACATCTTGATCCAAGCATCACTGGCTATTTCACTCAAAAAATAGGGCAGGATCAAATGCGCATCTATGTGCCTCAGGGCAGCTATCATTTGCGCTCATTTGAACCCTACACATCAAAAAGGTACACCTTACTATTAAAAGAATACTGACAGACCATACCTGGTTACCTGAATCGGCTTGATCAACCTCATCTGAATACTTTCTTACTCCCGATTGAGCACTAGCTTTACTCCAACTTTTCCTTTTTGCAAAAAAAATCATTACCCGCTGTGACATTCCCACCTGATTTGCGAATAATCAAAGCGAAAGTCATTCACTTTTCTAAAAAAGGACAACAAATTGAAAAAGGAACAGGAAACACTTTTTATCGATTACCTCGAAAGCTGTAAAAGGCTTATCGTCAAGGTGGCCAGAGTGTACTGCAAAGACGCCGAAGAGCAAAAGGACCTGATCCAGGACATCATTCTTCAGCTATGGAAAGCGTTTCCCAATTACGATAGCAGCTATGCAGTTTCCACCTGGACCTACCGAATTGCTCTCAACACGTCAATATCGCACCTGAGAAAGGTAACAACAAGAAGTGTGGTGCATGGCAGCCGATACACCGACGGAGACTTGCTGCAAATAACGGATGACATTGTCGACGAAAACCTGGAAATTCTCTACCGCGCCATCGAGCATTTAAAGCCTATCGATAAAGCCATCGTGGTGTTGCAGTTAGAAGGATGTAGCAATAAAGAAATAGCAGAAGTAATGGGACTTTCGGCGTCAAACATCTCAACTCGGAAAGTGAGAATAAAAGAAGAGTTAAAAACATATTTTGAAACAGTTAAATAAGAAGGTTATGGAATTCGAGCAACTAACAGGCATTTGGAACAATGCCGACCCCACACTTGATCAAGCATTGAAAATCAACAAAGAGCTGGTGAAAACGATTAGCATCAGCAAAGTAAAATCCAGCTTATCTGAAATTAAGTGGACCAGTATTTTCGAGGTCGCTGTGGGTATCTGGTTCCTGGTTTTTTTACTGAATTTCAGCGTCATGCATCACTCGGACCTGCAATTTCTGGTTCCTGCCGTCATATTGATTGCCATTTCAGTGTATGGTCTGGTAATTGAATTCAAGCAATTAGTGATGGTTTTGGCTATAAACGCAAAGGTCTCCGTGGCTGAAACTCAAGTGAAGTTATCGATATTGAAGAAACTCGAAGCGTATGATACTTATAGCCTATTGGTGATCATCCCCTTGTTTTCAGCGCCGTTCCTCATCGTTGTAGCCAAAGCAATAGCTGATATTAACCTGTATGAATTGGCAGGCCAGTGGCTTGTTTCTTATGTCGCGGGCTGCGTCGTGGTAGCAGGCATTATTGTGTTCTTTCTGCGGAAATTCCCCAACAAAGGACTGCAGGAATCTATCGACTTCCTTAAGGAGTTAAAAGAAAATGAATAGCTATTGGTGGATTAAGAGCTTTCGAAGCAATTTAGGTAAGATGTAAATAGTTTGTATAACTGATTTACCAGCAACTACGTAACTATTTTTGACAACAAGACAAGATGAGATCAATTCCACTTCTATTATTCGTTTCGATAATACTTCTCAGCTCATGCTCAATCAGAATTGAAAAGGTGGAAATAACTGTAGACAACTATTTCCGTACTTACAATCAGAGAAAAGATTTTCAAAAATTCCTGGAGTTTTACGATGATAAAATCGTGCTGACAGATATCATAAACGGAGACCTAGTCACGGGAAAAAACGAATTAAAAGACTTTTTCGACTGGAACAATCCAAACTTTAAAAGTTTGGATAGTAATAGTTTGATCATCAGTGAAAAAATCATTGACAAGAACCAAGCCGCGATCAAAGGCTATTTCACACCTTTCCAATGGGGAGAGACAAGATTTGAAGCGATGCATTTCACCACCATCTTAACCTTCAACGATTCTGGGAAAATAATTAGGCAGGTAGATTGGATCAACTACCCAACTACGCTGGTAGATTATCATACAAGAAAAAACTCAAACGACTGGCTTAAATAATAATGCATGAAACTAGTCTCAACTAACGTTTTATACGACTATTTACCAAAGTCGCCCATCAGTATCAGATACCATGAGGTGAAAAAACTTGATGTGCATAGCAAAACACTATTTTCTACGCCTTTTTGCAGGCGAGCATATCTTGCCTTAACTTTAAAGAATTGTGAGCACCTAAATCAATAGCCGCTTACTTCTACATTAATAAAAACCAGCATAATGAAACTGAACTGGATTTTCGCACTACTACTTTTTGTCGCTGCTTGCAGCCAACCTACTAAAGAAAGCCAGGAATCGCAGGAAACAAGCTCTCCCACAAAACTGAAAGCGCTGATCGTCGACGGGCAAAACAATCACTACATATGGCCTAAAACCACCATGATGATGAAGGACTACCTGGAGGAAACAGGCCTTTTTGAAGTAGATATCAATCGCATGGACTCAGTATGGCTGGGCATTAAATACAACAAATCTCGCCCGGCGGCTTATGAATATTATATACAAACTTATCCATTAGACTCCACAGCTTATTCCATATCAAAAGACCCGGTTCAAACGTCCCGTTTTTCAATTGATTTTAGTCAGTACGATCTGGTGGTCTCCAACCTAGGGGCGAACTCAGCGCCATGGCCCGAAGAAACCAAGAGAAGTTTCGAAAAATACATCGCCGATGGTGGTGGCCTGGTCGTGATTCACGCTGCCGACAATGCATGGGGCGATTGGGACGAATACAATAAGATGATTGGGTTGGGTGCCTGGGGCGGTCGGGATAGCACCACAGGACCATATGCTTACTACAATGATGCAGGCGAGCTTGAAATAGACTATTCTGCCGGCAGGTGTGGGTCACATGGCGCAGAATATGAATTTGTTTTAACTACGCGGGCCCCCGAACATCCTATCATGAAAGGGCTGCCAACAGCATGGCTTCATACCCAGGACGAATTGTATGAGTACATGAGAGGTCCTTTTGAAAATGCTACCATCTTAGCAACAGCATACGCCGATGTAGAAGGCAATTCTCCTCCTTGGAATCCTAAGGTAAAAGGATCGGGGAAGCATGTGCCTCAACTATTGGCAATGAACTACGGGAAGGGTCGGGTTTTCCACTCCAGCCTTGGCCACTTCGATTATTCGATGGAATGCGCAGGCTTCATTACAACGCTACAAAGAGGAGCGGAATGGGTAGCCACAGGCGACGTTACACAAGATATTCCAGCAGACTTTCCAACAGAAGGTAAAACAACAGTGAGGAAGTGGACCGGAGCTGGTATGGCCGTTTCACAAAATTGACAGTCAAGCTAAACACAAATACAGCTTTAGCAACTGAGCTGTAGGCGTTCAAATGAGCCAGATAGACATCGACTCTTTTTATCCCAAAAGTCGGCAAGCATGGAGAGCATGGCTGCAAGACAACCATGAAAAAAAGGAATCTATCTGGCTTATTTGTTACAAAAAAACCTCAGGCATGCCTTCCATTTCCTGGAGCGAAGCCGTTGAGGAAGCCCTTTGTTTTGGATGGATCGACAGCAAGCGAAAACCCATCGACGATCAAAAGTTCATTCAGTTTTTCTGTAAGCGAAAAGCAAGCAGCACCTGGTCGAAAGTAAACAAAGACAAGGTCCTGCAACTCATTGAAAAAGGCAATATGACAGCAGCAGGCCTCAAAGTGATCGAAGTGGCTAAGCAGAATGGCTCATGGACCATACTGGACGATGTAGAGGCGCTGGTGATCCCTGACGACCTAAATGAAGCCTTCAAAAACCACCCTGGGTCGGAAGTATTTTTTCAGGGCCTCAGCAAATCCATGAAGAAGCTTCTTTTATCATGGCTGGTGCTGGCCAAGCGGCCAGAAACCAGACAAAGTCGGATCAAGGCGGTAGCACAGCATGCAGGCAAACAAATGATCCCTAGACAGTTGCAGCCGGTCAGAAGGAAAAAGTAAAAATTCTGCCCCCCACCCAAACCTTCACCAATTAGAACTACTTAGCATGTGGGTTTTTATGCCTGACCTGGCAGGATTTTCAAGCTCATATTTTCAATACCCTACCTTACTGGATGATATACCCTTTCCGCCGTACTTAATACTTCCTCCTTATCCAGCGTCATAGGCTTAGGCTGTTGTTTGATGTACAAGTCCAGCTGGTCTTTGAAGTGAGGAGAATCCGGGTGCATGCTGGCACCGTAGGTATTCACCGTTTCTATGATAGGCAAACCCACTTTTGGGTAGCGTACGAAGGCGATGTAAGCGTCGCCGGACACTGACTTTCGGGTGCCATCCGGCTGCTCCCTGGAGTGAATGGCTGTCAATGCATCAGGCAAGCCCCAAATGGGATAAGCTTCGTCACCTCGCACCAATTTTTGGATGTCACCGAGCACGACCGTGTCGTTGCCAAAGTGTTTGACCATGTAGTCGTGCACGTACTGGTAGGTCTCCACAGCTTCGGCTTCTGTCACTGCTCCACTGTCAGCATTGCGGTACTTACTATACAGCTTATAATACATCAGGAGAAAAACCGCCGCTCCCCGGCTGTCAACGGTTGCTTTTCTGTCCCACAGTTGAAGACTATTGATCACATTTTTAAGCGCTGGGTATTTACTTTCGTCTAAAGACCAAAAAACATCAAGATCAACTTCATACTGTAGCTCTTTCGGTAGTTGTTGGTCAAACTTGATCTGCTTGAAAGTTTCATAATCTAACTTTCCAGTGGGCATTATCTCCGTAACCCTTTTACTCCGATTGTTGTGGCGACGGTAAAAACCATCATTAGGATCATAGTTGAGCGTGTCAAGATTATCGGAAGGTGCACTGGCCAGAAAGGGCGCATGGTTGGTATTGAACAAATAACCTGAGGTCGGATTAACATACTGTGGCAACTCTTCAATGGGCTTGAACTCGGTCCACAATGTAGCCGAGGTATTTCCTGGTAAAGTTCCTTTCCAATGATAGGTTGTATCTGGGTTACGCCGCGGCAACTTGCCATTGCTCACATAGAAGATGGTATCGTACCTGTCGGCATATACAACATTGAACATGGAAAGGCTGGTCATCCGAAGCGCATCGTAAAACTCTGAGAAGTTTTTTGCCTTATTCATTCTGTACCATTCCTCCAGGGCCTTAGCATCCATCAAAGAAGGCATCCGGAGAGAGAACGTGCCATTGTCCGCCTTTACTGTAGGGCCATATACACTCCAGTAGGCCTTCTTACCTATCTTAATTGGAATTCCCTTTACACTGAGTTTAATCTTCTTTTTTTCCAACTTCAGCCACTGTCCGTCAAACAAGTACTCATTGCTTTTTGGGGATTTCATTTGTAACTGAAATACATCCACCTTGTCGAACATGTTGACCGTGTGCGCCCAGCCCAGGTTTTCGTTCGTACCATGGAAAATGAGGCAGCCTCCGGGAAATACACCTCCTAACATATTCCAGCCTTCTTCACTTTGCACATGTGCTTCATAAAAAGCCACTGGACCTTCTTGAGGCTGATGTGCATTTATAGCCAGGAATGCCTCACCAGAAGTGGTTTTACTCGGGTGTATAGCAAAAGCGTTCGACCCGCGGGAATCAAGCCCCGGTAGCGTTGGCATTTTACCTGCGAAAAGCTGCGACAGTGTGCGATCGGCTCCACTGAAAACAGCCACCGAAAACACCACAGCCGACAGATAATCTCTCTCATCCATTGGAAACACGTGCTTGTTCAGCACTTCTTCAGGATGGGAGTCTCCATAAGCCTGGGCCCCTTGTATATAACCATTAATCAATGCTTTCAATTGTGGACTAATGGTAGACCACTGTTCGTCCACCACCTGCCTGCATCTTAGTAGGTTGATTACATAATCAGCTTGTGCTCCCTCTTTTCCCAGGTAAGATCCCAGCATACCTTTACCCACCAGGGCGATCTGCTGAATGGTTTTAAAGTCATCCTCGGCATGGGCCCACGCCAGGCCGTACGCCACTTCCGGGTCAGTAGGAGCAAAAATATGCGGTACTCCGTAGGGATCGCGGGCAATTGTGATATTGTTGGGGTCGATCTGTGCCTGAGCAATCGAAGCAAGAAAAAATAAGGAAAGGGTAATGTGTTTCATTTTGTATAAGAACTTACAATTCAAGACAAAGTGGCGTAGCAATTGTTTCAAAAGGGTGAAGGAAGCAGAATGTCAGTCTGAGCCTGTCGAAGATCATTCTTTTACGTATCGCGATCAAAAATTGGCATTCTTTATATGCTTTTCAGCAGTTTAACGGGAAAATTCCAGCTGTGCAAGTTGGGAACCACAATCGAAATGTTTTTACCAGTAAGTAACGCCGACCTAAACACCTGCTAATTGTCTTCCATCGCTCAATCGAAGTAATTTGACAGAGGATTTATTCTGCTTGTACTCGCCATTGTTTCTTGGTAGTTTAGGTCAGCGGATCAAAATAAGCACAATCAAGTGCGCATAGCATATGATGAACCCAAAAGTCGACTTTTTCTTCCTTAAGACCAGCAAGTGGCAGGAAGCGTATGAGAAATTAAGGACGATCGTACTTGACTGCGGACTTACCGAAGAATTAAAGTGGGGGGTTCCCTGCTATACAGTTGAGGGGAGCAATGTTGTTTTAATCCATGGGTTCAAGGAATACTGCGCACTATTGTTCCATAAAGGCTCGTTGCTGAAAGACCCTGATGGCATTTTGATTCAACAAACTGAAAATGTACAGGCTGCTCGCCAAATCAGGTTCGCTCATATCGATGAAATTGTAGCATTGGAACCTACATTGAAAGCCTATATCAAAGAAGCGGTTGAAGTAGAAAAGGCAGGATTGACGGTGGAATTAAAAAAGACTACCGAATTCAATATGCCAGAAGAGTTTCGATCAACGCTGGATCACAACCCAAAACTAAAAACTGCCTTCGAAGCATTGACACCAGGCAGACAAAGAGGCTACCTGCTTTTTTTCTCACAGCCAAAGCAAGCCAAAACCCGTGAATCACGGATTGAAAAATACATGCAGCACATCCTTAACGGCAAGGGTCTGAACGACGATTGAAATAAATTAAATTTGAATAATGAACGCCAACGTTGACCTCTATTTCACCGAAGGATGTGGACGCTGCCCGCTGGGGGGCACACCACAATGCAAAGTCAATAACTGGCCAAAAGAACTGAGCCTATTACGAAGCATTGTTCTGGAATGCGGTCTCACTGAAGAATCGAAATGGGGCGTTCCTACCTACACATTTAAAAAAGGACATGTGGTCATTGTTGCCGCCTTCAAAGAGTATTGTGCTTTAAGCTTTTTCAAAGGCGCTTTGCTTGAGGATGCTGATGGAATTCTTGACAAGCCTGGGGAAAACACACAGTCGGCACGCCTGATAAAATTCACCAGTCTTCAGGACATTACAAGCATTGAAGCCACTTTAAAAGCCTACGTTTTTGAGGCCATTGAAGTAGAAAAAGCAGGATTGCAGGTAGATTTTAAAGCAAAAAGAGAGCTCAATTACCCAGAAGAGCTTCAGCAGAAACTGGACAATGATCCAATGTTGAAAGAAGCCTTTGAGGCGCTAACGCCAGGTAGGCAACGTGGGTACGTGCTTCATTTCTCACAGCCAAAGCAAACAACCACCAGAGCATCACGAATTGAGAAATGCATTCCGTTAATTCTCAATGGCCTGGGGCTCAATGAGCATTATGGGAAAAAGGAACAGATCAAGTAATTACCAGGATTAGGCAGACGCAAGTAGTAAGAAAAACAACCTTAAGAGCAGCAGTTGACCATTTCAATGAATGAAGCAAATTCACCAAGAATTAAGAAAAATGAAAGCAGCAGTAACTACTGGCCCGGGAAATCCTGACGTCATTCAAATAAAGGATATACCCCAACCCGAAGCAAAATCGGGTTGGGTACTAATCAGAGTAAAAGCATTCGGCCTCAATAGGTCTGAGCTTTTCACTCGCCGGGGCGACTCTCCCGGCGTCGTTTTCCCAAGGATACAAGGCATTGAATGTGTCGGTATGGTGGAAAACGATCCATCCAACACGTATAAAAAAGGGCAACAGGTAGCAGCATTGATGGGTGGCATGGGCCGATTCTTTGATGGTGGCTATGCTGAATTTGCCCTTGTTCCCAAGGATATTGTTATCCCATTTGAGAGTGACCTGCCTTGGGCAACATTGGGTGCTGTACCTGAAATGTTTCAGACTGTTTCGGGATCCCTCAATCAAGCCCTGGAGATTCAACAGGGTGAAACATTGCTCATCCGCGGAGGCACCTCATCCATTGGGATGATGGCTTGTCAACTGGCTAAAACGAAAGGACTGCGAGTGATCTCTACCACCAGAAATCCGGAAAAGAAACAGGCGCTAATTGACAATGGCGCAGATCACGTGGTGATTGATGATGGGAGTGTAAAAGAACAAATCCGAGCCATCTACCCCAATGGCGTAAACAAAGTGCTTGAACTCATCGGTACTTTTACCCTTAAAGACTCGCTTAAATGCATCGCCAAAAAGGGTATTGTGTGCATGACAGGCATCCTGGGCAACGAATGGACAATGAAAGATTTCACTCCCATGGGTGACATCCCTTCTCTCGGCCGACTAACAGTATATATGGGGGAAGCTGCCGATCTACCTAAAGAGCTTCTTCAGGAATTTATTGATGAAGTCGGCAAAGGCAGCATCAACATTAACATCGACAGAACCTATCAACTGCATGAGGTGGCTGAAGCGCATCAGTATATGGAAGACAATCATGCGAAGGGCAAAATTGTCGTTGAGATATGATACTTTGCTTTCTGCCACAATTTCGAAGCAAAAGAATAGTGCTGGTGAAACAGAAAAACAGGGATTTAAGGTGAAATTTTATTGTTTCATTTATTCGTCAATTGCCTAATTTTATAACTGATTCTCCCATCCCAAAGAATAATTTTTTAATATAGAAGTAATGAAATATGAGCATTCCTGAAATCACCCAAATACTCGATTTCCTTAAACATGCTGAAAAGTTAAAAGACACATTAAGGACAGGGTTTACAAGTGAAGGCAGAGCTGAAAGTGTCGCTGAGCACACCTGGAGGCTATGCTTGATGGCGGCGATTTATCACAGCAAATATTTTTCACATCTTGACTTTCAGAAACTCATGAAAATGTGCCTCATACACGACCTGGGAGAAGTAGTCAATGGTGACATCCCAGCGCCGCAGCAAATGTTCAACACTTCCAAATCAGCGTCAGAAAGGCATGATCTGCTGACCGTGCTTCAACATCTGCCAAAAGAATTACAATCAGAGTTTTTGGGGCTTTGGGAAGAATATGAGGAAGCCACTTCTGAGGAAGCCCAACTTGCCAAGGCATTAGATAAACTTGAAACGCTGATTCAACATAACCAGGGAAAGAACCCAGAGAATTTCGATTACGACTTCAATTTGACCTATGGGAAGCAATACACTGGTTTTGACAAGTCGGTTTCAATTCTGAGAAAAATAATCGACGAGGAAACCCTAAAAAATACCCGAAAAAACAATCGGTGACTATAGTTAATAGGCTTAAAACGCCTAAATAGCGTATCCAGACACACACCGGTTCTAAAAAAGTTTGATGTTAGTTTAGGCAACATGAGGTTTTGCTAGCTTGATCTCACCATTAAACTTCCATTCAAAAGGCGTTTCAATTATTTTTGATAAATTACAAAGATCGTCTACTTACATTTAGCATAAACAACCGGGGAGTCAATGCTTGACTTTTTTTTGCTCTCATGAAATTATTTATCTATGAGTAAATATCTATTTCTTCTGACAGCTATTGTTTTCACATCGTGCACCTCATCTCCCAAAGAAGCGAAACGATACGACGTAGGTCAAATCATTACCCCCCAGGGAGAAATGCTATTCTGGTTGTATGACGACACCCCTACCCACAAAGCAAGCTTCATCAAACTCGCGAACGAAAATTACTGGGACAGCCTGAGTTTCAACCGGGTGATCGAAAACTTCGTGATCCAGGGCGGTTGCCCCGACACGCCCGAAGGTTTTAGCGATTCTCCTTACCAGCTTGATCCGGAAATTTTACCCACCCACAACCACATTTATGGTGCTGTTGGCGCTGGCAGAGATGGCAACCCTGAAAAGCTCTCGGCAGGTTGCCAATTCTACATTGTGCACGACAAAGACGGCATACAACGTCTGGACGGCGATTACACCATCTATGGGCAGGTGTTCAAAGGACTGGATGTTTTGGAAAAAATAGCCACCACACCCACCGACTCATTAGACGCACCAGTTGAACGAGTGCCGCTCGACGTCAACATTATTCAACTCACAGAGGAGGAGCTCAAGCAATATGGCTATGATGTACCTGCGTTAAAAACTGAATAGCTAAACATTAAAGAACGAACGATGCCCCAACAAATACTTACCCTTTCGTGTTGTAAGCGATGAATTCTGTTGACTAGTCAGTTCACATTGTTCCTTATTTGATGAATTCAGGAATGACTGGACCTCAACAAAAAGTGCTTCGTCCATGAAATTACATCCAGTAGAACTTGCTGAACATGGTTATAAGTTGCAAGACGTGCTGGTGCACCAAGACCTTATCCCCTTCGTGCGCCTATACCTTAAAAAACCGACCAGATCGGCCCGCCTTTACACACTTTTTAACTTGCTCTTCTTTGGGATTTGGGTTTCCCTCATTATCTACGGCTATCGCATAAAAGGGCTCGACTGGGGTATGGCATTAAATTACAGCTTCTATGGAATGGGCATCGCCTTACTACTTGTTCCACTACACGAATACATCCATGTGCTGGCCTATAAATATGTTGGAGCTCAGCACACTTCGTATGACTCAAATTGGAAGAAATTTTACTTCATGGCCATTGCGGATGAATTTGTAGCAGATCGTCGAGAATTCAGAATTGTAGCCATGGCGCCATTTGTTGTTGTTACGCTCCTGGGTTTGATAGCTTTTTTAATTACTCCGGGATATTGGCAATTCGTTCCTGTGGCTACCATTCTGGTACACTCTGCCTTCTGCTCAGGCGATTTTGGTTTGTTGAGCTACTTTGACTTTCACCAATCGAAAGACGTAGTCACCTACGACAACGTGGCGGAGGGTCGCTCCTATTTTCTGATAAAAGACAAACGGAATTAAAGAGTCCAGCGAATCTTCAAGCCTCTAACACGTTGGGATGCAACCTCGCCTGCATTTGTCGCATCATGCTATCATGCTATCAACTATTGATTAACATGAAAACGAACAAAATGATCCTCCACAATCCCGTCATCAACGTAAAGCAAAAACTATCTGCCTTGTGGGTGTCAGTCATGTTCTGCTATATCTACGGCGACTATTTTGAGCTCTATGTACCCAACAAAGTGCCTGATCTACTTAATGGAGACAACATATTGGATACGCCGGCAAAAGTATTAATTGCTGCTATGGTTCTGGCAATTCCAGCAACAATGATTGCCCTGTCCCTTCTTCTCAAAGCACCAGTGAGCAGAGTACTCAACATCATTTTTGGGACCTTATTCACTTTTATGATGCTGCTGATAGCCATCAGTTCGATCACACCCTGGTATAGCTTCTATGTCTTTATTCCGTTGTGGAAAGCATAATCACTGGTTTCATTGTTTATTATGCCTGGACATGGCCAAAGGTTTCAAAAGCGACGGAAGCGTAGTACACGCTTCTGCCTGCCGACGACCGATAGATTGGCCTACCCATCAACATATCTTGTGGATGTAACTCCTAGTTGAATTAGGTTAATTCCCACTCTCTGGTTCGCCCCCCCTTAGGACTCGACTTCCACCCATGCCGGTCCTTTCATAAGGTCGAGCTTCAACACTTTATGATAGCAAATACTTGTATATAATCTGACAGTATGTAATGCTTTAAAAATACTTAATGGTCAGGTCAATTAGCTTTTGAGAAAATTGGGTATAGGGAGGTAGCAACAGCTCCAATGCATTGGGGATATGCTGCCTCAGCACCCCTCTGGCGTTGGAAAATTCCATAAAGCCATCTTTTCCATGCCCTTTGCCAATTCCACTGTTATTGGATCCGCCAAATGGTAAATTCGTGTTGAAGAAATGAACAGCGCAGTGATTGATACAACTTCCTCCTGCTCGGGTGCTGGCCAGTATATGATTGATGTTACGATTGCTCTTACTGTAGATATACAGCGCTAAAGGTTTTTCGCGGGTATTGATTTCATCAACTACCTCCCTGATATCTGTAAAAGAATACACAGGCATGACAGGCCCAAATATCTCGTTGGTCATCAGCGTCGAGTCTTTCGGTACGTCAGTCATCACCGTAGGAGAGATGTAATTCTGTGCTGCATCAAACTTGCCGCCTGATGAGATTTTGGCGCCTTTAGATACGGCATCGTCGATATAGCCTTTTACCCTCTTAAAATGATTGTTGTTCACAATACGGGCGTAAGAACTTTCATCAGAGGCATTTTCAGTATAAAACTTCTGAATATATTTATCGACCCCGGTCAGAAACTCGGCTTTGACCTTTTCATGCACAAACACATAGTCGGGTGCAATGCATATCTGTCCGTTATTCACAAATTTACCCCAGGCCACCCGGCGGGCTGCCATATCTATGTCGGCAGTTTCGTCCACAATGGTGGGCGATTTGCCTCCAAGTTCCAACGTAACGGAGGCCAGGTGCTTCGCAGCGGCAGCCATCACAATTTTACCAATCGAAGGAGCGCCGGTAAAGAAAATGTGATTGAAAGGCATCGCCAGTAGCTCAGTAGTGGTGTCTTTGCCTCCCTCCACCACAGCTATTTCGTTCTCTTCAAAAATCTCTGCCATCATCGTCTTCATCAAGGCAGAGGAGTGAGGTGTTACCTCTGAAGGTTTAATAATGATCGTATTACCCGCAGCAATCGCAGAAACAACGGGATAGAAAGTGAGGTTGAAAGGAAAATTCCAGGGAGAAATAATGAGCGTTACTCCTTTTGGCTCATAGCGTACATAAGAGCTTGACCCCATCAATGCAAGTGGCGTGGGAACGCGGTGTTTTCCCATCCAGCCCGCTAATTTTCTTCTGGCGTGCTTAATTTCACTGGTGATTGGGTATATCTCGGTCAAGTCTACTTCGCTGGGGTGCTTTCGATAATCATTATAAAGCGCTTCTTTGATTTGCGGACGGTATTTCAAAATGGCATCATGCAATTTTTTAAGTTTAGCTTTACGTTCCGCCACGGTGCTTTTGCCAACCTTCAACTGGTTAGCTTGCTGGGCTTGAAATATACCGAGCAAATCCGCTGTTTTGGTTTCCTTTGGAGCTTCTAATACTGCTTCCATGTTAGTGTTGGGTTAAGGTGTTTTATCAAATGCTTGTCTTTCAAAAGACGTAATTGCTATATCTCTGCAGCCTTTTACCAAAAAAAAGAAAAGTAACGACTATTGATAGTCATCTTTTTTCTGCTGGAGAACCAATAATCAAATGAGCAAGCTGCGATCTATTAAAGTTCAAAAGGTCTAACTCGGGATCGCATCCATTTGACTATCGATTAATTCAAATAAAATATACAGCTTTTAATCCATAGCACAATTTTTTGTCAAGATCCGTTTGACATGAGGCTTGCCGGATACCTCTGCCCTTATTTACTGACTATCAACGTTGCAGAAACTTACAACAACTTGCTTTCATTGAACTCCGACCCGAGCTACGACCATCTGAGTCAATTGTATGTATCGACATCTGAAAACACACTTCGCGAAACCGCCTCACGGGTATGACAAAGAACCGATGAGCCATGGAAAATTGTGCAAATGAATGAATGATTGAGCGCAAAATAACTCCAACTCCCAGTTAGCTGATAGGCAAAATATGAGTCAAATATGCCCTTTTGACTGGTATTTCTTAATATTTAGCTATTTTTCGGGCAAAAATGGACAAACAGTCTTTGGTTATAAGCTGCTTGAGAAAACGATCCCGCCGAGCGAAGTATGAAAACGAATTTCTACAAAAGATTTACAAGTTGGTATAAAAGATTCCAAATCAGCAAATCCCCTCAGATGAACCTTGTTTGGGGATTTTTTTTATACACGATAATAGGGTTCGTTTTACTATCAGTTCCATGGTTTCATAAAACCGATATTTCACTTGTCGATAATCTTTTTATTTCCACCTCTGCCATTTCGACAACAGGACTTGTCACCATCAGCATCTTCGACTCTTACAATTTTGTTGGCCAACTAATCCTCATGCTACTATTTCAAGTAGGTGGAATCGGCTATATGACATTAACAACCTACTACCTGCTGTTTACCACCAAAACGATCACACGCTGGCACAGCAGAATTATCGGCACTGAATTCACTATGCCTGACACGTTCAAAATCGGAGACTTCATTCGAAGCGTCATAGTGTTTACATTGGTGATGGAAACGATAGGATCCGTAGCTTTTTACTTTGCCTTCAAAACTTCAGGGACGGATACACAGGGCTTGATTTGGCTGGCCATTTTTCATAGTGTTTCGGCCTTTTGTACTGCTGGTTTTGGCTTATTCAACAATAGCTTTGAGAGCTACGCCACTAATACCTCAATCAATACCATCATCTCGGTACTGGCCATTGCCGGTTCATTGGGCTTTATTGTAATTACAGACCTTTGGTACCGACTCACCGGAAAGTCGAAAAGCATTTCATTCACGACAAAGGTTATCGTTGCTAGTTTTTTGCTTCTGTTAAGTGTTGGCACACTTTTGATCTACTGGACTGAACCATTGGTACATCAAGCAGGGGGCAGTGCTTTGATGATCTCTTTTTTTCAGTCAATGACGGCTATGACGACCGTTGGATTTAATACAATTCCTGTTGGAAGTCTTTCACTTCCCTTATTGCTGTTGGTTGTTTTCCTGATGTATGTGGGAGCTTCTCCTTCTGGCACGGCTGGAGGAATGAAAATCACAACACTCACCGCCATGATATCTGTATTGAAGAGTCGATTATTCGGACAAAAACAAGTCACGTTTTTGAACAGGGTTATTCCTTTTGAAAGGCTTTACGTCGCTACCTCCACATTTATGCTTTACACGTCGCTCATTTTTTATTTACTTTTCTTCTTTCCTACACGGAAAACATATCATTTGATGCAATTCTATTTGAAGTAGCATCAGCATTGGGCACGGTGGGCCTGAGCACCGGCATCACCGGAGACCTTACCATAATGGGCAAAATATTGATTATTATTCTCATGTTTCTGGGCATAGTAGGTGTATTAACCTTTGGTTTTGCGATTTTACACCGACAGCAAAAAGAAAATGAAAATTTAAAAAAAGAGGATTTGGCGATTTAGTCTTTCCCCAGATATTAAAATCAACCCTTATCGTCCTCGTTTGAGCGTTAACAAAAACGAAGATCCACTACACAGGCGATTGCATCGCCCTATAGGCAACCCTTCAAGGAAACTTATAAGGCGCTAATAAGAAAATTCGCAGTAATTTAAGGAGTCTAGGGAAGCGGGCATTCCTGCAAGTCATACCCAAACACTTTGTACCAATGCAAAAAAACCTAAACCAATGAAAATACCTTCCACCCTCTTTTTAAGTGTTTTTGTCGGCAATTTCCTGATTGGCTGCGTTAACAATACTTCTACTCTTTCTGAAAATACCAAATCAAATCAGGCGGTGTTCGACCTCAACAGCGCTAAAAAGCTGATTCAGGAGAAAACCAACCGCTTTACAGCATCTCACATATCCAAAGACACTGCTTATCTTAACAATATTTTCAGCATTGACGCAAAGTCGTATCCACCCAATTCAGATGCGGTGGTTGGCAGGGCTGACATTGCGAAACTCAATTTTGATTGGGTCAATTACGGTATCCATGAATTCAAAGAGACTTCAATTTCTTTTTACGGCAACGAAGAATACCTCATTGACGAAGGGACCTATTATTTGCGCTATGGCGATGAGCATACCATTGACGAAGGGAAATACATCAATATTTGGAAGAAAGAGAGCAGTGACTGGAAGATAGTAAGCAATATTTGGAATACCAGTTTACCTGCCAGCGCCGCAGAGTAAATACTAAAGTTTTATCCTCTGCTGCCCCGAGAGAGTCCTCAGGAACCACCTACTCATCCAAGCGATTAATGGCACTAAAGAACCTACATCTGTCACATAAAAGGTAACAGCAGTCATTAAAAAGAACGCACGTGTCATAAAAAAGTTAACCTTTTGGTGCGAGCCTCTGGCTCGTACATTCGATTTTGCTTTCCAAAGCTTAGTCCAGCAACAAAAAAACGAAGTGAGTCTCCTTTACAAGGAAGTTAACTGAGTAAAAATAGAGGTCCACTTAGTTATAAAGGAAGTTTGCTTAGTAAAAAATAAGGTCGACTTCGTTTTTAAGGAAGTTATCTAAGTAAAAAGAGTGGCCGACTTCGTTCGAGACGAAGTCAGCTAATTAAATAGTTGAACTGGTTGGCTTTCAAACTGACTTGGTTTACCTCGAAAGGAAACTGGGTCGGTTCTGAAGTGAGCTGGTCCATATCCACAGGTCCAAGTTCAAAGAACCTGGCCATGCAGGCCTGTGGTTTTAATTTCGTCAAGCTTTCCAGCTTGGCCTCTGGGTTTGTACGAGCCTCTGCCTCGTACTCCCTTTCTTTATAACCCCGTTTGGTGCGAGCCTCTGGCTCGTACTCCCTTTCTTTCTAACTGCCCGACTGCTATATTACCACTCAAAACCAATGGTTTGACTAGGGGGCTTTGTCACAGTCGAACACTAACATCACCAGTATTCAAACCTATGAAATCGTATTTAATCCTCACTCTTCTTTTTGTTACTTCTTTCTACGTAAAAGCCCAGCAAAAGCTATTAAAAGCCGATGCTTACGTGGATGTGCGCACAGGTAAACTGATCAAGCCCGCCAATATCCTCATCGAAAATGGGCTGATCAAATCCATCAATGGAACTACTGTCCCCGCAGGTGCAGAGGTCATCAATCTGCCGGGTAAAATATTGCTCCCTGGTCTGATGGACATGCACGTACATTTGGACGCAGATTTCGCCGGCAACTGGGACTACCTGTTGAAAGAAAGTGCCAGCTTGGGAACGGCCAGGGCCATCTACAATGCAGAGAAAACATTGATGGGAGGCTTCACGACCGTACGAAATATCGGGCAAGTGCATCTCACTAAAGAACTGATTGATGTGGCTGTGTCGGAAGCTTCGGATATGGGCTGGATTGCAGCACCCCGGATAATACCATCTGGACACATGATCAGTATTCAAGGCGGGCATGGCGATTTGAGTATGGGAACAGCCGAAGGGCTTATTGAAGTTAGCCCAGAAAATGGCATTATCAACGGCAAATACGACGCCATCGAAGCAGTCAGGTACCAGATCAAACATGGCGCAAAATTCATCAAAATGCATGCTACTGCTGGAGTACTGTCTCTCGAAGCATCAGTAGGAGCACAGCAGCTGAGTAACGAGGAGATGCAGGCCATTGTAGAAGAAGCTACCCGGCATCATATAAAAGTAGCTGCACATGCGCACGGTACCGAAGGCATCATTGCCGCCATTGAGGCCGGCGTGTATTCAATTGAACATGGTTCCCTTTTGGACGATCAGGGCATCAAATTGATGAAAGAAAAGGGCGTTTACTTCGTGCCCACAAGCGGCCTGATTGAAGAAATGAAACCAATGATGGCCTCGATGAATCCGGTGTTCAGAGAAAAGGTGAATGCCGTTAGCACTCTAGCGTCTAAAAACGCTACCAATGCCGTTAAATCTGGAGTAAAGATCGCCATGGGCACCGACGCTCCCCTGATACCCCATGGTAAGAATGCTTTGGAATTCTCTGCTATGGTCAAATTGGGCATGTCGAATACGGAAGCCCTGCAATCTGGCACCATCAATCCTGCCAATATGCTGGGCCTTACCGACAGAGGCGAACTCAAAGAAGGCTTGCTTGCAGACATCATTGCTGTAGATTCCAATCCTATTACAGATATCAAAACCCTGGAAAACGTGACTTTTGTTATGAAAGGCGGCACTGTGTATAAAAATGAGAAAAAATAGAACAGTTCAATATCAACGTATGACGAATGAATAGGATGTCGTCAATAGCGGTATCAACTGCTTGTTCAATCATCATCAATTTACCAGAAAGCACATGAAGTGTTTGTTCCTCATCGTTACCCTGAATATAACTGCCACCCTTCCGGTGTTTTGCCAGCAGGGGCTTTCCAACAATGAAAAAGCGGTGCAGCAAGCTGTCAAAAATATGTTTGAAGCCCTTTCAAATAGGGATTCCATAGCACTTAAAGAATATTGTGCGAAGGATATGCTTTTGTTTGAATATGGCCAGCAATGGACTTTGGACACGCTGATACGGAAGGCAATTACACTCAACACAGCCATAGATTTTAAGCGAACCAACAGCTTTGATTTTATTGCTACCCAAGTGGATCAAAAGATGGCTTGGGTATCCTACTACCTCCAATCAGTGATTGCAACACAAGATAAAAAAACAACTCTTCGTTGGGTGGAAACAGTGGTTTTGGTAAATGAGGATAAGAAATGGAAGCTAAAAGTTCTGCATTCAACCTTGATTAGCCGAGAGTGACGTAAACTCCGTCATGGCGCTGCACGAACTGGTCTCGAAAGAATTTCCTCACCAGAATTTATTAAAAAACAACGCTGGTCTGATGCATAGCATGAATTTGCAGGACCATTGGCTTTCAGTCAGCGAACTGACCAATGAAATGGATGCCAATTTGAAAGGTGTTATATGGTTGAATGGTTCCTTTTTACACTTACTGAAAGAAAACTAAAACGCTGCAAAGGTAAAGGTTTCCTCTCGCCTGACTTTTATGCCGGCTCCCATTTCCCCGATTTATAGCGCCGCTAAAGCTGCACTCCATTCCCGTATCATATCACTAAGAGCTCAGCTGAAAAACACCGATGTGAAGGTCTTTGAACTGCCACCACCTGCCACCAACAGAGGGCTAATTACAATCTTCAGTTCCTACGTAATGAAAATGGACTTATTGATGTCTTCCGAAAAGGTGGTATCGAAATTTCTGAAGGGCTTCGCAAAAGACAAATTTGAAATATGTCCAGGCCAGCCTGGTCAACTGAAATATGCCAGTTGCTTTTTCAAAGTATCTCGGTAAAGTTTATGAGGGATTTGTTGGCGAAAATGCAAGCGAAGTAGAACATCACACACCTTTGTAAAATCAAGAAGAAGAAGTGTCAAGTCATTTTCTTACCCTTATTGTGAAAAATACCCGCTTTGCGTCAACACTGTTTGACAAATCAATGACAATGTCGTCGCCAGGCTTTAGCATTGTCAATAAGCCAGGCACATTCAATTTCTGATTTTCATACACATTGGCGAAGTGTCTTCTCATTTCTACCGCTGCGCTTCTTACGACTGCCAATTCCATTTTGAAACCAAGGTCGCCCGTTTGGTCTTCATTCCCTTTGTCGAAAACAAAGCTCAAGTTTAGCTCGTCTTTCCGGTTGGGATAGTCAGAAAGACTGATACCTTTTTTCAAGTCAACAACTTCATCATTTAAAAAAACTTTGTTGGAGGGACTATCCGTTTGAGGCAAAAACAATAGCAAGGCGAGGGAGAATAGTATATGCATGGTGGTGGTTTTACTTTCAATTTACATTTTAAATTAAAAAAAGTCCATTCCATAGGTCTGAAGCTCGTGTTGTCCTTATCACAACATAAAGTCACATTTCTAAAATTTCGTTGTAAATTGATAAGAGGACCAAGTTAACTATGTCCCACAGCAGTTCGAGTAGTCGGGCAAAACTCACGGATATGCACAAAACGATCGAAGTCGACATTGCAGATTTAAAATTTAAATGCCGGGTAGCAGGCGACCCGCAACATGAGGCAATCATTTTGCTACATGGTTTTCCAGAAACCTCTTTTATGTGGATCAAGCTCATGGACGAGTTGGCTTCCAGGGGATTTTTTTGTTTGGCACCAGATATGAGGGGGTATAGTGAACATGCCTGCCCAAAAGGAGTAGAAAACTATACCACCAAAAAACTAGGACAGGACATAATAAACCTGGCAAATGCCCTGGGCAAGGAGATTTTTCACCTGATTGGGCACGACTGGGGCGCTGCTATTGGCTGGTATATGGCGGACAAATACGCCAGTAGCATCATCAGCTGGACTGCCCTATCAATACCCCACGTCAGAGCCTTTGGCAAAGCCTACAAAGTGGACAAGGAGCAGCGCAAAAAGAGCCGTTACATTGGGTGGTTCCTCATACCTTATCTTCCTGAGTTGATGTTGCGTAGAAATGACCTGGCGCTACTAAAGAAGTTATGGAAACAAAGCAGCCCCGAAGAATTAGAAAACTACCTGTCCGTTTTCAGAAGAAAACGAAGCCTCACTGGAGCATTGAACTACTATCGAGCCAATATGAGACGGGGAAGAAGGGCTGAAAAAGTGGCAGACATTCACGTGCCCACCCTTTTTATATGGGGAAAACATGACCTTGCAGTAGGCGCCTATGCAGTGGAAATCAGTCACCAGTATGTGACCGGCGAATACACTTTTTTGCCGCTGGAAGCAGGTCATTGGCTCATCCAAAGCAACTACCCTGAAGTGTCGGCAGCTATCATTGGCCACGTCATCGGCTCGACTGGCGTGTCCAAAAACAACTAAGGTGTCTATCTCCTTCCAAAAAAAAGGAGAAATTGTTTTGACACACAACGTTTCGTCCATCGATTTTATGTGGCGTCATTCAAGGGCTTCCCAGTCCATCATTTTTCTTACATTGAAGTTATTTTTATATCCAATGAACCTCAACCTAACAGACCTTCTATCATGAAAAAGCATTTATTGTATTGGGCCGTTCTTCTATTCGTTATACAAGTCGATCTCTTTGCCCAAATGGGAATGGACGCCTCTGCCATCAAAAGCTCACCCAACTACGGAAAATCAGTAGCGGTATTTGGCGGCTCAGTGTCGGTGATTCCTCCCAGCGACAGTGCCAAAGTGCAATGGGAAAGGCAGCTCGGCATGAAAATTACTAACTACGGGGTACCGGGGGCAGGCTTTTCTTCGCTCCAGGGCAAATCGCTGCAGCAGCAAGTAGATGAAGCGGGTGTGTTTGATATTTACGTGCTATGGGCCTCTACTAACGACTACACCAACAAAAGAGCGGTGGGTACCTATACCGACTACACCGAATTTGACAACTACGACAAAACGAAGCTCACTACCCAGGCAGGCGGCATCAATTATTGTATCAAGAAAATCTACGAGCTCAATCCAGAAGCGACTATTTACTTTTTCACCTCCAGCAAAGCCTTCAACGACAGAGGTGCGTATGATCCATTTTTTGCCGGGGGCATAGCCGAGCATGTGAACATGCAAAAGAAAGTCTGTGAGCTCCATGGCATCCCTGTACTTGATCAGTTTACCATGGGCGGCTACAATATCTATAACAAGGATTTATACTACCGAGACCCCATTCACATGAATGTGAAAGGATACAAAAAGCTAGGCGAGCTGCAGGTGGCTTTTTTGGCTTTTCCGTAGCTCCGTCAAAACGTCTTGATTTTCAAAAAATGGAAGTAACTTAATCCGACAATAAGCGACTTACTAGGCGAAAGCTTAATCCAACATTCGATGAGCCCATTAAACTTTTAAAACTATGTATCCAACAATTCCCGCTTTCTGGAATCACTTAACAAAACACGCTGCCCTTTTATTTTTCATTTTTGGCACTGCTTTGCCTGGCTACGCTCAAAGCACAAGGCTGCTGCGCGAACCGTCCATCAGTGATACTCACGTAACCTTTATATATGGCGCTGATGTGTGGGTCACAGAGCTAGCCACCAATAATACCAAACGCATTACCAGTACGGCTGCCGTGGAGTCCAATCCACATTTATCTCCCGATGGGCAAACAATCGCATTTTCTTCTAATCGATCAGGCAACACTTGTGTTTACTCGGTCTCTATCAATGGGGGGGATCCAAAACGCCTCACCTGGCACCCCAGCGCCGCCAATGTGCGCGGTTGGTCGCCTGATGGAAGTAAAATCCTTTACTCTACTTCAAGAGACAGTGCACCCACTGGCATTGGCTACCTTTGGACTGTCGGCGTTAATGGCGGCCCATCAACAAAAGTTACCGAGCAATGGGGCTACGACGGAGCCTACGCAGCTGATGGAAACAAGATCGTTGTCGACAGGGTATCAAGATGGGAATCAGAATTCAGGCACTATCGGGGTGGCCAAAACACGCCCTTGATCATCCTTAATCTAAGCGACTGGTCTGAGACCTTAATCCCTAATGAAAAAACCTGGGACATGCATCCAGTGTGGCTTGGTGATCATATCTACTTCCTTTCCGATAGAGACGGCACTTCCAATATCTGGTCATATACTCCAGCTAGCAAAGCACTTAATCAGCTGACCACCTTCAAAGGTGCTGACATTAAATGGTTGGACGGCAAAGGAAATACCCTGGTTTATGAAAGAGAAGGCTACCTTAATACCTTCGACATTGGAAATAAAGTACCGAAACAATTGGGCATTACTGTAGTCGGTGATTTCCCATGGGCAGCTACAAAATGGGAAGATGTAAGTAAGTCAGCGAGAAATGCTTCGCTTTCTCCTACAGGCAAAAGGGTGATCATCGAGTCTCGCGGAGAGATTTTCACCATTCCGGTTGAACATGGCGATGCCAGAAATATTACCGAAAGTTCGGATGTAGCTGACCGTGCCCCTGTTTGGTCACCCAATGGCGACCAGATAGCCTGGTTTTCAGATGCTGGTGGAAAAGGGTATCAATTAATGGTGGCAGATCAAGACGGCTTAACTGTGCCAAAAAGCATCTCAATTGGTGATTCAAAAATGGCCTGGGAACCCACCTGGTCGCCCGATGGAAAAACTATCGCTTTTGTAGACAATCAACCAAGGGTAAGGGTGATCGACCTTGCAACTGGAGTGATAAAAACAGCCGACATAGCTGGAAATAATTTGGAACGGGGTGATATGAGCCTTAGCTGGTCGCCTGACTCCAAATGGCTGGCCTATTCAAAATCAGGCAACAATAACTTTAGAGGCATCATGGTTTGGAATAAAGATGATGGCTCTGTGCACAAAATAACCAATGAGTTTGCCGATGCGGTGTCCCCTTCATGGGACCGAGACGGAAGTCATTTGTATTTCCTGGCCAGCACCGACTACGCATTGGGCTCTGGTTGGGCCAACACTAGTTCCATGCAAGCCGACCCCGCATATGCGGTGTATGTGATCAACCTTAAAAAAGGTGACCCTTCGCCCTTCAAACCGAGAAGCGATGAGGAAGCAGCGAAAGAGAAAGAAGATACGGCTCAATCCGACGAGAAAGCAAAAGGAAAAAAGAAAGCTGATGAAAAAAAGGAGGAAGAGCCTGAAAAAAAGGTCGTAACGGTCACTATCGATTTTGAGAACATTGATCGAAGAACTATGCCTTTACCTATGCCTGTGAGAAACTATGGCTTCACTTTGGCGGGTGCTGCAGGAAGTGTATTTGTCGGGGAAAGCATCCCCAACGCAAGGGGCTATACAGTCCATAAATTTGAACTGGAAAAAAGAGAGGCCAAAGAATATGCCAGTGCCGTAAGGCAAATGGCGATATCGGCAGATGGTGAACAAATACTTGTCCAAATCAACGACGACTGGAAAGTAGCGGGTAGTAAAGGAGGAAATGCTGACGAAGGTAAATCGGTCAAAATGAACCTACAGATGAAGTTGAATAGAGCTGAGGAATGGACTCAGATGTTTGAAGAAGCATGGCGGTATGAAAAAGATTATTTCTACGATCTCAATACACATGGACGGGATTGGAATAGCGTCTATGAGAAATACTCGCCGATCGTGCCCTATATCAAACATCGTGACGATTTAACTTATTTGCTTGACCAGCTAAGCGGTGAACTTTCGGTAGGCCATAGCTTCGTGTTTGGAGGCGACTTTCCTGAAGTAGAAGTATCTGTGGCTGGGTTGTTGGGTGCTGACCTTGTAGCGGATCAGGGCCGATGGAAAATCGAAAGGATCTTTACAACAGAAAGCTGGAACCCTGGCCTAACCAGCCCGCTCGATCGACCGGATATCAAAGTGAAAGAGGGCTATTTCTTGGTAGGTATCAATGGTAAAGAATTAACCGCCTCAGAAGATCCATATCAGTACCTCGACGGCACAGCAGGCGTGCAAACCGTCATTCATATCAATTCGGCACCTGCTTTTGAAGGAGCCTGGAAGGAGACGGTAGAGCCCATCAAAAGTGAATCTGCCTTGCGCCAAAGAGCCTGGGTAGAAGACAATAGAAGAATGGTGGACAAGCTTTCTGATGGCAAACTGGCCTATGTATGGGTGCCTAACACGGGTGGACCTGGATTCGTGTCTTTCAACAGGTATTATTTCGCTCAGCAAGACAAGTTAGGGGCGGTAATCGATGAGCGTTTTAATGGAGGTGGACTGTTAGATGACTACATGGTCGACTTAATGAACCGTGAGCTACGGGCAGCAGTCACCAACGAGTCCCCAAATGGCAAACACTTCCAACTACCGGCTGGAATATTAGGGCCAAAGGCATTGTTGATCAATGAAATGGCTGGGTCAGGAGGCGACTACTTTCCCTGGGCATTCAGGCAGCAAAAGGTTGGGCCTCTCATTGGAACCACCACCTGGGGCGGTCTGGTCGCATCAGCTGTTCACTATGCCTTAGTTGACGGAGGTGCACTGACAGCGCCTAGCAACGCAGTATTCGATCCAATCAACAATGAATGGATTGCTGAGAACATTGGGGTGGCACCAGACATCGAAGTTCGACAAGACGGACTGTCCCTATCAAAAGGTATTGACCCCCAGCTAGAGCGAGCCGTTCAGGAAGTGTTGAAAATGGTACAACAAAAAGGGGAGATCAAAGTGGAACACCCGCCATATTCGACTCCGGCAAAGAATGATTAGTGTGGAATACTGCCAGCAACAGACAGTGGCTGTACAAATGACCCAGAAAACTACAGTTTAAAATAAGCCATAACGCAAAATCCTATGAAGCATAAAATAATTCCTTCAATATTTCTTTGTTTCATGATCATCTCCTGTGCTGAAAACAAAGATGAAAGGCCCAATATCATATTGATCATGGGCGATGATATAGGGTTTTCGGATATAGGCCCTTATGGCGGAGAAATCAACACACCCAACCTTGACCGATTGGCCAATGGTGGCATGCGGTTTACTACCTTTTACAATATGGCCAAGTGCAATCCTACCAGGTCATCTATGCTTACAGGACTTTATACAGGCGGGAACGGCGCCGTGCATCTTGCCAACCTTACCCGTCAGGCTGGTTACTTCAACATCATGAGTGGCAAGGAACATTTCGATCCGTGGGTGCCGGACTACTGCAAGGCAGAAAATGTGTTTGACCATTCCTTTTACTTTTGGGCAACGACAGAGTACTTTCTACCTCCTTCAGGTGAGTTCGAGCGACCATTTTTCCTTGAGGGCAATGAACTAAAAGCAGCTGAAATTGAATACGAAAAGGCGCCGATGTACAAGACGGATTTCATCACCGACTACGCTTTGAAATGGCTAGATGAAGCATTTACAAAAGAGAATCCCTTTTTCCTTTATCTGCCCTATCATGCTGCCCACTTCCCTCTCCAGGCCCGTCCGGAGGATATTGCTAAATACAGAGGCAAATACCTGAGAGGTTGGGACGAAATCCGTGCTGAGCGATACAAAAGAATGAAAGCCATGGGAATCCTTCCAGAGGGTGCCACATTGAGTCCGCCGGAGGCTAATCTCAATAAATTCCGCGGGCCATTCGTCCCTGAGTATACAGATTACTACACATGGAATAGTTTATCTGAAAGTAAAAAAGACTCGCTTGATCTCGAAATGGCTGTATTTGCAGGTATTTTAGATCGAATGGATCAAAATATAGGACGAGTGCTGGAAAAGCTTGAGAACGAGGGAAAGCTGGACAATACGCTGATCATGTACCTGAACGACAATGGGTCGTGCCCGTTTTATACCAATAAAATCAAAGATGTGCCTCCAGGACCAGCCAATTCGTATTGGAGCTTGCGGTCAACCTGGGCCAATATGGGAAATACACCCTTCCGGCAATACAAACAAGCAGGACACGAAGGCGGCAGCCATACACCCTTTATCGCTTACTGGCCAGCCAAAATAGCTCCGAATACTATTACCCATCAACCAGGGCATGTGGTAGACATGGCTCCTACTTTTTTAGATGTATTGAATATCCAATACCCCTCGACAATTGAAGGACATGCTACATTACCACTCGATGGGCGTTCACTATTGCCAATTTTCATCGGTGAGCAGCGTCAGGAGCCAGCCTATTTTATGTCAGGATTGGAAAAATTCAGGATGTTCAGAAGTGGTGAGTACAAAATAGTTAAGCTCAACGGAGAAGCATGGGAGCTGTACAATATCGCAAATGATCCTACAGAGCTGATCAACCTGGCCGACTCACTCCCAGAAAAAGTTGTGGAGTTATCAAGCGTATATAGCAGTACAAAACTAAGTCAGCAATTGGACGACTAATTAATCTCTTCGGTTGTGTACACAGCTAACAAAGACATTATCACCTATCAATAAAATGGAAAAAGCTTACAAAAACCTTGGCTACCTATTGCTGTTACTGATACCATTGACGCTTGTAGGCTTTTTCAAAACTTACTTCAACCAGTTTCCAATTTTCAAAGACAACATCACAATCTTCATCCATTTGCATGCCTTTATCGCATTGGTTTGGATCGTCATGCTAATTGTGCAGCCGTTGCTGATTAGAAACAGAAAAAACGACTGGCATAAGAAATTAGGCAGGCTCTCCTATTTCTTTTTTCCCCTGCTGATTTTGTCATTTGTTCCGCAGATGATTCGATTAATTCATTCGGACCATGCAATTGCCTTATTCTTTCCTTTGAGTGATAGCATCTTGTTAATTCTGTTTTACTCTCTGGCCATTTATTACCGAAAAGAGGCGCCCAAACACATGAGGTACATGATTGGCACCGCCATCGTTTTTCTTAGCCCCACACTTGGGCGCATCGGACCCCATTTTTTAGAATGGTCTGATAGTTTGACCCAAAACATATTGTACGGAGTAATTTACATGATACTTATTGGGTTAATACTGCTCGACAGAAAAAGCGGCAAGAACTATAATCCTTATCTACTCATCTTTGGTACATGGGTCATCCATCAAATCACCTTCAATTTGCTATTCTAAATATCCAGGCAAACAGATCAATAAATCAAATGACAAGCAACGGAGAAACAGACTTAGCGAAAATACTGAAGACCTTGAATCCCCGCCTCAATAGTGGGGAGTTTGTGTTTTGCATAGTCAACAACTGTGCAAGCCTAAAGCCAGAAGACATTATTATGTCGTTTCGGGAAGAAGAAGGAAACACCATCATCGTCAAAAAAGAAGTGGCCGACGAATTAGATCTACCTTATTCATATGTAGCTAGCTGGATCACGTTGTCCGTGCATTCCTCCCTGGCAGCCGTTGGTTTGACCTCCGCATTTTCAACAGCATTGGCAAAAAAGGGGATAAGCTGCAATGTAGTAGCCGCTTTTTACCACGACCATATTTTTGTCGACAAGAAAGATGCTCAATCCGCCTTGGAAGTACTTAACCAGCTTTCGAAATAAACTTTTCGAAAGTGCGCAGCATTGTTTTGGTGTGTGTCTTCACAAACCCTTTACATTTGTTCAAGTCACATTAATCTCTCGGCGCCAAATCAGGCAACAGGTTCCTGCCCCCCCAGGTACCGTACGACTCGTACGGCTGAAACCTTGAAAACAATTCTTCACTAAACCAATTGAGCTCCCTGGTAAGCTTAATCGCCTTAGCGTGCTCAGTGCTTTGATAAGCAAAAGCTTTGAGCGATTCCTCGTTTTCCCAAAGGCTAAAGGTCGCCATTTGCAGAAGCGGCACTTCCCCTACCCCTTTCGTGTACATCAAGCCTGCATTCCTTTCAATGGGTTTTTCTGAAGTAGGTACGTAACGCCAGAATGGTAGCAGTTTTGATGTCCGAATAGTGGCCCGGGTAATAACTGCCAGGTAGGGTATTTTGGAATCCAAATCTTCTGAAGGTTCGAACGGATTTTGCCCTGACCATAATCCATTCGCCCGAATTGTTCTCATCAGCAACGTCCATCGCTCAGTAGAATGGTTTTCATACATGTTCATGATTTCGGAACTACGAAAAAAATGGTGTGCATGCTTCTCACTTTCCCACACCTGCACCAAGGCATAAGTGGAAAAATCAGGCCATGGATTAAAGCCATTGCCTTTACCAGTCCCCATCAGTTTGTAAAAACCAAGGCCGTCGATCTCTTTCAGGTAGGTATGAGAAAACTGCATCATTTTGAAAAACCAAAACTTATTGGTCAACCCTTTGCATCGAAGAAAGGTAACACTTGTTATTTGCGCCATCGCAAGTAGAACAAAATAAGCAACGGACTTGTTGCGCGAACAATGACGACAAAATAGCACCGGCTTTTGCAGCACAAAGGCACAGCCTTCCTTCGATGAAGAACCGGAGACTTAATGGACTGAAGACATTGATTCGCGGAATCTTGATTGGCTGGCATACTCAATCATTACCTGAAATCCGATACTGAACTATCAGTGCTTCTTTCATCACACCCAAAAAAAGCCAACCTTCACATTCCTTCTTTGCTTTAAAAGATGGTCGTCTTACATTTGATTAGACGCTAATGAATCACCAATAATTATCTGAACCCGCCATGAAAAGAATCAGTCCCTACCTCCTTGCAGCCGTCCTCTTTGTTTCTGCTTGCACACAGCAGAATAAATCCGAAGAAACCAAAGCCCTTCCCCGCATTGCCATTGCTGGTTTGGCCATTGAGTCGAGCACCTTTTCTCCGGCATTGACAGACGAAGAAATGTTTCGGGCCAGAGTGGGCGACGATGTCTTTTCTTTTTACTCTTTTCTTAATCCCGATTCCAGCCAGCGACAACGTGCTGAATGGATTCCCACTTTGCGTGCCCACGCTATCCCTGGTGGTGCCGTAACCCGAGAAGCTTACGAGTCGCTGGTAGGCAAAACACTTGACATGCTGAAGGCCAACCTACCCTACGACGGTCTTTTCTTCGATATCCACGGTGCCATGAGTGTAGTCGGCCTCGACGACCCCGAGGGTGATTTCATCACCAGGGTGCGTGAAGTAGTGGGCTACGAAACGATTATTTCTACCTCTATGGACCTGCATGGTAACGTATCAAAAACGCTGGCCCAAAATAGTGACATCATTACCTGCTACCGTATGGCTCCACATGAAGATTCAAGGGAGTCGGACAAAAGGGCGGTAGAAAACTTGTTGCAAAGACTTGAAAGTGGAAAGGGAAAACCAGCCTACAAAGCCTGGATTCCGGTACCCATTTTGCTTCCCGGAGAAAAAACCAGCACCAGGGTTGATCCAGGCAAAAGCCTATATGCAAAAGTTGAGCCAGCGGCCAATCAGGAAGGCATTGTGGATGCTGCCATCTGGATTGGCTATGCCTGGGCCGACGAGCCCCGCAACCATGCCGTGGTCATGGTCACTGGCGACGATAAGGACAAAGTAACCAGTACCGCGGAATCACTGGCCAAGGCTTTCTGGGACGTACGGAACGAGTTTGAGTTCATTGCCCCCACTGCCACATTGAAAGAAAGCCTGGACATGGCAATTGCCAGCGATAAAAAGCCATTCATGATCAGCGACATGGGCGATAACCCAACTGCAGGTGGAGCTGGCGACGTTACATGGACACTGGCTCAGATCCTGGCCCGTCCGGAATTTCAAAAGGCTGATGGTCCATCACTTATTTATGCGTCTATTCCCGGGCCTGAATTCGTTGAAAAGGCGATTGCTGCCGGCGTGGGTGGACAAGTATCAGGAACGGCAGGTGCATCGGTAGATGCTCGTTTCTCTCCTCCTATTCAGTTGACAGGAACAGTTACGGCCATCGAAAGTGGTGATGCCAGTGCAGAAACGGAAGTAGTGGTTAAAATCGGCAGTGTAAGTGTGATCGTAACCAAAAAACGGAAGCCTTACCATAGAGAAAGTGACTTTACGAATTTGGGGCTCAATCCTCGCGAATCAGATATTGTGGTAGTGAAAATCGGCTACCTGGTCCCTGAATTGTACGACATGCGTGCCGACTGGATCATGGCACTCACTCCTGGAGGTGTGGACCAGGATTTGGAAAGGCTGGAGTTCAAACGAATCAACAGGCCGATGTTTCCATTCAATAAAGACATGGAAGACCCGGATTTATCTGCGCAGTTGATTCCACTGTCGGGCAGTAAATGATTTTGGAATATTCCCTGACCCAGATACGCCTGAGTCAGGGATTATTCTATAGAATTTGTTTTAATTTATTACCTTTCACTAAACCCGAGGACCTCCAACTCCAATAGCACATATTGATGACTCGTTGCCTGGTAGTATTGTCCATTTTTCTAACTTTCTTCATATCCTGCACGGAACCTTTCGAACCTCCTGTAGGTGGTAAAACAGTTGATCTCCTAGTAATCGATGGCTTTATGAATGCCACTGACTCCTCAGCTTTCGTTACGCTGTCCCACACCAGACCTTTGGCAGCTCGTGGTGCTTTTATTCCGGAAGAAAATGCAATGATTTCCATTAAATCATCAAATGGACAATATGTTGAGCTTTTAGAGCAAGACTCTGGCAGGTATACGCAACAAAAAATGGATATTGATTTTGATGCTACTTATACCATGACAATAAAGACTGAGTCCGGTGCGACATACACCTCTGAAGCCGTGGCCGTGAGACGCACTCCACCTATTGACAGCCTTAGTTATGGCTTTTCTAACGATAATTTGGGACTTAGTATCAGACTTAATACCCACGACGACACTGGCAATTCGCGCTACTATGCCTGGGAATATGCTGAGACATTTGAATACAAAAGTTATTACAATTCAAACTTCAAATTCCAAAATAATCAACCCAGCCAAAGAAGAGCTGATGAGAGAATTGACAAATGTTATGTAACAATCCCGTCAAGTCGCATATTATTAGGTTCTTCAGCCACGCTTGAACAGGATGTTATCCAGGGAGAAGAACTTGTTATCATACCTAAATATTCTCCAAAAATATCTCTTCGTTACAGCTTATTAATAAAGCAACGAACACTTAGCTTACAAGAGTACGAATATTTGTACCAGCTACGGCAGGTAACTGAAAGACTGGGCACCTTCTTTGATCCACTGCCCGGAGAAGTCATCGGTAATGTAAAAAGGAACGAAGATACCACAGAACTTGTGCTCGGTTATTTCAGTGCAGCGGAAGTATTTGAAAAACGTTATTTTATTGAAAAGGAAGAGTTGCCCATCGATTTACAAGCGTCACCCATCATCAAGGGGTGCCAGGTCGAATTCTCATGTGATATCAGACTTCCCAGAGGTACCCCACAGCGTGCATGCGTTTATCTGGAAGACATCAGCGACAATGCCGTACTCGTTGAAGCTGCTTACGACCAAATGGGAAATCCCATTAGGTACAGTTTCACTACAGCAGAATGCGGAGATTGCAGAGCACAGGGTGGTATTACCACTCGGCCTGATTTTTGGTAAACATTCTTTCTATTGAGAACACCTTCCAGCACCTATTTTACAAAAGGCAACAACTCGCATGATTTGCTATCTTTAACTCCCATGAAAAGACATGTACTTATAGTTTTCGTATTCCTACTGGTACAGCCCTCATTTGCGCAGGACACTGACCTCTCCCATCCTTCACCCAAAAATCCTCCGAAGGAAAAGGGCGCATTCAAAAAGACCGACCTCGTCGAATTGATCACCCTCGACCCTACTATCAAACTAGACATAAGGTATGCGACCGACAATAACCTTGTGGGCCGTCCGGTATACACCCAGGCGAGGGCTTTTTTACAACGCCCGGCAGCAGAGGCCTTAGTGAAAGCGAACGAATTCCTGAAAACAAAGGGCTATGGACTCCTGGTGTTTGACGGTTACCGACCATGGAGCGTTACCAAGGTATTTTGGGACATCACCCCGGTAAAGGATCGTATTTTCGTAGCCGACCCCAACAAAGGATCACGACACAACCGGGGCTGTGCCGTAGACCTCAGCTTATACAGTCTGGCCACTGGAGAAGAAATAGAAATGACAGGCGTATACGATGAGATGTCGGAGCGTTCTTATCCCAACTATACTGGCGGCACAAAAGAGCAACGTGATATGAGAGACCTGCTGCGCTCAGCGATGGAAGCCGAGGGCTTTACCGTCTACGAATATGAGTGGTGGCATTTTGACTTTAACGACTGGAGGAGTTACCGCATCACCAATGTCCCATTTGAAAAATTGAAACCATAAGTCTTATTTGAAATGGCCATATGGCTGATGGGTTGTTGGCTTTGGCTAAATAGCCTCATCAACACCGTTGATACTACTCCAAACCTGAATAGCCTCACTATTAGCTATTTATAAGATAATCAGCAATTCTTTTGGGCATTTGGTATGCTTACACCTACATTTGTTATTAACGTATTGCCCGAGCTGGTAATGCATACAACACGAGATTTACAACTACCAATCAATTGCAAAAGAAACACCTCCTTATTATAGTTTCTTTATTCCTTCTGGCTTCCACCACAGAGTTTTTGTGGATGGAAAGTCTTTCGGGAAAAGAAGAATTATTTGAGGTGGAAACCGAGCTTGGTAGTGAGTTTGAAGAGAAGGCTGAGTCAGGGGCTTTAAAATTCAAACTTGTCGATTTAGGGCATGACTATGTCATCGCAACATCACCGGTAATTGATTCCAGCACTCCCTTTCACACGCTGGGAGAACACCCTTCAAATCGCGTAAAGGTTGCCTCTGACCTGAAACTCTACCTTTTACATTGCCAATTAAGGCGTAACTGCTAATTTTTTTTCTGTTATCCTCATAGGGAAGATTTCGTCCCCGTGGGGATAGTGTGCAAATACTTTGCACTGGCCTGCTTTCATATATCATTTGAATAGCGGTCACAAGGAAGCACAGGTACAACCTTAGCTACTATTCGTTAGCTATTTTGACTCACAAAATTATCGATCACCACAAAAGCTTATGAGAAGCATCAAAGTCTTTAGTATCGCACTGTTGACCGCATTTAGCGCGATACACCTATCGGCTCAAAATCAGCCGGTTTTCCATAATAATCAGCTGAAATTCAATATGAATGAAGATGGTAGTCACTACCTCCAAATGACAGGACTACTGCAAACATGGGTAAGAAGCACGCAAATGAATGCGGGTAGCACAATTAGTGGCTACTCCACCGACAATTATACCGACCTCAGCATTAGACGACTCCGCTTTCAAACTTATGGGCAGCTGACCGACCGGGTTTTCTTTTATGCCCAGTTTGGGCAAAACAATTTCAACTTTCATTCGAATAAGTATGAAGGATCATTTTTTCATGATGCCATTGGAGAATTTGCGATCGACAAGAAAAAACTCTCTATCGGAGCTGGCCTGACTGGCTGGAGTGGATTGACCCGCTATGCTTCTCCCAGCGTTGGTTCGATCTTGAGCCTCGACGCCCCCCTTTACCAGCAAGCCACCAATGGGGTGAACGACCAGTTCCTTAGAAAGTTAAGTCTCTATGCAAAAGGGCAACTGGGGAAACTGGACTACCGCATCGCCATATCGCAACCCATGACCGTTACTGGAGCATCACCATCGGCTACAACTCCCACCAGCACGCAGTTTACCTTTTCGAATGAACCACCAAAAAAGCAACTCCAGGGCTACTTTAAGTACATGTTTCTGGACGGGGAAAGTGACCTGACACCCTATGCAACAGGATCCTATTTGGGAAAGAAAAGTGTATTCAATATTGGTGCAGGGCTCATCTTACAGAAAGATGCAATGTGGGCGCTTAATGGTACTGGTCAAACAGTTCGCAAAAATATGGCACTTCTCGGCCTGGATCTATTCTACGACAAACCTTTGTCTGAAACTACGGCCTTAACAGCCTATGCTGCATTTACCAACTACGACTTTGGCAGCGGGTATGTAAGGAACATAGGCGTCAACAACCCTGCCACAGGTGCCAACTCACCCAATCCAGGCGGCTTTGGCGATGCCTACCCAATGATTGGTACAGGCAATACATTATATGCTCAATTGGGCTATTTGTTTGGAAAGAACATGATCACAGAAGGAGGAAAATTGCAGCCGTTTGTAGCTATGCAGCTTTCGAGCTACGACTATTCCAATGACAACGTAACAATGATGGAATTAGGAGGAAATTATTTCATTCACGGTGGCCACGGCAACAAACTGAGTATGATGTATCAAAACAGGTCTGCCTTTGTGACACAGGGCGCTGAAAATATAAAAGATGGCAGCAAAAGCATGCTGGTACTACAGTATCAAGTGAGCTTTTAGGTCACCATCTGAAAAGTAAAAGTTGAAGTATTTAGGTTAGATACATGCAATGAAATGTCAACAATTGGCTATTTGATTGTCTCATTTTTCAGTTTACAGTTTACAGTTTTGATGAGCGGCAGGCCCTTGGTCTGCCGCTCATTTCTTAAGTACTTCCTGATTAACTGAACGCTGGATGGCACCGGTGCCAATAACTCTTGAGAAGAGATAGTGAAAAAAGGAAGCCGGCAAATAAGAGAGCACCAAATACCACAGACTTTGGAAACCGAAAAAAAAACTACTGAGCGCCACGACAAACTTGGTGGGCGTAAATGCGAGGGCCATCGTAAAAACAGTGACCAGGTAGAACCAACCACATTCAAGCTTCGTTAAGTCACTAAGCCAATCGTTGTGCTGCCAGCTTTGTTAACCAGAAAGTGAGCTAAAACACATTGGGCATCACTACCATCAACAGGATAAGAACTAGAGAAGAAGGTCAACGGCGAATGATTTCTCTTACAAGCATTTGAAAGAAGTGTACTAAACCTAACTTTGCGGCACAAGCAAACACATTACCCCCAATAAATCTCCATTATATGCAATTCGGAACCAAAGCGATTCATGCTGGTGCAGAACCAGATCCATCTACAGGAGCCATTATGACTCCCATTTTCCAAACCTCCACCTATGTGCAAGAGGCGCCAGGCAAAAACAAGGGTTATGAATATGCAAGGTCACAGAACCCCACCAGAGAGGCTCTAGAAACTGCTTTAGCTGCTCTTGAAAACGGAAAGTATGGCCTTTGTTTCAGCAGCGGCGTGGCTGCTACCGATGCGGTGATTAAGCTATTGGCCCCCGGCGACGAGATAATTGCCGCCAACGACATGTATGGAGGCACCTACAGGCTATTTACCAAGGTATTCGAAAAATTTGGGATCAAATTCCACTTTGTCGATATGCAGGATGCTGCCAATATCAGGCAGTATATTAACGCCAACACAAAGCTTATTTGGCTGGAAACTCCTACTAACCCCCTGATGAATATCGTCGATATTCAAGCTGTGTCTGACCTGGCGAAAGGAAAAGGAATTATTGTTTGCGTAGATAATACCTTCGCTTCCCCCTACTTACAGAACCCGCTCGACATGGGAGCAGACATCGTGATGCACTCGGCTACGAAATACCTCGGCGGGCATAGTGATGTGATTCATGGATGCCTGGTGATGAATGATCAGGAATTGAAAGACAAGTTGTACTTCATTCAAAAAAGCTGTGGCGCAGTACCTGGGCCTCAGGATTGCTTTCTTGTATTGAGAGGCATCAAAACGCTGCATGTACGCATGGAAAGACACAGCGAAAACGGCGAAAAAATAGCCCACTACCTCAGAAGTCACCCAAAGGTGGGGAAAGTATATTGGCCCGGTTTTGAAGATCACCCTAGTTATGCAATTGCAAAAAAACAGATGCGAAGCTTCGGAGGCATGATCTCCTTTACATTGAAAGATGATAGTATAGAAGCCACCAATAAAGTACTTAGCTCTACCAAGCTTTTCTCATTGGCAGAAAGCCTTGGCGGGGTTGAATCACTCATCAATCATCCTGCCAGCATGACACATGCATCGATTCCAAGAGAAGAAAGGATCAAGAATGGGTTGAGCGATTCGTTGATCCGACTGAGCGTAGGTATTGAAGGAGTGGATGACCTCATCGAAGATTTAAAAAAAGCAATAGGTTAAAAAATATCCGTCGACAGTTTGAACGTCAGCTGTCGACGGAAACCATGCTACTTAGGCTAGGATTTTTTCCATTTGCTCCTCACCTCTGCCAATAACGGCCACTCCATCTCTTACGATTATGGGGCGTTCAATCAATATTGGGTTATCCACCATGGCAGTGATCCATTGGGCGCTGGTCAAGGTCTTGCCAGCATACTTCTCTTTAAATACTGGCTCTTTCTTTCGTACGAGATCCTCCGGCTTAATACCAAGCTTTTCTACCAAATCTTTCAGTTCGACTTTGCTAGGGCAGCTTTTGAGGTACTCCACGATTCTCACCTCTCCACCTTTTTCGTGCAGTATTTTGAGCGCTGTTCTACTAGCGCCACATCTTGGGTTATGGTATATGGTGTACATAGAATGCTATAATTTCTCGATTATTAGATTGTGATTAGTGTAAATACAGATGTCGGCAGCAATATTCAACGACTCACGCACAATCTCTTCAGCGGTAAGTTGAGGGGCATGCTTTTTCAATGCTATGGCTGCAGACTGAGCATACATGCTACCCGACCCAATCGCTGCTACGCCATTCTCTGGCTCCAGCACGTCGCCAGTGCCTGACACGACCAGTATTTCTTCCTTGCTTGCACAAATCAACATCGCCTCCAACTTCCTGAGATACCTGTCAGTTCGCCAGTCTTTTGCCAACTCAATAGCGCCTCTTTTCATGTTGCCTCCATAGGCATTGAGCTTCTCTTCAAACTTATCAAGCAAAGAAAACGCATCGGCAGTGGATCCGGCAAAGCCAGTCACCACTTTGCCATCGAGTAGCTTCCTGATCTTTTTTACATTGTTTTTGGCCACTGTATTGCCCATGGTGGCCTGTCCGTCGGCTCCTATGGCTATTTCCCCGTTATGGTGAACTGCTAGGACGGTGGTAGATCTGATTTTTTCCATTTTGTCTATGATAAAGAGAAACCCTAAAATATAGGTGAATAGTTTCCCTGCTTTGTCTAATTACCAAAAAAGCCAGCAAGTATGATACCCGCTGGCTTTGATGTGTCAAAAAGACAGTGTTTTATTTAAACCAATAGTTTGATAGGGTCTTCCAGGAACTTCTTCAGCGTTTGCAAGAAGGCAGCACCCATTGCTCCATCCACTGCTCTGTGATCGCAAGTAAGCGTCACTTTCATCACGTTGCCTGGCACTAGCTGACCATCTTTAACAACCGCCGTTTCCTTGATACCACCCACTGCAAGAATGCAGGAGGCAGGTGCATTAAGAATAGCGGTAAATTCATCTACACCAAACATACCCAGGTTAGAAATGCTAAATGTAGCTCCTTCCCAATCCGTCGGCTGAAGTTTTTTAGCCTTGGCCTTCTGTCCAAATTCTTTGATCTCGGCAGAAATATGCGACAATGACTTATTGTCTGCAAAACGAACAACAGGCATCAACAAGCCATCCGGCGGAATCGCCATCGCTACCGCCACGTGAATATGCTTATTCATGCGGATAGTATCGCCTCGCCACGACACGTTAACATCAGGATGAAGCCTCAAAGCCGCAGCTGCCGCCTTCACCACCATGTCGTTGAACGAAATCTTAACAGGAGAAATATCATTCAGGCTCACTCTGGCTTCCATCGCCTTGTCCATGTTAATTTCCATGGTTACATAGAAGTGAGGTGCGGTGAATTTACTGTCTGATACTCCTTTGGCAATTACCTTACGCATTTGCGATACAGGCACATCCTCAAAACTTTCTTCACCCACCACTGGCGGCAATACCACCTTAGGTGCCTCTTTGCCCGGAGCGGCAGCAGGTGCAGCCGCCGATGCTGAAGACGGGGTAAACTCCTCTACGTCTTTTCTTACAATCCTTCCACCATCGCCAGAACCGCTGATTTGACGGATATCATATCCCTTGTCTTCAGCCATTTTCCTGGCCAAAGGCGAAATCTTTAGTCTTCCATTGTCAGATGAGTGATCTGAAGCAGCCGCCGACGCTGAAGGGGTCGGTGTACTTGGCGCAGCTGGAGCTGATGAACTGGCTGGAGCACTTTCGTCTGCTGCGGGCTCCGATCCAGCAGCGGCTTCATGTTCCTTCAGAAGCGTTTTGTAATCAGCACCTTTTTCACCTATGATAGCGATTACACCATCTACTGGTACCGAGTTTCCAGCTTCAACACCTATGTACAGCAAAGTGCCATCTTCATAGGACTCAAGCTCCATAGTGGCTTTGTCCGTTTCAACCTCGGCTATGATGTCACCAGATTTAACCGTATCACCCACTTTATTCAACCAAGAAGCAATCACGCCCTCAGTCATTGTATCACTCATCTTTGGCATGGTTACTACCGTAGCCTTAATGCCAGATGTATCTATTTTTTCCGAGGGAGCTGCTGCCGGCGCCGGCGCTGCACTTTCAGCAGACTTTTCTGAAGCACCGTTGGTGCTGCCCCCATCACTTTTAACATCCGCTAAAAGCTTATCAATATTTTCACCTTTTTTCCCTATGATAGCGATAATACCGTCAACTGGTGCTGCTTCTTTTTCTTTCACTCCGATGTAAAGCAGTGTACCATCTTCATACGATTCCAGCTCCATCGTAGCCTTATCGGTTTCTACTTCAGCCAGTATGTCGCCAGACTTAACTGTATCCCCCACTTTCTTCAGCCATGAAGCAATGACACCCTCTTCCATGGTATCACTCATTTTTGGCATTCTGATTACTTCAGCCATTCGTTATCCTTATTTATATCAAAAATAGCGTTTATGAAATTTTAGTCTCAACTGTGCATTTTCATGTTGTGACTTGTAAATTTATAAAATTGAGGCTTAGCCATGAACATAATAAATGATATTAGTTCAAAAATGTTTTTCAGGCGGCCCGACAACACTTCATTCGAAACGTTAAATTGTGCTGATTGATTTCAGCCATCTACGATAATAGTAATTACAGGAGCATATTTTATAGATTTTACCAAAAAAATTGACCCAAGATTAATGCCTGCAATCAAGAGCCCCGGTTATAAGGGATCAATTCTATCGATCAACAAACATTTTGAAACGATATATCCCGCACTATTTCGCAAGGTAAACAACCCTCCCACCGTTAGAAGGCAACGGCTCGAGTTGGAGGATGGTGACTTTCTGGATCTCGACCTGGCCACTTTGGAAGCTACCCTACCTAATAAAAAAGTAGTGATCATTACGCACGGCCTGGAAGGTGACAGCAGTCGACCCTATATAAAAGGAATGTCAAAAGCTTTCTTCAACCATGGCTGGGATGTGTTGGCCTGGAACTTGCGAGGCTGCAGTGAGGAAATGAACCGACTCCCGAGATTCTACAATAGTGGCGCTACAGAGGACCTTGATGCGGTAGTGGCTGAAGCCGTTCGACGTGGGTATGAGCAAATATCTCTTGTAGGTTTTAGTCTGGGAGGCAACATAACTGTGAAATACCTTGGTGAGCCGATGTCAAAAAAGCGACCGATTGTGTCTTCGGTGGCCATTTCTGTACCACTTGACCTGGAAAGCTGTTCAGTAGAAATAGACAAATGGCATAATTACCTTTACACCGAACGGTTTTTGCGAACGCTGGTAAAAAAGATCAAACTAAAGGCAAAAGTGTTCCCACATGCTTTCGAGCTCCCAAAAATCAAAAAAATAAAGAGCATTTTTGAGTTTGACGAAATAGTGACAGGGCCCCTCCATGGCTACGCAGGGGCTGTCGACTACTATACACGCTGCAGTTCAGCGCAATTTGTACCGACCATCACTACACCTACGCTGGTAATTAATGCACTTAACGATACCTTTCTGTCAGAAAAATGTTACGATGAAGCTCCTTTTGCCAGTAACCCAAATACGTTACTGTTGAAGCCGACTTATGGCGGACATTGCGGATTTGCTGAATTTAGTGATCAGAAAACTTACTGGTCGGAGCAGGTGGCAACAGAATTTTGCCTGGATCCTCAAAAATGGCTACAGTTTCAGTAAGCAAGTCGCCATCATCTTTACATCGTGTTTTAATTTTAAAATGGATAGATTTGAAAAAATCAGTACTGAATGAGTTCACGCTACACGCTAGGTAAAACCGCAGAAGAAGTTTCAAAAAGATTCAAAGTTGATGTGACCGATTCCTTTGAGCAAAGGTTTAATATTGCGCCTACTCAATTGGTTCCAGTAATTACCAGCGATTCGCCAAAAGGTTTTTCTTTCTTTTATTGGGGGCTTATTACTAAATGGGCCAACAATAAAAGCCTAAGCGAAAAGCTTTATATTACCCGTGAAGAACAAATTTCAGAAAAATCAAGTGCTAGAACGGCTTTATTAGAACGACGCTGTATCATTCCAGCCGATGGTTTCTATTTGTGGAAAAAGATCAGCAAGAAAAGCCTTGTACCCTACTACTATTTTGAAAAGCAACACCAGCCATTTTCGATGGTGGGTCTATGGGAGGAGTTTGAAGATGATGAGGGAGAACAAATGCATTCTTTTACCTTGATCACATGCGCTGCTAATCAGCTTGTAGCAGAGTCGAGCGACAGAATGCCTGTGATACTCGACAAAGCAAAAGAAGCAGCGTGGCTAGATAAGAGTACTCCATTCGATGACTTGTTGTCGATGCTAAGTCCCTTTCCCGCTTTGCAGATGCAAAGGCACGCAGTGTCATCAAAAGTAAACAATGAAAAAAATGAGGGGCCAGAGCTCATCATACCAGCTGCTCCATCAGATCAGTTTGGCAACTACACGCTTTTCGACTAAAGCTACTGGCTATCATTATCTTGAGACTATTTGTATATTTAGGCAGTCGTTGGCTGCCGCACAATTTGAAGAACCTTACCAAACTTTCTTAATCTACTTTCATTCTTAATCATATATGAAGAACTCTATTTATCTGGCCCTTCGTATAGCTGGCATCGTGACTTTTTGTGTTGTGTTACCTTTATCCGTTTTTGCGCAAGGTAAGCCAAGTACTTTTGTTCGGGCAGAAGAATCCTTTTATGAGGAGGAATTTGAAACAGCACTAATTTTATTTAACCAATACCTCGAAGGCTCTCCAAACCATGGGCAGGCACAGTATTATGCTGAAATTTGCTCTCTACTGACCTATTACCCAAAAAAACCGCTCGACAAATTCCTCGAATTCGAAAGCACTTTCGGTGTAAGCGACAAATTTTACTTCTATTGGACTGGCAGAATTCATGCAGCAAGGTATGAATATGGTTCTGCCCTGGTTGCCTGGCAAAAGTTCCTGGAGCTGAAGAACTACAAAAGCAAAGTCATCACAGATGAAACAAATGCATTTATAGCAGATGCCCACATCAAAAAAGCATTCATCGACGTCCCGTCCAACTTCTCGGTGCATCAACTTCCTGAGCCAATCAACACCATCAATTCCGAAGAGAACCCGATCTTGTTTGATAACGAAAGCAAATTGATGCTGGCTAGCGTAGCGGACAATGATAGCAAACGAAAACAGCGGTCGACGATATTCTTTTTTAACCGACTTGGGCAAAACAAATGGTCTACCGCCGAAAGTGACCCGGCCTTTCTGGACATGAAAGGGAATATTGTCAACCTGCAGTTGTATGATAACGAAACAAAGCTACTGTTGTACTACGACGACAAAAAGGGAGATCTTTATGTTTCAAACAAAGAGGGAGATAAATGGAGCAACCCTGAGCCCCTCGACCAAATCGACAGATCGGGGATGCAAATAAGTGGCTTCTTCACGCAAAATGAGGAAATGTTGATCTACACTGCCGAATCTAAGGCCAATAAAGATGATCTTGATTTGTTTATGGTAACAAAAACAGGAGATCAGCAATGGTCGGCACCTGTTGAGTTGACCGAACTAAACACCCCCTTTGTTGAAGACAGTCCCTTCATCACTCCTGACGGCACTGAAATGTACTTCAGTTCCCGGGGGCATTCTAGCATCGGTGGTTTTGATATTTTCAAAACCTCTCGAGATAAATCAACCAACAAGTGGAGTACGCCGGTCAATATGGGATACCCCATCAATACACCCGGAGATGAAATATTTTTCAAATTTAATAAAGATGGAAAAACAGGTTTCCTTAGCTCCAACCGGGCGGGGACTATTGGCTTTTTCGATGCCTTTTTCTTTATAGAGGAAATTAAAGTCCCTATGAAGGGTCGAATTATTGCCAGAGAATCGCAGATACCTCTAAAAGAAGTAAGAATCAAGGTTAATCCAAGTAACCCTTACCTGAACACACTTTCAGCGGAAAGTAATATAGACGGAAACTTTGAAGTATTGCTTACATCTGGTTTTGATCAGGAATTTGAGTTTTCCATCGACGGCAAACTTGTTCACTCAGAAAAGGTTTCATTTTCGGCCAACAACGTAGTTGATACGCTAACCAGGACCTTCGAGATCGATCTGCCTCAGTCATTGCTTGCGCAGGCACGTGCAATTAAAGAGAGCAGAATGAAGCAAGTGGCTTCCTCCAGCAGCAATGCTGATTCAACCGAGCCCCTGAAAACTACCTTACCTGATTCGCGAGTGGTTGAGTATACAGAACTTAATGATTTAGGGAAAAAATTCAGTAAGGGAAACAAAGCCATCTTAGAAAACATTTACTTTGAGCCTGGGTCGGATTATGTAAGTTCAGCCTACACACCCGAGCTTGAGGCCTTATACGAAGTAATGAAAAACAACCCTCAACTTCGCATTGAAATAGGAGGCCATTCTGACCCTCTGGAGGAGGCAGCCAGCACTGTAAACCTATCCAAATTACGTGCAAGGTCGGTAGGTGCTTATCTCATTCAAAGACTCATAGCCGACGATCGCATCGAAGAAGTTGGCTATGGTGCCACACAACCGCTGGCTTCCAACGACAACGAAAAAGACGGCCGTGAAATAAATCGCCGTATCGAAGTTCTTGTGATTGAATAAAAAAAAGCATTTACTTTAATACTCTTATAGCAACCCAAAACTCAACACCCCATGAGAGCAAGTAAGATCGCAGGCATAGGTCACTATGTCCCAGAAAATATAGTGACCAACAAAGACCTCGAAAAACTCATCGAAACCTCTGATGAATGGATACAGGAAAGAACTGGCATCAAAGAGCGGCGATTTGTAGACCCAAAATCCGATGAGGCTCCTTCGACAATGGGAACGAAGGCCGCCTTGCAAGCCATCAAAAATGCAGGCATCACACCCGACGATATTGATTTCATCATCTTTGCCACTTTAAGCCCCGACTACTATTTCCCGGGTCCAGGCGTGATGGTGCAGGAGCAACTTGGCATTAAGGAAATAGGTGCGCTAGATGTCAGAAACCAATGTTCTGGCTTCGTATACGCCGTGTCTATTGCCGACCAGTTTATCAAAACGGGAATGTATAACAACATATTGGTAATTGGCTCGGAACTGCATAGCAGCGGACTTGACATGACTACTCGTGGCCGGGGTGTATCCGTCATATTTGGCGATGGTGCAGGAGCCATCGTGATGCAACCCGCTCAAAACCCAGGTCAAGGCATACTTTCGACCCATTTACACTCGGAAGGAAAACACGCTAAAGAATTAGCACTTATAGGTCCAAGCACCAAGCATTGGGTGGATAAGCTGATCATTGAAAACGACCCTGAAGACATTAGTTACTACCCTACCATGAATGGTAATTTCGTTTTCAAACATGCTGTTACACGTTTTGAAGAAGTCATCAATGAAGCCCTAGATAAAAATGGTTATAAAAGCAGCGATATTAACCTGTTGATCCCTCATCAGGCCAACCTGCGTATTAGCCAATATATTCAGCGAAAAATGGGTCTGAGCGATGATCAAGTGTTCAACAACATTATGAAGTACGGAAACACAACAGCCGCTTCTATTCCGATCGCTATGAGCGAAGCATGGCAAGAAGGGAAAATAAAGGAGGGTGATTTGGTTTGTCTGGCAGCCTTTGGCAGCGGATTTACCTGGGCATCGGCACTTATCCGATGGTAGAGAAGCAATTTTCGGACAACGAATTAGCACTGATGGGTGATCAGGATATCCTCCTCACCAAAAGACAAATTCTCTCCAAAATTGCAGATCTGTTCGCTGATACTGAAGTTGTTTTCAAAGACCTGATGAGTGAACATTCAACGCTGGGGTTACCCGCTGATACACTGGTAAAGGCGGGAAAAATTTCGAGAGGCGAAAACTATAGGGGACTACCTTATATTGTACTTGACTACCCACGCCTGCTCACCAGAGAAGATGTACTCAATGTTCGTCTTTTGTTCTGGTGGGGCCACTATTTCACAATGTCATTGCACCTGTCTGGCAAAAACTGGCATCAGCGTAAATCCACTTTTCTTGAGAAGCTTTCAATTTTGTCAGGCGACAATTTTCGAGTTCAGGTAGAAGGGTCACCCTGGGAAAACGATGTTTTTTCACTCGACTTTGTAGAATTAAAAGAACTAACTGATACGCAAATTCAACAATCTTCTTTCATTAGAATCGTTCAATACCTGGAGCTCTCTAAAATCGATCAACTAGAGCACTTTTGTGCCCATAGTTTTGTTAATTTCATGTCGATTTTAAAAAATTAGATATTCTAGCACTGTTTTTGAATAGAGTTTCAAGTGGCAAACTTTCAATCCCGAATGAATAAACGTAAAGGCTACTTACTTTTTTCTGCAATTTCTCTTTTCTGCTTGTATGGTCCGATTGTTCCTACGCTAACAGCCCAACAAATTTCATTTCCTGACTCAGTGGCCACTTACAAAGGAGAAATTAAGAATGGCCAAAAAGAAGGTCTTTGGCTCTTCTTTAGGGCCAACGATCAATTATTGGCTGAAGGTTTTTATAAAAAAAATAAAAAGGACAGCCTTTGGTTTTACTACAACGCAAACGGTCGGCGTGAACACATGGAAAGCTACAAAGAAGGCATTCTAAATGGTCTCTACGCCAGCATCTATGCCAACGGAGAAATCAAGGAAAAAGGGCTATACAAAGACAGCCTAAAAAATGGAGATTGGGAAGGCTTTTACCGCAATGGGCTAAAGCTTTACAAAGGAAAGTATAAAAATGGAAAACGAGACGGTCTTTGGGAGGAGTACTACGAAAGCGGCAATCTCAAATCGGCAATCTTCTACGTTGACGATAAGTTGGAGGGAGAGGCAGAATTCCACGACGAGTACGGCTACCTTCAATCGAAAGTAAATTACAAGGAAAATGCACTTCATGGCATCATTCAGGAATTTTACCCTGAAGGGCAGGTGGCACTGGAAGGGCGTTTCAAGCTGGGCAAAAAAGACAGTATTTGGACTGAATATGATCCTCTCAAACGGGTGCTGGCTCAGGAGAAATATGAAAATGGCATGCATGATGGGAAACAATCCTACTTCTATCCTAATGGAAAACTCGAAAAAACAGAAGAGTACAACTTGGGAACGCCTTCAGGCAATTGGCAACAGTATTATAACAGTGGGCAGCTAAAGCTCAACGTCAATTACAAAAATGGTCTCAGGGACGGAGTGTATGAAGAATTCTTTCCAAGAGGTAAAAAAAGCGTTGAAGGTAAATATGCTTTTGACTTGAAAACAGGTACCTGGACAAGCTTTTATGAAAACGGCAACCTTTACTCGATCGGCAACTACGTACGAGATCAAAAAACAGGCCTGTGGAAGTTCTTTTATGAGCTAGGGCCTCTTGAAACAGAAGGGAAGTACAAAAATAACATGAGAGATGAGCAGTGGGTCAGCTATTACGTCTCTGGTGAGATATCAGCTATAGGCAGCTACCGGCTCGACCTTGAAGATGGGATCTGGGGAAGGTTCTATCAAAACGAGCAATTGATTCAGGATGAAAACTGGAACAATGGTCGCTTGCTTGACGTGAGCGACTATTTCACACCTAAAGGAGAGGTAATACCAAAAGGCACGTTGAAAGACGGCTATGGAACCCGTCTCGTATACTATGAAGAGGGTACACTTAAGCTTGAGAGCCAATACAAAAATGGCTTCACCTCCGACACCTGGAAATACTACCATCCTAATGGCAAGCTGGCCTCCGAAGGGCAGCTACTCAACTCTCAGAAACAAGGCCCCTGGAAGTACTTTTATGACAATGGCACGCTTGAATCGGAAGGAAAATACCTTAACGACGAGCGCACGGGCCTTTGGAAGTTCTATAGCAGAAAAGGCAGAATCACCGATCAGATCGACTATTCAAAAGAGTAGAGAGGTTATCCTTCGCTAATTAACCACCGGATAATAAGTGGGAGCATCGTCCCAGTGAGTCGGCTTTCTACCTGTTCTTACTCCTGCCACTTCCTCACATTCCAGGCATCCAAATCTTTTGTCCTCAACAAAGTCGTCGTACCAAAGCTTTCTGTAAGGATTTGCCTGAATGCCGTTTCTACTAAAATACACTGATTTTATCTTCAGTCCCGATGCTCCGAAATAGCCAAGAACTCTCTCGTCGCGGTCGGTAACATTTGATAAATTTCCTTTTATGGTGATAGGAGGTTTGTCAAAAACTCCCCCTGAATTCGTAGTCAAGTGGTCTACCTTTTGCCAGTAATCATAAGCGGCCTTGCTTAAAGCATACTGCTCGGCTTCCACAAAATAGGGCTTTCGGTCGTCATAGGGGAAAGTCAGCAACTGTACTCTTGATATCCTATTCCCATTCAAAAGCTTATCAGCAGCCACATTTACGCAACCTGGACAATTGACAACATCAAAGCAAATCCCGCAGCAAAATACTGCATAGGTGACAAGCTTGGATGCGCCACTTCCCGCTGTATATATCCTGCAGTAATCCAGTCGCTCGTAGTTATTCCAACGCCAGAGATAGTAGTTTTCTTCGGCACCGGGATCCTCTGTTTCTAAGAACACATCGAATTCGCCTTGTAAAAACTCGCCAGAAATATCCCGGTATTCAGCATAAATAGTGTCAATCTCTGGCACCGCCGCCAGGTAGTCTGGCGTAGATTCGTATACCTTGCCGTTAGCTAATTCAATACGAACAGAATAGCTCTTCCCCACTTCTCCTCTGATTCCGTCTACGCTGGTAACATAGGTGCCTCCTTGCGTGTAGGTAAGCTTTTCCTCGTTGCCAGCGTCGTCCCTAATAATTACTTTTGCATCGTAGATCGTAAAGTCGCTTTTAGCGTTACCGGATGTGTAGGTGGTGCTGTAACTCAGCTTGACCCGGTAAGGCCCCATCTGGTCAGTTATGAGGCCCTCCACTGTCAGTTTTGCGTCTTCATCAGTAAGTTCAGGATCGAAAGGGGTTATGCAGCTCAACAAGGGGACAAGTCCTGCAATCATTGATTTTGCAAATCTTCCCTTTTGTTTCAGCCAATATCCAGTCATCTTCAAAACGTAAAGTTGTAAGTAATCGAAGGGAAAATAGACCCAAAAATTGACAGCTTGTACACTTCGGCACGGGCATAATAAAGCTGGTTATTGGGCTTAAAAAAGACAGAGTAAGCGTTTTTTCGGGCGTACACATTGTAAATAGAAAATACCCAGCTGCCTTTCCATTTAGCCTTTTTACTAGGCTTATCATCAACTGTCATGGCTAGGTCAAGGCGGTGATAGTCAGGTATGTGAAACTGGTTCCTGTTTTCATAATACGGCACATACATGCCATGGTAATAGTACTTATCAAGCGGATAGGTGGTTGGTCGGCCAGAGCTATAGGTAAAATTGGCAGAGAAACTCACCCTGGCACTTTGCTTAAATATGGCCGACAAGTTCAAAATATGTGGTTTATTGAAGTTGGTGGGGTAATAATCCCCATTACTGATCTGCTCTTCAGCAAATTCAGTCTTCGTTCGTATTCTCGACTGTGAATAGGTATAGCTGAGCCAACCGGTCAATCTGCCCATACTCTTTTTGACCTGAACCTCAACGCCATAGGCATATCCATTGCCCTGAAGAATGGCTGTCTCGAGAGCGGGATTTAGCAGTAGGTCAGCCCCATCCTTATAGTCGCTTAAGTTTTGTGTGGCTTTGTAAAACACTTCTCCTGATAGCTCATACACATTGTCTCGCAGGTTCCTAAAGTACCCGGCAGAAATTTGGTCCGCAACAATAGGTTGCGAATAGGTATTACTCAACTGCCACCTATCAATAGGCATTGAGGCGGTGGTATTGGAAATAATCTGCAGGTATTGCCTCATCCGGTTATAGCCAAGTTTGAGTGAAGTGGTTGGGTTGAGGCTGTATTTCAGAGAGAGCCTCGGTTCAGGTCCATGATAGCTGGCTATTCCCTCCCCCTTAGCATAGCTGGTGGTATCAATAATGGCATCCACAGAATACGGAACACCTGCCTGGTAGGCGTAGACATCTCTTTCGCCCATGTTTTGGAAGTACGAATACCGGAGGCCCACCATGGCCGTAAGCTTTTCATTAACAACCACCTCGTCGCTGGCAAACACTGCCAATTCCAACCCATATTCATTTTGCAGCAATTGTTCATTGATATTTGATACGCTGCTGGTAGGCTGAAGGTGGCCGGGCTCCACAACATACCTTGTACCTGCAGCGCCAAACATTACTGTGTGGCTATCCTTTAACCAGCTAAAATCAGCCTTTGCCTTGCGGTATTTGATGGCCGACGGCAATTCGAAACCGACAGCCGGCACAGGACTTGATATAGAGGCATGATAGTCACTATAAACCGCCACTATATTGGCTATCAATTCCGGAGAAAAGGCATGATCCCACCTGACGGTGGCGTTGGTCGTCTCCCAGTTATACTGAGAGGATGTCGCATTGATTTCCACGGCCGAAAGGGAATCGGAAGCGAGTTTGAAACTGTCATCGGATCGGTAAACGGATAGTTGCAGCTTGTTGTCATTGTTAAGTTTATATAACACCTTTCCTGTGATGTCATAAAAATTAGCTCTGGTGTCCTGAATCGACTTATTCGGTGCTAGCATGAGTAGGTAGTCTGGAAACGAAGCCCTGCCTCCTATTAGAAAGCTAAGTTTCTTACCAATTGGTCCTTCAAGTAAAAGCCTGTTGGCTATGATGCCAACACCACCCTGCACCTTTAGCTGCTCTGTCTCGGGGGTTCTTATTTTGATATCCAGTACTGAAGAGGCCCGCCCACCGTATTGTGCTGGTATGGCGCCCCTGTAAAAGGACACATCCCTTACAACGTCCGGATTGAATACGGAAAAAAGACCCATCAAATGCGAGCTATTGAACACTGGTGCATCATCCAGCAATATCAAATTCTGGTCAATATTGCCTCCCCGGACGTTGAGGCCAGTAGTGCCCTCGCCCACTGTAGTAACACCGGGTAGCATAAGCAGACTTTTCATGACGTCTACCTCACCCATGAAAGTCGGCATCTTCTCAATGGTCTTCATCGACATCTTGCTCACGCCAAGCTCCACACTGGATATATTATGGTCTTCGACTTGCCCACTAATGCTCACTTCCTGAAGCAATTGCGACGACTCGTCCAGATCAATACTGATAGTTATAGCTCTATAAACAGGTACGTTGCGTTTCTTACTTTCAAAACCAACAAACGAGAACTCAACAGTATGGACACCCTGCGGTAAAAACATGATGAAATAGCCGATAGAGTCGGTAACTACACCTGTGTTTAAATCAGTGACAAATACATTTGCACCATCTATTGGAATGCCCGTTAGGCTATTCTTCACAAAGCCACTAAAGGGGAAGTTTTGAGCGTTTAATGATGCAAATACGGCTAAAAACAAATAGATAGATGACAAAAGCCGCAGAAGCATTTTCATTTTCGGATGGTTAGGTCATGGGAAATTAACAACAATTATCACATAAAATACCCTTAAATGATATTTCTTACACTGTAAGAGAAAAGATCACTTAAAATATACTCTGACTTTCCAGTAAAATAGAGATACAGTATCCGAAATCGTCAGTAAAGCGGTGCATCGTCCCACTCCGAAGGTTTCCTAGGAGTCCTGAAAATTGACTCTTCACATTCCAGACATCCGCTGTTGTCGATATTGTATTGTGGGATCGAGGTATAAGGAAAATCGGGTACATTGTCTCTTCTGAAGTAAACAGCTTTCACTTTAACGGAAGAGGCTCCAAAATAACCCAATACCTGCTCATCTGGATTAGAAACATTGTAAAGGTTACCATCTACTGTAACTGGAGGTTTGTCAAACACACCGCCAGCATTGTTGATCAGGTCGCTGGCTGTTTTCCAAAACTTATACGCCGACTCTGTCAATGAATACTGTTCAGCTTGAACGTAGTAGGGTGTTCGGCTGTCATAGGTAAATGTCAGTAGAGGTACCCTTCTTATTTTTTTTCCATTGATAAAATCATCATTTCCAATATTGACGCATCCAGTACAAGCATCAATGGCAAAACATTCCGTACAACAATACCTGGCATACCAGGTGGGTGGAGACGGAAAGTTACGGATAAACTCCTGGCAGTAGTCCAGCTTCCGATAGTGTTTCCACTTCCACAGGTAATAATTATCTGTTTCCACCGGATCGTTGGTGTCCAGGTAGACGTCAAATTCGCCTTGCACAAAAGTGCCAGACACATCGCGATACTCGGCATATAACGTATCAATACCCGGCACTGCAGGCATCAACTCAGGATACGATTCGTAAACCTTACCATCTCCTAATTCAATGCGCAGGGTATATGACCTGCCCACCACTCCTCTGATACCGTCGACAGAAGTAACATAAGTGCCGGCATTGCCAGTAAAGGTCAGTTCTTCCTCGTTGTTTTCACTGTCGCTGATAAAAACCCTTGCCGTACGGATACTATTTTCACTTTTCTTATCACCACTGGTATACGATGTACTGTAGCTAAGTTTTACCACATAAGGTCCGGGCATATCAGTAATAGTACCCTCTACACTTAGCTTGGGGGCATCATTGGTAATCTCGGGGTCAAACGGCGTGATACAAGACCCGAGTAAAATAAATGAGGCAAGACAAAGGCTTCCTAGAATATTTTTTATAGTCATGATATGAGAAGTCGCCATTAAAAAGAAAAGTTGTAAGTAATGGATGGGAAAATGGTTCCAAAAATCGAAAGCTTGTAAGCATTCGCCTGGTTCACATTTCCCTGATTGTTGGGTTTGAAAAATACCGAATAAGCATTTTTTCGAGCATACACGTTATAAATGGAGAATGTCCAACTCCCCTTCCATTTGCTTTGCTTAGCCGGATCAGGCCCCACTGTCATGGCTAAATCAAGCCTATGGTAGTCTGGAATCTTGTATTGATTCCTACTTACATAATTGGGAATAAAGAGGCCATACACAAAGTATTTATCATCCGGATACGTTACAGGCCGACCAGTACTATAAGTGAAATTAGCCGAAAAATTCACCCTGGCACTTTCTTTCCAGGTAGCCGACATATTAAGGATATGTGGCTTATTGAAATTCGTTGGGTAATAATTGCCCCCACTGATTTCTTCTTCGTCAAAATCTCCGCTTACCTGCTGCCTAGCTTGTGAATAGGTATAGCTTAACCATCCAGTTAGTCGGCCAAGGTTCTTTTTGGTTTGGAACTCAACACCATATGCATATCCGGTACCATGCAGGATAGCAGTCTCCAACGCTTCATTTAGCAAAAGCTCAGCCCCATCCTTAAAGTCACTTACATTTTTTGTTGTCTTATAAAAAACCTCAGCCGACACCTCGTATTCGTTATTATTGATATTTCTGAAGTAACCGACAGACATCTGGTCAGCAATAATTGGCTCCGAATACGTATTGCTCAACTGCCAGCGGTCAATAGGCAAAGCAGCAGTGGTGTTCGACACTAGCTGGATATACTGCCGCATTTTGTTATAACCAATTTTGATGGAGCTTCTCGGGTTCAGGCTATACTTGAAAGAAAACCTTGGCTCAGCGCCATGATAACTGGCTATTTTTTCGCCTTTATTGTAAACAGTTGTGTCTGATATGGTCGTCAGTGAAAACGGAGATGCCGGATCATAAGAGTAGACGTTCCTTTCACCCATGTTTTGAAAGTAGGAGTACCGCAATCCCAGCATGAGGGTTACTTTGTCATTAAAGACTAACTCATCGCTTACAAAGCCAGCCAACTCAAGTCCGTTCTCCTGCTGTAAAAGTAGCTCATTGATACTTGACTCGGCACCAGTTGGTTGAAGGTGCCCGGGATCGATCTGATACTTGGTAGCCGCAGCGCCAAACATTACAGAATGGATCCCGGAAAACCAGCTGAAATCGGATTTTATCTTGCGGTATTTAACGGCCGAAGTCAGGTCAAAACCATTGCTCTCTTCAGGGTTAGCAATAATAGCATTGTAATCACTGTAAACGCCAACAATATTGGCGATGAAGCTATCCGAAAAAGCGTGATCCCATCGTACGGTTGCATTAGAAGTCTGCCAGGCAAACTCAGAAGATGAAGCATTGATCTCCACTGCCGACAATGAATCAGACGCTAGCTTAAAGGCGTCGCGAGATCGATAAAATGATACCTGAAGCTTATTGTTATCGTTAAGTTTGTACAAAACCTTTCCCGTAACATCGTAAAAATTGGCTTTGGTGTCCTGAATAGACTTATTGGGCGAAATGTTCAATAAGTAATCTGAAAACGAAGCCCTTGCTCCGAGTAGGAAGCTGAGTTTCTCATTTTTGTCAATCGGCCCTTCCAGCATCAGTCGATTCGAGATCAAGCCTATGCCTCCCTGCACTTTCAAACCTCCGGACTTTTTATCGGACACAGCATACAGCCTGGCTACTCCCGCCCCAGCTCCTTCTCTCTCAACAAATCCGGCAACTTCTTCCGACATCGACCCAACTGAAGTTGCATTCAAACGCAGGCCTTCACTTTCCAGCTCTGCCTTGGTGCTGGTGCCTACAAACATCCCCGATTCATCAAAATTCAGAAACTTACCATTATCAAGTTCTGCCACGGTTTTGACAAAAGACCCGCCGTAGCTGTCATCGCCGCCTACTTCGGGGTCCCTTATTTTAATATCTAGCACAGAAGACACCCTGCTGCCGTATTGAGCTGGTATGGCACCTCTGTAGAAGGTGACGTCCTTTACCATGTCTGGATTAAACACAGAAAACAAACCCATTAAATGGGAGCTATTGAATACCGGCGCGTCGTCGAGCAAAATAAGATTTTGGTCAATATTTCCTCCTCTCACATTCAGACCGGTAGTTCCCTCACCGACTGTGCTTACCCCTGGAAGCATCAGCAGACTTTTCATTACATCCACTTCTCCCATAAAAGACGGCATATTCTCTATCGTCTTCATCGACATCTTACTTACACCAATCTCCGAACTCGAAATATTATGGTCTTCGGCCTGCCCGCTCACGCTTACTTCCTGCAATAGCTGCGAAGACTCTTCCAGGTTCATATTTAGCGTAATTGCACGGTTGACTGATATATTTCTTTTCTTCGGCGCAAAACCAACATAGGTAAACTCCAGGGAGTGCACACCCTGAGGGAGGAACATGATAAAATAGCCCGCTGAATCAGTCATTACCCCGGTGCCGAGGTCTGTGACATAAATATTGGCCCCTTCAATGGGTTGTCCTGTTACACTGTTTTTGACGTAGCCTTTTAGTGGGAAGTTCTGGGCCTTTAGACTTGAGAAGGCACAAAAAAGTAGAATGACAAGAGCTGAAAAAGCCCTTAAAAAGTTGCTCATTGATTCTGATTAGTAGTAAGATCCTTTGGTAAAAACTAAATAACAACTAAAGGTGTCGAGACCCCGAAAGTAAAGAATATTTTTTTCTCAAAAAAAGTGAAAGAACAATTATACTAAGGCAGTAAAAAGCATAAAAAGTGAGTTTCAAAACATTATTTAACCTTCATTGTTAGTTAATTCGTAAATCACTCAATATGCTATTCGGACTATTTAAAAGAAAAACTGAAAGGGAAAAACTTCTTGAACAGCACAAAAAGCTTCTTGAGGAATCATTTAAGCTAAGTAAAGTAAATAGACGCCTTTCGGATGAAAAAGCCACAGAAGCCGATTCACTGATGAAAACCATCGAAAGCATGCCGGAAAAGTAACTTAGCCATCAACCCCTTCTTCGGATATAACGCTGGTAGGCATTGAAAAATGTTTAATCATTTCGTGATTTTGTCGATGCCCAGAGAGATTTTTAAAATATCTGTACATCATTAGAAGAGTTTATCACGTGAAATTTGACGATCACAGAAGATGAAAAACACCTATTTGCTTCAATCCAAAGCGTCCAAATAGTGTAAGCCTTTTTCAATTTCTTTAGGATGCGACCATGGGATAAAATGATTGACTCCTTGTAGGAGCTCAATATGAATCAGGCTATCCGGCATGAACCTACCCGGGTAGTAGGCATTTTCTTTTGGCACCAAACGATCCTGATCGCCCTGCAAGATGTAAATAGGCACCCTTAATTTGCTCCAACCATCAGTCATTTGAACCAGCTCTTCCTCCAGATCGATAATTTCGTCGTTGGAAACAGCCAAGCTGGTTGGCGTAAACGTTCGGAAAACAAAATTACGGAGCAGAGGCCTAAACCACTCGTCGGGCTCAAGTGCCGGGTCGATGGAGGGGGCTACAAACAAAAGACCTTTGATCTTCTCCGGATAATCCATAGCCATTTGAGCAATTACAGGCCCACCAAGTGAATGACCTACCAGAATTGCTTTTTTTCCAGGGTAGCGCAACAGAATCTGACGTAGAAACTCGCTCTGTTTCACGATGGAAGGCTCTGCTTTTCCAAAATTTGCATAGCCAAAACCTGGCCTGTCGGCAGAAATCATCTGATAGTTGGACAGCAAGGCTGAGTCCTTCAACATATGAGCGAAGGCACTCCATGACCCCGGTGACCCATGCACAAACATCACCAGTGGTTTCGTCGTATCACCAGCGACAGCATAATTTACCGTCCTCTCTCCGAATGGAAAAGTGACTAGTTCGGGCTTTTGCATACCTTCATAATACTTTTCCACCTCCTTCGGTGACATTCGAAACTCCATGCAGCCACCAATAAAATGCGACAGCGACGCACACACGATTAAGGTAGCAAGGGCTTTGAGTAGGATCTTCAAAATACCAAGGCTATTAGCTGCATCTTACTTTAAGAACAAGAGCTCCCTATACTTCACAAGTGGCCAGTCTTCATCGTCAATAAAAAGCTCCAGCTTGTCCACCGAATACCTGATTTTGTCGAAGTATTTATGTTTAATGTTATCGCAGTAAGCAATGGCCCGCTTACGTGAATCCTCTATTTTATTCAGCTTCTTTCTCTCCTCTATCATCTCGTTCACATTTTTACGAAGAGCAGAAATATGCTTACTAATTTCTTCTATGTAGTCAATAATCTCTTTGTTATCCACTCCCAGTTCTTTCAAGCCCCTGGCATTCTGAATCAGCTTGTTTTGATAGGCAATAGCCGTCGGGATAATATGGTTCAATGCGAGGTCGCCCATTACCCTGGAATCAATCTGGGCTTTCTTGATATAATTCTCAATCATGATTTCATGTCTTGCTCTGACCTCTTTCTCGTTGAGAATCTTGTTGGAGCTGAACAGATGCGTGGATTTGTCGCTCAGGTAGAAATCCAGTGCCCGTGGAGTATCTTTCACATTCGACAAACCTCTTTTTTCCGCTTCTTTCACCCATGCCTCGGAATAGCCATCACCCTCGAAACGGATAGTTTTTGATTCCTTGATATATTTTCTCAGTACCTCAATAATGGCCAGGCGTCGGTCCTTTCCTTTATTGGTTAACTTGATCACTTCTGCATAAAACGAATTAAGCTGATCCGCCACAATCAGGTTTAGTACCATCATGGGATTCGATACATTGGACTCACTTCCAACCGCCCGGAATTCAAATTTATTGCCAGTAAAGGCAAATGGAGATGTTCTGTTTCTATCAGTATTGTCCATGATAATCTCAGGAATCTGGTCAATACCGAGTTTCATATAGAGATTATCGCCCTTTTCAATCTTTACATTTCCATTCTTTTCGAGCTCATCGAGCACACTGCTCAACGTTTGCCCTATAAAAACGGAAATAATAGCTGGAGGTGCCTCGTTAGCCCCAAGTCTAAAATCGTTACCAAAGGAGGCAATACTGGCCCTTAGTAAGTCGGCGTGCTCATACACGGCTTTGATCGTGACTACGAAAAAGGTCAGGAAAAGCAGGTTTTCCCGGGCACTGCTGGTGGGCTGCAGGAGGTTAACTCCCGTATCGGTCATCAGCGACCAGTTGTTGTGTTTCCCGTTTCCATTCACTCCGGCAAATGGTTTTTCATGCAGCAATACCTTCAGGTCATGCTTAAAAGCCACCCGGTCCATGATATCTCTGAGGAGCTGATTGTGGTCTGTCGCTACATTGGCCTCTTCAAACATGGGAGCAGCCTCAAACTGAGATGGCGCCACTTCATTGTGTCTGGTTCGAATCGGTATGCCCAACTTGTGTGCTTCCACTTCAAACTCTTTCATAAACTGTTGTACCCGAGTAGGAATGGTACCAAAATAATGGTCGTCGAGCTGCTGCCCGCGGGCAGGGTTGTGCCCAAAAACAGTTCTGCCACACATCACCAGGTCGGGGCGGGCATTGTACAATGCCCTGTCAACAACGAAGTATTCTTGTTCCCACCCAAGGGTTGGCGTCACATTGGCCACAGCCCGGTCGAACAGCCGGCAGACTTTCGTTGATGCCCTGTCAATCGCTTCAATGGCCTTTAATAGTGGTGCTTTGTAATCGAGGGCTTCGCCGGTAAATGAAACAAATATGGTGGGTATGCAAAGGGTGGTATCCCAAATAAAAATAGGAGAACTTGGGTCCCAGGCTGTATACCCTCTAGCTTCGAAAGTACTACGGATACCTCCGCTTGGAAAGGAAGAAGCGTCTGGCTCCTGCTGAACCAGGGCACTTCCTTTAAATTCTTCAAGGCCCTTGGTTGAATCAAAAAAGGAGTCATGCTTTTCTGCGGTAGCACCTGTGAGTGGTTGAAACCAGTGAGTGTAGTGGGTCACGCCCCTGTTCATGGCCCAGGTCTTAACAGCAGCTGCCACAGCATCGGCTGTTTCTTTATCAACTCGTTTACCATGCCCCACATGTACTACCTTCTCAAACACCTCTGGGGCAAGTGCACTGCGCATTTGCAGGATTCCAAATGCGTTCTGACCGAAATAGTCAGATATTTTCGATGAAGGCAGATTAAATTCAACCTTCTTCCTCATACTAAGTGCTTCCAGTGCCTTAAACCTCAGTCTTGCCATTTCTACATCGATATTTAATTCCTAAAAAAGAACCCGTCAACCGCTGCCAAATTAATCAAAATTTGCTCCTCTTTGTCGTAAATATCAAAATACGGCTACCACTCGATTATTTTTTGATGGTTCGTGGTTAGCAATGTATTTTGCGAGCCTAAGATAATTGCATGCATATTTTCTATTATCCGCATCAAGCCGCAGTTGGCGAAATCATCGCACTAGACAAAGATGAGTCAGTACATTGCTTAAAAGTGCTGCGCCATAAAAAGGGCGATGAGGTATACGCAACCAACGGACTTGGCCAACGGTTGCTTTGCCGAATAGACGCAACCCATCAACAATTAGCTGCTCTTTCCGTCATTAGCATTGAAAACTTCCAAAGAAATTATTCCATCCATGTAGCTATTGCACCTACAAAACAGCCTGATAGAATTGAATGGTTTTTAGAAAAAGCTTGTGAATTGGGGATCGATGAAATCACTTTTGTAGAATGCGATCATTCTGTTCGAACAAAACTAAAGCTGGAACGAGCAGAAAAAATCACTATCAGTGCCCTTAAGCAATCGAAAAACTTTCATAAGGCTAAAATAAATGGCGTAGTGAAATTAAAAGAGCTCGTTGCATCACCAACAGCAAGTACCGAACGGTTTATCGCCATTGCTGACCAGCCAATGGAAAACCATTTGATCCATCGCATTAAAAAGAGTGGCTCATATTTGCTATTGATTGGACCCGAGGGCGATTTCTCTCATTCTGAAGTGGATCAGGCCATCTCACAAGGGTTTACGCCTGTCAGCCTCGGGGATTCTGTTCTTAGAACCGAAACAGCAGGTCTTATTGGTTGCCACCTTTTCCACGTGGCCAACGCTTAACATCGTATTTTTGCTTATCCAGGAAACAAGCTACAACACAAATCAGTAAGCCCACTTTTTTATACCCTACCACAAGACCACTCCTTGAGTATAGAAAAAATGGGGCCGTTTTAAAAAGAGAAAACCCGCATTTGCGGGCTTTCAATAAATCGATATTAACTATAACTATCTTAGAACGAGAATACTGCAGCCAAAACAAATGAAGAAAGTGAGTTAGCATATTTCACATCCAAAGGATCAGAAAAATCTGTGATAACCGCATCATCCTCTGAGAATGAATCGATTCTAAATTCCGGAATAATTGTAAGTGGTCCAACACTGTAATTTGCTGAGATTGTTGCAGCAAATACGCTTTCGTCGGTTGTAAGCACTCCCACTCCTTGATCTCCAAAGAATTCACCTCTAAGTCCCAATTTCAATGCATCAGAAGTAGCTACCTGGAAATAGCCAGCAGCTCCATAGAAATTATCAGATGCAGAAGTAGCATTCACGCCAACATATACTGCATCAGACACGTCCATACCAGCTGTTAGATCCACCTGAAAGAAACCATCTGTAAAAACAGTATTCAAATAGGCACTACCTGCGTCGAATGAATACCCAAGTTGACCACCACCATAATAAGTGCTATTAGGATTGAAATCAGTTGCATCAGTTGGGTTCATGATAGCAGCAGCTAAGCTAAATCCTCCACCCAAATCAAAATCAGCCTTCAAACCAGTGTGTGAGAAAGGGCCGTAAGAAAACATGTAAGAAGTTGAATAATTGAAATTAGCTGTAGGGGAAATTACTTCGTAGCCTAGAAAGGTATTGAAGTTACCCAAAGTCAAAGTCACTTTATCGCTAACGTTATAGTAAACGTACAACTGATTAACAATATTTAGCGCTGGTGCAGAACCAAAAACCGCATCTGCTCCACGAGGACCAAAGACAAGGTCTGCTACCATTCCGACCTTCTCACCTTCGTACGCCCCAATCAAATTGACCATACCAAGCGAAAAGCCAGGCAGGTTGGCAAAAGAAGTACCAGGAGCCAAAGCACCCCCATTTGTTGCATCATTTGTAGAATTTAAATTCGCTCTGTAATAGGTATCTACTGACCCACTCAACGAGAATGGAGATACTTCCTCCTCCTCCTCTTGCGCAAAAACTGTCAAAGACAACGTTAGTGTAAAAATTGTAGATAATACGCTACGAAAAAATAATTTTGTAATAGTGTTCATGAGCTTTAATTTTTTTAAAGTTTGTGGAAGAGGCCTCTCTTGCAAGTATGGTTCCCGCCGTAAGCAAGGAGGCCTCTATGTTTATGATGAGATTCGAAAAATTATCAATCAGGATAGATGATAGTATAGCCTCTGATACCATGCTCGTGGCTATCAAGACCAGACTTTTCATGCTCCTCAGACACCCTGATTCCAAACATTTTCTTAAGCACAAAGAAGATGATGAAAGCAGCACTGAAAGCAGCAACTCCGCAGATGAGAACTCCTTTTAACTGGATCCAGAAAGTATGCTCAGGGTTTGTAGAGAAAAGCCCTACTGCAAGCGTGCCCCATACACCACATACCAAATGAACAGATACAGCTCCTACAACATCATCAAGCTTCAGCTTATCAAGCAGTACCACTGAGTATACAACAGCAACACCAGCTACCAGGCCCACAAATAAGGCCCAACCTGGATTGATCACATCAGCCCCTGCAGTAATGCCCACAAGGCCGGCAAGTATGCCATTTAGCATCATGCCAATGTCAAGTCTCTTGAACAACAAGTATCCACCGATGAAACCACCGATACCACCTGTACAAGCGGCTAAAGAAGTTGTAACTAAAACAAATGACACAAGCCCTGGATCAGCAGATAGCACAGAGCCACCATTGAAACCAAACCAGCCCAGCCACAGCATAAATACACCAATTACAGCAAGAGGAACACTAGCACCTGGCTTGTCGACAACCTTTCCATCAACATATTTACCAATACGAGGTCCGAGAAGGATGATGCCTGCCAATGCACCCCATCCACCTACTGAGTGAACAAGTGTAGAGCCAGCAAAATCATAGAATCCCATGTCATCAAGTGCTCCACCACCCCATTTCCAGGAACCGATGAGCGGATAAATGAAACCTACATAGATCACTGTGAAGATCAAGTAAGATGAAATCTTGATTCTCTCTGCCACTGCACCGGATACAATCGTAGCGGCAGTCGCAGCGAACATGGCCTGGAATAAAAAGTCAGTCCAATAAGTGTACCCCCCACTAGCATACCCTGTGGTTACATCTGCATCAGCTGGGGAAAACCAGAACATAGACCACCCAGCGCTGTCGAATGCAAACCAACCTGGAACGTCGAAACCAGGATACATTAAAAAGAAACCACACAATGAATAGGTTAAAAGTCCTATAATGGGTGTGATGGTATTCTTGAAAAGAATGTTCACCGTGTTTTTCGCCTGGGAGAAACCAGTTTCAACACCTGCGAAACCCAGGTGCATAATAAATACCAAAGCTGTCGCCAACATCATCCAAACGTTATTGGCCGTTAGAAGGACATCAGCAATGGCTGTACCATAATCCACTGCTTCTGCAGCAGTTTCTGAAGCTACTACCATAGTAGCCTCCGTTATTTCAGCGACAGTGCTGTCGACTGCAAGAGAGTCTTGCGCTGAGCTCACAAAAGCAAGAACGGGTGTAAAGACTTTCATCATACTACGTGTTAGGTTTAAATGTATTAGAATGAATTATTTTCAACAGTTATTGAATGCTGATTCAATTTTCACTCAATTCTATTTCATTTATTGCAAATCATTCATTTTCATGTTCATTTTTTACCCATTCATATCGTATTTTCTGCAAACATTCAAACTATTAACATTTATATAACCTTAGGGAGTTACTATTTTAACGATTTACCATTTTGGAGTACTTTTTATTATTATTAACATAAAAAAGATACCTATTTTGCTATTTTTATATTATATATGGTAATTATTACAGATATCGCAATTTAAAGGGTAGCGAAATCGTTGCCTAAAAATGATCTCCTAATTGAGGCGGTTCAAATGATTATATGGACCTATCTAATTATGATTTCGATATAGTTCCGCTATTTTACTTTTTCACAGAATACTTGATCAGTAAATCGTCATTATTGCAGAATAATTCTAAAAATAGTCAGCTTTGAAGAGGGAAATTGAGGTAGCACAAAGGCCATGAAAGAGTCAAAAAAAATACCAATCAATTTTAGGACAAAAAAAAAGCCCCCTGCTACCAGGAGGCTTCAACTTTTTATTAGTTTGTCTTTAACGACTTACTTAACCGTCTTTACTGTCTTAATAATTCTCGCTGCTACCTTGTAGGGATCAGCATTGGAAGCAGGCCTTCTATCTTCCAGGTAACCACTCCATCCATGATTCGCAGTATACACAGGAATACGGATTGAGGCGCCTCTATCAGACACACCATAGGAGAAGTCGTGGATAGAAGCAGTTTCGTGCTTACCCGTCAGACGCTGATCGTTGTAAGCGCCATATACAGCAATGTGTTCTTTCACCAAAGGACGGAAAGCTTCACATACTTTTTCAACTTTTTCTTTCGAACCTGCAGTTCTAAGATACGTGTTTGAGAAGTTAGCATGCATACCTGAGCCATTCCAATCAAGCTGACCTAGTGGCTTAGGGTGATACTCAATGTACAAACCATACTTCTCTGAAAGTCTTTCCATCAGGAATCTGGCAACCCAAACTTCGTCACCTGCCTGAGTAGCTCCTTTTGCGAAAATTTGCCATTCCCACTGACCCGCAGCTACCTCACCATTGGTACCTTCTACATTCAGCCCGGCAGCAAGACACAAATCAAGATGCTCGTCCTTAAACTCTCTACCAAAAACATTTTTTCCACCAACACCACAGTAGTAAGGTCCCTGTGGAGCAGGATAACCGCCAGCCGGGAAACCAACAGGCTTACCAGTATCTGGATCCATAAGGAAGTACTCTTGCTCAAACCCGAACCAAAAGTCATCATCTGAATCGTCAATTGTCGCTCTTCCGTTCGTTACGTGAGCCGTTCCATCTGCATTTAGCACCTCTGTCATAACAAGGTAACCATTTTCAATGGCCGGGTCAGGACATACGAAAACAGGCTTCAACAAACAATCTGAGGAGCCACCTAACGCTTGTTCGGTTGAGCTACCATCAAAAGACCACATGGGGGCGTCTTCAAGCTTTCCACTAAAACCGTCGACGATCTTAGTTTTACTTCTTAAACTTTGAGTAGGCTTGTATCCATCCAGCCAAATGTACTCTAGTTTGGATTTTGACATAATAGTTAAGTTTAATTTTGAACCAGTTACTAAGTGATTTGCAAAAAACCTTTGCACTAAGGTTATTTTCAAGGGCAATGTTACATTAAAATTGAAATTTTTACAAAAAATGCCAAATAATTGCACCTATGGCAAATTTTATACGAAATCATTGCTAAATCATCAAATCATCAACAGTTCAATCGTATGCAATTTCAAAATCAGAATTTAGATCATAAGACCAAACTTTTTTAGGCACATGCCAATCCTTCAAAATTGATATAGCGATCAATTTAAGGCATTAAATACAGGATAAGAAGGTCAATTTAGCAACCCAGAACGCCTGCAAATCCAACAGCCTACTATTTTCTCACTTTTCCAGTTCTATCAATCACTACATAGTCGAGGTTGTTGGTAGGGTCGCCTTCGGGCTTTTCCAGGTAAATAATTGTCTCCATCACCATTTTATTGAAAGACATACTAACTGGCGGGTGATCCAGATCAATCGATGCCTTCCAAAGTAGCTTGCCTGCATCGTCGATTGAGGTAATAAAAAAATGGGTTTTCCCGCCCAATGGATACTGGAGAAAGAAAGTATGAAACCCTTCAGGTGCAGGAGCTTGTCCGGCATTTTTGGGTTTAAAGGAAAATCCTTTATCCGGCGTTGGTAATTTTTCCTTGACCATCCAATCGACAGTATAAGCACCAGAGGCCTTGGCCACATTGAAGGTAAGGTCTTTTCCTTCTGACTTTAAGCCAACAACAAAGAGTCCAGCGCTATCTGCAATATGGAGTGCACTAAAATTTGCAGGGTTAGCAACACTATCCACCACGGAAAGTCTGATAGAATCTCCACCGGCAGGAATGAGCCACATTTTTCGCTGCTCGAGCTCCGTTTCTCTCTTTTTCCACCAACTCGATTCTACTTCAACGAAGCTCTTGCGCTCTTTTGCATATTCAACAAGCTGAGTAGCCGACACATACCGGCTTTGAAAGAAAATAGGATTAACCTGAAAACCCTCATTTGCATTCCTTTCAGATATATCAATCAGTCTACTCATTTCATCCAGCCTTGTAGTCAATTTTACAACTGCCTTGTATAAGGGATCCAACTGTGAACTATCTGGCAAAAGAGAGGGATGCTTTGATTTCAAATAGTTAAGTTCTTCAACTTTAAAGGTGATAAGGTTTTCGGCTAAGGAGTTTGCCCCAAATTCCCTTAGCTTTCCGAGTAGCGTTGGATCAACCTCCGAGGGCACGTCAGCACCTTGAGGATCTTTGACCAACTCCTGCTGTGTCGCAACCAACTCCCTGTCATAGGCTATTAGCTTTTCCAGAAATGGGGCTACTTCTGTATTGACCTCGGCCTTGGTTTTATCCACCCACCCCTTTATATCCCAGTAGCTGATAGCTCCGGAAGCTTTCAAATTCAGCGAACCCTTATCAAACTCAGCCAGGTCATTTAACTGCTTTTTGACAATATCATGCTTCAAGCCAGCTGAAGGAATCTTAGCCAGAGCCCCCTCGGTTGCCCCCACCGCAGCCTCAAAATCTAAGGCCAACTGCTCCACCTGAGCAAATTCCTGCCCAAGAGATTTGTCCATGGCCAACAAAAAAGAACCCTGATTGGCATAATCGATTTTAAAACCTACCACAAGCCCGCTTAACTCATCATAAATCGTTTGTGCCTTTGCCGCCTCCCTTAGAAAAATTTTTAAATGCTCACGCCGTTCATCCAGTGCCTTGATCTTATTTTCAATATCCAAGTGAACGTCAGAGACTTTAATGCCGAATTCCCCGGTGCGTAAGTCTCTTCTATTGAATTCCTGATAGTATTCTTCATTTTTTTTGAGCTCTTTTTCGTCAATCAACGAAAGCGACCGCCGATAATGAATATCAGCAGCAGCGATTTGATTAAATGTTTGCGCTGTATCACCTAACACACCGGCGGCTAATATTTTTAATTCGAAAGACTTACCGAGGTTGTAATGCGCATTGGCCTCATCTGCATTTTTCGGATCGGCAATAAAAAGCTCCAGCTGTTTAGTTGCCTCTTCCCAATTAGATGCCTGTATCAGTGGAAAAATATCTTTGTACTTTAATTTTTGCGCGTAAACAAAAGAGGAAGAGAAAAGAAATATACTGGCGCTTATGACATAAAATACTTTCATGGGATGGAAGGAATTTAACTGTAAGTTAAAAATGTTCTGCCACAAATGTAAAATCATGTATTATTTAGCTTGCAACCAATGACATGGATCGTTACAGTTGTTAACTTGCAAACGGAATAATTATCATATACTTACACAAAACGACTTCAAGATGAAAACATCGCCTTTTGTCGCCTTTCTGGCGTTTTTCCTAGCCTTCACATCACTTTCTTTTGCCCAAAAATCAAAAAGAGAGTATTACCAATTGAAAACATATACCGTGACCTCACACCAACAAGGGTCAATGGTAGATAAATACTTGAAAGACGCTTACTTGCCGGCGGTTCATAGAGCAGGCATAAAAACGGTAGGGGTATTCAAATCGATCCCAAATGAAACAGACACGGTTAAGAAGATTTATGTGCTACTTCCGTTTAAATCTTTGGAACAATACAATGCCCTTGAAATGACTCTTAGCAAGGACGCACAATATTTATCTGCTGGTAGCGAGTATATCAACACTCCCTACAATAAACCAGCTTATGCACGAATTGAGAGCACGCTTCTGTATGCCTTCGAAGACATGCCTTTTATGAAAACACCAAACCTTACTGGCCCAAAAAGCGAACGGGTTTATGAGCTGAGAAGCTACGAATCAGCTTCTGAAAAAATCCATGACAACAAAGTAGCAATGTTCAATGATGGTGAAGTAACGCTGTTCGAGAAGTTAGGATTCAACGCTGTATTTTATGGTGATGTGATTTCTGGCTCAACGATGCCAAACCTGATGTACATGACCACATTTGAAAACAAAGCCAGCAGAGATGAGCATTGGAAAGCATTTTCTGCTGCACCGGAATGGACCGTATTGAAAGAAAACCCTATTTATCAGAACAATGTATCAAAGAATGTTACAAAGTTTCTGGTACCTACAGAATATTCCGATTATTGATCAATTCTAAGCCAAAACTTCCAATTGAGGACTAAAAACCCTCAATTGGAAGATAAGGCACACATTTCTAGAAAAACCTTTCTGTAATGCTTTGGGTCCATATTGGCCGCTATTTTATAGTCAGAACAGGCCGCGGTTTGTAAGCCTACCATTGACTTACAGTCGGCCCTCCGCACAAATAAATCAACAGGTGCATAATCGAACTCCTCAGAAGAGTCGAAATCAGCAATAGCCTTTCGAAATTCACCCTGGCGCATCAGTAAAATCCCCCTGTTATAATAAGCCTGGTTAAAGTCAGCCCTCTCTTCTATTACGCGGTTAAGATCCCTGATACCTCCATAACTATTACCAATTGTACCCATCACAATCGCACGGTGGTAAAAAAGGGTGATGTCCTGGTCGTTAATGCTTATTGCTTTATTATAAAAGCTAAGTGCCCCCCAGGGATCATTGTCAGCCATCATGGCCTTACCCATCAGGTAGTTGGCCTCAAAGTTACTTTCGTCCCTCTCCAGCACTCGAAACAGATCAGTCTTTGCACCATCAGCATAGTCTGTTTTAACCAGACATCTTGCCCTGGCTATCAGTATTTCGCTCGCTTTCTCGTTGTATTTCAGCGACTTGCTGTACCATCCAATGGCTTCATCACACCTGCCCAACTCTTCAAGGTTTCGTGCCACATTGTACAAATGATACCAGTTTTGCGGATCGAGGCTTGATAATTCCTTAAAAATTGTCAATGATTGTTCGAAGTCTTCATTTTCAAATGCTATGAAAGCAGTTTCTTCCTTGTTTTGACAAGCAAAAAGACCAAAAAGGAGCAAAAAATGAAATAAATACTTCATGCAGAAATTTAACTAATCTTTTAGTTGAGGCAAAAGCCCCAGCAACAATTATTTTTATGTCATGGTAAACAATGCATCCTATTACGCAGCAAGACTTCAGCTTACGCCACATCCTGAAGGTGGCTATTTTAAAGAAACCTACCGTGCCGAAAGCGTTCTAACTACCGCAGCCGGTGAAAGGAATGTTTCCACTGCTATCTACTTTTTACTGGAGAATGATAATTTCTCAGCCTTTCACAGGATCAAATCCGACGAAGCCTGGCATTTCTACGATGGTGATCCCCTCACAGTTTATATAATCCAAGCCGATGGCCGGCTTCAGGAAATACACCTTGGGCTTGACCTTGTTGCCGGCCAGGTCCCTCAAGCAGTGGTTCCAGCTAATTGCTGGTTCGCGTCGAGGGTGAGTCCTGGCGGTCAGTTTTCATTGGTTGGCTGCACCGTGGCCCCTGGTTTTGATTTTGCAGATTTTGAAATGGCTAAGCGAAAAGCCCTGATCAATGAGTTTCCATCGCTCAGTGACGTCATCACTTCGCTCACTCGCAATTAAGCTCCCAGGCTGATCGGCAGAATACCAACAAATACCCGAACCGGTAAATCGATGACCAATTACAGGAGCCAAGAAAGAAAAAATCCAGGGACTTAAGGCTGAACAAGCTCTTCAAAAACTACGTCACTCGTGTTTGGTCCTGGCATAATGCTCCTTGATCAGGTCTCTGCCAAAATCGCCATCGAAATCGCGCCAAACGGAATGAATGTGGTTGCCATTTCCTTGTGTATTATCAAATTCAATCAAAAAAGACTTTCCCTGAACCCGATAATAGTGAGGTGACCCTTTAGAAGGCGACCCAGCCCAGCCAAATCGGATATGCTGAGTGCCCTCATTAATTATGCTTTTTTTCCTTGCAGCGGCATCAGAAGAAGGCAACACCGAAAGGTACTGATCAATAATGGACCAAAGCATTTTCCTTTGGCTTTCGTTCAATTGTTTGAAGTCAACACCTACAGGGTCCAGTGGAGTCACCACTTTGTTGTTTTTAGTAACAATATCCCTGCCTTTGAATGTCTCATCACTAAATATTGCCTGGGCTTTCTGAGCTGAGTTCAGGGAGGCCAGCAAACCAAATCCCAGATCCTCTTCTTTGTTCAAAACTCTCAGTCCTATGCGACTGCCTTCTTTTACCTCACCCGGATTGGATCCCAGAAACCTTGGAGCATAGGAAACTTCGCCATCAACAATGGTAAAATGAAGAGCTAAATGATGCCCTTGAAACTGCCAAGACCAAGGCTGAACTCCGTTGGGCTGACCGTGAATTGACACAAAATACATTCCGGATCTCTTTGTGGGTTATTTTCCAGCTCCGCCAGAATCTCCTCCAGACTCATTATAAGCTTCACCTTATTGTACCCAGCTTCGCTCAATGAAGTGCTCAGCAGCTGAGCGACCAACTCTTTCTGATCCTGGGTCATTTCCTTTAAAGGCAGGCCATTTCTTGGCACCTGATAAGGCGGGAGGTAAGTCCACTCAAACCTTTTATCATCTTCAAAACCTGTGAAGAGTTTTGCTTTCTGCGAGTCGTCAAGTGACCCAAGCAATAGGTTGGCGATATCGGCACTGAAGCCATGGAACCTAAAAGAACTGGTGACGAAAGAAACAACCAATCCAATGATCAAGAAATAAAGCTTATGGTGTGATTTCATACCAAAAGATACCGAATATCTTGCAGAAAAACACTAATAACCAATCATTTAGCCAGCTTTCACGATCGCCTGACGCCAAAATAGTACTTCTCTAAAAATGCTTCGCACCCCAGGACATCAATCGTCGCAAAATAGAAATCATCTTTATCTTCAGTCACTATACATTGGCAACCAGCAGCCAAGGCAGCGTAGTACTGCATCCCATCTTCAAAATCGCGGATACTCTTATTAGTCAAAGCACTATTAACAGCGCTATCATCGATAACAGCCGTTTGAATGTGCTCCTTGAGTATGGTCACCTTTTTCTTAGCAGTGGCTTCGCCGCTTTTTTTAGTAGAAAAATAAAAAGCGATGGCCAAACTCATCGGAGTGGTATACAATTCAAACCCCTGCTTTCCAGCCAAACTCAACACCCTTGATGCGTTGGAAAATATCGGATATTCCTTATTGAGCACCGAAACCAGGATATTGGCATCAATGAGCACCTTCACTTCTTTTTGCGACTTTCGTAGTATTCCCCCTTCGAAGCTTTCTTAGTCTTAGTGGTTTTGTATTCGGCTTGCCCATCCGCGACCTGCATCACCCAGCTCGAAATTTCCAGGTCTTCAAGGGAATGGTAATTCCTTGATGTCATTTGTCTGTAGAGATACTCGGTGAGCCTGGAAAGACTGATATTGTTCTCCTCCGCAAAGGCTTTGGCAGAAGCAATTACACTTGCATCAAAGCTTAAGGTGATCTTGGCGTCCATAATTAAACTATTTTATACGACAAAGATAAATTTTTTATACGTATAAAATATTGAATTTGGTTCACGAATTCAAATCATCCCCCAAACTTCCCTCTCAACTTAGCCAATTGAGCCTGCAAGTCTCCATCTGGCTCCTCAGGTTTAGCTTGCTGGAAAGATCTTCGCTCCTGCCTTCTTGGTTCTGGCCTTGCCTCATTTTTCTCAAATGACTTTTTGGGCGCTGGCCCAGTAGCAAACGGGTCAGCTTTCATTGATAAGGCTATCCGCTTGCGTGCGATATCAACCTCTACGACAGTCACCATCACTTTTTGCTGCAATTTAACAGCCTCTGAAGGGTCGCTGATAAACTTATCTGCCAAGTGGCTAATATGTACCAGTCCGTCTTGATGCACCCCAATGTCAACAAAGGCTCCAAACTTAGTTACGTTGGTAACAATACCTGGCAGCTTCATGCCCATTTTCAAGTCTGTCATCTCGTTGACTCCATCAGCAAATGAGAATACCTCAAACGATTCTCGTGGATCGCGGCCTGGCTTGGCCAATTCTTCTACGATGTCCGTAAGTGTGGGCAAACCCACCTCATCAGACACATATTTCTTTAAATCAAGTTGACGGCGGAGCTCGGCACTGGTCATCAGGTCAGTAACTGCACAACCCATGTCTTTGGCCATTTGCTGTACCAGGCTATATCTCTCAGGGTGGACAGCACTGGTATCAAGGGCATTTTTCCCGTCTCTGATGCGGAGGAAACCAGCAGCTTGCTCATAGGCTTTGTCGCCAAGGCGAGGCACTTTTTTGAGGGATTCACGGTCTTTGAAAGGCCCGTTGGCGTTTCTGTATTCTATAATGTTTTGCGCCAATTGTGGCCCAAGCCCCGACACGTAGGTCAACAACTGTTTACTGGCAGTATTTAACTCAACTCCTACGGCATTCACACAGCTCATGACCACATCGTCTAATGACTTTTTTAGCTCGCTTTGATCAACATCGTGCTGGTACTGCCCCACTCCTATCGACTTGGCATCGATTTTCACAAGCTCGGCCAATGGATCCATCAATCGGCGTCCAATGGAAACAGCTCCTCGTACGGTCACATCCTGATCGGGAAACTCCTCTCTCGCTACATCAGACGCAGAATATATCGACGCACCACTTTCATTGACCATCGCTACCAATACATTGGAAGGCAGCCCGATGGCTTTGATGAACTGTTCTGTCTCTCTACTCGCAGTACCGTTACCTATGGCTATTGCTTCTATTTTATATTTTTCCACCATGTACTGAATGGTTGCTCCTGCCTTAGAAGTAGCCTTTTGTGGTTCGTTCGGATAGATGGCTTCGAAATCCAGCAATTTACCCTGACTATCCAATGCCGCGACTTTACATCCTGTCCTGAAGCCAGGATCAACTGCTAAAATGGCCTTTTGCCCAAGTGGGGCAGTCATCAGCAATTGCTTTAGGTTTTCTGCAAATACACTGATGGCTTCTACATCTGCCTTGTCTTTTGAACCGAGTCTCGCCTCAGTTTCCATGCTAGGCTTCAATAAACGCTTATATGAATCATTCACGGCTTCTTTTACCTTCTCAGCCGCCGGGCTGCTGCCTCTCACAAACTGGCGTTCCAGCAGCAAGCTGGCCTCTTCTTCCGGAGGGTAGATATCCAGCATAAGGATCATCTCTTTTTCTCCTCTTCTCATTGCCAGCAATCGGTGAGAGGGGACTTTATCGAGCGCCTCTGACCATTCGAAGTAGTCTTTATATTTTTGTCCTTCTTCCTCCTTGCCTTTCATCACCTTGGAGTAGACCACACCACTACGGGTGAACAGCTCCCTCATCTTCTTTCTCGCTTCCTGGTCTTCGTTGACCATTTCTGCAATAATATCGCGCGCCCCCTGCAAGGCCTCCTCAGTAGAGGCTACCCCTTTTTCTTCATCGAGATACTTTTCTGCCTCACCATTCACCTCCCCGGATTGACGCTCAAAAATCCACAAAGCAAGAGGTTCCAGCCCCTTTTCCCTGGCAATGGTGGCTCTTGTCCTACGTTTAGGTTTATAAGGAAGATAGATGTCTTCAAGTGACGACATTGTTTCAGCTGCATTTATCTGTGCTTTTAGCTCATCAGTCAGCTTACCCTGCTCTTCGATAGACTTTAGAATTGCTTCTCTCCTTTTGTCAAGGTCGCGCAGTTGGCCAATTCGGTCACGTATTTTTGCTATAAAAACTTCGTCGAGGCTTCCGGTTCTTTCTTTCCTGTATCGGGAAATAAATGGCACGGTTCCACCTTCATCCAGTAGCTCTACAGTTGCAACAACCTGCTTGGTGGAAATACTTAATTCATCTGCGATCTTGAGGTAATGTGCCTGACTCATCTCTTCCTTGGCTTCTGATTAGGGTTCATTAAAAGTATATACTGTAACATATAGCTTGCGAAGCTACAAGAAACAGGGCTCGAAAATAAAGGCTTTCGGAATCAAATGAAGACTTTTTTTGTATTGATTATTGCGAAGCAGAAAAACCCTCTGACTCCGAATGAATTAGGAAGCAATGGACAAAAAGAAAAAACGAGAAATTATTGAATGGACTGTCATTCTGGGAGTTATAGCCACCCTATACCTTACTGGGCTTCATACTGAGGTGATCGGCACCCTACAAAGGGGCATTCTAGCCACCGGCATTATGTCGCCAGACAAGCCAGAAGAAGCTGTTTCGCTAAAACCTTCAGATTATCAATTTCAACTTAAGGCGCTCAATGGTGAGATAACTTCATTTGCTGAACTCAAAGGCAAAACAGTGTTCATCAATCTATGGGCCACCTGGTGCCCACCTTGCATTGCCGAAATGCCCGAAATCCAAAATCTTTACGACCAGGTGGGTTCCGATAACGTGGTTTTTGTGATGATCTCTTTAGACGATGAAGCGGAAAAGGCAAAAAAATTCATCGACCGAAAAGAATATACCTTTCCAGTATATACGCTGGTCAGTGGGCTGCCTGCCATTTTTCATTCACAGGCCATACCAACCACATTCGTTATTGCACCTGATGGACAAATTAAGGTGCAGCAATATGGCATGGCTAGCTACGACACACAATATTTTAGAGACTTGCTGCTAAACCTTTAAAGCAGCTGCAGCTAGTATATTACCTATATTAAAGGCGGTTCTTTCAATATTGACGAGTGTGTTGGCAATAGCATCCTCGAGCTTTTCAGGCTGGTTCCCAATAGGAAACAAGGCCTGAAATCTTTTAAGCTCATTTGCCGGAATGTGTCGTGGAATACAGCCCGCCAAACCAATCACCGGTTTACCCAACGATTCAGCCATCTCCAGTAAAGCAAAAGGGCCTTTACCTTCTGAAGTCTGTTCGTCCAGGCTTCCTTCGGCAGTGATCACCAAATCCGATTTTCGTATAGCTTTTTCCATTTCCAAAAGTTCCAGGACAAAGTGGGCTCCGGGCTGAAGCTCAGCGCCCAACCACCCAACCAAACCAGCAGAAACGCCGCCGGCAGCTCCTCCTCCTTTAATTGAAGTTACATCAACTTCTTTGTATCGCTTGATCAGGCTGGCCCAATTGACCAATCCATCTTCCAACAATTTCACATCTGGTGGCGAAGCGCCTTTCTGTGGCCCGTAAATAGCCGCAGCTCCGCTTGGGCCTAGCAGTGGATTATTCACATCACACAAAACCGTCACCTGTATTGCTATTGCACTGTCCGGTTCAATCACTTTATTTATAAGAGCAAGAGACTCACCGGAAGAAGGCAATTCCTGGCCGTTGGCGTCGAGGAATGTATAGCCAAGGGCCGCCAAAATACCCATTCCGCCGTCGGTAGATGCGCTGCCACCTATGCATAGAATAATTTGCCTGGCCCCTGCCTCGATGGCTTGTTTCATTAACTGGCCAGTGCCAAAACTAGAGGCCTTTAATGCATGCCGTTCTGTGGTGGATAAAAGCCGTAGCCCCGATGCATCGGCCATTTCGATCACTGCCAGTTGTTTCGCAGCAACGTAGCCAAACGGTGCGGTCACCTTTTTGCCAAGTGGACCAGCGACTTCTTTTTGAAATATCTTTCCTTCCAGCGCTTCCACTATGATGGGCAGGGTCCCATCACCGCCGTCGGCAATGGGATGACAAACAGCGTTACACGCACAATTACTTTTTAGCAGGCCATCTTTAATGGCTTGAGCGATCTCAAAAGCCGAGGCAGCACTTTTGAAGGCGTTGGGCGCGATGAGGATCTGAGTCTCCGGCATTTATTTACCCAGGCTATGTTCGTCTTCCTCGATCTGATTGGGAGTAATATACTGAACAAGTTTCCCGGTGTGTTGAGAAACTTCTTTCCAGGAATCCATAGGAAAATGTATTTCTACCAGGCTACCGGTTTCCATGTTTCCAATGGCTTCTCCTGTGAGCAATTCAGCCATATAGGAAACAGTTGGATTGTGACCTACAAATAGCACGCTTTGGCAATTCACATCCAATTCGTTGATCAGTCGTAAAAAAATTCTTACCGAAGCGTCATAAAGGTCGAGGTCTTCATGAATTTCTTCTGCCGGATATTGGATTTGTTCGGCTATTATTTGGGAGGTCTGAAAGGCACGGATGGCCGCACTTGAAATAATTAACTCAGGTATCAAACCATGCCTTTTAAGGTACATACCGGTATGAACTGCTTCTCGCTGACCAGATCTTGTGAGGTATCTTTCTATATCTTTTGTGCCTTGGTCAGCTTCCCCTGACTGGGCATGTCGAACTATGAATAATTTCTTAACCATTCCTATGTAACGTGGTTAAATTAGAGACAGTATGTTGGGTGAAATATAGCAAAACCAGCCTACCATTATCCCGGTCATTTGATTTTTTTGTTTTTTTTTAAAGATATTTGACCGCCTCACCAGTTTGGAACAAAGGAAAAAATCACAGAAATGCCGAAAAATCTAGTAATAGTCGAGTCGCCTGCAAAGGCAAAAACAATAGAAGGATATTTAGGAAAGGACTATTCAGTTACTTCAAGTTATGGTCATGTTCGCGACCTCCCTAAAGGAGACAAAGCCATTGATATTAAAAACGGTTTTGCACCTACTTATGAAATCACTGCCGATAAAAAGGAAGTGATTAAACAGCTAAAGAAATTATCTAAGGAAGCTGAGATGATTTACCTGGCGAGTGACGATGACCGGGAGGGAGAGGCTATTTCCTGGCACCTGAAGGAGGCTTTAAACTTAAATGATAATAATACACGAAGAATTGTTTTTAGGGAGATAACCAAAAAAGCCATCGACAATGCGATTCAAAACCCCCGGGGAATTGACGTCGATTTGGTCAATGCCCAGCAAGCAAGGAGAATCCTCGATCGACTGGTTGGTTTTGAATTATCGCCTATCCTTTGGAAGAAAATAAAGACTGGTCTTTCAGCGGGTCGAGTACAATCTGTCGCCGTAAGGTTAGTGGTAGACCGTGAACGAGAAGTGGAGCACTTCAACTCTGACTCTACTTTTAAAGTCACCGGGCACTTTTTACTTTCAGGTGGAAAAGTATTAAAAGCAGAGCTAGGCAAAAAATTTAAAACAGAAGAAGAAGCGCTGGCCTTCCTGGAGAAGTGCAAGGAAGCGAAATTCTCAATAAAGAACCTCGAGAAAAAACCTACTAAAAGATCGCCGGCACCTCCTTTTACTACATCAACGCTTCAACAGGAAGCGAGTAGAAAGCTCAGCTTCTCGGTGAGCCAAACAATGACGATTGCCCAGAGGCTTTACGAAGCTGGTAAAATCTCTTATATGAGAACAGACTCGCTGAATCTGTCGGATGAAGCGGTTAGTGGGGCAGTAAATGAAATAAAATCATCGTATGGCAATGATTTTGTGCAAACCAGGAAGTACAAAACCAAGTCAGAAAGTGCTCAGGAAGCTCACGAAGCCATAAGACCGACCGACTTTTCCGCTCACACCGCAGGCAGCGAAAGAAACGAGCAGCGCCTGTACGACCTGATATGGAAAAGAGCCATTGCCTCGCAAATGGCGGATGCACAAATAGAAAAAACGATCGCCTCTATTGGGATCTCAACGGCCGACGAAGTATTGACAGCGACCGGTGAAGTCATCCAGTTTGAAGGCTTCCTTAAAGTGTATATCGAATCTACTGATGACGAAGAGGAGGAGGAAGAAGCCAAAGGAATGCTTCCCCCATTGACAGTAGGAGAGATACTGGAATTGAGAGAAATGATTGGCAGGGAATCTTTTACCAGACCTCCATCAAGATACACCGAAGCAAGTTTGGTAAAACAACTTGAAGAAATGGGCATTGGACGTCCGTCAACTTATGCGCCTACCATCTCCACGATACAAAAAAGAGACTATGTGGAAAAGGAATCTCGCGACGGGAAAGAAAGAGAATTCAGAGAGCTAACACTTGCCAAAGGCAAAATTTCCGCGAAAACTGGTAAGGAGAATTATGGGGCTGAAAAGATGAAACTCTTCCCCACCAACCTGGCCATGGTAGTCAACGACTTTTTGGTGTTGCACTTCCCAAATGTGATCGACTTTACCTTTACGGCAAGGGTAGAAAAAGAATTTGATGATATCGCCAGCGGGAAAGTGCAGTGGCAGTCGATGATTGACTCTTTCTATGGGAAATTCCATCCAAGAGTAGAAAGCACCGAAAAGGTAGACAGGTCGGAAGTTGGGTCAAGCAAAGAGTTGGGAATTGACCCTGCCAGTGGCAAGAAAGTGACTGTAAGGCTGGGGCGTTTCGGTCCTTTGGCACAAATTGGTGAAGCTACCGAAGATGAAAAGCCTAAATATGCGAGTTTGAAAAAAGGCCAGTTGATGGAAAACATCACACTGGAAGAAGCCCTTCAGCTTTTTAAACTCCCAAGGGAAGTGGGTGTATTTGAAGAGGAGCCAATGGTAGCCGCCATAGGGCGATTCGGCCCCTATATCAGGCATAAGAGCCAGTTTTACTCGCTTACCAAGGAATATGACCCGATGACGGTGACAGCCGAAGAAGGTATTACGATCATAAAAGCCAAAAGGGAAATTGAAGCCAACAGACTGATCAAAGACTTTTCGGAGAACGACGAGGTGCAGGTGTTGAATGGGCGATTTGGTCCCTACATCAAATTTGGGAAACAGAATGTTAAAATCCCAAAAGGCAAGGAACCAGCGGAGCTCACTTATGCCGAGTGTGTGGAACTTGCAGAAGCGGCACCTGCGAAGAAGACATTCAAAAGAAAGTCGAAATAAGGCATGAACGTCGTTTTCTTCAGCACAAAATCATATGACAAGGAGTACTTCCTAAAGGCCAACCAGGCATTTGGGTTTGTATTCACCTTCATTGAAGCTTCTTTGGACACCATAACGGCAGCTGTGATCCCAGACGGATCAGTGGTTTGCTGTTTTGTAAACGACAGCATCAATAAGGATGTCATTGAGGTGCTGAAAACAAAAAAGGTGCCCCTGATAGCGCTGCGCTGTGCCGGGTTCAATCAGGTAGATCTCGAAGCTACCCAAAAATTCGGCATACGAGTGGTTAGGGTGCCAGCATATTCGCCCCATGCAGTAGCAGAACATGCCGTTGCTCTTTTGCTTACACTCAATCGCAAAACACACAAAGCCTACAATCGGGTGAGGGAAGGGAATTTCTCTCTCGAACGTATGACTGGTTTCGATATTTACGGCAAAACTGTGGGCGTAGTCGGGACCGGAAAAATAGGCGCTACCTTTGCAAGTATTATGCTTGGATTTGGATGCCGGGTAATTGCTTATGATCCCTACCCCAATAATGAGTTGCTTGAGAAAAAGATCCCTTATCTGGGGCTTGATGAAGTGCTCGCACAAGCTGATATCATTTCTTTGCACTGCCCGCTGACTCCTGAAACACATCACCTGATAGACAAAAGAGCGCTTAAAGTTATCAAAGAAGGAGCGTTCCTTATCAACACCAGCAGGGGTGCTCTTGTGGACACAATAGCGGCCATTGAGGCATTAAAGAACCGAAGACTGGGAGCACTGGGAATTGATGTTTATGAACAGGAAGAACACCTTTTCTTTCAAGATTTTTCAGATGTGATCATCGACGACGATATTATTTCCCGTCTCATGACATTCCCCAATGTATTGGTTACTGCCCACCAGGCCTTCCTTACCAGCGAAGCCCTTGACCAAATCGCACTTACTACCTTACAAAACATCAAGAGTTTTAAAGAAGGCGTTCCTTTGGTGAATGAAGTAGTTGTGAAAAAAGGGTAGTGCCTTTTTTTTTAACCAGGCGTCGTCAGCCACATTCAACAGGACAACACTCTCAATCAAATAGTATCAGTTCTTTTTCATCTCCGACTGGCGCATGGGCATCGAGTCGACAAGGTCGAAAATAGACTGGGGAGTCACCAAATCGCTTTTTCTAAGTTTCACTCCCCCATCCTTCCCTATTAGCACCAATAAAAAATCAGCGCCGTCAGGGTTGTAGATTTGCTGCAGCCTGGCACTACTGTTCGCGCTAAGCAATTCGCCACCAATAGACAGCTCATTTACTCCAACTGCCACACCTATTACAAGTTGACGCTCATTAAGATCCGGCATTTGTTTCACCAACAATTCCAGCTGCTCATTAGCCAAATCTGCCTTTTCAGGAGCGTGTAAAATCAGTATTACCCGATTTTTCCAGACAAATGGTTCGAGCGGGTTGTTGGATTGTGCAGGTAAAATACCAGCAAATACTAGCAGTAAGATAGCGATAAATGACATGCACATCTAACAGGAACAGCAGTGATTTTGTTATCAGTCAACAGAAGCAATACACTCAATTTCCACCAATGCATCCAAAGGTAATCTACTGACCTCCACGGTACTCCTGGCTGGTTGGTGCGTACCAAACACTTCAGCATAGACGGCATTCATCGCTGGAAAATCCCTGAAGTTCTTTAGGAATACCGTTGTTTTTACCACGTTGGCCAAAGAGAGTCCATCGGCAGCCAGTACCTCACCGAGGTTCATCAGGGCTTGCCTGGTTTGAGAAGCGATTTCACCCTCTACCATTTTGTTGGTGGATGGCACAATGGGTGTTTGCCCTGAACAAAAAATTAATCCTCCAGTTTTTATTGCCTGGGAATAGGGTCCAATGGCCTGAGGTGCGTTATTCGAGTGGATCTTTTTCATTTCGTTTGATTTTATCTGTGTTCTCCTGTAAAAATCTGATTTTGTTTTAACTAATCCTTATTCCCTCTCGTTATCTTTCGGAAATGGCTTTCTTCGAACAGTTATATCACAAATTATTTAAAAGTGGAGGCAACGACAGCTCCAGGATACTCCATGAGGTCATTGCAAGGAGCCAAAAATACCTTGATGGGTACGGCCGATGGAAATCCAGTGAAGGTCAATCTAAAATAATAGCCGATTTCAGCAGGTCCTATCACTTCAAGAAATCTGGTATTGAAAATGACCCGAATGTACATGTATTTAGCTCTCCCTCTTCCAACGGTTTCGCACTTTCTTATTCTCCGGCATATTCGAAACAGGAGTTTCAATACCTATTTGATCACCTGGCAGAAAAAAGCAAAGAACTGGGCTATAGAATGGTCAATAGCGATGTGAAGATTACCGAGAAAAATGGCAGCATTGAGACCAGGGAAAAACATTATCTGAAACCTCCGACATTCGGAAGCGAAGGGCTCACTAAGCAGTTTTATGGGAACATCCTAATTGAACACGTGTTGATCAACGACCAGCCAAGCTATATCAAACTTTTGGCTAATATTTACTCCGACAGGCAATACGAGGAGCCCGAAAGCCATAGAGAGCTTATTACCCATTTATTCGCTACAAACTAAAAAGAACCAAATGCAAACTAATTATAAAATGAGAAAGATTACACAGAGATTTCTGGGGATTAATTTGATACTCGCTATCGGATTTATGGTGCTTACTTCTTCTACCCAGCTTCTTCCAACCAACCTTAGGATCACCATCCTTAACAGCCTTGGTAATTTTGAAGAAGGTGCTACGGTAACCTTGTATGCCACTGAAGAAAACTATATTGCCGAGAAGAACCCTGTCCAGGAAGCTCAAAAAACAGACAGCAAGGGTAGAGTAACTTTTACCAAACTAGAACCAAAAGCCTACTTCGTCGTAGCCAGAAAAGGCGACCTCGATAATAACGGCGAAGGTGCTGAAACTGCTCCATTACAAGAAGGCAGAATGAACAAAGTGAACATCGTTATAAAGTAAATGGATGACGAGAGAAGAATTGGTTTTTGCGCTTGATCACTACGCCACAACCTACGCGAAAGAAGCTGCATTTGCTCCAAGATTTGTTTCTCTCCTAAATAATTTCCCTGGCTGCTTTCATAGGGAGTTGCTATCGGGGCATATTACTGGCTCTGCATGGGTCGTTTCGGAAAGCAATGAGGAAGTGTTGCTATTGCACCACAAAAAGCTCGACAGATGGCTACAGCCCGGAGGTCATGCTGACGGCGAAGATGATGTTTTAAAGGTAGCAGCGAAGGAACTCGAAGAAGAAACTGGTCTTAGCAGCTATGCCTGGGTATCAGAAAATATATTTGATATCGATATCCATGTTATCCCAGCTAGGCAAACGGAACGAGCTCATTTTCATTTCGATATAAGGTTCATGGCACGGGCAAAATTATCGACTCCCCTTTCTGTGAGTGATGAGAGCAGGGCACTGCAATGGTTTCCTTTGAAAAGCATCACAAATGAAGCTGGTTTTGAAGAGTCAATATTGAGAATGGTAAACAAAACTCAGGTGCTTGGGGCATCTTAGCGTGAGGTTGATATGACTAGAAAAGTATTTGTAGCATTGACAATCACTCTCGCCGTGGCAGGTGCAAGTTGGGTACACCTGTTACAAAACAATAGCATTTCTACGTCTGCCTCGCTTTCTCTTCCGTTCATGCCTACCTCGCTAGGGATTGAGGAAGACCCTGGCGCCAGGATGCGATTCGAACAAATGATGCTGGCCGACCCCGCAACAGGAGAGCTTGCTGCTGACGCTGCCTATCGAGCCCTCAGATACGTGCAAGCACTGCCTACCACAAAAGCCCTACATCAGGCACGTGGGGCCAGGACGCAGGAAAGAAACTACATTTCACGGGGGCCTTTCAATGTAGGTGGCAGAACCAGAGGACTTGCTATTGACAAAAGCGATGAAAAAGTAATGATTGCCGGTGGAGTGTCGGGTGGAATATGGCGTTCTAACAACGAAGGACTTAGCTGGTCAAGAGTCACGCCCGTCAACATGCTGAATAGTGTGAGCTGCCTGATACAGGACACCAGAGAGGGCAAAACAAATACCTGGTATTTTGGCACTGGCGAATACTCCCAATTCAATTCTGCAAGAGCCAACAGCGCCACGCCCCACAGAGGCGATGGCATTTACAAATCGACTGACGGCGGCCAAAGCTGGCAGCCTTTGAGCGCTACAGTGACTGGCGACGTGACGACCTTCGGCAGCCCCTTTCAATACATTTCCCGCCTGGCCATCAATCAAACCAACCTCTCGGAAGATGAAATTTATGCAGCCACCATAGGTGGCATCATTCGTTCAGACAATGGAGGCGACACCTGGCAAACCGTACTAGGAGCTGATCTTTTAAGCGAACCTGACGGCACCGACCTCAACTACCTTACTTTTCCGTACTTCAGCGACATAGCCATTACAACCACCGGGGTAAAGTATGCCGCTTTAGGCACGGTAAGTAACAATGGCAACAACTGGGCAAAAGCTGGGTTGTTCCGATCCCAGGATGGAGTTGAATGGACAGAAATAACGCCTACCGGGTTCCCATCGCAATACCGAAGAGTGGTGATTGCCCCTTCACCCTCAAATAATAAAATTCTCTATTTCCTGGTCGACGCAGCAACGCCCAACCTATGGAAGGCAACTTACCTACCAGGATCTGAGAGGTATATCTGGGAAAACCTCTCTAGCAACATCCCTGATTTTGGTGGAAAAGTGGGTGCCTTCGACACACAAAGTGGCTACAACATGGTATTGGAAATCCACCCTGAAAATGAAGACATCGTCTTTGTTGGCGGCACTAACCTCTATCGATCAACAGACGGCTTCAAAAGCGATAAAAATACCCGGTGGATCGGTGGATACAGCGAGAACAACAATGCCAGTCAGTATGCCAATCATCATGCTGACCAACACGTGCTTACATTCTATTATTCTGATCCTGACAAAATGCTTTCCGGCCACGACGGAGGTATTTCCATCACCTACGACGGACTGGCCGACAAGGTACAATGGCTCGACTTGAATCGTGGTTATATTACGTCGCAGTTCTTTTCGATTGATATTCCAAAATTTGAATACAGCGATTTGATGGTGGGCGGTATGCAGGACAATGGCACCTACCTGCGTAGCGCTCCCGGCGAAGTCCCACCCTGGGATCAGGTATTTTCAGGAGATGGCAGCTATTGTCAAACAACTTCTGACGGCACTTTCTGGTATGTATCTGCTCAAATGGGTCAAATCTACCGACTCACTTTTGATTCAAAGTTTGAGCTGACCGGCTTTGCGCGGGTAGACCCAAGCAACGGTGGGCTAGACAGGGACAATGGCTATTTATTCATCAATCCGTTTCGCATCGATCCAAGCAACAATAACATTATGTACTTGCCAGGTGGAAATGTTATGTGGAGAAATTCGAACCTGAGTCAAATCACCAACGGGTCACAGGAAAAAACATCTGTTAACTGGACAAAGTTGGATGTTTCCGAAATTGATGAAGGACAGATCACCGCACTTGATCTCAGCATTAATGGTGAAAAATACCTGCTTTATGGCAACACCACGGGCCGACTTTTTAAGCTAAGGGGCCTGGATAGCCAGGATTTTCAAATGGACGAAATCACCAGTGAGGAGTTCCCCGATGCATTTCTGAGCGCTATATCGATCGATCCGTCAAACAGCGACCGGGTAATGGTTATATTCTCTAACTATGGAGTGAGGAGCATTTTCTTGTCGGAAGATGCAGGCAATAGCTTTCGACATATTGGGGGCAATCTGGAGCAAAACGAAGATGGAACTGGCAACGGCCCAAGCATTCGGTGGGGGCAACTTGTACCACTTAATGATGGCAACTTGATGGCGGTCGTCGGCACTGGTTCAGGCCTTTACGTCGCAGAATCTATCACCGACACGGAATCAGTCACATGGTCGATGGAAGCAGCCGATATTATTGGCCACAGCGTTGTGCCGATGCTCAGCTACAATCCCTTGGACGGTCGGCTGGCAATAGCAACTCATGGCAATGGGGTATTCGAAACATTTATCCAGGACAATCTGGTGATTGAAAAGCCTGTGGCCAGCGAAAAATTCATAGTAGGTGCCCCCTATCCCAACCCTTTCTTTGACGAAATAAAAATACCGGTTGAAATACCGGTCAAGCAGATTGTGAAATCGGTTGTTTTGAATGCAGCCGGGCAACCTATAAAAACCCTTGTATTTGGGACTCAGTTTGAAGGAAAAACCACACTCACCTGGGACGGTTCCAACGTTACTGGCACCAAAGTAGCCGATGGTGTCTACTTCTGCCGGATCAAGCTGGCCAACGGTAGCGAAAAAACGGTTCGTCTGGTACTCCGCCATTAAAATAAGAACCCCGGCAGACAAAATCTGCGCGGGGCCCACCATCAACCTTAATTAAACCTTAAAGAACAAAGTCTTAATGGATACTTCCATCAGATTTGTATTTCAAAGGTAGTGGGCCGGCCTCAATCAATTTTACCATTTCCCGTAGCAATATTATCCATGTAAGGTTTGTGAGTAAAAAAATACTTCAAACACCTCTCTTTCGCCTCATCGCCTCTCAAAAAGAAGCCATCAAGGAGATTTTGGATGTAAGGATTTCCTTGTTTATTGCAAAAAAGAAATATTTACCAAGCTATCAACCTGCATTCCTACTTTGAATCACTAAAATAATAAAGGAAATACCTACAAGTGAATATTGATATTGTCCTATTTTGAAATTACCAGCACTAGCATAAAAGCAATCACCATTAACCAAAAACGGTAAGGGGCAATGGCCGGAATGATCACAATACTCAGCTCTCCCAAAACCAAAAGAAGAACGACAAGCACTGCAACAAGTTTAACGATGGATCTTGTTCTTTGACTCATAGCTTATGATGTTTTATATGTGGATATATTCTTATTAATCCAGTTTAATTTACAAAAAGTAAACCCCGCAATCAGCATTTCTTTTGAGCCAAAAAAACAATCTACTGTTGGCCCTTATTGCCTTGCGCGAAGCAACTATTCGGCAGGTATCACAATTCAGCACGAAATAAACAGAATAATTGTAGATTCGCAGGATCATATGATTTTTCATGGCAGAAATAGGGATCGACATAGAAAAAGCCAAGTCCTTTCTCGACCAGGGGCAACTCGTTGGGCTACCTACTGAGACCGTTTATGGTCTGGCTGGCAATGCATTTGACAGTTCGTCAGTGTTGAAAATTTTCCATACTAAAAACAGACCCTCTTTCGACCCACTGATAGCGCATACAGATAGCCTTGAAAAAGTAAAAACCTTCGTTAAGGATATTCCTGACATAGCCCTAAGCCTGGCTGAATCATTTTGGCCCGGGCCTTTGACCCTGCTTCTGCCTAAGAAAAAAAAGATCCCACTACTGCTTACTTCGGGTTTAAAAACTGTTGCAGTGCGCATTCCGGATCATCCACTTACTACTGCACTGCTTCAGCAGCTCGACTATCCCCTGGCCGCACCTAGTGCTAATCCCTTTGGCTATGTAAGCCCCACAAACGCTCAGCATGTAGAGGACCAACTAGGCGATGCTATCCCATATATACTTGATGGAGGCCCTTGCAGAGTGGGCATTGAGTCAACCATTATTGGCTTTGAAAATAACAAACCAGTTGTATACAGGCTTGGAGGCAAACGCATCGAAGAAATAGAAAAGCTTGTCGGGACAGTGAGAATCAGGACCAATATGAGTTCAGATCCTACAGCTCCAGGGATGCTTAAAAGTCATTATTCCCCTACAAAAAGGCTTATCATAGGAAATTTAGAAGAGCTTATACAAAAGTTAAATCCTTCAAAAGTAGCCGTTATTTCATTTTGGAAAGACTATCCGGAAGTTCCAGACAACCATAAGTTCATCCTATCAAAAAAGGGAGATATCGATGAAGCTGCTGCTAATTTGTTTTCGGCACTTCGAAAAATGGACAAAACCGACACCAACTGTATAGTAGCCGAATACCTACCTGAAGAGGGCTTGGGTGCAGCCATTAATGACCGCCTGAAAAGAGCGCAGGCATAAGTAAAATTGAAAGACCATTGATTGTTCTTTCAAACTCACCTAAAAAAAGTAATTTTACATTTCTCATTAGCCCACAAACACGAGCCAATTTTATTATCAGGTTTCAACACTTAAAAACCGTTTATGATAACACTAGATCAATACAATTTTAAAGGAAAAAGAGCGCTTGTGCGTGTAGACTTCAACGTACCCCTCGACAAGTCTCATCATATTACTGATGACAACCGCCTCAAGGCTGCCATTCCAACTATCAACAAAATTTTAAAAGACGGCGGATCGGTTATTCTGATGAGCCACCTTGGTCGCCCTAAAGAAGGACCCGAAGAAAAATTCTCTCTCAGGCATGTTGTCAATTATCTGAAAGAAGCTCTTGCACGGCCCGTTCAATTTGCAGATGACTGCGTGGGTGAGCAGGCATTTAAAATGAGTGCGGCCCTTCAGCCTGGCGAAGTTTTGCTGCTTGAAAACCTACGGTTTTATAAGCAGGAAGAAAAAGGTGATGCCGACTTTTCTCAAAAGCTAGCGCAGCATGGCGACGTCTACGTAAATGATGCATTTGGAACAGCCCACCGCGCCCACGCTTCTACAACAATTGTAGCTAACTACATGAATGACAAAGTATGCGGCTATGTGATGCAGGCTGAGCTTGAAAATGCTCAAAAAGTTCTTGAAAATGCTACCAAGCCATTCACGGCCATCATGGGTGGAGCCAAAATTTCTGATAAAATACTCATCATCGAAAGGCTTCTTGATACAGTAGATCACCTCATTATTGGCGGTGGTATGTCCTATACGTTTTTCAAAGCAATGGGTGGACAAATAGGAAAATCTCTGGTAGAAGAAGACAAACTGGCACTTGCCAAAGAACTGATTCAGAAAGCCAGGGAGAAAGGGGTGGAACTCCACCTGCCTATCGATTCTATCATCGCTGATAATTTTAGTAACGACGCCAATACTCAGGTAGCCAACAACCATGCAATTCCTGACGGATGGATGGGGCTGGATATTGGTCCTGAAGCCACGCAAGTATTTGCCAAGGTGGTTGAATCGAGCAAAACGATTCTCTGGAATGGGCCTATGGGCGTTTTTGAAATGGAAAAATTCGCCAACGGCACAAAAAGCATTGCCGATGCTGTAGTAAAAGCCACCGAAAACGGTGCGTTTTCACTGATTGGAGGCGGTGACTCTGCAGCTGCCGTTAACACGCTCGGTTATGGAGACAAGGTGAGCTATGTTTCTACCGGTGGTGGGGCATTGCTTGAGTTCATGGAAGGTAAGGAACTACCTGGTGTTAAGGCTCTTCAGTAAATAACTCAACACAAAATATTTTCAAAAAAGGCAGCAATATTGTTGCCTTTTTGTATTTTTGGACACCATCAAATCGTTATCTCCTTAAAGTACCTTAACCCAATCCTACATTATCCTGAAGGTGCGTAGACTAGTTGTATTTTTCTTACTTTTTATCCCAGTTTATTCCTGGGGAATGGATTCTATTTTTGTTCCCACAGAAAAAAGAAGAGACAGCCTTTTGCAAGTCTCAAAAACAGTGCAAGGCAAAGAGCTTGTCGATGTATTGAATCAATTAGCTATCTACTACAATATCGCGAATCCAAGCGAAGCATTTTCCTATATACAAAGAGCCAAATCATTGGCAAAACAGCTTGATTACAAGGCTGGACTAGCATTTACCTTAAAAGAAGAGGGAATGATGGCGTTCAACTCAGGCGACATTGTGCAAAGTTTACAACTGCTTGCCGCAGCACGAGATTTGAGCGAAGAAATTCACGATGATGACATTGCTGCCAGGTCTTACCATTGCCTTGGTCTGGTTTACACGGCTATTGGTTTTTATGAGTATTCACTAAAATATTACAATGAAGCGCTGACCAAATACGAAAACACTGGTCACCACAAAGGAGTGATCTATTGTCTACATGATGAGGCGGAAGCCTACCTGAAAAACAAACAATTCCGTAGTGCACTAGAGAGGCTAAATGTGGCTAAAGATTATGGCGTAAAGCACAACACAATTATCGATACCGGACCACCCTATGTACAGCTGGGAGAAATATATAGCGGCTTAGGAAACGACTCGCTGGCTCTTCAAAACTATGAAAACGCCCTTGCTTATATCAATGAGGAGAATCTTGCTCCTCGGATAAGGATTAAATCGTTGAGATCAATAGGTCGGTATTATTTGGATCGGCAAATGTTTGCTGATGCTAGAAAAAGCTTTGAAAAGGCCCGGGTTTTAATTGAAGAAGGCAAGGATGAAGTGGCGAAGGCCGACATACTCTACGAACTTGCACTTACATTTTTTAAGGAAAAGCATTTGCACACCGCCTCCATTCTGATAGGTGAAGCGGTTGAACAAGCTGAAAAAGTATCATCACTTACCTTGCTTGCAAAAGTACTTTTCACAAAAGCTGAAATTCTCAACCAGCTGAGTAAGAAGGACGAGGCCATCAAGGACATGACCAGAGCGTTTGAGCTACAAGATTCGATCTATTCACAGGGTTACAAAACCTATGTAGCCGATATGGTTGCTTCACTTGAATCCGAAAAAGCAGAGAAGCAGATTTCGAACCTTAATGAGGAGCTTGAGACAACTCAAGGTCAACTAGAAAATATTAGTACGCTCTCCAAAGTATACCTGGCTGCCGCCATCTTCTTTATCATTACTTTAGTGATCATTATAAGAAGCCAGCGTAGACTCAAAGCACTAGCAAAAAAACTATTCACTTTGAATGAAAAAGTGGGGAAACAAAACCTCGAATTAAAGAAACTTAACGACGAACGAGGGGATTTCGTGAAACTGGTTGCACATGACATGAGGAGCCCCGTCAACAACATCATCTCCATCACAGAACTTCTAAAGCACAAAGGCAGCCCCGAAGAGCAGGATGAGTATATTCTTTTGATAGAGCAAATTTGTAGTAAAATTAACTCAACCATATCAAAATTTCTTGGACCAAATGCTGGCAACACGCTACTGCAGCAAGCACCTTTTTATGAAACGGTCAATATGAATCAACTTCTTATTAGCACCATTAATGAGTACAAACCAGTTGCTAATTCTAAGAAAATTGACATGAAGCTGGTGCTGCCAGAGGTAGACAAGCATGTGGAAACAGATAAAAACTACATCATTCAAATAGTTTCCAATCTTGTGTCGAATGCCATAAAGTTTTCCCCCAAAGGCAAGAAGATTCAAGTTAGTTTTGAAGTAGAGGAAGAGCAGGTTGTGATAAAAGTGCAAGATGAGGGACCTGGTATTGCAATCTCAGAGCAAAAAGGTTTATTTGAGAAGTATGCCAAAACCAGCAATAAGACAACTGCCAATGAACCCTCAACAGGTTTAGGACTTGCCATTGCCCGGCAACTGGTAGAAACAATGAACGGAACTATCGAATTAATCAGTGACTCCAACAAGGGTTGTCTTTTTGTTGTTAGAGTTCCGTTGATCACTAGCTTAACAATGAAAGAAGCAAGTTTGATCAACCTATAGAGGACTACTTATTAACAGTTAGTTTCCCAGAGACCGCATACCTCAGCCTTCCTTCTTCTATCAAATGCTGTATGGCAAACGTCCTGGCTTCCTTCACTTTGCCGGAATGACCAAGGATCAAATCATGGATATCCGTTTCGCCGTTGCCCATCTCTTTGAGTATCTGATCCATTAGCGTCCCAAACGCTTTCTCCGACTGAAGCACTTTCTTTTGGCGTATGCAGTAGTCGCACATACCGCAGGGGATATCGTTTTCCTCCCCAAAATACTCCTGTATCATCTGGGTCCTGCACCTTAACTCGTGCTGCAGGTAGTTAATCATTTGGTCCAGCTTACCAATCAATTCTTCCCGGCGTTGTTTTAGTCGTTGGGTATCGATGGTAAGCTTCGCTGCATCCTGACGGGGTGTCAGAAAAAGCACCTGTGGGGAGTCTTTCATTTTCTCGTACATTACTGCTCCCTGCCCATCCAAATAGGCTAGCTGCCTGACTACCTCTGCTTTATTGCAATTAGCCAATCTGGCAATATCGTTTTCCGAAATGCCAACCGGGTGACTAAAAATCTCCCCGCCAAACAAGCGAAGGGTAGCCTTCAAAATAGGATCAACCGCAGCATTGGCTACCTGAATTTTGTACAGTTCCTGTTTATCCACCCGGGCAAAAAGGCGGGAAGGCTGGTAGAAACTTTCAGTGAGTTGGATCAGCCCCTCCTCCTCCAATTTCTTGATGGCCGCAAATGCCTCAAAGGGATTTAGCTGGTAGGTCTTGATGAATTGGTCAAAATCAAAATCGAAGGAAACGAACTGCGAACTCCCGACAGCCAGTTTATAATAATTGGCCAGTGCCTGGTACACCTTTTTGAGGTAGTCTACTTCAGGCAACGAGCGCATGGTGCGCTCTTTCAGTTCTTTTACATCGGAGGCCAGGTAAACCAATACGCCATAGGCCAGTTTCTCGTCGCGCCCTCCCCTGCCTGCTTCCTGGTAGTAGGCTTCAAGACTATCCGGAATATCAACATGAACTACCACCCTCACATCTGGTTTGTCGATGCCCATCCCAAAGGCGTTCGTAGCGACCATCACCCTTACCTGGTTCTCAATCCACCGGGCTTGTCGTGTTGATCTTTCCACGGCAGATAAGCCGGCATGATAATAAGAGGCCGATATTTGGTTGGACAAAAGCCACTTGACCAATTCTTCGGTTCGTTTCCTGCTTCTGACATACACCACCGCTGAGCCCGGCACGTTGGTCAATATCTCAAGCAACTTCTTTCCCTTGTCTTCCACTTTGAACACCGAATAGGACAAGTTTTTTCGGGCATAGCTTTTCATGAAGACTTCCACGTCCGTCATTTTCAGCTTTTCCTGAATATCCTTTTGCACCTTGAGGGTGGCCGATGCTGTCAGCGCTATAAGTTTAGCATCGGGGAGTTTTTCTTTAAAATCGGCTATTTGCAGGTAGGGCGGGCGAAAATCGTAGCCCCACTGAGAAATGCAGTGTGCTTCGTCGATCGCCAGCAGCGACACTTTCATTTTTTCTGCCCTGGCAATGAATATGTCGGTCTGCAGCCGCTCCGGCGACACATATAGAAACCTGATTTTCCCGTAAATACAGTTATCAAGTACAATGTCTATTTCCCGCGCACTCATACCTGAATAGATCGCCTCCGCCTCAATGCCCCGTTTCTGGAGCTGCTGCACCTGGTCTTTCATCAAAGCGATGAGCGGTGAAACAACGATGCATATGCCCTCCATACAGAGTGCCGGCACCTGAAAACAAATGGACTTTCCTCCCCCTGTGGGCAACAGCGCCATGGTGTCTTTGCCTGCCAGCACACTGGCAATGATCTCTTCCTGTAAAGGACGAAAGGCTGTATATCCCCAGTATTGTTTTAGTATGTCGGCTGGCTGCTTCACGTCAGGGTTTAGCTTACTGTAGCAACTTAATGGCAGTAAGAATGTAAATGTCGTCTTTCGCTCGTTGCTCTATCGGGAGTTTGGCCATCGTTGCACTCACCGACGGATCTTGCTGCACAAGAAAATCGGGCAAAACCCCCGTTGCTTGCCAGGTTCTTCCTGCTGGAGAATACATGGCGCTGCTGATAAATTTGACGCGGTATTGATTTTCAAGCGTATAGGTAGTCTCAATCACTCCCTTGCCAAATGTCTTCGTCCCTATGACAGTGGCTCGCTTATGGTCTTGCAGTGCCGCGGCTATAATTTCAGCAGCGGAGGCTGTGTTTTTATTTACCATCACCATCAGCTCAAACCCAAAAGGTTCTTCCATATCAGCCACAATTGGAGTTGCCTTGTCGCTTCTTGTGACGGTGCGCACGATGATATTGTTTTTGGAAAGAAACAGGTTAGCAATGTTTACGCCTTCGTTAAGCACCCCGCCCGGATTGTTGCGAAGGTCGAGCAGGATCTTCTTTACCTGTTGCTGCTGAAGCTTTTGGAGTTCACTGCTCAACTGTTGAGTAAGCCCTTGCGAAACGTTTTTTATTTCAACCAGCGCCATGTTTCTTCCAGGTATTACGGTCACCTTTAAGTCGTTGGAAGGAAAGGCAGTGCGTCGCAGTTTGATATCCACCACATTGATGTCGCGAATCACTGTCAGGCTTACTTCCGATTCAGAAGGCCCATCAAGTAAATTATTCACAAAACTCAGGGTCTTTCCTTTCAGCGACTCTCCATTGATGCGTACAATTCTATCATACAGCTGAAGCTGGCCAACAGCTGGGGAATCTTCCAGCACATCTGTCACGGTGATGCTGCCGTCGTTGGTATTGAAGGTGCTATTGAAGCCCAGAGAGAGCTTCACCCCTTTGAGCGAATTGAGAATGTCCTCGTATTCTTCCGGCGTCCATATTTTAGCCAATTCAGGAATTTCAGGCGGCGAAATATGGCGAAGCATGCCCTGGATGGCTGCCCAGTACAAGTCTTTTTCTGTAATATCAGGTGAATAGTAATTCGCCAGGATCAGCGCCTGTACATCTTCAAAGGTTTTCTTTGGCTCAGAAAATTCATGCGTCACAGACACCGGAAAAAGTGGAGCGATGGCATTTTGAGCGAGCAGTCCCCACGAAAGCAAAAGCTGAAAAAAGGAGAAAATAAAAAGGCGTTTCATAGACCAATGTTTTATGCTTATTTGATGCAAATCTAAAACCAAAAAGGGGAAGGACGAAGAAAGGGTATTCCCTAAAAATATAACCACCTATAGGCTGGCTTTCGGGCTTTTGAATGGAAAGTATTGGAATTTGTTTGCCTCCTTCTGATTTGAAATTTCCGTTTTGTGATTTGCTTTTTTTTGCGTTTTGTTCTTCCCCAGTTCTTACCAGGTAATTTTTTCTTTATTCAAAAAGGCCGCCATCCCCCGCTTGCAGTCCTTAGTAGAGCGAGCTACTGCATTTTGCTCAGCGGCGTATTGCAAGGCATCTACTATCGACATCTGCTGCACTTCTGCCATCATTTGCTTGGTCATTCCCATCGACTGCTCCGAGTTACTGGCGATCAGCTTAGCGGCCATCTCCTCTACCCTACTTGCCAGCTTCTCGGGAGCAACCACTTCATTCACGATGCCGAGTTCGCAAGCTCTTTGTGCATCTATGAGCTGCCCTGTGAGCAATAGCTCCCTGGCCTTGGCATCGCCCAGCTTACGCACCAAAAACACCATAACGATGGCAGGAATGAAGCCGATTTTCACTTCGGTGTAGCCAAACTGGGCCTCGGGCACGGCGTACACCATGTCGCAAACAGTGGCCAATCCACAGCCGCCCGCTATAGCCGCTCCCTGCACCTGGGCAATGACTACCTTGGGAATGGTGTAGATCATTTCAAAGAGCTCCTTCAAGTGAATGCTGTCCTCCAGGTTTTCTTCATAGGTATTTCCTTGCAATTGCTGCAAGTAGGCAATATCGGCCCCAGCGCAAAACGAGGTCCCTTCAGCCCGTAGAATGATCACCTTCACTTTGGGGTCGTAGGTCGCCTTTTGAAAAGCCTCCTTCAACTCAGCGACAAGCTCAAAGCTAAGGGCATTCCGTTTCTCAGGGCGGTTGAGGGTAATCCAGGCCAGGCGATCCCCGGTTTCATATTGTATCAGGTCCATGTTGTTGCTTTTTTGTGAAAATAACGACTGGAAGGAAGGGGGCAAAGGAACTGCTGTGAATTTGAGTGGAAGTGCTCGGATATAGTGGGGAAAATCCTCGCAGCCTCATGGTTGCTCAAAATACTAGCGAGAAAAAATTGGACGATAAACCGCAGATCGGATACTTCCGATCGCAAAGGCTGTGGGTCTTTCCAATCCCTGGAACGTGTCCACGGACCAGCGTCTTGCGCAAGATAGTGTTCAGTCAAGCCAAAGACCGAAGTGAATCTTGGTATAGATGGAGATCAATCTTGCGCTAGATGAAAAAGGCACCTTTCGAACGACTACTCTGCGCTAAATTCTCAAGCCTGCTATCCTCATTGCTAAGCCCGGTCACTCAATAGCCTACTGCTGTCGGCTCGTAGATGACAGCTGTAAGTAAAAACACTACAGCTGTCAGCAAAAAGGTAACAGCGGTGACCAAAAAGCATACCCATGTCACTAAAAAGATAACAGCTGTTAGCTCGGAGGTGACAGCAGTCAGCAAAAAGGTGACCCAGTTCAGCAAAAAGGGGACAGCTGTCACAAAAATAAGGGGGAGGGGGTATCTGGAAGGGGGGCACCCCCCTCTACGAGGGGGTAGAAGGCACTTTTTTAGGTATTTTCGGCTGATGATGCCCTACACGCTGGTTGGTAGCCATTCAGGTCCTGAAATAGGTTGAAGGGTTAAAGAGCTATTCCTATAATAGGTTGACAGATATGGCTTATTCCTGGAATGGGTTGACAGATGTTGTAGCTACTTTTTCCTAGCCACCCAAAAATATCTCCCAGACGACTGGCGAATAATCCGTCTTTTCACTAGTATTATTTTTGTTAATTTTTAATTCCGGCCCATGAGCTTGTTTGCCGGATTTTTTTGCCAGTTAGTTTTTTTTTTACCAAAGAATTTGGCTTTTCTATAAGGATTTTAAAAAATCTGCCAAAAGGCCTACATGAACAAGTACATTCCGTTCTAAAAAAAGTAAGTATCGATGATGCATGTCCAGATGCAGCAAATTTCAACGAGAATTTATTTAAGGTTAAAAAATAGATGGCTATAGATTTCACTAAAATTCCTGACGGCGAAAATTTTGAGTTGTTCTGCCGTGACATTCTTGAAGATATGGGAATAAAGATACTTTCACACCCGTCAAGAGGGCCAGACAGAAATCAAGATTTAATAATAGAAATCGAATCAACTAGTCCGATAGGAAATAGTTACATTGATAAGTTTATCGTTCAATGCAAACATTTTGCAAAAAGTGGGAGATCTGTATCAAGTAACGACGTAGGAAATTGGCAAAGCGCCTGTGATGTCCACGACGCTACAGGATATTTTTTAATAACAAGCACTACCCCAACTTCAAACTTGAATGGCGAATTCGGAGCTGCAAATGATAAAAAGAGATACAAGACATTGATTTGGGATAAAATGCAGTTAGAAAGTCATCTAGAGAAGTGCCCAAACAGATTGAGTATTCTACTAAGATATGGCTTCACTACGGATGACCCCATACTTTTCGACTATTCAAAGAAGATAATAGATGGGTTCGATAATTTGCCTTTTTCTTATTTGGAGTCGTGTAATTTAACCGAATACCAAATTCACATTTATGAAGAAGAAAAAGAGAAAGATGGGCAATTAATGAAAATCCGATATGGATTTATCTGTGTATATGAAAAAAATAGTACTCAGTTCTACCAGAAGATTAAATCTAATCACAATCTATCAATAATCTATGTCATTACCGGTCAAGACGAAGTCAAACAGACACTAGATCAAATTGATCATCTTTCCTTGATTGGCCTGAATCAGATGCTAAATGGATACAAAGACATTTGGTATCAATCAAATTCTCTTTTTCTATTCATGAATCAGATTTTCCAATCGTCCGGACGAAACCCATATGCGATCCGAGTGTTGGAAATGTTGTTCAATGGCAATCCTTATAAAATCCAGTCAGAAGTTATCCTATACTTCAAAGAAAACATTTCCAATATCATGGTATTTGATGAGGATAATGTTTTAATAATTTTAGAAATGCTCGAAATTATACGAAAGAAAAAAATTTCAGAGTTAGGTATCTCTATAACAGCATTAATCAACAATGTCATTTCAAATCAGATTGATGAGTTTCATAAGTCTTTTTTGCTAAAAAGAGCTTTGGATACTCTGGGAGAGATTGACTTGGACAATGAATGTAGCCATTTTGTCGAACGCCTATTTACCAACACGAACAGCTTAGAAATAAAGGTCGACTGCCTACACTACTTCACTGCCCGCCGAAATAATTTGATTCAAAAGAAAGCTATAAAACTTAAGAAGAGAAAAGGCTCCATTTTTGTTCCGGGCAGGAACCATGCTACTCACTACAACAATACTCGAATTAAACTGGTTGCTGATTATGCGCAGGTAAAAATTGAAGTTGAAGTTGACAAATACTTAAAGTTATTCCAATAAGAAATTAATCCCACCCTGGCGCAAGCGTCCGCTTGTGCTGATTGCCAATAGCAGTCAATTCTCCCCCCAATCGTCCTCGTTTAAGCGCTAGCGGAAACGAGGTCGTAGGAGATTGGCGATTGTATCGCCACTGGTTCAAAGGAGCTTGAAAATGTAATTGACTCGTATAGAAATGCGCGCAACACAAAGAAAGAAATCATGGGGTCTCAATTGAGAGGAAATGACGGTGTGGATTGTCCCATGGGGATCCCTTCGGGGCAGTCCCCGCCACTTTGTGTATTTTTATTTCCAGATAGCTATCGGGAGTGTGGCTAATTGCAGACGGCGGCGGTCACTCTTACTAATCCCCACGCTGCTTGGCTGGTCGTTGTAGCCAATTTTAGAACAGACACAACACAAAAACAACTTGACAAAGAAATCACAAGAGCAGAAACCCTTGTGATTTTTTGAATTAATACTGGCAAAGTAAAACTAACCAACAAGCAGAGTAATGCAAATCAGATTAGAATTATGGTAATTTATCTAAATACATACGCCAGTGTTAATGTCCCCCAATTATTTTTCAATGTGGTACCTGGTATGTACGAGGTATTCAAAAGACCAAAATTGTAACTCGCACCAATTTCAATACGTGGCGTAATATTATAGCTAACTGCAATTGGAATTCCAAAATCACTTCTTCTTAACGTTTCCCAATTGTGAATAGAATTGTCTCCAACGGTAATCAAATTGTCCCAGAATACTCCAGAAGCAACGCTAAACTTCTCGCTAACAATATATTTTAGTATAGTTGATGAGTAGATATACCCCAATTTCAAACTTTCTACGTCACCGTTCTCATTTTCTCCTCTTTGGTTAAAAGTGATAATTGTAGGTAATGTAAACTTTTCGGAAAACCTCCAATCCCAATACAAACCACCTGTAAAACTAGTCAAAGGTTTGCCGTCATAGTTTGTTACTTGTGATACACTTGCGCCTGCCACAATTCCAAAAAAGTTTTTCTTGGGCTTTTCGGGCTTGTCTTGTGCGATACTTTCTATAACAGAAAACAATAAAACGAATAATACTACCGATGATTTAAATAAACTTTTCATTTCTTCTTGATTATAAAAGTTTAATTGATCAAAACCTACTAAAAGCACGCACTCTATCTTTATCAGACTTTTGGCAGGCAATAGCACGTTCGAGTGGGAAAAACTTCTGGTACTATGCTCCATAACGCAATGAACCGTGGCGACTGAAATGGCTGCCTTTGTCTATTTCTTCTTTCTTTCGAAATACTCTTTCAGATACGGGGTAAGTGCGCGGCTTTTGTGCTTTTCCTGTTCAAATCGCAGCAGAAGTTCAGGGTCATCCTTCGCCAATTTTCGGAAGCGTTTTGTGGTAAGCGTTCTGATTTTTCCCGTTTCCATGTGAAGCAGTTTCTCGGAAGGGTAAATAAAGGGAGCTTGGCCATTCGGTGTATTTCCGCCTTCAACCACTTTGTAGTGAATATATGGTCCGATTAATTGTGCTTCGAAGAAGTTGTTTCCTCGCTTTAGTTGTCTTCTTCCAGGGTTAACGTAAACCTTATCTCCTAGTTCGAATCCGAATACGTGTCCCGCTTTTTTTCGATCTACCTTATCGGTTATTACACCGAGCCCGACAATCGAGAAACCAAGTTCTCTGTAGCGGAATTCTGCTTGTACTTCTAATGTTGTTTCCTTGTTTAGGAAATCAGACGTAGAGCTGTAAAGTTTAATTGTTCCTTCCGTTGGTTGCGGGTCTTGTTGTCCGAAAGCCATGCTACTTGTGGTTGAAAAAACCAGAGCCATGGCGGCTAGCAATTTGATTGTGTTTTTCATGATTTCTATTTTTTTGGTGTTTCTACTAGTACACCGCGCAGGTTAGGAACTACCCTACCAGAAATCACATTTTTTTTCGGAAGTAGTATTCTCTGAGGTACGAAGCCAGCTTAGCACTCTTACCTTTTTCATTATTGAACATTTCGAGTAATTGCTGGTCATCAGCAATAAGTTCGCGAAGAAGACTTCTGGTAAGGCTTTTTACTTTACAGCTTCGGATATCCAGTAATTGCTCTGCCCGATAGGAATAGTTATTTCCTGTAGTAGTCACTGATGCCATCTCTATGAAATGAATAAAATCTCCAATCGTGTCTGCTTCAAAGAAGTTGGTCCGTTTGTGGAGTTTTGGTTTTCGAGGATTAATGTAAAATCCCGTTTCATCGCTGAAGCTGAAAACTCGCCCAATTTCACGGCCCTTTTTCTTACTCACCTCTAACTGATAATAAGTAATGTTCAACCCTTGGTCGCGCTCGTTTACAAAGGTGCTTATCTCATCCGATGGTCGATTATCCAAGAGGTCATTGATATTCCGAAACAACCGCGCTTGAATGATTCTTCTGCGATTTAAAACGTTTGACCTTTTTGATGAAGTATTTGAATTCCCCAAATCGATTACAACCTCGTCAAGTGTTATAATTTTAGGAACTAGTTCAATATGATGGTCGATACTCGTATTGAATTGTAGTTGCTGCGCGTTGTAAGAAACATGCGTCACGTCCACAGTCGCAAGGTTATCATTCGTAATCAGAAAGAAATAACCGTCATTGCCTGTAGTAGTTCCAAGATCGCCCAGCTTCACTGCCACATTAGGAATGGGCATGCCCGTGGCAGCGTCTTTCACATATCCCACCAAGGAATACAGTTTTTCATTTTTAAAAATGATGAATACACCATTCCTGAGTTCGTAGGTCAACTTGCAAGAACTAAGATGCTTTGATAACTCGTCTACAGATTGTACCGAATCGGGCACCATACATTGAGACAATAAATCGTCTCGTCCAGAATATTCAAAGTCGTTGTCGCGTTGCCATTCAATCAGTAATTCCTTCAACGAAACTTTCTCGTGCGCTGAATTCTCCTGAGCCGTGGCGAAGGTCCACAGCAACGGCATTATGAGACATGGGATTATTCGAGACATCAACGATTTTGTTTCGTCACGGAATAACTTACAACGGAGTTTTGTTCATATTTAAGTCCCATTGAGGTGGAAATGACTTCCAGCGTTTCCCTCACATCATCCGATCTATTGAACGCACCAGTGAACTTCCAATCAGCCACATCATCCTCAAGGATGTTCAAATCAATATCGTATTGCAACTCAATTTCTCTTGCTACATCTCTTAACGGCTTGGCATTGAAAATGAACTGATTATCTACCCAACCGATGAACTCAGAACCATTTGCATCTGTACGTTTCTCCAATTCTCCATTTGCCTTTAATTGAGCTGATTCGTTGGACGCAATGACCACTTTTGAAGCTTCGTGCTGCACACTGACTTTCCCTGTTTTACAGAAAACGGTGTAACCGTCTTCGCGGCTGTTGACGTTGAAACTGGTTCCAAGCACCGTGGTTGTTCCATTCTTCGACATCACCGAAAAACTGCTACCTTTCTTCACATCAAAAAAAGCTTCTCCTTCCAATTTAACCGAGCGGTCGAATTGCCACCAGAAAGGATGGAAACTCAATTCAGTTGCAGCATTCAATTCTACGGTTGAACCATCAGGCAGCGAAACCCTGCTGTGCAATCCCGCAGGAACGGAAACTGACTCCGTATAGAATCTCAAGAAAGCGGTTGTTGACAAGAGCAGAACAACAGCTGCAGCAGCTGCGTATTTGAACCAACTCAATTGAATAACCTTGGACTCTTGCGTCTTTCCATCAATTTCTCCCATCATCTGACCCCAGACTTCCTCCTTGCTTTTCGAGAATTTCGGTTCAGAGTTCCCAATGATTTTCTCTAAATCATCTGGAAGTTGATGTTCTTCGTTTATATGTTGGTTAGTCCTCATCGCTTTTGTAAACCGTGTTTCATGGGGCAATACCCTACTTTTTAATTAATCTTTCTCTCAAGAAGCCAATGGCTTGACTCATTCGTTTCTCTACAGCTTTTACACTCAGACCCAATCGTTCAGCAATTTCCTTGTACGTCATTTCCTCTATTCGATTCATCAAGAAAACCTCTCGCTGCTTCTCGCTCATTGTCGACAATGCAATCAAATACTGTCCATGTACTTCTTCGAATTCAAGTTGCTTCTGTGGGTCGTTGGATTCTACTTTCAGTTCCACAGACTGTTCATACTTCGCAGCTACTTGCGTCTTCCTGAAGTGCGAGACAAAAGCATCACTTGCCATTTTGTACAACAGACTTTTCGTCCCACCTTCTTCAAACACCAGCTTCTTTTCCCAGAGTTTCATGAATACGTCTTGGGCAATATCCGTTGCCAATTCAGTATCCGCACCACGATACACCAAATACCTTCGAATAGCATCGAAGTATTGGTCAAAGCATATTTTAAACTCTTGACGTGTCAGAATTGATGGCTTTTGTAATTACACCGCACAAGTTAAGGTATACCCTACCGAGATATGCATTTTTTCTATTTGGATTGCGAATTGTAGCAAAAACCTGATAGCCTTTATCGGCAAAATCTTTTGCCCCCCCTGGCGCAAGCGTCCGCTTGTGCCGATTACCTATATCAGGCAATTCTCAAACATTTGCAGTGCTACCTGCAAATTTGTATTTTAAACTTCATGAGTAGGAAGTATAAATTTAGAGATAACGAGAAGCTCTATTTTATCAGCTTTGCAGTAGTTTACTGGATAGATGTGTTCATACGAAATGAGTACAAGTATGAAATGATCGATAGTTGGAAATATTGCATCGAAAAGAAAGGACTGGAAGTATATAGTTGGTGCATAATGACCAGCCATATTCATATGATCATCGGCAGTCATCAAGACAAAATGGAAGGCATTGTAAGAGATATGAAAAGCTATACCTCTAGAAGGCTGCGAGAAGCTATCTGTCAAAACCTGAAAGAAAGTCGAAAGGAATGGATGATTTGGATGATGGAAAAAGCTGGTAGAAAAAATGGCAACAATACCGACTATCAGTTTTGGCAGCAAAATAATCAACCGGTAGAATTAACTACCAATGAAATGATGGATCAGAAGCTAAACTACATACACCGAAATCCTGTAGAAGCAGGCTTTGTTGAACATCCAGAAGCCTGGCTGTTCAGCAGCGCAAGAGATTATGCAGGACAAAAAGGCTTATTGGACATTAAATTCATTGAATGACAGGTTCATTGAACGACAGGCACAAGCGGACGCTTGCGCCAGGGGGGGGGGGACTGTGAACCAGTCGGACAAGGTTTAAGTGAATTGCGAATTCACTACGGGAAAGGTTATCGTGTGTATTTAAAGGACGTAGACGGTAGAATTGTCCTCTTATTGAGTGGTGGAGACAAGTCTTCTCAACAAAAGGACATTACTAAGGCAAAGCAATTGTGGGAAGACTATAAAAATTCATTTGAGGAATAGAGACGTGATGAAGACAACAAAATTTGATATCGCCGAATATTTAGATGATGACGATATGATCGCCGAATACTTGAACAATGTTTTGGAAGAAGGCGATACATCGGACATAATAGCCGCACTCGGACATGTGGCAAAAGCTCAGGGAATGTCGAAAATTGCAGCAGAGACAGGGCTAAGTCGTCCAAGTTTGTACAAGGCGCTTTCGCCTGGATCAAAACCACAATTTGACACCGTGCTGAAAATTCTTCGGTCTGTAGGTGGACATCTCAATGTGAAAACTGTTCAGCCGTAGTGAAAAAGTCCGCATCGTCCTCGTTTGAGCGCTAGCAGAAACGGCTGCCCGCCCTGATAGCTTGTCAGGCTTTCGAAGGTATCGCCGTTCGCTTGAAAGGAAAACTCCGCTTGCACCACCGTTAGTTAAAAGAGCGTGTCACCAGGACAGCGTCGGGCAAACAGACAAACGCTAAAATAACTTCCAGTGATTTCAACGCTTACTATTAAACACCCGAATCAGTTTGCCGTCCTCTTCGTCAGAAAGTAAATAGAGTTGACCTCCAGGAGAAACAATTGCTTTTCTTACTCTCACCCGACTGTTGATGAAGAGTTCCTCGGCACTCATAATTTTATCGCCATCCACCACCATTCTCCACAAGCTGCCTTTACTCAAGCCAGGCACAATCAAATTTCCCTTCCATTGTGGAAACTCACTACCTGAGTAAAAAGTCAATCCTGTTGGCGCAACTGTCTGGTCCCATGAATATAATGGGTCCGTAAAAGTGGCTCCCGAAATAACCTTTGGTTGATAATCTGTTCGGTATTTACCGGATGTAACATTCGGCCATCCGTAATTTGCGCCTGGTTTCAGAACGTTTAACTCATCTCCTTGATTTGTGCCGTGTTCGCTAAACCAAATAGCCCCGGTTGCTGGGTGTACGACCAAGCCTTGCGAAGCACGAATACCAAGGGCATATAACCCTTTAACCGCAGCTAATCCAAAATCAGGATTGTCTTTTGGAATACTCCCATCTGGGTTAATTCTAAATACTTTTCCACGTTTGTCTTTTACATCCTGTGCCACAGGAAGGTCAGGGTTCATGTACTCAAAAAAGTTACGCTCTCCTATGGTAATGTAAAGCTTGCCATCGGTGCCGAAGATCATACCTCCCCCATAGTGATAGAGACCATGCACGTAGGGCTCTGCTACAAAAAGCGTCTCCACCTCTTTTAGTTGATTGTCGATCAATTGACCCCGAATAACTTTGGTCGTACTGGCACCCACCCTATTCTCCGCAGCATAGGAAAGATATATGTAATTATTTTCGTCAAAGTCAGGATCGAGGAGCACCTGAAACCAACCAGCATTGGCGCTTAGGGTTTGCCCATGCAGACTCGTAGGGAAAATGCCTTTTTCAAATTTCGCAGAGTCAATCTGCACTGCCCTCGCCACATCCTTTGGTAATCCAGATATTGCGTTGCGTTCTTTGGTTGCCAGGTTAATCCGAAGAAGAGTGCCATCTTTTTCAGCAATAAGCACATCACTTTCTGAGAGAAAAGCCATGCTCCAGGGCTTGTTGAGTCCCGTCATTACAACTTCTTTTGCTGGATTTGGCGTGAACGCTTCGGGCGCCCTAGGAATCGGCCCTGCTGAAGTGGCCTTGCCCACAATTTTCCATTGCCCAAGGATTTTTTTAAGCAAGAGTAAATCGTGATACCGATTTCCATAAGAGGGAATATCAATTTCTAGTTTGGCATAGGCCACATCTCCAACCATCTCAATACCGATGATCTTTGATGGCCTATCATTCAGTGTGCCTGGCGCTTTACGGCCATACATTGCGGCATAGTTTTCGGAGGTCATATAAAAGGCCGAGTCCGTCCCATTATACAGAAACATTCGGGTACCCGGATGAAAAGCTGCGGCTATCGAATCTGGATAGTTATACTGGGTACCCACAATAAATTGGTTAAGTATTTTCGTGATTTGTTCATGGTCTGTCTGGGCAAAACACGGGCCGATACTTATCACAGTGAGAAAGATGAATGCTTTGATTTTCATTGGATGAATTGATTTGTTCAGCCAAGATTACGAGCACTTCCGTCAAGAAATCGAAGTAATCGGAGATAAGAAGTCCAGAATGATCATTCTGGAGTAGTTTGTAAGTTATGCCACCAATTGATGACTCTTTCTATACTCCGAAGGGGTGGAATTCGTGATCTTTTTGAACGCATCAAAGAAAGATGACTTGGAACTAAAGCCTGCTTCAAAGCCGATGCCCTCGAGCGAAAGTTCATTTCTAGTGTGAATAAGTTGCTTCGCTTCTTTCACCCTAAACTCTTTTACATATTGTGCAAATCCATATCGGTACTCCTCATTCAATAGTTTGGACAAACTGTGTTTAGAAAGCCCAGCCTGCGCAGCAAGATCGTCCAGTTTCAGTTTCTGATTGATATATGGTTTTTCCCTATCCATTAAGACATTCAGTTCACGCAGTTTTTGTGCCGCATTTTCGAGGGGCTGGTCGGTAGGTTTGGGTGAGAAAAATTTGCTGGAAAGCAACATCCTGCCTAGGAGAAAATACAATGTGAACGAAAAAATAAGCGCTCCCCATAGGTAGGTAAACAAACCATACAAAGCCATCTGGTAAGTTAAATTGATAAAGAGCATCGCAATGGTGAGTATAGCCAAATGTTGCTGTGGCTTACTCATTGTGGCGGGCTTGAGTATTACAGGTTTCAGCATTCTGACAGCGTAGTACAAACCCAACAATGTGAATACTGTCCAGTTGATATAGATACCATAAACCACATAAGCTCTCCAGATAGCCGGCTGAGTTCGGTAAGGAAAGATTAAACCTATGGTTAAAACAGCTAACAGAAGGACCAGGAGCAGAGCAATCTCTCTTGTATGAATTTTTCGATGATACTTGTAAATGGCTTTAGTGTAGAGGTAAAAGAATGGCCCTATAAAAGTACAGGCAGAAAGCCCAACTTGAAGGATCAGTAAGTCTACACTATCTTCAAAATAATAGAAAACAGATTTGCCAATCCGCAAGCTCAAGGCCAATAACAGACCACCCAAATAGGTATTCGCGACCTTGTTCTGGTTGCGAAAAACCAGAAAAGCACCAATCAATAATCCGTTGATTACCCCCAAACTGGAGAGCAAATAAAGTACTGACATCTTGAGGTCTTAGAATGATAGGATAAAGATAGAAAAAGCGTCCATCTATCTAACGATTCAGGTTGGTGTAGGTTGGTGTTGCGTTTATGCGAGAGGTGTAACAGTTGTAAAATCTTCCCCTGCTATTCAGGGCAGCAAATCCTTCCAATGGCAGCGAAGGCTGGTGCCGATTTTCCGGTCAAGTTTTAAGGTTACATTCCAGGCGAGAAGCTCTCAACTAAGGAAATGGCGGCTGTGATGGCAGTCCGCACCACTTTGTGTATTTTTAATCATTTTTGTTGATAAATGACAGCGAAATGAGCGTTGCATTCAACTCCCTTACACAATAGCCTGACATTAGCTGCAATTATAAAAATCTAAAAAAAATGTATCAACGAATAGCCTATATAGCCTTAGTGGTAAAAGACTACGATGAGGCGATTGAATTCTATACCAAAAAATTAGACTTTACACTTCTCGAAGACACAAGAATTGATGAAAAGAAAAGATGGGTAATGATTGCGCCACCTGGGGCCACAGAATGTTCCTTGCTACTTGCCAAAGCTGCCAACGAAAGACAAACAGAAAGCATAGGAAATCAGACTGGAGGGAGAGTTGGGTTTTTTCTCTTCACAGATAATTTTTGGCGAGACTATAATAAAATGGTCGATAGAAAGATACATTTTGTGAGACCACCCACCGAATTTGACTATGGCACTGTGGCGGTATTTGAGGACTTATACGGGAATATGTGGGACTTGATTGAACCGAATGAAAACAATAAAGGGTTGATAAAAAAATAACAGCATCAAATGACCATTAGTAATGGCACCTTATCGCCTAGTTTTGAAACTCCTTGCAGATTTTCAGTTTGGTGTGTACTCGCCAAGCTAAAATCTTACTCACACTTCAACTCATAACCCAGCCGTTAAACATAAAAATGAAGGCACTAATCATCTTCATAACAATATTCTACTCATCGTCGCTATTCATTTATGGCCAAGTAAACCTGGTGGAAAAAGAAGTGGACTGGAAGGGCATTGAGCTTCCTAATTCTGACTCAATAGTTGGTTCTCTGATACAAATGCGAAGCGATCTAAATAAAGGCTCTGAGGGATACCTTGACATGCAGCGAGGTTATAGTCATGCCATTCATCTTAACAATGATTTACTACCAGATTTAGTTATCTATTGGACCGGCTACCTGAACGAAAAACTATTACAAATATTCACTAACACCGGCGACTCTCTCATCAAAATTTTTGAGAAGAGTGGGCAAATAACTTTCATTGAAAAAAGACTCCCCTCCTCGACTTTATCGATAACCCTTAACACAATTCGATATTCCTCTCCACCCGGTTTAGCTGAATACACTACTCTATCAGTTTCATCGGATGGAAAACTGATATCGTTGAAGGAGACAGACTACTATCAGGCAACCAAATTTCCAGATACGTACCACTTAAATATCCCTTTTACGGTAAAAAACAATAAGTATAGATTGCGCATGACCCCTGAAATAGAAGATGGCGCCAATACGCCCCCTTTACAATCTGGAAATCTTATACAAGAACTGGCCAAAGGAGACTCCGGGGTTGCATTGTCGTCATACAAGGATGAGACTGGCCGAGTTTGGTGGTTCGCCTTGGTGTTTAATAATGTCGAAAAATCTACTGACGATTACATTTTTGTAAATACTGAGGATCCAAAAAGAATTAATAATCCATGTTTTGGATGGATCAGCAGCACCTACTTGGAATATTAAAATCCCCACGCTTGTCCGAGCAAATAGCAACCAAAGTTGGTACGAGACTCCGTCCGGGCCCAGTTGGAGAAGCTGTTGCTCATGTCCCAACGAACTTCAGTTATTTGATCACATCTATAATTCGTGAATAGTCGGCTGAGTATATCAGGTAAAAAACAATTGCTGAGACAACCACTGTAAGGGCTATTACAAGCACTTTTTTTCTTCGATTGTTACGCTGGCTTTTGGCCAGGTATTCCTTGAATTGTTCTTTTGAAGCATCAGAAACCTGGGGAAAGCTCAGTTCCATATGTGGAGTTTTGTACTCAGTGTTTAGCTCCTTCAACCGCTTCCTTTTCTGCAGCAAGCCCATGTTCGACTTGTTAGCATTGATCATTGAATCGATGGGGCCTCCAAATGACATGGCTTCTTCGAGGTTGATTTGATGTCTTTTTCTTTACGAATAAAAATCTCCAGAAGTTACCTGACTTTGATCAGTCGCCATGTAAAAGCCAGGCAAAAACACCCGGTATAAAAGCTATATGCCGAGCCGGTTGGCTTATTAATCAACAGCCTCTTCTCATCAGTTTTCCCTGCCTCGCCACACGGGGCCAGGAGGCCTCCGAAACCTCAGTGAAGTAGTATTCGATGACTATCGTATCATTCACAAACTCGGCCTGCCCCCCATAAAACCTGCACAGTGCATCCACCCGCTCTGCCATTTCTGCCTCTTCTCCGTCGGCTGCTAGTGGAAGCTTAGGATAGAGCAGGCGATCGAACCAGTCGTAAGCCCCACCAAAGAGAATGAAAGAATGCGCTTTGGCTGTCGCTGGCAAGGTGACCCACAACGTGCGGGCCAGCAGGTCGTCGCCGGAATAGAAAACGTAAGAGACGGACTCGTCCATTCCCTGCCAATCAAACCCGGCTAGTGGCTGACTGACAGCAGTGGGCAAATGAAACTCATCGTACAGCTCCGGCGACCTTAGGTCAATAAGCACCAGGGGCTCCCGGTTCTTAATTTGCTCCGCAAGCGACATTATCGAAATAAATCGAGGCTCCTGGCTGAGACGTTTTGGACCATTGGGGAAAGCCAAGCCTGCTATCAATGACAAAATAGCCAGCGTAAGGGCCAGGGCAGCCAGCTTCTGATTGAAAGTGAATTTCGTCATTGCGCTGAGAACTTTTTCTCCAACTTTTCTGATGCCCAAAAACCAGCCAGCGCCATGCTCACCAGCAAAAAGACCATGACACCTTCAGGGATGCCAAAGTAGTCGTCCATCGTCACCTGGCCAAGCGGCCCGGCAGTGTAGAAAGCTTCCAGCCAGGGATACAACTCACCAAACAAGAAAATCCCACACAGTAAACCGGCTACATTCACCAGCCCGTCCAGACTACCGGTAGAAGAGGCCACGCAAGAAGTACCCGGGCAGTAGCCGCCCACAATAAAGCCCACACCAAACACCAGTCCACCGATGAGCTGTGGCCAGACGAAGGTGGGCGTCAGGTAGATCATGTCGGCCTGCAGTAACCCCGCCCAGTTGAGCCAAAAAACGCCCAGCATAGCTGTGATAATGGCCGTGAACATCATCTTGAAGACGGTCATGTCGCGGAAGTAAAACTGTCCGGCCAGCTTTTTGGCGCTGCCCAATCCTGCTCTTTCAAGGAAGAACCCGAAAGCAACACCAGTTACGAGCGCAAACCATAGACTGGCCTCCTCTCCTATCCACCCAAATTCGTAAAATGGTCCGTTCATGCCCAAAGTCGTTTAACAGCGCCTGCCATGGCATAGGCACCTGCGAATAATGCAATCATAAATATCCAGCTGCCTACGTTCATCATGGCACCTCCGGTGAGGGCCTGCCCGCTGGTGCAGCCTCTGGCTAGTTTGGTACCAAAGGCCATGATAATGCCTCCCAGGAAGGCATAAAGGAAGCGACTGTTGTTCGACAGCAGCGCCCCCTTTTCTACCTTGAATTGGAACCTGTGAGCTAGTTTCCCTGAGATAAACCCGCCAATGAGCACACCCAGCACTTCAAACACCAGCCAGTCTTTCAACGGGCTCACGGTGCCATCACCCAGGTAACCCTGGTAGAAGGCATTGGCTTCGGCGTGGGAAGCAGAGACGGTACTAACGCCAGCGGTCACCACCGACGACATGGCCCCGGAGGCACCTATGCCCCGCCCCATCACCACAAAAGCGCCTAGTAGCACCAAGCCCAAACCAATGCCGCAGAGGTAAGGATTCCAGTAGGGCATTGCTGCCTTGTTTTCTTTGCTCATGTTAGTTAATCTTATTAGTCGATCTCAATGGGTAAAGTTTTGTCCGGGCCCCACTCGATAAAAGAGCCATCATAAACTTTAACATTCTTGTAGCCAAGTAGCTTCGCCGCCGTATACACCACGGTCATTTGCATACCTATATGGCAATAGAGCACCAGCTCACTGTCCTTCGACAGTCCCTGTTCTTTAAAAATAGCATCGAGGTCGGCCAATGATTTAAATTGGTAAGCGCCAGCGCTATTTTTTTCATACATGCTCGTGAAAGGAATGGTTTTGGCACCAGGCACCCGACCGTTCCTCGCTCCGTGTGTGGCTTCAATGCCAGTGTAAAATACGGAGGCCCGGCAGTCGACGATATCATTTTTAGCGTCGCTAATACTCTTGAGCACGTAGGCCTTGTCGGCCAGCAAGGCAGCATTGGGTTTGATCGCAAAGTTTCCCTTTGTGGGTGCCGGCAACTTGGTGCTTACCTGACCACCAGCAGCTTTCCAGGTAGGTAAGCCACCTTCCAGCAGATGTGTTTGGCTGGCATAGCCGAGGTAGTCGAGCGTGAGGTACAATCGGGTCGCCAGCCGCAGCCAGTTTTCGGCATCGTATATCACGATATTGGATGTGGAGCTTAGGCCTTTGCTTTCCATCAGCGTCTTCAGTGCCTGGTCGCTGGGCAGGTCAAAAACGTGCCTAGCATCTTCAAAGGTATACTCATCAGGGCTGAAATAAACTGCACCTGGTATGTGTTCGGCTTCATAGACGTTTTCCGATCCGATATGGAAAATGACCAGGTTCTTATCGTTGAGGTGGCTTTTTAGCCAGTCGGTGCTGACGAGGATATCTGCCTGTTGTGCGGGCAATGCGAAGCTGAAAAAAAGTAGAGGTAATCCGAAGAGTTTGAGTTTTTGCATGGCCTTGAGTTTTTTGATGCAGTTTAGGGCTTCAGCGTTTCTGAATGGGTTAAGGAAGCGTTAAAGTCCCTTAAACAAAGGTTAAAAGTGTTAAAGAAAGGTTAAAAACCAGCGTTGATGCTTAACAATACTTAAATTCTGATGCTGAATGTGCGAACTTTGAGACGCTAAGCAACATCGAGAGCAGACCGGAAAAAGCCTGAGTAGCTGTAGCGCCCACCCTGGAGGGTTGGCGGGAAAATGGCGGGAAGCATGAGGGCAATGGCTCGTGCGCTTATTTTCCCAAGATTTTTGGTTACTTTTCATCGTTTGGAAAAGTAACAAAGAAGATAGCTGTTGAAACCAGCGCAGCAGCAAGTCTGGCTGCGCGGGAAGGCTGATAGACGAAGACCCGCCTTCTTTAACATATTGCTGCAGTTGGTTGTCCGGCTCCGCCTACCAATTGCCTTGGCAATTACGTACTGACTAAGGCCCTGGGAACAATATGAAACTATCCAAGTACACCTTCATCATCCTCCTCCTCGTGGTAGTCACCTCGCTGGGTGTGCTGCTATACAACCAGTACCGCATTCTCGAGCAGGACATCGACACCAATAAAAACGTCATGAGCATGGCGGTGCCCGACATACTCTCCGACCTCTACGACAACTCCATGTACAATGACGAGTTGAGAAACCTGGTCCATCAAATCAGCGGCACCGACTCCTTTGTATTTACCAATGCTTCTGAGCTGACAGATCCGCTCCAGCTAAAGCTTAAGACGGAGATCGACAAAGTACTGGCGCTTAACTATCCCAAGCTCGAGTACAGGGTGGACGGCTATACCTCAAGTGAATATGGCTGCATGATCCACCGTGGAGACTGGCCCTTACAGGAAAAAGCAAAAACTGTAATGGCGGCCGACAATCATCTTTGCTTCTGTATGATTTATAGCAAAAAGCTAGACATCGCCATGACCTACACCAACAAAGACGCAGCAGTGTTGGGAGAGTCCGCCGCTATTATTCGCAGCAGCCTGATCCTCATAGCAGTCATCCTCGGTGCCTTTGGGTATACCGTTTACACCATCAACAAGCAGAAGAAATTGTCGGACCTAAAGCGCGACTTCATCAACAACCTCACCCACGAGTTCAAAACGCCCATCTTCTCCATTTCGCTGGCTGCCAAGTCGCTGAAGCAAAAAGAAGAAGTGCAAAACTCCGAGAAAATGACTTCCTATGTTAACCTTATCGGAGCGGAAACAAAGCGACTGCAAACCCAAGTCGACAAAATCCTGCAAATGGCCCTCCTAGATTCGGGCAATCTGCACCTTGAAAAGAAAACCCTGGACTTGCACGACTTGATTCGCCAGGTCACCGATAGTTTCACTATGATTATTGACGAAAAGAAGGGCAAAATTCAGCTGAACCTGGATGCCAAAAGCTACCTGGTCACTGCCGACGAAACGCACCTTAAAAACGTATTGTACAACCTGATCGACAACGCACAGAAGTACACCAACGGGGCGCCAGAAATTGAAATATCTACCGCAGACACCGAACAAGGTGGCATTCTTCTGCTGGTGAAAGACAAAGGCATTGGCATCGACGAGCGAGTGCAGAAATACGTCTTCGATCAGTTCTACCGGTCCGAGCAAGGCAATATCCACACCATCAAAGGCTTTGGGCTGGGCTTAAGCTACGTTAAGCGAATAGTAGAATTTCACAAAGGCACCATTAGCCTCAAAAGCCAACCCGGTGCTGGCAGCGAATTCAGTATCTTTTTACCCCAGCTATCATGAGCAGGATCCTACTAGTTGAAGACGACCACAGCTTAGGGTATATCCTGAAGGAGTACCTGCAAATGCACAACTTTACTGTGGAGTGGACCAAAGACGGCGAAGAAGGCCTGAAAGCTTTCCAGCCTGGTAAGTTCGACATCTGTCTGCTCGATGTGATGATGCCCAAAATGGATGGGTTCGCCCTGGCAGATAAGCTGAAGGAACTTGACGCTACCATCCCGCTAATCTTTCTCACGGCCAAATCGATGAAGATTGACAAGATGAAGGGTTTTAAGGCCGGCGCCGACGACTACATTGTAAAGCCCGTAGATGAGGAAGAGCTCATCATGAGGATACAGGCTGTCTTGCGACGCAGTGGAAAAGGTCGCTCAGGCACGGCCATGGAAAGCTACCAGATAGGCAGTAGCTACACTTATCACATCAAAAACAGGCAGTTGTTGCTCGATGGCAACGCCCTCCATCTCACCAAAAAGGAAGCCCTGGTACTTCAAATGCTCTGCGAGACTAAAGGCCAGCTGGTGGAAAGCGACAAAATATTGAGAGAAGTGTGGGGTGAAAACACCTATTTCACCCGCCGAAGTATGGATGTATACATCTCCAAGCTCCGCAAATACCTCAGTGCCGATGAAAACGTAAAGATCCAGAACATGCACGGTAGTGGGTATATTTTGGAGGAGGGCTAAAAGTCATCGGCCGTTAAAAGGAAAATTTCATTATATTAGAGAAATGACTTGTAGCCATGTCCAGTAATTTGCTGTCCTCAGAACAAAGTAAATGAAGCTTTCTCTCTACAAACCGAAGCACCCCAAAGTAAACCATATTGTCGATTGCATCGGGTATGTTGAACTCTCCGAGGACGATTCGCTTGACGGTTGGTTTGGTCTCTTCCCTAATGGCTCCAGCAATTTGACCATCTCTCTCAATGATCAGGAGCCGGTATGTTACCACAATAACCAAGGGAAATCATTGATCTATACTTCATGGAATTCACCGGTAGCTTTAAAAAGAACAAAGTCACTTAAGTTTATCAATGTTCAGTTCAAACCTTTTGGTGTTTACAGCCTCAAAGGCATTCCGATGAATGAGCTGCAGAATACGTCAATGTCATTGGATCTCTTTGTCTCCCAAAGTGGCAGTGATGAGCTGTTGGATCGCATTTATAGGTCGCCAACTTTGACTGATCAATTTTTAGAAGTGGAGAAATTTCTTTCAACACACATTAAACATACTTTGTGGGATGAACGCTTACCTTTCGTTGTCTCTCTGATAAAAAAACTAGACAGTCCTAGCGTAGACTTCTTAAGCGACGCGGTATGCCTTTCAACCCGCAGGTTCAGGGAGTTATTTAGCGCCCACACAGGGTTTAGTCCTGGCTTTTACAGAAAGACAGTCCGCTTCAATAAAGCATCAGCGCAAATGGTTAAGCAGCCCAACTTATCGCTGACTGAGGTGGCGTTAGCTAATTATTATTACGATCAGTCGCATTTTATTAAAGACTTCAAACTTTTTTCAGGCATCACCCCCTCTCAATTTCTTAAACAAAAAGCTAAAACCTCCGATTTTTACAATTTTGACATGCCAGATCTTAACAAATTTGCCTGATCAACCGAATGCCATTGGGTTCGGGCAAACCTTTAAAAAAGATCTAAATGAGAATATTGTTGGAGAAATTTTTTGCCTATTTGGTAGTTTTTTTGGTTTCAGGGGCGCTGATAGGCTTCGCAGTTGTTGTTAACATAGGCTTGGTTGGGCTACCTGAAAACCTGAATCATTTCATCACCTTTGTCTCTATTGGCCTCGTTACTTTTTACTCACTGTCAATCACCAAGAACAAAGTAAGTCCCACAAGGATTTTGATGACGATCACCGCTGCTTGGCTTGCTCTATTTGTCCCCAAAGCCCTGATGTCGTCCTCAACTTTTACGCTGACTAACATCCCGTTTTTTATATCCTTCCTACTTGCTTTGGGCGCGGGTTACTCCTATTACAAAAAACGGGCGATGAAATTACCCATTCTGATGGGCTTGATCCCGCTGATTCTTACACTGGGGCTAGCCTCAAAGTGGAACAATAAGGTGGTCTATGGAACGGTGAATGGCCAGGTCGAAAGTATAAGTGCGCCTGCATTTAGTGTAACCAACAAAAGTGGGAGCATTCTCACTAATGCTTCAACGCAGGGTAAAATAGTGGTGATGGATTTTTGGTTTATCGGTTGCCCGCCATGCTGGGTGAAATTTCCTGAGTTGCAGCGAATTTACGAGCAATATCACACCAATGACCGGATAGTTTTTTACGCTGTCAATAGTCCCATGAGAAACGACAAGCCTGATCAATTGTTTACGTCTATCGAAGCCAAAAACTATACTTTTCCTGTAGTACGAGGCACGGAAGCGCTGATGAACGTTTTTGAGATTGATTACTATCCCACAGTTATCATTATTGATGCCAGCGGAAATATGGTATTTAAGGGAGAAATCGAAGACGCAGAAAAAGTGATCAAGAACCTCTTAAATAAAGGGGCATAATATAAAACCATCTCCCCCTAACGCAAGCATACGCTTTTTCAGGTTTAGTCCCGCTCCGGCATTAGCGCCAAAGGAGAACGTACTACCGCTGCTCCGCCGGCAAACGTCAACTCAACGAATCCTGGTAATCTGATGGGGAGGTGCCATAAGTGTCTTTAAAAACTTGCGAAAAATAAGAATGCGTTTCAAAACCTACAGCGAAGGCGACAGCAGAAATCTTGTCACCGGCTGATATCTTCTCCACAGCCCGTTGCAGGCGATACCTTTTAATCAGCTCACTTATTGATATGTCCAGCATCACTTTTATCTTCCTGCTGAGGGTACTTTTACTCATACCCATCGCCTCGGCAACGGCCTCTATTTTAAGTGTCCTATCTGCGAGGTTTCGTTCTACAAATTCGTAAAGTCTGGTTAGAAAGGCATCATTGACAGCCATGGGAGTGGCATTCGGCGTTGGTGGTAAGAGCTCATTCTTTAGATGGTCTCGCAAGTTTTGTTGTTTGATAAGCGCGTTTTGAATCCGTAGCTCCAGCTCGTACATATGAAAAGGCTTTGTGAGGTAATCGTCGGCCCCTGCCTCTAACCCAGACAGTTTCGACTCTTGCGCCGTTTTGGCTGTGAGCATGATAAAATGGATATGACTGGTTCTCAGATCTTGTTTAGCCCTGCTGCAGAGTTCATATCCGTCCATTTCCGGCATCATCACATCTGAAACAACCACATCTGGAAGGTATTCAAGCAACGCCTCTAAGCCTTCAACACCATTTTTAGCCTCAATGACCTTCCAGCTTTCTCTTAAGCTTTCAGCAACAAATGCTCTCAAATCATCATTGTCCTCCACAACCAGCGTAAGCGGAGAATCTTGTGAAAGGTTTGGAGTCTCTGCTTGTTCGTAAGTACTGCCCGCCATCACTGTCGGTCGATCAACCGCGATTTTAGGAATTGGCAACACTATCTGAAAAACAGAGCCACTTCCCACTTCGCTCCGTACCTCTATTTGTCCCCCCATCAAATCGGTCAGCTCTTTCACCAGGGACAGGCCAATACCAGTGCCTCCGTATGACCTGGTTGCACTATCGTCGACTTGAAAAAAGCGGTCAAAGAGCATGGGTAGTTGAGCGTCGGGAATGCCAATGCCCGTATCTTCCACCATTATTAGAATTTTTCCTCCTTTCATTTCTTCAATTACCAAGGTCACCTTTCCACCTTTTGGGGTAAACTTGATCGCATTGCTTAACAAATTAGTAATGATTTTCTCCAGGTGACTTCTATCAAATTGGTAGTAGCCAACCGCTTTGGTCGAATCAAAAGACAGATCAATTTCTTTTTCCTGGGCCAATTCACTGAACTGCTCCACACAAGTTCTTCCTAACAAGCTAAGCTGACCGGTCGATACATGCTGCTGCATAAATCCTGCCTCCAATTTCGAAATATCAAGCAGCTCGTTTACCAGCTTAAGCAAATGGCTTCCATGCCGGTAGTTGTTTTGAAGAAGCTGTTGGATTTCGCCTGGGTAGCTATTTTTCCTTAATTGTCTTTCGAGAGGAGAAAGAATTAGAGCCAGCGGGGTTCTAAACTCATGGGTGATGTTTGAAAAAAACCGAGTTTTGATATCGTCCATCTCCTTCAGCCGCTTTGCCTCTCTCCTGTTAAACTCTTCCTCCTGCTTTCTGACAAGTCTTTTTTGATAACTTTTCCAATAAACAAACAAGAAGAAAACCGTTGCCAACAAGTAGATGGTGTAAGCCCACCAGCTTAACCAAAAGGGAGGGCTCACCTTGATGGTCAGCACTTTAATATTATCGCTCCATCGCCCATTGGTGTTCGTACTATTCAGCTGCAGGGTGTAGTTACCAGGAGCCAGATTATCGAACCGTATGGCCCGTTGATCACCGGCATCCACCCAATCCTGGTTGTAGCCAACGAGTTGATAACGGTAACGGATCGCCTGGGGATTGTTGTATTCCATCGCCGCCATTTCAAGGGCGATAGCATTCTCGTTGTACTTTAAGTCCAGGTGTTCAAGCAGGGCCAGGTTATTAAGCTTCTTATTATTTACTGAAAGTTCGGTAAGCTGTATTTCAGGGTGATAGAGATCCTCCTTAAAATATGCCGGATCAAACACTGAATACCCGACTGTGCCGCCCAATGCAATTCTACCATCAGGCAGCTGAAAACTATGATGGCGATTAAATTCACTTTCTACCAAACCATGTTGTTTTGAGTAATTGGTGAAAACCGAACGAAGTGTGTTGAACTTACTGATCCCATTAAAGGTCGATAGCCAAAGGTTACCCGACTGATCCGGCACGATAGCGCCGATACTATTATCACTTAGGCCGTCCTTCTTGGAATAAACTGAGATCGTTCGCAAGCTATCCTTGTTCCACTTAATGAGCCCGCCGCCTAGGGTCGAGATCCAAAGTGTAGACGGATCAATCGGGTCCTGACATAGTTCTACCAGACTGACATTGTCACTTGCGGGCGAAAATTGGCCAATTATTTCTCCCGACTTTAATTGATAGAGCTTGTTTTCTACTGAAATAACCCATTGGTTTTCATCATCAACCACCAGGTCATTGAGTTTCTCGACTTCAGGAAAAAAGTCACCAAATTTCTCCACAGTTGGAACAGCGCTGAGGTCATCCCATTTGTAAATAAACCCATCTCCGTCTATGCTCCAGAATGCTTCAGTATTCCCCGCCAATCCGACAAAAAATGACGGGCTTTCTCGTTCAACTGGGACTTTCAACAGTTGCTGAGCATCAATACGATAAATCTCCTTTTTTCCGGTATACTGGTAATAATCGTATTTCAAAAGCGTACCGTAATTTTCACTTTGAAAATATCGTAAGCCATAGGCCCCACTTTTTACTTTCCATAAAGGAGGAATACTTTCTATTGACACGCCAATTTCGCGGGTCAAAACATCGACTAAGAAGTTAGCTTCGTATTTTTTACTGTTAAAAGAGGGCATGTTCAGGTCAACCCGGAAAAGACCACCAGTATTTACACCAACCCAAAGCGTATTTGTTTTGTCAATCAAAAGACCGGTCGTTTGAAAGGTTTCCCGTTCAGGGTGTGCCCATAGCGTAGTCACAGTGTCATCTTCCTCCAGCCTGAAAATGAACCCTTGATATTCAAATACAGGCCTTTTTTCAAGGTCTCGAATCATGAAAAAGATTTGGGTGAGTCGTATCTCAGGAACAATTGGTATCCTAACCTCTTTGAAATCAGAAGTTATGGAGTTAAAAATGAACAACCTGCTACCATAGCCGAACAGTACTCTTCCGCCTGCCAAACAAACGATAGGGCTTTTGTTTCTCGGCCCCGGCGCATATCCAAAACTTTCTGGGACTGGTATTTTACGAGCTATTTTTTCGCCTGGCGCCTTCCATTCTAAGCCCTCGGCAGTCATTGTCCAAAAGCCGCCAAGCGAATCGATGTCAAAGCCATAGATCTGTTCTGTTTCCTCGGTAGCTTCCTGAAAGAAATCAGACAGCGCTGCATCTGTAGAGTCAAATAAGTGGTAAAAAGGCTGATCTTTGATGTACCAGTGCTTTTTGGCGTTATCAGACAAAAAATAGATCAACTTACTGGTTTTAAGACCCATTTTCAGCCTAAAATGATCGTCTCGGATACTTTTGACTGGCTTTACATCCTTCGTAATCTCAAAAGTCCTGGGGTTCATCAAATCCACCTTCATGTTAAAGTGAAGGATCCACAGCTTGTTTTGCTCATCCACCATTACGTCGATGATCTGGGAAGTCGACAAAGACAGACTGTCGTTGGCATTGCTATTGAACTGTAAAAAGTGTTTACCATCAAACCTGGCCAACCCATTCAATGTGCCCACCCAAATAAAACCATCATGGTCCTGGGCTAAATACGAAACATAGTTTTGAGGCAGTCCATCCTCCGTTGTATAGTGCTGAAAATTAGAATAAAGGGGGCTGATGTTCTGAGCCTTGACACAAAAACCGACAATCAACCAAATCAGGCTAAGAAAATACTTTGTTGGCATGGAATTTTGGTAGACGTATGATAATCAAAACAAAGCGCCAAATAAGTCCTTTGTCAGGCGATTACACGACTATTCTGAAGCTGGTTTCCTAACTTATATAAAATTCAGTTGCAGAAGCTGATACGACAGATAAATTTCAGAAAAAAAGCAATATACAGCAAGCGTAAAAGTGGTCAACCTGGCCCATCAGTTTCAGTCGCCAGAAGTCGAGGTTTTGTCTGATAAGTTGTCTTCCGACAGCGCCAGTCTTCACACAGCCTTTTGTGTGTCAACAAGAGCTGAAAGCACAATTCCACTGCTGTTCACTTTCCGACACTGTTTTTTATAACTTGTGAAGTAAAGTACGGCACGCCAATGATAAAAAGATCTACTACGTTGTAATGTACATACCTGCCAAACGTCACCTTTTACCACTATTGGCTTGTTTTCTCGCATTGAATGTTGCCTGCAACGACGAAATGCCAGGTGATAGCACCCCTGCCACCAACACTGGCCGCTATCCAAACTACAACACCGACCCATTGCCACCTGACCCTACTGGAATGACATCGAACGCCTCACAGCTGGCTTCCAAAATGACGATTGGTTGGAATATGGGGAACACGCTTGAAGCCATAGGCGGAGAAACTGCCTGGGGTACTCCTATGGTCACTCCTGAGCTCGATGAGCGAGTTGCCCGTTAATGAAGTGGAGAATCGGAGGATGCTGGAAATACACTACTATTCTCCATGGAATTTTTGCGGACTTGAAGCCGATGCCTACTTGGGGGAAGATGTTTTACTACTAGGGAGCTGCTTACCATTCGGCTACTGAAACGGATCGGAATACCAGCTGGGGTGAGGAAAACTACACGGTATGCGCCTTTCAACTGATGAAGGCAAAGTTCATCGACAAAGGTATACCCGTTATTCTGGGAGAATATGGCGCAATAAAAAGAACCAATCTCACAGGCGATGCACTTCAGCTGCACTTGAACTCCCGGGCCTACTACCATGAATTGGTAACGAAACAAGCCTTAGCATCGGGCATGGCGCCCTTCTTTTGGCACAATGGAGCGCTGGAAATGGGCACGGGCATTTATGATCGTTGGGCCAACGATATTTCCGATGAACAAACGCTAGATGCTCTGATGAAGGGAATTGAATGAGGTGACTTCGCCATTAGAAATTTCTTCACTTTCATTTCAATAACGCTGGAATAGCCGATGCAACATTTGTAAAGACTCGTGCTTCATTCCCTTTTTACAAAAAAACTCACAACCATTGATCTACCTAATCGTATTAGGTGTTATACCTAACGACATTAAGTATGATCTCTAAAGAAATGGTTGGCGCCTCCACTATCCCCATACTCTTGACTATCCTTCTCGAGGGTGAGAATTACGGATATGAAATCATCAAGAAAGTCAAAGAGAATTCTGGGGGTACTGTCGAATGGAGTGAGCCCATGCTCTATCCGGTTTTGCACAGGCTCGAGCGAAGCGGGCAGATAGAAGCCAACTGGCGAATTCTGGACAATGGAAGAAAACGGAAGTACTACAAGATTACCCCAGCCGGAAGAGCTGCGCTTGAATCGAAACAGGCTGAGTGGAAAGAAATGATCGTGCTGATGAGCAAAATGTGGAACCTTCAACCCGGAAGCATATGAGCTTTGACCTGGAAAAAGCTATCCGTGAATGGAAATCGAAATTGAGAAAACACAGTGGCTTCGAAGATGCCGACATAGAAGAATTGGAAGACCACTTGCGAAGCAGTATCGACGACCGGGGTGAGGAAAGCGTCGAAGGAAAATTCAATGCTTTGATGAAAGAGCAGTATGTGAATTTGAGTAAGGTTTCCGATGAGTATGCATTCCAAAGAACTACGTCAAACCTCCACTTCAGGCTCCTTGGCAATTATATTAAAGTCGGCCTAAGAACGCTGCGACGTCACAATACATTTTCTTTCATCAATTTACTGGGGCTGGTAACAGGTTTGGCCAGTGTATTAAGCATCCTGATTTACATCAATTTTGAGCTTTCATACGATGAGTTTCATACCAATCATCGCAACATCTATCGGCTCAATGCACTTTTTGACCGGCCCTCTGGCTCTATCTACTATCCACTAATACCACCGGCCGTAGCGCCTGCCTTTCAAAATGAATTCCCTGAAATTGAACGCTCAGCCAGGCTACGTTATTCCTACAATGTCCTGCTTCACAACGAGGAGCACTCTTTTTATGAAGAGAAAGTGTTTTTTGCGGAACAGGCTTTTCTCGACATGTTTTCCTTTGAATGGCTTCAGGGTGCTGAGCACAAAGCGCTGACAGAAGTAAACAGTGTGGTGCTGACACAACAAATGGCGACGAAATATTTTGGCGTAGAAAACCCCATCGGTAAGATCATCACCTACGACAACGAAATTAGACTCAAAGTCACAGGTGTGATAGCCGATGTGCCGGATCAATCCACCATAAATTTCGACTTCCTGATTTCATTCGACACTTTCGAGCCCGGTCCTGATGCCATTCAACCACTCACAAGTTGGGCATGGCTAGGATTTCTCACCTATGTGCAGTTATCCGAACAAGTTCAAGTACCTGATTTGGAAAGCAAAATGAGTGTTCTTTTCGCCGAAACAAGCCCGGCCGCAATGAATATTAAGGCGAGAATGGAGCTGCAACCTTTGTCAGACATCTACCTCAAGTCTGGCCACCTTGCCAATCCTCAGGGAGGCCTTTTCAAAACGAATGAAATGAGCAATTTACTAAGTCTCGGTATCGTAGCAGTATTGATCGTGCTCATCGCTTTTTTTAACTATTTCAATATAACCACAGCATTTCTTAGGACACGGGCTAAAGAGATGGGGGTTAGAAAAGTGTTTGGAAGCTCGAAAACTAAAATAGCCACACAAATGGCCATGGAGACGCTACTCATGATCTCTTTTGCTACTTTTCTAGCATGGGTTATTGTATTCATTTCCAGTAATGGATGGCATATCCTTCCCCTTCTGCCCGAACTCCCCATTTTGCTTAAACTCATTGGGGTGTCGGTTGTCCTCGTTATTTTTTTCACACTAGTGAGTGGAATATTGCTGGGAGCTGTATTTTCTTCTTTTTCAACAACTGCATTACTACAAAAAAAACTGTTTCAGCAGCAAAAAAGAATCTCAGGAGGCAGTATAGTATTGTTGTTACAGTTTGGAATTTCGGCAACTATGATCATGATCAGCCTTATTGTTGTCAATCAGATCAAATTCCTTTCGGAAAAAGAACTTGGTTACAATAAGGAAGGTGTTTTAGTAGCGAAGTTCAGAAGCGAAGAAATGCATAAGCGCAGGCAGACTTTCGTTGAGGAACTAGAGGCCTTGAATGATGTGAAAGCAGTGAGCTTTGCACCACCAATGGACGGAAGTTCAGCCAGTAGCCCAATCAGATTGCAAGAGTGGGAAGTGGAGCAAGCGATCCAGGTAGCTTATTTTGGGGTGGATTATCAATTTGAAAATGTAATTGGTTTGCAAATAAAAGATGGGAGATTCTTTTCAAAAGACCATGCTTCAGATTCGGCCGGCTCCTTGTTGATAAACGAAACACTGGCAAAGATGCTAGGTGAAGATGATGTCCTTCACAAAAAAGTAATCTTCGCGGGCGGAAGTGACATGGAAATCATTGGTGTATTTAAGGATTTCCACTTTCAAAGCCTTCACCACGAAATAGGTCCCATGGCCCTGGAGATGTGGCTTGGGCAGCCTCGAAATGTGCTCATCCGATTTGATACTGAAAATATCCCTGGCACACTTAGTGATATTGAACAGAAATGGGCAGATGTTTTTCAAGACGGCGCCTTCCCTTTTGACTATCGCTTTTTGGATGAGCAATTGGCCTCCATGTATAAGAGCGAACAGGAGTTTTCAAAACTGCTTCAGGTATTTACAGGCCTGGCAATATTTGTAGCCCTACTTGGCTTGTTTGGTCTATCAGCCGTCAACATCAACCTGAACCTCAAGCAAATTGGCATCAGGCGGGTGCTGGGCGCCGAATTGAAAGATATAGCCTTTGTGGTGAGTAGAAAATTTCTCGTGATCGTCGTTTTGGCTATTCTCTGGGCTATCCCTGTCGTCTGGTGGCTCATGAGCAAGTGGTTAGAAAACTATGCCTATGCCACTGATTTAACAATTAGCTATCCCTTGATCACACTTGTGGTCGTGCTTGCCATTACCGTTGCCACACTTGCCACACAAGTCTACCGGGTGATGACAGTGAATCCATCAAAAATTCTGAAAAGTGAATAAAAACACGGCTGAATGTTTTATCAAAAAGGTTTCGAAACCTACTGGCAGCGAGCTCAACCTGCTATTGGCTTTAGGTTTTTGAAACGCCATCAATGTGTAATACTCCAACCAAAAAGGGTGATATTGACTCTTCTTTCTGATTACTTATCAACCAGGATCAGTAACAACCGAATGGATTCGATACATTTAAGCTCATGCAGAACCTTAAAGCCTATATCCGCTTCATGTCGAAGCACAAAACCCTCAGCTTCATCAATATCTTCGGTCTGGCTATTGGCTTTGCCGCTTGTATATTCATCGGACTCTACATTACTGACGAGCTCAGCTACGACCAGTACCACGAGAAACTTGACAGAATATACGTGGTCACCGCAGAAATCACTTCAGGAGAATCAGTCACCAAAGTGTCTACTGCCCCGGGGGCGCTTGCCGCAGCGCTCAAAAGTGGCTTTCCTGAAATAGAAGAAACGGTAAGAATGGAAAGCATGGGCGGCACATTGAAGTACAAGGAAAAGCTTTTTAATGAAGAGGATATCTACCATGCTGATAAAGAGGTATTCAAAGTCTTCACCTACCCTCTCCTGCAAGGCGACCCAAACACAGCCCTGGAAGCACCGGAAAGCATCGTTCTGACGGAGTCACTGGCACTCAAATATTTTGAAGACGAGGACCCGATGAATAAAACGGTTGTGCTCAACGACCGCAACTTTCTGGTGACCGGCGTGATGAAAGACCTACCGTCGGCAAGTGACATGAAGTTCAGCGCCTTAACTTCATTCGATAGTCAAATAGACGACAGCTGGTACGACATTGAGTTTTTCACTTACATTTTGTTTGACAAGAACTACCTAACAAACGGACCGGCTGCCCAGGACTTTAAAGACAAGCTTATAACGCTTACCAACGAACATCTGAATGAGCCCCTGAAGGAAGAAGGCCTTATTTTTACACTCCCCGTCCTGCCATTTGGCGATGTGCACTTCCGGGCGCCGGTTTACGACGACACCCCCAAGGGAAATATGCGGTTCATCTACGTAATCGGTGCAGTAGCATTATTGATGCTTTTAATTGGCAGCCTCAACTTTATCAATTTTTCACTGGTTCAATCGCTGGAAAGAGGCAAAGAGGTCGGCATTCGAAAAATTGTTGGCGCGCGATTTCATCAGCTAGTCATCAAATACCTCACCGAGTCGGTCATCATTGCTTTTCTAGCCTTTGCCTTATCTATTATACTGGTGTTACTCTTTATGCCAATTTTCAACGAGGTAGCAGGCAAAAACCTTGAAGTAAAAGGTCTTTTCACTCCTGCTTACATTGGATCTTCCGTCCTGATCGTTTTGTTGGTGGGTATTCTGGCTGGAAGTTTTCCTGCTTTTTTCACCTCTTCTGTTCAGCCCCTGCAGTCGCTCAAAGGCAAGATCACCGGCCTTAAAGGCAACTTGTTTCGGAAGGCGTCCATCCTTGCTCAGTTTGCCATCGCCATGGGCCTGATCATCGGTACTTTGCTCATCAATCGACAAATGAGGTTTATCAATAACTATGACCTTGGCTTTAGAAAAGACAACATCATTGTAGTCAACACACCCGCCGATTCTATTTCCTCAGGAAAGGTCAATGTATTTAAAGAAACTTTACTTCAAAACAATGCCATACAGCTAGTAAGCAGAGTTGGTTGGGGTGCAGTGCCTGGCAAAGACCCTATGAAGGGTACCGTTAAAGTGAAACCGAATGGTGATTCGAGGCTTGTGAACATATTGAATGTGGATGAAGACTACGTGCCGGTACTCAATATACAATTGCTGGAAGGAAGAAACTTTGATGGAACCAGGCCCAATGACAAGAATCAGGCGGTGATGGTAAATGAGGCATTTGCCAAACTATGGGGATGGGAACAACCACTTGCCGAAAAAGTAATGTGGGGTGAAGAAGTGGAAGTAATTGGTGTAATACGAGACTTCCATTTTAAGTCGCTCCGTGGCGCCCTTGAGCCCACAGTAATGGTATATGAGAAGAATCGGTTTCCAAATACAATTGTTCGCTTCAATGCCAGTGTGCCAGTGGCCCGCCAAATGTCGATTCTGGAGGAAGAATGGATTAAAATATTCCCCAACAAGCCATTCAGCGCCTACTTTCTCGATCAGTCCATTGCTGAGCAGTACATCAGCGAGGAACGAACTTTTACACTTTTTACATCATTCAGCACCTTAACTATCATCGTTTCTTGCCTTGGCTTATTCGGCCTTTGCTCCTTGTCTATCTCTCAAAGGCGAAAAGAGCTGGGCATCCGAAAAGTAATTGGCGCCAGCTACCAGTCGATCATTTCACTGTTCTCAAAAGAGTACATAATACTGATTGGGCTGGCTTTTGTGCTGATAAGTCCTATCGTTTACCTGCTGATATCGCAGTGGCTGGAATCGTTTACTTACAGGGAAAACGTAAGCCTTTTTGTATTCATTGCAACGGCCGTTGGTGTAAGTATCCTTGGCTTACTCACGGTTGTACTGAGTATCGGGAAAACATGGAATACTAATCCAGCGAGTTTGATCCGGGACTAAAGCGTTATTGACAACAATCCCTTTTCCTCGAGCGAGGCTTTTATCTTTTCATGGTCTGCCCAAAACTTTGCCTTGATCTCACCAAACACTTTTTGAAACTCAGCGCTATCCCTGATAGAATCAAACATCGGATCCATGTCTAATAGCAGCACCCAGATATAGAAGTTGTCCTGCCTTGCAAACAAGCTCATTTCATCGATGGCTTTTGGCCACTCCGCAAAATAAGCGGCGTAAACTGCCAGATTCAAATGTTTGAATATTGTTGGATCACTTTCGGCATATTGCTTAAAGCGACTGACTAACTGCCTCGCCTCCTCAGCGAATCCCATCTTTTCATACACTGTAGCTATTTTGAGGTTTGCATGGGCATATAAATCGAGATGAAGACTGTCCTTTAAGTCAATGAATTTTTTGTAATAGCGGTAAGAGTTTTCGTAATCTCCAAGTACAAAACAAGTGTTCCCCATCTCCTGTAAGAACATCATATTGTTTGGCTCATTTTCCAGCATTTCCTGAAGAAACGCTTTTGCCTTAGCAAAGCTTCTGGTTTTGGCTGTAAGGGTGAATACTTTTATCATCCTTGCAATGCTGTTATTTGGCTCATAAGCAAGTGATTTATCTATGTAAAAAAGTGCATCATCCACAAACCCAGCCTGTACGAACGCATTGCTTATTTGAAGGTAGTTGTAGCTCTGGGTAGCAGAATCTGCCGCTATGTCAACCCTTGCTTTCATTAAAGAATACTCGAGGTACTTACCAGTATTGGGTCGGTGAGTAAAATAATATTCCGAGAGAAAGTGTAGAACCGTTCCGGAGTTGGGGTTGTATTCCAATGCCTGCTCAAGATAAGGCACAGCTTGTTCATTCTTTTGATCATATATATAAGCCAGCGCTTTTGCCACAAGGCTCTCTGCAAGTTCGGCATCCAGTGCAAAAGCTTGTTCGGAATACTTTCCTATTTCCTCACCATATATCTTATCTGATCGATAGATATCCAGGTAATAATATACCATAGTAAGATTTGCATAAGCTAAAGCAAATTGATTATCAATCTCGATAGCATTCTGATAATAGGGAATAGACGCCTTTAGGCTTTCGCCGGTGGCTTGATTGAATAGTTCAGTTCCTTTTAGATAAAAATCGTAGGCCGCCAGGTTTTCAGTCGGGCGTTTGCCAATTCTATGCTCCTCTTCTGGGGTAATGATTACCTGAATCTCCTCAGCTATGTTTTTGGCTACCTCCTCCTGCAATTCAAAAATATCGGTGGCTTTTCTCCTGTACTGCTTTGCCCAAAGGTGTCGGTCGGTAGCTGCTTCTATCAGCTGAATGTTGAGTAAAATGTTATCGCCAATTTTCTGACCGCTTCCTTCTACAAAATAGCTCACATTCAATTCCTTCGCCATCTCTGGAATCGACTTGCTGGTATTGCGGTACTTCTCCGACGATGTTCGGCTGGTCACCCGAACATCACGCAGCTTTTGCAAGTTTGTGAGTGTCGACTCCATCAGTCCATTGATCAGGTAAATGTTGGTAGAGTCGTTGCTTTCGTTTTTAAATGGCAATACAGCTATCGATTTGTCAAGCGCAGCTTCCAACGCCTGGGACGATTTTAAAGGATAAAAAAACCACCACATTATCACGCCCACCACCAAAACGGCGGCCACTGCCAAGGCTGAAACAATCGTTAATGTCCTTTTCTGTGGAATCGTTGGACTGGGCTGTCCTTGATGTTCTCTCTTTCCCACTTCCCCTGGTGGAAAACCATAAAACTCACGGAAACACTTAATAAAATAAGATGTACTTCCAAACCCAACCTTGTAAGACACCTCCGAGACATTCAGGTTAGTCTGTCGTAAGAGGTCCATGCCATTCTTTAATCGAACCTGGCGAATAAATTGGCTGGCCGAAAGCTTGGTTAGCTTGTTGATTTTACGCAGTAGGTTCGAACGACTCATGCTCACCTCCCGGGCAAGCTCTGATACACCAAAATTTTCGTCCGCCAGGTTTTCGTTGATGATGACGGTAAGCTGAGCTAAAAAATCGTTTTCCTCCTGATGATTTGTAGCGCCTTGATTGTCCATTAAAAGATGGCTAAAAGTAGTGCAAGCTTTACAAATGTGGTGATTCTGAACGGAAGTCACAAGCCTTCAAAAAAGTGCCACTCAGACTTTCCTTGAAGAGGTTTGCGTCATAATTTATATCAAGTCGTCATAATTTTTACCCTCCAGGCCAAACCTTATGGTTTTGGCTGCAAACATGTTTCGTGCTGCGCCAGCCTTTGCCAGAACTTTGTGTCAATCAAATTTTCTCAAAAACCAAAATTCAAAAAATATGAAAAAGATGATCAAACGAAGTCTGACTGTTTTCACGCAACTAGCCCTGGTTACAGTCCTTGCATTAACATTCGCATGCTCAAGCGCTCAGGAAAAAAGTGAAGCCTCCGCGGCGAAAACCAGTGTAGCTGCCCCAAAAATGGATATCCAGACAGCAGTGCTTTCTGGTGATATTGAAGCGTTGAAGCAACACATTGCAGCTGGCTCTAACCTGAACGAGAAAGACCCTTTCGGAGGCTCAAGCCCTTTAATTTCGGCCGCCGTGTTTGGTAGACCAGAAGCAGCCAAACTACTTATCGATGCAGGTGCTGACATTAATTTCCAAAACAACGAAGGCTCCACTGCTCTGATTTCCGCCGCTTTCTTTTGCCGCACCGACATCGTACAAATGCTACTTGACAAAGGTGCCGACAAAACGATGAAAAACAAGTACGGCGCCACTGCTTACGATAGTGTATCGACACCATTTGCCGACGTGAAAGGAAGCTACGAGTTGATGGCCTCCATGCTTGCGCCGATGGGAATGAAGCTGGACTATGCCTATTTAGAAAAGACAAGGCCTGAGGTGGCTGAAATGCTAAAATAATACCACTAGTCAAACAATACTCAAAATGACAACAACAAACAGAAGATACGACATTGACTGGATAAGGGTGATCGCCATTGGCTTACTGCTTATCTACCATGTAGCCATCGGGTTTCAAAGCTGGGGAGCAATGATTGGATTCATCACTTCGAAACATACGTGGGAATCGTTATGGATTCCCATGTCAATGCTGAACGTCTGGAGAATACCATTGCTTTTCTTTGTGTCGGGTATGGGCGTCTACTTTGCATTACGTAATAGGAACTGGACAGAACTCATGACGGAGCGTGCCAAGCGCATCCTTGTTCCCTTTATTTTTGGTGTATTTGCCATTGTACCCATCCACACCCTCATTTGGCAATTACATCACCAAATGACGCCGGGATATCAATACAGCACAGGGCATTTATGGTTTCTTGGTAATATTTTCATCTACGTACTAGCACTCTCTCCTATCTTCTATTATTTGAAACAGCATGAAGGAGGAAAGCTGGTAAAAGGAATTAAGTGGTTGTTGAGCAGCCCCCTTGGACTGTTACCCGTACTATTGATTTTTGCGTCTGAAGCTTGGCTGGTTAACCCAGGTATCTATTCGCTATATGCAAACACATGGCATGGCTTTTTCCTGGGGCTTTTAGCATTTTTCTCTGGATTCTGTTTCGTACTTACAGGTACGTCTTTCTGGCAAATGATTCTCAAATGGCGATGGCTTTTTGTGGCCATTGCCTTGGGGCTTTTTATCATTCGCTTTATCATTTTTAAGCAGGCAGCACCCAACTATCTTCAGTCGATTGAGTCTAATTTCTGGATCTTCTCGGTTTTTGCTTTTGGTTATAAATACCTGAATCATCCGGGCAAAGCACTGACTTACCTGAGCCAGGCAGCTTACCCGGTCTACATCCTGCACATGGTATTTCTTTATCTGGGCTCGAGATATATATTCCAGCTCGATTTAGCAGCGCCTGTCCAGTTTATGATGGTATTGGCTTTTACAGTCATCGGTTGCTTTGCAGCTTACGAAGTAATCAGAAGAATAGGATTTCTTCGACCGCTATTTGGTCTAAAAAGTCATTCAAAAAACAGGAAGGCGATGAAAACACATTAACCAATACTGGGCCATTGAAAAGTCATACAATGTTTTCGCATCTATCAGGGAGGCGAAAACATTGATTTTTAACTTCATAGCCTCTACCGTATCTCGCAAAATTTCATAGTTTTACCAATACTTATTGATAATCGATGAAGAAAAGCATTATCCGTAACTACCTGATCTACTGCCTGGTATTTGGATTCCTTATGGGTGTTATTTTCCGTTTGGTCACTCCATTTTTTGTGACGTTTAAGTCCGAAATGCTAGGCTTGATCTTCACCGGAATGTGTATCGTCGCCGGGCTTTGTGTAGGTCTCATTTCATTCCTTATTGGAAAAATGACGCTTATAAATACGATTGGCAAGGTAAAAGTATATTGCCAGCAGTTATCGGCCGGTAACTTTAACGCAAGTTTATCGCTTCATTCCAACGACGAAATTGGTACGCTATCGGATTCTCTTTCTCAGATGGCAGAGAAACTCAGGGCAATTATTGGGAAAATAAACAAAGAAGCGATTGATATTGCCGGTGCTAGTAAGCAAATAAGTACCCATGCAGGACTGGTGTCGGAAGGAGCCACACGGCAAGCGGCCTCCGCTGAAGAGGTATCCAGTACCATGGAGCAACTATCAGCCAACATCCAACAAAGCGCAGAAAATGCCCAGGCAACTGAAAAAATTGCAGTGAAGGCAAGACAAAGCGTTGAACTTATCAGTTCATCAGGTAAAGACAGTACGGCTGCCATTAAAGAAATTGCCAAAAAGATTGGCAAAGTAGGTGAAATTGCTCACCAGACGAATATACTGGCCTTGAATGCCGCTGTTGAATCCGCCCGTGCCGGGCAACATGGTAAGGGGTTTGCTGTAGTGGCTGAGCAAATCCGTAAGTTGGCCGAAAGCAGTCAGGTAACTGCCAATGAAATTAATAAGATCACAGGTAACAGTTTGATCGTCACAGCAAAATCAGAAAAATTAATTGCCGAACTCCTGCCAGAAATTGATGAAACAGCTCGATTGGTTCAGGAAATTTCTGCTTCAAGTAACGAACAACGAGCAGGAATAGAACAGGTAAGCATGGCACTTGAGGATCTAAACCGTGTGGTACAGCAGAATGCCTCCGCCTCTGAAGAATTAGCCTCCAGTTCCGAAAAACTAGCCAATCAGTCCACTTCACTAAAAGAGGTAGTCAGTTTCTTTCAAACCTCGACAGGTGAAAGAACACAAAAATAAAGGTGCTTTTTAACAAGGCTGATTCGCTTTCAAATACCTATTCTCAGTGAGTGGATCCATTGTTGATTGAAGCCATTCTTGCTAAATTCATTGTTGCTCCAGTATTGCGCTCCCCGCAACTTGCGTGAAACTCCTTTTATAAGCACCCTCCCAGGGCACTACATAGACGTCATTTTCTAGTTCTTCAAGGGCCTTGGTCATTCTCTTCAGGTAAGAGAATTGATTCGTGCCATCAAAAACGACCTCATTCGGGCTGAAATACCTATTAATATCACCCGGCCAAAGACTGTTGTTGGAAATAAGCAGAATATCCGCTTTCAAAGGGGGAGAAAATGCCCTGTTTTTGGGTAGTGGCTTCGTGAGATGAAGGACCTTTACTTCTCCTGCCTGAATAGCAGTTAACGTGTCTTGAATGAACGATGTTTGTGCCATTCTGAGCCCGGCATGTGACTTAAGTGGGGTCAAAATGCCTTCCTGAATCAAATGAGGTCTTATGTTAAGATTATATAACCGTTCCTCGTTTGTGAAAGCCTCGTCAAAATAATGAAATATTTCGCCTCCTTGCTGATAATCCATGGCAGTATGCCCAGTCATCTCATAAATCACCAATTCCCGCTTTTGGTGCTTGGCGAACAACATCATCCATTTTGTTACAAAAAACAGGAGCATCACTAACGAAGCATATTGGAACCACCGGTATTTCTTACTACTCCACCACATCAAAAGCATGATGATGCTAACGTAAAGCAGCAAGATTTGCGAACCAGAAAATGAAATAGGAAAAATTTGACTAGCAGGCAATTGCTCTATAAATTCAACAAACCAGTTGAGCGCAAATACGATCCACTTCAGCAAAAAAGCAACCCAAGTCGCCATTAACGATGATAGGTAGTGCAAAACAAACAACATGATTCCACCACTCAAAATGACAAACGCCGCAGGAATAACTAACAGGTTGGACAGTAAAAACCAGGTAGGAAATTGATTGAAGTAATACATGCTGAGCGGACCAGTCGCCAGCTGGGCAGCTATCGATACACAGGTGATCGACCAAACTTTATCAAGTAGCCAATTAGGCGCTGCCCACTGTCGGTACAGGTAGGGTTGCAAATAGACAATACCTAACACCGCCAGAAAAGAAAGTTGATACCCAACAGAGAAAAGAAAATTGGGATTGTATAACAACAATAAAAAAGCTGCAAGAGCGAGCGAATTATAAATATTTGTTTTACGACCTGAGCTTTCGGCAATAATCACTATCGAAAACATCGTTACAGCCCTTAAAACCGACGCAGAAAGCCCCGTGATCATAGCGAATCCCCAGAGGGCTGCAAAAAGTACCACCACCCTGAGTCCCTTTCCAAACTTTCGTTTGTCCAGTGGTTTAAGTAAAAAAGCAACCAGCATGTAAATAATACCTACATGAAGACCTGAAACCGCCAGAATATGCATAGCCCCTGCCGCAGCATATGCCCTTCGTTGTTCGATATCAAGTTCATCTTTTTGACCCAAAATAAGGGCCTCAGCAACTCCCCTTTCCTTTACATTCGGTAGATACATTTTTAGGACATCTAGCAACTCCCCCTTCCATTCCGTCGCATACCAAATCAACTGATTGGGAGGATCGAACCCATTGATTCGGAAGTCTTCTATTGTGAGATAGTCTTGAAAATAGATGCCTTTTCTTGCCATATAAGCTTTAAAATCAAATCCCCCAGGATTTCGAGGCGGCCTTATTTCCTCAGGACTCCCATGTACCCATAGTGTCGAACCATATGATAATGCTTGAATGGCAGCGGTATCAATGCTGTCTTTTTTTAAGTAAACCTGCACTTGACCTCGCTTACTAAATATTTGTTCATCACTGGAAATCGATTGAACGGCTACCACAAACGCCCAGGTATTTGTTTTCTCGATCGGGTCTTCAAGCAATACACATTCATAGAAATCGACCGGCAAGTCGTTATGAAGCAGGTGTTCTACTTGAAAAGTTGATTCCTGAGACTGTTTACGGAGAACGCCGCACAAGGCAATACTTAGTAGAAAGGCAATGGCAAAGAGGTATCTTATTGACCGTTCGGAACTAATGGTGGAATAAAACCATAATAAAAGCACTACCCCAGCGGCTAGCAGTCCAACAACGACTGGTATAAAAAAATCTTCAAGAAAATAGTCTTGAAGGAGTATTCCTACCGAAAAAGCAGTAAATAACCTGACAAATGGTATGGAACTAAATTGAAACAAAAATCTCTATTTAATTAAAAATAGAGATTATGTGTCATTTATAATAGTTCGTTGACAATAAATGTCACTCCCAACTACTAAAAATATCTCGACAAAATTTCAGCTTTCTTTAGATCCTTGGGTCGACCAAAAAACTTATAAATCCGATATTGCTCCTTTATAGTCGGGATTTTAACCTGCAAGTCCGCTACCGTCACATTCATAAACTGCCTCACCAACAGCGGAACCCACTGCTGACCGGCGTTAACTTCAAGGTTTCCCATTACCTCCGCATCAACATTTTCGAAACGAAACCTTCCTGAATTTGACCTGAAGATACGATCGAAGGAATATACATGGTCTTTTACCTCTCTGTCCTTCCAATGGCTTTTCAAGAAATTAGCGTCAGCACTGGTGGTAAGAATATTGATATCTCCCACCGAATCCAATTCACAACCTGCCAAAACCATGGCCGCACTACCAATGATAAAGTAGTCGTGTTTGAGTAAATCGAGGTCACTCCCAGCTTGTTTAAAAAAGCCCGTAATTCGTTCCAGCGGTTTCAATTTTCAGTTGTTTAAATCCAAGTACTTCAATCACACCAACTCGCCTACACTTTGTTGCTCATCTACCAGACGAAGGCAATGCATATTCCATTTCTATATGAGGGATGTCACACTCTAAAAATTCGCTTCCCACTTTTCGAAAACCAACGGAAGCATATAAAGTTATTGCCTCTAACTGGGCGTGAAGAAAAACCCGATCAGACAAACCCCTGGCCGTCAGCACATCTCTCATTACTTTCTCCAATAACTTTTTGGCAATTCCGTTTCCCCTTAACTCCGCAAGCACTGCAAAACGTTCCAGTTTGATCCCTGCTTCAATGCGTCTCCACCTGGCAGTTCCAGCCGGGATGTTGTCATAAGTTGCCAGATAATGAACTGATTTGTCATCAAAACCGTCGAATTCATCTTCCAGGCTTACACCCTGTTCCTCCATAAATACTTGTCGGCGAATTTGATAAGCTTGTTGAAGCAACTGATCACTGCTTATCTTAAATACCTCAATCAAATCAGCGTTTTTTATCTTCTGCTTCATCAAAATGGTCGTAAGCTTTAATGATTTCTCTCACCAATTTATGTCGAACCACGTCTTTTCCATCGAGCTCTACAAACCCGATTCCTTTCACATCTTTCAGCACATGTAATGCTTCTACGAGTCCCGACTTTTGCTTTTTTGGCAAGTCAACCTGCGACTTGTCGCCTGTGATGATCACTTTGGAATTTGGCCCCATTCTAGTCAAAAACATTTTGATTTGCATGGCAGACGTATTTTGAGCTTCATCCAGGAGAATAAAAGCGTTGTTAAGTGTACGTCCCCGCATATAGGCCAATGGCGCAATTTCTATTACCCGGTTTTCCTGGTAAAACTTCAATTTCTCAGGTGGCACCATGTCGTCAAGGGCATCATATATAGGCCTGAGATAAGGGTCAATCTTTTCTTTTAAATCCCCTGGCAAGAAACCAAGGTTCTCCCCTGCCTCTACTGCCGGGCGGGTGATGATGATTTTTTTTACTTCGCGGTTTTTAAGTGCCTTTATCGCAAGCGCTACGGATATATAAGTCTTTCCAGTACCAGCTGGTCCAATAGCAAACACCAGGTCATTCTTCCTTGATGCCGTTACAAGGGATTTTTGATTTGGCGTTTTTGGCCCAATCTTAAATCCTTTCGTACCATAAATAAGTACATCATCCTTGTCTTCGTCCAGCAACGATTCATCTTCCTGACTGAGATAATTAGTCACATTCTCTTCTGTCACCACTCCAAATTTGTTGTAATGATTGATCAGTGAATTGAGAATATCATTGATTCTGATGATTTCAGGAGTGCTGCCCTGAATTCTTATCTCATTTCCTCTGGATATGATCTTGCTTTGTGGAAAAGCATGAGCAATCTGCTTGATATTTTGATTCTCAATTCCCAAAAAATCGAGAAGTGAGATGTTCTCCAGGGTAATAACCTTTTCTATCAAATGACGATCTATTTTAGATGTTGATACTAATCCGCTAAGTGCTTTATTTTTATTTACTTTGCCCTTGTAAAACTAACCATAATTTGCGTCTTCCTACATGGCTGTTATCACTTTTCTGTCAGATTTCGGTACCTCAGACCATTATGTGGCAGCAGTGAAGGCAGCGATAATAAGCGTAAATCCTGGATTACAAGTAGTTGACATTTCACATCAGGTATCTTCATGCAACCTGGCTGAGGCATCCTACCTCCTGGAATCGGTGTTTCGGGACTTTCCAAAGGGAACAGTCCACATGGTTGCTGTTAATTCTACCGGTAAAAGAGAGGACAAGCCGGTAGCGGTAAAATTAGAAGATCATTTTTTTGTTGGGCCAGACAATGGCATCTTTAGCCTCGTCTCAATACAAAAACCAACCGCTATAGTCACCTTAGATTTGGTCAACAAAAAGAAAACAACATTCCCTGCAAGAAATATTTATGCTCAGGCAGCTTCGTTCCTGGCCAGCGGCAAGTCTATCCATGACCTGGGGCAACCAATACCGGAACTAAATACTCTCATTAAGAAAAAAGGGAAAACCACGAAGAGGCAAATTACCGGACACGTGATTCACATAGATCATTATGGGAATTTGATCACCAATATCAATAAATCCGATTTTGACACCATCATGGAGTTAAATCAACAAAAAGGTTTTGAGATTTCATTCGGCCGTGAGCGATCAACCGAAATCCACGAATCCTACTTTTCAGTAGAAGGAGGAGAGTGTTTTTTTATTTTCAATCAATCTGGTCTTTTGGAAATTGGTATCAACAACGGCCCTGCTACAGACCTGTTGGGACTGCATTACGACTCTCCTATTGTCATCAACTTTGTAACCGAATAATCATGATCGTAAGAATAGTACGAATGACTTTTCAGGTTGATAAAACGAAAGAGTTTCTACTAATCTTCAACTCCTCAAAAGAAAAAATACGGCATTTTGAAGGTTGCTTGCACCTTGAACTTTGGCAAGACAGCCAACACCCACATATATTCACTACCTACAGCCATTGGCGCACTGCCGATGACCTGGAAAGCTATCGACATTCGGCACTTTTTGAAGCGACTTGGAAGCAAACCAAGGTGCTTTTTTCGGAGAAACCGCTAGCCTTTTCCAATAGGATTTTGATAGAAGAAAAATAGCTTTGGATTTAATACAATCTTTAAATATGTTTGCATCCCATTTCAAATGGAGCTGTTCTTTTTAGTAATGCCCAGGTGGCGGAATTGGTAGACGCGTTGGTCTCAAACACCAATGATAGCAATATCGTGCCGGTTCGATCCCGGCCCTGGGTACTTTCTAGCTCTTATTTAATTTGACTCCCTGATCATTTTTAAATGCGCATCATCACCAGTCATTTGCCATTGTCCAAGTGATATAGGAATACAGCCAATCGAGTTGAGTAGATCAAAGAATTCCTTTACCTGAAACGCCTCGTTTCTTCCTTCTTTCATTCTCGCATACTCCGCCATCGTGTTTTCCAGTAGGTATTTTCCAGTGATGTAGCTGGTACCATACCCTGGTTGACGTAAATAAAGGTGCTGCTCAAACAACAGCAGTTCTTTTTCGGTCTTCATCCAGCCACGTGGCGTGTATTCAGAATGAATGCCTCCAGCCTCCACGCTATTCATCTCGTTGGCATGGGCATATAGAGACCCAAGCCCTCTGGCTGCACGCTGGGCAATCATGATGTAGACAATTTCCCTTACCCTTGGATCATCATCGTAAAAGCCAGCTTGCATAAAAATCTCTTCTACAGCGGTAGCCGTACCCTCATTTCGGGAATCAAATATATTGTACAACAATGGACCTCTTCGTATTTCACTTTCATGCGGCTCATTTTTCATTCTGGCCAGCTCAAACCAGTGGTAAAAGTGTGAATACAAAGGGCGTGGGTCAAAGTGCATACCAATAAGAAAAAAATTGCGTCTTTCCTTTGGCACATAGCTTCCCAGGTGCTCACGAAGGGCTGGTTCCAAATAGTCTTTTACGGTTAGTATCTCTTCCTGTTCTAGAAACTTCATCATGCTGGAAGCTGATTTTTCGGCCATTTGTCGGAATGCCTCTGGAGAGTCAGCTGCTTTAAGCTCAGGCAAGTTGCGATTGCGGTGCTCTTCCAGTTTGAGCGATGCCCAGGCACGTGAAAGCTCCCTTTTGAGGATCATTACCTCATCCTCCCAGGTAAGCGGCACCAGGTGCACATTTTGCTGGTACCATGTATAGTTCTCCTTGCCAATGCCCGATGGACCTGTTTTTGACACCGCCTCGTCCTCAAGCCATTCTACAAGGTCTTCTGTTGAGGCAATACCATCATTAATGGCATGCACAAGTCCTTCCTCATCCCTTACACCAGGCAACATCAGCAATCCTTTCAAATCTTCGCTTTGCGTACGAATATCCCTGATACCCGCCACCCAAAGGTCTTTGGCATTTCCGGTAAGATTTGTTTTGGCTTGTGCATTGAACGCTGGAATAACGGAAAGTTTCTCCATTAACTGAATCTTGTCCTCGGTATTCAATGGAAAGCTGTAAGTCCAAATATCCGTTGCAGCGTGGTTAGTAGGCCCCTCATGAGCTGGCACATCGCTTTGCTCCATCCACACTACTTTATAAAACGCAGGATCTCTTTCCCATGGCTTTAGGATATGCTGATTGAAGTCATAACCATTCATTTCAGCCCACACAACCGTCCAGTCTACCCTATCCTCAATAGCCCAGCCGCTTGTGTCCATCGCCATCAATCTTCCCTGCAACTGCTCAAATTCAGTCCATCGCTTCTCAAAAGTGACTGCTGTGTAATCAGGGGCACCATCTTTAAGTGGTGGATGCTCAAATGTTCTCCACTCCTTAAAAAGTGCTACTAAATCTTCGTAGGTGCTGGTCACATTCGCAGGCAATGCCGGCGAAGTACTAGCAGCCTCCTTCGTTTGGGGTTGACAACCAGCCAAGACAATGGCCAGAAAAAAGGAAAACGGAAAGAAAAGCGACTGTTTCATAAAAAACGATTGGTTACGATGAGCGACGAATATAATCATTTTGGAAAATTGTATGGTGAACGTTTATTGGGGCGGTCGGAGCTAAAGGGTTGCGGTAAATGATTTCAACACTACTTAAAGAAAAGAATCGACTCCACATTGAATTACATCCGTTCACTCCTTTATTTTTCCCATCCATCACTTAAGATCAAGTAAAAAAAGAAATGAGCGGTGCTATACTAAGGTTAGCGGCGCTATCAGCAAACGATCGGTTCGAAAATAGTATTTTTCCGTTCCCATTCCAGGTAAAAACATTGCTTTAAACGGATAAAATGGAACATTTCCGAGCTGAAGTATGTATCTTTGGGGTAGTTAATCGAATACCTCAGAGCTTGACCTCAGATACCCACAAAGCAATGAATCAAAGGAGCGTCCGTATTATCATTTCTTTTTTGCATCCTTCCAAATCGCGAGCATGCCTGTGGCAGAGTAGGTGATTCGTTGATTCATTCAATTTAAGCCAAACCATAATTAACTATTAACCGGCAAACCTAAGGGTTTGTACTATCCATTTAATATCCATGAGTACTTTCAACAATCAGCAACTTCACGATATCGATAAACAATACTACCTACCCACCTTTGGCAGGTTTCCAATCACCTTCGAGCGGGGAAAAGGCGCCAAACTTTGGGATACTGAAGGTAAAGAATATATCGACATGCTGGCTGGTATTGCTGTTTGTAATGTAGGGCATTGTCACCCTACAGTGGTAAAAGCGCTCAGAGAACAGGCAGGCAAGCTGATGCATATTTCCAACTTTTTTCTCAGCGAACCCCAGGCACTGCTCTCAAAAAAGCTGAGTGAAATCTCCGGAATGGACAGGGTTTTCTTCAGCAACAGTGGTGCCGAGTCAGCCGAAGGAGCAATAAAGATTGCCAGAAAATATGGACACAGTAAAGCCAAGGGAGGCACTGTTATCTCTATGAAAAACTGCTTTCATGGCAGAACAATGGCCACCATAGCCACCGGAAAAAAAGCAATGTAAGATGGCTTCGAACCCATTCCGCAGGGCTTCTTACAAGTGCCTTTTAACGACATAGAGGCTCTAAAGAAGGTTTTACAAAACAATAATCCGTAAGGTGGCGCCCAACAAATAGCCGCTATCATGGTAGAGCCTGTTCAGGGAGAGGGTGGCATCAATGTAGCCGATATAGGTTTTCTCAAAGCGCTGCGTCAATTGTGCGACGAGGAAGAAATTGTACTGATTTTTGATGAAGTTCAGTCTGGCATCGGACGCACCGGCAAATGGTTCGCCAAGGATCATTATGGTGTGCAACCCGATATCATGACGCTCGCCAAAGGTCTGGGCGGTGGCATTCCCATAGGGGCCATTTTGTGTAGTGAAAAAATGGCTTCAGTGATGAAACCAGGAGATCATGGCACCACTTTCGGTGGCAACCCTCTGGTGTGCGCTACCTCACTGGCTGTGCTAAGTGTGATAGAAGATGAAGACCTATTAACTGCAGCAAGCGAAAAAGGTGCCTGGCTAAGAAAAGCGCTTCTTGATATGGAGGAACCGTCTCTCAAAGAAGTCCGGGGAAAGGGTCTTATGTTGGGTGCTGAGTTTGATTTTGAAACTAAACCGCTAGTTGTTGAAATGCTGAAAAATGGAGTTGTTGCCAATGCTACGGCAGGCAATGTAATGCGTTTTGTTCCACCCCTCACGATCGGCTATGATGAAATGGAGCAGGCCATTAGCGTACTAAAAGAATCACTAATAAATATAAAGGCCCATGCCTAAGAAAAAGATTGGCGTTGTAGGCGCCACTGGTTACACAGGTTCAGAGCTTGTACGTATTCTAACCAACCATCCAGGAGTTGAAATCTCCGTCATTACTTCCGAAAGCCGGGCTGGAGAAAAATTCTCAGATGTCCACCCGTTTTTCAAGGGCATTGTTGACCAGGCTTTACACACAGCTGAAAAAGTAAATGAGCTTGACCTCGACCTTGTGTTCCTGGCATTGCCACATGGCATATCCATGGATTATGTAAAGAAGTTTAAAGGCAAGGACTTCAAAATCGTAGATTTTTCTGGTGACTTTAGGCTAGACTCAGCAAAGACCTACGAAGAATGGTACAACAAAACCCACACTTTTGCTGAAGGCTTCGACAAAGTCGTTTATGGCCTACCCGAACTTTTTAAAGACCGTATCAGGGATGCACATCTGGTCGCCAACCCAGGATGCTACCCGACCAGTGCCATACTTGCACTCGCTCCATTGATCCAACATGGCCTGATAGAAACCAAAGGTATCATCATAGATGCAAAGTCTGGCATCACCGGAGCGGGTATCAAAGCGAGTGCAACTACGCACTTCTCGAATGTCAACGATAATTTCAAGGCCTACGGATTGAAGAAGCATCGCCACACCATAGAAATACAAGGTATTTTGGATCAGATGGCAACTGGAATAACACTGCAATTCACTCCTCACCTACTCCCTATTGATCGTGGTATCCTTTCTACTATTTATGCCCGTCCAACGGGCTCAATTGATAGCAAAAAACTAAAAAGCCTCTATCAGGAATTTTACGATAGTAAACCTTTTGTAAGGATTTGCGACACACCTCCAGCTATTAAAAATGTGAGGGCAAGCAATTACTGCAACATATTCGCAGACTTCGACGAGCGAACAGGAAATATCATCCTGATCAGCACCATCGACAATCTTGTTAAAGGTGCCGCCGGGCAAGCGGTTCAAAACATGAACCTAATGCTTGGATTCGATGAAACCTTAGGTTTAAACCATGTACCCATCAACCCATAAATCATGATCAAAAACATCACCAATGTAAGGGGCATCAAATGCTGGGGCGCTCACTCTGGCGTCAAATCATTGCGCCGTGACCTGGCACTGATTTATTCTGACGTACCAGCTGCTGGAGCTGCCGTTTTCACGCAGAACAAAGTAGTTGCTGAGCCAATCAAAGTATCAAGAGAGAACATCAAAGGTGGCGTGGTGCAAGCCATTGTCATCAATGCTGGCAATGCCAATGCCTGCACGGGGCAGCAGGGGGCAGACGGAGCTCAGGCTATGCTAGAGGCCGCTGCCGAAGCATTGGGTATCGACCAAAAAACGATCATCATTGCTTCTACGGGCATTATTGGTGAGCCATTCCCCACTGAAGATGTGGTAAAAGGCATTACCGAATCAGCACCTAAGTTAAGCAGCAAGTCGAATGCCGGCTCTTTCGCTGCCAATGCCATCCTTACTACAGACACTTTTCCAAAAGAAGGCTTCCTGGAGTTCGGATTAGATGGGCATGAAATTAATATGGGAGGCATTGCCAAGGGATCGGGCATGATCCATCCGAATATGGCTACTATGCTGGCATTTATTGCTACAGATGTTGCCATTGACTCCAAACTACTTCAAAAAACGTTGAAGGAAGTAGTCGACCGCACCTTCAATATGATTACCGTAGATGGCGACACATCAACCAACGACATGGTGGTAGTAATGGCCAATGGCAAGGCGGAAAACGACATCCTTAAGTCCGAGAAAGACAAAGGTTTTGATATCTTCAAACAGAAGCTCGAAGAGATGATGAAACATCTTTGTACCCTCATCGTCTCAGATGGAGAGGGTTCCTCCAAATTTCTAGAATACACTGTTAAAAATGCGACAGATGAGTTGACGGCCAGAAAAATCTGCCGGTCGATATCTAGCTCGACGCTGGTCAAAACTGCCATGTTCGGCCGTGATCCTAACTGGGGCAGGATAGTATGTGCCGCTGGCAATGCGGACGTACCCTTCTCCTTCGACAAAGCAGACCTTTACCTGGGAGATGACAAAGAAATGATCCAGGTACTGGAAAAAGGGCGGCCGCTTGACTACGATCGTAACTATATGAAAAGGGTTTTACGTGAATCGCACATTTACATCAAACTGGATTTGAATGAAGGAGAAGCTGAAGCCACTGGCTGGGGCACAGATCTGACTACTGATTATGTGCTTTTTAACTCCGTCTACACCACCTAAAATGGGTAGAAAAAACTGTACCTCTGACGAAAAAGGCAGGTTAGCCTCCCAAGAGGCTTGGAACCAAATGCTTTTGGAGTTTGCTTAGGAATTGATATTTTCATTTTAGATTCAAATACCCACCTATATGTATAAAAGACTCATCGTTCTAGGCACCATTCTACTATGTAGCTTTAGCATTATCGCGCAAAACCCTCAGCGCTTTCAAGGAGAAATTGATAAGTATGCCCAGGAAGCATCAACAGTCAATAACAAAAACTTACTTCTGTTTACGGGAAGTTCCTCCATCAGGATATGGGATGATATGGCCGAAAGGTTTCCCAAGAAAAATGTGCTGAACCGCGGATTCGGTGGCTCGACGATGGCAGACTTGCTCTACTACCAGGATGAACTTATTTTTAAATACCAACCAAAGAAGATTTTCATCTACGAAGGTGACAATGATATCAATGGAGGCACCAGTGCCGAAGACATCCTAAAAGATGCGGAAACATTGTTGCAAAACATCAGGGCCAAACTGCCGCAGTCAACGAAAGTGTATTTCATTTGCGCCAAACCAAGTGTTTCGCGGTGGAAACTCAAAGCAGCATACGAGGACTTCAATACCAAACTAAAAGCATGGACAGAAACGAAGGCTAACGTAGCATATATTGACGTTTGGACGCCTATGCTGAAACCCAACGGCGAGGTAATGGACGATATCTTTAAAAAAGACAACCTACACATGACCTCAAAAGGCTATGACATCTGGGAGAAGGTGATCGTAAAGTATTTGTAGAATGAAAGTAAATGATCGCAGTGATTGATAAAAAAGCCCTTGCTAATATTGAACTAGCAAGGGCTTTTGCTTTCTTTATTGCAACTGCCTTAAACGAGTGCTTTTCTGCAATATTCAACACATTTCTGCACTTCTTTTACTGCGTCAGATCCTTCAGGGATATTATATTCTAACTCAATAGTGCCAGGAAACTTGTACTTCTGGTCCCGCATCATTTGAAGCACCTCGGTAAGAGGCGTGTCGCCCGTTCCCCAGACTAGATTTTGTCTGTCGTGCTCAGGGTTAGTCCGGTCCTTCATATGCATGCTAAGTATCCTGTCTGCTTTAGCCCTTACCATACCAAGAGGATCAGCATTGCCTGCAGCTACAAAGTGGCCTAAATCAAGGTTCAATCCATTGTATTTGGATTGCTCAAGGGCCGTATCCCAAAGCGTTGGCGTCTGTTGCTCGTGACCGTGATATCCAATAGACACTTTTTGCTTAGCTGCCAGCGTGCCCAAACGAAGAGTATGGGCATCATCACTAGGATGCTCCAGCGTTACGTGAGAAGCTCCAAGCGCCTTTGCCGCCTGCAGGCCATAATTGATCTCCGCATCCGAATTGTCCTTTCCAAAAGCGTTTGGCTTAAATGCGTAGATTTTCACCCCGGCATCGTTGTACATTTTTCTAAACTGTACAAATTTGTCCATTGATGCCGTTGCCCTCCAGGCTGCTACTTCTTTGTTGTAGGAGTCCATTTGGGCTCTCATGTCGGCTAATTGTTTCTTCTCATCGTCGGTAAGCTCTTCACCCCTTCTTTGTTTCCCAAACAACCCATACATGGCTCTTCGGTCCATATTACTCTCTGGCATACCAGCAAAACTTTCAGCTGGTCCGCCCATGAGTTCTACAGCACTGATACCGCTGTCAACTATATACTTAAGAGTAGCTTCCGCACTTTGATCCTGCATGCTTCGAAAAGAGTAAGTGATGGTTCCAAGCTGAACACCATTGATCAACGAGTCAGGCTTGCCATAGCTTTTAATGATATTCGGAAAGCCACCAGCCCGAAGTAAAGAAGGTGCAACCAAAATTCCGGCTGCTGCAGCTGCTGATTTCCCTATAAATTTCCGGCGTGAGGCCAGGTGTTGTTCATTACTTTTCATCGAAGTAGGTAGTTAAAATGACAAGATGTTGAAAATCAAAAACTTTATCAGAAGGAGCCAAAAGACTGCACCTACTAAATAAAGTTGTTATGAAAGATACTTGAAATTTGGAAGGGCAACCAATAAACTCCTATGTTTTAGGGGTAAAATAGACCATATGTCAATTTCACACGATATACGGCAATATTTGCCTGACGTTAGAAAGCTTCACTTTTTAAGGTATTGGCATATCAACAGGAAAAGACCAGGGATTTAGTCGCGAATTGAAGCGACGCCAGTCAAATTTACTTTCCTGGAATACTCAACATTATTGACTCTAAGTAAATAATTCTTGGATTTCCCCACTCGTTCAATGCTAATTGGTTTCAAACCAATCTCAGGCTGGTAAAGGTAAAGTTGGTTGCCTACCACATGCCACCTGGCATTTTCGAAACCAGTTGCATAATCTTTGATCCAATCATCCTTTACTGAAATCGTTTGTCCCTGTTTGAGCCAAAAATACTTGGGCTCATTACGGCTCATGATGGCATTGAATGTTCCCTGTGCAGCTTTATTGTACCAGTACCCTACCAAATTATTGACCGAAACTAACTCGTCCTTGCCATCTGAATGAACTAATACAAATTCGTCGTCTGAGGCAGGATCTTGTGCAGATGCAGAGAAAGCAACGAACACAAAAAACAACAGGCAAATAGAAAGTCGTCTCATAGCATCGTATTTATATGAAAAATAATTCAATCACAGTAGAAATGCAATTTTGGAACTAATTCATTTACGTGATCTTTCCGTATTTTTCAATTATTTAAAATCCCCGCATTGTATAAACTAATGGTAAGTATCCTATGCTCATATAATTAAGGTAACAGATTACCTCAACGACTAAAACATAGAATCCTGTCCAAATTTTGCTAACTATATTGCCTATTAACTGCCTGTAGCTGCTTCCATTTTTCGCAGCTTATTTTCATTCATATCTTTACTTGTACATTGAATCAGTTTTGCTTCCGACGAAAAGCGATCCTAGTCAGTTAAGTAAAAGTAGTATACATGACAATAATTTGGGATGTATTGACAAGGAGAAATGCATCGAAAAATAGTGCTGCAAATGAAATTTTTCCAAATGGACATTGATTTCTCCAAACAACCAGATAACTTATTTAAGTTAACGACCAAATTTCAACCAATGAGCATGGTTTGTGATTTTATTCAGAAGAATTTTTGTATGAACCCGTTGAAATGGCAAGCTTTACATTTTTGAGGACGAAAGTTTAAATTCACCTTTTATGGCGGGTAAAAAAACAATCTTTATTATCGATGATGATGATATTTTTATTCTGATAGCGGTAGCCAATCTGAAAAAGAATTGTTCTGACGTCGAAATCGTTACTTCCTCAAATGGCGAAGATGCTTTAAAACTACTTAGTTCTCACAGACCAGACGTTCTTCTTCTTGACATTAACATGCCGGTAATGGATGGTTGGGAATTTCTCCACGAATTAGAAAATCTGGGTGATTTCAAAAACTGCTCCGTTTTCATTACCACTTCCTCCGTCGACCCCGACGATCAGCGAAAAGCACAAAAGTATGCTCTCGTGAAAGGTTTTATAGAAAAGCCTCTCAGCGCTGAAAAGATCAAGTCTTTGAATCTTTGCTAAAGCCTTTCTCTGATCAGCGTTTATTCTATTCTCAAGCTTTCCACGGGGTTGATCTTCGCTGCCCTTAAGGTATGGTAGATGATGACCATAGCGGCTACTGCTATTGCTGCGATTCCGCTTAATGCGAATACGCCAAGCCCAATCTCGGTTTGATACGCAAAATTTGCCAGCCACTTATTCATAAGCCATAATGTTAATGGGATAGACAAGCCAATAGCCAATAGCAGTTGCCACATAAAGCTTTTTGACAATAGTGCGAAAATTGAAATTGAAGTAGCCCCCATCACTTTCCTGATTCCAATCTCCTTGATACGACTGTTAACGACCAAGACAGTCAGCCCGAGCAAACCTAGAACGGCGATCACAATGGAAAGAAATGTGGCCAAAGATATCAACTTATTCAATCTCGCTTCGCCCTCATACTGCTGCTGTATCTTTTCATCAACAAAGCTAAATTCAAGCGCTTCATTGGGGAAAGTAGACTGCCATTCCCTGGTAAGTATATCCTGCACCTTTGAAAGGTCCGAACCGGTATATGTAAACACTAGCTTAGGTGCAGGCGAATCTCCCACATTAAAGTCAGAGATTCCTTCCAAAATGGGCATAGCATTTTCTGCGATCACGAGCGGTTCCACCTGCGAGTGGAGAGATGTAAAGTTGAAATTCTGTGTCACGCCAATGATCCGGTGTTCACCAAACTCTTTACCAGGCAGTTTGTCACCCACTGGGTTTTCGAGGCCAAAGTAGTCAGCCGCTGCCTGGTTAATAATAATTGACTGGCGTTCGTCGAGGCCATTTCCCTCTTCAAAATCTCTACCCTCCTTTACTTTTATCCCAAACGACTTCAGGTAATTAGCGTCAACACTCAGAAAGGAAAACCGTCTGAAAACATCCTTGTCATCGGTGTAAGCAAGCTGAACCCATCCATTCGAACCAAATACATGAGTAGCCATTCCAATGTCTGTAACATCAGGGTGTTTTTGCAATGCTGCCTTCAAAAGCTCTCCGTTTTCCATCCCCGAAGCAATCACCTCCGTGAGTCGTTGCGCAGCTGGATCCGGCTGAAGCAAAACTGAAACGGCAGATTTATAGGTAAAGCCAAGGTCCTTCTCTTGCATATAACTCACCTGCTTTCTGATAATTAGCGTAGAGCTTATGAGAAAGACGGTCACAAGAAATTGAAACACGAACATACCTTTTCGGGCTAAATGCCTGCCACCTCCCTGACTACCACCTCTCAAAATGGCTATTAAGCGGAACCCAGACAACACAAAGGCTGGGTAGATTCCTGCTGCAATGCCGATAGCTATGCCAATACCCAAATAAGCGAGTAAATGCCACCATTCGAAACTGAAGAATATTTGTGTTCCGGTTAAGGCATTGAATGTCGGCACAAGTAACACGGTGAACAAAGTGCCTATTGCTGTTGCTATCAGCGCTAATAAGATACTTTCGCTCAGGTATTGCAGCACCAGTGTGTTTTGCCCGGCTCCAAGCACTTTTCGCATGCCAACTTCACGGGCTCTGCGCAGCGATTGTCCGATAGACAGTGTGGCATAATTAATGCAAGCAATGATGAGCACTAGCAAGCCTATCGCACCAAGTATATATACATACTGAGGATTGCTAACCGGTGCGTAACCAGCTGGCACATCGGGTTTGAGGTGGATGTCTGTAAGCGGCTGCAAACCTATATTGTACTGTCCTCGTTCTACCTCTTCGCTGAGGTAACCCATCACTACATCCTGCATCTTTGCATCAACGCTTTCTACACTGGCACCCTCCTTTAGTAAAACGTAGGTCTCGGGGATAATGCTAAACCAGGCGTTCATCGACCTTTCCCCATACAGCTGCCTATTATTTTCAGTGGAAATTGCGATATCAAACTGAATGCTGGATTCATGTGGAATATCTGCCATAACAGCAGAAACAGTAAAGTCTTCAATACGCTCACCAATTTGAAGACTCATTGTATTGCCCATCGCTTCCTTATCGTCGAAGTACTTCCTTGCATAGCTTTGAGAGACAATAATGCTCCTGAGTTCGGGGAATGGAGCTTCTTTATTCCCTTTCAATATTTCAAAATCAAATACCCGGAAAAAATTGGGACTCAAAACGGCTATAGGTTCATCCAGTCTTCCTTCACCCCTTCCTACAAGATGGTTTTCGATCACCAAATGGGCTGCTCTTTCGACTTCAGGAAAGTTTTGTTCAAACAAATCCTTGAACCGAAGAGGAGTAATTGAGTTAAAAAATATTTTCCCCTCACCATAATCTTCTTTGAGCCAGCTACGGTAGATCCTGTCTTTTTTTGAGTGAAAGTGATCAAAGCTTAGCTCTTGCTTGACAAAGAGCCCCATCAATAGGAAACAGGCGATGCCTATGGTGAGTCCAACCAAATTGATGGCTGTATTGACCTTGTCCCTGACCAATACCCTGAATGCGATTTTAAAATTGATGCTAGTCATGGTAAATATTGAGTTTGAAAGCCTTTTAGATTTTTTGATTGTTGATGGGCGGAAGGACCTGATTACCCACCATATATACCTTGCATTGGCGGAACGAGCACCTTTTTCTTCGGCTCTGTTTACATACAATTCATGAAGGTCGCCCTGCAAATCTTCGAGCAATTCGGGATTGCAATACCATTCTAGTAGTCGGTCGGCCCATTGTGGCGGTCGATGCCTCATGCCCCTTCGATTGTCAGTAATTTCTTGTAAAGTGCCATTCTTACCAGCATCGTGTCATCAATCACCTTTCGACCAGCTACCGTTAGCGAAAAGAAACGCTTGCGCCTCCCTCCTCTATCCGCCGTGGCACCTCCCATAGTAGACGTAACGTACCCTTTCGACTCAAGGCGCCTGAGCACGGAATGAATCGCAGTAACATCTGGATTTCTAGCAGCCTGATTCTTTATTTCTTCAAGGATAGCCACTGCATACGCTTCATTATTCAGCGAGCCAACGGTTAGTAAAACCAATTCTTCAAGCTCTCCCAGCGATTCTCTCTTCATTGCCTTCTCTTAATTTGTTGTACAAATATACAATTAAATTTTACAATAATATTTTGTACAACTAATTATTGTGGCAAATAGAAAAAGAAAATGATCGTGAAATGGGCTAATTCAGGAAATCACCTTTGCTCCATCTTCGATGGATACGTCGTAGAATACCGGTGCGGTATGGAACTTTTTGGTGAAGGCAAAGTCGATATGTCTTTTAAACTCTTCCTCAAAACTCTTCTTTACAATATTAATCGTGCATCCTCCAAAGCCGCCCCCCATCATTCTCGAACCAAGTATATCTGATGGGAATCTGGCAGCTTCAGCAGCCAAAAAATCGAGCTCTTTGCAACTAACTTCATAATCTACTGAGAGCCCTATGTGGGTGGCAAACATCTTTTGACCGAATGATTGCAAGTCGCCTTTCTTCAAATCAATCGCAGCCGCCTGAGTCCTGGCTATTTCGCCAGTAACGTACCGGCACCTTCTTAACACATTGTCAGGAAGTTCGTCCGCCAGCTCGTCAATTTCGAAAGAGCTAAAGTCTCTGAGAGAGGCTGCACCTTCCTTGTGTTTTTTCAATACAGCGACACCAAGCTCACACTCTAAGCGCCGAGTATTATATTCAGAACTGGCGAGTGAATGTTTTACCCGGCTGTCTATCAATAAAATGCAATGATCACGGAGCTCTACCGGATAGTAGTCAAAACTTAAATCTTGGCAATCGAGTAGCATGGCATGGTTCTTTTTACCCATTGTACTGGCAAACATGTCCATGATGCCGCATTTCACACCCACAAATTCATGTTCAGCTTTTTGCGCAATATTAACAATGTCCCAGGGCTCAACAGCCAGTCCAAACAGTTCTTTTAGCGCTGTCACAAAACCTACTTCAAGGGCTGCCGATGAAGACAAGCCGGCACCATTAGGAATATCTCCACCAAACACACAATTTACCGGTGGGATCTCAAATCCTCGCCGCTGCAAACCCGCTACTACTCCGCTGAAAAAATTAACCCAGGCCGGGCTAGCCTTTGGTACAAGTTTCTTATGATTGACAAGCGTTCCTTTGTTGATATTAACTGCAAAAAGCGAACTATCAGGCTGTGAAGAGGGTGAGATGGCAAAAATGATTCCTTTATCGATGGCCGCAGGAAATACAAAGCCATTATTGTAATCGGTGTGTTCACCAATAAGATTAATGCGACCCGGCGCATTCACCATAAGGGCCGGTGTTGTACCATATAGTTCAGTAAAGGTTCTAGAGATAAGGGCCCGGTAATCGAGTTCATCCAGCATTTGAGCAGAGAGGGTTAGTGGACATGTAATTTAATAGCAGAGACCAACGAATGGTAAAATTGCTCAAATATACGAGCCCTGTGTTATTTTGGGTAAATCAAACCATTGTATTGAATGAACAACACCCAAAACAAGAAGACTAGAACTTATATTGAAGGCTTACTAAGGTTATTCTGAAGTATTTACACTACCTTTGCCGCAGGTTCTCAGTTGACAGGTCATTTATTTTTTAATTAATAGCCTGCCGCACACTTCTAGTCGATGTCTGCCATTCAACCAAGGATCTTTTAGGACAGACTGCTGATTGTGAACCTTCCCGGCTCGTTATCAGCCACATTTAAACAAAAAAATTAATGACATTTGAAAATCTTGGGCTTATTGAGCCCATTCAGAAAGCCCTTACGGCTGAAGGCTACGTTACGCCTACGCCTATTCAGGCACAAGCAATTCCTCATGTTCTTGAAGGCAGGGACTTATTGGGTTGCGCACAAACAGGCACAGGAAAAACTGCAGCATTTGCAATCCCCATACTGCAACACATCTATACTGCCAGAACAGAAGTGAGGGGTATCAAAGCCCTAATACTAACCCCTACCAGGGAGCTGGCCATCCAAATTGACGAAAGCTTTGCAGCCTACGGAAAATACACAAGAATAAGCCACACAGTAATTTTTGGCGGCGTATCACAGCATGCTCAAACCAATGCACTTCGCAGAGGTGTGGATGTATTGATAGCAACACCTGGTCGTCTGCTTGACCTCATGAATCAAGGATTTGTAAGACTTGACAGTATTCAGCTTTTTGTGCTGGACGAAGCAGATCGTATGCTCGACATGGGTTTTGTACATGACGTAAAGAAGGTGATTGCTAAAATACCTGCGAAAAGACAAACACTTTTCTTCTCGGCTACGATGCCTCCAGAAATTGTCAAACTTTCCGATTCTCTTCTCACTAACCCCGTCAAAGTAGAGGTAACGCCTGTTTCTTCGACCGCTGAAAAAATTGAACAATCACTGTTCTACGTCGAGAAGCGCGACAAGAAGCACTTGCTCAATCATATTCTGGAAAACAAAAGCATAGAAACTGCTCTGGTATTCACCAGGACAAAACATGGTGCAGACAGGGTAGTGAAAGACCTCAACAAAGACGGCATTACTGCTGAAGCCATTCATGGCAACAAATCACAGAATGCCAGACAGCGAGCACTAGCCAACTTTAAGGCACGTAAAACAAGGGTACTTGTAGCTACTGATATTGCTGCACGTGGTATTGATATAGATGAGCTTACTCACGTATTCAACTACGAATTGCCTAATATTCCTGAGACATATGTGCACAGGATTGGCAGAACAGGTCGCGCCGGAGCTGAGGGCAAAGCCATTTCTTTCTGCGAAAGAGAGGAACGTCCTTATTTGAAAGACATTCAAAAACTGATCGGAAAGACTATCCCGGTCATTGAAGAGCATCCTTACGTAAATGCCACACCAGTTCCAACGTCTAGTGAAGTATTTTCTTCAAGACCAAAATCTGGCAGCAATGGCAACAACGCTTTCAAAAAGAAATGGAATAACAGCGGAAGACAGAACAATAGCAATGGCAACCGGACTTCGGACAGGCCACAAAGAGATTCGTCGCAGTCTACCGCCATGCCTTCGAGATTTTCAAGGTATTAGCAGATAGATGTACAAAAAACAGAAAAAGGGCTTCGGCCTTTTTTTTGCACCTGGCTCTGCACTTTCGGCGTACTGACAAAAAAAACTAACCACCCTTGTGAGGTGGTTAGCGTGATTGATAAGCGGAATAATTTATTTTCTGTAATTTTTTTACTACTTGTTTTGTGCTTAGAAATCAAATTTCTGGTCTTTTACTACCGTACTGTTGTAAGAAACTGTGAAACGAACGCCTTTACCCTTGATTTGGCTAAGGTCATACACTCTTGTAAGAGCCTCTGCCTTAAGCTCCTCTGCGAATAGAAGTTCATCTTCTACACCATAAATGGCTACAGAAAGAGGCGAAACCAATTCAGCGCTGGATCTAAGTACCATTTTCTTAGTGTCCTTATTTGAGCTCACGGCCACTGACTGCTCAAGTTGCTCAACTTTGGCAACGTGATTAACAGTCTGAGCTACTTTTTGCCCATTAGAAACCACTTCGAAAGTGTAGATACCTGATGGCAAGTAGCTGAAGTCGTAGTTTTGTGCGAAACCACCTTCTACTTGCGCCAGTCCCTTGTGAACTGAAGTTCCTTTTTCATCAACCAGGTTGATGGTTACATTCTGCTTGCCGCTATTCTTATATATAAGCTTGTAGGAGTCACTTTTGCTATAAGAAATCACCTGTACTTGAGATTCTGCTTTAAGTGTTTCTCCGGCAAGCACAACAGTTGAAGTACCTAAGGCTACCAGAAGTACTGCAAGAAAGTTTTTTGTCTTTTTCATAACTTTTTCGTTTTGTGTGCTTATCAATTTATATGACAAAACAAGACATTATTAACAATGTTATCAATTTTTAGGTCATTTAATTGTCAATAAACATGATATTTATTTTATTTTTTATAATTATGTCAAAATATAACTATACCGTAACCGTTTGCGCTGACTGAAGATCAATTGAAGGCCCCTATTTTTATATATTTATCACATAATTCTATTTTTACTTAATTTTCAGCTTGTTTAATTCACTTTATTCATGTTTTAAAGAATATTATTCCGAATAATAGCCCCTGCAATTGATTGCATAAATTAAAGATGGGCCAAAGGCTATTATTTCCTTTGGGCGTCCAATATTTGACGAGTTGGGGTATGTTTAAAAGAATTGGAGAGCAGACCAAAACGAAAGGCAATTTCTAAGCTAGAGAACGTTTTAAAGGAAAGAAATTGTTTCACATCATTTACTGATCAGGCAACAAAACCAATACTACAAATGCCTAAAAAAAAACTAACCACCCTTGCGAGGTGGTTAGCGTGATTGATAAGCGGATTGATGATTGTATCAAATGATACTTTTTGTTTTGTGCTTAAAAGTCAAATTTTTGGTCTTTGACAACTGTGTTATTGTAAGATACTGTAAAACGTACGCCTGCTCCTTTTATAAGACTAAGGTCATAGACCCTGGTAAGGACATCGGCAGACATCAGGTCTTCCTGAAACAATAGCTCATCTTCAATGCCGTAGATAGCTACTGATAACGGTGATTTCAACTCGGCACTTGACCTCAACACCATCTTCTTGGTATCTGCATGTGAGCTAAGAGCTACCGTTTGGCTCAGTTTGTCGACCTCGGCCATATGGTGAACTGTTTGCGCCACCTTTTCACCCTTTGAAACTACTTCAAACGTGTAGTAGCCACTAGGCATGCTTGAAAGGTCAAAGTTTTGCGCGAAGCCATCCTCTGCTTTAGTTAGGCCCTTGTGAACAAGTGCCCCCTTTTCATCTAAAAGAGAGATGGTTACATTTTGCTTGCCGCTGTTCTTATATATAAGCTTGTAGGAGTCGCTCTTGCTATAAGAAATCACTCTTACTTTAGCATCTGATTTGATTGAGTCTCCCTGGGCAAGCACAACGGTAGAAGTACTTAAGGCTACCATAAGTACTGCAAGAAAGTTCTTTGTCTTTTTCATAACTTTTCGTTTTTGTGCTTATCAATTTCTATACAAAGAGACGGAATATGTGATCAATTGTTTAGCAAAAAGACAATATTTTTAAATGAACTTATGATAAAAAACAGATTTATTGTGAATTCGTTAAAATATCACATTCTCGTAACCGTTTGCGATGAACCTAACATTCCGACCTTGCCAATTTTTTATAAAATCCACATAATTTATTTTTACACTTATATTTTATTTCGTAGAAGGTTCAAATTGATTATATAAACGAAATAATATTCCGAAATGAGGAAGCCGAAATTGATTGCGCTTACGCAAGCAAGCCGGAAACTAAAATTTAGTTCCGAACAGGTTCTGATAAAAAAAGATTGGCGGTGTGGAAAGGAAAGGTTTCTGAGGAAAACGAGGCTATCTATAGTCTTCATTTCTCTCCTTGGGATGCAAAAAGATAGTGGATGGTTCGATTTTGAATGCAAGATCTTTCCCTGTAATTGGATGTTTGATATAGAGTTGGGTGGCCATCAGCCGGATCTGCCTTTTGAAGGCGTTACTGGCTCCGTATTTGTAATCACCAACGATAGGGCAACCGATATGTGACAGATGCACCCTGATTTGATTCTTTTTCCCCGTAGCCAGCTCTACCTCTACCAAGTGGTACTTAGCAATTCTCTTGATATGGGTGTAATATGTTATTGCCTCCTTGGTGTTTGGTCCAGCTTCTTCGACAACAAACATTTTCAAGCCACGCTCCTCCAGTAGGGTGCTGATCGTTCCCTGTTTTGGGTTTGGCTCTTTTTCAGTAATGGCCTGGTATTTCTTTGAGAACTGGTGCCAATTGGACTTAAGCTTCTCCTGTATCTCCTCACTCTTGGCAAATACAACAAGCCCTCCTACTTCTTTATCAAGCCTGTGTACCGGAAAAGCCGACTGAGCACTTTTTGTTGCGTCTTTCACATAGTCATCCACCAACTTATGCATGGTGGGCCTTCTGGTAATCCCTTCTCCAGCGGTGATTAGTCCTACCGGTTTTTCGCATACGATCATGTACTGATCTTGCCAAATCACACGAAATGGCGCTTTAATGTTGACCGCTGGCTTGTCCTGCTTTTCTACGTTAATTAGTTGCCCTGCCTTTACCATTGTATCAGCCATCCTCACCTGCTCTCCTGCAACAGTCACATTGGCGAATTTGAGTAGCTTCCGAAGCTTAGTTACTGAACTGCCTGCATAGGCATCACCTAATACTTCCAGAATAGTGCCATCCCGTTTAGCTGTATACTTCATAATTATCGTGTAAATCTTAAAAATGTACCCAAGGGCAACTTTTGTCCAGTGCTTGATGGCAAATAAAATTCTCCGAACCGTAAATCATGAGGCCGAAAGAAGGATTCGACGAGGTTCGCTGAAACAAGCGCCGACAAACCCATGCTGTACATGTTTAGCACCAGAAAAGCCTGTTTGGGGGCCAAAAGTTGACTGCAGAGCTCCATGAGCTCGGTCAACCCTTCTTCTATCACCCATTTTTCTCCTCCGGGGCCTCTGCCATATGCTGGCGGGTCCAATATGATGCCATTGTACTGCTTTCCTCGTTTTACTTCTCTGCGCACAAATTTAAGAGCATCCTCCACTACCCAGCGTATATCTTTAAGCCCACTGGACTGTTGGTTATCGTTCGACCAGGTAATCATATTCTTCACCGCATCTACGTGTGTAACCTGGCTGCCCGCCGCCCTGGCTGCCAATGATGACCCTCCGGTATAGGCAAATAAATTCAAAACACTACCTGGTTCGCTCCAGGAAGTAACAGTGTCATAAATAAAATCCCAGTTTTCAGCCTGTTCAGGAAAAACCCCCACATGCCCAAAGGAGGTGAACTGAAGCGACATGGTAAGCTGCATCTCTTTATACTCGTACTTCAAGGGCCATCGCTGAGTAGGCTTTTGAAAGTAAGTCCACCCTTCATCCTCCCGGCTGCTTTTCCTGGCTTTAGCAGAGTCACGAACAAAAACAGCAGAGGCCTGCTTTTTCCACTCTTCATCAGTCAAGCCCTTCTTCCAAATGGCCTGCGGTTCAGGTCTGATCAGCGTATACTTCCCAAACCGTTCAAGCTTTTGGAAATCGCCCGAATCGATGAGTTCGTAGTCTTGCCAATGTTGGGGAAAAAGAAGCTGCATAGGTTGCATCAGGAAGTAAGCTGCAAAAGTAATTGAATTGTTGGAAATGGACAGTTATACCCGTTCATAAGAATAAGATATCCAGGTTTTGAGCATAACTTTATAGTTCAGCTATCTTCTTTCCATAATTGCCAGTATTTTCGCCACCCATGATCATCGAAATTTCCAGTCACCAAAATCCTAAAATTAAAAACCTGATCGCCCTTCAAAAGCCGAAGGAGCGAAAGGAACAGGAGGTATTTGTGGTGGAAGGGATACGTGAAATTTCACTGGCTCAACAAGGTGGATACCAATTAAAGGAGATTTTTGTTCATCCCGGTCTTTTCGTTGCCGATCGCAACTACCCCATTTCTTTTGAGGAATCGGCAGTGTACCACTTGTCGCAGGCAGTTTTCTCCAAAATTGCCTACCGGGAAACGACTGGTGGGATCATAGCCACGGTAGCTACAAAGTCGCTCACGCTAGCTGACTTGCCTGTTGTTGAACATCCGCTGTATCTGGTACTTGAAAACGTGGAGAAGCCTGGAAACATAGGCGCCATGCTGCGAACTGCCGATGCTGCGGGCCTGAGCGGAGTGATCGTTTGCGACCCAAGTACTGATTTTTTTAACCCAAATGTGGTGAGATCAAGTGTCGGCTGCCTTTTTACAGTGCCTGTCGCAGCGGCCACCAGTACTGAAGCAAAAAACTGGTTTGTCGAGCACAAAATACGCACTTATGCAGCTGCCTTAAGTGACTCGGCCAAGTCTTATCACAGCTTCGATTACACTGAACCAACCGCTTTGCTTCTGGGAGCAGAAGCTACAGGCTTATCAGACTTTTGGCTTGAGCAGGCTGATCAGCAGGTCATTATACCTATGAAAGGAAAAATAGACTCCATGAATGTCTCAAATGCTGCTGCCATCCTTATTTATGAAGCATTGCGACAGCGAGACTTTGGTTAATGCTGTTTCAAAAGACCTTTATCCAAAGGTATTGAGTTGTACCACCGCTGCTTTTCCATCCATATAAATAGTACCGCAGTAAAAAGTGTTCCCATGAGAGCACCGGCATACACATCTTTGAAGAAATGCTGAGCAAGGTAGATCCTGGAAATACCAACCAATAGCGAACAAATGAAAGCCACAATAGCCAACATCTTCTGTTTCGGAAAAAGAAAAACAAGAAGCGTTGCCAGAGAGAACGCAGTTAAAGTATGACCAGATGGAAAAGAATACCGAGAGTGGATACTCACTCCCTCGACAAAATGAAGATCAATGTCCTGAAAAAACACTTTAGGCCTACTCATTTTGAAAAAAGGACCCTTTTACTGACTTGTGAAATCACTAGTTGCATAAGCAAAATAACGGAAAGCAAAACACTGGTCCGATAACTCAAGCACAAAACGATCCCGAGTGCTATCAAGCCGGTTAGTCCATCTCCTAAATAAGTGAAATGTTTAAAAAAGAGATCACCTGAAGCGGAATGCTTGCTATCCAACCAGAGAACCATATCTCCTTTTGAAAAAACCATAAGTAGCATTGCTCCAGCGATAGCAAACAAAGTGATCAACAACCAAAAGATTCGAGCTCCTGCACGATTATAAAGATTGCTAAGGTACATATGTGTTCTCCTACACGAAAAAGATGGCCTTTAAAACAAATCAATATAAAAAAGTAATCCCGCTTAGAGATGAATTCTTTTACTTTGGAGGCTCAATACATTTCCTGGAATGAAAAATTCTCTTCGTTGTTTATTTCTCCTTCTGCTCTCCGGGCAAATAGCATTAGGCCAAGCCAACAAAACACTCAATGAAAAGCTTCAGGACTGGTATTTTGGCACCATTGTAATGAAGTCGGGTGATGTGATTGAATGTGACTTTGCCTATAGCCCCATTGTTGCTGAAGGGTTGCTCCAGTTTAACTACGAAGGTATCAACTACACTGCGGGGCCAAGCAAGGTTTCATCTTTCAATTTTTATGACGAAACCACAGAAAACGTTCGTAAATTTCAGTCCTTCCCATTGTACAGCGAATTGACCCAGGCAACTGTTGAGGTGTTTTTCGAAATCCTGCATGAATCTGCCTATATCTCACTTGTTGGCCGGAAAACCACAGATCTTAAGCCTGGCCACTTTAACCCTTCTCGAATGTCGACAGCGAAAGTTATGAAGGGCTATGAAAGGTATATGATCGATATGGGCTCCAATAATCTGCACGAAATGACAAAAAAAGAACTTTTAAAAATAACTAAAGATGAAAAAGCAGAAGTCAAAAGCTATATCAAGCAGGAGCACCTCAAGTTGATTCGTTCCGATGACTTTATCAGTGTCATCGATTTCTACGCCTCACTAAAATAAATTCAAAATCATATTCTATTACTGGTCGCCTTATGATCACTCCAGAAACCTTTAGACAAGAAGCCCATCGCCTGGTAGATTGGATGGCCGACTTCCTTGAAAACATCGAAGACTATCCAGTAAAGTCTACTGCGAAGCCAGGCGATATACTACGTCAGTTACCGGCCTCCCCTCCTGTGAAAAGTGAGCCTTTCGATCAGCTTTTCACCGACTTTCGAGACATCATCATGCCAGGCATGACCCACTGGCAGCACCCACATTTTCACGCCTACTTTCCCGCCAATGGCAGCTATCCTTCTTTGTTGGCAGAAATGCTAACTGCTACATTAGGAGCGCAGTGCATGATTTGGGAGACCTCCCCATCGGCGGCCGAGCTCGAGGAACTGGTGATGAACTGGTTAAAACAAATGATGGGGCTTCCTGGCTACTGGCATGGCGTTATTCAGGATACTGCCTCTACCGCCACGCTTGTTGCTTTGCTTACCGCTCGTGAAAAGCAAAGTGGATTTAAAGTAAATGAAAGTGGTTTCGACGGCTCCGAAAAATTCAGGATCTATTGTTCAAGCGAAACACACTCGTCCATTGAGAAAGGGGCAAAAGTAGCTGGAATTGGCAAAGAAAATGTGGTGAAAGTGGCTGTAGATGAGCTGCTGGCCATGCAAGCCGATAAATTGGAAGAGGCTATTAAAAAAGATATACAATCCGGTTATACACCCCTTGCGGTGGTGGCGGCCATTGGCACCACTGGTACCGTAGCTGTCGATCCGCTGAGCGCCATTGCTAAGGTATGTCAGAAATACAATGTTTGGCTGCATGTTGATGCGGCTTATGCAGGAACGGCACTATTACTACCCGAATGCCGCTGGATGATGGAAGGACAAGAATTGGCTGATAGTTTTGTTTTTAATCCTCACAAATGGATGTTTACACATTTCGACTGTACGGCTTATTTCGTGAAGGACAAGGAAGCTCTTCTTCGCACCTTTGAAATCTTGCCTGAATACCTAAAAACAGCCACCAGAGGCCAGGTAAACGATTACCGGGATTGGGGCGTTCAGTTAGGTCGACGCTTTAGGGCACTCAAGCTTTGGTTCGTCATTCGTTCTTTTGGCATTGAAGGATTGCAACAAACATTGAGGCTGCATATGGCCTGCGCTGCTGACTTTGAAGCGAAAGTAAATGCCCACCCCAATTTTGAGCTGGTGCTTCCCAGATCGCTAAATGTGGTTGTGTTTCGGTTCAAGCCTTCCCATGAAGAAACACTTGAAAAAATTAACGACCAAAACGAGGAGTTGATCAAGGCATTAAACAGCTCTGGCAAAGTATTTATCTCACATACTAAGGTCAAAGGGGTGTATTGCATAAGAATGGTACTAGGAAATACACAACTTGAGCAAAGACATGTTGATGAAGTATGGGCATGGATAATGGAAGCTTCAAAGACACTTTGAGATCATTTCTCTATCTTCGTTGTATGCGTATTCTACTGTTTTGTCTGCTGCTCACAACGGTGCATGTAGGTCATGCCCAGGATTCCCTTAAATGGATATCCCTCGGCTTTAATGCCCAGGCCTACAAGGGTGATTTAGGCAACAACTATAGTAAATGGTCAGGAGCAGCTTATGCAAGCCTGCAATTCAAAATTGACAAAAAATGGAATGGCACTGTCAACCTGGTAGTTGGTGAGGTTGCGGGACAAGATCTCCAACCCGAGTTCAATGTGCCGCCCGAAAGCGGCAGGCAGCCGAACACTTATTTCAGGACCTCCCTGGTTGCTGCCTACTATCAGGTTCAGTGGAATTTTCTATTAAAAGAGCGGTTCCGGGTATTTGTTGGACAGGGAATCGGGTTACTCAGATATAACACAAAAGACAGCGAGGGGATGGCACTTTCGAGTCAGGCTAACACCAGGGCAGCCAACGAATCGGCAGGAAATATTGCACTTATGCTTCCTTCCAGCATAGGATCTGTTTATAAGTTTCGTAATAATTTTGGCGTAGGTTATAAGATAAGCCTGCTAAACACAGCAACAGATTATATGGACAATATTTCTCAACTAGCCAGGTCAACTGGCGGAGATAATATATTGGCCCATCAGGTGTCATTTATGATCCCTGTCCATTTTTAACTTATCACCCTTCGATCTCTTCTAACAGCTGCTGGTACCAGGCTTCTCCGTATTTTCTGATCAACGCCTCTTTTAAAAACTTATACACGGGTACACCCAACGATTTCCCATGGTCACATGCCGGGGCACATATCTGCCACCGATGATAATTCAGCGCATCGTAGTTATCGTATTTTGAAACTCTAATTGGGTACAGGTGACATGAAATGGGCTTTCTCCACTTGGTTTTGCCAGCGAGCCATGCTTGCTCGATAGCACACTTAAGGATACCCTGTTGGTCATAAATAGCAAAAGCACATTCTTTGCCTTTAATCGTAGTGGTAGAGAAATCACCTTCTTCATCCAGCAAATAGGCTCCTTCTTTCTCAACGGCTTCAATTCCTGCATCTGACATGAAAGGCTTCACGTCTTCGAGAATATTGTCGATTTCTTTTAGCTCTTCTTCCTCCAAAGGTGCTCCAAGGTCTCCCTCTACGCAGCAAGCGCCCTTGCATTTGGTGATGTCACATACAAAAAGCTGCTCTTTTATATCGTCTGAGATGACGGCGTTTTCTACCAGAATCATGACACAAAGTTGGGGGTATTTTACAACAAAGTAAAGTGCTTAGTCCTTGTACATCGCAGCAATTTTTGCCAACTCTCCATCGATAAACTGCCTATCTAGTAATTTGCCCCTCACCATTACCCACTCAATACCTCCCACATTTTCAATATTCTCTAAGGGATTATCCCTCAATAAGATCAAATCTGCAGCTGCGCCTTCGCTTAGCTCGCCGAACTTACCCTGTTGCCCAAAAAATGCGGCACTATTAACGGTACCAGTCCTAAGGGCCTCGTAAGGTGTTAAGCCACTGTTGACCATCGAAACTAACTCGTGATGGGCCGAGAAACCCGGCACATTGAATACCTGGGGTGCGTCTGACCCAAGAATAATAGGAACTCCCGCTTCATGCATTTTTTTGATCAGCACCTTCCGTATTTCATTCAGCTTATCTGCATTGGCTGCACTAAATGTGGGGCCATTCAGAAAGCTTTCTTTCGACCGCTTCCATTGCTGTCGTGTTTGAGGAGACATATAAATCATTTCCGGGTCTTGCAAAAGTTCATCTGCCGATTTGGTAGAAATCCATCGATCAAATAATGACTGAGTAGGTACAATCGCCACCTGATGGTCAAGTGTCTTTTGAACCAGTTCGTCCATCCGTCCCATGTCTACATAAGGCACCCAGTCAACACCAAAAAAACCGTTGCTTTCCGGGTCAAGCCCAAGTGTGTCGGGCACAAGGCCCTCCACATAACCATCCACATGATCCACTGTACCATAACCAGATTCCAATGCATGGCGGATGCCTACAAACACAGAAACATGCCCGCTGTATGTCATGCCAGCCCTTTTGGCTGCCATCACCATTGAGTCAAAAACGTGCATCTTAATGCCTGGGTGTAGTTTCATGAAGTCATATCCCAGATTTTTCTGTTTATTCACCAATGCCACCGCCGACTCACCGGTTGGCACACTGTTACCATTGAAGGATGGCCCTGACGTGAAAATTCTCGGCCCAAGTATATCGCCCTTCATCACCTGTTGTTTAAGCTTCAAGTGTTCAGGGTGCCCAAGCATTCCCCGAATGGTTGTCACTCCCTGTGAAAGATAAAGGAAAAGCGTCTCCAGGGTCTTGTCCGGCCCAGGGCCTGGCTGCGGTATATGAGCGTGCATTTCAGTGAGGCCGGGAAGCAGGAAAGCGTTCTTCCCATCAATAATAGAAGCGGCCTGGCTTGGAATAAAGTATTTTTCATTGGCGATCTTCTGAATCACTCCATCCTTTATATAGACCACCTCATTCGTCCTAACTTCATCGGACGTCATCGAGATCAGCTGCACATTCGTAATGGCATAATCGTAGCCATTGCCAATCTCCGGCGCTCCACAGCTAGCGAGGAAAAGCAGCAAAGAAATGGATAGGAGTCGTATACACTGTTTCATATTGAAGCTGGTTCGAATGTGAGAATATTCACACAATTTAATGAAACAAATGAATGAAAACACCTGCGATGATTTTAACAAAGAAAAGCCCTGACCAGTGGTCAGGGCCTTACCGCTATACTTAAGAATATCTATTCGTTTCTCAGCGCATCAATCGGATTCGCTGTAGCTGCCTTAACCACCTGGGAGCTGATGGTTAAAATACCCAGGAAGCCAACAATGAGTAACGCCAGCGCAACAATCCCAACACCTACTGAAACCCTTGTTGCCATCATATTCAACCACAACTGGCTCACAAATACACTTACAGGCACAAAGACAACTACTGCAATGATAATCACCATGGAAAATTGTCGGGTTAGCGTTAGCACCAGGTATTGAGTAGAAGCGCCCAGCACTTTCCTGATCCCTATTTCCTTTTCTTTTGTCTGAAGTTGAAAGCTCACCATACCCAGTAAACCAAGGCACGAGATAAAGATGGCAAAAAGCGACACTGCAGTAACAATAGCAGTTACATCGTCGAGGAAAAAATAGGTATGGTCTAACTCCTCATCAAGAAAACTATACTTCAACTCTCGCTTGCCGTCAATTGTGGCCCAAGTCTCTTGAAATTCAGCTACCAGTGCAGATATATTTGAAGAGGCTATTTTTAAGTACAAATTCTCATAATTATCCGGCCTAAAGCGCAGAGCCATTGGCTCAATGCCCGACATCAATGGTTCAAAATGATAGTCCCGCACGACACCAATTATTTGCACCCGGTTCTCCTTGTTTAGAATTATCTCCTGGCCAATAGCTTCATGAGGAGTCTCAAAACCTGCTTTCTTGACTGCGGTTTCATTGAGAATAATAAACTTCTCGGCACCTCCTCCATCGGCTGCTTCAAAATCTCTACCGGCGATCAGTGTAATGCCGAAGGTTGACACATAGTTTTCGTCGACAGAAAAATGAGACAGGCCGAAGCGCTCGCTGTTTTCATCTCGCTGGCAATCCGCACCATGAGTCTTACCTACCGCAGGATTATGAGAGGCGAAGGTGTAAGATTTGACAGCGGGGTTTTTACTAAATTCAGCAGCAACAATTTCCGGCTTACTTTCTTGCAACTCAATTACCATCAGATTGTCCTCGTCAAAACCATAATCGGCGCTGACCATCAGGTTGGTTTGCTCTCTCATCACCAGAATAGAAATGATCATAAAGATGGACAAGCCAAACTGAATCATCATCAGTATTTTCTTCATGGAAAAATTGGACACAAATCCCCTTTTGTTGTTGGGACTCGTAAGGCCATGATAGCCCTTTAGCGCTTGCACAGGGCTAAATTTTGAGAGGAAAAGAGCTGGAAAAATTCCGGCCATAAGACCGACGAATACACTGAAGCAAATGAAATAAGGAAAGGAGTTGTATGAAAAGTCTATCTTCAACTCAGCCAGGGTGAAAATTTCGAGACCATTAAACGCAGGAATCATCAAACGTAAAATTAGCACTGAAAGCAGGAGTGATATAATAGCCGTCACTACCGACTCGACAATAAACTGATTGACTACCTGTCTGCGAGTGGCACCAACTACTTTTCTAACACCAATCTCCCTTGCTCTGGTCAATGATTTAGCCAACGACAGGTTGGTATAGTTGAAAAGCGCTGTAACCATCACAATCAGTGCCAGAAACCCAAAGAAAAACAAAACAATACTGGGGATATAAAAACCCAGTTCATTGCCAGCCATATTGCCCAAGGCAATTTTTCTGACTGGATTGATACCAAACGAATAAGGGACTCTGTCTTCAGGCCATTCGATGTTTTCTTCTGCCAATTCTTCTATTGTGGCCGCCACTTGTTCAGCCTCCACACCTGCCTTTAGTTTAAAATAATTATACCCTACCCATACGTTCGACCAATTATCATTCTTACTATCAGAAAACCCTTCCTTGACAGCACCAAGTGTGCTCATGGAGCCTAGTGCGTCAAATTTCATATGACTACTCACACTTTCGACATCGATCACTCCTGTGATCTTAAAGGGACCAACATCGGTAAAGTCAAGCACTAACCCGAGGTAAGAGTCTTTGCTTCCGAAAAACTTTTCAGCCGTTTCTTTGGTGACTACTACCGAAAAAGGTTCAGTAAGAGCAGTCTTTCGATTGCCTTCTACGAGCGGAAAGGAGAAAACTTGCAAGAAGCTATCATCTGCCAGTAGGCCGCGAACAAAAAGTACCTTATCGTCGGTCTGGGCTTCCCTTCTAAAATCAGATCTCATCGTTGTATAGGCTTCGAAATAAGCATACTGATCTTCTAACGCCTTTTTAAACGGCAAAGGGCTACTTGCTCGTTTACTAAAAAGACCAGGACCCTTAGGGTCATAACTTTCGATCCTGTAGATACGATCAGCTCCTTCATGAAATTCATCATAGTTATACTGATTGTGAACGATCGTGATCAGCATCAATGAAACAGACATGGCCAATGATAGGCCAACAATATTAACGAAGCTAAATAGCCTTTGGCGAGCCATGCTTCTCAGCGCAATTTTGAGATAATTCTTAAGCATAATAGTCCATTTAAGTTTTGGGCTTTAGACTATTTGCGCAAACGCTAAGTTACCAATCAAGACACACTAGTGTATTGAAACGTACATTTCACGAATTGAATGGAGGCGAATTTGAAGTGAACAGGAGTATTACTTTTTACCAGGTGATGGGCACCATGGTTAGCGTTCGGTTCCATCTAAAGGCAAGTTTTGTTCCAGCTGAATCGGGACGAAACTCAATGGTAAACTCCTCTACATCGTCTTTGGGGTTGAGGACTGGCACCTCTACTCTTAGCACGTCTAAGTCGTAATTGGGTTCAAACTTACCCCATTGCATCAATTCGCTATTCAATACCACTGTCCACCGGGCGGCTTCCGGAATTGTATACAGGCGATACCGTCCTTTTGGAAGGGGTTTATCACCAAAAACAACATCTTTACTGAACTCGATTTCAGTGGCTTCATTAGCACCAGTCCGCCAATATTGACCGTAGGGTACAAGCCCCCCAAAAACTTTTCTGCCTCTCTTAAAAGGACGCCCGTAATCTATGTCAATAGTGATCTCTTCAGTTTGGTAGGTTGCCTGGCCTCTTGGACTCAAGCCCAGTGAGTTGTAAAACTCATAAACGGTATAACCAACATATGCCAGCACTGCCAATGCAACTGCAAATAAGATCTTCTTCATCTTTCACTATTTTAACCATTCATACAAAAGGTAGTGATCACCGTTCATGCCTAATTTGCTGTAGACTCCCTGGGCCGATGCATTGGTCTTGTCAACATACAATCTCAATCCACCCAAGGAAGGAATCCGCTTTACTTTATCAGAAAGGAATTGATACATCTTCTTAAAAACTCCTTTGCCCCGATGTTCTTCGAGCACAAACACAGACTGAATCCACCATACAGTTGCATTTCGCCAGTCGGACCATTCGAATGTAATAAGCAATGAAGCAATCACTTCACCATCTGCATCTGCAACAAAATACGTGCCCTTATTTGGATCATTGAATACAGAAACGACGCCCTTTTCTACAATGGCTCTATCGAGATTTAGTTTTTCTGTTTCCCATGCCATTTTAATCTGGAAATCAATAATGATTTTGGCGTCACCAAGAGATGCTTCACGGATAGTAAAATTCATACACAGTTTGTTGATAGCTGTGGCCAAAATTAACAATTGGCCTGAATAAACGGCTACACGGCGATACTTTATCCCCTATTTTCCAATATTGGATCAAGAGCGCTCGAAGTGAATCAAATTTTAATTGAAATAACTGGCCAAGTTTAGTCGCTTGAGAAGCTCCTCATTTGTTAACTTGCGGTCATGAGTATAGATGCTGAAGAGGAATTCTTAAAAGAACTAAATGAACCTCAAAGGGAAGGTGTAGTCAATACTGAAGGCCCATCAATGATCATCGCAGGGGCCGGATCAGGAAAAACCAGGGTGCTGACTTACCGCATAGCTTATCTGATCAAATTCAAACAAGTTGATCCCTTTTCCATATTGGCCCTAACTTTTACTAATAAGGCGGCCAGGGAAATGCGCAATAGAATTGAAAAAGTGGTAGACAATGATGCCAGAAATATCTGGATGGGCACTTTTCACTCCGTTTTTGCCAGGCTTCTAAGGTCTGAGGCCCACCATATCGGTTACCCCAGCAACTTTACCATTTATGATGCTGAGGATTCCAAATCGCTCATCAAAGCGATTGTAAAAGAACAGGGGCTCGACGACAAGGTGTACAAAGCCAATGCAGTCTTTAGCCGCATATCAGGAGCAAAAAACAACCTGGTATCCTGGCAGGACTACATCAATAATCCTCTCTATCAGGCCGATGACGAAAGCCAAATGCGACCCCAAATTGGCAAGCTCTACATGTTATATGTGCAGCGTTGTTTCAAAGCAGACGCCATGGACTTCGACGATCTGCTATTCAATACCAACCTGCTTTTCAGAGAGCATCCCGACGTACTCAACAAATACCAGCAAAGGTTTAAGTATGTACTAGTCGACGAGTTTCAGGATACCAATATCTCACAATACCTGATCACTAAAAGGTTGGCTTCTGTGAGGCAAAACATAGCGGTGGTGGGCGATGATGCCCAGAGTATCTATGCTTTTCGGGGAGCCAACATCCAAAACATCCTGAACTTTGAAAAAGACTACCCCGATCTGCGGATCATTAAGTTGGAGCAAAACTACCGTTCGACTCAGAACATTGTCAATGCAGCCAATTCGGTGATCGTTAAAAATAAAGCGCAATTGCATAAAAACGTTTGGACCTCAAACGAAGAAGGTCGCCTTATTGAGCTGATCAAAGCCACGAGCGACAATGAGGAAGGCAAATTGGTTGCTTCTACGATTTTTGAACAGAAAATGAACCACCAGTACCACAACAGCGATTTTGCTGTTTTGTACCGGACAAACAGCCAATCGAGGGCCATGGAAGAAGCCCTCAGGCGCATGAATATTAAATATAAAGTGGTTGGGGGCTTGTCCTTTTATCAAAGGAAAGAGATCAAGGACTTGTTGGGCTACTTGCGTTTTACAGTCAATCAAAATGACGAACAGGCGCTTCGGAGAATTATCAATTTGCCTAAGCGAGGCATCGGAGGCTCTAGTATTGATAAAATCATTGTCGCAGCAGACGAACAAGGAACATCTCTTTGGGAAATTATTGATAACATCCATCACTTTATTGGCGGAAGGGTGGGTGAATCCATCACCAACTTTGTCAACATGATAAAGAGCTTCCGCATTACCATGGAAAAAAGTGATGCGTATGATGTAGCTCAGTTGATTGCCAAAAACTCGGGCTTGTTGAAAGAGTTGTATGAAGACAAAACGGTTGAAGGCCTGAACCGTTATGAAAACGTGCAGGAATTACTTAACGCAATCAAAGAGTTTGTCGACAACCCGGAAACGCCCGACAAGACCCTTGGCGCTTTCCTACAGGAGGTATCGCTGCTGACAGATGCCGATGATAAGAACAAAGAAATGGACGATGCCGTCACCTTGATGACGATTCATATGGCGAAGGGCCTGGAATTCAAAAACGTGTTCGTCGTAGGAATGGAAGAAGATCTTTTCCCTTCCCAAATGATGCTCAGCAGCAGAGCCGATCTGGAAGAAGAAAGGAGGCTGTTTTACGTGGCCATTACAAGGGCTGAGCATCACCTTTTTCTAAGTTATGCCTTGAACAGGTATCGGTATGGAAGACTAAAAACTTGCGAACCAAGCCGTTTTCTTGCCGATATTGACAACAGTTTCTTGCAGGTAAGCAAAACGATGGGGAGCCAACAGGTGCTGCCGGGGGTTCAGGGCCAACATTTTGGCAACCGTTCTCTCATTGCTGGATTTCCCGAGCAAAAACCTCAAACCCAGCGCCACTTTGTCAAACAAACAGCCCACCAACCCTCCTCCGATTTCAAGCCAAGCGACACCAGTCAACTCGTTGTTGATAATAAGGTAGAGCATCCGAAATTCGGTTTTGGCAAGGTAGTCAGAATGGACATAGACGGAGCGAATAGGAAGGCAATCATTGACTTTGAGCAGTTTGGAGAAAAAACTTTGCTTTTAAGCTTTGCCAAATTGAGAATAGTAGAATAGATTCGCCAAAAGTTTCGTTTCGGAGTAAGAACACTCTACCTTTAGTTGAAACTTTTCGATGCGATTTTTGTAAATTGCTAGGAACCCGATTAGTGCAGCACCAAAACGGCGTTCCTATGAACAACTTCAATGAAGATAAAAGCCCTTTAGTTTTGAGAGAATACGGAAGAAATGTCCAAAAGCTGGTCGACCATGTAAAGACCATTGAGGACAAAGAAAAAAGGACCCGCTTTGCGGAAACCCTGGTGGATTTGATGAAAATGATCAATCCCAATACCAAAGACTACCCAGAGTATACCCAGAAGGTTTGGGACGATTTATACATTATGTCAGGCTTCGAACTTGAAGTTGACGGACCGTTTCCAATGCCTGAGAAGAGCATTCTTGGCCGTAAGCCAAGAAAAATGGAGTACAATACGCACAACGTTCGATTCAAGCACTACGGCAAAAACGTAGAGTTAATGATACAAAAAGCGCTGGCGTTAGAAGATGCTGAAGATCGGGAGGCAGCGGTTATATCTATTGGCAAACTCATGAAAACATTTCAGCTAGCCTGGAATAGAGACAATGTAGATGATGAAGTGATTCTTCAAAATATTGAGCAGCTTTCGAAGGGAGACCTAACAATCGGCATCGACAAGGTAAAGGAGCAAAATCTTTTCGATCCTTTAATAAAGGAGAGGGATTTAGTCTCTAGCCCACCCCGGCAGCAAAGAGAAAGCAGGGGCGGCAACAACAATAGAAACAAACGAAACTTCCAAAAGCGCAGGAGGAACTAAATGGCTTCTTTCAGGGTAAAGGGAGGGCAGCGCCTTAAGGGAGAAATAGTACCTCAAGGCGCCAAAAATGAAGCTCTCCAAATCATTTCCGCCGTTCTACTAACGCCTGAACCTGTACACGTCAAAAAAATCCCAGACATCAGGGACGTCAATAAACTGATCGAACTGCTGGCAGACTTTGGTGTTCAGATCGAAAAAACCGGCCCGGAGTCTTACATTTTTACAGCGAAGGACGTCAACCTGGATTTTCTGGACTCCGACGAGTTCAAGGAAAAAGCTGCGTCATTACGTGGCTCCATCATGATACTCGGACCGCTCCTAGCCCGTTTTGGAAAGGGAAAAATACCTAAGCCAGGTGGTGATAAAATTGGTCGCAGGAGACTAGACACGCACTTTATTGGGTTTCAAAAACTGGGTGCCCAATTCGATTACGACCTGGGAACTGGTTTCTATAATGTTTCTGCAAAGGAACTTACAGGTACTTATCTCCACCTCGACGAAGCATCCGTAACAGGTACTGCAAATATCATCATGGCCGCGGTTATGGCCAAAGGAACAACTACGATCTACAATGCAGCCTGTGAGCCATATATTCAGCAGCTCTGCAAAATGATCAATAGCATGGGTGGCAAGATTGCTGGAGTTGGCTCCAATTTATTGATTATTGAAGGAGTAGAACGCCTTGGTGGTACGACCCACACAATGCTACCTGACATGATCGAAATCGGAAGCTTTATCGGGCTGGCAGCCATGACCCAGAGTGAGATTACGATAAAAAACGCACGAATTGATCAATTGGGGATCATTCCAGAAACGTTTAGACGGCTGGGTATCGCACTTGAATTTCGAGGCGATGATATCTATATCCCAAGCCAGGAACACTATATCATTGATTCTTTTATAGACGGCTCTATATTGACCATTGCTGATGCTATCTGGCCTGGTTTTACGCCCGATCTGATCAGCATTGTATTAGTGACCGCTACACAGGCCAGAGGCACTGTACTTGTACACCAGAAAATGTTTGAGTCACGACTATTTTTCGTCGACAAGCTAATCGATATGGGGGCTCAGATCATCCTTTGTGATCCGCACAGGGCAACTGTTATTGGCCTGGATCGCGCTTTCCCCCTTAGAAGCATCCAGATGACGTCTCCTGATATCAGGGCCGGTGTTTCGTTACTTATCGCTGCTCTTTCAGCTGAAGGCACCAGTACTATTCATAACGTGGAACAAATCGATCGTGGATACCAACACATAGAAAAACGATTGAATGCTATTGGAGCACAAATAGAACGGTTTTAACCCTCTTAAAGACAGGTTAATACCAGAGTTTCAAAGTAAAATATTTTTTTTTATATATTCGGTTTTTTAAAAGATCCCGTTTTTTGATGAAATCACTATTTCAATCGCTCTCTTTTGTAGTTACTAGCTGTTTATTCACCATCACCGTTGGGCCAACATTTGCCGCAGCTCATCATAATAAGTCGCTGGAAACAGTATCTGAGTGGCCATCTGCAGGAAAAAATGGCAATATTTCTGACGAATTGAGACAAAACCCGAGGCTTACTTTGGTAATCATTGATAGTGAAACGAAACAAAAGATAACCGCTAAAGTCAGGATACTCGATATGCTTAACAAGAAAGCCATTTTTGGTAAAATTGTAAGCGATACGGTGAAAATGAACCTACAAGCTGGCGGCGATTATCGTATTGTGAGCAAAGCAGACAGTCACCTGTTCAACGAAGTTGAGTTCAACCTTGCCAAAGAAGACCTTGGACCGGACATTAAGATCACGCTGGAGCTAAGCCCTATCAAGGTAGGTATGAAACTCCAACTTAAGGAGGTATTTTTTGAAACCAACTCATCCAAGATGCTGGAAGAATCAATGGAAGAGCTAAAAGAGGTTTACGAATTGTTATGGGAACATCCCAATCTCGTTGTACAGATCGCTGCACACACGGATGACACTGGCACACATGATGACAATATGGAGCTCTCAGGCAGACGTGCTCAGGCCATCGTCGAAATTCTGAAAGACCAGGGTGTACCGGAAAATATGCTTGCTGCAAAAGGTTATGGCGAAACAAAACCGTTAGTCCCAAATACGTCCGAGGAAAACCGACAGAAGAACCGGCGGGTTGAATTTGTGGTGATCGACGTTAAATAGTCAGCCGGTACAACAAGGCACCATCTTTTCTGCTACATTTGTTTTTCTTTTATGCGGATGTGGTGAAATTGGTAGACACGCCAGATTCAGAGTCTGGTGCCGCGAGGCATGGAAGTTCGAGTCTTCTCATCCGCACTCATATTCTTCTCCAAATTTCAAAAAGCGGTTTCCCATCACTACTTTTTCCTGAGTGCTGCCACAGGTTTCCTTCGAAAACACATTGAAAGCTTAAGTCTTTCCCAGTTTTTTCGTCAGCCTCTGAATAGAAGGTGATATTTTCTGTATAACGTGATGGCGTGTGGGTGTAAGTACCACCAGCAGACGAAAGGAATTTACCAGAGACAGTGTCGAATGTAACCCATTGAAAATATGAATCAGAAAGTATTTTTATCGTTCTTACTTTATACGAAGTTTTCACTGTATCACCTAAGTCGTTGACGTATGAAGTAGCATACCACAAACCGGCCAGTGCATCAGGCGAACCTTCATCCATTCTTTTCCAATCACCTAACACCCGACCGTCTCTTCCCATCAGTTTGTAACCAGTCGAAGTGGGTTTTGCCAGCAAAACATGTTTTTTTCCCACCTGCTGTGGATCGGGAGAATGGTAGCTAATCGTTACCGACATTTTGTTGTCAGTCATCTCATAGCTACCTCCGGAACTTGCCAGGAAATGGTGGTCTTTTGTCAGAAAGGATGCAATGGTGAAAAAGTCCTTCGTTACGATAAGGATGCTTGTTACAGGCCTGCCTTTGTCTTCACCTTCACTAACCCAAGCACCGATATACGGATCATTGGAAAGCATCTCATCAGCAAATCCGGCTTGTTCATTCCTATCGTAAGCTGGTGATAGCCAGGAAAAAACTGAAAGTAACCATATCGTACTGAGCCTAGCCATCACTTAGGCCTAGCGCTTAGACCAGACTTCGTAAATAGGGTCACCTTTGCTACTCAAACCACTATGGTGCCAGGCACCTTCTTTCAAGGCGTAATCAAATTGCAAAGCTGCTCCTACCCTGGAATTGTCTCTGGAGAAGAACTCAATGTTTTCGGTGTACTTACCATTCCTAGTGGTATAGTTACCACCTCCTGTGCCGAAAAACTCGCCCGTTGAGGTATTAAAAGCGATCCACTGAAAGCGTGTACCCGACAGAATCTTCATCGTTTTACGTGGCCCACTGGTATCGCGGGTTGCAATTTTATCATCGTCGCCTTTTCTGCCCGACATGAGCCATGGGCCCGCAAGCGCCCCCGGCTTACCTTTGTCTACATTGGTAAAGCTATAATAGACCGAACCGTCTGAATTACTAACCGTGAAACCATTTTTGGTCGTCTTTAAATCCAAATCAGCTGTTTGGCCAACAGTGGACTGATCAGAGGTGTTGAACTCCAGGCTAACCCTAATACTATTCTCCGTATTTGAGTAGCTTCCTCCCAAAGTAGCGAGGAAAGCTCCGCCGGCTTCTGCGTAAGTCGCCATCGAAAAGTAACCATCTGTCATGATGAGCATGTGCCTGGCCGCTTGACCATTGAAAGAAGCTGTACTAGTCCAAGCGCCACTCAGGTCAAGCACTCTAACACCAGGTGTAGATGCGAATGAGAGGTTAACAGAAGCAGCTATCGCCAGTATTGAGGCAACTGCCTTGAGTAGTGTACGTCGTTTCATTGTGGGTATGTTTTGAGTAATGTTACTCAAATTAATGAAAAACAACGGTTACCAGAAACATCCAATCATGTCTGGCGAAATAATTCCAAAAATGGCGAGTACAGAAGTTGATTAAACGTAGTTATTGAGCATCACTGGCATGACGAGCATCAACAAGTCCTCATTCTCATCTTTTTCTACGGGCACAAGCAATCCAGCCTTATTAGCTGCCTGAAGCTTGAAAGATACTTTTTTAGATTCGAGGTTACTCAACATCTGGATAAGGAACTGCGCATTGAAACCAATTTCAATATCTTCCCCATCGTGCTCACAGGAGAGTCTTTCGTTGGCTTCGTTAGAGAAATCAAGGTCTTCGGCTGAAATCATTAACTCACTGCCAGTTATTTTGATTCTAACCTGATGGGTTGTCTTATTGGCATAAATAGCGATACGCTTCATTGAGCTAAGAAACTCTAATCTGTCGATCGTCATGATATTGGTGTTATCCAATGGGATCACATTGTCATAGTCAGGAAAGCGCTCATCAATGAGTCGGCAGATCATTCTAACATGCTCAAATTTGAAATAGGCATTCGATACATTGAACTCTACAGCCACATTGGTATTCGCAACAGGCAAGGTTGCCTTTAGCAAATTCAATGCTTTTCGTGGAATAATCATCGAGTTAGTAACATCAGCTGCCACATCTACCCGACGGTACCTTACCAAACGATGACCATCTGTGGCCACAAACGTGGTGTTGGTCTCATCAAGTTTGATGTACACACCTGTCATTGCCGGACGTAGTTCATCATTGCTCGTGGCAAAAAATGTGTTGTTAATGGCTGTTGAAAGTACGTCAGAAGAAATGTTAACAGAAAAACCATTGCTTACCTCAGGCACTTTAGGGAAGTCCGTCGCATTTTCACCTGAAAGCTTATAGCGCCCGTTGTCAGAGCTAATCTCAATGCTGTAAGTTTCCTCGTCCACAGAAATAGTGACAGGCTGCTCAGGTAAATTAGAAAGCGTCTCAAGGAGAATCTTGGCCGGAACAGCAATACTACCATTTTCCTTCGCCTCTACTTCTATTTCAGTGATCATTGACGTCTGAAGGTCAGAAGCAGTTACTTTCAATGTTCCGTCGGTGATCTCAAATAAAAAGTTCTCAAGGATGGGTACTACCGGATTAGTGGTAATCACACCTTTGATAGCTGAGAGTTGTTTGAGTAAGTATGATGACGAAACAATGAATTTCATAGAATTATGTATTGTTAGGTAAGATTATTAACCGAGCAAAGTTATAACAAAAATTAGATTTGAGGGTAATAAAATGCTATTCCAATTTTAAACATTGAAATAGCGAAGAGTACTTATTTTGAAGGTGCTAATTCAGCCATAGAAATCAACAATGAACGCACTCTGGCAGCATCGCATACAGAGTAGTTGCCAGCCTGGTCTTTCAAAAGCACATAAGGTTGATCTACTGGCCCCGGATAGATATCCAGTTCAGTATTTTTAGAGGTATCAATATCTTTCAGCCTGATGGTCGCTACTGGCGCAGTGTTCATCAAACTGTCGTATACTGGTATTTGCCCCCTGCTGATGAACTCATTGGTATAGAAAGCTTCATATTGCTGGATATAGTTCTCCAGCACCGTTGTGTCGGCGCCTGGTAGTCCGTTTACCTTGAGCGTCGTTTTGTCGAAAGCAATTGTCACGTCCTGTTCGTCCTGATCCTGGTAATCGACTGTGAGCGATTGTAGAGAGCGCCAGTCACTGGAAAACAGCAGGCGGTTGCGCCACTGATTTTCTGAGAACTCAAAAATACCAGATACATAATTAGGATAGCCCGGTAGCTCCACCTGATAAATCTTCCCGTCGCTGTTCAATTTAAAATAAGACTCTGTTTTGGAAGGATTGCCCGCTGCCACAAATTCCGTTAATACACCTGAATCGCTACTTACAATCACTCTATTTCCATTACTTAACCACTGGTTGACTTCTGCAGCCTGACTGGGGCCCACTTCTCTCTTAACCCTCACCAGTTTCAATACACCCGTAAGAAAATTACGTATAGACCGGTCCACACTGTACTTATCGTTTACCAGCCACTTGCCATCTACTTTACTAAGTACCACAGCGCTAGCTCCTGCGATCATTTCTATGCGATTGATACTGGCCGTATCGGTAAGCTGCAAAAGGTCATGCCCAACAATTGATGTCGTCGTGGGGCGGCCAGCCCACCAGGTAGCCGTGATAAGCACCAAAAGCACACCAAGAGAAATAAGTAGTAGAGAATTCTTATGCATGGCTTTAAAAACTGGTATATCTTCTCTTTCTCAAAAACGCTTTGATCAAAGCAAAAATCAACAGAAGCACTAAGGGACCTGCCAGGTTCAGTACCTGCCAGAAAGTGCGGCTTTCATCGATTTTCTGTTTATCGAGCGGTCGGATCCTGACTTCTCTGTTCCTTGCCAATATCAGTCCATTGTCGTCCATCAGGTACTCAAGAGCGTTGACTATAAAATCTTTATTCGCATATACCTTTTGAGAAATGGGGTCGATACCCAACTCCATGGGTTGACCGTTTTCAGGGTTGAGCTCATTTCTAATGAAATCCCCATCGGACACAACCACAATTTTTGACGAAACACCGGCTTGTTTAAAGCCGGCTTTATTAATTCCCTTAGGCAGAATTCTATTTTTATACAGAGAGCTGAATGGGCCTTCCAGCAAATAACCTACCGGCTGACTGCCCTGGTTGAATGTTTCTGGGTTGATTCCCCCACGAATATCATTGAGGTTGACACGCACTGGAGACGAGAGCACCCTGGAGCGTTCAGAAGTAAACATCAACGGAGTTTTTACGATGCCATCTGCCTTCACTGTATCGATGGTAGACGTAAACCGAAAGAGGACGGCATCCAGGTTCTTGACCATTGGATGATCTGAAAAACGATTTACCTCAGGAAAAAAAGGCCATGGGATCAACTTCATTTGAGGCTGGTCGCCAATCATTCCATCAATCACCAAAAACTCCCCACAGCTCAAGTCCTGTACAAAATCAGCATTGATCCGGGCGCCGTAGTTAAACAGTAGGTCTTTCAGGTTATGTTCTATGGGGAATGCAATGGTACCTGCCCCCTCTGCTCCCGCCATATCTACGCTAAGTGCATCGACGAAGAACAGCAGCTTCCCTCCATTCATCACATACTGATCGAGGAGATACTTTTCATTTTCGCTATAAGCCACTGATGGTTTAGCTACGATAATGGCATCGAAGCCAGCCAGCGGCTGCACTTGCTTTGCCAGCTGAATAGCACCTACGTCGTATTTTTCTAACAGGAGAGATTGGAACCCTGCCAGTGCCAGGGTATCTATCGCAAAATGATCAACCACTACCCCTACCCGCTTTCTATCATTACTAATAAGCTGCTTGATGGCATATGCCAGGTTGTACTCTACTCCTTCAATGGATTGATTGAGCAGCTCTTCATTCCCGTCGCCTTTGTTGCCCTTAAGCAACATTACACCCGTTTCACGGCCACCATACGAAATCAGTGCCCCAGGGTACAAACGGCGGCGAACAGTATTGCCATCCCTGGTGTAGCTAAGATCAGTTGGCTGTATACCCTTACGACTCAGCTCCACCATCATTTGCTCCTGCACTTGCCTGGAACCTCCGGCTACCGGATTCTTAAAAGTAAATTCTATGTTGCGACCAGCATATACACTAAACTCTTCAAGTGTTTCCTTGATCGATTTCTGAAGCCGTTTTAGGTTGGAAGGAAGCTCTCCTTCGAGGTAGACCTCCACATACACCACCTCATTGAGGTTGCGGAGTAATTCTTTTGTAGGCTCAGAGATGGAATACCTTTTTTCTTCCGTCAAATCCAATCTGAGAGGCCAGGTTGCAGCCAGCATATTTACCCAAACAACCAGCAAAAGGCCGTTGAGGAATATCAACCATTTGGTGACCTCTCTGCTTTTCCAGTTCATCATATCCTTTGGTTAAGTTTAAGCCTGGTAATAAGCAGGAAAATAAATATGACACTGAGGAAGTAGACAATGTCTCTGGAGTCGAGCAGCCCTTTGCTTAGTGAATTGTAATGGGTGAGCATACCGAGTTCCTCCAAAAGAACGGAATAAGGTCCCCATACGTTTATGGCCGCTATTGAAGTAAAACCAGTGAACAGAAAGAAGCAAAGAAACACTGACAGGATAAAGGCAATGATTTGGTTTTCGGAAAGTGACGAGGCCATGAGACCAATAGATGTAAACGCTGCGCCCAGCAGCAGCAATCCAACATAAGAACCAAGAATACCGGCAGTATCAAGGTTGCCAACAGGGTTACCTAAGGAAGAGATAGAGAAATAATAAAGTGAAGTAGGCAGCAAGGTAAAAACCACCAGGAAAAGCCCAGCCAGATATTTGCCTCCAATTATTTGCACTTCTGATAGGGGCCTTGTCAACAGAAGTTCCAGCGTTCCTCCTTTTTTTTCTTCAGCAAAAAACTTCATGGTGATGGCTGGGATGAGAAACATCAAAACATAAGGACCAAGGCTGAAAAGAGTCTCCATGTCCGCATAGCCATAGTCGAGCACATTGGTTTCCGGGAACACCCACATCAGCAAGCCTATTCCGGTCAGAAAAACCGCAATAACGACGTAGGCGATAAGTGAATTAAGAAAGCTATTGACTTCTTTACTGAAAACTGTCCACATAGGCTCAGGAAACTTTTTGGTCTTGGGTGAGCTCCTTAAATATATTTTCCAAAGAATTTTCCTCCTGCTGGATCCCAAGCAGTGGCCAGCTATTTTCTCCAGCCAGCTTAAGCAACGAAGGCCTGAGATCTTTATCTGAGTTGATCGTTAATCGAATCTTCCTGGGTTCTATCGCTTCTATATTTGTTACCTCCCTCATCTTATCTAAACCGGCAAAGCTGCTCATTTCTTCTGAAAACTCAAGTACGACAAATGTCTGCCCTTTTGCTTGCTTGCCCAACTCCTTAACGGTGCTGTCGGCTACTTTCTTGCCTTTGTTGATAATAATGACCCTGTCGCAGATGGCAGTCACTTCCTGCATAATATGGGTAGAAAAAACGACCGTTTTCTCTTTGCCTATTTCTTTGATCACCTGCCTGATTTCAAGAATCTGATTCGGGTCAAGACCAGTTGTTGGCTCATCGAGGATGAGTACGGGTGGATTATGAATCAGGGCTTGGGCGAGGCCTACTCGTTGGCGATAACCTTTCGATAGCGCACCAATCAACTTGTTTTGTTCAACCTCCAGTCCGCACAAATCCACCATTTCCTTAATACGAGCACTCAAGGCTTTTCCTTTTAGTCCATGCACATGGCCAATAAACCCGAGGTACTCGTGCACGTACATGTCGAGGTATAAGGGATTATGCTCAGGCAAGTATCCCACATTGTTTCGCACTTGCGCAGATTGACTCACTGCATCAAAACCTGCCACCCTAATCGTCCCTTCTGAAGGTAAAAAGTAGGTGGTCGCCATTTTCATAGTCGTTGACTTGCCCGCACCGTTGGGTCCGAGAAAGCCCAGTATTTCACCTTTTTCTGCAGAGAAAGAAAGCTGATCAACTGCTCTCTGAGCGCCGAAAACCTTGCTTACATTTAGTACTTCTAGTGACATATCTTAAACCAAGCCTCAAAAATATTATTTTTTAGGCTTTCCCTGTGGTCTTAAGGGTCTTAATTCAAGATCGGCAGGTAAGTAATTTGGATGGGTGTCTAGCAGTTCCACCACAGATTTGGCAATATCTTGAGGCTGCATCATGTTTTCGGGCGGTGTGGAGGTATGGCGTCCTTCAAAGAAATGAGTATTGGTAGAGCCTGGATACACGCCAGTAACCTTGATGCCAAAGTCTCTCAATTCCATCATCATAGAGTGGGTAAGTCCAGTTACTGCATGCTTTGTGGCACTGTAGGCAGCATAATTCTTCACACCGTTAAGTCCAGCGATCGATGAGATATTGATAATATGCCCGAAATCATTTTGCTTCATTTGGGGTATCAACAACCTGGAGATGTAAAAGATACTATCAACATTGGTACGGAACATCGTTTGCCAATCTTCAGGCTTGGTATCTTCAAAAGCTGAAGGGATCCCTAAACCGGCATTGTTGATCAAAAAATCAATAGTAGGCCCAAACCTGGCAACGGTCGCTTTGTAAGCAGCGCCAATCGAATCGACCGATTGCACATCGGCCTCAATAAACTGAAAATCTGCGTCAGATATACCCGGGTCAGTCCTACTCCATCCGGCAACTTTAACCCCCTTCTCCAGTAATTCTTCTACTATGGCCAGCCCTATTCCTTTGCTCGCTCCTGTCACAATTGCTGTTTTGCCTTTCAATATCATACCTTTTAGTTTTTTGTCTAGTTCAATGCGCTATACGCTTGCAATAATCCTTAATTTAAGACTACTATCAAATGTTTTGAAAGGGTGTATTAGTTCCATCTACCAATGGGCATACTTGCCATAAATATCTGGCAAATTGAAATTAACGGATATCTGAGTAAAAATTAATTTGATACTTGGGCACTTTGTCTATCGTTTTAACTATTATCTAACTATGGAAGCTTCAACACTCAGACCACAAACTCTCAAGGAAGAAATTGCCAACAGCCTGACTCACGGGATTGGCATTCTTTTCAGTGTTGTCGCCATTTCCCTTCTCGTGACTTTTTCTGTATTGAACGGCTCGGCCATACACGTGGTGAGCAGCAGCATATTTGCAGGCTCTTTCCTTTTGCTGTACACGTTCTCCACCCTTTACCACGCTTTTCAGCATGAGCAGGTGAAGAAGTTGCTCCGAACCTTCGATCATATCAGTATTTACATTCTGATTGCTGGCACCTACACACCTTTCCTGTTGCTGGGAGTTGGTGGCGCACTGGGATGGGTGTTTTTCGGGATCATCTGGCTGCTGGCCTTACTCGGCATTTTCTTCAAGGTTTACTACCAATACAGGTTCCCAAAAGCTTCGCTGATCTTTTACCTGGGAATGGGCTGGATGGCCGTTTTCATTATTAAGCCTTTGCTGATTTCTCTTGATATTACCGTGCTTTCGCTCATCCTCGGCGGCGGAGTAAGCTACACGCTGGGAACGATCTTCTTTGTACAGAAGAAAATGATGTATGCCCATGCCATATGGCACTTGTTTGTTTTGGGTGGAACTATCACCCACTTTATCGCCATGATGTTCTTGTTACAAGCTTAGCCTGCTGTCGCAACGACCATCCGTCGAATGATCGCCCTGAGATTTGGTTCGGCCTTGCTGGCAGCATCCACAATTTCATTGAGGCTTACCTTCTTAATCATGCCCGGCACCCCCATGTCGGTAATAATTGAAAGAGCAAAAACTGGCAATTCCATATGCCTGGCCACTATTACTTCCGGCACGGTTGACATGCCAACAGCATCTGCCCCTATAATCCTCAAGTACTTGTACTCGGCGGGTGTTTCGAGATTAGGCCCCTCTACGCCAGCATAGACACCTTCCTTTAGATCAATGCCTTCATTCTTAGCAATTTCTCTGGCCAGCTTGATCATTTCATGATCATACGCCTCACTCATATCAGGAAATCGAGCCCCAAGAGTGTCCAGGTTTTTGCCTCGAAGCGGGTTCTCGGTGAACAAATTGATATGGTCAGTTACCATCATCATATCACTGTTTCGGAAAGCAGGATTGAGTCCACCAGAAGCGTTTGATACAAATAGCCGCTTCACACCCAACAGTTTCATTACCCTCACCGGCATGGTTACCTGCTGCATGCTGTATCCTTCGTAAAAATGGAAACGTCCCTGCATCACCATCACTGGCACCTTTCCTATATGGCCGAAAATCAATTTGCCTTTGTGGAACTCCACCGTTGAGACCGGGAAGTGCGGAATGTCTTTGTAGTCGATGACATCAACGATCGTGACCTCCTCTTCCAGACTGTGAAGACCTGTACCCAGAATAATGCCTGTTTCTGGTGCAATTGAGGTTTTGCTTACTATATACTTGGTTGCCTCCTGTATCTGGCTGAGGGAAATTTGCATGGTGATAACTGTTTGAGAAAATCGGCTGAATCTACTCCTCTCCTGTTGCTTTTGAAAATAAAACCGTCGGATTTCATTGCCACTACTATTATATTGGCTCTCAATTCGTCCAATCATCAGGTACTTCCTATTCTCTATCCTATGAAAAAATATGTAATCGCTGGCCTGTTCATCTTTTCTGTAATGCTAGTCAACGCTCAGGAACTCAAAAACCCTTCCTTCGAAGAGGTGCTTTCGCTGCAGTCTGTCGGTAGCCCGCAAATATCTCCTGATGGCAAGAACGTGGCCTTTACCGTTAACTCAACAGACTGGGAAAACAATAGGTATGACACGGAAATCTGGCTTTCAAAAGATGGTGGAGAGCCGTTTCAGTTGACCAATAATATTGAAAACAGCAGCACTAGCCCCAAATGGTCGCCAGATGGTAAATGGATCGCCTTCCTTTCAGACAAAACCGGAAAAACGCAGGTCCAGGTCATCCGGCTAGAAGGGGGAGAATCTGTTCAACTAACGAATACAAAAGGTAGTATCTCTAGTTTTGAATGGGGGCCCGACGGAAAGCAAATAGCTTTTACGCAATCTGAGGACAAAGACAAAGTTGAGAAAGCAAGAAAAGAGAAGTTTGGTGGATTTGAGGTTGAGGACGCAGAGTATAAGCTAAACAGGTTGTGGTTGACGACGTTTGATCCCGAGAAATTATTCAAGCCTGCGCTGCCCAAAGACAAAGCGGACACAACGAAAAAAGACAAAAGCACCTACATACTGCTGGATAGTGTAAACTATACGGTAACCAATTTTCTATGGTCGCCGGACGGCTCAAAAATCGCATTCAACCATCAGCCTGATCCGTTTATTACTTCGTTCATTAAATCTGACATTTCCATTCTGGATGTAGCAACAAAAAAGGTGACGCCACTAGTTCAGAACAAAAGTACGGATGCATTGGAGGCCTGGTCGCCGGATGGGCGATGGATACTCTACAGTTCAAACGTAAACGACACTGTTGCTAACTTTTATAAAAATGATAAACTGTTTAGAATAAAACTGAACGGATCAGAAAACACGCAACTGGCAAAATCATTCGACGAAAATCTCAGCTCGCTTGTATGGAATCCACAGGGGATATTTGGCATTGCCTATCAAAAGACCGTGCGTCGGTTTTTCTTTATCGACCCGGACAACGGAAAATTCAAGCCCATCTTCACGTCTCCAGCGAGAATTTACGGTATGTCGTTCACCGGAGATGGCGAGTTAGTGGCTTTTTCGGGTACTGAAGAGCATTCACTTACAGAAATCTACACCAGCCCGATCAAAGCCGTGGCGCAAAAGAAGCTCACCAATTTCAGCGGGCAGCTTTCCGGGTGGGCCACTGCCGATAGCGAGGTAGTCAGCTGGAAAAGCAAGGACGGCGCAACTATCGAGGGCGTACTTAGCAAACCCAAAGATTATGACCCCAGCAAGAAATATCCGCTGCTGGTCATCATCCATGGTGGCCCGACAGGGACCTCTACGCCAGCACCAGTAGCCAACTATGTATATCCGTTCAACCAGTGGCTCAATAAAGGAGCACTGATCCTCCAACCCAATTATCGAGGTTCCGCAGGCTATGGCGAAGCATTTCGTTCGCTGAATGTAAACAACCTGGGCGTCGGAGATGCATGGGATGTATTGTCGGGCATAGAATCGCTAGAGAAAAAAGGCATGATCGATAGCAATAAAATAGGCTGCATGGGCTGGAGCCAGGGTGGATACATCTCGGCTTTTCTTACCACGAACTCAGACAAGTTCAAAGCCATTTCCGTGGGAGCAGGTATTTCAAACTGGGTAACCTATTATGTAAATACTGACATCCATCCGTTTACCCGTCAGTACCTCAATGCCACTCCCTGGTCAAACATGGATATCTATCTGAAGACGTCACCCATGACCAATATCAACCAGGCAAAGACACCTACCCTTATACAGCATGGGGAATTCGACAAAAGAGTGCCAATACCCAATGCTTATGAATTGTACCAGGGCTTGCAGGATGTAGGTGTGGAAACGAAACTAATCGTCTACAAAGGATTTGGACACGGCATCACCAAGCCCAAAGAAAGGCTGGCAGCTGTGTGGCATAACTGGCAGTGGTTCGGTAAGTACATCTGGGGGGAGGAGATTGAGGTGCCGGAGGAGTAGATAAATGTGATAGTATATTTTGTTAAATTTGTCACATGAAGCAATTCACCATCACTATACCAGACGGAGTTACCCTCGATGAAAGGGACACAAAAAGATTCCTAGCAGCGAAGATGTATGAATCAGGCAAATTATCGCTTGGTCAGGCCGCTGGGGTGGCAGGGCTATCTAAGGTGGCTTTTTCTGAGATTCTGGCTGACTATGATGTTTCTCTAATTAATTATCCGCCTGAAGATATCCTCAAGGATGCAGCTCAATTCTGAGGTTATCATCTCGGATACCAGTTGCCTTATCCTTTTGCATAAAATTGGTGAAGTAGAACTATTAAGAAGATTCGGGCCCAAAATCTTCATTACTCAATTAATAAAAGACGAATTTGGCATGCCACTGCCAGACTGGATAGAAGTCAAGAACCCAAAAGACATTCACTATCAAGAAATCTTGGAGATGGAACTTGACGCCGGCGAGGCCAGTGCCATCGCCCTGTCTTTAGATCTTGAAAATACTGTGCTAATCATCGATGATTTAAAAGGAAGGGAAGTGGCTCATCGACTGCAATTGAAATACGCCGGTACTTTTGGCCTCATCTTGAGAGCCAAACAAGAAGGGATTATTAGTAGTGTTGTGCCTATTTTGGAAAAAATTAGGAGAACGAACTTCAGATTTAGTGAAAAGCTCATTGACTCTATCATTAAGCAAGCGGGAGAATAGTACCCTAAATCAAATTTTAATGACTCAACGCAAAGTCAACTCATTATTCATTTTTTACCTGGGAATGATGCTTTCTTGCGGCCCCCCTTCCAGCACTTCCGTCTTCGACGGCAGCACCCTCAACGGTTGGGAAGGTGACTCCAATACCTGGCGTGTTGAAAACGGAAACATTGCAGGCGGTTCGCTAGAAGAAACCGTTCCACACAACGAGTTTCTTTGTACTGAAAAGACCTATAGCGACTTCCATTTGACGCTCAAATACAGGCTGGAGACTGCTGGTGGCTTCACTAATGCCGGTGTGCAATTCCGTAGCGTGCGTGCTACCAATCCGGCCTACGAGATGATCGGCTATCAGGCAGATATTGGCAATGGATACTTTGGTTCACTGTACGATGAGTCGAGGCGGGACATGGTACTGGCAGGCATCGACTCCCTGGCTGGTGTACGACTTTTCAAACCCGATGACTGGAACGACTACCAGATCATTGCTGAAGGGAAACGGATACAAATCTTCCTTAATGGTACCCAAACTGTCGACTATACAGAACCGGATGATGCCATTCCACAATCAGGCCTTATTGGCCTACAAGTACACGGTGGTGGTAAGGTGAAAGTAAGTTATAAGGACATTGAATTGACGGAATTAAATTAAATGATGGAGGCGACGCCTTTTATAAAAACGATCAATCAATGGTTGGAAGAACTCAACAAGTACTCCTTTGATCAACTACTCCAAAAACCTCAGCCCGATAAATGGTCGCTGGGGCAAGTATACATGCACCTTATTGAAGCCACAAGTTACTTTCTCAAACAAGTCGAAGTTTGCTTGAAAACAGATGATCATTCAGAAGACAGCATGACTGAAGTGGCAAAATCCATGTTTGCCAACAACCAGTTTCCCGACAAAATGATTGAAGGACCTCCTTCGAATGCTGCTACTCCGCAGCCTGCGGCTAAACAAGAGATTATCAATGGCTTAGAAAAACTAAAAGAAAGAATCTCAGCACTTGACCATTCAAACAGTACAAACAAAGGAAAGACCAGGCATCCTGGCCACGAGTACTTCAATGCCAGCGAATGGCTTCAGTATGCCCACATGCATTTCAGGCATCATGAGAGACAGAAAGGGAGAGTTGAAGTGTTTTTGGAGGGCTGAACCAATAGCTGCGACAGATTACAAAAGTTTCGAAAGGGAAGCGAGCCGGCTGCTTGTAGCTGGGCAAGGATCGGTCGCAAGCCGAGTAGAACCTGCTAGACTTTTGTAATCTTTCAGTCTGCTGCACAGGTCAATGCTGCATACTGCTATTGGGCAAGTGCGGGCGGCACTACGGCACAATCTCGACTTCTCGGTTGCGCAATGGCGGCGGTGCTGTTGCCCAACTGTGGCGCCAGGGTTGCCCAACCCAGGGGGGTCAGGTTGCGCAATACAGGTAGCCTAGGTTGGGCAACCCATGAGGTGGCTATCGCGCAGCCCATAGGGTGGAGGTTCGCAACCCCTTAAACGTCTCATTTATGACGCCAGTTCAACCTAGCGAACTACTGTGTTACCTATGCGATTTCTGCAACCGGGTTTTCCAATTTTGTCTTCCTATTTGTGTTTGATAGCAACACGGCGACAGCAATAATAAGCCCTACCTGAATTAAGAGGATAGTTTTATTGCTCAAAACATCAGCTCCGATAAATCCGTGAGCGAAATTCATTCCACCATGTAGTAGTATCGCCAATAAAACACTTCCTTTCGTTCTGTTGTATAACCAGGAAAATATAACACCCATGGCAGTCATTAACGGTATATACGCATAAAATGGCGTGTAACCAACGGCTTTAGGCAAGAATACTAGCAATGGCAAATGCCATATACTCCACAAAAGTCCGATCAACAGCCCCGAAAAATTAGCACTATACTTTTCCTGCAAAACACCCTGGGCATATCCTCGCCAACCAAGCTCCTCAGCGATCGGACCACCAACAAGTGTGTTAATTAAGAAGAACACAGGCGACAGCAGGAGGGCTAATCCAATTTGCCCTTCTACTAAGCCCATTCCGTCAAGAATCAAGTTAGGGTCAGGAAAGTTTCCTCCAAAAGTTTTGTAAACCAGAACCGTAGTCAGGCCCAAAATGAAGATGCCAAAAATTGCAAAAATGTAATACTTAAAAGGAACCTTCCAAATCAAAAATTTACCCAGCAGCCTACGAATTCCGGCGACACCATGATCCATGTATGTAAGAACAATGGCAGCAATTGTTGGCCCCCATGCGCCCGGCAACACCCAGAACTCATTGACGTCTTCGAAGAAATAAAAAGGACTCCAGAGAAGCCAGGAAATGAGAAAGGTGAGAGTGAAATATTTATAAGCTGTGGAATTAGTGGTTTTTTTATTCATGTCACAATTTATTTTTTTCTTGTAAATACTATCTACCTAAAAATGGTTATCGTTCGTTCGAAGCCGTCCTTCATTATTGGTAGATGTCGATTCTAAGTTGCTTTTACGAAAAAGTTAAGTTTAGAGCAATTTATAAGTCAATTTTGGGAGTTTTTGCTCGCTTTGATTCATCTGCCCATACTGAAATTAGATAGTCCCCATTTTTAATATGAAGTAGCTCATCAGTATTTGTACTAATTCTAACATCATGCTCCTGAACGGTATAGAAAAACAGTACTGAATAAATTGCTGCCGCAATGGGTTTTAGTCTATTATTCATCCCTCTTCTCACTTTATACATTAGTAAGCTTTTCTTTTGGCATCGTATTGTCTTTCCTCCCGATTGATCCAGTAAATCAAAATTGGCACACCGATGATGGCAGGCAATGCAAAAGCGATATAGGGATTCATAAATTGATACCGAGATACAATTGTTGAGTAAAAGGCAGTGCTGGTGGCAATATATCCACCCATCATGTTGCCAATATGCGCCGTATACCAATGATTGGCTCTGCCAGGCCTCACTAAAAAAGGCTTTAAGTTGGTGTAGGTCAAAGCCAATCCACCTATCCCAAACCCTAAAGAAAGCAGTGCGCCTCCTCCTGGCCCAAGGGTAAAGAGCAGGTAAAACCCAAACCCTACAAAAATCAAATTTGCGAGGCCGGTCACTAGTCCGGCTGACCAATCATACCATTCAGGTGTTTGGTTTTTGTGCAATTGTTTCAGTTTTAGTGCCCTTACTCCTGAAAACACGGAATAGTAGCTTAAGAAAGCAATCAGGAACAAAAAGCGATTAAATTGATAGGTAGCGACCACAATTCCCGTGAAGAAAACCAGTGTCATTGACCAGAAATAGAGTCGTCCCGCGGTTCGATGCCAGGCTTTGCCTTTTTCCGTGAAAAGAGCTATCGCACCTGTTGGCAATGCTATGCTGCCAGACAGGATGTGGAAATAAAGTATGTATTGAATAAATGTTTCCATGAAGGCACTAATTAGCTATCCCTTTTTGCTTTGCGGACTTGTAGCCAGCGATTAGGATAGAAGACGAACTGAATGAAATTGAATTCAAATTGGTCAACTCTTGATTTTCCCTGGCCGTCATCGATTTTTTGGTAAGGATAATAACGGAGGTTGGTTCGTAGCACCCATGTTTCTAAAGGTGAGGGGACGATATCCCAACCGAAAATGATGCCTGGTGAAAAAATGCGGCTCCGGGAGGTTTCGCCTTGCTGTATATTGTTCACAAATAAACCCGTTGCCCAGCGCTCGGCACTCAAACTCAGGCCAACAAATGGTACAAAACCGTTGTAGTCCCACACAAACTTGATCCCTTCGAGTGAAAGAGCTTGCCTGCGCACAACGTGTTCTAATTCATAGCTGATAGCATTGGAGCTATAGGTGCGGTAGGTCAGTCCGAAATGGAGTTTTTGCCTGTGTAAAAAATATCCCAGACTATATTCTAAGTTGGTACTTCCTTTATGGTTGGGCAACGACTTGAGTTCATCGGCAAAAGAAGGTGATTGCAAAAAATAGGAGCCGTTTGGTGCAATGCCCATCGAAATGCTATTGAGTTTACCCTTCCCCTTGGCCAGCAGTTTATCTTCCAATGCCTTGGTTTCACCCGAAAGTTTGGGTTTTTCGTTGCTAAGTGTGAAATCGAAGTGCTTGACAACTCCGACAGAAAAATAAGTACTGGGTAATTTAAACTGATGATTTTCCTGGGCACTGCTGTAAAAATCACGTCCATTGTTCGGTAGGAACATCAACTCAGTATTTAGTCGCCAGCCCTGGTAGGAGAATGAAAGTCCTGCCAACAACGACGACGTGATAAAACCTTCTGCTCTTTGGTCCTGTGTAGCGTTTTCCAAGGACAATTTCATGGTATTTAAAGATACGCCTGCAAAGGGGCGTAACTTACTTTCAAGCAATCGCCAGGGATAATACCGTGCACTGAGGTCGGCACCGCTGCTGAATCTAACTTCTCCGTCTTGTGGGAGGTTGGTTTCACCAAAGCTCATCAGTGGAATATTCATGTTGAAATCCAGCTTCCCCCAAAAGTGCAAACCACCAATTGTCAATCGTGGAATGACATTCGCAGGAAATTTGTATTCCTGATTTTGGAAGGCCAAGCGTCCTGATGAAGGAATTATTTGTGTGTTTAATCCAACGTATGTTTGTGCAAAGCGATGTTGGGTTTTCTCTCCTGCATACACCTGCCCCCATGTTGTCGCAGTGCTTGTGCTCAACGCCAATAGCACAAGAAATATTCTTCGCATACCATTCTAATTTTTTGTCTGGAATGGCAAAATTGACTACCAAAGCAGCTTTGGCCCTAATTAGCGGGGTAGTTTGGTGTGAACCGGACGAAGAAGGTACGAATGGGAAACTTTTTAGTGCAGCGACTTTAGAAAAGTCGAAAGAACCTTTGAATTGGAACGTGATACAGGCACAAGTACATCAGTTCCATAGATAGCCAATTCGAAATTTCTGGCATTTCCCTCCACTCTTTCGATCTGGTTTCCATTTACGATATAGCTTTTATGAGCATGAAAAAACTGTCGGGATGGAAGCACCTCCAAGAGCCCTTTTAGGCGATTGCGTATTAATTTTTTCCTTACTTGATTGTGCTGATCCAAATAGAACACTTCAACGTAGTTCCCATCGGCTTTCAGGTACAGTAGCTTATCAGGATCTAACTGGAGCTCTACCTTCCCATTTTCTGCTTCAAAGAGTAGATTTCCTGTTGAATACCTATGGGCAAGCGTGCTTCTACTTTCAACGCTCAAACTTTCATTGAGCTCAACGGCTTTTTTCGCACATTGCTTTTGAAAGCTGTATTGTTCAAACAAAACGAGGATCGTAATGGGAAAAATGCTTATTACAGTTGTATAAAGCACCACTCGCTTAAAAACAACCATTGGAGCTGAACTACTGAGATCAAATAGGACAAAAGAGAAGAAAATAAGTAGGCAAATAGTGGCTACCACCAACACAAAAAGCACTATTTCCTTGCCTAAGGTCCAGTTGTCTTCCATCATCCAATTAGGCAGTAGTTTTCTGACTCCGAAAACAACCAATACAATAGAAAGTGAGCTTAGTAACCCCATGATCAATCCAAAAAGTAGTCGATTTCCAATGTCTAATCCCTGGAATCCAAAAGGCGCAAAAAGGCTAATCAGCAAGAAGGCGATCAATCCCGGGATAACCACACTCTTATAATTGAAGATGAACGGGTGAGGTTTCTTAAACGGTAACATGCCTGACTGATAATGTTTCTGACATTGGACTAAACGCAGCTAATTGGATTTCCTCCGATTATATTCGGCCAATTTACCATTTCTCCATTTTAAATCACTCTTTTCCAAAATGGAATAAATTGTAGATTTTTATCGCAAAAATATTTTCAGTGCAGCTATGAAATCTATTGTCCCTCTCGCTTTTGTCATTTTCATAGGCTTCACATCATGCACGCAAAATCAGCCATTTGATGGCATTGCTGCCACCAATAGGTATTTCGAGGCTTTAAACGAATCGAACTACGACAAGGTCACGTCATTTTTTGTTGACAGCATCAGGATGACGGAAGGTATATATGCAAGCGTCCTGTCTAAGCAAGCCTACAAGCACATGTTTCAATGGGACTCTACCTTCCACCCTACTTACACTATCCTGGAAATAGAACAGTCGGGTGATACGGTGCTCATGCAAGTGTCCAAAACGTGCACCAGAATTCACTTTTTGCATGAAGCACCCGCGGTCAGCAAGGAACGGGTGGTGTTTCAAAACGGAAAGATATTCAGTAGAGAAATAGTAGATTATGTAGTCTTTAACGGTGAACGATGGTCCAGTAACCGAGCCAGCCTTGTTTCTTTTATTGAAGCAAACCACCCTGAGTTCAACGGCTTTTTGTACGACCAAACAAAAGCTGGAGCGATCAAGTACCTAAAGGTGATTGAGCTGTATCAAAGACAAGCGAATAACAACTAACAGTAACCTGAAACCGTTACTTTTTTTCCTTCTCTTCCAATATGGCTTCGGCCTCAGCTGGAGTGCCCAGAACGATGGCAAAGAGTTTTGTGTCGGGGTTTTGTTCCAGCATAATTTTAATGGCGATGGTAAGCGGTACGGATAAAAACATTCCCACGGTACCGAAGACAAAACCCCAAAAGATCAGTGAGAAAAACACTATAAAAGTGGAAAGCCCCATTCCATCCCCCATTAACTTAGGCTCCAGCACACTGCCGACACCTACATTGACCACCACAAACACCACGGTGGTTAAAAGTGCGCCACCTGCCCCCAATTGAACCGTTGCAAACAGAATGGCAGGAACGGCGGCAAGTATGGAACCAATATTGGGAATATAGTTGAGCAAAAAGGCGACAAGTGCCCATATGATGGCGTAGTCAACTCCGATAATGGCTAAACTTACCCAAATTGCCAGCCCTGTCAACAAACTAGTCAATGTCTTAATGGACAAGTAATGACGGATATTACTGCCTATTGAAAGCAAATACTCGAGCGAATCGCTTTTGCCTTTTACAATGGCCTTTGCCTTCACAGAAAAACTATCCATTTCCATTAACAGGAAAAGCACCAGAAAAACAATGGTGAACATATTACCCATAAATGAACCCAATTGCCCTAAAAAGCCAGCCGTCAGGTTCATTAGCTTTGACGGCTCAAAAAGATTGGGCAGTTTATCACCTTCAATATCTACCCCATGGGAATTAAGAAACTCAATTAACCCTTCACTCATCTGCGCCAGGTTTTTTTCGTAGAGCGGGGCTTGTTCAGAAAAAGAGGACAGCGAGCGGCCAATTACTTGACCGAAACCAAAAAAAAGAGCTAGAATTCCAATAAATACAATAAGGATTGCAAGCCCCTGTGGCACCTTCTTTTTCTGGAGCCACATAATCGGATAGGCACATACAATACTAACAAAAAGAGCCATCAATAGGGGTTTGATGATGGAGGCAGCATACATACAACCAGCAATTATAATGATAAAGGCAGCTACCGTTAAGGCATGGTTTTTCGAACTTTCTGCTTTCATGCAAAGATTTTAATCAAAAGAAGAACAATATCGCACTTTTCAACTTCTTGCCTCTGACTTTTGCAGAGAAAGTATGCGTGTTGATATTGATAGTCATGTTTAGCAATTGGCCGAAACTATTAATCTTGCAAGGATGGTAAACGCTTACTATTGGCAGGAACCTGGCAACCTTTGCCTTGTTTGTTGACTACTGCATTTTTCTACTCTTCGATTTTAATACCTTTGCTGGAAGAAACATTTGGCTGCTAATGCAGTTATTGGGAGAAACACACAACCATTGACCAACCGCATCACCATTATCATCGGCACCAACAGGGAGCCTGCTAATTCCAGACATATCGCGCAAATCTATCTTGATATCCTGAAGCAGAAAGGTGCTACAGCCGAAATTATTGACCTGGCCGATCTACCAGAAGACTTTGTTTTTTCTGCGTTGTACAAAAACAATGGTAAAAATGAAGCCTTTAATCACTTCAGACAGCAGATGAAGGACTCGCATAAGTTTGTGTTCCTGGTGCCTGAATACAATGGTTCTTTCCCCGGGGTTTTGAAGGCCTTTATTGACGGAATGGAGTACCCCAGCACCTTCAGAGACAAAAAAGCAGCACTGGTAGGTATCAGTTCTGGAAGCCAGGGCGGAGGATTGGCACTTTCTCACTTCACCGACGTCCTAAATTATTGTGGTACACATGTATTGGCTTTCAAACCGAAGTTTCCCTTTATCGAAAAGCACCTGGAAGGACAGAAGATTACCAATCAGTTGTATCAGAAGGAGTTGGAAGTGCAGATTGAGCAGTTGATTAAGTTTTAGGGCTATTGCACCATGCTACCCTTGTAATGAGCGGTAATTGCGAGGCTTAAGAAATTACTTCTCCATGTAACCAAGACCTTTCAGCCGTGGCAATCCGTTGGCTTCGGCTGTGAGTCAGGCAGATTGCCACTAGAGCAATCTGCTCGAAAACTAGTCGTTGTAGGCAGCAAAGCCTCCATCACAGCTATTTCGTAGCAGAGCGGAGAAATCCTATCCGCATTGAAATGGCTCATGAAGTAAGAGATTCAAAATATCATTTGCATAGAATGCCGTAAAGGATTCCTACGGAACAGCGGTATGTCTTGTAGTTGTAGTCTGGCCTAAACTCTGCTAGTCCGATCACGATCATGAAAGAGTTTCTTTCTGTGCAATCCCCGGCAAATTGCCGCGTCACGCAACCATTTTGTTAGCGACTTTGTGTCGAATTGTTCCTCGCAAAGAAGTTAGGGAGATGGCTGGACTTCGCAAAAACCGACGGTGGAGAGTATGAGTCGGGAAAACAAAGGGTAGAAAAAAAATTCGCCGTGCTCAGCCCCGACAAAGTCGGGGCATGAGTCAGCATACAAAAGTCTAACAGGAAAAACTTTTTGTACTATTCAAATTGTAAAAACTAGTCTACGTTGTCGTGCAGAAAGCGGTTGTTGCCCAAAATCTGATTGTCGTCGTTCAAATTGAACTTGGAAATCTTTCTTTCAGACGAATGAGGCACATCCTGCAGTTTCACTTTCTTCCTCATGTAAGCGGGCACTTCCAGTTTTTCTTTGAAAGAATCGCTATCCAAGGTAGAGGGGCTTTTAAGGTTGGCGAGTTTGCGTTCTCGCTCCCTTGCTTGCTCCATTAATTCTACCTTCTTGCTCATTTGGTGAGCAGCACCTTCAAGCTCCTCGAGGTAAGCATCACCTGGGTCAAGGTCGCTTCCTTCGACTACCTCGTATTCTTCACCAAAGTCAAACAGGCTTTTATCATCATCGTCCTTCTTCTTGGGTGTTGAGGGAGGGGTATCCTTCTTTTTGAAATCAAAAACATAAGATCTTTCCGCTGCTTCAGCCGCATCTTCTTCTCTTATCTGATCTTTCAGCTGCTTAATCACCGGCTCCGAAATTGGACGCTCTGGTTTCTTAGGCTGATGCTCAAAAAGGTTAGTTTGCTTCGCTTTTTCAAGATCCAGCACCTTTTTTTCTGACTTCTCTTCCAAAATCTTGGAAATAGATTCCTGATCAAACCCAGTAGCAATGATGGTGACTCTGATACAGTCGCCTAGTTCCGGATCTACACCGTGACCAAAAATCACTTCAGCGTCGTCGCCAGCAGCTTCCTGCATGTACTCAGTGATAGCAGTTAATTCATCCATTTGTAACTCTGCCTGCTCACCTGAAATGATCGAAAGCAAGATCTTCTGCGCACCAAGTATATTCGTATTATTCAGTAAGGGCGACGAAATAGCCTCCTCAGCTGCACGTATGGCTCGATTGTCGCCACTGGTAACGGCTGAACCCATTACAGCTGCACCGCTATTTTTCATGACGGTTTTCACGTCCTCAAAATCGACGTTTACATAGCCAGGCACCGTGATAATTTCCGCTATGCCTTTGGCTGCAGTGGTCAACACATTGTCGGCCTTCGAGAATGCCTCAGAAATTGACTGATTACCATAGATTTCTCTCAATTTATCATTGAGGATCACCAGGACGGTATCACAGTTTTCCTTTAGCATCCTGATTCCTTCTTCGGCTTGCTGTGTTTTCTTTTTGCCTTCAAAGGCAAACGGTGCAGTCACAATGCCTACTGTCAGGATATCAAGCTCCCGGGCTACTTTAGCGATTACCGGGGCTGCACCAGTACCGGTACCACCACCCATACCCGCCGTGATAAAAATCATACGGGTGTCTTCACTTAGAAGCTCCCGAATATCTTCTTTACTCTCCAGCGCAGCATTCATGCCCTTTTCAGGGTTGGCACCTGCCCCCAATCCGCTGGTAAGGTTTGCACCTATTTGCAGCTTGATGGGTACAGGGCTACTATTGAGCGCCTGAGAATCGGTATTACAAATAACGAATTCAACGTCTTTGATACCTTGATTAAACATGTGGTTGACAGCGTTGCTGCCACCACCCCCAACGCCGATCACCTTGATGATCGACTTATGATGCTGGGGTAGATCGAAATTGTATGCTTTTCCTGTCATAACTATTGAAGTTGAGGTGTAGTCTGTATTCCTGCCCATGTCGCAAAACAGCAGGTCACAGGCTTATTCCATTTTATCGTCAAAATCATCAATTAACATTTTCTTGGTCTTCTCCAGCATATTGTTGAAGAAGCTTTTTGGCACGGTCAAATCTTTGCGGGAGATTGTCTTTGCACCATGAGGTTTATGTGTCGACTGTTCATTGTAGCGATTTTCACGCTCGTCGAGTGCTCTGAAGCCACTTAACACCAACCCAACTGTGGTGGCGTACATTGGGCTCTTCACAGTCTCTAGCTTGCCTTTACCCAGGTGCTCGTTAGGATAGCCAATTCTGCTGTCCATGCCCGACATGTACTCAAACAATTGCTGAACGCATGCCAATTGACTGCCACCGCCTGTGACCACAATACCACCTGCCAGCTTGTGCTGGAAACCTGAGGTGATGATTTCAGTGTGCACCATCTCGATGATCTCCTCCATGCGAGCTTCGATCACATGCGCCAGATTTTTCACTGAAATTTCCTTTGGCGCTCTGTTTCTTAAACCAGGGATTGAAATAATTTCATTAGGGTTTGCCTCTTCAGCAATGGCTTTTCCAAACTTGGTTTTCAGAAGTTCCGCCTGGTGTTCCATCACCATACAGCCCTGCTTGATATCGGTTGTCAGGATGTTTCCGCCGAAAGGTATCACAGCCGTGTGGCGTATGATATTGTCGTAGAAAATGGCAATGTCTGTGGTACCACCACCTATGTCGACCAGGCACACACCTGCTTCCTTCTCTTCCTCGCTTAGTACAGCAAGGCTTGAAGCAAGTGGTTCCAAAATCAGGTTCTCAATTTCAAGTCCAGCCCTGCGTACACATTTATTGATGTTGTTGATCGCATTCGTCTGCGCGGTGATCACGTGAAAATCAGCCTCTAACTTCACGCCAGACATACCAACCGGATCTTTGATGCCTTCCTCGTAATCAACGATATAATCCTGTGGCATCACGTGTATGATCTCACTCCCAGGAGGAATCACGATCTTATACATATCGTTGGTCAGTCGGTTGACATCCTCCACAGTAATTTCGTCGTCGTTAGACTGGCGAGTAATAGAACCATGATGGATCGAGCTGCGGATGTGCTGTCCTGCGATACCTACATTCACCACACGAATGTCGATACCCGACTGCTCTTCTGCCTCCGCCACAGCTTTCTCAATGGCACTTACCGTTTTGTCAATATTGGTGACAATGCCACGGATCACGCCATCGGAAACGGCTTTACCCATTCCCAATACTTCGAGCTTTCCGTATTCATTTTTACGGCCCACTATGGCACATATCTTGGTGGTGCCTATGTCGAGGCCAACAATAATCTTATCGTTTTGCATAGGTGTATTATTCACAGACGATTTGGTCTTTATATTTCACGTTCACTTTGTCGTAAGAATTCCATCCCTTTTCAGGTAGAATTTTGGTATAGAAAATATGGAGCTTACTGAATTTTGTTTCAATGTCCTCCGCCTTTCCAAATTCGATATACTGGCTGGTGACCTGAGGATAAAGTGTTAATTCACCTTTCCTGTCCAGGGCTATCTCAGCGATCTGAGCTTTCCAGAATTTATTGCCTTCCAGGTAGTTGACTAATTCAAATAGTCCTTTTCCCTGCTCATCCTCGAGTATCGATGTTTTATATTTCTTGCCTGAGGGCAGCTTTACCAACACCACCCTTGCTGTATAATTATCTGAAAGTGGGATCACTTCCCCCAGGTCGGTAATGTAGGCACCAAAACCTCCGTTGTTGATGATTCTGGCTACTGGCCACTTCTGGGTAATCTTGGCTTTGATATTGCCTCTTAAGTCTCTGAATACTTCTGCCTCCCTAACAAAAGGATGCTTTTCAATTTTGGTCTCTATGTTGCGCAGGTTGATATCGCCTGCGAATGACCCCGTTAGCACTTCATTACCCGGCGCATTGATCAGCTTACGGATATCTTCATCATTGATAAAGTAGTTACCACGTGAATAATCAATATCGATATATACTTCACTGAAAGGCTTATCCAATTGCTTTTTGCTAACGAACCCAATCAGTAAAAACAGCAGGACACCACCTACGACAAAATATACACCTCGTTTAATTTTAATCTTATGCAGCATAGCTCTTAGTCTTTAGTATTTCTGCCAGCGGCTTAACCATTTTATCTATATCACCTGCTCCAATGGTGAGCAGTACTTCCGGATCATGGCTTTTGGTCCATGCCAGTAATTCTTCCTTGCTTATCACCTTTTTCCTGTTGTGAGATATGCGATTGGCGATCATTTCAGCATCCACACCTTGTATTGGCTTTTCCCTTGCAGGGTAGATGGGTAAAAGAATCACCTCATCGGCGATCGACAAACTCTCCGCAAAACCATCAACAAAATCTCTGGTGCGGGTAAATAGATGAGGCTGAAAAATAGCCGTCATTTCTTTGGTCGGGTAAAGCTCCTTGACCGATCGCAAAAACTGCTTGATCTCCTCGGGGTGGTGAGCATAGTCGTCAATCATCACATGATGATCATCTTTCAGCACCGTTTCAAACCTTCTCTTTACCCCTCGATAGGACTCTACTCCCTTTCTGATGCTTTGCTCATCGATTCCAAGGCTTAAAGCCACTCCTATGGCAACCGTCATGTTTTCGACATTGTGGAAGCCTGGCACCTGAATGTTGAGGTCAGCTATTTTTCCAGAAGGAAACACCATATCGAACCTGAATTGGCCATCAACAACTTTCACATTTTCAGCCTGGTAGTCATATGTACCACCATAGTAATCTACAGACGCTCCGCGGGCAGGCAAAGTAAGTGTTTGCTGCAGCTTACCCTGGAGGAAGATACTTCCAGAAGGGATTACCTGCCCGGCAAAAGCGCTGTATGTCTTGATCATTTCTTCAGCAGATCCGTAGATATCCAAATGGTCAGGATCAACGGAAGTAATGACTGCTATATTAGGATGTAGGCGTAAAAAGGATCTATCAAACTCGTCGGCTTCAGCTACCAGCACTGCGTCTGGATCATCGGACAACAACAAATTACTTCCGTAGTTGACTGTGATGCCGCCAATAAAGGCTTCGACTGAACGGCCGGCTGATTTCAGCAAGTGGGCAATCATTGAAGATGTGGTCGTTTTACCATGTGTGCCAGCCACTGCAATGGTAAACTTACTTTTCGAAATCATCCCAAGTACTTCAGACCGCTTCCTGATGACGAATCCTTCGTTTTTCAGGTATGTCCATTCTGCATGATCGGCTGGAATTGCCGGAGTCAGCACAACAAGCGTTTTTTCAGGATGTGCTTTAAATGTATCAGGAATAAGAGCAACGTCGTCCTTGAAATGAATGTCAATTCCCTCCTCTTTCAGTTGGTCAGTAAGTGCGGTAGGCGTCAGGTCGTATCCAACTACTTTCTTTCCCTGATTGTTGAACCAGCGGGCGAGTGCGCTCATTCCTATGCCGCCGATCCCCAGAAAATAGACGTTTTTCAGCGACTCGAAAGTATCGATTGGCTTAACACCTATTAGCGCTACTAATTGATCAACAATTCTTTCGGTAGCATCAGGGCGCTCCAATGCTTTAATATTTTTTGATAGCACTGCCTGCCGTTCGCTGTCCTTCAAAAGTTTCAACGTTTCCGCAACAAGTGTATCTCTTGCCTCTATGTCCTTTACAGCAATAGCAGCATCCTCTTTCACAAGCGCCATGGCATTGCTTGTCTGATGATCTTCTGCAACATTTGGAGAGGGTACAAAAATGACGGGCTTACCGACGATGCAAAGTTCAGAAATAGACAAAGCTCCTGCCCTTGATATTACCACGTCAGCAGCGGCATATGCCATGTTCATTTCCTTAATGAACTCAAGCAATACCACACCTGTCATGTTCAGGTGGGCCGTTTGCTTCTTCATCTCTTCATAGTAGAAGCGGCCCGATTGCCAGATCACCTGAACGCCTGCTGTTTGGAACAACGGCAAACCAGCAAGTGTACTATCATTCAGCGTCTTAGCGCCCAAACTTCCACCAAAAACCAATACGATGGGTTTGGCAGGATCAAGACCGTAAAATTGAGCAGCTTCTGCTTTGGTAGTTGAACCAACGGCAATGTCCTTTCTAACGGGATTGCCAGTTATTGTTAAGTGTTCCTTAGGGAAGAACTTCTCCATTCCTTCATAGGCCACACATATTTTTTGTACTCGCTTAGCCAACCATTTATTGGTTAACCCGGCATAGGAGTTTTGTTCCTGGATCAGCGAAGGAATGCCTCTCGAAGTAGCAGCAAACAACAGAGGTCCACTGGCATAGCCTCCCACTCCCACTACAAGATCAGGCTTAAAGTCTTTAATAATGCGGTGCGATTTCCATACGCTTGCAATGACTTTGAACGGGAACATCAAATTACTTAGCGAAAGGCTACGTTGAATGCCACTGATCCAAAGTCCGATAATTTTAAATCCGGCATCAGGCACTCGCTGCATTTCCATTTTGCTTTCAGCACCCACAAAGAGAATATCTGCATCAGGGAAACGGTCCCTGAATCCATTAGCAATAGCGATCGCAGGGAAGATATGTCCTCCTGTGCCGCCGCCACTGATAATGATTCGATATGTTCTCTTTCCAGTCATATTATGCCATTGCGGCAACTTTCTTTTTTCCGTTTCCTTTTACATCGCCTGGAAACTCATCGAGTTCGCCACGACTTACACTTAAAATGATGCCAATCGAAATACCCATAAAAAGCTGGGACGTTCCCCCCATACTTACCAGGGGAAGGGGCAGACCTGTAATAGGTCCCAGTCCAACGGCTACTCCCATATTGATGAAGGCCTGCATGACGAGTGCAAAACTCAAGGCCGCACTCAATAGTCCACCATACGCTCGTTCGCTTTGCATAAACACGATCATTCCACGATAGAGCAAGGCCAGGTACAGTAAAATGACTGCTACACCGCCGATCATGCCATACTCTTCGATGATGATGGCATAGATAAAGTCAGAATATGGGTGGGGTAGGAAATTTCTTTGGTCGCTTTGGCCCGGGCCTTTGCCTACGATGCCGCCACTTGCAACAGCGATATACGACTGCTGCGCCTGGAAAGGCAAAGTAGATTCATCGGTTGAAAGGAAAGCTTGCACCCTGCTAATTACTGTTTGACCTCTTTGACCGAGTGTTAATGCCACAGCCCCGGAAAGCGCTCCGATCATCACCAACATGGCCAGGTATTTTACAGGCACTCTGCCAATGAACATAAGCAACATGCAGGTAGCAAAAATCAACACTGCTGTAGAGAAGTTAGACATGGCAATAAGTCCGCATATCACCCCGCACCAAAGAAGAATCGGAAGCAACGACTCCTTCAGCTCTTCTTCGCTCTGCTGCCTTTTCGACAAGATGCTGGCAATAGTTACAAACAGAGCCAGCTTAGCCAGATCCGATGGTTGGAAAGCCTGGTTAATAAACGGAATCGTCAACCATCTTGAAGCCTCGTTCATGGTGTTCCCGAAAACATAGGTGATCAAGAGCAAGGGCACTGAAATCCAAAGCGCAAGTTTCGAAAGCTTGGAAAAATACCTGTAGTCCACTTTATGTGCCACCCAAATAGCCACAAGGCTGAGGATCGTAAGCACTGAGTGTTTGATCAGGTAGTATTCAGTATCACCACCCATTTTGCTATAGGCAAGTGTTCCGGTAGCACTGTACACCACAAGGATGCTGAGTACAGACAATGCCAGTACAATGGCCCAAATAATTGGGTCCCCCTTAAGGTTCTTTTCAATCCACTCCTTTATCATACGCTTTGCCCCCTTCCTACTTGATTCTTAAGCTTAATGACGGCATCTTTGAATTGCTCACCACGGTCTTCGTAGTTCCTGAATAAGTCGAAACTGGCACAAGCGGGCGACAACAAAACCACATCACCTGGTGCTGCCAAATCAGCTCCCCAGCGAGCCGCATCTGTTACTGACACAGTTTGCCTGATCACATCCACCTTGCCGGTGAAGTAGTCGGTTAGCTTTACATTGTCCTTACCCAGGCATATTAATGCCTTCACTTTTTCTTTTACCAGGGCTTCAATTCTATCGTAATCGTTCCCTTTGTCTAAGCCTCCGGCAATCCATACGATAGGAGCACTCATGCCCTCTAGTGCATAATACACAGAGTCCACATTGGTAGCCTTGGAGTCATTGATAAAGAGTATGTCGTCGATAGTCGCCACTTTCTCCAGGCGATGAGGGGCATTTTTGAATGTCTTCAAAGCCCTCACCACTTTTTCCATCGGAGCATCCATTGTCAGTGTGGTGAGAACTGCTGCCATGGAATTGACCATGTTGTGCTTCCCAATGAGGGATACCTGATTCACCGGTATTTTGTGGGATTTCTTTGTGGATTCAATATTGAAGACCAAATGATCGTCTTCCAGGAATGCTCCATTCTTGACATTCTCAACAAGAGAAATAGCAAACAAAGAAGCTTCTACATTCCTTCTGGCCAGTTCCTCTTCAATTGGGCCCTTGTCGGAGAAGTAGATAAAGCACTCTTCATGGCTCATTTTTTCAATGATCCTGAACTTGCTGTTGATATAGTTCTTGAAATTGTACTCGTACCTGTCCAAATGATCAGGGGTGATATTGAGCAAAATAGCGACGTCAGGTTTGAATGTATTCATGCCGTCGATCTGAAAGCTGCTTAACTCAAGTACATAGTATTCAAAGTTGTCTTTGATTACCTGTCTGGCAAAACTATGCCCTACATTTCCTGCTAGTCCAACACTATAACCAGCCTCTTTCAGTAAGTGGTAGGTCAGCAGCGTAGTAGTGGTTTTGCCGTTAGTGCCGGTAATGGCTATCTTCTTGGCCTTTGTAAACCTGGAAGCAAACTCTATTTCATCGATGATCTCGATACCTTTTTCTTTTGCTTTTTTAACCATCTCTACCTTGTCGGAAATACCGGGGCTTTTGATGATCAAATCAGCCTGCAATATTTTGCTAGCTGTATGCTTTCCTTCTTCAAACTCAATATCGGCAGCATTGAGGTCTTTGCGGTATCGCTCTTTTAATACACCTCCGTCGGAAACAAACACACTAAACCCTTTGTGCTGCGCCAACAAAGCTGCGCCAACACCGCTTTCGCCAGCTCCTAAAATGACGATATTTTTCACGTTCTCCATCATTAGCGAAGCTTGAGCGTTACAAGTGAAAAAATGGCTAACAGAATGCCTATGGTCCAGAAGCGGGCTACAATCTTGGCTTCGTGAATTCCTTTTTTCTGGTAGTGATGGTGCAGCGGCGACATAAGAAAAACACGCTTTCCTTCACCAAACCTTTTCTTAGTGTATTTGAAATAACTGACCTGAATGACTACAGAAAGATTTTCCACCAGAAAAATCCCGCAGAGAATAGGAATAAGAAGCTCTTTTCGAACAATAATGGCCAAAACGGCAATGATTCCTCCAAGACTAAGGCTTCCGGTATCACCCATGAATACCTGGGCAGGATAGGCGTTGTACCACAAGAAGCCAATGCAAGCACCTACCAGTGCGGTACAGAAAATTACCAGCTCACCTGAGTTGGGAATAAACATCACGTTGAGGTACTGCGAAAATGTGACGTTTCCTGATACGTAGGCAAAAATGGCCAGCGTTAAAGCAATAATAGCCGAGGTGCCAGCTGCAAGACCATCTACACCGTCGGTAATATTGGCACCATTTGAAACAGAGGTAAAAATAAAAACAACGAGAAGCAGGTAAAGCACCCAATCAAACTGCCCGAGGAAGCCAAAAAGGACGTGATAATCCAACTCGTTGTCCTTGATAAATGGGATGGTTGTTACCAGCGCCTTAACATCACTGAATGACGTCATTACCTGTCCATTTACTGACTTATAGGTGAATTCTCTGACCGTGACGTCGTCATGGAAAACAAGCACCAAACCAACAATCAAGGCGATACTTACCTGCCCAATGATCTTAAATTTGCCGGCAAGGCCATCTTTGTTCTTTTTCTTGAGTTTCAGGTAATCATCCAAAAAGCCAATCAATCCCATGCTAACCGCCGTCACCAGCATAAGTATGATATAGATATTTTCTAACTGAGCAAAGAGCAAAGTGGGAATCACAATCGCCATAATGATGATGATACCTCCCATGGTAGGAGTACCCTTCTTCTCCATCTGACCTTCAAGGCCCAGGTCCCTGATTTCCTCCCCCAATTGGTACTTCCGAAGCATGCCGATCAGGTATTTACCAAACGTTACTGTGATTAGTAGAGAAATGAGCGCAGCCATGCCTGCTCTGAAGGAGATAAAGCGAAAAACGCTTGCCCCCATCAGGTTAAACTCAGTTTCCAAATAATCAAACAAGTAATACAGCATACTATTGGCTACTCGCTAAATGTCTTTAAAAGCTCGGTTACTACTTCTTTATCGTCAAAAGGGTGCTTTATCCCTTCTATTTCCTGGTAGGTCTCATGCCCTTTGCCAGCTACCAGCACGATATCCCCACTTTGAGACAGGCTGATCGCTGTTTTAATGGCTTCCTTTCTGTCTGGCACGACCAATGTTTTCTTGTACTGACTTGGCCCAACACCTGCCTGCATGTCCTTGATGATCTCCATCGGGTCTTCAAACCGAGGGTTGTCGGAGGTCAGGATAACCTTGTCACTCAATTGACAAGAGATGGATGCCATCAACGGCCGCTTCGTTTTGTCGCGATTGCCGCCGCAGCCGACTACTGTCACTACCTTTTCATTCCCTGTACGAAAGCTTTTAATAGTTTTTAGCACGTTTTCCAATGCATCGGGCGTATGGGCATAGTCAACGATTGCTACAATTCCACTGTTAGAAGGTACCAGTTGAAAACGTCCTCTTGCAGGATCAACATCCGACAACTGTGTAAGCACTTCTTCAGCTGGCTCTTCGAGTAAAATGGCAGTGCCATAAACCGCCAGCAAATTGTAAGCATTGAAATCGCCTACCAATTTGAACCACACATCAATGTTGTCGATGTTCAGCTCCAGCCCTTGTATCGAATTACTGATCACTTTCGCTCTGAAGTCGCTCATGTGTTTGAGCGAATAAGACTTCTTTTCTGCTTTTGTATTTTGAAGCATGATAGCACCACGCTTGTCGTCAAGGTTGACAAGTGCAAACGCCGATGATGGAAGTCCGTCAAATAGTAGTTTCTTGGCTTTGATATATTCATCAAAAGTGCCGTGATAGTCAAGATGATCGTGGCTGATGTTGGTAAACACGCCACCAGCAAACTGTAAACCAGCGATGCGATGTTGCACAATAGCATGAGAGCTGGCTTCCATAAAGCAATGTGTGCAGCCCTGATCAGCCATCTCCTTCAGCAGCTTATTCAGCGCGATAGCATCTGGCGTGGTATGGGTCGATGGAAGCACCTCATCCCCGATTTTATTCTCCACGGTTGACAGCAATCCTGACTTATATCCCAGCTTTCCAAAAAGCTGATGAAGTAAAGTAACAGTGGTGGTCTTTCCGTTTGTACCCGTTACCGCTACCAGCTTGAGCCTGGCAGAAGGGTTACCGTAAAAATTGGAAGCGATATAACCAAGTGCCTTGCTGCTATCAGCAACCTTTACGTAAGTGACTGTTTCCAATAGTTTTTCTGGCAACTCTTCACAAACAATTACAATGGCTCCTTTGGCTATCGCCTGATCTATGTATTGATGTCCGTCAGTCTGGGTTCCACGAGTAGCAATAAATAAGCAGCCCTGCTTCGACTCTCGCGAGTCGAAGCAGATGCCGCCTAAGTGAGTACTCATATCACCTGCAACTGAGATAAGATTGGTCTTGTATAATATGTCTTTTAACAGGGCCATTTAGCCTAGTTTAATTTTAATTTCACTTCCTTCAGATACCCTCGTACCTGCAGGCTTCGACTGGCTTTCCACCCGGCCATCTCCTTCTATTCTTACTCTTAAACCAGCGTTTTCTAATACAAAAAGCGCATCTCGCAATGTCATTCCGGCCACATCAGGTACTAGTCCTTCTTTCACCTTATTGGCCGTCCAGCCAATGCTCTTTCCAACAAGTCTGGTTTTTACCCAGTCTTCGTCTTCCGCCATTTCGTGGTTCGAAACACCCAACTCATTGCATATCATCGATAACTCAGAAAGGAAGCCTGCCCTTACTACCGGAAATACATCAGTTTCGTAAGCAATGGCAGGTTGATATTCTTTGTGTACGTCGATGTCCTGAGAGTAAATCTTGTCGGCAATCTCTTTGAATACCGGAGCAGCCACATCGCTACCATAAATGCGGTAGTTTTTTGGGTTATCAATCACCACTATGCAACTGTACTTCGGTGCATCAGCAGGGAAATAGCCTGCAAATGATGCGTAGTATTGATTGACGTATTTACCATTTACATTCTTCTTAGCAGTGCCAGTTTTGCCAGCAATTTTATAATGTGTGCCATTGATATTTGACGCAGTACCTCTTGCTACTACTCCCTCCAAAAGCTCCCTCAGCTGCGCCAGCGTTTCTTTGGAGCACACCCTTTTGTTGATCACTCTTGGCTCATACTCTTCTACCAATTTGTCAGCCTTGCGTACTGATTTCACAATGATTGGCGTGATCATTTTACCATCATTGGCCACCGCATTGAACATAGTGAGTGTTTGCAAGGGCGTTAGCTTCAACTCATAGCCGTGAGAAATCCAGGGAAGAGAAATACCACTCCAGGAAGAATCAGAAGGTGATTTGATATAGGGCTTCCCCTCTCCGGCCATTTGAAAGCCAAGTGGCTGACCAACACCCATGTCTTTTACAAAATCAATGAATTCTGCAGGATTCTTACCGAACCGCTCATTCACAAGTTTGGCGATACCAATATTGGAAGACGATTCGAACACCTGCCTAACGGTGATGGTACCATAGCCGCCTGGCTTGTGGTCCTTCATTACCTGGTTGTAAAATTTGTACTCACCATTGCCAGTCTGTACCGTGTCATCCAAATCGAGGTTCGTTTCCTCAAGCAGTGCCATCATAGAAGCCAGCTTGAAAGTTGACCCAGGCTCAACAGCTCCCTGGCTGCCTACTGCGTAGTTGTACCTTTCCCAGTATTTACCTTCAGAGTTTTTACTGAGATTCGACATGGCTTTGATCTCGCCTGTTTTCACTTCCATCAGGACCACACTGCCATAATCGGCATTGTGATCAATAAGCGCTGCCAGCAATGCCGATTCGGCCACATCCTGAAGGTTGACATCGATCGTTGTTTCTATATCAAGGCCGTCTTTGGCTTTTACTTCGGTGCCATCGAATACCGGCCTCCAGCTACCTGCCATTTTCTGGAACAGCGCCTTTCCGTCAACTCCACCTAATACATTATCGAAGCTGTACTCAAGTCCGACGGTACCTTTTTCTGTTTCGTCTACACTGCCGATGGTCCGGTAACCAAGGGTGGAAAAAGGATGGTATCTTTTCTCCAGTTTTTCAAAAATGATACCTCCTCTGTTTCTTCCTTCTCTAAACAAGGGCCAGGTCTGAATTTGCTTCTTTTGCTGATAGTTGATTTCAGCCCTGCTCAAAAGAAGGTAACGCCTCTTGTCTTTTCTTGCTTCGAGTATACGCCTGCGGTATTCTTTGGCTGAATTGTCCCTGAATGTTTTTGAAAGCAGGAAGCAAAGTGAATCCAAGTTGGCTTTTATTAGCTCATTACTGGGTTGCGATGGATCGAATGCCACCTTATAAAAAGGCAGTGAGGTAGCCAGTAAGCTTCCGTTGTCGGAATAGATATTGCCCCGGGTGGCTTTTACTGGCAGGTAGCGAAGACTGATTTGCTCCGCCATTTTATTCCACTTATCACCCTGAATACGCTGAAGATAGAAAATACGGTACACCACCGCTCCTGCAAAAAGAACGACCAATAAAAAGGCCACCCGCACCCTCAGCAATATGGAGCTCTTGATGTTCAATTCATTCAGCGTTTATATTCGTCTTCGTTGACTACTATTTTATAAGGAGGCACCCTTGTCTCCTGCAATCCTATCTTTTTAACTTTTCGCGCTACTTCCGACTGCTTGCTGGCAAACATGTACTCCGACTTTAGCGTCGTAAAGTCGGCCCGCAAGTCCTCAACCTCTGCCTCCATCCGGTCAATCTTCCTGATCATTCGATCAGAAAAGTGCCTGTTGCCGATGTAAATGATGCCCATTACCGTCAAGAAGAGCGCATAGGGCGTAAAACGGGCCGGAAGTGTGTCATCTAAGACACCTTCCAATTTGAGCCAGCGGCTAAGTACCGCGAAGGGTCCCTTGCCGCTTGGCTCATCTTTCCTGTTTCGTACTCTATTTTCCATTTTCCAACTTATTCTTTTCTGCTACTCTCAGCTTGGCACTACGTGCCCGCTTGTTTCTGGCAATTTCTTCGTCCCCTGCAACTATCGGCTTTCTATTGACCGGCTCTAAGGGCCTGATCACATTGCCATAAAAATCTTTTTCGTCTGTTCCTTCAAAGTTTCCTTTGTTGATGAAGTTCTTAGCCAGTCTGTCTTCCAGCGAGTGGTACGACATCACTACCAATCTTCCTCCAGGCTTCAACACATCAGCACATTGCTCCAGCATCTCCTTCAGCACATCCATTTCCTCGTTCACTTCCAGCCTGATGGCCTGAAATAGTTGTGCAAAAAACTTGGCCTCTTTGCCTCTTGGCGCGAATCTGGCCACCGCTTCTTTTAGCTGCTCAATAGTTTCGAGTGGCTTATTGACCCGGTAGGCAGTAATGGCCCTTGCTATCTTCATGGGCTGGTTCAGCTCTCCGTACATGCCGAAGATCTTTGCCAGCTCCCTTTCTTCGTAATCGTTCAGCACCTCTTTGGCTGAGAAGTTGCCATTGACATTCATTCGCATGTCGAGCGGCCCCTGAAACCGGGTACTGAAGCCCCTTTCCGGCACATCGATCTGATGGGAGGATATGCCCAAATCTGCGATGATACCGTCTACGGCCTTTACCCCGTAGAACTTGAGGTACTTCCGAAGATTGCGGAAGTTGCTTGGCACAAATGTGAAAGAACGTTTGTCAAAGCTCTCGGCATTGACTTTGGCATCAGCATCCTGATCAAATCCATACAAGTGTCCGGTAGTCAGCTTTTCAACTATTGCTCTTGCGTGCCCACCGCCTCCAAAAGTTACATCGACATAAATGCCATCGGGCTGAATAGCCAATCCCTCCAGGCATTCTTTGAGCATCACCGGTATGTGGTAGTTTTCCTGAGTCATGAGCGTGTGGATTATTCGTCCAACAGCTTTTGCGCTAACTCGGAATACTCTTGAGGGTCGTTAATTAAATGCTTTTGATACACCCCAGGGTCCCAAATCTCTATGGAAGAACCCACCCCTACCACCATGGCTTCCCGATCAAGGGAGGCAAACTTCATGAAGGCTTTAGGAATCAGGATTCTACCAGCGCTGTCCATCTCTATCTGAGCAATGCTTCGGAAAAAATTCCGCTTCAAGGCCCTGTTTTCAGGAAGGAATTCATTGAGCGACGAAATTTTTGACTGGATCTTTTTGAATTCACCCATAGGGTACAAGATCAGGTTCGGCTCAAATCCCATCCTAAGCACAAGCTCGTTCGAAGATGCTCCGGGAGCATCGGGCAGATTGACCTTAATGCGGGCCGGAAGAACCAGCCTGCCCTTGGCATCAATCTTACATTCGAATTCGCTAGTAAAGAATGACATAATGGATAACAGGAAAAACTACAGCAACACTTTCAACAAATGTAATAAAATTATGACACTTCCAACCACTTTCCCCCACTTTATTACACTTTTCTATGAAAATGAGTAATTTTTCCCACTTATCCACACTTTTCGACACACTCATCACCACTTTATAGATGTAATGAATTGACGATGATAAAAGATTACCAGTTCCAAAATCTTCGCCAATCACTTGAATAACAGGCCAATAAGACAGTCTGTCCTTGCTTCCTGAGCTGCAGAAAAAAGTGAATACACCAAAAAATCCGACGAAGAAGGCAGGTCAGAAATGGTGGGGGAAAGTGGGAGTGACTAACAAAATCAGGTTGAAATAATTCCAAAATCATGCTTATTTATGACTACCCTCTCCGATTTCCAGCCAACAATTCCTACTTTGTACAGCAACGATCTAAAGGACGACCATGCGACTATTTTTCACACTCCCTCTGCTATTTTTTTGCCATTTCTTACTCGCTCAGAAAGTGGTTTTTGTCATCATCGATGGTGTGGAAGCGGAAGTATTTGAAAGAGTGCCGACACCAAATATGGATGCCATAGCCAAAACCGGAGGCTATACGCGAGCCCATGTAGGAGGCGAAAAAGGTGGCTATTCCGAAACGCCCACCATCTCAGCACCGGGCTACAACTGCCTGATGACCGGCACCTGGGCCAATAAGCACAATGTGTGGGGTAACGGCATCAAAAAGCCTAACTACAATTACTGGTCGGCCTTTCGTTTCATCGAAGAACTAGCTCCGGAAAAAGAAACTGCTATTTTCTCTACATGGCTCGACAACCGCACCAAACTAATCGGCGAAGGACTGGACGAGGCTGGCCGTGTCAAGATCGACTACCATTTCGACGGATTTGAGAACGATAAAGAAGCCTTCCCGCATGACAACGACCGGCTTTTCATCCACAACATAGATGAACATGTAGTTGCCGAAGCCACTCGATATATCAAAGAAAAAGGCCCGGACTTTTCGTGGGTGTACCTGGAGTATACCGACGATATGGGTCATAAATATGGCAATAGTGAACAAACAGATGCCGCTATTCGCATGGCGGATGATCAAATGGGCAAGATCTGGGAAGCGATTCAATACCGGCAAAAGGAGAAGGATGAAGAATGGATGCTCTTCATCACCACCGACCATGGCCGTAGTGCTGAAACTGGTGGTAAAAGCCACGGAGCTCAATCGGACCGGGAACGTGCTACGTGGATAGTGATGGGAGGCGCACAGCCCAATGCCTATTTTGGAAGTGGGGACAATGCCATTGTTGACATATTGCCAACAGCACTCAACTTTATGGGGATTGAAGTGCCTAAAGACAAGGTTTATGAGTTGGACGGCGTACCATTAACAGGGAAGGTCTCCATTAGCGAGCCGAATGCTGAATTGAAAGGCACAAAGCTAAGCGTGGGTTGGATAGCCATAGATAAGGAAGGCGAAGTGAAAATACGCTTAACCACCGCCAACCATTTCCAAACAGGTCGTGTAGATACCTATATTGAGTTAGGTGCTGCTAATATTCTATCGGAGGCATTTGAGATTGACCTCACACCCTACCCTTCCGACTTTTATAAAGTTGTGATTGAAGGGAAGTATAATAGTGTGAATAGGTGGGTGAAGAGGTAATGAGCACCAGATGAGGGCTGACCATAGTGTGTGGTTTATCCCCTAATGCTAGCCTCATAATATGCGTATATTATGCGTTTACAAACGGATAAACTGGCTTCGTTAGTTTTATTACACTATTTTGGAAGGGACAATAATTAAAAAAATATAAGGGGTGTAACACGCACTGGTGCGTTTTATACAAGTGTTACCTAGCATAGAATGAACGATACGGATAAACTAGTCAAGACAGAAATTAAAGGACGACAGGTAACGTACTACCTGACGACTGAAGAAGATTTGAACAACATAAAAAGCAACGGTGTACTAGGGGATATTTTTGCTGTTTTAACTTCATTGGCAATCGGTGGAATCATCTCAGTGCTATTGACAAAGGCGACAGGGGTTGAATTACAGGCTGAAACCTTAAAAGTTCTCAATATTCTACTTCTGGGCTCTATTGTTCTGACAATAATCTTTGGCATTTTTACAGGCTACTTCTACTTCAAAAGCTTTGAGACGATTAAAAAAATTAAAGAATCTGGGGTAGTTGAATCCCTGAAAAGTGTGGACGAGTCAAAGACTGGTAGGTCAGAGCTATCAGATAAAAAAGAAATCAATAAAAAGCAGCTAGAAATCTTGGCCGCCACCTACTTTACGGACAAAAAGAGTCTAGATGTAACAGAGGAATTAAGAAGAAGTGTTATTGACAACAAGATCGACTTATTTGCTTCAAATGACCTTAAACATGATCCGGATCCTGGTTCACCTAAGAAATTGAATATAAAATATAATTTCAATGGTGTTACAGTGACAAAACAATTTAAAGAAGGACACAATGTTGTAATACCCTAGAACAAAGTAAACAGTGCTAAGCCGGCCGGCTATAAATTTTAGTGCTATCTGCCGGCTTAATCTGAACTTCACCGCTCATTCTGAAAATTCCTCAAATTTGGAAACTTCTGTTCGTCTGGGTTTAGTCTCTCAGAATGAGCCTCTTGGTTGCTACTTTTGCGGTGGTTGGGCAGTTTTGCTAGCTTTATCTCTACTTGCACAGTTCGTGGTATTCAACTGAGCAGAGCCTTACCTAACATTGTATTAGATGGATGATATTTTTGTTGGCACGTATAGATCAAAAAGCACGGACGAGCTAACCGAGATAGCGAACAGTGCGAAATATCATGATGGCGCAAGAAAAGCGGCTGTTACCGTTTTATCGGAGCGTGGTGAATTCGATAAGACAGCAGTTGAAATTTCTGACTACCCAAAACAAGGCCTTGACGAACTTCTAGCCGGACTTGCAAACTATAAAATTGAGTATAGCAAGACTCCTAATTCACTCACGATATTCAAGGACGAATGGAATGGAGTAACCGGGACAATTCTATTCTGCATTGGCGCATGTTTGGTTTTCGTTTTTGGATTTTTGAAGTATCAAGGCAACACCTATTGGGGACTTATGTATTTGCTTTATGGCGGACTAATTGCCTCGTATTTTGGCTGGCATCGGATCGGCCATTCAAAGTACTTCTACCTTAAGATCGAGCCAAAACTACTGACTCTGAAAAAGGGGGGGCATTTGACGAAAAAGATCACCGAGATTGACAAAACTGACTTCACCGGTTTTTCAGTGCGTGAATATCTTAATTCCATTTCTATCTTCCTTAACTCGGCAACTAACAAACCTCTAAGCATTAGCAATTTGCCGAAAAAGGACTACGAGCCAACCAAAGCTTATGCAGAACAACTGGCTGACGAGCTGACACAATATTTTGAAAAGCTAGGTAACACAACGCTATGAATGCATGGGGTGTCAGCTGTCACCATATGATGGTGGGGTTGGAATCCCCGCCACAAGAGTTAACTTTATTATTGGCGTGGCTAATTTGTGAGGAGACGATTGTGCATTGGAATCCCCACACATCATAGCGCGGCGTTAGCCACAAATACTTGCATGAAGGCAGTAACAACTATCCTTTTTACTATCCTGTCTTTTTCTGGCTTTGCTCAGCAAAGTTTAGTTGAAGGGATCAACGAGTTCTCTTTGGAGTACTATAAGACGACAGTTGACGATAGTTCCAACTACTTTATTTCTCCCTTCAGTCTTCATCTAGCACTCGGACTGGTCACTGAGGGAGCCAATTCTACAACCAAGACTGAGTTGGGGACTTTGCTGAACATCGACGGGATTCCTGCCATTAAGCTGAAGTACAAGGCGTTGATAGACAAAATTGTCAATACAGAGGATTCGATTTACTTAGAGTGTTTAAGATGGTCACCTGACAAAAAAGCTGGAAAAAACGAACTGTACATAGCGAATTCGATTTGGGTAAATGATAGGATTCCAGTTAATGACGTTTTCAAAGCGGGCGCTAACAATTACTTTAATTCAACAATTGAGGCCTTCACGACTGATAATCTGGATCGTGCCAATCAACGCCTTTCCGAGCTGATTTCTGAACAAACAAGGGGACATATAGCTGCTATATCGCCACTCGACGAAACAACGGAGGTTAGTTTAGTGAATGCAGTCTATTTTCATGGAGAATGGGATGCGCCCTTCAAAAGAAAACAAACTAAGGAGAGGAAGTTTTACTCAATAAACGGAGAAACCTCGAAAATAGGATATTTAAGAGCGACCAGACCCTACCGTTATTACGAAGATGATCAAATCAAGTCGATCCAGATACCGTATTCTTGTGATCAGTTTTCATTTTTAGCTTTTCTGCCACACGAGAGGCATGGCCTCCAGGAATTGGAGCAAATGGTAACCTATGAATACCTAAAGGCAATTGTTGATTCGAGTATTACCAAGCAAGTCATCCTATCACTGCCTAAACTGGAAATTGAAACTGAGACCTTTCCCAAAAGTAGTTTGGCAGGCTTAGGCTGTGAAAAGATGTTCACCGACGAGGCTGACTTCTCCAGACTATCTGACAAGCCTATGAAAATCGGAAGCATAACGCACAAAACACGAATTACTTTGGATGAGAAAACTACTAAAGCAGCAGCGGCTACCAAGGTAGACATGATTGTTACTGGCTATGCGGGAGGTGGTGACCCTGCAACACCGCCAGCACCTAAAATATTCAATGCCGACCACCCATTTTTCTTTTGCATAATTGACAACAGAACAAGTGCTATCGTCTTTGTGGGTAGATTTGCTCAGGAATAAAAGTGGCTAACACAAACCTATCATGCATGGGGGGCTCGGCTGTATGGAAGCGGTGGTTCGCTTGGATTGTCCGCCACAAAGTATAAATTTATCAATTGAGTGGCTAAGTGCCAGCGGGAACTAAACTGGATCAAAAACCCCCACGCACGATAGCTAGTCGTTAGCAACAATGCCCTTTCGTAACCCGACAAATACTCCAAGACAACAAAATAGCGTTCGAAAATCTCACTAATTAAGTTTCGCCCCGAGGACAACTAATCATTTCCTTATACAACGTGGACTTGAAAAATGAAAGATAGAATTGGGGCTGGGCTCCGCTGACGAACAAAGACTCGTCCAAAAAAATCCCCACCGCACTGCAACCTAAAAGGATTCTCGCCAGCGCTTTTGGCACTTGCCATTGCCACTCATGCCACCGCGACACCAAAGCAATGCCAAGAGCCAAACCCATCGCTGAGCCAATTAGTATGCTGAATATTACCACTTAGACAGTTAACTTTGCAACAGAAGCCCAAATAGCAAAAGCATCTCAGTGAAGGACAACCCACGATTCGAATCAGTTTACCATGAGTTCAAGAGCCTTGTCTTCAACGTTTGCCTGCACTATGTATTGAATAGAGAAGATGCCCAGGATGTGGCGCAAGAAGTGTTTGTTAAAATCTATCACAATCTTCATAAGTATAATTCAGAAGCAGCATCTCTAAAAACATGGATTTACCGAATAGCCATCAATCAATCATTGGATTTTCTGAAAGCAAGAAAATCGCTCAAGCGGTTTGGATTTTTAACTTCCTTGTTCGGTGCCGACTCGATCGAACCGGTTCATGATGTGGGGCAAGTAAGCCATCCGGGTGCTGAAATGGAGGAAAGGGAAAGCGTGGAAAACCTGCTGCTTATAATTCAAAGCTTGCCTGAAAAACAAAAAACAGCTATTATTTTAAATAAGATTGAAGACCGACCGCAGCAAGAAGTGGCCGAAATCATGGGCACGAGTGTGAAAGCCGTTGAGTCTCTGATTCAGCGGGCAAAAACGCAAATCGAAAAACAATTGAAGATTAGAGAGGGATTTTGAAAAATCTATCGTATCACTTAATAAGAAAGCTATGGACATCGACAAAGAATTGGAATCACTAAAGAGAATCAAAAAAGTGGAACCACCTGCTTTTTTACTCTCTCGTATCATGGAGCGAGTGAAGACAAACCCCCAGGCACCGTTGACCTGGCGGTTAGCCTATGCAGGCGCAGCAATTTTCATCGTCTTTATAAATGTATCCATTCTTTTTAGTGCTTCTGAATCAAAAGACAACAATGGAGTTGAAGGGATAGTGAATACCATGGAATTGGCAACCACAAACGATCTCTATTATGAGTAAAATTAAACTACTTAGCATAGCGGTAATAGGCTTACTGATACTCAATCTTGGCATTGTTGGCTTTCTTTTCCTTAAAAAACCGCAGAGGCAACCCGATAGACCAAATGGCCGGCCACCTTTTGAACAAGTCAGACCACAAAATGAAATCATTGAGAGGCTACATTTCGATAGCAACCAGATAAGGCAATACGAAATACTGATTGATGAGCACCAAGAATCAATAAAGGCATTGAACGATAGTATACGGAATGTAAAAAGCTTGCTCTATCAAACTCTTAACGATGAAAACGATTCTGATAAAGACTCACTTATTGAGAAATTGGGTTCACTTCAAAAGAATATAGAGCATACTCATTATGGGCATTTTGCTGAAATAAAAAAGCTTTGCAAACCAGATCAACTTAGCGATTTCGAAGAGTTAACAACTCGCCTTGCAGGTTTCTTCGGCAGGCCAGAGCAAAGGCCACGAAGAGAGTAGTTAGATCAACTTCTTCAACTAGTTCGTCAATCAAGCGCGGGATTGTTCTAAATCCTCGTATTCATTAGTGCATTCCTTCGTAACTAATGAGAGTTATTCTAAATCAGTTTGAACTGATTTCTCTCTAAAAGATAAAAATAATCTCACCCCGAAGGATTTCTTAAGTAAACTCGTATCAGTCTGTATACGAGATAAGTAAACTTTCAAAAACAATCCATTTTGAAAAGAATATTCTTGCCCATAATTCTACTTTTTTTCTTCAACGCCTGCAATGAAGAGGATATAGAGACAGATGATAAAGTAGTTATAGACGATACAGAGTTTGAAGCTACCGACTGGACTACCGAAACCCACAGCAATGATGCCAACCCAAACTTTGAGGAGGTCTTCGAGGATAATGCAGTGAAGCGAATTGATATTGTGATTACTTCTGCCCGCTGGAAAGTTATGTTGGACGATATGACAAGCTTGTATGGAACTTTTGGCGCTGGAAGCGGTCCAGGGGGTAATTCCTTCTCAGATGAGAATCCAATTTTGGTACCGGCCGAAGTTTATTACGAAGGAAAAGAATGGTACCGTGTAGGAGTTCGATTCAAAGGAAATTCCAGTTTAGCCTCCACATGGAAGTCAGGAAATATGAAGTTGTCTTTCAAACTTGATTTTGATGAGTTTGAAGATGAGTATCCACAAATTAACAATCAACGTTTTTACGGATTTAAAAAATTAAGTCTAAAAAATAATTTCAAGGATAAATCTATGCTCCGCGAAAAAGTGGCTACCGATATTTTTAGAAATGCTGGCTTAGCTGGTTCGCATACAGCCTTTTATACCGTGTACGTAGATCATGGTGATGGCCCCATTTATTTTGGACTTTATACGTTGGTGGAGGAAGTTGATGATACACTTATTGATACACAATTTTCCAACAACGATGGCAATTTATATCAACCTGATGGGACAGGTGCAAGCTTCGCAGCTGGCACGTTCAGTGAATCGGTTTTTGTAAAGGAAACGAACGAAGATGCAACCGACTGGTCAGATATTCAAACTCTCTTCACCACTTTGCATGCGGGCACACGAACCACCGATGCCGCTTCTTGGAGGGCAAACTTGGAGACCATTCTTGACACCGATGTGTTCTTAAAGTACTTAGCCGTAAACACAGTAATTCAAAACTGGGATACCTATGGCAGGATGACACACAATTATTTTTTGTACAACAACCCTAATAACAATTTGCTTACCTGGATTCCCTGGGATAACAATGAGGCGTTACAAACAGGAAATCAGGGAGGATCGTTGCCATTAAATTTTTCAGGCCTTACTTCTTCTCAATGGCCGTTAATCGGGTTTTTGTATGCCGATCCTATTTACAGAGCACAATATGATATAAATGTAAAAGAGGTAATCAACGGTGCGTTTAATGCTAGTGCGATGCAGACGACTTATACAACCTATGCTGCTTTGGTAGAACCGTACGCTACCACAGAAACTCGTGGATATACATTTCTTACTAGTAGTTCTGAATTTCAATCAGCAGTGAATACGCTTAAATCACATGCAACACAACGAGCAGCAGCGGTAAAAGCTTATTTAGGAAATTGAAAACCTGATTAGAAAAATGTAGAGTGATGGGTTCCTGGAATACAGTTGGAAAGAAATTCTTGTAATGAAAAAATTAGCCCTTACCATATTGATTCTCAATGTTTCGCCTTGCATCTATGGCCAACAATTATCTGAAATTCAGTTAAGGACTTCTAACGAACTCAATAGAGCTAAGGATTCAATGGAATGGGCGAATGCTGACTCAAACAACCTAACTACCCAGAATGGACGCATAAGCTCCTGGCTGAAACGTGGGAATATAGGGCTCGCTGACAAGCTAGACCTAACAGCAGACCAAAGGAGGCGGTGGTTAGAGGTTTATGAAAAGTATAAGCATTCTCTGCCTGATGAAGATCATGCATCAACTATTCGAAAGACAATGATCGTGGAACTGCTGAGCGCGCTGACCCGGGAACAACTATTAAAATGCAAGGAAATTGCCCTAGCACAAGGACATCTATAATACTTGCAGCCCGATAAACAAATAACTGTTAACTGAGAAAAAAATATGTTTGAGTTGTTCCCAGATCAGCCCGTTTACGAATATCCGCAACTGGTCAATATTACCTATTCTTTTCTATGGGCATTCGTATTGTCCTCTTTGATTGCCATCACCCACAAACTCACTTTTACCGGTGAATACTATCCGAAGAACTTTTTTCAGTCGCTGATACTAGGTGCCGTGGTAACCACGATGGTCATGATGGCAATTGGAGATAGTCTTGCACGGGGGTTAGGTGTCTTTGGTGCGATGGCGATTATTAGATTCCGCACACGTATTGATGATCCACGAGATGTATTATTCCTGTTTGCGGCCTTAAGTACAGGACTTGCGATAGGCGTTTATGGTTTTACCATTTCGTTTGTGGGTTCTATTCTGTTTTGCTTGGTGGCAGTCTTGTTGCACAGCTCTCCATTCAAAAGTTATACACATCATAATCATTTATTCTTTACCATTCAGGATACAAACACACTGCCAAATGTCACAAACATCATTACAACGCTTTGTAGAGACTTTCGTGTCATTACCATTCAACTTAACAAAGAAAAGGCCACGAGGTATCAGTATGCTGTAACATTAAATGCGACTGTGACAAAGGATGAATTGGTAAAAGCCATCAGATCCATTGAAGGCGTATCGCAGATAAAATTGTCGTCCAATGAAATTACTCCTGACCGATGAAAATAAAGACGAATTGGTTCTATCTATTAATTGCTGCAATGTTGGTCGGCATGTTGTATATCAGTGGCCGTTATTTTAAAGGAAGCGGTGAAGCTTCAATAGGAATTGCGCAAACATCAGAATACAAAGTGAAAACAGAGAAATCGGCACTGGTAAAATCCATACACATTGTACCTGGTATGGAGGTGAAAGAGGGTGAACTTTTGGTGGAACTGACAAGTGATGCACTGGAAGTAGATATCGCTAAGCTCACCAATCGCATTGCAGTTTATAAATCAGAACGAGCTGAAAAAGCAAAACTCACAAATGCAGAAACCTCTTACATCAAAGCTCAAAGTGGTATCAAGATTGAAGAACTTGATGCAGAGTTATTGGAATTGGAAAGTAACGTAAAGATGAATGAAGCACTAACAAAAGAATTCACTACCGACAAAAAAACGAGTGAAGATTCTCCTATGTCAATTAAAATCCGCTCGCTAAAGCAACAAAAACAAAACATCTGGAAGCGATGAACATCAAAATTGAAGATGTAAAGCAGGAGAGCACTACCGAGCAGCAATTACTTGAAAATCAAATTACCCTGCTGGAAAGTGAATTGAAATTACTGGAAACAGAAAAGGGTAAGCTGAATAAATATGCCACAGCATCGGGTGTTGTAAAAACTGTTTACGTGAAACCCGGAGAACAAGTGGATTCCTTTACACCCTTGCTGGAAATAAATCCATTACATCCCACCACAGTTGTAGCATACCTTGTCGGAAAGAAAACGACAGAGTACGGTGTTGGAAAAATAGTTAGTGTATCGGCATATGACCAACGTAGAAATTCAGTACAGGGTAAAGTAATCGGCTATGGATCAGTAAGCGAATTGCCTGACATATTACAAAAGTCAACAGCCACACAAGCTTTTGGTCAACAAGTATTTATTGAGATTCCTGTTGATAATACTTTTTTCAATGGGCAAAAAGTACTGATTAGATAATCCTATGCGTACACTTATTTTTTTGTTCTTGTTCACCCCTTCCATTCTCAACGGACAAGTGGGAATGGACGAATTCTTAGAGGCAGCGTTGGAAGCACCAGCTGTAAAAGCCTTCGACAACCAAAATGCTTTTCTTCAATCAAATCCTTATCGGCTTTCATTGATTCGCGGATTGGAATTTCGAACAGAAAGCAATCAGTTGGATCCGCAGCGCCAGGACTTTGCGTTGCGATTGAATCCGTCCAATCCCTGGGAAGTGAAACGCAATAACCAATACTTTCAAGCGTATCATGAAGTACTAAATCTTGATCGAGATCGTGAATTGAAAAAGGTATTGAAAATCCACTATGATGCCGTCATCAATTGGGTCTATCTCGAGGAACAAAAAAAACTGAAGGAAGAAGAGCGTTTGCAAACGCAGACGTTGATTCAAATTTTAGAAGCCCAGCGTTTTTCAAATTTCTTTGACTCCAAGGATTACGCGGAATTAAAAATTGATCAGGTAGAAAAGGCAGTGGCATTAGAAGAAATATATTTCGAAGAGGATGAACAGCGTAGTAAAATTGAACTACTTTATCCGCAAGCAAAAAACCAAATAATTTCATGGTCGTTAGGTGAATTAATTTCTATTTCGGCTATTGAACAATGGGTTGAAAGCCATCAAAGCACTCCTCTAAAAGGTGAAGTAGCCTATCGGGAGAAGCGGGTTGAGCTTGCGCAGTCAGAATGGGCATTGGAAAAATCAAACCTTAATATCGGCTATCTGCAAGCACAATATCAACAATTCAGAATCGAGCAGGATCGAAATCCCTGGAGTATCGGGCTTGGTGTGAGGTTACCAATTTTTAACCCAAACAAGGGAAACATGACCAAGCGCAAGATAGAAGTAATTGAAGCGCAAGGTGACCTGGCCGGTGCAAAGATTGAGCAGCAGGCTGGGTTAGAACTAGTGAAGAAAAAATTAGAGACATTAACAACTCGCTACAACAACATGCAACGTCAATTGGACAGTTTAAACATTGACACGATGGCAGCCAATCTGCAGGAGATAGAAGATAGCAATCCAATAATCGTTGTAAGACTAAAAAGAAGTTTGATTAAGTCAAGGAATATTGAAGCCCGTTTGCGGAAGGAAATCTATCTGGCCTACATCGAGTATTTGGGATATTCAGAGCTATTACAACAGCTGCCTTTAAAGAATTACCTTATTAACTAAGATTTCAATTAAGATCTAAACACAGTAAGCCCTGTTAATAAGTGTTCAGCCTACTTAGCTAGCAGTGGATCCCGCTAAAAAAGTAATCTCCCCCCCGAAGGATTTCTTAAATAATCTCGTATCTGTCTTATATAAACGAAAAAAATTATGACTGAACAAAAATTGATTTTTAACCTGTCTTTATTTACTCTGGCCTTGGTGCTTGTAGTGGTCGTCTCCTGTAGCAGTGACGATCCAGACCCCACCACGACCGACCCCATCACGAACGAAGGGACGGTATCTATCACAGATATAGTAAATGCTAATTATAAAAGCGCGGTAACTATCACTGTGGGTAGCAGCAGTATTACACTAAAGTCCGAAGGAGTTCCCGACCATGTCTCACCCTATTGGGGAGTTGGCGATGCACTTTACGAAGAACAGATAGAAGGAGGAACCCTTAACCCAGGCCGCATAGCGACCCAAAACTATTCCATGACCATTCCAATATTTCCTGTGGAAGCCAGCACCAAAGAAGGGACTACATTAGGGCCAATAGGTATGGCATTGAATGGTGTACCCATTTACAATGACAGAGAAGGTGGTAATGTACCTGTGGATGCAGGCGTACTAGGCAGTTTCGACAGAGCAGGTGCACACCCAGGTCCAGGTAATACCTACCATTACCATTGTACTGGTGACTTTACTGGTAACGATGATGATAACCTCATCGGATTTTTAAGAGATGGGTTTCCCATTTATGCTCGTAAAGAAAATGATGGGAGTTACG
>CAYGOF010000003.1:0-389520 GCA_964351395.1 uncultured Roseivirgaceae bacterium
AAAGGAACGGATTGATTTGTATTTCCTGAACTTCATTGATATTCGTTCGAAGCAAATAGATGATAAAGAGCAGATAGTTCTGTTAGAACAATTGCTGAATAAGGCCCTTCTTCAAATGACCAATGAACGATTAGACAAAGACGATTTTGACATCTTCTCTCGATTGATCCAGCAAGAAATAAGCAATATCCAAAAGTAATGCAAGGTTGATTTGTGTAAAATACCCGAAATGACAATGGCTAACAAACGCTATGAATGAATGGGGTTTTATCGGTCAGGATATTTACTTGGGGATTGGAAAGTCCGCCACAAGTTTTAAATTTAAAATAAGGCGTGGCTATGTGCGAGACGAGAGATTGGTGCTTTCTAATCCCCACTCATCATAGCTGGTCGTTAGCACACATATAACTTTTTATTCTGAATTATGGAAGAAATTGAAATTGATCAATTATATAACAGGTTACTTCCAAGGATGGAAGTCCTTGAGCAGGAACGGATATTACTGTCTGATAAATTTGCCAAGCTTAAGAAGATATGCATTGGTCTGGCCATCGTACTTGTGATAGTCATCGGATATATTATGGGTGCATTTTGGGGCTTGTTGCTGGGAGCCGTGCTCGGAATTACAATCTATACCCTGATGTATCATTGGATGATTGCCGATTATCGTAGAAACTATAAGACTAAGGTTTTTCATGAGTTAATTGAAGAATTAGGATCGAATTACCAATACACCATGGATGGAAAGCTTGAAGAAGAGCTTTTGAAAAAGAGTGGTATTTTTCATGAATTTAATAAGGTTAAATGTGAAGATCTTATCGAAGGTAACTTTGACAATTATTCCTTCAAATTGGCAGAAACAAATCTTTGGAATGATACCGTAAGAAATGAAAAACATACGCATAGTGGGGGAGCATATAGCTACATTTTTAAGGGATTGTTCTTTATGGGTAAAATCCAATTTGAATTCCCAACCCCCATATGGATTTTCTCAAAAGAACATCCGAAAGTTCATCCAGTAAGTCGGGTAAAAGATGGATGGGAAAAAGTAAAAGTTAATCACTCTACGTTCAGATTACACTATGATGTATACAGTCAAAACAAAGATTTAGCTACACAAGTTATGCAGGATGGCATTCTAGATGTAATCCTAGAAACCAAGGAAAAAGTAGTAGATAAGAATATGAGGTTGGAGCTCTCATTCCAGCAAAATGTCGTATTTCTATCAATTTCAACGTTAAAGGAATTGTTCGAACCACCAGTAAAAACACCAGTTACCGACAAGAAAGATTTTTCTGCCAATTTCAAATACCTTGTAAATACAACCCATCTGCTTCAGCAACTGACACTTGTAAAACCCTAGAGGTTATAGGAATACTTTCAATATCATTAAATCTAAGAAAATATTAAATACGTGTGCTAACAATGTATATAAAAAATAGGCGGTTTAGTAGTATATTCAAGGGTTGTCGCCCGCTTCAACCTTTGTGTATTTTGAAAGTGAAGTGCTATGCAAACGCCTACTTTTCATATACTTAACGTTAGCGCCAATCTCCCTATCGTTTCGTGTAAAACATTTGTTTCGAATATTTCGTTCATATATCTTGTAACAAACTGCCAGACATGAGCACGGTTAAAAAAAGGATAACTACTGAAGAGCAACAAATGGCGTCGGAGTCAGTTGCAAGACTTTCGCAATTTGCACGAAGGAGAAGATCTTCAAAATCAAAGGAGATAAGGATAACCCTTCAGGGAGAGGATATCACGATCCCTGAAAAGGCACTAACATATCTTATAGAAGTACTTTCCAATATGTCGGATGGTAAATCAGTTGATATTGTAGCAGAGGATACTGAATTGTCGACGCAACAGGCGGCTGGTATACTGAATGTCTCCAGGCCTTTTATCATCAAATTATTAGAACAAGGACGGATACCCTTTAAAAAAGTAGGCAAACATCGACGGATACTTCTTCAGGATGTTTTACATATAAAGGAACAGCAGAATAAGGTTCGAGAATCACAGCTTGAAAAGCTAGTAAAAGATTCTCAAATCCTAGGATTAGGCTACTGATGGCCAAACAGAGCATTTTCAAAGCCATATTGGATGCTTGTGTCCTATATCCAGCTCCGGTAAGAGATATTCTATTGTCATTTGCCGGTGAAGGATTGTTTCAACCGAAATGGACAGGACAAATTCAAGAGGAGTGGATACGTAACCTACTGATCAACAGACCGGACCTAAGCCGTATTCAACTAGCGGCGTTGGTTCAAACAATGAATACGGCTTTCCCTGATGCAAATGTTCTTGACTATGAAGACCAAATAGAACTGATTGAACTTCCAGACAAAGACGACAGGCATGTAGTTGCCGCTTCATTGATTTCAGAATCCGGCTTGATTATCACATTCAATCTAAAGGATTTCCCTCCAACAAGACTAAGGAGATTTGGAGTAGAAGCTCTACATCCGGATGACTTTCTTGTTGAGCTTTTTAATATTGACGGCCATAAAGGATATCAAGCCTATTTAAAACAACTTAAGAGATTGAAAAACCCACCCATCGAATCGGACGAACTACTTCGGATATTAACCAAAGCAGGATTACCCAAAACGGCCACTATCCTAGGAAATGTACGCTAACACACCGGTAAAAATGAGTGCGGGCTTCACCGGTTATCAAAGGTCAGTTGGCTTGGATTGTCCGCCACAAATTATAATTTTATCATCGGCGTGGCTATTTGCAGAGGGCAGCGGTATCTCTTACCAATCCCCACGCCGCATAGCTAGGCGTTGTGCTTCATTTGTAACAGCGTACAAAACCTACTCAATCCGAACTTCCCTAACTTGGAATAAGTTACCTGATTAGCTAACTTTACTGAATAGATGACGTTAGAAAGGTTATAATCTTCGGCGAACATTTTTGGGAATTCTACAACGGACAAACCCCTAAGATCAAAGAAAGGATTAACTGGACAATCAAGCTGATAAAAAGCGTTGAACGTGTTCCAACGAAATATCTAAAGAACATTACTGGAACTACGTTATATGAGATGCGAATGATCTCTGGAACGAACATTTACCGTATATTTTGCTTTTTCGACAAAGGTAAATTAGTGGTAGTCTTAAACGGGTTTCAGACAAGTCTCAAAAAACACCGAAGAATGAAATTATACTAGCCGAAAAGCTACAAAAACAATACTACGATGAGCAAAACTAAAATTATAGACTTTGATGATCACCTAGACTCGGAGTATGGCAAACGAGGTGCGAAAACAAGAGAAACTTTCGAAGAGGGTTTTGAGGCGTTTCGCTTAGGAATTATGCTTCAAGAACTTCGTAAGAATCAGGGCATGACCCAGGAACAACTGGCTCAGAAATGCGGAACAACTAAAACGTATATTTCAAGAATTGAGAACAACGCCAGTGATATCCGGCTTTCAACGCTTATGCGAATCATAAGAGACGGGCTTGGCGGTCACTTAAAACTAAACGTGGAAGTATAAACGAAGAAGTCCGACACTCCCATTGTGCAGTATATGAATTCCGGAGCTCCAGCAAATTCTGTCACTGTCCAACGCATAGAATCAAGGAGTCAGGAGCGTCGCTAAGATTTCTCCAGACCAAATAAAACGACTAAATCAAAGAGAATTTCCAAGTAACGACGTATTGAATCTGGTGATCGGACTAGTGAAACCTGAATATCGTATTGACTGACAGTACGATGCAAGCTGGCTAAGCAGAACGAATTGAAAGAAGCACAACACACCGGTAAAAATGAATGTGGGTTTCACCAGTTATCATAGGTTAGTTGGTTTGGATTATCCGCCACAAAGTATAAATTTATCATCGGCCTGCCTTCGCTAAAGCTACGGCAGACGAAGCGTGGCTAACTGCTAGTGGAAACTTAAGTGCATAACATTCCACCACTCATTTTACCGAGGCGTTAGAGCGCATGGTGATGCGCACCTTTAATCCATAATTTTCGTAAATTTGACTATGGAATGGCGAGAACACATAGTATCAGACAATAATGTCCTTCTAGGCAAGCCGACTGTCAAAGGCACTCGGATTTCCGTCGAGCATGTCATCGGTCTACTAGCACAGGGATGGACTGAGCAGCAAATACTGGAAAACTACCCTCGTTTAACGCATGAATCTTTGCAGGCAGTATTTTCATATATACAGGAATGCCTAAAAGACGGGCTCCTCTACTCAAACGCCTGAACCCTACCTCATCTTGAAATTACTGGCCAACGAAAATGTTCCGCTCTCAAGTGTGACCTATTTGAAGTCACAAGGCTTTGATATTACCGCAATTGGTGTCGACCACAGTGGAATTTCAGATGAACTAGTGATGGAAATCGCCATTACTGACAATCGGACAATTGTAACTTACGACAGCGACTACGGCGAACTCATTTTCAAACATGGATATAAGCCAGACGCTGGCGTTATTTTTATTAGGTCTCAACCAGTAGATCCCCTGGAGACATCCAGAATTCTCCAACGATTAGCAGAGACACCAGGCCTTTCCTTCAGACGAACTTTGACAGTGGTTGACTCCAATTCACTGCGGCAAAAGAAATACTAAAGCTCTCTAACACGCACCTAAGACATCATGGGGCTTCACCTGAAAGGAAATGGCAGTGGGGATTGTCCCATGGGGATCCCTTCGGGGCAGTCCCCGCCACTTTGTGTATTTTTATTTCCTGATAGCTTTCGGGAGTGTGGCTATTTGCGGACGGCAGCGGTATCTCTTACCAACCCCCACTCGCTATAGCCGGGCGTTGTAGCTCACTGGGACATGCCTACTTTCGGCACATATAAGGCAAAAGCCGTTATGACCTTCAATATCCAAAAATGGCATGTGCTTCTGGACTATTTTAATGTCTATAATCCAATAGTTTTACAGATCAGCTTCAAGTATCTACTGAAAGGCATATGCGATATCGTTTGTCACAGCACTTTCTTATACCTCTATGCTGATTGTTACTTTGCCTCCAAGCCCCTTCTCTACTATTTCGTAAAGCGTTTTTAGGGTTAAATTACTACCATCGTTCTCTACTCTCGAAATATAGGTTCGTTTCTTGTCCACAAGTTCTCCGAGTTGCTGTTGAGTTAAGTGCTTATCTTCTCGTGCCTGACGCAATAAAAGTCCGACTTTTAACCCTTCTGCTTCTCGTTCAAGTTGGTCACGTCTGGGAGTTCCTTTCTGGCCGTAAACGTCATCTTTAATGGTTTTCCAAGATTTAGTTTCCATGTTCATTTTTTTTTGTCGTGATAATATTCACTCATTAATCTCAAGGCTTTCTCAATTTCAGATTTGGGCGTTTTCTGAGTTTTCTTTTGAAACCCATTGAGCAAAATCACTAACTTCCCCTCGTCAAAAAAGCAAAACACTCTCCATATACTCGATCCCAGTTTAACTCTAGCCTCATACAGTCCGTCAGTTCCGACCAAATGTTTTAAGTAGTTGCTTGGAACTCGTTCGAGTGTTTCAATTGCTTCTATTATTTTGAAAACCTTGTCTTGAACCTTTGTGGGTTGCTTGCTAAGGAATTTCTCAAAATAGTGTTTATAAGCAATTACCTCTCGGATTTTATTCATACGTCAAAGGTAACTTAAAAGTTACTTTCAGTCAAATTAGTTCGGAAGATTTGCTTGGAAAAAACAATGCGCTGTAACTAGCTTATTAAAAAGCTCTCGTTTCAAGCTGCTCGGTAAATCTCTGATGTGCAAACATACAATTCCTCATCCTGATCACGCCCAATCGGCCAACGCTTTGCCCCCCTCTCTGATGACTTCCTCCCGTCTCAACCAGCGCACTCCGTAGGTGTAAATGACAGGTCTAAGGCCGAAACACCCCCCGCCCTGTTTTTCGCCCACGCCGCTTGCGCACAATCCCTTTACACTGGCAATTCACGCCCACTCGGCCATCGCACCTGCTGTAAAAATCAGTCTGCAAGGCCATTAACATCTACTACCCAAGGACGGCTGTCTTGCGGATGGCGCTGCTAGACAATCAAAAGAGCTACAACATGGGGTTAAAAATGAATGTGGGCTGTTCAAGTAAGTTGAGTGTGGCTGGCTTGGATTCTCCGCCACAACGGTTAATTTTATCTACCGATAGCTATCGGTAGCGTGGCTAAGTGGTGATGGAAGCGGCACTGCCTAAAATTCCCACACTCATTTTAGGCAGGCGTTGTGATCCATTGACTGCAAACCGGAAATTCTCTAACTTTATCGCATGGCAACTAAGGAAAAACTAAGAAAATCGATCCTCAACAAGATCAAGAAACTTTCGGACGACAAACTTTCGAACCTGGATGCCTATATCTCTGATTTGGAGTCGCACTTGCCCACTGACAAATCGCCATTATCTTTCAGCGGAATTTTTAAAGAGCTCGAATTAGCCGAACTAACTTCTGACCTCCATAAATCAAGAGAAGATCAAACCTATCGAATTCCGCAGTTTTGAACAGTTCACTTATTGACACAGACATACTTTCATACTTTTTGAAAGGTCACAAACAGGTGACTGAAAACTTCAAACTATATCTTAAGGTACAATCGAAAATCACGATTTCAGAAATAACATATTTCGAAGTTCTGTCCGGCTTAACTTTTAAGAAGGCCACTAAACAAATACAAGAATTCGAAAACTTCATTTCAACATGTGAAGTCCTAAAGTTCTCAACATCTTCGTTGCGAATTTCCGCGAACATCTACTCTGAGCTTAGAGAAAAAGGAATTACAATCGGAACCGCTGACTTATTAATTTCTGGGATCGCAATTGTGAACAACTTAACGCTGGTAACGAACAACCAGAAACATTACCAACCTATTGTGACACTTACAACTTCCAACTGGAACGAATAAAAACGGATCACAACACGCCGCTAACAATGAATGGCGGCGTAATCAGTTTTCAATCATTTGTTGGTTTGGGTTGTCCGCCACAAAGTATAAATTTATCATCGCCTGCCTTCGCTAATGCTACGGCAGACGAAGCCTGGCTAAGATGTAGTGGAAGCGGAGCTGCATAAAACAACACCACACCGCATAGCTAATAAAGGTCAAAATGGTTTGCAAAGCTCAGTAGTCTGCCTGAAATTTGTAACAGTAGGCAGGAACGAAGCTCGCAACCCCCTTAGCCATACCTGGGGACCGTTAGTTTCAATATGACTCCATGATAACCCATAACGCTGAAGGAAATCTGATAGATGTTTTTTCGATGGCCAACTCTTGCAAAGAACACCACCTCATCATGAACACATAGATCGCTCCGAAAGTACCCTGAATGATCTTCAGAGCACTCAAATTCAAAAAGCCTTCTTAAGTATTACAATCCGGCCCTCAACGTTATTTGTATCAATCAGCGTATGCTTAACTGCTGAAAAAGCCAATCAGCTGACAACAAATAATGATCAATACCAGCGCAAATGGATACACGGTGGCATAGGCTATTTTTGGGCCATTGCTTTCGCTCATAGGCTCTACGGCACTTAGTGCCGGGGTTGAAGTCATGGATCCTGTGAGGGTGCCCAACAAAACAAGGAAATTGATTTTCATAAAAAAGTGTCCCACAGTCATGGCCACCACCATGGGTATAATGGTAACTGCCACCCCAACAAGCAAGAGCTTCACTCCACCGGATTGGATAGTTGCCAGCAGGCTGCCACCGGCATTGGTACCGACGGATACAAGAAAAAAGATCAAACCTATATTTCTTAATAATTGATTGGACGACCCTGAAACATTCCAAAGAATATGACCGGTTTTACCTATCCTGCTTAGAATAATAGCAGAGGTCAATACTCCTCCCGTTAGCCCCAAATTGAAATTAAAACCAAGTAGTGGCACATGAATTTCTCCAATAATTAAACCTAAAAGAATACCGATGGAAACGGGTAGAAAATCCAATTCAGTCATGCGCTTGTGATTGTCTCCCAACATCTTCTTCACATTAATCAGACTCTCTTCTGCACAGGCTACTTTTACTTTGTCACCAAATCGGAGTTGAGTGGCAGAGTCAGGCGTAATATCAATACCTGCCCTCCGCATAGAAGTAATGGTGGCATTGTATTGCTCCATCAATCCCAGCTTATCCAAAGGCTTATTGATCGCGCTTTCATTCGTTACTAAAATAGTTTGAATAACGTATTTTTCATTGAGCGGAATAGGCACATCCGTTTCATTACCTATCAATAGTTGAACCTTCATAAGGTCCGCTTCGGTACCTACTGCCTTTACAACATCACCTTTATGCAAGAGTGAAGATTCAGTGGGGGTAAATGCTTGATCATCGTGAAGAATCCTTGATATATTGCAGTGTGTCATAGACCGAATTCGTAGTTCACCCAATGATCTCCCAAAAATATTAACGTTCTCCACTACAAAGTTTTTATTGATCAAACCTGGAAAGTCTGATTTTATATCTTGCTCATATTCCGCTTCAGAAGCCGCTATTGATACATTAAAAATCTTTGGGGAAACCTTTACAAATAAAATGACTGCGAGCACCCCAAATGGATAAGCGATTCCATATCCAATGGGTGCGAGAGTGGAACTGGTACTTTCTATTGCGGCGGCCAACCCAGGTGTGCTGGTCATAGCTCCTGCAAAAATGCCAACAGCTAAGTCTGTCTCGATATTTAAAAGCCTGGCCAACATCATGGTGACAATCGCTCCTGAACCAACTGCCAACACTGTGACAAATATCAACCTTAAACCATCCTTTTTGAAAGACTCAAAAAAACCAGGACCAGCCTGAATACCAACAGAATAGATAAAAAATATCAGGCCGAACTTTTGCAAAATATCTGGCATTTTAATGCCATAATGCCCAAACAAAAGAGCAACGAAGATGATCGCAGAAGTATCGAGCGATATCCCCTTGATCTTTACTTTACCCAATAGTATCCCCAGAGCTACTATGGCAAAGAAAGCTACATATTCATTTTTCAAAAAATCCATTCGGTCTTTTATCACTTAACATCCCGTACTCAACAGGCTGTTGCCCTTGGGAATGAACGCTTTTCAATAATCGTAAAAGTAGGTCGCAGATTTCCTTATCACTATGACGAAAATCTCATAAAACTCATGATCTTTTACTTCAGGTAGGATTGATTTTGTTGGTCATTTTCTAATTCGACGACCATTCCTCTCACTAAAATTCTAAGGCCACTTTATATGAGCGATGGAGTCTGTGTTTTGTGTCAAAAAATACCCTCAAAAATAGAAAATTGTGGATAGAAAAAACCATTTGGTTTGACATCAAAATTAAAAGTGATGTTCGCTCTTTATAGCTCAGGCAGGAAATAAGAGAGCTAAAATCCGGTAGTTTTGTTTGCACGATCAATCCGATCAACTACTCATAGACTTCTACCACCAATTCAATTTCCACGGCCTGTCCTCTCGGAAGTGAGGCCACTCCGATGGCTGCCCGGGCATGCTTGCCCTTCTCTCCAAAAACCTCCACCATTAAGTCGGAAAAGCCATTGATGACTTTGGGTTGCTCGACAAACGAAGGGTCTGAGTTGACCATTCCTAATACCTTAACAATACGTTTTACTTTATTCAAATCGCCCAGCATCGCCTTTAATACGGCCAGCTGATTGATGGCGGTCAAGCGAGCACCCTCATAGCCTTTTTCAATCGAAACATCTTGCCCCAGTTTGCCTGTGATTTCTGTGCCATCAGCATAGCGGGGGCCTTTGCCTGCAAGGAAAATGAGATTCCCGGTTCGCACCCCATTGACATAATTGGCGACCGGTTGTGGTGGAGTGGGTAAAGTAATATTGAGCGCTTTCAATTTTGCTTCCGGGTCGTAACCCGCTTCTGGTTTGGACTGTTGATCACACCCTGTTATTACGACCGTGATCGTGAGTAGGATCAAAAAGTAACGGTGAAAATTGCTCATGGTCTTTAAGTTTTACGAAATGAGTTACAGTAATAAGTCAAAATTGATGACAAGGGCTTGAATATTGCATATGGCTGATGGTACTATTTGAAATGTTTAACCCCAATAGAGCCATATAATTCCTCGGCATAATAAAGGTTCCCTCCCTTCATTGTCCACTCCACCTTTCTTATATCACTAATTTCCTTCGTCGGATTACCATCAACTAGAATTAGGTCTGCTTTTTTGCCCACCTCAATGGAGCCAACTGTCTCAGCCACGCCGGTAATCTCCGCTGACTTTATCGTCGCCAGCCTTAGCACCTCTGCAGCAGGAATCCCAGATTTTGCATAAAGCTCAAGCTCTCTGTGATATAAAAACCCAGGCAGTCCGTCTGTTCCCGGGACAATGGGCACCCCTTTCTGAAATAAATCAAAAACAACTGCCAGCATTTTATCATAACTTTCCTGATATCGCGCTACCTGATCACCTTCCTTAGTTATTCCACCGGTATAAAAACTTCTCTGTTCAATGATCGGGAACCTGGTTCTTACCATCTGATAAGTGGGGCTTGGTTCACCTGATTGAGCGACCAACATGTTTTCAAAAATGGCTACGGTAGGGTCAACAAGAATATTTTTTTTGAGTAAAAGATCAACAAAATCGAGATATTCCTTCGAACCAAGGTCCAGGTCAGCGCCATATTGGGCCGGCATGGTGAAGCGCAAGGGTGTTCGGGTATCAATGGTATCTGACAAAAAATTAAGGAACAACATGTTAATATGTTGAATCTCATTATAGCCTTGATTGATTGCCTGAGTGGCAGTCATATAGGCTGGAATATGGCCACTTACCCGTAGGCCAAGTTCATGTGCTTTATCGGCCAAAGGCTGAACCCATTCCGGCCTAATCGAACTGTACAGCTTAATTTGGTCGTAGCCCAAATCCTTGTAGTCCTGGATTTCCGCTAAACCTTCTTCGAGGTTGTCAACCACATTTCGTTGATTGGCGAATGGGCCCGACCCATCAATAATCCCGCAATAGATCACAATCTGAGGGCCAAGAATCTCATTGCTGTCAAATTGAGCAGCCAGTCCCTTGATTTGTTTGTTGTTGGCTAAATCTCTTACCGAGGTGACCCCTCCTGCCAGGTGCAGTAGCCCCCTAAACTTATCATTATGGGTATGCATATCGAACATTCCCGGCAATAGCGTTTTTCCAGCCCCATCAATGAAAGTGGCATTATTGTCTATTGCCTTCGCCCCGGTGGCATGAATCGACCTTATCGTTCCCCCTTCTACAAACACATCTTGATTGGACAGCAAAGCGCCCGATTCAGTGAAGACATTCACATTTTGGATAACCACTTTATCAATCTTGTGGGTTAATTTCTTAGCCACCTCTTTGAGGCCTTCATCCTCGATACCGTCCTGCAATTCTTTCATCTCGGAGCGCATGGAGCTCAAATCTTTTCTTACAATGTGCAGGTTGCCTGATATTTTACAAACCATCTCCTCTCCCATCATCCATACATAGGTAGGGTTCAGGTCCAGCCCTTTCAGGATTAAAAGCTCAACAGAAGAGCCATCAGAAAGCGTAAGGGGAATTTTTTCAGTCAATTCAACACTACCTTCAGGATATAAATCTACTTTCCCGGTCTCTGATTCTAATACTAGCTGGGCGAGAACCTCGTAGATGGCAGGAGATCCATCGTATCGAAAATATAGCTGGTCGCCAGTAAAGACTCCATTGGATGTGCCCGATAGGTTTTTGGCAACGGCCGTTGTCCCATCACTTGAAAAACTTTCATCAACGGCTACCTTCAGGTAGTTGACGCCTTTGATGGTTTGAGATGAAATAAAGTTTTTTTCGTTCAGAGAAATTTCCTCTGTGTACTCAGGCCCCCGACCTCTATCGGTGTAAGTGTAATAAAAACCAAAACTATTGTCTGCGGTCATCCATTTCTCATAGGTACCTGCTAAGTTTTCGCGAAATACCACGTCGTAAATAGTCTTGTCGGCCTGGCCTTCGTAGGTGCTGTTTGATTCATTGCAACCTGCGAGAAAAAAAGCTGCTGAAAAAATAGCGATGAGTGAATATTTCATAGGTAAGTTTATTTGAAATTGGACTTGTCGAAAATGCTTATCAGATCAGGGCTTTAGTGCCTCACGGTAGTATCGCAGCCAGTTTTGTCCAAGAATTTTCTCGATATCTCCTGTACTGAAACCTCGTTTATCTAACAACCTGGCTACATGACGATAGCGATCGGTTGTGTCGAGCTCGGGAATCCATGGAGGCCACTGGACTTTATAAGAGGGCTTGAAACGTGTCAAACGTGGTACGTACCAATTTTCATGGGTGGCCCCACTTGCTTCCAGTCCCTGGATAGCAAAATCTGAACCTAAGCCAACATGGTCAATTCCTCCCACTTTTACGGCGTGTTCAATATGGTCAACGTAAGTGTCCAGCGTGGTTTCTGTTCCCAGATTTGGTCCAATCATGTAGCCCAAACAAATAATACCTATCACGCCTCCCTTGTTTGCCATGGCACGAATCTGTTTGTCAGTTTTTGCCCGGGGATGGTTTTTGTACAATGCTTCACACATGGAATGATTGATTGAAGCACCGGATTTACTGAACTTGATGCCATCATTGGTCGTTTGCTCACCGCAATGAGACAGGTCCACGATCATACCAAGTTCATTCATCCGCTCCACCACTTCAATGCCAAAATCCGATAATCCCGCATTGGTTCGTTCGGTACATCCGTCACCCAGCAGGTTCCGCTCATTGTAGGTGAGCTGCAACCAGCGAGTACCCGCCTGATAGAGCGCATCCAAATTTTCAATGGATGTATCAAGCATGGTGGTGTTCTGAAAACCCAACATGACGGCTGTTTTTTGTTCCTTCTTCGCCCTAAGAAAGTCTTCAGCGCTCTTTGCCAATATCAGCCGATCTGAATGGTCACTTATTTGCTTTTGCCATTCCTCCAGGTTCTTGAGTGCTCTGCTAAGGCTACCGGAATCTACAGAAACATTGAATCCCGTATAGCCCGACTTATCCAATGCTGCAAATGAATCGTCATTCCAATTGCGTCCAATGATCAGGCCGTCCACAACAATTGCTTTATTGTACAATGAATCAATGTCTTCTTGTGCAAAATTTGGTTGTAAATCTGCAATTGGCAGTTGACCAATGGCCGTACTAGCTGCGGCAGGAAAACTACTTAATACTTGACCGGGCAACAGTGCTCCCAGCGGTAACATTTTCACGAAATCCCTTCTCTTGATTGGCATGGTTGGTTGGCAAGGTTAATTACAATGATCCCTTATACAGCAACCTACTATTTTTGAGGGTATTTTACTTCCCTAGAACGATAAAGTGTCCTAAAATTGATTTAAAAGGTATTGTAGGTGCTTGACAATCAGCTAGAAAATGGGTATCCCTGCCTCATGGCCTTAAATTAGGCAAGGCACAAGAATCAATAGTTGATTACTACCGCAAATGACTTGATAAAGATGGCTTACCGTTTTTGGTCTTTGTGGGACAACCTAAATAGCTGGTGGAAAATCAAAGATTTACCAAATGTGATATTTGTGCGTTTGAATAAGCTAAATTCAGACATGCCAGGCAGATTAGAAAAATTGCTGCAGCCCCGGATCTTACAATTGATGAATCGAAATGGGAAAACATCCTTTTCGATTACATGAAAGAAGATGCACCGTCAATGCCGAAAGGTGTTGTCTTATGGAAAGGTGGTGCTAAAGGCTAACAAAGCAGGGCACGACAAGTGGAAGGAAACCCGTACCAAAGAGCAATTAGAAAAGCATGAGAAAATTGCTTCAAAAAACTCAATCCAACATGCACCCAATAGCTTTCTGCAGGCGAGATGTAAATTGAATGTAACTTCACCTTTTTTATTGCTTGCAAGTCTTGGCATTATTTCGACCCCTGAGTAAGTTGCTTTCCCGATCAACACATAAGCATAATGGCCAAAAAACGAATACTATTTACCGGTGGCTCTGGAAAAGCCGGAAAGCATGTCGTGCGTTACCTCCTTGACCAGGGATATAGGGTACTAAATATAGACCTGGTGCCTTTGGATCAGCCAGGAGTGGACAATCTCCGGGCGGACATTACCGACTCCGGACAAATGTTCAATGCAATGAGTTCGTACGCCGGATTAGACGAATTGGAGCAAGGAAATGGAATGCCCAAATTTGATGCCGTAGTACATTTTGCTGCCGTGCCCCGTATTTTGATCACTCCCGACAATGAAACTTTCAGGGTAAACACAATTGGCACCTATAATGTGATTGAAGCAGCCGTTAAACTTGGGATAAAAAAGATCATCATTGCTTCCTCAGAAACTACTTATGGTGTTTGTTTTTCCGACGGCAAGACCGATCCAAATTCTCTTCCTTTAGAAGAGGATTATGATGTTGATCCAATGGACAGCTATGGATTGTCGAAGGTGGTCAACGAAAAAACAGCACGCAGCTTCCAGCGAAGGTCTGGGTTCGATATTTATGCCCTTCGCATCGGGAATGTGATCGAACCCCACGAATATGCTGAACTTTTTCCACATTATTTCAAACATCCTGAAGTTCGCCGCAGGAACGCCTTCTGCTATATTGATGCACGTGACCTGGGTCAGATTGTGGACCTGTGTATAAAAAAAGACGGACTTGGATATCAGGTTTTCAACGCCGGAAATGACCACAATGGAGCTATTATACCTAGTAAAAAATTGGCTGAACAGTTTTTTCCTGGTGTGCCCATCACCAGGGAATTGGGAGAACATGAAGCACTGTTTTCAAACCGAAAAATCCGGGAAGTCCTCGGATTCAAGGAACAGCACAACTGGCAGAAATACTTAGAATGGGAGTGAAACAACTGGGTCAAACCCCTTAAATTAGAAGTGGTGCAAATGATGATCCTCTACATATGAAACCACAGTAAATCATGCCTTCCGACAAAAATCAAGCAGAAAAAGCGAGGCTACATCCTCGAAACAAAAACCGGGAAAGGTATGATCTAAATGCATTGAAAATAGCAGCTCCAGAATTGAAAAATCATGTATTGCACAACAAATTTGGATCAGAGTCCATCGATTTTTCAAACCCAGTGGCTGTTAAATTACTGAACAAGGCCATACTCAATCATTATTATGGGATAAAGCACTGGGAGTTCCCTGATAAAAACCTTTGCCCTCCGATACCTGGAAGAGCGGATTACATTCACTACATGGCTGATTTATTGGCTAAAAACAACCTTGGTTCAATTCCCCGCGGCGACCAAATCACCTGCCTGGATATTGGTGTTGGTGCCAGTTGTATCTACCCCATCATTGGTGCGACAGAATACGGGTGGAAATTTATAGGCTCTGAAATTGACCCTAAATCAATAGCATCAGCCGTCAACATTGTTAATTCCAATTCATCAATTAAAGGTAAAGTTGACTGTAGGTTGCAAAAAAATCCTAGGTTAGTGTTTGACGGAATATTAGGCAAAGAAGAAAAAATTGACCTGGTCATATGTAATCCACCTTTCCATTCTTCCATTGAAGAGGCAAAAAAAGGTAGCAGAAGGAAAATAAAGAACCTATCGGGTAAAAAAGTAAAAAATCCTGAACTCAATTTTTCAGGCATCAGCAATGAACTAATCAGTGAGGGTGGAGAATATGCATTTATCCAGCAAATTATCAGGGAAAGTAAGCTGTACTCCAAAAACTGCTACTGGTTTTCCAGTTTAGTCTCAAAGCAAGCTAATCTTGAAGGGATTTTTAAACTACTTGAAAACTCACAAACTTGTGAGATCAAAGAAATTCCCCTGGGAACTGGCAATAAAATAAGCCGAATTGTGGCCTGGACATTCCTTTCTAAGGCGGAGCAAAAAACATGGAAAGAGGCAAGGTGGCAATAGTGTGACGAATGCTGGTACTCCCATCATTAGAAGGGTTAAAAAAGGCATTTTACACTGATTATCAGAAAAATCGATGCTGAAACATCAAAGAAAACCTATGACAAAGAAGCTTTGGCTATTGTTTTGTCATCATTAAAATGTGTAATTTTGACACATAGACAAATAGCCTAAAATAAAGGGATTTTGATTACCCGAGGTTTAAAAAAACTTGGTCATTAAAAGCATAAGAAAGATGAAAAAATCAACCGCCATATTTAGTGCTTTGGCACTTTCACTCCTTTTGAGCCATTGCGCCGAAAAGTTCACGACGGAATCGAAGGACGGATTCATAAATGTTGTTAATGAAAACGGAAGTACTTTAGGCTATAGTCCGACTTCTGGAGTGAGCATATTGACAATCGATCGGTATGCTTTCAAGGACCTCAATCAAAATGGCAAATTGGATGCTTATGAAGATTGGCGGTTGCCTGTTGAGGAAAGAGCCAAAGACCTTGCTTCTAAAATGTCGGTTGAGCAAATAGCTGGATTGATGCTCTACAGTGGTCATCAATCATTGCCTTCAGGGGGTAGAAGGTCCTCAACCTACGGTGGAAAGCCCTACGCTGAAAGTGGCGCAGTGGCAAGTGATCTGTCCGATGACCAAAAAACGTTCCTGACTGAAGATAACTTAAGACATGTATTAATTACCAGTGTTGAAAGTGCTGCTGTAGCAGCTCAGTGGAACAACAACGCTCAGGCCCATGTAGAAGCCATCGGCCTCGGAATTCCGGTCAACACCAGTTCAGACCCCAGGCACGGTAGCGACACCTATGCCGAATTCAATGAAGGAGCAGGTGGCGATATATCCATGTGGCCTGGCACCCTGGGCATTGCAGCAACCTTCGACCCTGAACTGATGAAGCAATTTGGAGAAATCGCCTCCAAAGAATACCGGGCTTTAGGAATTGCTACAGCCTTATCACCGCAAATAGACCTGGCGACAGAGCCACGATGGAGCCGATTTGATGGCACAATGGGCGAGGATCCAGATTTAGCTACCGATTTAGCAAGAGCCTATGTTGATGGGTTTCAATCTTCAGATGGAGGCGGCTGGGGTTTTCAAAGTGTGAACACCATGGTAAAGCACTGGCCAGGTGGAGGCCCTGAAGAAGGAGGCCGTGATGGTCACTTTGGCTATGGTGCATATGCAGTTTACCCTGGAAAGAATATTGAAGATCACTTACAAACCTTCACTGAGGGTGCATTTAAATTAGAAGGTGCTACGAAAATGGCTTCTGCCGTTATGCCTTATTATACCATTTCAGATGGACAGGGAGATGCGGTTGCCAATGCCTACAACAAGTATTTGATTACAGAGCTTTTGCGTGGCAAGTATGGTTATGATGGGGTATTGTGTACCGATTGGGGGGTTACAGGTAATGCCGCTTCCGTACATCAGTTCCAGGGAAAACCCTGGGGTGTAGAGAAACTGAGCGTTGCCGAGCGACACTACAAAGCCATCGAGGCAGGCATGGATCAGTTTGGTGGAAATAACGATATGAAACCAGTAATAGCGGCCTACCAATTGGGCGTTGAAGAGCATGGTGAAGCTTACATGAGGGAGCGGTTTGAAACCTCTGCTGTTCGTTTATTGAAAAACATTTTCCGGACGGGTCTTTTTGAAAACCCTTATTTGGATGTACAGAAAACCAAAGAACTGGTTGGCAATCCTACGTTCATGAAAGCTGGTTTTGATGCACAATTGCGCTCGGTGATCATGATTAAAAATCACGCAAATACGCTTCCCTTGAAGGAAAAACGAAAAGTTTTTGTTCCCGAGCGATACATTGCCCCAACCATCAATTGGTTTGGTGCAGCAAGCCCTGCGAGAAATGAAAAGCCATTTAATATGGCCGTTGTGTCGCAGTATTTTGATGTGGTAGATGACCCGCAGGAAGCTGATTTTGCCCTGGTCGGCATTGAAAGCCCCAATGGCGGGGTTGGCTATGATGTAGCCGATCTGGAAAATGGAGGCAATGGCTATGTGCCAATTAGCTTACAATACAGCCCCTACACCGCATCAACAGCCCGCGAAGTCAGTATAGCGGGCGGCAGCCCATTGGAAGATTTCACAAACAGGTCTTACAAGGGTAAAATGGTAAAAACCATCAATACTTCTGACATGGATTTGGTGAATGAGACTAAAAGGAAAATGGGAGATAAGCCCGTGATTGTGGCAGTAAAAGTGTCGAAACCTATGGTGTTTTCTGAAATTGAAAAAAGTGCTTCGTCTGTGTTGATCCATATGGGCGTACAAGATCAGGTACTGATGAATATCATCACAGGCAAGTCGGAACCATCGGGTCTTTTACCCTTTCAGATGCCTGCCGATATGTTGACTGTTGAAAAGCAGTTTGAAGATGTGCCTAGAGACATGACAGCCTACACGGACTCTGAGGGCAATACCTACGACTTTGCTTTTGGCCTCAATTGGAGCGGAGTAATTGACGACGAAAGAGTGAAAAAGTATAGGTAATGAAAATTGGAAATGGTCGCAGCTTGCAAAGCTGCGACTATTCTACATCGTCATCAGCAAGCCTGACTGCTCGCAACGTCAAAACAGCTATACTTTTCCTAATTGGCAGGTTCTCTGCTGCTGGAATGACCTCCAAAATCGGTTTGAATGCATTTCCCTTCGCTTGTCAGCTAAGGAAAGCTCTACATGCTTACTACTTATTTTTTTGGTGTTGGCTACACCGGGAAATCTCCTATGTCAAAAAATGATTTCTCCCAAATATTTGTGTCAGCCTCCTAGTTCATTGAGCTGTTCTTTGCCTGATCTTTGTATTGTAATTAAAGCACAGCGCATCGTGCCGATGAGGGTTAACTAATAGAATAAAACGGATCGGAAATAATAGTAATAGATATTGAATTTCAGAACACTGATGAGTCAGCATCAGCAGAAAGGAGTTCATGGAAATTAAGTGGTTTAAGTAAGTAGGTTTGGTTTTTGAGAATACGCTGGTAATTTTTACGAGAAAGTATTTGGAGACAAAGGTCCTTGGGTCAACCCACTGGGCCTTTCGTCGTTTGTAGGGGTGTAACTTCTTTTAGTCTGAATTCACTTACCAGGAAACGGTAAATTTGTATTTTTAGAGAACAGATCAGCGCACGGCAATTTGACGATGTGCTCATCGAATGACTAAAAACCCTCTTAAAATGACTGAGCGTAAGAAAGGTACCATATCCGTTTGGGCTGGTGAAACGGAAAAATTCCCCTACGGCGCCACCACTGTTCCAATTGTCAACAGTGTTACCTATGCCTATGACAACCTGGACGATTGGTATGATGTGGCCATTGGACACAAGGCAGGTCATATTTATAGTCGCAACACCAACCCAACAGTTCGGGTGCTGGAAGAGAAGATTGCCGCCCTTGAAGGAGCAGAAGCAGCTATTTCCTTTGCTACCGGGATGGGAGCCATCAGCAATACGCTCTTTGCATTTTTGACAGCAGGCAAAAGGGTGGTTTCTCTGAAAGACACCTACGGAGGAACCAGTCGTATTTTTCTTGACTTCCTTCCCTCCTATAAGGTGGATGTTACACTTTGCGACACCACCGATCATGAGGCTCTAGAAGCTGAAATAGCTAAAGGCTGTGACCTGGTCTACCTCGAGACGCCCACCAATCCCACCCTCAAGGTAGTAGACATCAAAAGGCTTGCCACAGCCGCCAAAAAAGTGGGCGCCATTGTGGTGATCGACAACACCTTCGCTACCCCCATTAATCAAAATCCGCTGAGTTTAGGCGCCGACCTGGTCGTACACAGCGCTACCAAATATCTTTGTGGGCATTCTGATGCCATGGGTGGTTTGCTGGCAGGAAAGGCTGAGCTGGTTCATAAAGTGTTCCAGTTTCGTGAGATCAATGGGGCCAGTTTACATGCCGACGCTGCCTATTTGATTGCCAGGGGTATGAAAACATTGGAGCTGCGCATTGAGAGGCAAAATGCATCGGCCATGAAGATCGCCACCTTCCTGAAAGCGCATTCAAGCATAGAAGACGTGTTTTACCCAGGCTTAGAAAGCCATCCCGGCCACGCCATTGCGAAATCACAAATGTCGGGTTTTGGGGGGATGATGAGTTTTTCGCTAAAAGGAGATTATGAAAGTGTAAAAACCTTTCTGCAAAGCTTAAAACTAGTACACCTGGCCGCCAGCCTTGGCTCGGTAAGCACCCTGGCAGGACCTCCTCGCACCACCAGCCATGTTGAACTTACAACGGAACAAAGAGCTACCCTGGGTATTCCGGAGAGCCTGATTCGCTACTCGGTGGGAATTGAAAACATCGAAGACTTGTTGGCAGATCTTAGTCAGGCGCTAGGCAAAATCTGATAACATATTTAGCAAAAAGGTCTTGGCAAAGTTCAGCACCATGCTCGACCATGGAAACTTCCATGGGCTGGCTTCTTTTTCCCCCACAAAGAAATTATGCCTGTCCTTTCATGGTATTCCTTTATCTTGTGATTGAATTGTCATTTTAATCAACACAAGCCCCGCCGCTTTTCTCAGCTAATCCTTTATGAAGCCTCTTCAAATCACATTCCTCCTTCTATTTTTCATTGCCTTTTCTTGTACTGAACCAAAACAGATTGGAGATGATACTGGCATAGCCGCTATTGAAAACGGACTACTTACAGGCATTCAAATAAAAGGCCAGGCTCAGAAAACCTATACCATTGCTGAACGAATGGCGCATTACAATGTGCCAGGGATAAGTATCGCTGTAATCAAAGACGGCAAACTAAGTTGGGCAAAAGGATATGGTATTGCCAACTCACAAATCGATTCCAAAGTAAATATTAATACACTTTTTCAGGCTGGCTCCATCAGCAAGCCCATTGCTGCACTGGGTGCTTTAAAACTGGTACAAGACGGAAAGGCAGACCTTGACGCAGATATTAGCGCCTACCTGAAAGACTGGGAAATACCTGCCACTGAATTCACTTCAACTGAAAAAGTTACCCTTCGCCGTCTTCTCACCCATACTGCCGGCATGACAGTACATGGCTTCCCCGGCTATCATGGAAGCATGCGACTTCCTTCTATCCAAAACGTACTGAACGGTCGAGGAAACACGCCGGCCGTTATAGTAGACACCATCCCTGGGTCACTGTGGAGGTACTCAGGGGGCGGATATACGGTCATGGAAAAAGTTGTAGAAGATATCACCGACCTTCCTCTGGATACCTATTTGGAAGAAAACATCCTCGACCCCTTAGATATGAGCCAAAGCACCTACACTCAGCCGCTGCCCGACGATTTTCGTATTGACGCCAGTGCTGCCTACGATAGTGATGGCACCCTGGTAGATGGACTTTGGCACAATTATCCGGAGCAAGCTGCTGCTGGCCTATGGACTACACCCAGCGATCTTGCAAAATACTGTATCGAGATTCAGCAGATACTCTCTGGAAAAAAGGGCGGTATTCTTTCTCAGGAAATGGTTGCCGCCATGCTTACAAAAGACAAGAACGACTGGGGTTTGGGGCCTTCCTTGAAATGGGCGGGCGACTCGCTGGTATTTCAGCATGGTGGAAAAAACGAAGGTTTCACGAATAATATGATGGCTTTTGCTCATAAAGGTGAAGGCATTATTGTCATGACAAATGCCGACAATGGAGGCCGGCTAATCGGAGAAATAATGAATGCTGCTTCCGATTATTATGGTTGGGGGCTTGCCAATGTTCGGGAGATTTCACTTTTAGATCTTTCGGAAGAAGAGCTCAAAAAATTCACTGGCAAATACCGCTTTTCTGAGCAGCGTGCAGGTGAGTATTTTTTAGAAGTGAAACTCAACAATGGAAAGCTATTTCTAGTCGACGTTGAAGCAAAAAAGTCATTTAGCCTACAACCTACAGATGAAATGAAATTCCTCGATATTGAAAAAGGTGATGAGCTTGTGTTTTCCACACTTGAGGGCGGGGAATTTTCTTTCACATGGAATAACCAATATCGCTTTATCAAAGTCGAATAAAAATTTTACTTCAATGATAGCATCTGAGAAACTTTACGGGCTACTAATTTTCGTGTCGATCTTGTTGCTTTCGGGTGCTTCACTTGCTCAAGACAAGCAATATCCCAATGTGATCATTATCCTTACCGACGACCAGGGTTACGGTGATCTTGGCATCACAGGCAACCCACATGTCAAAACGCCTGTGATCGATGCCTTCGCCAAACAAAGCATCAGGCTTAATAACTTTTACGTTTCTCCCGTGTGCGCCCCCACCCGCTCCAGCTTACTAACCGGGCGGTATTCACTCCGCACTGGCATACGAGACACCTATAATGGCGGTGCCACCATGGCTAGCAGCGAAGTGACCATCGCTGAAATGCTCAAACAAGCGAACTACACCACCGGAGTATTCGGCAAATGGCATTTGGGGGATAACTATCCCAGCCGCCCTAACGACCAGGGCTTCGACGAGTCTGTTATCCATCTTTCAGGTGGAATGGGCCAGGTTGGCGACGTTACTACCTGGTTCAAGGGAGACAGTAGCTATTTTGATCCTGTGCTATGGCACAATGGGAAGCAGGAAGCCTACAAAGGATACTGCAGTGATATCTTTGCCGCGCAGGCGATCAATTTCATAGAGAAGAACGCCGAATCCCCTTTTTTCTGCTACCTGGCGTTCAATGCGCCACACACTCCTCTTCAGGTACCTGACAAGTACTATCAAATGTTCAAAGACATTGACCCTGCTGCCGGCTTCAACGATGGCAGGCCTTTCGTGCCTATGAGTGACCAGAACAAGGAAGACGCCCGCAAAGTGTATGCCATGGTGAGCAATATTGACGACAACCTGGGGTTGTTATTTAATAAGCTTAAGGAGCTCAAACTTACCGACAACACCATCGTGATATTTATGACTGACAATGGCCCTCAGCAAGTACGGTATGTTGCAGGCATGAAAGGAAAAAAAGGAAGTGTATACCGTGGAGGAGTGCGGGTACCTTTCTACCTCCGCTATCCTGCGAGGTACAAAGGTAATCGGGACATCGCTACCACTACGGCCCATATCGATATACTACCTACCCTGGCCGAGCTGTGTGGAGTAGAAAAACCAGAAGACAGGATCATTGACGGCAAAAGTCTGGCACCCTTGTTTCAAGGTGAAAAAGTCGATTGGAAGGAGCGTTCTCTTTTCTTTTATTGGACTCGACGGTACCCGGAACTTTACAATAATATGGCCTTACAAAAAGGCCCCTACAAACTGGTGGGGCACACCAATTATAATGCTCCGATTGAAAGTTTTGAACTTTTCGATATCAGCAAAGACCCCTACGAGCAAGCCAATATTATCACGACCAAAAGGTCCATAGCAACCGAAATGAAAACCGAGCTTCAGCGTAGCTATGAAGAATTGGCACTGTCTGAAAACATCACCAGCCCGCCTCGTATTGTAGTAGGAAATGCTGCCGAAAATCCAGTGATCCTCAATAGAAATGATGCTGGCGGAGAGCGAGGCATCTGGGCACAGGAAGAAATATATGGGTTGTGGCAGGTGAGTATTGAAAAAGGTACTTACAATATCCGTTTCAAGTTTATTGAGGAAGTACCAGCCAGTGGCACTTTATACCTTGAAACTGGCCCTTTAATTCAAAGGCTCACCGTTGAAAAAGGTCCTGCCGATTGGATAGAAATGAAGGGGGTGAAGTTGCCTCAAATAGCCTGTGACCTTATCCCGTTCTATGAATTCGACGGTAGAAGGATTTTCCCTTTTTATGTGGAGTTGGAGAAAGTAGATTGAAGAACCGTTTGGTTTCCAGTAACCGATCTAGACCTCAATCTTCCTATCCCTGGCAATCACTTTCCATTCTCCTTTTACATGGGCATTTTCGACGGTATTCACCCGTTCATAAAGCGCCACCGTAGGGCATATGTGAAAGGGGATGCCATAAAGCACATCTCCTACCTTATAGCCATGTCCTTCAGGGGCCTCTAACACGAGGTGCTCTTCGCTTTGCCCAACGGGAGTCAGCGCTGGCGCATTGATAAACCGAACACGATTGCTCAATATATTTTCTGAAGCGATAGACTTGTGCCCCAGGTCCATACAAATTCTGGTCTTAGTTGGCAGCGAAATTACCCTCGAAACTACCAATGCGGCCGGCACCAGCGGCTGTTCACTACAAATATCGCTATAGCCCTGGTCCCAGTACACAAAAGTTCCGGGACTACAAATGACGTCCTTTCTTTTGGCGTGTATGGGAAATGTGGGCGAACCACCGGCAATAATAATTGGCTCTGGAAAACCAAGTTGCTGAATAGCATCTTTCATGTCGAGAATAGGCTGAAATGCCTCATTACAGGCCTTCGTCCTGTCCACAATATCCAGCTGACGATGTTGCCCGTCGTAAACATGAAGACCTATTGGTACGATGGCTTTCATCGTAGCCACCTCTTCATAAAGTGTCACGGCAGCTGGCCCTGGAATAATTCCAGACCGGTCGTTACCGTTATTTAGGTCCATATATGCATTGATCCGCAGCCCCTGATTGGCAAAAGCAACAGAAATAGCCTGCGCAGACGCTGCGTTGTCGTACAGGCAGGAATAGGTCGTCATCGGGTATTTTCTGATGAGCTGAAGAAAACGTTGAAGCTTAGGGCCAACAGGCTGGTAGGCCAACAGAACATCCTGTGCCCGCACCATGCCAAGCATTTCGGCTTCAGCAATGGTAGCGCATTTGAATTTTTTGATGCCTTCGTCCATGAGCATCTTGCACACTTCCTTTGCCTTATTGGTCTTCACATGAGGTCGCAGTCTGTCCACATCACCAATTATTTCCTTCACTGCCTTGATATTCTGACTCACTCGTTCAGGGAATACCACCATCGATGGAGAATCAAGCTCATCAATATTGTCGATACTATACCATTCCTTGCTCATCGTTGTCTGCTATTTTAATTCAAACAAAACCTCAATTTCAACCGGGATATTATCGGGAAGCATCCCCATACCCACAGCACTTCTAACACCAATGCCATTTTCTTCTCCCCACACCTTCGCAAACAGCTCACTGCATCCATTGATTACGTAGGGGTGCCGATCAAACGAAGGCACACCATTCACCATACCCAACACTTTGATGACACGTTTCACTTTATCGAGGCTGCCCAGATTGGCTTTAATGGTCGATAAAATGGTGAGGCCCACTTGTTGAGCAGCCAGTTTACTTTGCTCGATATCCAATTCACCCCCCACCTTACCAATAATGAGACACCCGTTCGTTTGTACTGGTCCATGGCCAGAAACGTATAGATGTTTTCCATCAATCAAGTATGGCCTGTACACCCCTTTGGGTGCTGGCGGCGGAGGAAGCTCCAAGCCCAGCTGGGCAAATTGTTCGTCGGCAGTCATAGTGAATTATACTTTTGCGTTATCTTTAATTCAATACAAATATGTGGTCGTTCTATATAAACAAGTCGATAAGCAACACCACTGCCATCCCAACCATCGAAACGAGTGTTTCCATCATTGACCACGACTTGATGGTGTCCTTAATGCTCACATTAAAATACTCCTTGTACATCCAAAACCCTGAGTCGTTCACATGGGAAAACATAAGGCTGCCAGCACCTACTGCCAACACCATCAAGTTGGGATCAACACCCAATTGAGGCATAATCGGAGCCAAAATCCCCGCCGAAGTGAGACCAGCTACTGTAGCCGATCCAATGCAAACCCTGATAAAAGCAGCAATCATCCACCCGAGAATCAATGGGTGGATATCCATATTTTGCAACATGGCACCTATTTCCACACTTACTCCGCTGTCGCTGAAAACTTGCTTCAAGGCTCCGGCACCGCCCACAATTAAAAGGATGGGCGCTACATCCTTGATGGCATCTGTGTAGTACCCCATGACCTCACTCATTTTCTTTTTGTAGGCCAGTCCGATGGAATAAGTAGCCACGGCCAATGAGATGATCATCACAATGGTCGCGTCAGAAAAGAAAGTAACTATTTTGGCCGTACCTCCTGAAAAGTCTCCAAACCGATTCAAAAGGGCCGAACTTGCGAGCAGTACAACCGGTAGCAAGGCAGAAAAGAAGCTATTGAAAGCACTTGGAAGTTGGTCGTCAGGCAATGGCTTTGCCTGAAAGGTTGCCAGCGGCTTGGCATCAATCCCTTTGAGGGTTCGCGCAAATATTGGACCGGCCACGATAATCGTCGGTATCGCCACAATGAAACCATACAATAAGGTGAGTCCCATATCTGCTTCCAGCTGACCAACCAAGGCAGCAGGTGAAGGATGGGGAGGCAGAAAACCATGGGTAACAGAAAGCGCCGCTAGCATGGGTATTCCGATATAAACGGCTGGCAATTTATATTGATAGGTGACTGAGAATATCAGCGGAACAAGGAGCACGAACCCAACATTATAAAACAATGGGATACCCACAATGAAGCCAGTGGCCATTAGCGCCCACTGGATACGTTTTTCTCCAAATGCATTCATGAGCACCTGGCTGATTTTTTGGGCAGCACCGCTTTCGGCTACTAACTTTCCAAGCATGGCACCTAAGCCAATGACAATAACAAGGTCGCCAAGCAGGCTTCCAATCCCCTTCTGTACCGAAGCTGCCACAGACTCTAAAGGGATACCCAGCCCAAGACCGGCCCCAATTGACACTACAAGAAAGGCAAGGAACGGATTTACTTTGCCCCAGGTAATGAGAAGAACAAGCACCAGGATGCAAATCAGGATAATGAGGATGGACATGGTTTAAAGTAGGTGTGTGAACAATGGAAAGTGGAAGATAGTAGAATTAGCGAGCGGTGGCAACAAAATTTATACTCAGCATTAGCTCCTTTGATAACTTTTCCTTACCCCGAACGATATAATGGGCCTGCCTGCAATCCATTTATAGAAAATCAACACCCCAATCTCAGGAAGTAAGAAATATCTGCTTAAACAAAATAGCTAGGCAGACTCCTGAACAAAACTCTTCCAAAAAATATTGGAAATGTTCGTAAATTGATTGTCAGCGAACACTCAAATTTACTACTCATGGCGCATATCCTGACAGAGCAAGAAGTATCAGCCTACCATAGCGACGGCTTCGTTATCATCAAAAGCTTATTTAGCAAAGAAGAGATTGACAAACTTTATAGGGTCGCCACGGCCGACAAAATCATGAAGGACAATGCGGTCGATCTCAACGATCAATCAGGTAAAAAGACCAGGCTTACCCTGTGGTTCAAGCCAGGCGATGATATATACAGTCTGCTGGTTCGAAGCAAAAGAATGGTGAAGTCGGTAGAAAAATTGCTTGACAGTGATTCACCTGTTTGTCATTTTCATTCGAAATTGATGCAAAAGGAGCCCCGGGTAGGCGGCGCCTGGGAATGGCACCAGGACTATGGTTATTGGTATAAGAACCAGTTTCTGTACCCTGATCAACTTACCAGCGTGATGATTGCGCTAACAGAAGCCAACAAAGCGAACGGTTGCCTCCAAATAATAAAAGGGTCGCACAAGCTTGGCAGAGTAAATCACGGGTTTGCCGGCGAGCAAGTCGGAGCGGACATGGTCATGGTCAACCATGCTTTGGAAACGCTTGAACATATGTACGTAGAGCTGCAACCCGGCGATGCATTGTTCTTCCACCCCAACCTTCTGCACCGCTCAGAAGGCAACACATCAGAGATGCCCCGCTGGTCACTTATTTCTTGCTACAACTCGCTTTCTAACCCAGCTTACAACGATGATTCATTAGGTTGGAGAGAGCCTGTGGAGATGGTCAACGATGATGCACTTACACATGCCGTTGCTACTGGCGCCACCTCACAATCTGACTTTTTGAAAAAGGAAAAAGACCCTGCCTTGAAAGAAACAGGCTGGGAAAAAGAGGTGGCTACTGAATAGACGAAACCGAGGATTTTCAATCATCATTTTGTATCACAATAGATAGCAAAACAATACTTAACTGACTATAAACAACTATTCATTCACACATGAAGCTTACTACCGGAATTTCGCTTTCAATCATGATGCTCCTCGAATACTTCGTATGGGGTGCCTGGTATGTTACTATGGGCACCTACATGTCGGAGCATCTTGGCTCAACTGGCATTCATATTGGAGCTGCATATAGTGCATTAGCCATTGCCACTATGATCTCGCCTTTTTTTGTTGGCATGGTGGCAGACAGGTATTTTGCTGCGCAAAAAATAATGGGAGTGCTACACCTAATGGGTGCAGCTCTTTTATTTCTAGCCACACAAGTAGGAGACAACTCATCTTTCTATTGGATCATTATGGCTTATTCATTGCTTTACATGCCCACCATTGCGCTTTCTAACAGCATTGCCTTCGGACAAATGACAGACCCTGGAAAGCAGTTTCCATGGATAAGGGTGTTTGGCACACTTGGTTGGATTGTTGCCGGACTGATGATTGGCTTCCTTGGCATTGAAAAAACACCTTCTACCTTCGTAATGGCTGCAGTAGTTTCAGCCGTTTTGGGAGTATTCAGCTTTATGCTTCCCAATACACCTCCTAAGGGAGGCGAAGATGCCTCTGCAGCATTAGGTACAGAGGCCTTTGTGCTTTTTAAGGAAAGGCCTTATCTCATCTTCTTCATTGCGGCGATCCTTGTATGTATCCCACTTTCCTTCTACTACGGGTTCGCTAACCCATTTCTCAATGATGTAGGGATGGAAAACGCTGCTTCCAAAATGACCCTAGGGCAAGTATCTGAAGCCGTATTCATATTAGCCATCCCGTTTCTATTCAATAGCATTGGAGTAAAGAAAATGCTATTGCTGGGCATGGCGGCGTGGATACTGCGTTATGTATGTTTTGCCTATGGCAATGTTGATGCCGGCCTTTGGATGCTGTATGCAGGCATCATACTTCACGGCATTTGCTATGATTTCTTCTTTGTTACAGGCTATATGTACACAGAAAAGAAAGCGGGCGCTAAAATTAAAAATGCGGCGCAGGGTTTATTCACTTTCGCTACCTATGGCGTGGGAATGACCATTGGCACTTGGTTTTCAGGATATACCGTCGATATGTACACAACGGGTGGCATGAAAGACTGGACAGGTATCTGGTGGGTGCCTGCCTTTATTGCCATCGGCGTCATGGTCTACTTTATTCTTTTCTTCCGTGAGAAGAAAGAAGTGGAAGTGGCTGGGTAATCTGATTTTGACCCGAACAACATCAAGGCCTGTCCTCCGACAGGCCTTTTTTATATATTAGAGTGACATATAACAAATTCCGTGGTCTGTCCCCCTGACAGACTAACTCTTGGGTCTGTCCCCGACAGAATTAAAATAATTTTGAACAGACCATTTTATCAACACTTAGGCCTTCCCCCATCTCCTGGGTCTGTCCCCCGACAGACCGATACCAATTTTGAAGAAAACACCTCAACCAACATCTCGGCCTACCCCCTGACAGGCGAATTTTTTATATCTTAGAGAAACAAATAACCAATGTGAGGGTCTGTCAGGGGACAGACCTTGGTTTTTAGACAGTCCCTGTATTTAACCTACTTGACCCATGAAAAAAATTGCCATGCTTGGCGGCGGATTTATTGGCCGTTTTTATACAGATTCCATCCAGGGCTACCGTAATAAAGACAAAGTCGTCAGCATTTATGCCCGCAGAGAAGAAACGGCTACACAGTTTGCCAAAGATTATAACGTGCAGCACTGGACAACGAACATGGAAGAAGCCATTGCACATCCCGAAGTGGAAGTAGTTTGCATTGCCCTTCCCAACAACCTGCATGAAGAGGCGGTAATGCTTTGTTGCAAACACAAGAAGGCTGTCATCTGCACCAAGCCACTTGGTCGTAACGCAGCAGAAGCCAAGCGTATGCTGGAAGCGGTTGAAAAGGCTGGTGTATTTGGTGGCTACCTGGAAGACCTTGTCTACACCCCCAAGCATATAAAAGCGCATGAAAGTGTAGAAAGCGGAGCGCTTGGCCGTATCCTTTGGGCCAAATCAAGAGAAACTCATCCAGGACCCCACAGCAGCTGGTTTTGGGACAAAGAGCAAGCGGGTGGTGGTTGCATGCTGGACCTTGGTTGCCACTGCGTTGAAATTGCACGCAGCTATATAGGTAAAGATATCAAGCCTGTTGAGGTAATGTGCTGGGCTGATACACAGGTGAAACCCATCGACGCCGAAGACCATGGCATTGCACTGGTCAAATATGAGAATGGTGCTATAGGTCAGTTTGAAGTGAGCTGGACGTTCAGGGGTGGTATGGACCTAAGAGACGAAGTGATGGGCACCGAAGGCACTATATGGATCAACAGCTTCCTTCGTACGGGTTTCGAGATGTTTACCACTGGCAAAGGAGCCGACTATGTAGCAGAGAAAGCAGAAAGCAATACAGGCTGGCTTTTTCCGGTTGGCGATGAAATGAATGAGCTGGGCTATAACCATATGTTTATGGACATGTTCAACGCTATGGAAGAAGGACGTGAAGCCAAGGAAACCTTTTATGATGGCTATATCGTCAATTGCATCCTGGATGCGTGTTACAAATCGGCCGAAACAAAACAGTGGGAGCCGGTGAAACTCGATATCTGGCGGGGAAAGTCTGGTTTAAGCAAAGACGGACACCTGGTAGACTACGATGCTGATCACTATCTCATCACCGAAGAAATGACGCATTACGGCGCCAAAAAACTCATCCTTAAAGAAAAGAAAACAGGTAAGTTTATTGAACGTGTGGAAAAAAAATAGTGAGGAAAAAGCCCTTCACGTTTAGAATAAAGAGAGAGCCTGTTTCCAGACAAGATAGGCTCCTACTCTACTGCTTTACCAGAGGTGAATCGTCGCATACCAGGTCACCGGTGGCATATTGCATCCCGTCTAAAAAGAACTGTAGTATTTTTGGGCTTTCGTAAAGCTGGGCGTTATGCGACGGTGAAGCATAAAACACCTTTCCTTTCCCATGTGCCTTAATCCATGATATATACCTGATATTATCTTCCAAAGGTGCCCTTAATCCTTCAATTTTATCCGCTTCCATATAAAGCAGAGGATGGAAGTTATAATCTGCATAGGCATTATTAAAAATGTATGGCTCATCAAAATGTTCAAATCCTTCTCCTCCTAATGCCTTCACCAACGGATGCACTGGATCGACTAATTTAACTTCAATCATTTGCTGCTTGGGGTGATAGTCAAAACTCCCACCAACCATCTGACTAAATGTAGCTGAATTGTTCAAAAACGTAATACCACCATGCAATACCATCAATCCACCACCTTGCTTAACGTAATTAGTCAGGTTCACTTCCAATTCTTTTGCTTTTTCCCAGGCTTGCTGTTCCGTTAGGCTGCTGTCACCTTTTAACACATCCCAAAACATGTTCCTTTCATCACCTATTGAACAGGTATTATTGAGCAGTATGGCATCGTATTTCTTTAGGTTTTTTTTCTCAAAAACGCTGATATCCTTTGAGGTCGCCACAGTAAAACCACTGCTTTTCTCCGCAATAATTTTCATCACCGCTTCTGTGTGCGGAATGGTCCAGTGCTCGTAGCCAGTGTGGAGTGAAAAGATTAGCAGATTCTTTTTTTTCTTAACAGGTACAGTGGTTGAGGATGGTGCAATTTTTTCAATACCAGAAAGCCAGGCATCCGAAAGTTCAAAGGATTCAACTTGCTGGGCAGACACACTAAACCAGCTGATCAACAAAGAAAATGCTACTATTATTTTTTTCATACAATCGTTATTCAGAATTCTTAAATCAGTTACTAAATGGAGTATTGTTCATTTGTAAACGGAATTGCATTTAGTCTTCACCAATATGCTTCTTGTAAAATTTCCAGGCCTCTCGTGCTACGTCTCTACCCAACTCAAGCCCGGCAACATTATCTGCTTGTATATGATAACCGCCTAGCACCCTAGAGATGCCAGCCATTTCTGCTGTTTTTGTAAATGTAGGAAACACCAATGTGACGGTATCTCCCAAATTGTCTGGCTCAGTCATCGCACCAGCTACCAGTCTAACTTCTGTTCCAAACTCCTCACTTCCAGTCCATAACTTCAATGCCTCAGCACAACCTCCACTGATGGTGCTATGACCAGATACATAACTTGGAAATGGAGGACATAGAAAAGTTTCAGGAGAATAGGGTCTCCACTGACTGCCATCCATTTCAATCATTCCTTTACCTTCGCCTCCCCAAGCCAAAATCTTTTGCTGATCATAATACTGATGTACCAATGCATAGGGCCTTGCATAGTCATAAAACATTTTCGAATCCCAGGAAGCAATGAAGGCATCCATGGCTACTACCTGATTGTAAAAATACATCTTCACATCCTGATCGAGGGTGTGGTCATCTCTTAAAGAGACGTCTTGCGCAAATTTCAACCAATGACCGGCCTGTTGGACCGATTGTGGGCCATCTCGCATAAACTCCACAAGTGCCTTTTGTTCATCGGTTAGCCCTCGTTGTAAATCGATCACTTCTTTGACCTCCTTTTTAAGCTGTTCTGAACCAATCATTGGCGGAGGACCGGGCCTGAACTGGTCTCCGGATTTTAATGACACAGGCGTTACCTTGTCCCAAAATGGCGTCAGGCAGGCTGGGGCATACTCACCCCCTGCACCGTCTGCAAAGTATTTGGGCTGCCAGCGGTTGGGGTCTACATTTTCATCGGCAGAGTTCACTGGCTCATAGCCTGTATAGTCAAAATAAGCTTCTCCGTCTGAACCTTCTTCTTCTCCGTATTGATTGGCACCATCTCCTTTCCTGGCCTCAATAACGGACTTGGCGGCCAAGTTACCAATGCCCTCAGGTGTCGTAGGATCCATGCTTTCATCAGAAGGATCGAAGCCGAGTTCTTGCATGAAATTGGCGAACAATGTGGTGTCAGAAAAATAGTATTCACTCATCGCCCGGTAAGCGGCATAGCTGATGGCTTTTTCCTTATTTTGGAGGGTACGTTCGGCAACCGGCCTTCTTTCGGCTCCTGCCAGATAAACAGGAGTTGCCAGGCTATCGTACCTGGACCACGCATCAAATACAGCCACGAAAATCAGCCCAAGGTATCGTGAGGTAATCGTAGGTCTGGGTTTGAATCTTTCGGTATCATTGGCTGTAGCCTGAAGTGCCATAGCACCCCACTTAAAAGCGATATTGTTCGCACCCCTTGGCTCAAGGAGCCGCTGATTATTTACTGATTGGTTATTTTGACTGCACCCTACGACTACAGTCACAAGCAACAACAGGGATAAAAACTTTTTCATACTCTTAACATGCACAAGCCGAACGGCGCTTTTGCTGGTTTATTTTCAATACGTAATTATGCATTTTCCATTTAAACATCCTAAAAATTGTATAGTTGATGCAAGAACCGCCTGAAGGTAACGCTACACAATCTTAGATTTAATCTTCTAAGGACCTGATTTAGCAGCCTCTTAGTAGGCATTCTTATTTTTCTATCCTATTTTAGTTTTCCTTATAAGTCACTTTATGCTAAGCAATCGATTTTTTTTAGTGTTCACTTATTGCTGCTTTCCAAAATCAGTATCCATTAGACATCGGCACAAATGGTCCTCAATATTGATGAGTTTAGTTGCTAGAAGTAATGCTGACCAACCAAAAGCATAGAAATGGTAAAACTGGACGAACATCTGATCACCATGCTAAACGACAACAATTATGTTGTTGGGTATGACAATGGCGCTCTCACCATTACTTCGTCGAGTAAGACACAGCAGCTTCAGGGCCATTTATTGCCTGTTTTGGCTTTCTTCTCTTTCTATATCGGAGTGAATCCTACTGGCATTTTGCTTCTTTTGCTTTTAATTCTGGTCCCCATACTATATGATCGCTGGCGGTTTCCTAAAAAAATTGTGTTTAGCATGCATGAGGAGTCCATCAATATTTCCAAGGGAATCATCTTAAGCAGCTCTATCAATTTCAGAGAAATCCTCGATTTATATGGAGAAAAAAATGAACTGTGGTCGGACGTAAGTGCCTTCAAAGAAGGCAATAAAGACATCATCTATAAAATTTTTCTAAGCACGAAGTCCGGCAAAGTGCATAAGTTGCTAAGACTCCAATTCAGAACTGAAAGGGATGGACAAATAAGTCAGCTAACCCGTTATTTGAAAAACTTCAAATTCACCAAATAGTTACCCTTTCCCGGCTAGCCAACTCTGGTTAATCATTTCTATTGATCGAAGATGAACAAAAACAGACTCGAAGCATTTAGCGATGGCGTGCTAGCCATCATCATTACCATCATGGTATTGGAAATGAAAGTTCCACATGGACATGAGTTTGCTTCTCTGAAACCACTCATTCCTGTCTTCATTAGTTATGTACTGAGCTTCATTTACCTGGGCATTTATTGGAACAACCATCATCATCTGCTACACGCCACCAAAAAAGTGAACGGAGGTGTGCTTTGGGCTAACCTCCATTTGCTCTTTTGGCTGTCATTAGTGCCTTTTGTGACTGGTTGGATGGGCGAAAACGGCTTTGCTCCGGCCACAGTAGCACTGTATGGATTCATTCTGCTCATGGCGGCGGTTTCCTATTTTGTGTTACAAAAGCAGATCATTCGTTCAAACGGCAAAGACTCGATACTTGCCAAGGCTTTGGGAAGCGATGCTAAAGGAAAGGCATCGCCAATTCTCTACATTATAGCGATAGGAAGCTCTTTTATCAGCGAATGGATTGCAGGTGGTATTTACATTCTTATGGCTTTGATGTGGCTTATTCCCGATAGAAGAATCGAGAAAAAACTGGCAGACGATAGCGGAAAAAAATAAAAGTTGTCGGCACTTTTCCCCCTTCAACTACCAATCGACCATTTCCTGCACCGTTTGGGTCAACATGTTTGTAAAAAGCCCTGGCAGGGGACTAAAACTGCACCCGAATACCTGGTCCAACCAGAGAAAAAAGCTTCCCCTCTTTCATTAGATAACCGAAGCCAACATAGAGCGGAAAAGTAAGCTTATTGGTGCTTGAAATAGGATACACAGAACCCATAACAACAAGTCCCACATCCCTGTTAGCCTGAGCCGCAGGCGAAAAATTGAAAGCATTGATGGCTATGAATCCAGCACCCAATTTATATGGCTTTACTTTGGCAATTCTTCCTTCCTGGTAAAAGCTAAATTGGGCAATCATTGCAAAGCTAATACCACCGAAGTTGGCAAAATCATCTGTACCGGCCTTTAAAATTAAAAGCCCGCCAGGAAATGATACGTCCACATCAAAAGTATGTCTCCTCTTTAGATAGATAATAATTCTCTTTCTCGACACCTGCTGTCCGGAGTATTTCTCATTTACATGGCTGATATCGATTTCAATTTTCGACCATTCATCCAGATCGTAGGTTTTTCTCGATAAGAAATTGTTGAAATTAATGTTCTCTTCCTGGCAATCTGTTTGGCTATAATGTCCAAATCGGGGAGAATTCTCGGCAGGACAGATGCCCACCTGATCAAATTTATAAATTTCAAGCAGGTTACCCTGCTTATTGCTCACCTTTACATCTATCTTAAGGTACTGCTTTCCATACAAGTCACCTGGCCTGTCAATTTTAGCCCTGTCGAAAGTCAGTAGTAAGTCAGTAATAGTCCCTTCATAATAGATGGGCTTGTTGATATCATCTACCAGTATTTGTTCATCGCCGAAATCAAGCTTCATAAAATCAAACCTTCGGGTTTTTTGAAATTCGCTGACTGTAAGGCTTTTGCCAGTGCTTTCCTTGTGGTCAAAAATCTCAATCCTATTAGATGAAATGGTCTCCGGCACTTTGATCCGGTACACAGCCATGTTCTCGTTCCTGATCAATGAATCCAGCAGCAAATTATCTGCACCTTGAAAAAAGAAACTAGCTTTGTGCAAGCCCTCTCCTTCCAGTTTTACAGAAACTGTTTCGCCTGGGTAAACCGTACTTCCTGATTGCCAATCTTTTCCTTCTCTCTGAATAGCAATAGAATTAATGCTGGTTTTAGGAGTGATATCGATGTTGGTAACAAACTCAGCCTGATCACCATCTTTGATATATAAATAGCCTTCCGATTTTCTGTGGTTGGCATAAATCCTCATCAGACAAAGGATCTTGTTCGTATTAAGCCTGCTCTTGGTATAAATCTCCGCTACCAAAGGACCGCCCTGGGCTTCCTGGTTTTCTATCCGGTAGGTTTTACCCAGTATAAGGTTGCGGTGATTGTCAAGGAGTATTTCAATTGGGGTCGTTTTGTCGTCGGGTGGTGTAACTTCCTGTTTATCTATTTGCAAAAAGACAAGGCGCCCAGATTTGACCTGAAAGGTATACTCCAGCGGAGGCAGGTGATAAGAAAAGCCCTCTGGTGTAAGCACTGGCTTTCTAACTAAAAGTGGTACCGATATACTCCTGTAGCCGAGGCTACCCGGTAAAATGGATATCACCAGCTGATTACCTTCCCTATTGATCCGATAATTAATTGGCAAATCCTGCGTCCACCGATTGTCGAAGACAATATTGCTGGCATTGTTAGTTGTAATGTCGAACGAAATTTCTTCACCAATGAATACCTCATCGCTCGACGGGTAGATCTCAACGTAAGTGTCTGTGTAGGGGTATAATGGCAATTCGGTGAGCTGGTACGAAGAAGTGTCGGTACTTACTTGGAAGGTAAATTTGAGAAAATTACTCTCTGTCAACTCCCTGAACTTTACTTTGAATCGCGCATAGCTTGGATAAACGATGAGCGAGTCGATTAGCTCAAAATCTTTAGACGGTGCTATCCTTAGGTTGTTGCTATCTCCTATTTGGCTAAATCTTAGATAAAACTCAGCCACCTTATTTTCTTCATCATAGGCAAATGGCAACTGCCGTTTACCCTGGATGACCTGAGAGTTCTTTCGCCAGGAATACACCGTAGTATCCACATGCATTTCAACATCGGAGAAAAAATAGGATAGTGATCTTGGCTCAGTTTGAGCTTGTAAAGTAAACGAGACAACACTCAAACAAACTGCCAGGAAAACGGTGATGGCTAAACGCATGGGTAACTCTTTTTGCAAAATTGTATAAACGCTCATTCAAAAGACAGATTCAGGTAACTCCTCGGTGATAAAATTAGAATTATATTTTCTCACAACCCAAGGGAAATGGGGTGGAGGCACCTTAGTCTTTACAAACGGCAGTCTAACATCTTCCTTGCTTTGAACCCTTCGTTTTTTTTTAGAATAAAAAAGGCTAGCCAATAATGGCCAGCCTTTCCGTGGTATCTGGGACTTGAATTTTAAAAACTAAATGTCATATTCGTTTCCTCGTTACCATCCCGTTCGAAACTGAAGTCTTCACCGAGTTCCTCATTGAAAAATTTCCGATACTTATCATATATTTTGGATGGTTGCTTCTCGCCATTAATCAGCAGTTCTTTTGCATTGATTTTAAGTTTAAAATGCTCGTCTGTTGCACTGATCAAGCCATCTCTCACTAACTCCGATTTCAGGCTTGTTTCAAAAGCCTTCATTTTTTTCTCATGCCTTCTCATATCTGCCTCCACTTCAAGCATTTCTTTCTCTTGAAGCTTGCGCATTTTGTTTTGCTCCTCCAACATCTCTTTTTGATGCTGAATCATTTCCTTTTGGTGGGCCATCATTTCTTCCTGATGGTTCTCATTAAACTCCATGGCCATTTGTTGATGCATTTCCGCCATCTCTTTATGGCGGACTGCCATCTCCAGCGCCATTTTTTGCTGGCTTTGGGCCATTTCAGCCGCCATTTCCTGGTGGTTTTGCGTCATAAATTGAGCTGCCTTGCCCATTTCAACAGCTCTTGCAGCAATTTCCGCCGCCAAATTACCCTGCATAGTAGCCATCTCAGCCGCCATCGCCCTCATCTGCTCAGTAAATTCCTGCTCAAGTTGTGGAGCTTCAGCGTCCCAAACAGAGGTGTCAATATTTGATAACCGTACTTTAAATGCTCGATCAGCCTTTGCCGCCTCCCATCTCACAGCGGGGTAAGGAGCTACTACCGGCAAAGCGCCTACTGATACGTCGCCGACAGGCGACACGGGAGCCGGGAAAGTAGCCGCTGGATTGGAATCCATACTCTCCCAGACAACAGCTGCTGTGGGGAACGCTGGCTGTACCTGTTGTAAAGTGTCTGTCGTTGCCTCCACTGTCACAGGACTTCGTGCCTCAACAGCAGGCACTTGAACTGGCCCTTGGCTTGTTCTACCAACAGGTTCCTCCTTGATGACCGGTTTTGGTGCGGCCAAATCTTGCAACCCAGCTTGTCCCTGTTCGGTTTGCACTTTTTCTTCCTGAATTTGAGGGATGTCGATACTTTTCAGTGCGGTGAGCGTACTGATGCATAAACCCGCCACGATCACTGTCGCCAGCAGGTTTCCTTCTCTGTGTTGTGCTTTCATTGTTTCGTTGTTGATTATCCTTTTTATTCTATTGAGTAATGAGTTGTTGTTGCCAGAAAATCCAAGGGCCAGGTTGTTGTTGAGCTTCCACTCCTCCACATGAGTGAGGGCAAGCGCCAGACTGAGTTTGCTGCCAGTAAGTCCAATCGCCATATCATCACAGCAGTTTTCACGTTCAGCTCTAATCGTTGAGCCAAGCAACCACACACCAGGATGATAAAAGAAAACCACCTCTATGGAACTTTGGATGATGTTTATCAAAAAATCATGCCTTCTGATATGTGACAGCTCATGCGCCAAAATAGCCTCAATTTCAGCTGTCGACAAACTTGTCGCAAGGCCAAGTGGTAGCAAAATCACAGGCTTGAAGTGACCAATGAGTACTGGCGCTTTAACAAGTAGTGACTCCATCAGCAATACTGTCTTTTCAATCCTTAAAGATTTCAGCAACGAATGGAAAGTGGTCATCATTTCGTCGGAGGGATCAAAGAGTCCTTGTCGGCGGAGTTTTCCAGTATAAAAATATCCGCCTATGTTTTGTGCAGACAAGAGCAATACGCCCAATAGCCATATCGCTACCAGTATTGAGTGATACTGATAAAAATAGTGTGTTTTCACATCAGAAATCCAAAGCTCAATGTAGGGCTTACTAGCAGCAACGAAGTAGTCTGCTGTCGTGATACCACTAGCCTTTGTTGCTTCGTTGATCGAAGTGTCTGCTAGAGCTGTTATGGCCGGATCGGCGCTCGCAATGTGCTGATAAGTGTAAACAAACACCAGAGACATGGTCAAAGGAAATGCCAGGAGAAAAAACATGCCTGTCATGTACTTAACCTGAGCGCTGTGGTTTTTTAATATCCACTCCACACATAGAAACAACACACTGATCAGTGCCCCAATCCAAAGTGAATGAATAAAGGTCCAGGCAAGTGACTGAACTAGCGCATCAGACAGATAGGGTTGTAGCCAATTCATTCGTTTTCTCCTTTCTCATTTTCTAATTGATCATCGAGGAACTTTCTAATTTCATCAAGCTCTGCTTTAGTGGTCCTGGTATTACCTAAAGCCTGCATCACTAATTTGGCAGCCGATCCACCAAAGGCAGAGTCAAGCAATTTGTTGACTATGTTGCGTTGGGTTTCACTTTCCTTGATAGCCGGTTTGTACACATGGGTGCGGCTTTGTTCATCCCTTTCAAGCAAGCCCTTTGTCATCATGATCTGCATGATTTTTAAAGTCGTTGTATAGCCCACCTCTTTGCCTTTGCTGAGTTGGTCGTTGATTTCCCGCACGGTGGATGGGCCGTTGGTCCACAAAACGTTCAGGATCTCTAATTCGGCGTCTGTTGGAGTTGTCTTACTCATTTGCTATGGCTTACTACGAAAGTATTCGTAATTCAAATATGTGGAATGTGATTTGAAGTTCCAAGTCTATCTACGAATTTTTTCGTAATTCGTTCGCAAATCCTTCCTCTAACAATGAATTGGGATCTTTATGAAAATGAAAAATGAAAGCCCTGGTCTGCTGAAGTACAACCATTGTAACTTGAAAAACCCGATCATAAAAGATGTCATGTTTCAAAAGGCATTATTTCAGAACTTTTATGGGAGAAAACAACTTTGCCATGAATAAGAGATCGTCCTATGTCCTCACCATAATTGTATCACTTTTTTTCTCCTGCCAAACCAAGCAAGAGTATGATTTGGTGATTCTTAACGCTCAGGTATACGACGGTCTGGGTAATGCGCCTACAAGATCCGACATTGCCATTGCTGGAGATACCATAGCAGCACTTGGGCAACTTGATTATGGGGGAAAAGACACAATCGACGGAACCGGCCTGGTTGTCAGTCCTGGCTTCATCGACATGCATACCCATATTGAAAGGTTATTAGCGATTCCCTCCGCCTCTTCTCATCTGAGACAGGGCGTGACCCTGACACTTGGCGGGCCTGACGGCCGTAGCCCTTGGCCATTTCAGTCTTATCTCGATTCATTAGAAGCTGTAGACCTTGGCCCCAATATCGCCTACCTCGTTGGTCACAACACGATACGGAGCAATATCATGGGATTGGAAGACCGACAGCCAACAGCTGAAGAGCTGGAAGCGATGAAGGGGCAAATAAAAACAGCGATGCAGGCAGGGGCCTTTGGCATTTCAACAGGCCTTAAATACCTGCCGGGAGCGTTTTCTAATGTAGACGAAGTCATAGAGCTTTCCAAAGTAGCCTCGGCTCAGGGTGGCATCTATACCTCACACCTTAGAGAAGAAGGACTCGGCTTGATTGAGGGAGTGCAGGAGGCCATTCAAATAGCAAGAGAGGCAAACATTCCAATAGTACTTACCCATCATAAGCCTCTCGGAGTGCCAATGTGGGGAGCGAGTAAGAAAACGCTGGCGATGGTTGACTCTGCAAGAGCCATCGGGCTTGACGTGATGATGGACCACTATCCCTACACCGCCAGTCAAACAGGAATAGCGGTGCTCCTACCTGCCTGGGCGATGGAAGGTGGTATAGATAAGTACAAAGAAAGACTGAAGGACGCCACGACCAGGCAGAGAATCAAAGCCGATGTTGAGTTCAATATCCTCAACGATAGATGTGGAGGGGATTTAAATGTGGTGCAGTTTGGCCGTGTACGATGGATGCCGGAGCTGGAAGGGAAGACATTAAAAGATTGGGCTGAGATAGAAGGTATGACGCCGACCGTTTCCAATGGTGCGGAATTGGTAATGAGAGCGCAGGAAAACGGCGGCGCCTCCTGTATTTACCACGTGATCGATGAGGGCGATGTTCAAAGAATTATGCAGCACCCCATGGCGATGGTCGCAAGTGACGGATCATTAGTAGAGCCCGGCGATGGCCACCCACACCCAAGAAGCTATGGCACCTTCCCCAGAGTATTGGGCCACTATTCCCGTGACCTGGGCGTCATCACCTTGCAGGAAGCCATCCGTAAAATGACGTCATTGCCAGCTGCCCGCCTGGGACTAAGTGACAGAGGAAGTATCGCTATTGGCAATTATGCCGATCTGGTGGTGTTCAACCCAGAGACAGTCGCAGACCAGGCCACCTTTGAGGATCCGCATCAGTACCCAGTAGGAATCAACTATGTTATCGTGAATGGCGTCGTTTCTGTAAGACCAGACGGCACTATTAACCCCGGCGCCGGCAGAGTATTGAAAAGAAAATAGGAAAAATGAATTGGTATAATAATATCAAATTTGCGTACTTACTAATTAGTAAGTAAGTTTGCCTTGTGAAACGTCCCAACACACGTGAGCAGATACTGGAGCTGGCTGAGGATCTTATCCGAAGTAAGGGATACAACTCCTTTAGCTACCACGATATTGCCGTGGCACTCAACGTAAAGAGCGCAGCCATTCACTATCACTTTCCCACCAAAGAAGTGCTGGGCCTTGAGGTGATCAAAGAAAATATCCAGCGTTTCCAGGTCTTCAAGGAAAGAGTTGCTGGTCTCGAAATAGAAACACAGTTAGATGAGTTTATCAAGACTTATTCCGACAGCTTTAAGAAAAACAATGTTTGCATTGTAGGGGCCATTAGTGTGGAATATTACGGGCTTCCGGATACTATGACGCAGATCATGAACCGCCTGGCTGTAATTATTCACGAATGGCTGACCAGTCTACTTGCGATGGGCAAAGCTGCAGGTGTTTTTAACCTCACTTTACCGCCTGAAAAAAAAGCGCTCATGGTCATATCGAACCTGGCAGCTGGCGTGCAGCTTTCCAGACTTTTAGGACCGCAGACATTCAACGACATTGTAGATGGGCTCAAGTATGAGCTACTTATTAACGATTCTCAACACCAATCCATTAAAAATTCATAATACGACCATGCAACATCCTCAAAGAGTAGTTATTACTGGCCTGGGAGCCATTACCCCGCTCGGAAACTCTGTTAAGGAGTTTTGGGACAACCTGGCTGCAGGAAAATCTGGTGCTGCCGAAATCACGCATTTCAATGCCGAAAAGTTCAAAACCCGCTTCGCATGCGAAGTGAAAAACTTTGATCCCAGCCCTTACCTGGAAAGAAGTGAGCTTCGTCGTAACGACCTTTTTTCCCAGTATGCGATTGCCGCTGCTGAGCAAGCTATAGCCGATTCGCGAATCCTGGATTATAACGGGCTGAATAGAGACAAGGTCGGCGTTATCTGGGCATCAGGAAATGGTGGTCTCTTAACCTTACAGGAAAACATCATGGAATTTGCGTTGGGTGATGGCACTCCCAGGTTCAACCCGTTCCTCGTGCCCAAAATGATTGTGGATATCGCCGGAGGATTGATCTCCATGCGTCATCAGTTCCGGGGACCTAACTTTACTACCGTTTCGGCTTGTGCAAGTTCTAACACAGCTATCATCGACGCTTTTAACTATATCAAATGGGGTAAGGCAGTCGCATTCGTCACAGGTGGTTCAGAAGCCGCTGTCAATGAAACTGGCGTGGGTGGATTTGGTGCCATGAAGGCCCTTTCGACCAGAAATGAAAGCCCGGAAACAGCCAGCCGGCCATACGACACTGAGCGGGATGGGTTTGTTATCGGAGAGGGCTCGGGCGCACTTATCCTTGAAAGCCTGGAACATGCACAGAAGCGTGGCGCGACTATCTATGCCGAAGTTGTGGGTGGTGGCATGTCGGCAGATGCTTATCATCTTACTGCTACACATCCGGAAGGTGAAGGAGCAGCATTGGGAATGAATGCTGCGCTGGAAGATGCTGAAATAGGCCCTGAAGCCATCGACTATATCAATACGCATGGCACGTCAACACCATTAGGCGACCTAAGCGAGCTAAAAGGGATAGTATCCGTCTTTGGCGAGCATGCGAAAAAGCTCAACATCAGTTCCACTAAATCAATGACAGGCCACCTTTTAGGTGGCGCTGGCGCTGTTGAAGCTTTGGCTGGCATCATGGCCATTCAAAAACAACTGGTGCCGCCAACGATCAACACCGTGAACGTAGACCCTGAAATGCCTCAAGGCCTCAACCTTACGATTGGGAAAGCCCAATCACGCAAAGTCGATTATGTGATGAGCAACACCTTCGGTTTTGGTGGACACAATGCCACTGTCATATTGAAAAGGTTTATTTAGAAAGCCTCGTGAGGGAAAATTCGAAGGCATTCCAAATGGGATGCCTCTTTCGTTTCATCTTTTCCTGAAAAATATTTTCACTCTGCCATTTGAACTTTAAAACTAATCTATTAGTTTTATTCTTAATTAATTAGTTTTAAAGTTTGCCATGAAGGAACTAGCGAAGGTAGAAGAGCAGATAATGAAAATACTTTGGTCATTAAAAAAGGGGCTCGTAAAAGATGTGTTGGAAAAAATGCCAGACCCAAAGCCTGCCTACAATTCCGTGCTTACCACTGTTCGCATCCTTGAAAAAAAAGGATTTCTGGACCACAAGGCCTACGGAAAAACCCACGAGTATTTTCCCATCATAAGCAAAGAGAAGTATACCGTTTTCTACTTGAATAATTTTCTGAAAGGTTACTTCAATGGTTCTTTTGAAGGGCTGGTTTCTTTCTTTGCAAAAGAAAACAACCTGTCGGGCGAAGAAATCGAAAAATTGATGGAAGAAGCTAAAAAACAGCAACCATGAAAGACTACATTCCTTATTTCCTCCAGGCCAACGCAGGACTGCTGCTCTTTGCAGTGGCTTACCTGGTCTTTCTTCAAAAAGAATCAAATTTCCTATTGAAGCGATTCCTGATACTCTTTCTGTTGATGTCGGCGGCTTTGCTGCCACTATTGTCGCTTGATGCTTTTTTCATCCCACTCGCCAGCAATGCGGCTTCAAGTGAAACCACTTTGTTGCCGGCTTTTATTTTTTCTTCTGGAATACCTGTGATTGATGTGGCACCGGAAACGATGGGCAGAGGCACAATTTTCTTTTTCCTTTATGGGGCTGTAGTACTCCTGCTACTGATGCAGTTTCTTTTTCGTTTGACAAAATTGTTCATATACACTTTCACGATGCCATTGAAAGCCACCATCGGTCAGGTAAAAGTGTATCAAATGAACGATTCGACAATGGCCTTTTCCTTCCTGAACAATATTTTCATTGGTTCATTGGCAGGTCTTGAAGAGGCATCAAAAGATAAAATCATCAACCATGAATTGGTGCATTGCCGGGAGTGGCATAGCCTCGACATCCTGTTTACAGAATTACTGAGGATACTATTTTGGTTCAACCCTGGTATTTATTTACTCAAAAATGCCCTCATCGAAGCGCATGAATACAGGGCAGATCAATTGTCGGTAGAAACAGGACTAGAACAGACCTACTGTAGCCTGATAGCAAAATTAGCATTAAATGATGCCGGCTTTCCTATGGCCAGTCACTTCAATAAATCACTTACATTAAAAAGAATTGCCATGATAAAGTCTGATAAAGCGAAGTCGAAGTGGTGGAAATTAGCCGCCCTTATTCCTGTTGTGACAATATTTTTCCTGTCTGTGTCCTGCGATCAACAACCAATTGCTGCGACAGAAACTGCTCCCAAAGAAGAACTATTTACGGTAGTAGAAGACATAGCCGCTTTCCCTGGCGGCATGCCGAGCCTGTACGAATACCTGAACAACAATCTAAAATATCCTGAAACGGCAAAAAACGCTGGTCTGGAGGGCAAAGTATTGGTAGAGTTTGTGGTAGACAAAACAGGCGAAGTGACCAATGCCAAAGTAATAGAAGGAATCGGTGGTGGTTGCGATGAAGAAGCGCTGAGGGTAATAGCTTCCTCACCGGCTTGGCAACCTGCTCAGCAAAGAGGCAAAAAAGTGCGACAGCGACTTATTCTACCTATCTATTTCTCGCTTGGCACGTCAGCTAAGGTGGAGATTCCCTCTACACCTATGATGGCAGGGGATCCGCTGAAAGTTGAAATCCAAAAATCTACCAACGAGGCAAAGCAAACTGTCATCAATGGTGTTGTGAAACTTGAAACTGGAGAGGGCATCCCTGGCGCCAATATTATTCTAGGTGGCACAACCATGGGCACAGTTTCGGATCTCGATGGAACATTTAAGCTAGTGACTGATGATACTAGAGGTGAACTCTTCATTTCATTTGTTGGCTTTACCACTGAAAAGGTAGCCTTTTGAAGCTTTAAAGTTCTTAAAAGGCAGTTTCCGCTCATGTTGACGGTGTAACAAGAATTGACCAAATAAATAGCATGCCCACCAAAAAACGGTGGGTATTTTTTTTACTATCTTTTACAGATGATCCAATATCCCGAACCCACTGTCGGTGCCATCATCTTCAACCCTGACGGAAAAGTGCTGCTTTGCCGTTCCCGAAAATGGGACGACAAATACGTCTTCCCTGGCGGACACATTGAGCTTGGAGAAAAAATGGAAGACGCTCTACTAAGAGAGGTGAAAGAGGAAACTGGTCTCGATGTATTTGACGTCCAATTAATCAGTGTGCAGGAAGCTGTGTATAGCGACACCTTTGAAACAAAAAAACACTTCATCTTCATTGATTTCATTTGTAAAACCCACTCTTACGAAGTCATACTCAATGACGAAGCGCAAGAATTTAAATGGGTAAATCTCAAGGACATAGAAAGCTATGATCTGGGTGGATTTACCAGGCGATTTTTCGTAGAGCTGAAAAAGGAAAACTCCGCCTTTTCAAGGAAAATTCTGTACAATTATGTTAGCTAGCTTTTCTCTGTAGTCAGATCATTTACCTCTTAAGAGAAGTCTTTTCATGCCACAGCGCTAATCAAAGGGACTCAACCTTAACTATTCAAGCCTGAAAGAGTCAATAAATGAAAAAGTCTTCTATATTGCACAATCGTTTGTGCAATACCATTCTATCTGATGGCCAACAGTTCTCTTAAAGAAATTGCAGTCGCGCTAAGTGTGTCGGAATCCACAGTGTCAAGGGTGATGAATGGTGTGGGCGACAAGTACAGGATAGGCAGAACGACACAACAGAAAATATTGTCTCAGGCATCTGCCTTTGGGTACCAACCCAATCTGATTGCCCGATCGCTCAGGCTCAATAAATCCAACACTATCGGGCTAGTGATACCTGATATCTCCAATCCCTTTTTTGCCAAAATAGCCCATAGCATAGAACAGGAGGCAAGAGCGCAAGGATATTTCATTCTCCTTTCGGTAAGCCAGGAAGATATTGAACAAGAGAAGGAGGCCATCCATCAGCTTATGGCCCGGCAAATCGATGGTCTGATTGTATCGCCAGTCGGACAGCAAAAGACACACTTGATCGATGTACCCGACAATGCCCTACCCATGGTATTGATCGATCGATGTTTCAAGGGGCAAAGCCAGCCATTTGTCATTTCCGACAACTTTCAGGGTGGGTTCCTCGCAGCAGACCATCTTATCCAAAATGGCCATCGAAAGATCGCCTGTATTCAAGGGCTAAGGCATACTTCACCCACCATGGATCGACTGGCAGGTATGGTTGCCGCCCACAAAAATCACCATTTGCCATTTGACGACACCCTTTTGGTGGGAGATAGCTTCAGTATGGAAAATGGTTACGAAAGCATGAAGAAACTACTTTCATTACCCAGCGACGAGCGACCATCGGCAGTGTTTGCCATGAGCAATCTTATTTCGCTAGGCTTGCTCCAAGCCCTGCATGAACAAGGGCTTACAATACCTGAAGACATGTCTGTCGTTGCTTTCGATGAGCACCCCTATTCTCGTTTTCTTGCTAGTCCGATGACCACAGTCGAACAAGATTATCATCAAATGGGTATTTGGGCAGTCAGAAACCTGCTTGGACAAATCCGCCAGGAACAAAGCAAAGAAACGCAGATGACAATACCGGTGCGGCTGAACGTACGACAATCGGTTAAAAGAATTACTCACTCATGAAATACCTACTTATGAAACAATTGTCCGCTCCCATCATCTTCCTTGCCATGGCCATGGCCTGTTCCTCACCTCAGGAAAAAAAGGAAACACAACAACCTGAATCAAAAAAAATCAGGGTCATTTTCGACACCGATACGAATAATGAGTTGGACGATCAGCATGCCCTGGCCTATCTATTATTCAATGGGCCAATATTTGACGTGGAGGGGGTAACTGTGGTCACCACCACCAGCGGTGGGAATATAGACATGCAATATGAGGAAGCAGTGCGAATCATGAAGCTCTGTACTTTATATGACAAAATACCATTGCTAAAAGGGGCTGATGGAGATTTCCCGGAGATTCAGCCGAACATTACAGTACCTGATTTTGACGGGGCTGCTGCAGTTGATTTTATCATTGAACAAGCCAATAAAAAAGACGCATCAAAGCTCGTATTGATCGCCGTGGGTAAACTAACCAACGTGGCACTGGCTCTAAAAAAGGCGCCAGCTATTGCTGAAAAAATGAGAGTCGTTTGGTTAGGGTCCAATTACCCTGAACCAGGAGAACACAACCAGGACAGCGACACAGCCTCAATGAATTATGTACTCAACACCAACGTACCTTTCGAAATGGTTACCGTTCGCTATGGCAAACCCTCAGGTACTGACGCAGTGAAGCTGATGAAAAAAGACGCACTCGAAAAAATGCCTGGCTTAGGGCCCGTCATCGACACTCCCATCACAGGTAGGCATGGTGGCGAATTCAATAATTTCGGAGACTACTCTGTCAATCTTTTTGAGCACATCGACTACCATGGCGATCCACCTTCCAGGCCACTTTTCGACATGGCGGCAGTGGCCATTGTAAAAAATGAGCAATGGGCAGAGCGCAAAGAAATTCCCTGCCCTATTTTAATCGACAACCAATGGGTGGAAAGGCCCAACAATACCAGGAAAATTGTCCTTTGGGAGAATTTTGACAAAGAGGCAATTCTGGGGGACTTCTTTTCTGTTTTGAACAACTACCAATTAGTTGACACCAAACTTTGAGCGGTCATGGGTAAAATATACGTCATTGGTAGTTCGAATACTGACATGGTGGTAAAAACATCAACATTGCCTAAACCTGGCCAAACCGTGATGGGTGGTGAGTTTTTTATGAATCCGGGAGGTAAAGGTGCCAACCAGGCAGTAGCAGCCGCCCGGCTTGGAGGCGATGTAGTATTGGTGGCCAATGTGGGAAATGACTTGTTTGGTGACCAGGCGTTGTCTCACTTTGGAGACGAAAAAATTGACTGCAGCTATATAAGCAAAGATGCCACCCACCCTTCAGGAGTGGCCCTGATCAGCGTCGATAACCAGGCCGAAAATCACATTGTGGTAGCCCCTGGTGCCAATGGACACCTTTCAGCCCAGCATGTCGATCGGGCGCTCGGTCACACTATATCACAAGACTTGGTCTTGATACAGTTGGAGATACCGCTGGAAACAGTGGCTTATGCCATTCGGCTGGCAAAGGAAAAAGGGCTGCGGGTAATCCTTAACCCAGCCCCAGCTTCAACCCTTTCTGCCGATATACTCAAAGGCGTCTACATGATCACCCCTAATGAAACTGAAGCATCGATACTTACCGGCATTGACGTAACAGATGCGAGCTCCGCCCGTTTGGCTGGCCAAAAGCTTCTGGAAATGGGCATTGAGCAAGTGGTGATCACGCTGGGAAGCCAGGGGGCACTTTGGGTGTCAAAGGATGGTGCCGAATTGATCAAGGCGTCGACTGTTAAGGCCGTCGACACCACAGCCGCCGGAGACTGCTTCAACGGAGCGCTCACCGTAGCGTTGGCTGAGAAGATGGCCATTCAACAAGCCATCAGGCTAGCATGCCAGGCAGCGGCTATATCTGTCACACGGCTGGGTGCTCAGGCATCCATGCCTTACAAACAAGAACTAACTTCCTAAGCTTCCGACACCTACCTAACTACTACCATTATGTTCATCATACAAACCTACCCACTTGCCGTCTTTTTTTGCCTGATCACCATGTTGTGCTGGGGATCATGGGCCAACACCCAAAAACTAGCGGCCGGCACCTGGCGCTTTGAGCTTTTCTACTGGGACTACGTGATCGGCATTGTCATCCTATCGCTTGTCTTCGGCCTCACCCTAGGAAGCTTTGGTTCAGAAGGTCGTTCCTTCTTTGATGACTTGCAGCAAGCTTCACTTGACAATATAGGCTCTGCGATCCTTGGTGGAGTGGTGTTTAATGCGGCCAATATTTTATTAGGCGCGGCCATTGCTATTGCTGGCATGTCGGTTGCTTTTCCTGTGGGAATCGGTCTGGCGCTCGTTATCGGCGTTATTGTCAACTACATTGCCCAGCCTATTGGAAATGCTACCATCCTTTTTGGCGGCGTAGCGCTGGTTGCTGTGGCCATTGTGCTAAACGCCAGTGCCTACCGCAAGCTGGCGCAAAATGTATCTGGAATTTCCATCAAAGGGTTATTGCTTGCAATAGTCAGCGGCTGTATGATGGGCCTTTTCTACAAGTACGTTGCCAACTCTATGTTCCCTGATTTCAATATGCCACTGGAAGGAAAATTGAGTCCTTACTCAGCGGTTTTTCTTTTTGCCATTGGCATCTTATTGAGTAACCTGGTCTTTAATTCATTGCTAATGGCTAGACCATTTGAGGGTAAGCCTGTTAGTTACGGAGAATATTTTAAAGGCAAAGCCAGGAACCACCTGATCGGAATACTAGGCGGAGTCATCTGGTGCGTCGGAATGTCCTTCAGCATCATCGCCTCTGGAAAGGCCGGCGTGGCGATATCTTATGGCCTGGGGCAGGGTGCTACAGTAATTGCCGCCATTTGGGGCATCTATATCTGGAAGGAATTCAAAGAAGCGCCTAAAGGAACAAGCGTGCTTCTGAACATCATGCTGATTTGCTATCTCGGCGGATTAGTAATGATCATTTTAGCCAGGTAAAAAAGGGTGAATCCCAGCATCCGGATTAAAAAAAAATTGTTTCTGATTACGAACAAACAAACGATTCGAAATGAAAAAGTCAGCAAAAGTCCTTACTGAAAAATGGTGGATAAAATTCTTCATAAGTATTCTGTTCATTAGCTATTCCTGTACCCCGAGCAGCACAGATACTGCTTCTGAAGGGTCCAATGCGGTAGAAAAAGACCCTTTACTCGACTACCAAGCCTACACCCCACAACCAGGCGACCAGGTCATTTCACGTGCTGCTTACGCAGACAAGTTGTACGGTTTTTGGCTGGGAGAGTGCATAGCCAACTGGACTGGTCTTGTCACTGAAATGGATAAGATAGGAGGTGAAGGCAAAAATGGAAGAGCGGCAGGTTTTTATACCAGGGAAAACTGGGGCGGTCCAGACGAACCAGCTATGTGGGAAGGATCCTTTAACAATACAATTTCGCCGGTAATCACCTATATTTTTGAAGACGAGGGTGGGGTCTGGGGTGCCGACGATGATACTGATATAGAATACATCTATCAATACATCACTTACCAAAACAAAACCACCCAGTTGAGTCCAGAACAAATAAGAAACGGCTGGCTGACCCATATCTACTCGGACGAAAATACTCCCTTTCTGCAGGACAACGGGGTGATAAAGGAGAACTTCTTGTGGGTATCCAATCAAACCGCGCACAACCTGATGATTCAGGGCATAACTCCGCCGGAAACGAGTTTACCAGCCAACAATCCGGACTATGAAATGATTGATGCGCAACTGACCACAGAAATATTTGGCTTTTTTGCGCCTACCCGTCCAAATGTGGCACTTGAAATTGCCCACCTGCCCATTCAAACAACTGCCCGATACAATGCGGAATGGATTTCCGAGTTCTACGTCATTATGTACTCGCTGGCTTCAGCGGTCGATAGCACCAAAACCACGGCTGAAAATACGAAGTGGATGGCAGCGCAAGCGCGAAAAAGACTACCTGATGATTCCTACTCTGCTGCGATGTACGAATTCGTAAAACGCAGCTATGAGGCCGGGCTTCCCTGGGAAACAACCCGTGATTCCTTGCATGTCAAATACCAGATCAACCAGGAAAATGGTTACGATTGGTATACGAAAGACCAGGTATGTAACGGCTGTTTTGCGGCAGGAATCAATTTTGGAGCTAGCCTGGTAAGTCTTTTTTATGGCGAAGGCGATATCAAGGAAACCATCAAAATAGGCGCACTGGCTGGCTGGGATTCCGACAATCCTACTGCTACCTGGGGAGGTCTACTTGGCTTTATGCTTGGAAAAGAAGGGGTAGAAAAGGCATTCAATCGAAAATTCTCTAACAAGTTTAATATCCACCGAACCAGAGGTGGCTTTCCCAATAACGGTATTGACACCTTCGAAAATATGGCGAAAACGGGTGTTTTCATTGTAGATCGCATGGTGCAGGAAAGGCTTGGCGGTGGAGTAGACCTGGAAAATAACGTATGGTATATTCCGAAAACTACCACAAAAATTGAGGCGGGTAAGTAATATTCGGGGGCCAGGGATCAGGCCCGCTGGATCGACTTACTCATCCAGGTGATTACGGCCACCATACTGCCGATAACTGCGATCAACACAAATGAAGCACGCAAGCTGCTGGCCTCCGCAATAAACCCAATGAGTGGAGGTCCTAGTAGAAAGCCTAGAAAAGAAATCGAGCTGACCATGGTCAGCGCCATTCCTGCCGACATGGTTTTTGATTTGCCAGCAACACTGTAGGCCAGAGGAACTACCGACGACACGCCAAAGCCAACAATAAGAAACCCGATTAACGCAGTAGCGAAATAGGGTAAGGCCACCGCCAACAGCAATCCACTTGTGATCAGAATGCCGCTCGCTTTAAGTACAGTGCCTATCCCAAAACGATTGGTGAGTCGATCTGAAACAAACCTCCCTCCAGCCATTGTCATCATAAAAGCACTAAAGCCTAGCGGCACCCATGCCTCGGGAGCTTCTACTACTTTTTTGAAGTAGACGCCACTCCAATCAAACATGCAGCCCTCGGCCATCATACCACACATAGCAATCAGGCCGATCTTTACCAACGTTCCGTCCGGCCTTACCCATTTAAGTTTCCCAGTATTCCGGTTGACATCTTCTTTGAGCGTATGAGGGTAATTAATGGCCAAAATGACTAATACTAAAGCCAGCATTACAAGGTAATGTATCTGAGGCTCAATGCCCAACGCTACCATGATTGTGCCAATACCTGCTCCTGTGAAGCCTGCCAGGCTCCAGGTTCCATGAAAGGAGGCCATGATGGTACGTCCATAATGAGTTTGAACCCCGATCGCCTGGGTGTTTACTGCGATATTCACTGTATTCCCAAAAAACCCGTAAATAAAAAGCCCCACACTGAGCATTGTCACACTGGAAGAAAAACCTAGAAAAGGTAGCGTAAACGCATATCCCAATGTGGCAATAAGCACAACTACCCGACTGCCCAACTTGTCAATAATAAGACCAGAAACTGGTAAGGAACATAGCGACCCAATAGGTAAAATAAACAACAGACCTCCAAGAGCAGCTTCGCTTAAACCCAGCTTGAGTTGAATATCGGGTATCCTGGCTGCCCAGCTGGAAAAATTCAAACCGTGCGCAAAAAAGACCGAGGCCACTGCCACACGAAGCCTTGTTTTATTCAGATTTACAGATGAAGTTTGGTCGGGCATAGGAATGAATCAGTGTGCAAAAATCAGTAAACTGAGGCATGCATGAAAGCATCATTAGGTATTTATCACCGAAACCGATTGTATTGCTACCATTTACACCCAAATCAAAATATATTCGCTCCATATTTTTAATTTATGACGCTTCGCATATCTGTTTGGTCTGGTCCACGCAACGTTTCTACGGCATTAATGTACTCTTTCGCCCAACGACCCGACACGGCTGTGGTTGACGAACCATTGTACGGGCACTACCTCAAAGTAACAGGATCTGTGCACCCTGGTCATGAACATTTGCTGGAGGTTTTGGAGAAAGACGCTGATAAAATTATCTCCAAAACGATTTTGGGATTCAACGAAAAACCGGTCTATTTCATCAAGAACATGTGCCATCACCTGAAGGACCTTGATGAGTCATTTCTTGATAAGTTGGTCAACCTGTTTTTGATCCGTGACCCCAGAGAAATGATTCCATCACTCATCAACCAGATACCCCATCCGGTCTTGGGTGACACAGGCCTCGACAAACAACTCGAAATTTTCAGCAGACTAAAAAACACAGGTAAAGAAACTTTTATTTTCGATTCAAAAGACCTTTTGCTCAATCCCGAAGGGATGCTCAGGGCATTTTGTAGTTTTGTAGGCATCCCCTTCTACAAGCAGATGCTGGCATGGGAAGCTGGGGCCCGACCGGAAGATGGTGCCTGGGCGCCATATTGGTATCATAATGTGCATAAATCGACTGGGTTCGCTCAGTACGTCCCAAAAACTGAAGAAATAAAACCTGAATTACAGCCGCTAATGGATGAGTCGGTCGCTTTGTATGAAGAATTATATGCCAACGCGATCAAAATATAATTGCCCCTAGCAAAAAATTAATCAACGCAAGAAGTAAGTATAGCCATGGATCCAAAATTACCCAACCAAAAAAACAACGACATCAAAGTATATATCGATGGTCAATTCTATGCCCGTGAAGACGCCAAAGTGTCGGTTTTCGACAGTGTAGTGCAGGGGGGCGACTCGGTATGGGAAGGCCTTCGGGTATACGATGGTAAAGTGTTTATGCTGGACGAACACCTGGAAAGGCTAGTTAATTCGGCTAAAACCATGGCTTTTGAGGGAACTCCAAGCAAAGAGGAAGTAAAAAAGGCAGTGGTGGAGACTTTGAAAGTCAACGGCATGATGAACGATGCCCACATTAGGCTGACACTTACCAGGGGCAAAAAGATCACTTCAGGCATGAACCCAAAATTGAATCAGTATGGTCCAACGCTGATTGTGCTTGCAGAATGGAAGGCTCCGATCTACACAACAGAGCAAGGATTGACACTGATCACCTCCTCAATTCGCCGAAACTCCCCACAGTGCCTTGACTCTAAAATCCACCATAATAACCTGATCAATAACATCCTGGCCAAAATAGAGGCCAACTATGCCAATTGCGATGGAGCAGTCATGCTCGACCTGAATGGCTTCGTGAGTGAAACCAATACAACCAATATTTTCTTTGTGAAAAAAGGAGAGCTCATCACGCCATTTGCTGATTTCTGTTTGCCGGGCATCACACGTGCGCTTATGCTGGAATTAGCTGAAAAAAACGACGTGAAGTGGAAAGAAAAGAACGTTACCATCGCAGAAATGTACACCATGGATGAGATGTTTACCACTGGCACCGAAGGTGGCCTTGCAGCTGCCGTAACAGTAGATGGCAGACAAATAGGAGATGGCAAAGTGGGGCCAGTGACTAAAAAGTTCCAGCAATGGCATGAAGCAGAAACCAAGAAAAGAGGCGTTCCAATCATTTAGATACTTGTCAACGCTAAAACTTCTTAGCGATCGAATATAAATTCGAATAATTAGTAATCTTTGCTGCCTTAGTTAAAAGCAGAATGAAACTATTCGACGTCTATCCTCTTTTTGATATTACCCCAGTAAAGGCGCTAGGATCCTGGCTTTGGGATGATAAAGGCACTAAGTACCTCGACCTCTACGGAGGGCATGCCGTCATTTCGATTGGGCACTCCCACCAGCATTATGTGCAGAGGCTAAGCGAACAACTGTCTAAAATCTCATTTTACTCAAACAGTATAAAAAACCCACAGCAAGAGCAGCTGGCAGAAAAGTTGGGGCAAATGTCGGGCTACCCCGACTACCAGCTTTTCCTTTGCAACTCCGGCGCAGAAGCCAACGAAAATGCTCTGAAACTGGCGTCATTTGTTACTGGAAAAAAGAAAGTAATCGCTTTTGACAAAGCTTTTCATGGCCGCACCTCCGGCGCAGTGGCGGCCACAGATAACCCAAAGATTGTCGCTCCATTCAATGCGGGTCACGAGATCGTTTTCTGCCCACTTAATAATGAGCCAGCACTAAGTGAAGCCTTGGATGGTGAAGTGGCGGCTGTGATTATTGAGGGCATTCAGGGAGTAGGCGGCATTAGAATGCCTGACGACTCTTTTCTACAGTTCCTCGAAAAGAAATGCACCGAAAAAGGTTGCCTGTTGATCCTCGACGAAATTCAGTGCGGCTATGGGCGTACAGGCAAGTTCTTTGCCCACCAGTACGCAGGTATCAAACCGCACATCATTACCACAGCCAAGGGAATGGGCAATGGCTTTCCGGTAGGCGGCGTGCTGATCCATCCCGATATAAAGCCATGGAGCGGCATGCTGGGGACCACTTTTGGAGGCAACCATTTAGCATCTGTTGCTAGCCTGGCCGTGTTGGAAGTAATGGAAAGCGAGCATCTAATGGATAATGCCTATGAACTGGGCACCCACTGGATGCAACAACTGAAAGATATGGACGGACCACAAAATGTACGTGGTAGAGGCCTGATCATAGGTTTTGACCTTCCTGAATCAAAAAACACGGTGAGAAAGGACCTACTGACGAAGCATCATATTTTCACCGGAGAAGCCAAACCAAATACTATCAGGCTATTGCCATCGCTCGCTTTAGCCAAAAAAGAAGCGGATTTGCTTATCACTGCCCTTCATGCTGAACTGTCATGAAACTATCGCTAAACGTCCTAACAATTGGATAGATAGTCTATTTCTGAAACAATAGGCCTTTACTTCCGTTATCTGTAGCAACATATAAACTACCGTACAGATATGAAAAAACTATTTACAATCCTTTTTGCAGTTGCCGCTGTGCAACTAAATGCACAGAGCTGGGAGCTTGACAAGTCCCACACCAACATCAAATTCACCGTTACCCATATGGTGGTATCAGAAGTAGATGGTTCATTTGGGGACTTCACTGGTACTGTAACAGGTGGTGATGACAAGTTTGTAGGCGCCGATGTAGATTTCACTGCGCAAGTAGCATCTGTTGATACTGACAACGAAAGAAGAGACAACCACTTAAAAGGTGATGATTTCTTTAGTGCTGAAAAATTCCCAACCATTAAGTTTAATGGAAAAATCGTTAATGAAGGTGGAAAATACTTCCTGGCCGGAAACTTCACCATGCGTGATGTTACTAAGCCGGTTAAGTTTGAAGTGAAGTATAACGGAAAAGTGGATACAGGCAGAGGAATGAAAGCTGGATTCAAAGTAATGGGCACAATCAACCGTTTCGACTATGGTTTGAAATGGGATGCTGCACTTGAAGCTGGTGGGCTTGTAGTGGCAGAAGATGTTCAGATTACCTGCAATATTGAGTTGAATGCTCCAAAAAGTTAATTAACTTTGAAGAGGTTTCCATTTTAACATAACCCGAGAATCACCCTAGTTGATGATAGAAAGGCAGGCATCCCCTGCCTTTCACTTTTTCCGCCCGTTGAGCCGCGCCCTCCAATCAAATTTCATTAAAGTTTAATTATTTCAGTTTTAGGCCTACCTTTGTGTCCCGAAAGAATATCTCGGATTTCACCTCTTATGTCCAAAGCAAAATACATCTTCGTAACTGGCGGCGTTACGTCCTCATTAGGCAAAGGAATTATCTCAGCATCACTAGGCAAACTACTGCAAGCCAGGGGGTTCCGGGTAACTATCCAAAAGTTTGACCCATACATCAATATCGACCCAGGTACGCTCAATCCTTATGAGCATGGCGAATGTTATGTAACGACTGATGGCGCAGAGACTGATCTTGACCTGGGGCATTACGAAAGGTTTCTGGACATAAAGACGACACAAAACAATAATGTGACGACTGGGCGGATTTATAACAACGTCATTACCAAAGAAAGAAGAGGAGATTTTCTTGGTAAAACAGTTCAGGTGGTGCCTCACATTACCGACGAAATAAAAGACAATTTTTACAAACTCGGCGAAACTGGTGATTACGATATCGTCATCACTGAAATAGGTGGTTGCGTAGGTGATATCGAATCACTTCCCTTTATAGAGGCTGTGCGCCAGGCAAGATTCGAACTGGGGCCCAACAACTTTGTCTCCATTCATCTTACCCTGATTCCTTACCTGAAAGCAGCCGGAGAGCAAAAAACGAAACCTACACAACATTCTGTAAAGCAACTGCTGGAGGCTGGTATCCAGCCCGATATTTTGGTTTGCCGCACAGAACATACGCTTACTGACGAGATACGGAAAAAACTTGCACTTTTCTGTAACGTAGCGCACAATTGTGTCATCGAAGCACAGGATGCTGACACTATTTACGATGTGCCTTTACTGATGAGAAAAGAGAAGCTCGATGAAAGAGTGCTGACTAAACTCAAACTCAATCATAAGAAAGAGCCGCAGATCGATCAGTGGAAAGAGTTCTTGGGTAGGTTAAAAAACCCTACAGATGAAGTACGGATTGCTTTAGTTGGTAAATACGTACAGCTAAAGGATGCTTACAAGTCGATCGCCGAATCCTTTGTTCATGCTGGAGCACACAATGAATGCAAAGTGGAGCTCTCCTGGATCAATTCTGAAGAACTTGATGGCGACAATATCCAAAGACTACTCAAGGACAAACATGGTATTTTGGTAGCCCCTGGTTTTGGAGAAAGAGGCTGGGAAGGCAAGCTGCAGGCAGTTAAATATGCCAGAGAAGATAAGATTCCCTTCTTCGGAATTTGCCTTGGCATGCAGTGCGCTGTAATTGAATTCGCAAGAAACGTACTAAATATAAAGTACGCCAACTCGACAGAGATGGACCCCAAGACGAAAGCGCCTGTCATTGATATGATGGAGGAGCAGAAGAAAATAACGAAAATGGGGGGTACTATGCGACTTGGTGCCTATGCATGCGAAGTGAAAAAAGGTTCTAAGGCATATTCTGCGTATGGACAATCGAAAATTATGGAGCGCCATCGCCATAGATATGAATTTAATAACAAATACCTGGCTCAATTTGAAGAGGCCGGCTTTATAGCTACAGGTATTAACCCCGACACCAAACTGGTTGAAATCATGGAGCTGAAAGATCATCCATGGTTTATTGGCAGTCAATTTCATCCCGAGCTTAAAAGTACGGTAATGAACCCTCACCCTCTTTTTGTTCGCTTTGTGAAAGCGGCACTTGCTTTCAAAAAGGAAACTTATAAATAAATAGCACTACAGAATAGATACCAATGGATAGACAGCAAGTAATTGGGATGGTCATGATGTTGATCTTGCTCACCGTTTATTTTACATTTTTTGCCCCAGACCCACCCGTCGAAGCGCCTATAGTAGCCACTACCGAAAGCGTAGTAGCTCCTACCGAAGCTGCCCCTGGCAATGCCACTGAAGCATTTACCGCAGTTGCAGACTCAGTCAAAGACGGTCAACTAAAGGAACAATTTGGCGCTTTTGCTGCTATTGCCTCTGGCACAAAAGAAGAGGTGACACTTGAAAACGATGACATCAAAGTGTCAATCAGCACCAAAGGTGGTTTTGTTTCCTTTGTGGAGCTGAAAAAATACAAAACCTACGATGGGCAGCCGCTCGTGCTGCTTGATGAAGCTAGCTCATCAATTGATGTAGCTTTTGGCGGACAAAACAGGAACCTGAAATTGGCTGATTTCTATTTTACCCCATCGGTGAAGTCGAAAACAGTTTCTGGCAGCGATTCAATTACCGTAACCCTTAGGGCCTCACTAAGTGCCAATCAGTATATCGAGCAAGTCTACTCTATTAAAGGGCAAGGCTACGAGCTTGGTTATTCTTTAAGCACCAAAGGGCTGGAAAGCTATCTCGGCCAGGAAGCTGCTGTTTTGCAGTGGAAAAACGACATAAAAAGAGTCGAAGCAGACCTGAAAGATTCAAGGATCAGGACAACGATCAACTATTACACGACTGCAGGTGAAACCGACGAGCTAAGCGCAACTTCGGAGGGACTGGAAGAAGAAACCCTTTCTGAATCACTTCAGTGGGTAGCAATTAAGCAGAAGTTCTTTACCGCTGGTATCATTGCTAATGATGGCTTTTCTGGTGCTTATGTAGCCACTAAGTACACGGTTGCCGACACTTCCAAAGTAAAAGAAGCTATTGTTAGCCTGACCCTCCCTGCAGAGCGATGGAAAAGCACAGGTCTGAACGGTAAATGGTTCTTCGGACCTAACGAGTACAATACACTCAAAAATGTAGCGCCTGAGTTTAGCAGCAACATCAACCTGGGCTGGAGTATTCTTGGCTGGATCAATAAAGGATTTACGATTCCTGTTTTTCATTTCCTGGAAAGTATCCTGAGCAACTACGGTATCATCATCATTATTATAGTGATTTTGATGCGGCTCATTTTGTTCCCGCTCAACTACAAGTCGTACATGAGTATGGCTAAGATGAAAGTCTTGAAGCCGGAAATCGATGACATTAAAGCGCAGTATCCTGACGATATGCAAAAGCAGCAGTCGGAAACAATGGCGCTTTACCAGAAAGTAGGCATCAATCCATTGAGTGGTTGCATTCCCATGCTGCTGCAAATGCCAATTCTTTTCAGCATGTTCTACTTCTTCCCGAATGCCATCGAGTTGAGGCAGGTATCATTCCTTTGGGCGCATGACTTATCCACATACGACAGTGTATTGAACCTTCCTTTCGTGATCCCATTTTATGGAGACCACGTCAGTTTGTTTACTTTACTGATGACGGCGTCTACCATTTTGTATACCTGGAGCAATAGCCAAATGACAACTGTTCAGGGCCCAATGAAAACGCTTCAGTACATCATGCCGATTACCTTCCTGTTCTTCCTGAACTCATATGCAGCTGGTCTTACTTACTACTATTTTGTGTCAAACATCCTTTCATTTGGGCAGCAAGTGCTTATAAGAAGGTTTGTTGACGAAGACAAGATCAAACTGAAGCTGGAAGAAAACAGAAAGAAAAACGCCAACAAGAAAAAGTCATCATTCCAGCAGCGCCTTGACGAGGCTATGAAAGCTGGCAATGCCTCAAGGAAAAAGAAATAAGAGATAAGCAGTTAGTGGTACTCCATTTACCACTAACTGCTTACCATTTACCCACTACCCCCTCTGTGAATTAAGCGTGGATAACTTGGGGATTACCAAACAAGTCAATCCTTAACAATTCTTCTTAATTCGTCTATATTTGTGCTTCACCGAAGAAGGCCTTTGTCATTTCACTTGCCTTTGGGAGGTATAAACCAGTTTCCTGAACCAATTTTTGGATTTTCTCATGGGCAAAATCATTTCGATTGCGAACCAGAAGGGCGGAGTAGGTAAAACAACGTCCGCCATCAACCTGGCTGCCAGTTTAGCGGCTTTGGAGTACAAGACCCTTATTGTAGATGCTGACCCTCAGGCCAATTCTACCTCAGGTGTTGGACTTAACCCCAAAGAAGTAGAAGTAAGTATCTACGAATGCATGGTAAATGGAGAAGATCCTCATGACGCCATTGTCAAAACGGACCTTGACTTTCTCTACCTTCTGCCCTCACACATCGACCTGGTGGGTGCTGAAGTAGAAATGGTAAGCATTAGCGGTAGAGAAGAAAAGATGAGAGCAGCACTCGGTCGGGTTAAAGACGAGTACGATTTCATTATCATTGACTGTTCACCTTCCTTAGGCTTGATCACTATCAATGCCCTGGTGGCAAGTGATTCCGTCATGGTGCCGGTTCAGTGTGAGTACTTCGCTCTTGAAGGACTGGGCAAATTGCTCAATACCATAAAAATCATCCAATCAAGGCTCAATCCTGAATTAGAAATAGAGGGCATTTTGCTCACCATGTACGATGTGAGACTTCGCCTTTCGAACCAGGTCGTGGAAGAAGTAAATACTCACTTCAAGTCACTGGTTTTTGAGACGATCATACCAAGAAATATTAAGTTGAGTGAATCTCCAAGTTTTGGCCTTCCTGCCATTTCACACGACGCAGAAAGCAAAGGTGCCATCAGCTATCTAAATTTGGCAGAAGAGATTTTGAAAAGGAATGAAATGAGAATTCCTAAAGTGAGTGCTTAATGAGCGACAAACAACTACCTAAGAGAAGAAATGCACTTGGAAGAGGACTTGGTGCGCTACTCGATGACTCTACTAACACAGCAGAGAAATTAAGCGGCTCCTCTTCAAGGCCCAGTATTCCCATTGGTGAAATACCAATAGCGGAAATAGAAGTGAATCCTTTTCAGCCAAGAACAGAATTCAAAAAGGAAGCCCTGGAAGAGCTGTCCGAATCGATCAAGGTACAAGGCATTATACAGCCGATTACCGTCAGACAACTGAGCAAAAATCAATATCAGCTGATCTCTGGAGAGCGCCGACTGCAAGCATCAAAACTGGCAGGGCTTGAAACAATTCCAGCTTACATCAGAACAGCCGACGACCAGCAGATGCTGGAAATGGCACTGATTGAAAATATTCAAAGGGAAAACCTTAACAGTATTGAAATTGCCCTCTCGTATCAGCGGCTTATTTCTGAATGCAATTTAAAGCAAGAAGAATTGGGCGATAGGGTAGGTAAGAACCGTACCACAGTCACCAACTACCTTCGCTTACTTAAGCTACCACCAGATATCCAAATTGCCTTGCGCGACGGAAGGTTGTCAATGGGGCATGCGCGGGCCATCATAGGCATCGACAATCCAGCCACTCAGCTGAGTATTTTCCATAAAATTATCAGTGATGATCTTTCTGTACGGAAGGTAGAATCGTTGGTGAGAGAATACACCCAAAACCCGGTTGAGTCAACCAATCTCAATAAATCGGCAAATCCTTCGTTATCACCCGAAGTAAAAAACCTCCAAAATAAACTATCTTCGCACTTTGGTGCCCGGATTTCGCTAAAAGCAGACGAAAAAAACAAAGGAGAAATTCGTATCCCCTTCGTTTCTACCGAGGACCTTAACAGAATTTTGGAAATACTGAATATCTAATGTTCCGTAAGGAAGCGCTGAAATTAACAGTTCCAAAAACTGCCCGAAGAGGTATTTCTTTGGTGGCAGTTTTTCTGGTTATATCTCACTTCAGCGTGGCCCAGGAAATAAGAGGTGACTCAGTCAGTGTTGAGGCAGGCGAGTCACTCATCATCAAGGGTGATAGCGTATCCAATCTCCCAAAGGGTATCATGCTTGAGCAAGAATTGAGTACACTCGACCCCCAAAAAGCAGCCATGCTGTCTGCCATCCTTCCCGGCTTAGGGCAAATCTATGTAGGTCAGGTATGGAAAGTACCTGCGTACTATGGCACATTTATCGTATTGGGCCATATTATGTATCGAAACAACCGACTTTATAATATTTTTCGGCAGTCTCTTTTTGCAGAAATCGACGAAGACCCAAGCACCATTAACCCGTTTCCCAGATTCGCTGAAACCGCATTGCGCCGAAATACAGATTCTTTCCGGCGCAATAGGGACTACATGGTTATTATTTCGGGCATCGTTTACATGCTCAATATCGTAGACGCTCATATAGCAGCTCACCTCGATGAATTCGACATCAATGATGAGCTTGTCATTAACTATACACCCACCCTAGGGAATATCAACGGCTATACTTATGCTGGCCTGGGGATCAAAATAAGTTTTTAAGCATGAAGATATTTTTAGTAGGGTATGGGAAAATGGGTAAAACCATCGAGCGAATAGCACTGGAGCGTGGCCATGAAATAGCCGGCTCACTGGAAAATCCTGCAGAAAATGTTGGTGAACTAGTAAAAAAAAGTGGGGCCGATATGGCCATTGAATTTACACAACCAGCAGGAGCAGCAAAGAACATTACCTCTCTGATGGAAGTAAACATACCCACCGTTTGTGGAACCACTGGGTGGCTACACGACTGGGCCAAAGTGGTAGCCAGCTGCCAAAGCAATGACTGCGCCTTTTTCTATGCATCGAACTATAGCCTGGGAGTCAATCTTTTTTTTCGTTTGAACAAAAGACTGGCCACCATGATGAAACCTTATCCGGACTACAAGATTTCTCTGAAGGAAATCCACCATACCGAAAAAAAGGATGCGCCAAGCGGCACAGCCGTGACCCTGGCTGAAGGCATTCAGAAAGTGTGTCCGGAGTTTACCAAAATCATCAATGACAAATGCGACAAAAAAGGGGTTTTGGGCATTGAATCTTTTAGAGAAACCAATGTTCCTGGCACTCACAGCGTACACTATACCTCTCCCATCGACGAGATAGAAATCAAGCATACGGCATTCAGTAGAGAAGGATTCGCACTTGGGGCAGTGATCGCTGCAGAGTGGCTTTTAGATAAAAAAGGCGTGATGGGGATGGATGATTTGATGGGCCCCGAGGAAGCTTAAAAATTTTAGTTAATATTGCGGGCAATTGCCCTCAAAAATAAGAGAGAAGATGAAGTTGAAGCTTTTTGGAAAAAAGGAAGAAAAGGAGACCGTAAAGAAATCTCCGCTTAGGGAGTGGCTCGACGCTATTGCGTTTGCTGTAGTGGCCGCCACGCTTATCAGATGGATATTCATGGAAGCGTTCACCATTCCTACTCCCTCTATGGAGAAGTCGCTTTTGGTGGGTGATTTTCTATTTGTTAGCAAAGTTTCATACGGAGCTCGCACACCTGCTACTCCGCTTCAGATACCACTCACCCATGCGAAAATCTGGGGCACTGACATTCCCTCCTATCTCGATTGGATCCAATTGCCGCAATATCGTTTACCAGCATTTAGCGAGGTGGAGAGAAATGACGTAGTGGTATTCAATTATCCACCCGAATTTGAACATCCGGTAGACTTAAAAACGCATTACATCAAGCGCTGTATTGGTATTCACGGCGACGTGATTGAAGTAAAAGATGGTCAGGTTTACGTCAATGGAGAAAAAGGAGAAAACCCTGATTTGATGCAATTCAGGTACTATGTAAAAACCGGACAATCTATTCGCGAACGGGTGTTCAAGGAATTTGGGATTTGGGAAGTAATGCCTGTTCAGGGAGGTTATATTGTACATACGACGCCGGAAGCGGCAGAGCAGTTAAAGAAAGAGTCGTTCATCGACGACGTCGTTGACACGATGATGCCGGCAGACCAGCCTAATCCCAGGATCTTTCCCGATGCTAATTATTACCCATGGAATGCTGACCACTGGGGGCCATTACAAATCCCAGCAGAAGGCATGAAAATTCAACTAACCGATAGCCTGGTGGCTAAATATGGCAGTACCATCGTTGATTACGAAGGACTGGAAAACGCTGAGGTAAAAGACTATAAATTATACATCGATGGGCAGGAGGTAAAAGAATACACCTTTCAACAGGATTACTACTTCATGATGGGCGACAACCGCCATAACTCGGAGGACTCCCGTTTTTGGGGTTTTGTGCCTGCCGACCATGTAGTGGGCGAGGCGGCATTCATCTGGCTTTCACTGGATGCCAACGAAAGTTTCCTAAGTAAAATAAGATGGCGTAGGTTCTTTAATCCAATTAATTAAATTTACAGTCACTTCCCAGGCGTGATAATACGGGCCATCCTCGCGGATGGCCTATTTTTTTGGCCTCGCGGGAAACTCTGAAGAACAGCACCCGTTATCTTTACTTACAATAACCCAAAGTCTATGAAGCGTCCGATACATGAAACCAAAGTGCTTGTTGCCAGAGAAATCCCCGAACTGGGCATCGATATGCTGCGAGACGCTGGGTTTCAGGTAACAGTATGGCCGGGCTCCACTCCCATGACGCAGGCAGAGCTTATAGAGAAAGCAAAACAGCATCATGCTGTGGTTACATTAAGTGCCGACAAGCTAAATGCCCATTTTTTTGAGGAATGCACACATTTGGATATCGTGTCCCAGTTTGCGGCGGGCTATGATAATATCGACATTCCAGCCGCTACCAAAGCTGGTATTCCAGTAGGTAACACCCCAGGCGCTATGAGCGATGCTACTGCCGACATTGCTTTCGGATTGATGCTCGCCGTGAGTAGAAAATTCTTCTATATGCACAAAACAATTGCAAAGGGAGAATGGGGTGCTTTTCAGCCAAAAGCTCACCTGGGCCTGGAGCCAAAAGGCAAAACACTTGGCATATTTGGGTTAGGAGCCATTGGCATGGAAATGGGCAAACGCTGTCATGGTGCTTATGACATGGAGATCCTTTACTGTAATCGAAACCACAACCTGGAAGCGGAAAAGCGCTTCGGCGCCCGGAAAGTGAGCTTTGACGAGCTGCTTGAAAAAAGCGATGTAGTCTCCGTGCACAGTGTGCTTAGCGCTGAAACCAAAGGCATCTTTAACAAGGCAGCCTTCAAAAAAATGAAACGGACTGCTATTTTTATCAATACCTCTCGTGGTGGGACACACAACGAGGCAGACCTGATAGAAGCACTTCAAGCAGGTGACATTTGGGGGGCTGGGCTTGATGTGACCAACCCTGAGCCCATGAAGGCTGACAACCCCTTGCTGGACATGGAAAATGTAGCCATTCTGCCCCATATCGGCTCTGCCACCATCAATGCCAGAAATGAGATGTCGAGGATGGCCGCAGTAAACCTGATTGAGTTTTACGCTTCTGGCAAAGTGCCTTATATAATCAACAGCGAGGTCCTCCATTGATTTAAATTAAGAGCCAAGTGCTGAGTGAGGCCTGATAATTTCAGTAAAAGTCAGTTGCGGAAGTCTTTGGCGTGGCATTTTACCGATCAATAAGCGTTGCATGAACACCAAAACGTTGAATCTGGCAAGGCTAAAAGTTGACCTCAATTTCTTCCCTGGGAAAGGTGAAACTGGTTAAATTGCAATAAAAAGTGCCACTAAACATGATAAAAAAAAGCTGCTACTGTCTTTTCCTGGCAACCCTTTTGGTAGGCTGCACCACTAAGCCCCAGGAAGAAACAACCAGTTCCGACAGACTCAATTTCAAAGTACACAGCGTTTTTCCTCACGACACAGGGTCGTTCACTGAGGGTTTCGTGGTGCACAATGGAAAGCTCTACGAAAGCACAGGGGAAGAAGGACACTCCTGGTTTGGGTTATTGAACATCAAAACTGGCAAGCCAGAAAAGAAAGTAGACCTGGCAGCAGTGTATTTTGGGGAAGGCATCACTATCCTCAATGGCAAGGTGTATCAACTTACCTGGAAAAATCAGCAGGGGTTTATTTATGATCTCAACACCTTCGAAAAAGTAGGCGACTTCAGTTACAAAACAGAGGGCTGGGGACTGACCCACAATGGCAAAGACCTGATCATGAGCGATGGAAAAAGTAGCCTCTTCTACCTCGACAGCGCTACGCTGGAGGTCACAAGAACACTTCCGGTTACCTACCAGGGCCAGCCCGTCAATATGATCAATGAGCTGGAATATGTGAATGGGTTTATTTTTGCCAATATCTGGCAAACCAATTCCATCGTCAAAATTGATGCGAAAGACGGAAAGGTGGTGGGACTGCTAGACCTGACCTCACTTGCCGAGCAAGCCAAAATAGAGAATCCTAACGTCGACGTGCTCAACGGCATTGCCTGGTACGAAGGCACCAAGTCGCTGCTGGTCACTGGAAAGTATTGGCCGGCTATATATGCATTAAAACTAGAAGAATAAATAACCTACTATCATGATGAAACACGGACTTTTTGGCAAGCTGAAAGCCAAGCCCGGCAAGGGCGATGAACTAGCAGCCATTCTCATTGAAAATGCCAACGCAAAGCCGACCATGAAGGGCTGCTTGCAATACCTGGTGGGCAGAGACCCCGACAACCCCGACATCGTACTTATTTCAGAAGTATGGGAAAGCAAACAAGACCACGCTAACTCTCTCCAGCTCGAAAGCGTGAAAGCCGCCATTGCGAAGGCCATGCCTATCCTGGACGGCATGCCGGAGAAGGGGATTACGTGGGAGGTAATTGGTGGATTAGGCTTAGACTAAAATAGCTGACACAAAAAAACCCGATGGAGTCTCTCCGACCGGGCTTCCCGTGTTTATCGTTGTTGCGGGAATGAGTATTTTTTTGGTTAATCGTCTTGAAAAGGCCTTCGATGTTTTTTTCGACATAACAAACCTTCGACCGACACAACTAAACTATAATTATAATACAAAGAGCTGATTGTTAGCCAAATATCTGCGTGCTTAAGAGGTAAGTCAATACCTAGAAATGAGTATATTCAAACAATCAGTTCAGGTTTTAGGAGGCTTTTAGGAGAGACTGGTGAAACTTTTTTGATGGTTCTTCACCCCAGTAGCCCCATGTCCCTGGCAAGGGAAAGTAATTCCGCCGTGATGGCCACATCCATTTTTTTGATCATATTTCTACGGTGCGTGGCTACCGTATGTCGGGAAATAAAAAGCTGTTCCGCGATATCCCGGGAATGAAAACCACGGGCAACTAATTTTAGTACTTTGATTTCGCTGGCAGAAAGTACCCCTTTGAAAGACAAGATCTCAGGAATATTGAAGTCAAAGAATTCACTCTCCTTCCCCATCAATTGCCAGGCACCAACCTTGGGCTTCATCCACGTCACATCCTCGAGATAGGAGTAATTACTCACCAACTTGCCGTCACGGACGCCATTTACGATCCCGTGCCGCAAATAGAAATGTATCTTGTTGTTCTTACCTTTTACCCTAAAAATAATTTTGCTTTGATTGACCAACACATCGGCTGATTCGGTAGCATTAAAATATTGAATTGAATTATGAGAAAAGGCCATGACGATATCTCTATCATGGTCAAGTATGGCGTCATATATTTGAGAAAGGTCGTTGAAGAGATTGAAATCAAAACCACCCAAAAGTCCATCATTAATTGTTCGAAAGTAATTCCTACCTACCTCGTAACACGGCATAGTGGACAATACTACTGGAGCCACATAGCGATCTACCTCACCTGGCAAAAAAGCAATATTTACTTCTTCGAGTTTCAAATACCTGGGGTTAAGTAATCAAATTCATATCTCTTGCGAGTGTCAGCAGCTCCGGCGTATTCGCTACATCCATTTTTTTGATCATATTTCTACGATGCGTGGCTACCGTATGTCGGGAAATAAAAAGCTGTTCGGCGATATCCCGGGAATGAAAACCACGGGCAACTAATTTTAGTACTTTGATTTCGCTGGCAGAAAGCACCCCTTTGAAAGACAAGATCTCAGGAATATTAAAGTCAAAGAATTCACTCTCTTTGCCTAACAATTGCCAGGCGCCAATTTTAGGCTTCATCCACGTAACGTCCTGGAGGTACGAGTAATTACTTACCAACTTACCTTCACGAATGCCATTGGCGATCCCATGGCGGAGGTAGTAGTAGGTTTTATTGCCCTTGCCTTTTACCCTGAATACAATTTTGCTTTGACTGGAAAGCAACTCAGTGAAGTTAATGGAATTAAAGTACTGTATTGATTGATGGGAAAATGACATAACCAGGTCGCGGTCATGGTCGAGCATGAAGTCATAAATTTGAGTAAGGTCGCTGAAGAGATTGAGGTTAAAACCGCCCACCTGTCTGTTGTTGATGACCCTGAAATAATCCCTTCCAATTTCATAGCATGCAATGTTGGGGATGACCATCGGTGCCTGATAGCTATCCACATCTCCCAGCAAAAAAGCATTTTTTATATCATCAACTTTCAGACTCATCCCTTTAGCTAATCAAATTCATGTCTCTTGCCAGCGTTAGAAGCTCCGGCGTATTGGCTGCATCCATTTTTCGCAACATGTTTCTGCGGTGGGTATCCACGGTGTGCCTCGAAAGCCTGAGGCCCTCAGCAATGTCTCTAGAATGGAAGCCCCTTGCTACTAATTTCAAAACCCTTATTTCACTTGTGGAAAGCACTCCTTTGAATGAGGCGATCTCCGGAATATTGAAATCAAAATAATTGGCTTCCGGGCCTAATAGTTGCCATGTTCCACTTTTTGGTTGCATCCAGGTGACATCTTCCAAATAAGTAAAATTGGTAACAAGCTGTCCATTTCGGACCCCATTAGCGAACCCGTGTCGCAAATAATAATACGTCTTATTGTTCTTACCCTTAATTTTTTGAATAACCTTGGATTGAGAAGCAATCAACTCAATTTTTTGTAAAGAATTGACATATCGCATTGACTGATAAGAATAGTCCATCACGAGGTCTCGATCATTCTCAGGGATCAAATCATACAACATAGAAATGTTGGAGAAATCGCTCAAATCAAACCCTCCAACTTTACCCGGGGTTATAATCTGAAAGTGCTCCCTTCCCACCTCGTAACAAGCGATATTCGCCCTGGGAATCGGCGCTACATAGCTATCGAAATCGGCCGTAGAAAAACATGTCATCAGTTCATCAACTCGCATACTATTGGCTCAATATTGTAAATTCATATCACGTGCCATCATCAACAGTTCCGCAGTATTCGACGCTTCCAACTTTTTAAGCATATTTATTCTATGGGTGTTTACGGTATGCATTGACAAGCATAGCCCATCCGCAATTTCTCCGAAGTTTAATAGCGCAAAAACGCCATCCTTAATGGCGAAACTCTCCATCACCTTAATGACCAATTATTTGTTTTGAATTAGTCTATTTTAAATTATTTACTTTATTATAATTGTTTTCCTTAAATAATTCAACTGTTAGCGAAAATGAGTTCTTTTATCACTAAAATAAGTAGGAAAAGTACAAATACACTTGTGCTCATACATGGAAATTCTTCCTCTCCATCTGTTTTCAATCATTTCGTCGAAAACCACCTTCAATTCTCCATAATAAATATCTGTTTGCCGGGGCACGACGGCCATCGTTCTGCCAAGCCAGAACAGGACTATTCTTTCGAAGGGCTGAAGTCATGCGTTCGTTCGGGCATCCCTACAAACGTACCAGTTATTATCATTGGCAATTCCCTGGGAGGGCACCTGGCCATTGAGGTCGCTGGAGACTTCCCCAACTGCAAGGGGGTAGTAATTTTTGGCACACCCCCACTAAAAAAGCCACTTAACACAGAGGAGGCTTTTCTCCCATCTGAAGCCCTAGGCACCTATTTCAAAGCTGACTACACTGACGAAGAATTGACGTCAACATTCAGTATAGCGACGAGGAATGAGACAGTCCGAAAAACACTTATTAGCGACTTTATAAACACGGACCCATTATTCCGTCAATATTTCGCTTATTCTGGCTTACATTTGGGGCAACTGGGCGATGAGGCAAAAATGGTAGCAGAGCTAGGTAAGCCGGTTCATGTGATCCATGGGCTTCAGGATCCATCGGCCAATCTTGCTTATATCAAAACACTGCCTGGCATCACCCAGGTGCATGAAATCGACAATTGCGGCCACTACCCGAGTGTGGAACAGCCGGAGCAGTTTGCGGCGATTGTGAAGGAAATCGCAGAACAAATATTCGGGGATTAAGATAAGAGGCCCGACATTCAAAAAGTGGTCAGAAGCCTAAAAGAACGCCGATCCAATTTTGCCTTGCTATCTATTTGTTAATTTTCAACTCCATCATCCTTTCCGCATAGTACTCATTCCCACTAAGCTCAAAAGCCTTAGTTACGTTGATCAGTGCATTGGCCTTGTCGTTTTGGGACTCGTAATAGTCGGCCATGGAATCATAGGCGTTGGGGCTTTCTGGATAATACTCAATCCCCATTTTGAAAAAGGCATATGACTTTTCAGGCTGCCCCATTTGCAGGTACATGTATCCTGTTTGGTTAAAAAGCTCTTCAGCCAGGGGTGGTGAAGGATATCCAAAATGTTCTTTTAGTACTTTTGCACGCTGCTTGATAAGGGTAAGTAATTCTTCCAGAGAGGTGTCGGGATTACTGTATTTCGTGGGAGACTGAAGCTGGTACCATTCAAATTGGCGAATCAGTCCATCGCGCATAGCCGGCAACGGAATGCTCCAGTGATAGTCGTCTGGATAGGCCTTCCACGAGAAGTCAAGTCCATTTTGTGGCTGAGCTTCAGCGAAGGTTGACAACTCAATGATAGAACGACCAAACAGGCTGTATTCAGAAGTGTCTTGCATGACGTTGTCAAGACTAACCGACTCATCGAGCATGTGCAATTGGCCCGCTCCAAGGGCAATAAAGAGAGATTTTCCTTCGAATTTTCGGCTACTGAAAGCTTTCTTTGCTTCCTTCATCAATTTTTGATCATCCCAATCGAGGCTGGGATCAATGGCGATATAATTGTCGAACAGCTGAGTATGATTGACCAAGGCGTTAATAGTAAACAAGCCGCCGTAAGAATGCCCGATCAGGGTCCTGAAAGATGTGGTTGGGTAATTACTTTCTACATAGGGAATGAGCTCTGTTTCAATAAACCGGCTGAAGGCTTCTGCTCCACCAGTTTCTTCTCTTACCTCACCCCCATTTCGCCATGTTAGCTCTGAGGTAGTTAAATCCCTGGTTCTATTTGTGCGGTTGGATATGCCTACAAGAATCATATCCGGCAGATGATGACCGGTGTAATAATTATTAACGGTAGCCAAGCCTTTGAGCTGCACCCCTCCGTCCAACAGGTAAACAACGGGATATTTCACAATGCTGGCCGGGTTAAATCCTTCAGGCAATTGCACCCAAAAATCCCTTTGTTCATTCAGTATTTTTGAATACAAACTGTCTTTTATGCCCACCTGAATAAGGTAATTCGACTGAGATGATTCTTGCGCAAATGCGATATGGGATCCGAAGATGACCCCAATCAGGAGGGTGAATTTTTTTACATAGTTATCCATGCCATAGTCCTTTTTATGGTGAAAAATCGTTTGATATTATTTGTGTGTGTGTTACTGTGTCGAGCGATCCAATTTCATCTGCTGCCAGTCCTCATCAGTGAGCGGTTCCAGATAAGCAGGAAGTTTATAAACTGATCCACGCTGCCCGCTACTCATGTCTTTATAGATACTCATGAGCGTGTCATATTGTCCTTTTGTTTCTATGGGCAACAGAATACCTTCTTTCAGGTCTTTCTGATTCATATCTCCGGTTTCCAGAATCTCCTGCATGCCGGCAGTATACCGCCAGTAGTAAAGCATGTCTTTTCCCGACACACCCGGATTATCAGAACAGGAAATGAAAATAACTGCCAGCATCGGAACAATGAGAACTTGCTTCAAAGCATACATGCTGCTTCTACCCTTGGTCATCATTTGGAATCGTAGTTTGGTAGGAGAAAAATTGAAACCACTCACCATGTTGGCCGGCTGCTGCCCGCCAAGATAGCTCAGGAGGATATCCTGGTAGTGGCGGGTATCATGCGTGCGCAGCACATCGCCATCTGCCAGAAATTCATGGTTCAGCTGCATCGCTTTTTTATACTTTCCTACCATTGGGTTGATCCAGGCGAGCACCTTAATCAATTCTACGAAGAAGATATCGAGGGTATGCCACTGCGCCACGTGGGCGAGCTCGTGTTTTAGCAGTTCCGGGGGAATCGCTTCAAACTGCGCCTTGTTGATGAAAATATAATGAAGGAAGGAATAGGGAGTAATCTTCTCCTCCACAAGCACCACCCTGGCCCGACCATAGCTGCGCTGTTCATGCCGTGCAGCTTTCCGGATAAAACGATAAATATCCAAACAAAAACGAACCAGCAATGTGCCTACTATAAGCAAATAGACAGCCCCTGCTAACCATTCCCAAAAGAAATAGTTGGTGGGGATGTATGGCTCAACGCCGGTGATAGCACTTTTAATACTTTGCGATGTTTCTACAGAAATAAGCGGCACAACCAGCGACACCACCAGCCCACCCAGCAATATCAGTCTGTTGAACACATGGCTTTTTTCATTTTCAAAAAAAGCCTTGTAGAAAACATAAACGATCGCCAACGAGAGGCTAAAGCGCATGACGTAGATGATCATTTGTCTGGCTCTTTAAGTTGATCATCAATCATGTTTCGAAGCTCAAGCAGTTCTTCCTTGCTTAGCTCAATGTTCTTTGTGAAAAAAGAAGCAAACCTACCAGACGACCCCTGAAAAAAGGTCGATATCATGTTTTTCATGTAGGAGGTAGAATAGTCGGACTTGCCTATCAGCGGGTAGTAAGCCCTTGAGTTGCCATTGGTCCGGAAGTCAATGGCTCCTTTGTTGGTAAGCCTTTTCAACAGGGTAGCGATGGTCGTTACCGCCGGCTTTGGCTCCGGATAGGCATCGATAAGCTCCTTCATAAAGGTCTCTTCCGATTCCCATATGATGTTCATCAATTCCTCTTCCTTTTGCGATAGTTTCATAGGGCCTTTCTCATCCTCAAATTACTTACTCTACAAATGTAGAGAAACTTTTTTATTCTACAAATGTAGAGTAGATAAATTAAGTAACATTAGGAGCGAGGCTCTTTACCTATATCCTGTCAACATGGAGGAAATTTTTGTAGACCGTATGAGAAAGTTCAAATGCTTAACAAGCAAAAGCCATACAATTAGCCATTTTAAACACCCAGAGATGTCCCTGATTGCAAGCAATGAAAGAATGCCATCAGCTATATATTGGCCAGAAGGATTTTTACTCGTCTACTTACTTCTACGGGCAATCTCCGATTTAATATTCTTTAAGCTCACCAAAGAGGGAATGAATGCCGCAAGCATAACAACTGGAAATACCGAAAAAACACTGAAACCTTGCGTAATGGTAAGGTAGATTCCAATTAGAAAAAGTAACACAACCGTTACTGCGAAAACTGTAACGACCGTCTTAAGAGAATTTTCTTTCTGTTTCAATTCATCCAATTCTGTTTCCGAGTATTTGGCATCTTTCATGGCGGGAATTGTCTTGAGGTTTATCAACGTTAAACTACCAAAATATTGATAATGTTTATTGATGAATTATGACTTTTTTCCGCTCCTTGTTTAGGTCAAGCTAATAAATACGAGTGATGATAATAACGATTCCCTGATGCTAGCGAGTAATTTTCACTCCTTTTTAACCGGCACAAATGGCCCATATACCGCGTCCCTGAATTTCTTATGTACCTGACCGGCAAACGGCATAATCTGCACGAATAGTACGGCAGTCAGGTCATTCACAGGGTCCACCCAGAACAAGGTGCTGGCAGCTCCGTCCCAGAAAAACTCACCCACCATGCCGTTATTCTCTTCGGCAGATGCTGGTGGACGTAACCTTACGGCAAAGTCGATTCCGAAGCCTACCTGGCCTTTGCTTGGCAACCACATCCGTTCAGTGATATTTTCATCCAAATGGTTGGTGGCCATCAACTTCACTGTTTCTGGCTTTAAAATCGTGACACCATTAAGTGTGCCACCATTGACGAACATTTGGGCCAGGCGCTGGTAATCGTCTACGGTAGAGGTTAATCCGTAACCTCCGGGCGTAAGTGCCCAATGATTAATATTAAACGAAAGTGCTTCCTCGTTGGAGAGTTGAATCAGGGCTCCACTTTCATCTTTTCTATACAACGACGACATCCGGTTACGATCACTCTCAGGCACGAAATACCTGGTCTCTTTCATTCCCAATGGATCAAGAACATTTTTTCTAATATACTCGCCGTAGGGCTCACCCGACAGTCGCTCTACAAGAAATGCCTGCACATCTACTGACGGCCCATAGGCCCATTGGGTACCTGGCTGAAACATCAGCGGCAGTTTTCCCATTTTCTCCGCCATTTGTACCAGTGTATTTTCTCTGTTGGCAGGATCGGTTTCCTTGAACAAATCGCCCAACACCGGGATATTGGTGGTATTTACAAATCCTGCCGTATGCCGGGTAATGTCTCTGATCGTGATCGGCCGAACCAATGGTTCAAGAATCATTTCACCAGTCGTAGCATCCACACCGGCATACACCTGCATATCAGCAAATTCCGGTGCGTATTTCGACAAGGGGTCATCGAGTTGGAAGGCACCTTTTTCGTAGAGGGTCATCAAAGCCGTACCCGTCACCGGCTTGGTCATCGAGTAAATGGTAGCGATGGTATTTCTGGCCATGGGCACCTGAGCCTCCTTGTCAGCATAGCCAAACGAATTGAAATAGACCTCTTTGCCCTTCTCAAAAATCAAAGCTGATGCGCCTGCTACCGCTCCATTTTCTACAAAGGCATTGAGGGTTGAATCGAGTCTTGCTTTGGCTTTTTCATTGCCGGCAACAATACCCGATTCTTCTTTGGCGGTGTTGCAGGCCATAAAACTTAGCAAGGGAATGACAAAAAGGTATTTGGTAACTTTCATGGTAGGTGGTATTCTTTATGGTTATCCAATTCTTTAAATATAATTAACATTTTCGACCTAACCCATTAGCCTGTTAGCCCCTCAATACTATAAAACAAAAAAGGACCAGCACGCTGATCCTTTTCAAAAAGTCTTAAGGTGATGTGGCTATTCCATCTTCCAGAAGATAATCCCACCAGCTTGTTTGCCCATGTCTACGGACGCCACTTTTGTGCCTTTTTTGATATCGATCACGTCCATGGTGCCCGGCTCCCCGCCGATTCCTTCAACAGAGATAAATGCATATTTACTGTCAGAAGATATCGACACACCATGCGATACTCTGCGGGTATTAGGAATCCTTGCAGTTTCCTTTAGTTTCTTTAAGTCCCATACACCTGTCTCTGCACTACCCTTGTATGTGGCCACCAGCCAACGACCATCAGGTGATACGTCAACGTTATAAGGCGCTTTACCTGTCTTCAAACGGTTAATAATTTCCCATTTGTCGAGGTCCACTTCCAGTATCTCATCTGATCCGTTGCCGGCTACATACACTTTCCTTTCTGTTGGGTGAGGAATCGCCCAGGTAGGCTTTACAGCACTGTGATACATTTTTTTACCACTTCCCATCGCGCCCATTGGCGACTCCATACCGGAATGATCCATTGTTGAGTGATCCATCATGCTATGGTCCATACCGGCCATCTTTGGTTCCTCCACTTTTCCATCCATGCTCAGTGTCCTGGTCACTTTCATTTTAGTGGTGGATATCTCGAAAAGCTCACCCGACATCATGCCCACTGAATAGTGATACATGCCATCAGCTGATATCCTGGAGCCGTGCGGCATCACGCCGGTTTCAATGCGGTCGATTTCAATCATTTCTTCAGGATCCACTACCGATACCGTGCTGGGCACCATGTCGCCATGCAGGTTGAAATTCACGCAATACAAAAGACCAGTCGCTTTCGAAATCTGAAGAGAAGCTGGAAACAGCCCCAGTCTCACCGTATCAACCACCTCATTGGTCGCGGTGGAAAACTTGTACAAGGTTCCAAACGGATTGCCATGGGCCAGCGAGAGATACCAGTATTTACCATCCGGGCTTACGTTGATGCCATGAGGCCCCTCAATTTCTGCCGGCCAAACGCCTACCGGGATGGTCTTTTCTATCGTTGCTGCCGTGCCGTCAAATTTAATGAGCGACACTTCGTCCTCCGACTCCGCCGTCACATACACGTAGTAGTTCTGAGCACTAACAACGTAGCCAAAAGAAACAAAGGCAAAGAGAAAGAGTGATCTTATTAATGATTTCATAGGCTGCAACTCCCTTATTTAGATTGTATTTTGGTGTTTTCAGGCACTATCGGCTGAAGTTTCGCTGACCATAAGCCACTGTTCCAATCTGAATAAAAGATATGGCCTTTATAGGGTTGTGCACCCCAGGTAAATGGTGAATTGGCGATATAGCCATCAGGATCTTCGGGAACAATCCAGGCAATTTCACGGCCCTGACGATTCAAGTCTCCCAGTAATTCACCGCTTAGGTCAACTACCCTTACGCCGCCATTGTAGAACGCTGCATACAACACATCGTCTTCAATCCAGAAATTATGCGACCCGGCAAATGGCACCTGGAACCAGGCTACTTCCTTCGGGTTTTTAAGGTCGGTGAAGTCGATTATATGAAGGAATCCAGCTGCTCTACCAGGAGTTCGTCCATCAGGATTCAGACCGTATGGAAATTCTTCATCGCCTAGAATCACGTAGAATTTACCAGTCTTTTCGTCTTTATAGGGAAAGGCAGCATGGTTAGATCCGCTTGGATAAGCATAGCTGGCAAACTGCACTGGATGGGCAGGTGAGCCACCGGCAATGCCATTACCCACATCCACCAACTGTACACCATCCGACCAGTTCGACGAATAAGCGATGCCATCATGCACCCACACATCGTGGATAGAATGTCCAGGGGTGTCCAGTTCAAACTCCCCAACAATCCTTGGCTTGGCAGGGTCTTCAATATTGATCGAATAGTACTTTCTGCCTGCACTTAAAGCATACACATGCTTTTTATAAATGAAGACATTGTGCACACCACCAGTAAGGTTTTCTGAAAACTCAGAAATCACTTTCGCATCCCTTGGGTTGGTTACATCAATGATTACAAGTCCATTCTTTCTGTTGGAGGCACCTTCTCTGGAAATCACACATATCTTACCGTCTTCAGATATTTTCACATCGTTAACGGTCCTTGCATCTACCCTCACCGAGTCTACCAACTGCATGCTTGCAGGATTAGTGACATCCCAGAAGTAAGCAGTACCATCAGCGCCCCATGTTCCGGTTACAGCGTAGTCCTTTCCATCTACTCCTTCCCATACCCAGAAGTCTGAAGTGTGCTTTTTGGTCATTGATCCCTGGCCAACAAGGTCAATCTTGCGAGAAACATTTCGACTATTGGCTTGCACTGTCACAGAAGCTGCCGCAGGCCCACAAGTTGCATTCAGGGTATACAAACCAGGTTGGTCTGCTACAAACTGTCCTTCCTTCGTCATCAATCCTGAGGGAGCGGCCGACACATCGAACGACTCACCGGTAAACGAATAGTTGATCGGTGCATCCATTACCTGCTTGCCATCTTTGTCAATAGCCTTGGCTGTTAATGTAAATACGTCACCAGACCTTCCCTCTGCCATGTCGGCAGTCAACAGTATCTTCGCAATTGGGTTTTCGATTACATTGACCTCTAAAGTTTGTTTCACTTTCCCCACTGAGGCGGTGATGATTGCTTTCCCTTTTTCTTTAGGAATCAGTTTGTAGAAAGGAGCCACAGCCAATTTAGCTTCATCGGACGAGGTTAGCGATACAGTCATTTCTGGTCGCTCAAATCCTGCTTCGTCAGTAACCACGATAGTAAGAGGGACGATAACACCTGCATATATCTTGGTAGGTAGTGGGCCAAAAGCCACCTTAGCGATAGGCGCCGGCTCAATATTTACCATTATGTTTGTCCTTAATCTCGGTTCTCCCGGGCTAATGACCACCACGCCATATTCTCCATGCCTGATGGCTGTTGCCATACCAGTGCTGTCCACCACAGACAGCGCACGATCATTTCTTGAATAGAAGATGTAGTCACGACCGGCTACTTTCTTCCCGGCTGCATCTACCACGGCCGCTTGCAGTTGAATAGATTCGCCGATTTTCATGGAGATCGTCTCCGAACTCACTTTAATAGATAGGTCTTGCGCCTGCAGTAATCCAAATGAAAGGAAAAAGGCAAGGCAATAGAGGATATACTTTTTCATAAGATGGGTTTGATTGAAGTGGGAATTTAATCAAAACCTGCAACCCATCCCTATAGAATTAGAGAAATGGCAGAACCTGGCTATGACAGGCAAGTTGCTCCCACCCGTTCATCGACAATAGCGCCTACAACTTCTCTATCGTATAAACGGCCCAACCACATCCAGCTTCTCTCCCGAATCATCCATTTCAAACAAATGAGGAACCCTGACATAGCGCCCGTTCACACTTTTGTGGCTATGCACCGACATGAGCAGCTTCCCTTCAAAAGTCCGGAACATCATGCCATGCCCGAAGTTGGGTGGAGTGATAGGTTCCTCTTCGTGCACCCACGGACCATCCAATGTGCCACTAGCTGAATAGGCCACCCCTTGCACATAGGTATCGAACACCCAGCTGGTCCACAGCATACCCAGAGTGCCCTTTTGGGTTTCGAAGAGCCAGGGGCCATCAGTGACTTTGTTGGGGCCTACTTTGCCATTATCATTCTTTTCCCGGCTCCAGGGAGAATCATGGGCCCGAAACAATACTTTCCCCTCGCCTACCGAGCCCGATAAATCCAGCTTTAGTTCAATTTTATCAATGGTACCATTCCAGTTTTGAAGCCATTCGTAGCAGTACACCATATAGGGCTTGCCGTCTTTGTCGACCCAAAAGGTGCCATCAAGAGTAGGCATATCGGCAGGTAAATATGTTTCGTCGGCCATGGGAACGTAGGGACCCTCAGGCTTATCGCTGACCAGTACATGACTGGCTCGCCGGTTAATGGCATTGCCCCTCACTGTATCAATCATCACTTCCCGGTTGGTGAAGGTGGCGAAGTAGTAGTACTTGTCCTTGTACTGGTGCAGTTCCGCCGCCCATATCATTGGCCGTGGGCCCATCCACGATTCAGGGTCGGTCTCAGTTACCTGGTAGGGGCCTGTCCATAGGAGAAGATCTTTGCTTTTCCATAGCAAGCCACCTGTTCCGGTCATGTAGTACATCGAGCTTGCCTTATCTGCCAGAATAGCCGGATCGCTCAGCCGGATAGAATCCAGCGGGATGTTCTCTCTTATTTCGAATCGGCGGTTTTGGGCAACAGCAGAAGCGAAGCTTAGAAATAATAGTAGGGTGGGAAAAACCTTTCTCACGGCGTTTGAAACCTTAGGTGCATGCGGGAATATAGCAATATTTAGGCGAACATGGGCTCGAAAAAAAAGGCATTGGTATCACGCCGTGGAGGTTGGCTGTTTCCTTAATATGTTCATCGGTTGGGTTCATTTACGCTGAGAATATATTGAGCAGAAGGACCAACTAAATGAGTCGCCACCCAGTTGCTAAATATTCTGAAGTTTAATATACAGATAGCGATCCATTGGCTGCATTTATATGCCCATTTTAGTGTTTGTTGTGCATGAATATTTCAATCCTCTTTTGTTAAAATATGGTCACCACCCATATTAAAGATCAATTTATTCTCTCCTGGCAGGAAATGAAATTGTACCCCTTCCGCATCAGATTTAAACTTATCGGTTTCATAGGCTTCCAGAGGGATTGCTCCCACTCCCGGTGCTTCTGCTATCAACATATCATCGTTTTTAGTTATCGTTATTTTGAAAGGGAGATCAGGACCGCCATATGTACCTAAATAAATGTCTAAATCTGTGGTAGTCAATTCAAGCGCTGGTTTGAATTCAGGGAGTGTGTATTCCTTTCCAAAAAATATTTTAAGTGCTCCAAATATAATGTCGTAACTGTCCATAGCTAGCGCATTGAAAGCAAAGGCGAAGGATACTTTTTCATCTGGAAAATAGGCTGCCTGAGATACAAATCCATCTAATGCTCCGCCGTGAACATATACAGTTCTATCAAAAACTAGCACCTGACCTATTCCCATACCCATTTTAATCATTCGGCTAAATGGACTGTCCGAGACTACTTTACCATTAAATAAAGCATGGTAAAAAATATTTAATTCAGTAGGAGTAGAGACAACACCTCCTGCTCCCATTGGTATGCTCATATCTATCTCAGTGCTCAGCTGCCACGATTTGAATTTTTTGTAAGAAAAAGCTTCATTTTCAGCCGTATTTATTTTGTCACCATAATAGGTGCTATTCAGCTTGAGGGGAATGGTGATACGTTGCTTAATGATCTCTGAAAAGCCTTTCCCTTCAATCTTTTCTGCGATAAAGGAAAGCAACACATAGTTGGTGTTTGAATATTCGTACTTTTTGCCAGGTGAAAACACAACCCCATTTTCCACAAAAATCCGAATCAGTTCCGATTGTGATTTAGGTTCCTCCATCCATTCGTTAAAGCCCTCTGTATTGAGATAATCAAACAAGCCACTTCTATGCCTCAAGAGATGTTCTATTGTGATCTTTTTCCCATTAGGAATCTCAGGGAAATAGGCGGCAAGCTTTGTATTCAGTGTTATTTTTTTTTCATCTACTAACTGCATAATTATCGAAGCTGTAAATGTTTTTGAAATTGACCCTAGGCGGTAGATCGTGTTTGAAGTGGCAGGAATGCCATTTTCTACATCGGCATACCCAATGGACCGCTGATATACTTCTGTTCCATTTTGAAAAATAGAAATACTGCCCATGGCCTTGTCATTTTCTTCAATGAGCGAGAACAAGCGATCCATTTTTTCTTTATCGAAGGACACACCAGCTTGCTCCTGGGATGAAGCGGCGAATGGTAAATTAAGTAAGCATAATGCAATTGCTAATTTGAAATAGGGCATCACGAGGTTATTTTAAAAAGTGAATAAAACTATATTGACCAAACATCAATTGTATGGATGAATAAATGTCGTGAAATGGAGTCTGGACATGGAGCTAATGCAGTGGCCAAATCTGCTAATCGCTTGTTTGGCCCTCTTTCTGTTTGAATTTTAGGATAATTATCCCTAATCGGGCCAACAGAAAAGAAACGAGTCCGAACACTGGGTTTATTAAAGCCTTTTTTAAACCTTCCGAGATTAAGTATGGAGCAAAATCACCCAGCTCAGCTACTTTATCAAAGGCTTCTATTAGACCTATTGTTCGGCCTAAATAACCCCAGGCAAGTGCGAACCAGCCTATTTGAGCGATCAGAAAAATGTATTTGTCCGTTATCTTGTCAGAAAGCATAGCTTTCATCCAAATGCCAATCATTAAGAGCAACAAAAGGAAAATGGGACAGGTAAAGAATAACCCTCCATTTTTAAATGTCTCAATGATAATCTCTCCTATACTATTCATAACTCAATTTTTAATTGCTGATGATGAAGATAAGATCAAATCCATTCGGAAAAATCTAGTTGAGGTTAATGACAGGTTATACCCTTGTTTTGACGACTTTTAGGCTTTTTGAACCAAACTACACCTAAAACCTGTAGTTACAGGTCTTAAAATCGTTGTTGGCAGATAGAGTGTAGCTAGTTCCAAGTACTTTCTTTATTTTGATTTAATGAATGGATTAAAGCCTGTAAAAATAAAGACTGTTCTTTTTCATTCGGTTTTCTGGATAGCGGTATGGCTCTTTTACATTTATTATTTCAGCTATAACTCTACTGATTGGAGCTATATTTTATCGTTTTCCGGGGCGCTGGTACCTGTCACTATCGTCGTGACCTACACGATGGTTTACCGCATTATTCCGAATTACCTATTCAACAAAAAATACGTCAAATTCGCTTTGTACTTATTCTATACAGCAGTCTTTACGGCCCACTCCGTGGTAATTATTATTTACGCCTGTATGATTGTTATATTGAATTTTGACATAGGCAATATGCCTCCCATGAGTAAGAATTTCTCATTTGTATTCATTCTGGTTTACCTGATTGTTGGCCTTGTGAGTCTCATCCACGTTTTAAGACATAATTTTGAAACCGTTTCAAAGAATAAGGAGCTGCAAAACAAGATATTGACGGCTAAACTGGATTTGAGAGATCAAGAATTACTATACCTGAAGAAGCAAATACATCCGCATTTTTTGTTCAACACTTTAAATACAATTTATGGTTTTGCTCTTAAACAGTCGAAGGACACACCGGATCTGATACTGAGACTGTCCAATCTTCTTGATTACATATTACATCAGGTAAAAAAGCCAAAAGTAACCGTGAAAGAAGAGGTAATGCATATTCAAGAATATGTTGAACTAGAAAAGGTGCGTTTTCAGGATACATTGCGGGTAGTATTTCGAACGTCCGAAATCGATGAAAACTTGATGATTGCCCCTATGTTGATGATTCCTTTTGTGGAAAATGCTTTCAAACATGGGGCACTGGACAACGGCTTTCTCTATGTTGACATTACGATTTCCGCAAGCGACAACCAGCTTCAATTTGTAGTCAAAAATACATTTTCAGAAAGAGAGGACAACCAGAAAGAGAAGTTAGGTATTGGTCTCGAGAATATTCGCAAGCGATTGGATATTCACTATAATGGCAACTATAAATTTTGCATTCATAAAACAGGGAAATTCTATATTTCTGAGCTCTCTATTTTCAATTTAAACCAGCACGCAGATGGCTGAAAGAATCCGTTGCATTATTGTGGATGACGAACCGGTAGCTCGTGAAATTATGGAAAATCATCTGTCAAGGATTGATCCCATTGAAGTGGTGGCTACTTGCAAAAATGCTATTGAGGCTTTCAATATCATCAATGTAAAAGCGGTTGACCTCCTATTTCTAGATATCAACATGCCCGAAATTTCTGGATTATCATTGGCCAAGTCTATAAAAAAGGACATTAAGGTAATCTTTACTACTGCTTATCGCGAATATGCATTGGATGGATTCGATTTGCAGGCAGTTGACTACTTGTTAAAGCCCATATCTTTTGAACGACTGATGCAGGCTATTGGCAAATTCCTGAATGAAAATGCGCCAATAATCGCTCCACCTACTAAGGAAATTCACACCGAAAGAAATGATTATTTCTTTGTTCGCATCGACCGAAAAATGGTAAAAATACCTTTCGACGATATTCTTTATATCGAGAGCCTAAGCGACTACCTCAAAATACATATGACAGGAGAGACCCTGGTTACACGTGAAGCCATGACGATTATTGAAGCCAAATTGCCTCCATCTAACTTTATGCGCACACACCGGTCTTTTATCGTCTCAAAACAAAAAATTGAGTTATACACGAATGAATTCATAGAAATCGACAATAAGCAAATCCCAATTAGCAGAAGCTATAAGAACAAGGTTCTATCCCAGTTAGCTAGCTAATTTTAAAGTGAAAGAAACATGTTGTTTAAATATCCCCTTTAAATAAGAATGAAGAAAAATCGCATCTCTCCTAAAAAATTCAATCATAATAACAACTAAGCACGGCAATTCAGTGTACTTCCATTCCTCACTTTGCTCAACTCAAATTCGTTAATGTAGTCAATACAGGTAGGGCCATTTAGAATCATAGCTATAATGGTTTCCAATTGTAGCTTAAATTGCTCCTTAACATAGCTATAATTGAGCTGCAACATAGCTAGGTTTGACCTGAAAGATGGCTATGTTTTAGTCGTTTGCGGCGCAGTAAATGGAATGTTTTGTGCGCAGCAAACACTAGTTTGCTGCGCTGAAAAAAAAATTGGAATTTGAGAGAAAAAGGAATGAAAGGCAACTACAACCTTCTTTCATATACGATATCGGCATCGAAAGAATTGTCTTTTCGCTCGATGTGCTTCTTTAAATGACCAACCTCTATTTCGTAATCACCAGCTTCTTTGCCTGATCCTGCGCTTTTAAAGCAAGTTCTGTAGCCAGGAAAACGTGGGCTTGTGGCAACGCCGTTTCTGTTCTGTTAAGCACATCATCCACAAACAACCTACCAAACGGCAACTCCACGTCATTACAGTCGATGTACTTCGTTTCCTTTTGTGTCACGATATACAAGTGGTTGCCTCCTTCGTGCCCCGAAGCAATATCAATGTTCTTTCTGATTTCAATATAGCCCTCAGTGCCCAATATCGTCAGGCGGCCGTCGCCCCATGAACCCAATCCGTCGGGGGTAAACCAATCGACCCGCACATAACCTGCTCCACCATTCCCCTTTACCATCACATCACCAAAGTCTTCAAACTGCGGGTATTCCGGGTACTTGTTATTACCCACCTGGGAAGCTATCACTTCCGCTGTAGTAGATCCGGTAAAAAACAAGAACTGATCGAACTGGTGGGAGCCAATATCAGTGATAATGCCGCCAAAATACTTCTTATCAAAAAACCACTCGGGCCGGTTTGTAAGTCCTATTCGATGTGGTCCCATGCCGATGGTTTGAATCACTTTGCCAATGGCACCTGATTGCACCAGCTCTCCAGCCTTCACAGTAGCCTTGTTCTCCAGCCTTTCGCTGAACATGATATCGTAAATACGCCCGGTTGCCTTCTGCACCTTGCGCACTTCAGCCAGCTGAGCGAGCGTGGTGATACCCGGCTTGTCGACAAGGTAGTCTTTGCCAGCTTTCATCACTTCCACTCCCAACAGCGCCCGGTCAACTGGGATACCGGCACTCAGCACCACCTGAATGGACTTGTCTTCCAGGATTTCCTTTTGGCTTTTGGCCAGTTTTGCTTCAGGATACCTTTTCTGAAATGTCGCTACCAATTCAGGCTCAGGCGCATAGAACGAGACTAATTCGCCTCCACCTCTTTTGACGGCTTCAGTCATGCCATAGATGTGGCCATGATTCATTCCTATGACCGAGAACCTAAGTCTGGGTTTCTCCTGCATCATGGCTATGGCTCCTTGAGGTAATGACGATAGCAAGGCGATTCCTGTAGCAGCTGATGCAGTACTCTTGATAAATTGACGGCGACTAGATTGTGGGTGTATCATGCTGGTGCGTAGGTTGTTTTAAGAATGTAAAAAGTTGATTGTACCAGTTCAGATGCCTGGCATACTATAATATTACAGAAAAGTATTGAAAACTTGCGGGCAAAAACCTCCTGAAATGCCAGTTATTGACTTTAGCGGAAACGAACCGCTTTGAAAGGAAGAATGTCACCAGTGAATTATGCAACTAATAGTCGGGCTTGTGCAACACTGAAACCGAACAATAACATGACCTTTGAGCTCACTTCCACGATTCGCTTCTAAAAATAAAGCCAACGTGCTTCTCAACTAAAACATGAAACCTTACTTCTTTTCAATTATTGCCGTCCTGTTAGTCACTACTGCTGGTCAGGCACAACACGTAAACGTCGGCATCAAAGGCGGACTCAATGCCTATACCATCAAAGGTGACAACAGTGGAAACTTCGATCCGAAACTTAGTTTCAATGTTGGTCTGCTGGGCCATATTCACATGGACAAGCAATTTGCACTTCAGCCAGAGGTGGTTTATTCTGTGCAAGGCACCCAATACAAAAGTGGTGGCAACGATGTTAAGCTCAACTTGAACTACGTGAACATTCCTTTTCTCTTTCAATACATGTTTGACAATGGATTCAGGCTGGAAGCAGGCCCACAGCTAGGTATTTTGGCTAGTGCCAAATCAGAGACAGGTAATGCCAGCGCAGATGTAAAAAACAACTACAAAAGCACCGACGTCGGTTTGGTGGTTGGCATGAGTTATGTAAAACCTTCTACCGGTTTTGGCTACGACTTAAGATATGTTCATGGCTTTACTAATATCAATGAAAGCGATGCCGTTAATCACTACAACAGAGGTCTTCAATTGGGTTTATTCTACCTATTTCAGCACAGATCATAAAAATAAGGATTGGCCAATAACCATTCTAATACCCTATCCTTTTTCCAAAACTTCAATCTAACATACCATACAATATGAAAGCTCCCTCAGCTCCTATGAAAATTACCTGGATTATCGGTCTAGTATCTGGTATCCTCGGCATTATTGGTCATTATGCACAAGTTCAAATTCTAACTGAATACAATTACACATTGTTGTTAGTAGGCTTCCTGGTGCTAGCTGCTGGAACCACATTTAAGGGGGTGTAAGCGATATTGTGCAACTAAAATGCCTACCGGTTAAAAATAACCGGTAGTTTTAACGGACGCCTACCAATACTCATAGATCCTGGCTATCTTCCCTTCCCTGAACTCAAAAAGCGTCATTTGCTTCTCGCCAAGCATAGTCTTGCCGTTATTGGATGAAACAAAACTTCTACTCACCACTATAGCATTAAGGCCAACAATCTTACTATGGATTTTGATGTCCACTATGCTCCCATCGTAGCCTCCGTTTTTCTGGTTGCGTTGGTACCCCTCGTACAAATCTTGTCTGGTGTAGGTACCTCCATAGCGGGGGTGAATGTACTCAAAGTCGGCAGTGAAAAGTTTGAAAATATTGTCGATATCATTAGGCTGAGAATTGGCCTGAAATACTTTCAAGTTGAGATCATAATACTTTTTAAGCACAATATTAAGAGAGTCTTCATTGGACAGTTGGCCGTCCTGTGCATTTACTACAGCAGCAGCTGATACTATAAAAAGAAATAGAAAAAGGTGTTTCGCTTTTTTTGTCATTATTGAAATTCTTGAGTTTTAACTTTTATTATCAACCAAAATTGTGGTTTCGTTTATGAAAATATCAGAACCACACTCCGATTATAACGTATAGCCTAATCAAAATATAGATACACGTTATCTTTAACTTATCATTAACAAGGCATGCTCTGGCCGCCTGCTATTAACCAAACCAGAAGCCATGGTAAAGTACATCTCCGAAATGATCGGTCAGCACATGACCCTCACCGAAGAAGAAACCGAGGTACTCAACGACTGCATTCCTATTCGCAGCTATAAAAAAGGCACAATCCTGTTGAGGGAAGGGCAAATAGCTACCGAGTGTTATTTCAACATCAAAGGCTGCGTACGCCACTACTACCTTTCCGATGGCGAAGAGAAGACCACCCAGTTTTATACCGAAGAGCAGTCCATTGCCTCTATGAACAGCTACCTCAACAAAGTACCAGCTAACCATTATCTGGAGTGTGTGGAAGACACTACCCTCGCTGTGTTCGGCTATGAAAAGGAGAAAGAGCTGTACCGAAAGCATCCCAAGTTCGAATCGCTTTGCAGGCTCTCGATGGAGGACGACTTCGGCAAACAGCAGGAAATGCTGGCCAACTACATCATCCAAAGTCCCGAAGAGCGCTACCTTAACCTTCTAGAGACCAGACCAGGTCTGCTAAACCGGGTACCTCAGTATCACCTGGCCAGCTACCTGGGTGTAAAACCGGAGTCGCTGAGCAGGATCAGAAAAAGGGTGGCGGAGAAAGGCTAGTTCTCCACCGTGCCTATCGTCACTGAACCTGTATCACAATCTTGCCAAATGGGTGCCCCTCTTCCATGTAACTGATGGCCTTGGGCACATCCACCAACGGATAGCTTCTCTCCACTACCGGCCTTACCTCGCCAGCCTCCGCCATCTGCTTAACTGCCTCGAGGTCTTTTCTGTTGGCACTGGCTAGCATATTGATCATTTTCTTGCCTTCAGTGATGGCAATCCAAGGGCCCAAAAACATGGCTCCAGGCGAAAAAGCGGTTGTCACATACCTCCCATGCTTGTTAAGTACTCGCTTCAGATCTGACACTGGATGATTACCCACGACGTCGAAAATGAGGTCATAAGTTGCTTCCTCTTTTGTGAAGTCGACCTGCTTATAGTCAATGGTTTGGTCTGCACCCAAAATCTTCGCCAACTCCGTCTTGCCAGTGCTTGTCACAGCAGTCACTTCCGCACCGAAAGCTTTGGCTATCTGCACAGCAAAGGTGCCCACGCCGCCGGAAGCTCCGTTGATCAGCACCTTTTTTCCGGGACTGATCTGCCCTTTGTCCCGGAGCCCCTGCAGGGCAGTTACAGCCGCCATCGGCAAAGCAGCGGCTTCTCCGAACAAGGCATTTGATGGCATGTGCGCCAGGGCCTTTTCTGAAACCGTCACATATTCAGAAAATGCTCCAAAGCCGTAAGCCGACAGGTCACCAAACACTTTATCTCCAGGCTTGAAATAGCTCACACCTTTGCCAACGGCTTCAACCTCCCCGGCCATGTCGGCACCGAGGATGTTGTTCTTCGGCTTGAAAAAACCAGCCATCATTCGAACAGGAAACGGCTGTCCTCTCAACAGGTATTTGTCTGCCGCATTCACGGAGGCTGCACGCACTTTTACCAGCACCTCACCGGGGCCCGGCATTAGTTTTTGTACGTCCTTTAATTCCAGTACATCCGGTGCCCCATATTGTTGATATACAATTGCATTCATCTTAAAAGTTATTTTGAGTTTTTGACATTGCTTTTTAGAATCAGGCTACAATGGCCTTCGATGTTGTCTCCCTGACTGACACACCCTTGATCAGCAGCCACAGACAGAGCGACATTTCTGCCAGCACTGCTGGCCCCACCACTATATTATCGAAGAGCACTTCATGCCCAGGAGCCAAAAAATTGCCAAAGCTGTTGAGCAGATAGCCAAGGGCAGCGATAATAATCATCGTGCCCAACCAGGCAGGAAAGCCATCAGACTTGATGATCAGGTAGCCAAGCAGCACACAGTGGAGCCCGAAGAATGCGCCTGCGATCAAGTAGCCAACCGTGTGCATGTTGAGAAAAAACAACGCCAAAGCGTTGAGCTGATCAGGGCTGAATACAGCCAGGTAGTCGGAGCCATCGAGTAATTGCAGGGCCATGTAGTGGTTGAGCAAGTTCACACTGGCGATGGCCGGATGAGCCAGCAACCGAAGTAGCCCTGCGGTCAGCGAAAGGGTTTTATTCACTGGCTTAAGCAACTGATACAGCAGCACAGACACTACCAAGTCGCACAAGAAGGCCACCAGGTCGGCTGCAAAGCCAAGACGAAACAACCCTTCAGAAGCTACAATATTTTGAGCGGTCGCCGCAGCATCGCCAGCCACCATCACGCCTGCACGTACATAGCCTTCGCTGAAACCAGCGGTAATGAAAATAATGAGGTACAGGAATCCAGCGATCCTTGCCATTTTTTTATTTGAGTTCATGGTTTTAATTTTTGTTGTTGAAGAAAATGGACGGGGCCAACCCAGGTGGTCGACGCCGGCCATATGTTGTTTTAACTACCTATTGAATTCTACCACGTGACCGCTAACGGTAATCGTTCGCTTCAAAAAAAATGGAGGCAATCCACCGACATGCTCTTCTGTAAGCAAATTCACCAGCGCTCTGGGGCCACCGATTAATCCTGCTGAGTTCACCATTTCGGCATAGGCCTCGTTGTACATCTGCTGTCTTTTCCTTCCTCCGATCAGCACCCAGTACTTTGCCTCAGCGCTACCGCTCACACTGCTGATCACCTTAAAATTATTCTCCTTCAGATGCACCTGAGTGGAGCTTTGATTTTGGTTGCGCATGATGGCCCTTCCAGCCCCACAAGAGCTGATAACCACCATCATGAACGTTACTGCGATTGTTGAAATTGACTTTTTCATCTTCTTCATTGTGTTGAGTTTTTGAAATTGATTTAACTGTTTTTTGTTTTTGAATACCCAAAATTAGAGTGGTGAAAAACCGATTTCATTGACTTTAGTTAAGAAGAGAGAGTACTTGTTTTTTTTTTCAAAAGAATGCCTGGAAAATAAAAGAGCAATCCCTTTTCAAAGGGATTGCTCGTTAACTAAAGCAACCGTCCTGGCGGGGTCTGAACCCTATTAAAAATGATTCGTCAGTCACACCAAAAGAGAAACTTCACTATTTTCCAGCGTCCGCCTTCGCCTCGTCTGCAATTTCCAGGGTGATTCTTCCGCCGCCGCCGCTTACGGCCGAGATGTTGAAGAAACCTGCCACGCTAGTGTTCGAATTTTCGTCAGTACTCCTCACGTTGGTCATCACATTGGCCAACGGCGTTGCAAACAATTCAGAGAAACCTCCTGGCCTATTGGTCTGCAGAATAACGCCGGTCAAATATTCAAAAGCCACAGGGTCAATCGAGTGAATCTCTACATACAGCGAGTCGCCTATTTCGTAAGGCGGGTGGTAGTAGTTTTTTCTGTCGGGCAGCGGATCTAATGGATTCACGAAGTCACGGCGAATAACCTGATGAAATACCTCTCCATCTACCGACTGGCTGGGAGATAGGCCGGCATCGAAAGCGATGTTGATTTCGGAAGGTTTGCCCAGGTAGTTGCCGTTTTTCCAAGCCTTGATCCAGTAAGCATCGCCGGGCCCCACCAGGTCAACCGCCACAAATTCAGCTGAATAATAAGATTCCAGTATATTGAAGTCTTTGGAATTGTACTTGTACAATATGGTATCTACCTCAGGCACACGCCCTAGGGTTGACAGCGCTTCGAAAGTTTCGCCACCATGAGTAACGGCCAGTTTGTATGTATGGCCTACTTCGCCCAGCGGCGCATCGGCAGGATCCCAGTAGTAGGCATCGGTACCTTCCTGAAAGTTGTAAACCACTCCTGTGTTAAGGTCTTCCACCGTTACCTGCGCTCCAGGTGTCAGGCTTGGGTAAGAGTTATCGAAATATGACTGCGATCGTGACACCATCACTTTCTGTCTTTCCATTTTCTGAGTAAGCCAGGCGTCTATCACCAGTATTTCCTCAGCTTCCTTGAGCTCCGGCTGAATGGCTGTTTCGCAGCCAAAGCCAAGAGCGATTAATGCGATATATATGATCTTTTTCATTGTTGTTGAATGTTAAAATTTGAAGTTGTAAGTAACGGCCGGAATCAGCGTGCCTATCAGAGAAAGCTGCTTAGCAGCCGTTTGCTGTGGGGCATCTGCCATTTGTCTGTCCCTGCCCTGCGAAAAGTAAATGCTGAAAGGGTTCTTTCTGGCGTACAGGTTGTACACGGAGAAAACGATGTGGTCATTGCCTGACCGGTTCTTCTTGCCCCTCCACAAATTATTGATGGTGAGTGAAGCATCCAGCCTGTGGTAGTTTGGAATTCGGAAATTGTTTCTCTCACTTCCGCTCACGTAGGGAATGACGTAACCTGCTGACATGTAACGATCCGTCGGAAACGTGGTTGGTGTGCCAGACATAAAGCTAAAATTGGCGGAAAAGGAAACCCTCTCAGTCAGGTCGTAGAAACCTGCGACTTTCAGGTTGTGGCGCTGATCGAAACGGGTAGCATACCAGTTGCCCTCGTGATTCTTGCGGTCGTGCCCAAAATTGATCCCGTCCACCTTCAGCTCCGACTTGCCCAGCGTGTAGCTCACCCAGCCAGTCAGTCTCCCAGCGTTTTTCTTCAAATAAAGCTCCAAACCATAAGCCCTGCCAACACCTGAAAGGAGCTGCGAGGCGATGAATTCGTTGATGAACAACTCAGCCCCATCAATGTAGTCGACCTGGTTCTTGTTCCACTTGTAGTATACTTCTGCCGAAGTTTCAAAACGCTTTCCGCCAATGTTCCTGAAGTATCCCATGGCCACTTGATTTCCCATTTGTGGGGCAATGTTGTTGTCCGACGGCTGCCAAATATCAATTGGCGTAGAAGCTGTAGTGTTAGATATCTGGTGGATGTACTGGCTCATTCGGTTGTAGCTGGCTTTTATAGAGCTCGACTCCGAAAGCTGATACCTCAACGAGGCTCTCGGCTCAAGGTTTTGATAAGAAGCGATCGACTCCCAGTCCCCTTTTTCTGTCACTGCAAGCAACGGCTTCTCCACGCCTGCCAGGGTGTCACCATAAGTCATTAAACTGCCACCCAGGTTGTTGAAGTAGCTGAACCGCACCCCGTATTGAGCAAAAAGCTTGTTACTTAGCTTCTGGTCGTTGCTGAGATAAACAGCGGTTTCCAGGGCCTTGCGTCTGTCGAGGCTGATATCTGTTCTGATGCCATTGTTCACTGTCGAGGCATTGGCTGGCTCAAAGCCATACAAAATTGCTTCCCCTCCAAAGGTTAGCTCATTGTTCACATTCAGAAACCAATTGAACTCCGGCTTAAAATTCCACGTGCTTACTTCAGCGGCCCAATCGAACTTATCCAGTTTGTTGGTGCCAAAGCTGAAACCATAGTCGTAGTTGCTGTAAAAAGCTGAGAAATTGGAAAAGAGCTTGTTACCATACAGATGATTCCAGCGCACAGTGGCCGTACGATTGCCCCAGTCGAAACCCTGTGATTCGTCAAATGAAAAAACGTCACGCCCCAGGTAGCCGGAAACGTACACACGGTTTTTATCATTGATGTTGAAATTGGTTTTGGCAGTGAGGTCGTAGAAATACATACCTGCACCGTCAGACAGCATATTGGTAAAAGGCCGCACCAGCGCATCGGCATACGACCGCCGACCCGCAATAATGAAGGAAGACTTATCCTTTTTAATTGGCCCTTCTACCGCCAGCCTGCTAAACACGGTACCAACACCTCCGGCTACATCATAGTCTTTGTTGTTGCCTTCTTTCATGCGGATATCCAGAATAGATGACAGGCGGCCACCGTAGCGGGTAGGTATACCACCTTTGTAGAGCTTCACATCTTTCACAGCGTCGGGATTGAACACCGAAAAGAAGCCAAACAGGTGGGAAGACTGGTACACCGGGGCCTCGTCAAGCAATACAAGGTTTTGCCCGACGCTTCCTCCACGTACATTGAAACCGGCAGTGCCCTCGCCTACAGAACTGACACCAGGCAGCAACTGAATACTTTTGAGAACGTCTACCTCCCCCGCAAATGCAGGCAGCTTTTCAATAGCCTTCATTTCCAGCTCAATCGTACTCATTTCAATACTGGCCACATTTTCATCAATGGCCTCGCTGGTAATAACCACGGTTTCCAGCTCTGCATCAGCCGACCGCAGTTCCAAATCCAGTCTTATATCCTGGGTCAGTTCAACCAACTTGTGGGTGTCGACGTAACCAACGTAGCTGACATCCAGGTTGTAACTGCCCTCCGCCAGCGTAATAGAGTAAAAGCCATAAACGTTGGCTGTGGTACCGCCGGATATCTCTCTGACAAAAACGTTGGCGCCGATCAGGGCCTCACCATTGCTTTCATCTTTAAGGTATCCACTGATTGTGAATTGCTTTGCCTGGCCAAAGGCGGTCAGGGCTAGCAGGAGACATAGTGCTCCGGTAAAGATTGTTTTCATTGTTCCTATTGTTTTGAGTTTGATGAGGCAAAACAAGTCACCCCAATGATGTATTTCATTGACTTTAGTTAAGAAGTGCTAACACACATCAATCAACTCTCAACTCAAAAGGAAATAATTGTGCGGAAAAGCCTGAATTACCAAAACGGGTCATAGGCCTTTGGAAATCGATCATTTCAGTTACTAACGGAGCAGAAACGAATCAGGAAACAACTAATATGGAAAATCAATTAACCACCCCCCTCAACCACTCCTTCGCCTTCTCCGCATCAGCAAATCCCTTAATCGGAATGGGATGCTTTCTAAGAGAAAACAGCAGGTTCATGATGAATTTTGTAAGGCCTGGCTTCGATACCATGGCCATGGCCGTATAGATCTCAGGCAACATTTGTCTGGAGAACTTTTGTGTTTCCTGATCCGGAACGGGAGAATTCTTCAAATAAATCAATAAAGGCACTGGTTTGCTATGGGTGATGGCCTTTACCAGTTCCACATTTACCGCAATCAAATCAACTGTTCGCTTGATACTCTTAGACAACGACGCAAGTATTTCGTCATCAAACCAATAAGTAGCAATCTCCCCCTCACAGTTGGGACGGTCAGTCGTTACCTACACTTCCATTAGCTCAATCTGTTTATTTTTTAGTATAAGGATCAATGGTTACGATGCTTCCATCAGGGCGATGGGTCAGTTCTGTCACTTTTATATTTCTTAAGTGAGTTTGGCCTCCCGAAAGCGTGCTGTCGTGATAAAAGAGATACCATTTTCCATCTACCTCTACTATAGAATGGTGGTTGGTCCAACCAATAACAGGATTGAGCACAACTCCCTGGTAGGTAAAAGGCCCGTAAGGACTATCCCCTATGGCATAGCAAATAAAATGGGTGTCGCCAGTGGAATAAGAGAGGTAGTATTTGTCATTGTACTTGTGAACCCAGGCCGCCTCGAAAAACCTGCGATCATTGTCCCCGGCAAGTAATAAGTTTCCATTTTGATCCAGAATATCAACTTGTTTCACTTCTTCAGCGAAGCCCAACATATCGTCACTCATTTTAGCAATACGTGGTTTGATCGCCGGTTCATCCTCTGCTGGATAGGAATCGGTTGCCACATACTCCCCTGTTTCCCAGCGTTGCAATTGGCCACCCCAAATTCCTCCAAAATACATATAGGAGCTGCCATCTGTATCTGTAAACACCGCAGGATCGATGCTATAGCTGCCTTCGATAGGCTGATCCATTGGCGTAAATGGCCCATCAGGCGTAGCGGCAACCGCCACACCAATCCTAAACACATCTTCCTTGTCTTTGGCAGGAAAGTAAAAAAAGTACTTCCCATCCTTCAAGGCAGCATCTGGTGCCCACATTTGCCTACCAGCCCAGGGCACATCATCGACGTGGAGCGCCACTCCATGGTCAGTTACTTCCCCTCCGATCCTGTCCATCGAGTACACGTGGTAATCTACCATAGCAAAATGAGCCCCAGTGTCATCCTGGGGGATGCCAGCTTCATAGTCGTGGGATGGATAAATGTATACCTTGCCATCAAACACATGTGCCGAGGGGTCGGCCGTGTATAGATCAGTGACAAGCGGCTGAGAAATAGCGCCAAGGCTGTCTGACTCTGTTTCAGTTTCCGCTTCAGAGGAAGTAGAAGTAGTTTTTTGCTCGCAGGAGCCGAAGCACGCAATTGCGCAAATCAAGGCGAACTGATAGAGCCTGGAAGGTAGTTTCATTGGGTAGGAATTATTTGACAGTATCAATTTATATATTTTGACCTTTTCATTGTAAGCAATTGCCTTTGTTTTGCAAACCGACTAAGAAAAAACTAGTCAAAAATAGAAATGTCAGTTAAAGGACTCAAACCATTGTGAACAGCAATAACATCAATCCGTTCTTTAGCCACTATATGGCAAATGATCCTATAGGATTTATAAATCAGTTCCCTTATTTGCTGGTTATTTATTTCTGGAACCATTCTGCCAATCTGGGGAAACTGGATTAAAATTTCGGTCTTCTCAAATATTTGATCGGTCAGTTCCTCAGCATATCTTATTGACTTGGATTCAAAATGCTCCCTCAATTAATGGAGGTTTTCAATAGCTTCTCTGGTCCAGGTTATTTTGACCATTGCTTAAGCATTTCCTTAGCGTCCATTGAAGTAAAAACTTCTCCTTTTTTGGACTGCTTCAAACCAGCTTCAATCTTCTGAAGCAATATTAACTTGTCCATCAGCTCATCAATGGAAAACTGATCAGGCATGTCCTTTAAGCTTACAATTACTTGATCTTTGGTTATCATTTCTCCTCCTTTTATTAAAGATACAAAAATAGTTCTGACGGGAGATCAAAACCTGCAAGATTTCACCAATCGATATCCTTCAGCCCTACGCTTTTCAAATATTCATTCGTTTTACTAAACGGTTTGCTTCCAAAAAAACCGGTGTGAGCCGAAAAAGGCGACGGATGTGGCGATTCTATCACACAGTGCTTCGTTTTATCAATCACAGCACCTTTCTTTTGAGCGTAGGCACCCCACAAAATGAACACAACATTTTCCTTTTCCTGCGAAACAACTTTAATCACGGCATCAGTAAAAGTTTCCCAACCCTTGTTTTGATGTGAACCAGGGCTGCTTGCCCTTACTGTTAACGTGGCATTGAGCAATAACACCCCCTGGTCGGCCCATCTTTCCAGGTTACCAGATGGAGGGATTTCCGTTCCCAAATCATTGACCAATTCTTTAAAAATATTGACCAGTGAAGGCGGCATCTTTATTCCGTCCTTTACAGAAAAACATAGCCCATTGGCTTGCTGAGCCCCATGGTAGGGATCTTGCCCAATGATAACCACTTTTACCTGATCAAAGGGGCAATGGTCAAACGCATTGAAGATTTGCTTACCAGGTGGGTAAACAGTGTGATTCATATATTCATCTCGTACAAATGAAGTGAGGTCAGTAAAATAGGGCTGACTAAATTCAGGTAACAATTTCTTCTTCCAGCTTTCTTCAATTTTTACATCCATGAATCATATTTTTGATTTTCTTTGTATATTAATTGTTTCCTAAACAACACAACCCGAATATAAGTATCTGCATCTTAGTCTTACAATTTCATGGTAACTGAAATTACAGAAGGGGTAAAAGTGAGCGTCGTCACAGAATATCAACCGGAATACTCCAATCCGAAGCAGATGCACTTTGTGTTCACCTACAAGATTACTATTGAAAATTGTGGAGACAATACCATTCAATTATTACGCCGGCATTGGTTCATCCATGACCTCAATACACCTGTTCGGGAAGTAGAAGGTGAAGGCGTTGTTGGGCAAACACCAATTCTAGAGCCAGGCGAGTCGCACCAATACGTTAGTGGTTGTAACCTCCGGTCTGGAATGGGCAAAATGAAAGGCACTTACCTGATGGAAAAAGTACTCGATGGCAAAAAATTCCAGGTGAAGATTCCTGAATTCACCATGGTGGTGCCTTATAAACTCAATTGATTCTTGTCGTTCTTCAGAAGGCTCTTTCCAGCCCAGGCTTATATTTCTTATTGGCTCAACGCCATCGATGAACAATCGCTCCACAGCCCATTTCTTTATAAATTTTACACCGAAGTCATTAAGTCAAACAAGCGCTTACCGGCTTTTGACGCAATAGAAAGTAGGCGAAACGAATTACTATCCAATTCATCCATTATCAATCTCCAAGACCCGGGCGCAGGTTCACTGGTGAGTGCTTCACAGCAACGCACCATAGGCAGCATTGCCAAACACAGCCTTTCGCCAAAGCCTTTTTGCACCCTTTTATACCGTCTGGTTCAGTTCCAGCAACCAACTCAAATACTTGAAATTGGGACCTCACTTGGTATTTCCACCGCTTACATTGCTACCACAGTGCCTGCAGCTTCTATCACCACCATTGAAGGAAGTCCGGCCATTGCATCGGTAGCTAAGGAAACTTTCAGCCAACTGCAAATTCAAAATATTCAATTGCTGGAAGGCAAAGCTCAGGCGTTGCTTCCCGTCTTCTCAGAACAAACAACTAAACTAGATTTGGTTTTTATCGACGCCCATCACAACGAAGCTGCTACATTACTTTTTTTCGACACGTTAATCAATTGTCTTCATCACCAAAGTATTGTAGTCGTGGGAGACATCCATTGGTCGGCAGATATGGAAAGTGCATGGAACAAGCTTATACTATATCCTGAGGTTACTCTTTCAGTAGATATTTTCGATGCAGGCATCTTGTTTTTTAACCCAGACCTGAGAAAGGAAACGGAAGTGCTTTGGAACTGAAAACGCTAATGCTACTTTTTTACAAGTTGAATAAAAAGCTCCCGCCCTGCTCTGGGTGCTAGGGAATTGTAGCATGGCTCAAATACCTTGAAGTCGAACCATTGTTCAAAATACTGTCTGTATTCTGATTCATTTCCGCCAAAGGGAGGCCTGTCATCATTGAGCTTGTCGTTGAAGAGCACCCCCACCAACTTTGCCCCAGGCTTTAGTAGTTCGCTCATTTTCTTAGCGTATTGCTGCCTGAGTTTGGGGTCAATGGCACAGAAAAAGGTCTGTTCAATGATTAAGTCGAATTGCCCTTGTTGTTCAAAAAAGTCTCCTTCAATTAGTTGATTTGGGGGCCATGCAGGTACTCGCTGTTGAAGATGGGTAAGTGGTTCGCTACTGAGATCCACCGCCCAAACATTTTGGAAGCCAAGACCAAACAAGTATTCGGCCTCGTAGGCATTTCCGGCTCCGGGAATCAGCACTTTAAAGTTTTTATCAGTCAACTGATCAAAATAAACCTTCAGTGGCGTGGTAATAGCGCCGGTATCCCAACCGGTGGCTCCCTGCTTATACCTTTCGGTCCAAAAATGAGCATCCAAATTCATAAAGTATCTGTAATGATGGCAATTAACATTGTTTTAAGACATTAGTTCCCTAATTTTGCGGCTGTTTTGACAATGAGCACAAGTAATACACGAAAAAGATGAGTGAAGGAGGAAATACAAATAAAAAGCAGCAGTCGATTGTTATCGCACTGGCCATTCTTTTGGTCCTGGCACTGGTAAAGATCGGCATAGACTATACCACCAACAAGTCGCTTTCGGCTGATAACATGCAGAAGCAGGAAGAGCTTACTGAGACTTATTTTAGCCTGGATTCGGTTTCGTCGGAACTGGACAAAAAAATCCGGACGATTACGGAGCTGGGAGGCGAAGTCGACACCCTACTAAAAGTAAAGGAACAACTTGAAAAGGAAAAAGAAGCCATACGGACCAGAAGCAATAGGGAAATTGGACAATTGAAAGCAAGAGTGGAAGGCTACAGGGAACTATTGGTAGCTCAGGATGCGGAAATAGTGAAGCTGAAGGCCATCAATGAGGAGCTGTTAACAGAAAATACCGGACTAAAGGAAGAGAAAAATGAGCTGACTGCTTCCATTCGTACCCTCAACCAGTCGAAAGATAAGTTGGAAGAAAAAGTAGCATTAGCCTCTCAGTTGAAAGTGGAAAACATGGTGATTGCTGCTGTAAACAGCCGTGGTAAAGAGACTGTAGGCGAATTTAAAAACCGTCAAATTGAGTCAATCAAAGTCACTTTCAATATCGCTGAAAACAAAGTGGCACCGGTAGATGGCAAAGACGTGCTGGTACGAATCATCGCTCCTGATGGAAATGTGTTATTTGACGTCACCAGGGGATCAGGAACTTTCATGTTTGAAAACAGAGAAATGTATTTCACTGCCAAGCAGGAAATCCTTTTCGACAATACTCGTCAGAAGCTGTCTTTCATATACGAAAAGGGCAGTGAGTATGCCATAGGCATTCACAAAGTGGAAGTTTATACTGATGGCTACCTGATGGGAGCCGGTTCTTTCACTGTTAAATAAACGCTGAGTTGTAGGACTTCAGCATGTTCAGAAGCCACCCTATTAAGAGCATAACACTTTAACAGGGTGGTGCCTTGTCTATTAGGAATCAATTACATACCTTTGCAGCCCATTTAATTAATAAGTTATACAATGCTTAACAATTACGAGACAGTATTCATTTTAACTCCCGTTTTGTCTGATACTCAGATGAAGGATGCTGTTGAAAAATTCAAGACCGTGGCCGTCGACAATGGCGCTGACATGGTAAATGAGGAAAATTGGGGCTTGAAAAAGCTGGCGTATCCGATCCAGCACAAAACCACAGGTTTCTATCAGTACTTTGAATTTAAAGCAGCTCCTGGGGTTGTGGCAGCACTCGAAACCGAGTTCCGCCGTGACGAAAAAGTTATGCGTTTCCTTACCGTTGCGTTGAACAAAGACGCAGTCGAGTACAACAACAAGCGTAGGAAAGGCGAATTCAACAAAAAAGAAAAGGAGGTCGCAGCATGACACTGATGAACGAACCCATCAACAGGGACATCCAGAAAATCAAGAAGTATTGCCGTTTCAAGAAGAACGGTATCAAGTACATTGATTACAAGGATGCTAACTTCCTGTTGAAATTTGTAAACGAACAAGGTAAAATTCTTCCAAGAAGACTTACAGGTACTAGCCTTAAGTTCCAGAAGAAAGTAGCCCAGGCGGTAAAAAGAGCAAGACACATTGCTATTCTACCGTACGTAACTGATTCATTGAAGTAAACCACCGAGGATCATGGATATTATACTAAAAGAAGACGTAAAAGGCGTAGGCTACAAAAACGATACAGTTTCTGTAAAGCCAGGCTACGGACGTAACTACCTGATTCCTCAGGGGATGGCAATTATCGCCAACAACTCCAATAAGAAGCAAGTTGAAGAAAACATTCGCCAAGCTGCTCACAAGGCAGAAAAGATCATTCAGGACGCTCAGGCGCTTGCAGCATCTATCGGCGATTTGGTAATTACCATCAATACGAAAGCTGGCGAAAGCGGCAAAATATTTGGTGCGGTTACAGCTCTTCAAGTATCTGACGCTCTTAAAGACAAAGGCTTTGAAGTGGATCGTAAGAGAATCACTTTCAAAGAGGCTGTGAAGAACGTTGGTGAACACACAGTACTTCTTGACTTTCACAAGAATGTGAAGCACGAGATCACTGTGAATGTTGTCGGAGAATAATCCGAATACGAAATCATAGAAGGAAGGCGCCCGCAAGGCGCCTTTTTTTGTGCCCTTTCTTTCGTTTAAATTGCCACATGTTTCGCACCGAACTCAGCCTTTCACCTTCCTCACCCTCAATCAAGCATATAGACAGCCTGTTAACCATCGGCTCATGCTTTTCAGATGTCATTGGCCAGCGCCTGGCAGAAAACAAATTTCAAACTATTGTCAACCCCTTTGGCACGGTTTACAACCCCATCTCTATCTTCAAGCTCCTTAACCTTATTGCCAGTAGTTCCCATTTTTCAAACGATGGAATAGTTGAAAGTCAGGGCATTTACCAGCACTTCGACCTGCATTCTAAGTTTGGGAAGGCAACCAAAGAAGAACTCCAAGCTGAGATTCTACAACTTGAAGAAAGAACCACAAAATCACTCAGCGAAGCGACGTGGCTCATCATTACTCTAGGCACGGCAGTAGTCTATGAACATTCACAGAATATCGTTGCCAATTGCCACAAAGTACCAGCGGCCCAGTTCACGAAACGAATCCTTTCGGTAAAAGAAGTCATCAAAGCCTATGAAAACTTCAGAGGCAAGCTTCTCCTGACCAAACCAGACCTCAGAGTAATCCTTACTATCAGCCCGGTGCGTCATATCAAAGACACGCTGGTATTTAACAGTCAGAGTAAATCAATTCTGCGGGTGGCAGCTGCTGAAATGGCACTGTCGTTCCCTGAAGTCAGTTATTTTCCTTCCTACGAAATCATGATGGATGATCTACGGGACTACCGGTTCTACGAAAAGGACATGATCCACCCGAACGAAACAGCGCATGATTATATCTGGTCCAAATTCTCGGAAGTATACTTTGACGCATCTACCAGGCAGCTTATTCAACAATGGGAAAAACTGAAAAGAAACCTGGAGCATAGACCGTTTCACCCCGAATCACCCACTCATCAGGCATTTCAAAAAAAGACATTGCTTGAATTGGAACAATTGAACGGCCAATTGAATTTAGAACAAGAGATACTTGACCTGAAAAAGGAAATTCTATGAGCAATGGCCAACAGCCCAACCGGCTGATCAACGAAACAAGCCCCTACCTGCTTCAACATGCTTATAATCCGGTGGATTGGCACCCATGGAGCGAAGAGGCTCTTGCTAAAGCACTGAAGGAAGACAAGCCCATCATTTTGAGCATAGGCTATTCTGCCTGTCACTGGTGCCATGTGATGGAACATGAATCATTTGAAGATGAAGCCATTGCCCAGTTAATGAACGATCATTTCGTCTGCATCAAGGTTGACAGAGAGGAGCGCCCCGATGTAGATCAGGTATACATGGATGCCGTGCAGGCCATGGGGCTCAATGGAGGATGGCCGCTAAATGTGTTTCTAACACCCGAGCAAAAACCATTTTATGGCGGCACCTATTTCCCCGCTAAGAATTGGGCTGGCCTGTTAGAAAACGTAGCTGAAGCATTTCAAAAGCAACGCCAGGAGCTGGAAGACTCAGCCGAGAAGTTTGCCGAACACCTGGGCGGCAGCGTATTACAGCAATTCAGCCTTTCGTCACCAGAAAGCACTTTCTCCACCGAAGACCTTAAATCAGCAGCTTCACGGCTTGTGCCTAAGTTTGACACAGCCTGGGGCGGCCTGCAGAAAGCACCAAAATTTCCGATGCCGAGTATATGGCTTTTCCTTTTACGGCATGGGGCTGCAACAGGCAATCAGCAATTGATCGATCATGTGCATTTCACCTTAATCAAAATCGCTCAGGGCGGCATCTACGACCAGTCGGGTGGTGGCTTCGCCCGCTACTCTGTGGATGGCGAATGGTTTGCCCCTCATTTTGAGAAGATGCTATACGACAATGCCCAGCTGCTTAGTCTGTATGCAGAAGCCTATCATGTCACGGAAAATCCGCTGTTCAAAGAAGTAGTTTACCAAACTGTGGAATGGCTTGAAAGAGAAATGCTTGAGGCAGATGGCGGTTTTTATGCTGCATTGGATGCCGACAGCGAAGGAATAGAAGGCAAGTTCTATACCTGGACTTGGGCGGAGTTTGAGACAATTGCAGGCCCACATAAAGCCTTCATTAAACACTACTACAACCTCTCCGAAAAAGGTAACTGGGAGCATGGGAAAAACATTCTGTTTGTTACCAAGCCCATACATGAAGTCGCAAGCCAACATCAGCTGTCTTTGGCAGAAGCCGCAGAAGCGATTCGAAGCTTCAGTCAGCGCGCAATGGACGTTCGGAAAACAAGGGTAAGGCCAGGGCTTGACGACAAAGTCCTGACTGGATGGAATGGACTCTTGATCAAAGGATTGAGCGATGCTGGAGTGGTTTTCAAAGAAGCCCGATTTATTACGCTTGCCAGCAATTGCGCCCGATTTATCCATTCCAAAGTCTGGGTGAACGAAGTGCTGCACCGTAGCTATAAAAATGGACAGGTAAAACTCTATGGCTATCTGGAGGACTACGCTGCTACCATTGATGGGCTAATTAAGCTCTATCATGCAACTTTTGAGCTGCAATGGCTGGACTTTGCCTATCTACTGACCAGTAAAGTGATGGAAGAATTCTTCGACCCCGAAGAACAACTTTTCTTCTACACTTCTTCCAAAGGTGAGAAATTGATCGCCAGAAAAAAGGAAGTGTTTGATAACGTGATTCCATCAACCAATTCGATGATGGCCCACAACCTGCATCAGCTGGGTCTGTACTACGAAAACAATGACTACTTGCAGCTTGCTGAGACAATGACGGCCAGATTGAAGTCGCTGATCATCAAGGAGCCAGACTATCTCACCAATTGGGCGATGATGGCCAACAACCTGGCCCATCCGACGGCAGAGATCGCAATTGTGGGGCCTGGCGCTGAAGTGATGGCCAATGAACTCAAGGCACACTACCTACCAAATAAAGTTGTGGCAGCAGCTGAATCAGAAAAAGATGCGCTACCGCTGCTAAAAGGCAAAAAGGTCATTGACCATAAAGCCACCATCTATGTTTGCTACAACCGAACTTGCCAGCGCCCGGTACATTCGGTGCAAGAAGCGCTAGCCCTGATAGTGTGAAACGCTAAAATTTATTTTATTGCCGATTGATGAGTGTTACTGAAAAAACTTTTGCAGACATCCTCCTTCCTGTGCCTATCCCCAGGCTGTTTACTTATGAAGTAACGGAAGAGCTGATGGTGAAAGTTGAAGCAGGCAAGAGAGTGATTGTTCCTTTTGGGCAGAAGAAGGTGCTTACTGGAGTCATCGTTCAGTTGCATCAAACCAAACCAGCCAACTACGACGCCCGGGAAATACTGGATATACTCGATGAACAGCCGGTAGTGGTTGGGCAACAGCTTGAGCTCATCAAGTGGATGGCTACTTACTACATGTGCACCCCCGGCGAAGTACTAAATGCCGCACTTCCCTCAGGGCTGAAACTAAGCAGCAAGTCGATGGTGCAAAAGCATCCCGACTTCAATGCCGACGATGGTCAGCACGCTTATTCCGACTCGGAATGGAAGATTGTCGAAGCGCTGGAAGAAAAAGAGCATCTTAGCTACGATGAAATCTCTCAGATTACCGGAGTCAAGAATATCTACCACCTGATCAAATCGCTGACAGCAAAAGGAGCAATCCTTATTTTTGAACAGCTGATAGAAAAATACAAACCCAAAAAAGAAAAAAGGGTCAGGCTGAGAGCGCATCTTGAAAATGACTTACTGGCACTGGAAACACTTTTTCAAAAGCTGGAAAAGAAAGAAAAGCAACTGGAGCTGATTATGAAATACCTTCAGGCAGTTCCAGTTAACGAGCTCCCTGAAAAAAATTCAATCGGTATTCCAAAAGCCAGCTTTCTTTCTTCTGGCCTTTCTATGTCATCGCTGGGAACACTAGTGAAAAACGGTGTTTTCGAGGAGTTTGACAAGGTAGTTTCCAGGTTTGGAGAAACGAAGAAGAAAGAGGCTACCCTACCTGAACTGACTCCCTTGCAAGAGGAAAAGCTCTCTGAAATTCATGGCTTTTTCGAAAAAAAATCGACGGTATTGCTTCATGGGGTAACGGGAAGTGGCAAAACGGAAATCTACATTCGACTACTACAACAAGTGCTTGAAGAAGGCGCACAGGCACTCTATCTTCTGCCTGAGATTGCCCTTACAGCCCAAATATTGCGTCGCCTGAAAAAAGTATTTGGAGACAAGATTGGCATCTACCACTCCAAGTATTCAGACAATGAGCGAGTGGAGGTTTGGAACGGCGTACTGTCTGGCAGATTTCCAATTGTAGTAGGTGTTCGTTCATCAGTTTTCTTGCCATTTAATAACTTGTCGCTGATTATTATCGACGAGGAGCATGAGTCGTCGTACAAACAGTACGATCCCGCTCCCCGCTACCATGCCCGCGATACCGCTATTTTGTTGGGGCAAATTCACCATGCCAAAATTTTACTTGGCTCTGCTACCCCGTCCGTGGAAAGCTATCACAACGCCATCCATGAAAAATATGGATTGGTGAACCTTGACAGTCGTTTCGGAGAAGTGCAAATGCCTGAAACCGCTCTCATAGACCTCAAGGAAGAGAGAAAAAGAAAACGCATGCATGGAGATCTCTCGCCGGCTTTAGTGCAGGCGATCGAGCAAACCTTAGAGGAAAATAAGCAGGTCATTCTCTTTCAAAACCGACGAGGCTATGCCCCTTTCCTTCATTGCGAAGACTGCGCTCATATCCCTAAATGTGCCAACTGCTCGGTAAGCCTGACCTACCACATGTACAGGCAGGAGTTACTTTGCCATTATTGTGGTTTTCGTGAACCGCTGCCTTCACACTGTGAGGCGTGTGGATCCGCCAAAATCAAAACCATCGGCTTTGGCACTGAAAAACTCGAAGACGACCTGAAAGTGCTTATTCCAACTGGACGTATCAGCAGGATGGATTTCGACACCACCCGCTCCCGAAGCAATTATGAGCAGCTCATCGAAGACTTCGAAAACAGCAAGATTGATGTGCTTGTGGGCACTCAAATGATCACGAAAGGGTTAGATTTTGACCACGTCGAGCTTGTTGGCATACTTGATATCGACAGAATTATACACTTTCCTGACTTTCGCTCCCATGAAAAAGCCTTTCAAATGATGACGCAGGTAAGCGGAAGGGCAGGAAGAAGGTCAAATAATGGAAAGGTAATTATCCAAACAAACAACCCAGAGCAGCCCGTCTTCTACCTGGTAAAAACCAATGACTTTAAAAGATTCTACCAGATGGAAATCCTTGAGCGGGAAAGCTTCCATTATCCACCTTTCGTGAGAATGATCAGAGTCCTGTTTCGAAACCAGGACAAGCAGCTTGTTTGGGAAACGGCCAATCACTATTTGAAAAGCATCCAGGCTTCACTTGGTGGCCATCGAATACTAGGTCCTCAAGAGCCCCTGATTGCTCGGATAAGGAACCAGTACCATCAGGAAATCACCATTAAACTGGAAAAAGGAGGCATTTCGATCCCAAAAGCCAAAGAGTTTTTGATTCAAAAGATGGAAGAATTGCAACAGGATAAAATATTCCGCCAGACTTACGTTATTTTTGATGTTGATCCGCAGTAAATAAACAACCAGTGAACAGCAAGCGCTATTTTAACATTCTATTTTTTCTGCTAGCATCGATTGGCTTATGGTCTTGCTTTGGTGAAGTCGATCCCTACCAGAAGGAGCCGGCGGTGAAAGTTCGGTTTTTCAACATCGACAGTCTGACAAAACTCAACACAGCTATTGCTGATATAGATACTACTACCAAATACCTCAACGCTGAGAAAACCTCTCTTACCACAGAGATATCGTCGCTCAATGCCGCACTTACTTCTCTCAATGCACAGATTGAAGAGGGAAACAATGGACTTATTGCCGAAAGAGATGCCATCCAACTTCAGATTACTGAGAAGACAGGCAGGAATCAGGAGGTCAATACAGAATTAGCAACACTGGATACCGACAAGGTAGCACTTAATAGGGTTAAATCTATCATCAACAGCGGGCGCATATATGTTAGTAAGATCGTGGCCAATGGAAATGAAACAGTTTTCGAGGACAGCGCCACTGTATTCAGTCTGCCTCTTAACATGAATGCAACGAGCCAGGTGTATTATATTGAAATCGGAGGAAAAATGGATAGCCTGGAGCTTACTTATGCCGTATCAGAACAATTAACATCAAGAAGCTATTTCCGACTGATTGGAAACAACATCGAACGAACAGAAAAGTATTCTTTCGATAGTGTGCAAGTCTTTTGCAATGCACTACCCGACCCTTGTATTAGCACCTCAACTACCATCAATGTCTATCTCTAAGGCAATTATATTCTTCGTTCTGATAGTATTAAGCCTTAAGGTTCATGGGCAGGATATGGGTAAATCCAAACCGCCAGGAACAAGACCTGATCCAATCGCTCCCATCGACACCACTCGGGCAATTGGTCAAAACGTGATGCCGGCAGACTCTGCACTATTTGTTGAGGAAGATGCCAAACCACTGAAAGTAAAAGACACCACCGACTACCCGTTTCTTACTGAACTCCATTTGTTGTTAGACTACGGGAAACTCCTGACGCTGGCAGCACCATTTGAAAGCAAGGTAGAAGCAGGCGTACAGGCAGTAATCGAAAACCGGTATGTGGCTGGCCTCCAATATGGCTATGCAAGCATCAACCCCTCAGATGCCTATCGGAACTCGGCATACAATGCCACCGGCACCTATATCAAACCGGGTGTTTTTTATCAGCTGGAAATCAACCCAAAAAATAAATTCCTATTAGGCGTTCAATATGGGATGGCTTCATTTGACGACTCAGGGACTACACTTATTGAAAGTGGGTCAGGTCTGTTCGAGCCCTATCAAAGATCCTACGCCAGAACTGGTCTGAAAGGCAGTTGGTGGGAGTTGTCCATGCAATCGGAGGGAAATTTTAGAGGGAATATTTGGTTGGGTTTTAGAGTATCTTACCGGCATTTGATCAGGAATGATAATCCAGGCGACCCCGACGTATTGGTTGTTCCCGGCTATGGCAAAACTGTCGGAAGCGGCGTCCCGGCTGTCAACCTGTTTCTAAAATATAAATTGAATTTCTTCCACCCCAAAGTAAGCACTACGCTCCCTAGTGAGGATTAAAAATCCCACTCATCGTTGATAATAGTGATGGCATGATGAGCCGTTAAGTCATACTGGCAAGGAACAATAGAAATGTAGTTATTGGCAATGGCCCACTCATCGTTATCTTCTCCTTTATCGAAGTTGACGAAGTTACCAGCCATCCAAAAATACTGTCGGCCGTAGGGATCGTGGCGCAAATCGAACTCCTCCTGCCATTTGGCATTGGCTTGCCTACAAATTTTAATACCTTTGATTGACTCGTTTCTTTTAGGAGGGATATTGACATTTAATGCTACTCCCTTTGGAATACCTTTTTCCAATGCCTGACGAGTAATCTTTAAAATGTGCTCATCAACATGTGATAAATCGGCGTCGTGCGGATAGTCACACAGAGAAAAACCAATGGCAGGCAGGCCCTCCATGGCAGCTTCAATAGCAGCTGACATGGTGCCAGAATACAAAACACTGATAGAGGTATTACTACCATGGTTAATTCCACTTACTACCAGGTCCGGCCGAATGTCTTTTAATATATGGTGCTTTCCAATTTTAACACAATCGGCTGGTGTGCCGCTGCATTTATAGGCTTTTATATCGTCTCCAAAGATGTCATCAGTTTCAAGTCGCAACGTATCGCCAATTGTAATAGCATGGCCCATTCCAGACTGAGGACTATCGGGTGCTACAACAATAACATCCCCAAGTGTCTTCATCAGGTCAACCAGTTTGCGGATACCACGGCTGGTTATACCATCGTCATTTGAAACAAGAATGAGTGGTTTCTTTTTTGGCATTAGTCTTTATTTCACTGAGTTATAAAAGGATACAATTCGTACCAGGTCCCTGATTTTATCTGGCGATAAATGATTTTTCTTCATGAAGGGTTTTACCTCAGACCAGCGATCACGCATGGCGTCCTGCAACTCAGGTTTTTTTCCTGTGTATAGTCTGATATTTCCCTTTTTGTCGAGGAAATAAAAACTGTAGTCCAATCGTTGCCTGGTTTGATTGTAACCGCTAAAAGAGTAACTCTGAACAGCAGGAACGGTCTCCTGTATAATGGCTTCCCTCGCTAACAACGACAGTTCCCCTTCGTACAAAAGTTCAAATAGCATGGGGACTTTGTAGTCATAGTTAACCGCATAGGGTAAGGAGTAAAACTGGCGGTAGTTCTCGGAAGTTTTATCGTAAAATTCGATATACACTATCTTTCTACTTGAGAAAGTATTGAGTCTGTCCCGGCTTTTTACCTGCACCAAATCATTGGTCAGGTCGTATTTGATTTCTCCTCTCAGTGTATCTACGTCATCTGTCACAATCCATCCATCGTGCCAGTATTCAGAAGGAAAGTATTGGGCATTGACCACCCCTGCGGAGAAAAATGATACTAAAAAAAGTAAGAATACTAGATGTTTTCCCATCCTGTTCATACTACAATTTTACATTTCAAAGGCAAAATGAATTACTATTTTTCTTTCAAAATCATATGCCCCATTTTGTCTCTTTTGGTTGTAAGGTACTTCTCATTGAACTCATTGGGGGCAACCTCAATCCCCAGGTTTTCTACAATTTCCAGGCCATACCCAAGCAAACCGGCTCTTTTCTTTGGATTATTGCTAATCAAGCGGAGTTTGGTAACACCAAGGTCTCTTAGTATTTGAGCACCAACTCCATAATCCCGCTCATCCATTTTATATCCAAGGTGGAGATTGGCTTCCACCGTATCCATGCCTGATTCCTGAAGTTTGTAGGCTTTAAGTTTAGCCTCAAGACCGATCCCTCTGCCTTCCTGGTTCATGTACAAAACCACACCTTTGCCTTCCTGCTCCACCATTCGCATGGCATTATGCAGCTGTTCTCCACAGTCGCAGCGATTCGATCCAAAAATATCGCCTGTCGCACATGAAGAGTGAACCCGAACCATAACAGGTTCGTCGGTCGCCCATGTTCCTTTTACAAGGGCCAAATGCTGCTCTCCAGTATTTTTCTGCTTGTATGCGTGTAATTGAAAGCTTCCATATTCAGTTGGCATTTGCACGTCAACTATTTTTTCAATTAACGATTCCTTCTCCAGCCGATAACTGATCAGGTCCTTGATAGACACCAACTTGAGATTGAACTTATTGGCTACTTTCTTTAAGTCAGGTAGTCGCGCCATGGTGCCATCTTCATTCATGATTTCGATGAGCACGCCAGCCGGGTAGAGACCTGCAAGTCTGGCAAAGTCGATAGCAGCTTCGGTATGTCCTGAGCGGCGCAATACGCCTCCCTTTTTTGCTTTAAGCGGGAAAATATGCCCAGGTCTTCCAAATTCCTCCGGCGTTGCATTAGGATCAACCAGGGCTTGAATGGTAATAGCCCTGTCTTTCGCTGATATACCTGTTGTAACTCCCCTTCCTCTTAGATCAACTGATACAGTAAAAGGAGTTTCATGCAGCGCTGTGTTTTTACCCACCATCAAGTCAAGCTCCAGGGCTTCGCAACGCTCTTCAACTAAGGGCACGCAAATAAGCCCCCGACCATGAGTAGCCATGAAATTTATGATTTCAGGGGTCACCGTTTCTGCAGCGCAAATGAAATCGCCTTCATTTTCCCTGTCCTCGTCATCAACTACAATGATGATTTCCCCTTTTTTTATCGCCTCAATGGCGTCTTCAATTTTATCGAGTTGTATATCTTCTTGCATTGGGCTAATTGCGCCTGCGTCAGGCGACTACAGTTTTTAACACTTTTAAAATCAAAAGCATGCCGCAAAGGTTCACTTTTAAATGCATTCTGGCAAATTTACCCACAGAGCTTCTCTATCAGCTTACCGCTACTATTCCCAGTATCTTGGCCAATCCCATTTCTACTTTTTTTAGGGCTTCATGATGCTCCATGATTTCCGTTTGGTCTATCTCTGACTCAGCATGCTTAAGTTTTTCCAGGTTCTCCTTAATAACCTCCCTCACCGTTCTAAGTTTGAGTCGCACGATATTAGCATATGTGGCACTTTTAAGGTCATTCCGCTCGCTGTTTACTTTGATGTCAAACTTGTCGGTCCAGTGCTGACTAACCTCATGCCTTTCGGTGATTAAATCAATCACTTCCTTTTTCATCGGCTCAGTTCCATGCTTCAACACATAGTCGGCATCAATAACCTCTCCTTCGACCAGGTTACTTTTAAACATGTCAAGTATTTGCGCGTAAACAGGGTGACTAAAATGCACTTCCTCTGTTTCATGCAAAAAATAATCGACCAGCGACTGATCCACTTCTTCAGTTCCCTTGATGATAAACTGACCATAGTTGAGCAATAGGCGTAAACTTTCCTTTTCCTGAATCATTTTGGAATCAATCGCCTGCTTCGTAACAACGGCGACAGAAGCGTCTGGCGGAGTTTCAGCAGACGGAGCATCAAGTTCCAGACGCTGTCTGACTTGCTGGCGTTCCTTTTCTTTTTGCTGTTGCTGACCCTGCTGAATCAGGATCTTGTTCATTTCAGCAACAATCACCGCCTCATCCATGTCCATCAGCTGGCTGCACTCTCTGGCAAATACCAGTCGCTTGATGGCATCGGGTATTTTTGCGATACTTCCAACAATCTCTCTGATCGTACTGGCCTTTTTAATCGGATCTGTACCAGCATCTTTCAGGTACAAATGGGTCTTAAAGGCTATAAAGTCCTCGCTATTTTTCTCCAGGAACGCCTTGAAAGCCGCGGCACCTAGCTGTTGGGAATAGCTATCCGGATCCTCACCTTCCGGAAATACCACCGCCCGCACGTTGAGCCCTTCTTCCAGCAGCATGTCAATCCCTCTCATGCTGGCCTTTATGCCTGCAACGTCGCCGTCGAACAGTGTAGTAACGTTCTGAGTGAAACGACCAATAAGCTTGATGTGCTCCCTGGTCAAAGAAGTACCCGAAGAGGCAACCACATTTTTCACACCAGCCTGGTGCATGGAAATAACGTCGGTATATCCCTCTACAAGGTAGCAATTGTCCTCGTTTCGGATCGCTTGTTTTGCCTGGTACATCCCAAATAGCACATCGCTTTTGTGGTAGACCGGCGACTCAGGCGAGTTGATGTATTTGGGCTGGTTGTCGGCTTTTTTGAGTATCCGGGCGCCAAAGCCAATGACCTTGCCCGATGGATTGTGGATGGGGAACATGACCCTGCCCCGGAACCTATCGTACTTTTTGCCGTCTTCTTTGGCGAGAATAAGGCCGGCCTTCTCCATCATTTCTTCTGTAAAGCCATTTTTGGTGGCATACTTCATGAAACCATCCCACTTATCGTGGCTATAACCAAGGTCAAAAGTTTGAATGGTTTCGTCGGAAAAGCCCCTTTCCTTGAAATAACTCATCCCTATGGCCTGCCCCTCTTCATCTTCCCAAAGTAGTTGCTTAAAATAGCCCTTTGCATGGTCGAGTAGAATCAGTAAGCTTTCCTTTTCATTGTACTCTTTGATCTGGTCCGGAGTGGCCTCTTCTTCTTCCACCTCAATGCCATATTTACCGGCCAGGTGCTTAAGGGCTTCTACATACCCGAGCCCCTCAATATCCATGATGAATGAGATGGCGTCGCCTCCCTTTCCACAGCCAAAACATTTGTAGATCCCCTTATTGGGGGCTACTGAAAAGCTGGGGGATTTTTCATCGTGAAAAGGGCAACATGCCCAATAATTTTGACCTTTTTTCTTGAGCGAAACATAGTCGGATACAACCTCCTGGATATCCATCCGGGATTGAATGTCTGCTATGATGTGGTCACTTATGCGCATGGGGCAACGAAGTTACGAACTAAATATCACTCCCATAAAGTCCGGAAGAGCAAAGTTGAATTTCAGGTACATTAAAAAAACAACAAAAAAGCAGCTTGACAAAATAGCTATCAAGCAATGTCCGCTCATCAAAGAGGCTTTCGCCCGTTTTTGAAAAAGATACTACTTTTGTTAGAATGGAAAAAATAACGGTAGAATGGGCCGGCTTTATTATCATGGAGCCAATGGCAATTGCATGGAATTGGCTAATAACAATTTTTGGAGTTGTCGCATATTTTAAACTCTCCAAAAATCATACACCTCCCTTCAAAAACTGGAGCCTATTTTTCATTATTCTTGGAATTTCTGGCTTTTTTGGTGGACTAGGGCACGGGCTCTATCATTACTGGGGATTGGCTGGAAAAATCGCCCCTTGGTCAACTGCGGTCCTTTCGATCTATTTTGCAGAAAGAGGCATCTACGCTTTCTTACCTAAAGAAAAAGAGACTTTAAAGAGAAAACTTCTTCTTTTTTCATTGGTTAAAATGATGCTGGTTTTCGCTGGAATGGCGTTTATTTCGTTCGATTTTTCCTGGGTAAAAAACAATTCCATCATTGGCCTGACACTCGTAGTGGGCGTTGGTGGCTATTTACTCAGCCGAAAACATGCTTCATTGATCTATTTTCCCATCGGTATATTGGTCCTTAGCTCAGCTGCGTTTATACATGGTTTTGACGTCAATATTCACCCCTGGTTTAATAGAGATGATTTCGCTCACCTGATAATGCTTACAGGAATGAGTTTCTTTGTGATTGCCCTTCAAAAATTTGAGACTGAAAACCTAAAAACAGCTTAGGAAGGGCTTGTCGGCGTATTTTTGGCAAGAAACTCCGCGAAAGCTCCAACTAATTCAATGTTCTCATTGTTACATGCTGGTATAAGCACTAATTTGCAGTAAGTTTTGCATCAGACGAACATTTCTACATGCCTACTATCACAAAAGAAAAGGTACTAAAAACACTAAGCAGGGTTGATGATCCAGATTTAAAAAAAGACCTGGTGACTCTTGGGATGATAAAAAACCTTGAGGTTGGCGACAACAAGATCAGCTTTGCTGTAGAGCTCACCACACCAGCCTGCCCATTGAAGGAACTCATCAGGAGCCAGTGTGAAGAGGCAATAGTGGCCGACTTTGGGGAAGAAGTTGCTCTTTCGATTAAAATGACTTCCAATGTTACCTCCATCAGAGATAATGCACCATTGCTACCGGGAGTGAAGAACATCATAGCCATTTCGTCTGGAAAAGGTGGGGTGGGTAAATCTACTGTAACTTCCAATCTTGCAGTAGCACTTGCCAAAACGGGTGCCAAGGTTGGCGTGATTGATGCTGACATCTCCGGTCCTAGTATTCCCACCATGTTCAACTGCGAACACGAGCAGCCAGGAATCGTAGAGAAGAACGGAAAGAACCTAATTATACCGATTGAACAATATGGTGTAAAGTTGATTTCGATCGGCTTTCTTACGCCTCCCGATAATGCGGTAGTATGGCGAGGCCCTATGGCTAGCTCAGCACTGAAGCAGTTTATTGGAGACACAGAATGGGGCGAGTTGGACTACCTGCTAATAGACTTGCCCCCAGGCACAAGCGACATTCACCTTACGCTTGTTCAAACAGTACCCGTTACCGGAGCACTGGTGGTTACTACTCCCCAAAAAGTGGCCCTTGCTGATGCACAAAAGGCATATTCCATGTTTACGCAGCCTCAGATCAATGTACCTGTTCTGGGAATCATTGAAAATATGTCGTACTTTTCTCCGGAAGAACTGCCTGATAATAAGTACTATTTATTCGGAAAAGACGGCGGAAGACTGTTTGCCGAGAAGAACAATGTACCCTTCCTTGGTGAAGTGCCACTGGTGCAGTCTATCAGAGAATCCGGAGACAGTGGGTATCCTGCAGTGATGAAAGATGGATTGACTGCTGATGCATTTAATAATATAGCCCAGGCAATGGCGCAGCAGGTGGCTATGAGAAATGCTGCCAGGGGAAAAACGAAAATAGTAGAAGTTAACGTCTAAATAATGGTTGCTAACACACCTGAATACACAGCACTACTTGACCGCATAGAGAATGCGCTTGATTCTATAAGGCCTTACCTGGAAGCTGATGGAGGAAACGTAAAGTTACTTGGTGTCGACGAAGGAAACGTCGCCAAACTTGAGTTGCTAGGCAATTGTGGATCATGTCCCATGTCGGCTATGACGCTGAAAGCCGGAGTCGAAGAAGCCATAAAAAGAGCAGTACCTGAAATAATAAAAGTAGAAGCCGTAAATGTGGCGGTAGTGTCATAGGATAATTTTTTTATCATTATCCCGTTACCTGCTAATCCACATTTTTAACAGACTCAATGAGCAGGAGGTCATATCCTTTTTTCAACTTCTCCTTTAGCATTTTTTTATGCCTTAGCCAATATGCTTATTCTCAGGAGAGATGTGGCACTGTAGCCATTGAGGAAAAGTATCGCATGATCATTGGGGAGTCAGTCGGAGAGTTTGAGTCCTGGGTCCAATCAAAACGAACTGCCCGCCAATTTAAGCTGAGCAACAGCAGAGTTGCCGAAACGGTTTATTCTATTCCTGTGGTAGTCCATATACTGCATCAGGGAGAGGACTACGGAGTTAAGTCCAATATCCCTCTGGAACAAGTGTTGTCACAAATTGAGCTCCTTAATCAGGACTTTCGACGCCTCAACGCCGATACAACCGACACAAGGGACATTTTCAAACCAGTCGCTTCTGATGTGAAAATTGAATTTGTTTTGGCGAAGCGAGACCCCGAAGGCCTCCCAACATCAGGAATAGTAAGGGCCAGAGCCAGCAAAGACAGTTACGCAATTGGCGAAGAGGGCGAACTGCAAAAAGTGAGCTACTGGCCACCGGACAAATACCTTAATATTTGGGTGACGAACCTAAAGTCAGGACTGCTTGGATTTGCACAATTTCCGGTATCAGACCTGGCCGGACTTAATGACAATCTTGCCAACAAGTTTTTAGCAGACGGCGTGACTGTTGACTTTGAATATTTTGGCCTGGGCTACAATGCGCAAGATTTTTCCACTGGCAGAACAGCGACCCATGAAATAGGACACTACCTGGGGCTCCGCCACATCTGGGGCGACGGCGGTTGCGGTGTGGATGACTTCTGCGAAGATACCCCTGCTCAGGATCGAGCCAGCTCTTCAGCTTCTTGCGAGCTGTCGAAAGAAAGTTGTGGCACCGCTGACATGATCGAGAATTTCATGGACTATACTCCAGACAAGTGCATGAACCTTTTCACCAAAGACCAAAAGGAAAGGATGCGGACTGTGCTTGAATATAGTCCCCGACGCAGAACGCTTATTGAATCCGACGCATCGATTGCACCTATTCCAGTAGCCAATGACCTTGGCATCAAAGAGGTTATTAACCCCCAAACTGGTATTTGCAGTGCACGTTTTATGCCTGAAGTGGTTGTAAGAAACTACGGCACAAATACTGTATCGAGTTTCAAAATCAAAGCAATTATCAATGGCATTGAGTGGGATTCACGAACGATCTCCACTACATTACCTCCATCAGGTGCATACACCGTTACCTTCGATGAAGTGCTCCTCGAACAAAGTGGAGTATATACGACCCTATTCGAAATAGTTAGCGTAAATCAACTCGTTGACGAAAATCCGGATAATAACTCCCGCATCATAGAGGCAAGCTATCAACGACTCATCACCCTGCCAGTACTGGAAACATTTGACGAAAACAGCTCTCAACTGGTAAACAAATCTGACACCCCCAATCAACCTTTTGCGTCTATTGAAGAGGCTCCAAAAGACGTAGCAAACAATAAAGCAATGAAGTTCGGGTATTTTGATTCCGACTCTAGCCAGCTGGGAAGCTGGGAAATTCTACTATCGCCTATTATCGATTTAACAAAATATCCTTCGCTCAACGTTGAATTCAGTTATGCGTATGGTCACGACGGCATCAATACCACAGACGGATTGATAGTAGCCGCCTCTCTGGATTGTGGAAGCACATTTGAATTCGACAACATTGTATTTAAACGTTTTGGAGATGCTTTGGCAACGGCTTATGTCGATCCTGGCGAAGTTTTTATTCCATCTGGGCCAGCGGAGTGGAAAAAAGCCTCCTTCTCCATCAATAACTTTAGGGGTGCCGATAAAATTCAATTGGCTTTTATCGGTCAAAATGGCCATGGAAATGATTTGTATATCGACGATATCAGTATTACAAGCAACAACCTGGCTGACTATGACATTGGCATAAGTGACGTCACAGACCTGTCCTTTATTTCTTGTATCAACCAACCTGTGCCTACAGTTGAAGTAAAGAATTATGGCAAGCAACCAGTGATCACCTTTTCCCTCTCATACTCCGTAGATGGTGTGCAGAATGAAATGCAGGTAAAAAACCTATTTCTCAATACCGGACAAACAGTCGAGGTACCTCTACAGCTTGGACAACTGGACGACGGTATTTATCAGCTTAAACTGGATATTGATCAACCCAACGGCAATGCAGATCAGCGGTCGTCCGACAATTCATTCAGTCGACTTTTTCACATCAAAACGGCACAGGATGTTATTCCCTTCAGGGAAACGTTTTCTTCGAACCGTGGAGAAGATGATTTGTACCTGCATCGCCTAAATAATACAGGTGGACGTACCTGGCAGATTCAAAACGACAATAGCCTTGGTAGCGGCAACAAAGTAGCCAGAATGTCGTCCTATGATTTAACATCACTCGGAGACGAGTTTTGGCTGGCGTCCAGGGTACTTGACTTAGATGAAGCTGTGGAAGCATCGATGTCGTTCAAGGTATCGTATGCAAAACGAGCTAACCGTTCAGAACGGCTTAGGGTAATGGTATCGGTCGACTGTGGCATTAGCTTCAGAGATATTGTTTATGACAAACGAGGGAGCGAGCTGGCAGTAACAGAATCGGATGAATTTTGGACACCCTCTACTGCGGAGGATTGGAGGACTGAGTACGTCGACTTGTCGGACTATGCCGGAAATAGCAATTTGCTTGTCGCCATTGTTGGAACGAATGGCAATGGCAACAACCTTTATCTCGACGATGTGGAATTCTATTTGTCCAGCGAACCAACACCTGATTTTCCCGCTGTTGATTTGATCAGGGTTTTTCCCAATCCAGCAAAAGAGATCATTAACGTCGCTTTCAATCTACAAGAACGCCAAACTGTACTCGTAAGGATGCAGGATGTGAGAGGAAGAATTTATTTCGAAAAAGAGTACCCGAATACGTTGAATCAGGTTTATCAGTTAACCACCGTCAACGAAGCCAATGGGTTATACCTCATCCAGGTGATTACTAAGGACAAGGCCAGTGCCCAAAGAGTTATTTTAAGACATTGAAAATCGTTGCTGTTGCTTAATTTTGCTTCCGGAAGCCAATTAGACAGCTTTAATTTTAAAAGAAATGATGAGAGTAGGAATATTCTTTGGTGGTCAATCAAGAGAAAGAGAAATATCCTTTGCTGGAGGTCGTACCGTTTACGACAACCTCAACAAGTCGTTATTTGAGCCAGTACTTTTCTTTATTGACAGCCTGGGACAGATCATCGAACTAGATTGGCAGTATGTTTACAAAGGTACCATAAGAGATTTTTACCCGCCCGTAAGCCTGCTCCCACCCAGTCCTCATCATTTTCAGGTATATATTGAATCGTTGGGCAATAAGAGTGAACTCACAGCGGCGGCGGCCTCAAAAGTTGGCAGAAAAGTAAGCCCCGACGAGCTTCCCACCCTGATCGATTTTGCATTCCTTGCCTTGCATGGCCCATTCGGCGAAGACGGCAATATTCAGGGTCTTTTGGAATGGTACAATATTCCATACTCTGGTTCAGGTATTCTACCATCTGCCATTGGCGTGAACAAGGTGGTGCAAAAAGACCTTCTTCAAAAAAACAATTTTCCAACACCATCCTATGAGTTATTAAATAGAGATGCGTGGTTAGCAGAGCCGAACAAAAATGCTGTTTTTGAGGCCTTAAAGTCTAAGCTTGGCCTCCCTCTGGTCATCAAAGCACCCAACCAGGGATCGACTATTGGAATTGCCATCATTGATGAAGACTCATCTGAAGATTTCATTGAAGGAATGAACCGTGCTTTCTTCATCAAAGAAATTGACCTGAGCTGGTGGAAAGGTTTGACGACAGAGCAAAAAAGAACTGAACTGATTCGGCTTACAGATATCCGGGAGGGAATTGGTCTGCCAGCGATGATGAACAAGGAATGGGTAAGCCACCCCGAAGAGCTCTGGGCGAAACTCGACCAGCTGGCAAAAACTGACGGCGGTATTATGCAGCTAACCAGCCAGCATGCGGAAGAAACGGTTCTTATCGAAGCTTTCATTAAAGGAAGGGAGTTTTCTTGTATTGTGATTGAAAAAGAAGATGGCAAACCAATGGCTTTGCCACCTACAGAAATCAGAAAGGTCAAAGATCTATTCGATTACCGGTCTAAATACCTGCCCGGGATTAGCCGCAAGATCACCCCTATCGAATTGCCTGAAGCAGACATTCAACGGATCAGAGAGGGTTGCGAGAACCTTTTTACTGCGCTGCATTGCCAGGTATATGCCCGCATCGATGGTTTCTATACAGAAGAAGGGCGCATTTTCCTAAATGACCCCAATACTACGTCAGGTATGTTGCCATCGTCGTTCTTCTTTCATCAGGCAGCAGAAATTGGGCTGAATCCTTCACAATTCCTCACCTATATTATTCGGACCTCGTTGGCTACCAGAATAAAAACTGGCAAAATGATCCACCAGATGAAGAGTCTTCTTCAGTCGCTTGATTCTCAAATTGCAAAACTGGCAGCTACGGAGGGCAAGAAAATCAATGTGGGTGTAATCATGGGAGGCTTTTCTTCAGAGAGGCATATTAGTGTAGAAAGCGGAAGAAATATTTTTGAGAAGCTGGCCTCCTCGGCCAAATATCATCCAGTACCGATTTTTCTTACCGGCAAGGAAGAAGCGCACGAAATGTACTTACTCCCGGTTAACATCATGCTTAAAGACAATGCTGACGATATCAGAGAAAAACTACATGCGGCTGCATCCAAGAGTGAGCATCCTGTCATCAGTAAAATAAAAAAAGAAGCAGCAGCCATCACAGGCACCTACGCTGCTGGCGCTATTCTGCAATACAAGAAAATTGAATATAGCGACCTGAAATCGCTGGTCGACGTGGTATTTATTGCCCTTCATGGCAGACCTGGTGAAGACGGCGCCGTGCAAGTAGAACTTGAGAAAATAGGCATACCCTACAATGGCTCTGGTATTGAAAGTAGTAGAATTACCATCAATAAGTACGAAACCAATGAGCTTCTGATGAAACACGGCATTTCAGTGGCGAACCATACACTAGTGTACAAAGAAGAATACCTGGCTCACCCAAGCAAAACAATTGCTGAGCTTGAAAAAAGATTTACTTACCCACTCATCGCCAAACCAGCTGATGATGGCTGTAGTTCCGCTGTTAAAAAAATCAAAAACAGAGAAGAACTTTGTGCCTTCGCAGAGATGATGTTCAGAGACACTGCCGAATTCCTGCCTCTTCAGCAAAAGGTATTGAAATTAAAGGACAATGAAGAATTCCCACAGAAAGCATATTTTCTGCTAGAGGATTTGATTGAAAGGAAAGGAGCTGCTCACTTTCTTGAAATTACTGGTGGAATGCTTACCTCTATTGACGATAATGGAAAGAGAGTTTATGAAGTTTTCGAGCCATCGGAAACCCTGGCAACAGGAGACATACTTTCGCTCGAGGAGAAATTTCTGGCAGGAGAAGGTCAGAATATAACACCGGCAAGATTCGGAAAGACGTCCGAAGAAAACATGTCGATCAGTCAAAAGGTAAGACAAGACCTTGAGCAAGTCGCTAGTATCCTAAATATTGAAGGTTACGCAAGAATCGATGCCTTTGTTCGTATTTATGAGGATGGCTCGATAGAAACCATTATTATTGAGATTAATTCATTGCCTGGAATGACACCCGCTACTTGCATTTTTCATCAATCGGCGATCAGTGGCTACAAACCCTATGAGTTCATTGATGCGATACTGACATACGGTATGCAAAGACAAAAATTAAGTGCCTGACCTAAACTTTAGCAAATGAAATAGCCATTAATAGATTCATGCCCGCACGGATTTGAATAACATCACTAAACAAGCGATTTTCATTTTCAAAAGGTTGTTGGCTACTCTATTTGGCCGTTAAAAAACAATAATATGCAAATAAAACTTTTCCAGTTTAACTCATGGAAGGATGTGGTTATCCAGCTTGCATTAATGGGAGTAATAGCTGTGGTCTTCTTACTAGGCTTTTTTTACGTTTACCTACCCCATACCACGAATCATGGCGAAACCATCACAGTTCCTGACCTGGAGGGCATCCCGCTTGACGAACTCGATGAATTTCTTACTGATAGAAACCTTCGATTTGAGATCAATAGCGATTCTGGCTATTCTTCTCAATACCCTGCACTGGCAGTCCTTAAACAGTTTCCTCTCCCTAATGCTAAAGTGAAGGAAAATAGAAAGATCTACATTTCGCTCAATGCCAAGGAACCACCAAAAGTACGAATGCCTCAGCTCGTAGATGGATCGGTTAAAAATGCACAGGTTGTACTAAAAAGTTATGACTTGATTTTAGGTGAAATTGAATATGCACCGGATCTCGCGCAAAATGCAGTTTTGAAGCAAATCTACCTGGGGAAACCTATCAAAGAAGGGGAGTATGTGCCAAAGGGAGCAAGAATTGACCTTATCGTTGGAGATGGACTGGGTAATCAGGTGTTTTATGCGCCTACTTTAATTGGACTCACATATGAAGATGCCGAATTTTCCGTTATTGGACAGGGACTAAAGGTCGGAGACGTGTACTATCAGGAAGATGGCAAAGCGCGAGTCGAACTGAAAGCCACTGACGGCACGGTTACATATGAAGAGCAGGCTATGCCACTGGGCACCGTTTTTAAACAGTCTCCCTCTTCAGATAAAAAAATAAAAATTGGAGACTATATCGACCTTTGGATCGTAGGCACAGAGCCGGAAAAATTTAATTAATGGCAAAAAAAGGAAGATGCGTAAGAAGTGGCTTTTGGCTGGTAGCGTTTATCCTTACCAGTTTCTCATCGCTTGCCCAATTAATAGAACGCCCACTTTCTTTTCCAACTTCGAAGAAATCTGAGGAAACAGGTCGCACCCTGGAAGTTGGAGACACTATACAGTTACCGTTTTGGGACGATTTTTCCAGTTATTCCGGCCAACCAAGCAGCGAATGGTGGGTAAACAGCAAAGATGTTTGGGTCAACGCTACTTTGGGACTGAACCCTCCTACCCTTGGAGTGGCTACATTTGATGGCATTAATAGTGAAGGAATACCTCATAACCCTACTTCTAACTTCGTAGGTCCTGCAGACAGCCTTACCTCTAAAGCCATTGATTTGTCGGGTATTCCGGCCAACCTGCGAAGCACTGTCTACTTGAGTTTCTTTTGGCAGATTAAGGGTCGAGGAGAAATTCCCAATGTTGAAGACTCTCTCCGCTTACAGTTCCTGAGCCGCGACAGTTTATGGGTTACTAAGTGGGTGATTAAAGGAGGAGAAGACAACCTAAGAGAAGATTTCACGCAACAGTTTATTGGAATTACCCAGCCTGAGTTTTATCATGAAGGTTTTCGTTTCAGGTTTCAAAGCTTCAACAAACAAACCGGACCTTTTGACCATTGGCATTTGGACTATATTTTTCTTAATCAAAACCGGAGTACTTCAAACAATACCTATTTCGACCGATCGCTTTCTGCCGCCCCACTTTCTCCACTCAATGGTATCTATGCATTGCCACCCGATCAGTTCAAAAGGTCGCAAGCACTTTTGGCAGGAACAAGCTCATTTGAATTCTTCAACCTGGATGCGCTATTGCAACCTGTGGAGTACAACATCAGGTTAGTAGACCCGGCAACAGGACAATTGGTTACTGCATTGGACGAAAATCAGGTGGTGGATCCTATTCCTCAGGGTCTTGAGCGCAGAACGCTCACTAGCTCATCAATTGATACCGATGCTATTGCAACTTATCTCGACGACAAAGATTCAGTGGTACTTAACCTGAATGTATTCCTCAAAACAGGGGACAAATTCCTCATCAGCCGGGTAGATCCGCTCACTGCCGACACAACCTATTTTGAAAATATTAATTTTAGAAACAACGACTCTACCAGCATCAAGCTCACGTTTACCGACTACTCCGCCTGGGATGATGGAACCGCCGAATACGCAGCCGGCATCAACCAGAGCAGAGGGCAGCTTGCCTACAAAGTAGCAGGTCTGGCACAGGACACTCTTACCGCTATCGATATCCATTTTCCTAGAATAGCGCCGTTTGCAGAGGGGCAACCACTAGATGTGATAGTATGGAAAACACTTACTAATATCAATCCAGAATTGCTGGCCATCCAGCGAGTGAGTATTCAGTTTCAAGATCAAATCGACAAGTTTGTTCGGTACAAATTCGAAAATCCTGTGATTGTAAACGACACTTTTTACATTGGCTACCGTCAGTATACTGACAATTTCGTTGGCATTGGGCTTGACAAAAATAACGACAACAGCGACAGAGTTTACTTTAATGTAGGCAACGGATGGGTGCAAAACGATAGAGCAAATGGAAGCCCAATGATTCGCCCTGTATTTGAAAAGGTTCCTTTCAGATCAGTAACGGGGATGGCCGAACAAGAATTATCTGAAAGTATAAGCATTTACCCTAACCCCAGCCAGGGGACAATATCTTTCTCGTCGACACCAGAGGCGGTCGCAATAACAGACCTCTCCGGTAGATCCTTCCCATTTAATATGCCTGATCCGGGAGCAAGTCCTTATACGTTAAATTTGACTCACTTGCCAAAAGGTCTTTATTTTGTGCAATACGTTTTCAAAAACAGAAAGAAAACGTTTAAACTTATATTGACCAACTGACCTAAGTAATGACAATTCTCCCACAGGAGCTCAAATCCCTGATCGACACCAAAGCTGATTTTCTTTTGCTGGATGTCAGAGAGGAATGGGAGTACGACGAATATCACATCGGCGGGCTCAATATCCCATTAAATAGTCTTCCCACACGATTGTCGGAAATATCTATCTGGAAAAAAAAACTGGTGGTGATTCATTGCAAGGCCGGTACCCGCGGCCGTACCGGCACTAAATACTTATTGAAAAACGGTTTCTCTAATGTAAAAAACCTTGAGGGAGGGGTGCAATCTTACCTTGACACATTTCCCTACCTTCCCTCAAATTAGAAAGTTGAAGTAAACGGATTGGGGCTCCAGGAAATAATAAAGATAATAAGAGCTATCCAACCGAGTACTTTCCTGTTAAAGTCCAGCGGTTCGTCTGTAGGCGCTGCGGGGTGGTAAACCCCAATAAACCGGCCCAAAATCAACCCATACAGAAGCCAGCCTCCGTAGCCTTCTACCGTTGGGAAGAAAAATGAAATCACAAACTGAGCAGCTAAAATTGATACCGCCATTGTCCACCGGTCAATTTGTTTTTTAGAGAGGCTAAACATGCAGTAGTAAAGAAAGAAGCCATAGAGAGGGATGTATAGCAATAAATCCTCCATCGGCATATACGGCGTCACAATCCCTAGGCCTGCATACGAAACAAAGGCCACAAATAGCACCGCAGATGCCTTACGGGAATTTTTGAGTCCTAATATCCCATATAAAATATGTCCCCCATCAAGTTGCCCAATAGGCAGCAGGTTGAGTGCTGTAAAAAACAGCGCCAGATACCCCGCCAGTAACCATGGGTAGTGAATAATTTCGTTTGGATGTGGAAGTAGTTCAGGTTGGCTGGTTACGTGGTCTCTGAAAAAATCAAAAAGGATTGTATGGCCTAATCCGATTGATGCAGTAGAGTCGTTGTAAACATGATTAGGGTAATCTAACCCATACTGTGCATATTCCGGGTGGATCTGAAAAATATCTTCCTGAGGCGGCAAGTGGGTAAAACCATACCAAAGCACGAATAACGCAACGACAAAGCCTGCCAATGGGCCAGCTATTCCGATGTCAAAATACTGTTTTCTGCTATTGATCCTTCCTTTGATATTAATGAAAGCGCCCATGGTGCCAATACTTGGGGAACCAATAAAACCAAGCCACAAAGGCAAATAATAGGGAAGCGTTACTTTTATTTTATAGTATCTAGCCGTTAGGTAGTGGCCAAACTCGTGAAAGGTAAGTATTACGAGAAAAGGGATAGAAAACTCCATTCCGGCAACGAAATCAGCCCAGGTAAAACCCTCGCTCCATACGATATTTTTATTCCGACTCCACTCAGCCCCTGCAAGTGTAGTGGTGATAAATGTTACGATAAAAAGCCCGATATGAATCAGTAACTGCTTTTGCTCCTGTTTCTTTTTCTTCGCTTCTAACTCCCGGATTTGTTCCTGCAGCGACCGCTCCAGGTCTTTAACCTCAATTTCTTCCATTCACTAAAACAGTTCTAACCAGCTATCTGGCGAAGGTACTAGAAACGTTTGTATTTTAAGCTTCTCGGCACCTCTAAGGTTCTCTGGTTTGTCATCGAGGAACAATACTTCCTCAGGGACCAAATTATTCTCTTCTAACACTCTTTGATAGATTTCTGTTTCCGGCTTTCTCATTTTCATCAGGTGCGACATGTAAACCCTGTCGAACGCATCTTCAAGATTAGCATGACCTGCTGACTCAAGTAATATCTCATTGAATCGAGTTAAATGGATCGCATTATTATTACTCAAAACATAAGTATTGTAGGATGATCGCAGTTGCTTTACCTTATCTATCCTCTTCACTGGAATATCTCCAAGCATAGCATTCCAAGCATTATCAAGCATCTCGTCTGTCACATCTGCGGCACAGAGTTCCCTCAACCCGTTGCGAAACTCTCTGTCACTAAGTAGCCCCTGCTCGTAATCAAGAAAAAGAGGGCTTTCGTGAACCCCTTTTATCCACTCGGTCATAGGTGTGCCGGAAATTTTCTCAAAAGCCTTGAAGGTAGCTGGGATATCGAGGTCAATAATAACACCGCCGAGATCGAAGATAAGATGTTTAATTCCTGAAAGATTCACTTGATTCCTGTTTGTGTTATTAAAAGCAAATATCTAATATTGCAGTCCTTTTTTGAGGGGAAGTTAATTGTTAATTTTAATAGTTAAGTATTTCCTCTAAAAACGGGCCTATAGCTCAGTTGGTTAGAGCACCTGACTCATAATCAGGTGGTCCCTGGTTCGAGCCCAGGTGGGCCCACTACTGATAATCAAGCACTTACAGCAAAATGTTGTAAGTGCTTTTTTGTTTGTGCTAACAATGTGCTAACAATTGGGGTGGATTTGGGTCGATTTTGGGCACTTTGCTCTCAGTACAAGTTGACCATCCATCCGGTTCTTTGCTCTTTTGAGAGGAGCTAACAAATCGTAGGAAGGGCATTAGATGGATCAGGGAAGAGGCTTACAGAGAGAAGTATAGAAAGCACCAAGTCAAGAGATCTAATTGAGCGACTCTGAAACTTTAGTATCAAATGTCATTTCACAACATTGAATCTAAGTTCGATTCCGTAGGGGGCTATTTAATACTTTGATTACCAATTGTTTATGAATTTTTAAGAAAACATTTAGTTAAACATTTGAGGCCTTGAAGATCTGCCTTAGTTACCTCGCTACCCCCACAAATCCCGAGAACCTGATTTAATAGGTATCTCATCATATTACTCGATAAAATAACATACTATCCTTTTCCGTACAATTTCCTTAAGTTATCATGGGTGAAACAATGATAATAACTTAAAAAAGCTCTCCAATCCCTAATAAAAGCATTTTCAATCAAGCTGTAGTATCTACTTCTGCAGTAAAATAGGCAAGAAGTCTAACTTTTTTAACGTTACCCAGATTGCTTTTTCAATAGCTAGCTATACTGTCTACATTCTCCTGCACTTATTTTTTTGACAATAATCAAAGACATAAATTGCTATAAACAGAATAAAATGAACATTTCGTTAGCTGTTAACAATAATTTCATGTTTAAAAAAACAAATGAATCTTGCTTAAAACAAAAACGATACATATATTCAAAACACTTTTTTTAATGCCATTATAACAACCTATGAAGCCAGCTACTTCCATCAGGACAATCGTCCTGCTATTTTTTATTTTCCTGTCGCCAAAATTGTCGGCTCAGATTTACACCAATGAGGTTCAAGTAGTAGATGGATATGGTGGAAATGTCGGAATCGGAACACCCACACCTACATCCAAATTAGACGTTGCTGGAAATATCAATATAAGTGGATCAGCTTCTGGTTTGGGTATCTACAGACAACAAGGTGTTGCTAGTGAATCTTCACCAACCATGATAATCAAAGGAGCGACCGGTTTTAACCAAGCCACCAGTGCGACCGGTAGTGCTATTGCTATTCAGGGAGGCACGGGAGTGGGTGGCTGGCCAGGAAGAGGTGGCGCTCTTTCACTTCTTGGCGGCAACGGCGAAACTGCTATTTATTCTTTTGGAGGAGATGTTTTTTGTGCAGGAGGGGCTGGCGGTAGCTCTGGAGCGCCGGGAAATGTAATACTTGGTCATAACGGATCTGCACCTCAGGGAAATGTAGGTATAGGCATGACACCTACTCACACTTTTTCTGTTAATGGTTTTGCTTCAAAAACAGGGGGTGGGAATTGGGACATCAACTCCGACTCACGCCTCAAAACGAACATAATCAGTCTCAAATCGCACCAAACCCTCGAGAAGCTACTCCAACTTAAAGGTATCACCTATGAATGGGCAGATGATAAAACCGGCTTTGACTGACCAAAAGGAATTCAGTATGGCTTCACTGCTCAAAACATTCAGGAAGTATTTCCTGAACTCGTAGAAGAAGACAACCTGGGCTATTTGGTCACTGCCTATGGTACTTATGATGCTATGATGATTGAGGCGCTAAGGGCACTGAATGAGAAGATTGAAAAGCTCGAGTACGAAAACCAAAACCTTAGAGAAGCCAACCTTCTAAATCAAACCGTAATAAAGGAAATACGAGAGCAAATTGCGGGGATCAAGGCTTCGGTCAATGAAACCATTCAAACAGCTTCCTACAACCAAACAAAACAAAGATGAGAAATCTACTTTTAACACTCCTAATAGTCTGCATCTCTCTGGTCGCATTTTCTCAAAACAAAAAATTTGATTTTACTACCGGCAACCTCGCCTACTGGCAGTCTGCTTTTGGACAGATAAATACTGGAAGTTATACCCTTCCTAATGCTGGTGCCTTGAATTCAGATGGGTTGATTTTAATGAACAAGGTGGGCTGGGGCACCGAGCTCGTTCTTGTCTCCAATACTGTAATCGATGCTGGATGGAAGGGAAATGTTGACGAAACTCACCAGGCTTATGGCAGCTGGGCGGGTGACATAAGCATGAAATTGAAAGGTGCATCAAATAATCAAGTCATCGCACAAGCCTATTCCAATTCAGGTGGATCCCCCTTGGGCAATGTTGATTTGAATAACGTATCCTGTACTGACCCTGTCGGCTGCTACCTGGAAGTAAGACTAAGTCAGGGTTATGGAACCTACGATAGCCCATGCAATCGCCTAAAGTCCATAGAAATCAACACCATTGGCATATGGGCAGAGGCTGGTAACAATATATCCTTTGTGCAAGGCAATGTGGGAATAGGCACTACCGCCGACGCAAACACCAAACTAACTGTTAAAGGCATCATCCACTCTGAAGAAGTAAAAGTAGACCTCAACGTCCCTGGCCCTGACTATGTCTTCGAAGCTGACTACCCCCTCGCCTCCCTCGAAGACACGAAAGCCTATATCGAGCAAAACAAACACCTGCCCGGCATTCCTTCCTCCGATGAAATGCAGCAAAACGGTGTAAACCTTCTAGAAATGAACATGAAGCTGCTGGAAAAGGTGGAGGAGCTGACGCTTTACGTCATCGAACAAAACAATAGAATTGACGAGATGAAAGAAGAGAATACCCAAGAAAAAAGGGTCTTTGAAAAAATTAAAGATAAATGAAACTATGAAAAATGTAAAAGCTTGTTTTTCTCTAATCGCACTAACGATAATTGGCATTCAAACTAATGCTCAAATCTATACTGATGAGGTGCAGGTGGAAGATGGATTTAATGGCAATGTTGGCATAAGAATTCAACCCTCAACTCACAGCTTTAAGAATCTTCAAATAGACGGAAATACATTAACCACAGGGGGGATGTACTTGAATGGATATTTGACCACCTACCAAAATACAGTACTAGGGATATTAGGCAACGGGTCGGGCAAGGTCTATTTCCAGACCAGAAGCAATGGTGCTACTCGAAGGCTACTTGATATGGTAGAAACTCAATCCGGAACTTATATTAGGATGTACCAAGCTGACTCGGTAGCCAATCTAATCAACTCCAACGGTAAATCTTACTTTTACGGTGATCAACTTGGTACCTCTGACAGAATTGGCATTGGCACAAAGGATCCATCGGAAAGGTTAGACGTGATCGGCAACATAAAAGCTAGTGGCGATGTCATCGCAGATGGGAACATTTCCAGCAACGAAGATATTACCGCATATGGATGCCTTACTGCAGACGGATCGTTTTATTCTGGTCCAGGAACATTGATGGTCCTACCCAAAGCAAATGCGTCAGAAGGGGGAGAAATTGTTTTACTTGGGTCGGGTGCTAACAATGACTGGTCGATAGACAACTTCCAGGGTATGATGTGGTTTCAGAATGGCCCAACCCCGGCAATGACCATTAGAGCAGACGGGCGAATTGGCATAGGTGCGGTTGAGTTTACTGAGAAACTTCATGTAGCAGGCACAGTGAGGGCATTCAGCTACATTTCCAACTCTACTACCTATGCAGATTTTGTCTTCGAAGATAATTATCACCTTCCATCTCTCTCCGAAGTAGAAGCTTACATTAAACAAAACAAACATCTGCCGGAAATACCCACCGAGGCCGAGGTAATGAAGGATGGCATAAACTTGACTGAAATGAACGTCAAATTACTGCAAAAGGTGGAGGAGCTGACGCTCTACATTATAGAGCAGAATAAGAGGATTGAGAAGCTGGAAAAACTAGAATTTCAAAAACCTAAATGACATGAAGACTTCACTTAAACTAGCTTGCGCCCTTATTTTAGTATGTGTTAATCAAACACTTGGGCAAATCTATACGGATGAAGTACAGGTGGTGGAGGGTTTAGAAGGAAAGGTAGGCATTGGTACTGACCTTCCCGGCGCCAAGTTGGATATCAACGATGGCTCCATTCTGCTAGATGCTAACCAATACATCTATGGCCACCAGACTTCCGGAAACCGGGGCTTTTTGAAGCTATATGATGGATCAACGGGAAATGTTGAAATGGGCACGACTTTCGCTGCCGGCAGTATCTCTTTTCAAACCAACGGATATGAAAGAATGAAGCTAAAATCCGATGGAACTGTGGAGGTTCCCCAACTTTCTCTGCTAAGCCATTATCATGGCAATAGAGTTTTTGTTTTCCCAGCGAATGCCACCCATTCGATTGATCTGGTGGCTAGTTTTCCCTCGGTTGCTCTTGTGAATGGAAATGGCTGGGCAGTATTTGTCAAATATTGCGGAATGGGGACGAGTGGAACTATTGAATCGAGGGAATTTAATATAAGCCGTGACAGTGCGGGAAACTGGAATAGTGCTGCATTTTCGGGCACCTCAAACGACACTGCAAATTTAGCGACAGTCTCCGGCAGCGGAAACAGTATTGTCATCTTCACAACCGCTGGAACTTACGTGACCGCTGAAGTAACAGTAATGATCAGGTAAATTCAAAACGAACTGATAAAAAAATAAGAGCTTGAAAGACATAAGAGTGTGATAAAAAGCCTCGAAAAGAAGTCCAATAAAGAGAAAAAGCGTATGAAAAAAATAATTCCAATCATCGGGCTTTTGGTAACTCTGGAAAGCATTTCCATCAATGCACAGGTCTATACGAAAGAAATGACAGTCGAAGAGACATCTAGTGGAAAAGTAGAGATAGGTAGTGCAACAGAAAACGCTGACTTGCTTGTAAATGGTCAGGCCACCACAAACGGAAACCTGACAATAAATGGAGGCACCACTGCAAACGGAAATATTGCGGTCAATGGTGACCTCCAAATCGACGGGCAAACCATTCTCCGCGATCCTCAAGTGGTTGGTCAAAATATCTCTTACTCTTCGGACCAGTGGGTGAATTTGTACAATGGCTTTCAGATAGGGTCTTACCTCTGCCGTATTGATGGCTTCCATACTTCTGGCAAAGGGGGGAATATCTATCATTTCCAAACCACCTTTCTTCTCACCTGGTATTACGGCACCAATGGGCCAGATGCATTTTACATCCCCAATTCACAGGCTGCTCTTGCGATGAACGGAAGTTCGGTGAATCTGAGGGTACAAAACTCATGGGGTAACAATGTGCCAAACTTACAGATGCAGGTAAATGGAGAGAATGCAAATGGGGTGACGTTCAATCTTCATTTTGTCAGAATTTTTTAAAACGAAAAGATATGAAATCAACATTCATTTTTATTGCGCTCAATATAATTGCCATATCATTATTTGCACAACATGCTGGTAATACTACGATATCTGGTGGATCCTTAACTATATCTAATCCCAATGGGATTGGAAATGGTTTCTTAAATATAAATGGACCAATTGGGCAAAACCTGAGTATTAACTCATACAAACCCCTTCAAGGTAAATTGACTACCAGGATAGGTATCAACTTTGCCATTGACGGCAATGGAGGTATAGCCTCGTATGCTATAGTAGGAGCTAAGAAAACGCCTTTCATTGAGCTAGATGCCGAAAATGGTTCGATTGGCCTCTATGGAGAGCATGGCAGCGGGAGCGATTGGAGGTTTAGCCACACTTCAAGTACGTTAGGTCTTTTAGTTGACATGAATGGAAATGTAGGGATTGGCACCCCAAGCCCTGAGCAAAAGCTCGACATTCGTGGAAACTTGATTCTTCAGAACGGTGGAGACCCTGTTATTTACACCGGAACAGGTGGATCCGAACTATATCGTTATTTAACGCTTTTTAATTCCGTTAATGCAGCGTCAGCTTCTGGATTAAAAGCTGGCGGCATTCTGATTTCTGACGCATATGCATATGCGAATCCTGGAAAAAATGACCTGGTCGTAAAAGGGAAAATTAGTATAGGTACACCTACTCATGATCCTGGCCCAAACACTAAACTGACTGTCAAGGGCTCCATCCATGCGGAAGAAGTCAAAGTAGACCTCAATGTGCCCGGACCTGACTATGTCTTCGACGCAGACTACCCCCTCGCCTCTCTCGAAGACACCAAAGCCTACATCAATCAAAACAAGCATCTGCCAGGCATTCCCTCATCTGACGAAATGCAGCTCAATGGTGTCAATCTACTGGAAATGAACATGAAGCTGCTGGAGAAGGTGGAGGAAGTGACACTTTACTTAATTCAACTCAAAAAAGAAAACGACCTCTTGAAAGAACGAATTGTAAAGCTTGAGAACAACTAACCAACCTATGAAAAAGCTGCTTCGACTACTCCTAACGGGTGCAATCTTATTATTGGTTGCTGCTCCGGCGGTTTCTCAAATCAAAACCTCAGAGGTTGAAATACTATCAACCACGAATACTATTATCGAAAATGGGCTTCAGCTCAACCAAAACGTCGGGGTCGGCGTAGCTCCATCAACAACTCAGGCCGTTCGGATTAAATGGCCAAGCTTTTCCGTCGAAAGCAACTCAACTAAATATTTAATCGGTGTACACAGTGAGCTGAGGGATACATACAAGATTCCTTCCGGAGTGTATGACGATGGCTACCGAATGGGCTTGAACGTAGCGCTTCATGTAACAGACCCAGCATTTGTCGGTGGCCTGGATGAACAAACGGGCATCAGAATACAGTATGGAACAAATGCTGCTGGTATCACAGGCACTATTGATCGGGCCGTTGGTTTACTTATTAATGGGCTCGATCAGTCACCGTCTGCCATTACAAATAAGTACGGTGTTTATCAAACAGGCACTAACTTTATCAACTACTTCCAAGGTAAGGTTGGCATTGGCCAAATTTCGACCCCTTCATCGGAAAAACTCGAAGTAGCTGGCAACATCAAATCTTCTGGTGACCTTATAGCCGGAGGAGGAGTTACTGCCTCCGGCAACATCACTAGCTCATCCACAGTGGTGGGCACGGCTGTTCAGTCCAATGGTGCCCTTTACTTTGCTGGAAACAGCAAGCTGGTAAGGCTGCTGACGACCAACAACGGCACAACTCCCGTCACCAGCGATATTGTCATCGAGAGTAGCGTTTCCAATTTCTGGGCGCAAATCACCATCACTGGAAATGAGACCAACCTCCACAACCATAACTTTTTGTGGCACGGCGTACTGACCTGGGACACCGCCTACGATCAAGTCTCTCTCATTCCCATAAGCACAGACAATATTTCGGCAGTCGCTGTAGACGAGGGTGGGCAAATCATTTTAAGAATCACAAATACGCTGGGCTCCTCCCACTACCCATGGGTGAAGGGATCAGCCATTATCGTTAAATAAAACAGCTAGCCAATATGAAAAACCTAATAGCTATGAATAGATTAAGAAACCTGTGTATCGTCGCTTGTTTAGCGCTTCCAGCCTTTGCTTCGGCTCAAAACAACCAATTCAATGAAGTGATCCCTCGAACGCCAAACGCAGGGTCGTTAGGGAAATATGGAGATATTCCAGTAAGCCACCACACAGGTGTTCCAAACATCTCCATCCCAATATATACTATTAAAGAAGGGCCGCTCTCCCTGCCGATAAGCTTATCATATCATAGCTCTGGCATAAAGGTAGATGAGGTTGCCTCCTGGGTTGGGTTAGGGTGGAGTCTGAATGCAGGTGGGATGATTTCCAGAACTGTCATTGGAGGGCCAGATGAAGGCGGAGCGGGAAGCGGTTCTGGCAGTACCGAGCGAGTCGGCTGGGGCTGGTATAAAAACGGAGGGATACCTCCAGAGTTGCTTGACCCAAGCTTATGTGATAGCCACTACGCCAATCCAAATCAAGGTGTCATATGGAATGATAATCCATATCCTTATCCGTGTAAAAACTACTCAATGGAAGCGGCAACCGGTGTTAGCGACACCGAACCCGACCTTTTTACTTTCAATTTCCCTGAAGGCTCAGGTAAGTTTATCTTCGATAAAAACGGCAAAGCCCACACCATTCCATGGGAGGACTTCCATATTGAACCAATCAATGAAAATCTCTCCGACCAAGATCCTGCGAATGACAAATACTTTGTTGGCTGGAAAATCATAGCCCCTAACGGCACTCGATATTATTTTGGGGGATTAAGCGCTACTGAAAAATCGTACACATTTGTAAATGGTTCTGGAAACTACACACCTCTGTACAATAAAACTACATCGTGGTTTTTAAACAAAATAGAATCAGCAAACGGCAAGCACTACATAGAATTCGAATATGAGCCAGAGCTCTATTCTTATAGTAACCGATCTGGACACTCAATATCAATTGTTCCTATAAACAACTCGATCAACGGCCTCCCAAACTTAGCATCAACTATCCTATCAAAACAGGCTGTAACTGGTGTAAGGCTATCAAAAATCACTACTAGTTCAGGAACTGTCACTCTCGACTTTAATGAATCAACTAACCAAAGAGAAGATTTGGACGACCCACCAGGCGGCGGGAACAAGGACACAAAAGCACTGGCTAACATTTCAATTTCATCGCCTTCGGGCTACTGCAAAATATTTACGCTGAACACTGACTATTTTGAAAGTGAGCCTGATAATAGTTCTTCACCGACAATTGGGTATGGAAATAACAGCAGTGACCAGAAAAGATTAAAGCTTATATCCGTTCAAGAGACTTCATGCAATTCAATTGCAGTAATACCACCCTATATCTTCACCTACAATGAGACTGTTTCCATGGCTAGGAGATATTCGCTGGCTATGGACTATTGGGGTTACTACAATGGCCAAATATATAATGCGGGGTTGATCCCTGACCATATTCAGCGGTCAGGGGCTACCGACATCAATGGAGGCTCGCTTAGAGACCCAAACTCCACCAAAATGAAGGCATGGATTCTAGAAAAAATTGACTATCCAACGGGAGGTAATGTTCAATTTGACTACGAGGTGCATAAATATAGTAACAATACTAAGATTGCTGGCGGCTTAAGAATAAAAACCATCACTAAAGAATTCCAAAGCTCCGCCCCAGTGGTCACAAATTATCAGTACGAGGATGCCGCTCTCTACACAAAAGATCCATACAGTAGTGTAACAGCCTTCTTCAAAACGTCAACATCCAGCAATCAGAGTTTGAGCTATTTTCTTGCTGTGGGAGGAAACAATACTTTGGGTTTTGAAGACCTTGTCATCGGAACACCTAGATCTCCGGTGTACAGCACACAAGGTTACCACATCGGCTATGGCATTGTTAAAGAACTTAGAGCAGATGGCTCCTACACTCAATACAATTACGATCATAATGTCATTCCATACCATGGCACTTTTCCAGAAGTGCCCGCCAGCAACCCATTTGGCAAGGGTGAATTAAAAAAATCGAGCCAAATCGATGTCGGAGAAAATGAAATAGCCTACACGGCTTACCAACTTGACTTTAACTATGGGCAAGGGGCTGAAATTACAGTCGAGGCCATGAAAGGCGCAGCCATAATGGCCTACCAGTACGATGCCCAAAACAACCTTGTTCCTGAATTGGAATATGCAGCATTCCAATCATATGAAATAACTGCCAAGCGCGAACGGTTATTAAGTAAAATCGACTTCCAGGACGGATTAACTTTAACAACTACCTACGGGTACGATGCAACCAATAAACATAATAATCCAACAACGATTACGGTAACCGACAGCCACGGAAAAACCATCGTAACCGAAAATACCTATCCAAGCGACGCCGGCTCCGGCGCACCCAACGCCATGTTTGATCCAGCCAACACCTATTACAGAAATATGTTAGGGGTAGTAGTTGACTCCAAACAAAAGGTAAATGGAACAATACTGGCACAGACCCACAACAATTACACATTCAATTCAACCGAAAACTTGCTTCAGTTGACTTCATCAAGAACCTACCCAACAGGAAGCAGTGATTACGTCGACAGCTATTTCACCTACAACTATCAGGACAATATAAGTGTAGTGCAAAAGGAAAACGATTTAAAAACCTCCTACCTATGGGGCTATGGTGGTGCCTACCCAATAGCACAGGTACAAAATGCAGACAGTAAGGATGTTTTCCACACAAGCTTCGAAGATGGACAAGGAAATAGCTCAGATGGCGACAGTAAAACAGGCAGAAAAAGCAAGACAGATGGTTTCTCGACAGTACTGGGCAACCTTACTAGCGGCACTTATATACTTTCCTATTGGCAAAAAACAGGGGGTAATTGGGTGCCAGTTACCCAGGAAGTACAAGTGACTGGCGTATATACCATCTCACTGTATGATCAGGTAGACGAAGTTCGGCTTTGTCCTGCTTCTTCTCAAATCACAACATATACTTACGACCCTGGCTTTGGAATTTCGTCGGTAACCGACCCGAACAACATTACCACCTACTACGAATACGATGATCTGGGAAGGCTTAAAGCCCTGAAAGACCACGAAGGCAATGTGTTGAAAATGTACGCTTACAAATACAAAAACTAACCAGCCATGAGAAAGGTAAACCTATTGAAGTCGAGAATGTTCCTGCTCATAGCGGGGATCCTATTTAGCCTTGCTCTTATCTCAAAGGCTAATGCCCAATGCGCTGGCTACTATTTTTCCGGAGCTACCCAGGTGTGCCCGGGGGAGGCTGTTAACTACTTTGTAAGTAATGGAAATACCTCAGGGTGCTCAATTGTGAGTGTTGATGGAGGTGGAACAATCAGCGGCTCCACGGTCACCTGGGGATCAGTGTCGGGAAATTACGAAGTTGAATTTCAATGTAGTTGTGGTATTGCCTACGGTACTGTGACTGTACTTCCAACCACTTTGAGTGGTGGAACCGTAACTGACGCTACTATTTGCGAAGGTGAAACAAATGTTTCGTTGACTCTTAATAACAACAGCCCCTTTATAACTGGATGGCAGGAGAAGTTCCCTTCTGAAAGCTGGTCAGAGGCAGATCACATAGATTTCACTGGAAGTGTTTTAACAGAGGGCTACATCGACAAAACTACTACCAAAAACTACCGAGCTATCATCGACAACCAGTGTACAGCTGAAGTCTACTCGTCGCCTGGTACTGTAACTGTAACGCCTTTACCAACTGTTGAGCCTCTGGGAAATCTCCACCTTTGCCCAGGTGTGCCTAAAGTTTTTACAGCCACGTCTTACATTTCAAGCCTGCCTGCCACATCTTCTGTTACCTTCCAAATGTATACAGTATACCCGAATGGTTCCCTCGGTCCTTGGATAGAGAACGCACCTACCACTCTAAACCCAACTGGCAATGTTTACACAGCTAGCTTCAGTTCAAGCTCAGTCACTTATGAAGGGACTTACGCATTTAGAGCCGTATTAGACGGGTGCGCTGGCCCCTTTACCAACGCCAGCTATTCAGTAAATACGCCGGGGTCGCCAGGGGAAACACTATTCTATTTCAATGGATTTTCGTCAGGCCCCGCCAACTCAATAAATGTTTGTGATGGAGAATCATTTACGGTCAATACTTCAGGGCCTAATTATGGGGATGTAAAATGGTATGGCCCTGGTCTTGACGCAAATAACCCACCGACAGGGTCACAGCGCACCATTTCGCCACCAAATGGGCCCGGAACAAAGATTTATACAGTTACAGGAATTTTTAAACATGAATGTGGAAATGAATACCCGTTAAGTACCGATTTTACCGTTTATCAAACGTCTCCCTCTGCTTCGATCTCAAATTCCAATCTGCATTTTTGTAATGATGATGCAGGGACGCTGAACCTATCAATTACTCCTCAACCAACTAGTGTGGTGTCCTATCAGTGGTATGTCGATGGGATTTTGTCGGGAACCTCTTCAACTTATCCAATAACGTCTTTATCACCTGCCCGGCATAACATATATGCAACAGTGACTGCTAGCTACTCAAACAGCTGTATCGGTAATGTGGTTCTCACCACTGAAACAAAAGAAGTGATTGTTAGCCCCAAGCCACCTCAAATGCTTCCGGGTACCCCCACTTTCACTTTTTGTGCCGGAGATCCATTGTCAATAAACGTATCTGGTGATATCCCAGGTGTAGATAACAGCGTTGTATTTCATTTACTCAACAGTTCACTACAAGTAGTCAGTACCGACAATAGCCCAAATAACCCAACAGGCAGCGTATATCAGGCTACTTTGGTTCCTACGTCGGCCGGTCTTCATTACGTCAGGGCTGTTGTCGACGGCATCTGCCAGGGCAGTGACGAGCCAATCAATATTGTCGTAACCTCACCAGGGCCTGTGCCTGGAGTGCTATTCTATTTCAATGGCTTTGGCTCGCCGGCCACAAGCATCACTATATGTGAGGGGGAATCGGTAGACGTAAATATCTCTGGCCCTACCAGTAGCGCTACTTGGATAGGTTCTGACGGTTATAGCTTTTCCGGCAGCAGTACTACCATTACACCAGTCGGCACTGGGACAAAATTATATACCATAAGCGGCCAGTTCATAGACAATTGCGGCAACTTACACCCAATAAGTTCATCATTCGACATTGTGGTCAATGCAGCTCCGACCGTTTCAATTGAAAATACTGACCTGAGCTTCTGCATGAATGAAACGCTTCCTCCGGTTGCTTTGTATCTCACCTCGGGAGGTACAGACGTTTCATATCGATGGAACGTCAATAATATTTGGTCGTCTGAAACGGGATCATCTTTTCCTCTAGCGACGCTGAGTGCAGGGTCTTACTCCATTTATGCTGAAGTGACTGCAAGCTATGACTTTTTGTGTAACTCGGAGCAAATATTACTTTCCCCAGCGAAGACATTTGTGCTTACCCCTGTTACAGTATCCGGTACCGCTGCGCCATCCGCCTACGTTCTATGTGGCAATCCCGGCAGCACAACCATAAATTTAACTGTCACTGGCCAAACAGGCAAGGTGAAATATTGGGAGTATCAATTTAAAGATGGTGCGGAGGCTACCTATGGAAACACTTGGGATTGTGTCCAGGGAGATTGTAGTACATTCGGTGTAACAACTGATGTTAACTACCAAACTTTTGATGCACAACCAGGAAACGGGCAGGTGCGTTACTACAGATTTCGCGCCTTGGTTCAAAGTGGTACTGATTGCAATCCAATATGGACACCCCCAAGCACTGAATTGAGGGTTGACCCTCCATTAGATCCTTCGATGTCACTTTCTGGTGCTGCAGATCATTATGGTGTAGGATCTGGCGACCTAACAGTGCAGAACTTATCCGGAAATATCTCTGCATGGACCTATTCTGTACCAGCTAACCCAAATACCTGGCTTCCAATATCAAATTTACCCAATTCCGTTTTACTTAGTCAACAGGAGACGGTGTTGTCATATATCAATATTGTGGAAGATGTAACTTTTAAGGTAGATGTAGATGCAGGCAACTGTGGTAGTGCATCCTTCGAGGCGCTCATAGATATATATCCAGAACCTGTTGTGGACTTTTTCGGACAATTATCTATCCCATATGGGGGGTCGACAAGACTATATACATATGACGAATATGGTACTTTTCAATGGATTAAAGACGACATAGATATACCTGGAGCCACTGAGTATGAGGTCACTATCAATGAGCCAGGGGAATATAGCATCAGAGTAACTACAACCAATGGAGAATCAAAGACAAGTGGAAGCAGGTCAATAAAGTCTTCCCTCGATGCACAATTCGAAGCCGTCAATTACATTCAGGAAATTACACTTCTGAAAGAAGGCATTACCACCTCAGCCAATCTGTACAACCTCTACCCCGAAGAGATCAGCATGAACATGACGTACTTCGACGGACTAGGCCGAAATCTGCAAAGTGTAGGCATTGGTGCTTCTCCCGATGGGCAAGACATCATTACACCAGTTGAGTACGACGAATATGGCAGGGAAGTAAAAAGTTTCGTGCCTTATGTGCTCCCTCTAAGGGATGGGCGCTATAGACCAGAGGCACTCAAGTCGTCCACTTCCGGGTTGTACGACGAAGGAGAACAATACGACTTCTTCCAGAGTGCCGCTGTCATCGACGGACAGGATGAAGAACGGCCATTTACCGAAACCAGCTTCGAGCCCTCCCCTCTTAACAGACCTATTAGCAGTATGGGAGCAGGCCAAGACTGGTATCTCAATAACAAAGCAGTGACTTATGGCTATCTCTCCAACACCCATGGATCAGCAGCGGGAGAAGAATATGTGATCAGCTGGGAGGTAAACAGTTCCGGAATGCCTGTACGGGCTGCTGCGCTAACTGGCTACGTGGAAACCGGCGGATACTATGCCAGTGCACAGCTTTCTGTCAGCAGTATAAAAGATGAAGAAGGCAGGGAAGTGAGAGAGTATAAAGACAAACTTGGGCGGGTAATTCTCAAGAAAGTGCAGGCTGTTACTGGAACGCCCCAAACCTACACCTCAGCAAATTGGGCCCAAACCTACTATATCTACGACGACCTTGGCAACCTCCGCTACGTACTACAGCCTAACCTCTCCCAGCAGCTGCACAATGATGCAGACAATCCGACGCAAACAGAACTCAACGAGCTGGCTTTCCAGTACACCTACGACGAGCGTCGTCGCATGATCACCAAACAAGTGCCAGGCGCCGGGCAAGTGTACATGATCTACGACAAACGAGATCGCCTGGTAATGACACAGGACGCCGTGCAAAGGGGTAATTTCGAATGGATGTACACCAAATACGACCAGCTTAACAGGCCTATCATTACGGGAATTTACACCCATGGGTCGCTGGTTGACCGCGCCACCATGGCAGGCAATATCAGCACCACCGCATTTAGCGAAAGCTACGATGGCACGGCAGCTACGTTCGGATACACTAACACCCTCTTCCCAACAACAGGCACTAAAGTACTTACCGTTACTTACTACGACAATTACAACTTCCAGACCTTGATCAGTGGCAACGATGAAAATTTCGTGCCGGGTGAACTAACTGGACAGGAAGCAGCCTTCGACAGAGTAACAGGCCAGGTAACCGGTTCTCAAACCAATATTCTGGGCACCACCTCCTACTTGTGGTCTGCCGCCTATTACGATGATAGGTACCGCACCATACAATCGATTAGCCAAAACCACCTGGGCGGCTACGACAGGGCGACCAATGCCTACGACTTTGCGGGCAGAGTAACCGAAAGCCTCACCACCCACGTAAAGGGCCCCGCTACCACCACGGTGAAGCGGCGCTTTGCCTATGACCATGCAGGCAGGCTTACGAAAGTATGGCACAAAGTGGGCACAGAGGACGAAGTACTCCTGGTGCACAATCTATATGACGAGCTGGGCCGCCTGAAGCGCAAGGCACTGTACGGTGCCAATGCCGATGCCGGTGGCGCTCCTTTCAAAAAAGGTGACAACCAGTATGGCTACGACATTGAGGTGAGCCAATACAAAAATGAAAAGAAGATTGTGGCCCGCAACAGTGTGAAGCTGCTACCCGGCTTCTCCTTCAAGGCAGAGAACGGAAAAACCCTCACAGTCAAAATAGACGATGAAGAAGTAAAAGCCGCTGCAGCCAAGCTCACTGCCAGCGGGTACCAGGCGGTGGACTATCGTTATAATATTCGAGGGTGGCTTGAGCGAATCAACAAAAGCAACCTCAGCCAGGAGGAATCAGGAGATCCAGTGGATTATTTCGGCATGAATCTAGGGTATCAAAAGGCCCTAAGTGGCACAAACAATTCACCCACCTGGAATGGTAATATTTCGGCAACCCGGTGGAGTGTAAATCTGGGACTTGCTAAAAACAACCCCTACCTTATTCCTGAGTTTGACGAACGAGCGTATAAATATTCCTACGATGCCATGAACCGCCTCACGGCAGCTACACATAGGGTAAAAACCACTGTTTGGGGCGGTTCTGGTTCACTGCACGAAAATGGCATCACTTACGATCTGAATGGTAATATCAAAACACTTGTTCGCAAAAGTGCTTTCAACGAGGGCATCGACAACCTGGCGTATACCTACAACACCGGCAACAAGCTCATGAAAGTGGCTGACTCCGATGATGCCACCAAAGGGTTTATTGACGGTGCCAACAGTGGCGACGACTACGCCTACGACCCCAATGGCAACATGGTCCAGGATCTTAACAAGTCGATCAATAGTGGTGGCATAGTGTACAACCACCTCAATCTGCCCAGTGAGGTAAACAAAACAACCAACGAAAAGATAGAATACCTCTATGACGCCAGCGGCCGAAAACTGCAACAAAAAGTATACAACACCAGCAGCCAGCTGATTAAAACCACTGACTACGACGGAGAGTTTGTGTATGAAGGAAACTTGCAGTTTATCCTGCACGAAGAAGGGCGGTACCTGCCTAGTGGTGAGTATGAGTATTTCATCAAAGACCATCTGGGCAACAATCGAATGACCTTCACCACCCAGCCTGATTTTGATGACTATCTGGTTACTTACGAAAGCAGCACCGATGGCAATGCCTTTGACCCCAGCTATGCCGATGCCAATATTATGAGTGGCACCAACCACACACCTGGCGGCAACCATGCCCAGCGCTTAAGTGGTATGCTCGAAGATCCAAGCTACCCTGGAAAAAACCTCATGGTGGGTCTTGCCAAGAGCTTTCCCGTAGTGCCAGGCGACACCATCAATGTGGAAGTGCAGGCCATGTATGTGGGCAGCGAGGGCAGTGGATCTGATGTGGAAGACCTGTTGTTTTCAGGTATTGCCGCAGCCTTTGGGGTCAGTGCAGCGTCAACAGGCGATGGGAAAATTCTTTACGATAACCTGGGCAACGTGAATGGGGAAACCTACTTTGCTAAAAATGGCGATGACAATGGCTCGGCACCGGATGCCTACCTTAATTATATTCTGTTCGACAAGGACTACGTTTTCTACGACCTGGGCTTTATACCTATATCCACAGCTGCTAACGCCACATGGGAGCGGCTTGCTGTCGATATTTTCCCCCGGCAACCAGGATTTGTTTATATTTACCTTAGCAATGAGAACGACAATATCATTGACGTGTTCTTTGACGACCTGAAAATTGACTACCACCACAGCCCGGTGGTGCAGGCAGATGATTACTACCCCTTCGGCCTCGCTTTTAACTCGTATCAATCAGGACTCAAGAATGACTATTTGTATAATGATGGCACTGAAAGAGTTGATGAATTAGACCTTGATGTTGATTTTACCGCATTTAGGACTTATGATCCTCAAATTGGGAGATGGTGGCAGCCAGACTTAGTTTACAAATATCATGAGTCGCCTTATGCTTGGGTGACTAACAATCCTATCAGGTTTAATGATCCACTTGGCTTGGATACTTTGCAAGAGGTTGTTGTAACAGCTAAGAGGATTCCAAGTTCTAGCAATAATGCTCTTCTGTTTCCGCCTGCAAGCCCGCTACTGCAGCCGGTTGCGCCTCCTAAATCACTACCAGCCTCGCCTTTAGTTATAGGGCCTACGTTGCTTGCTGGGGCATTGACTGCGATTTTTGTGGCAATTCCAACGTCAATGGGAAAGGATGATGCTTGGACACAAGAGGATGGTGATGAGCTACAAAAGTTATTGAATAAAAAGTCTACGGGTCCATTATCTGATCAAGAAAAGCGAGATTTAGAGAGACTACTTGATAAAGCACAAAAATTCAGTACCGGGCCTTTTGCAAGTCAAATTGTATTGCGAAACACCATTTTGCAAAAATTTGCAGGACATATTTTCCGAAATGAACCCGGTCATTTTCCAAACGATACTGGGGCCAATAGGGCCTTGCTAGAAGATGTTGCAAACGATAGTAATGCCTATTTGGGTCCAGATAAATATGGCAACGATTGGCATGCTAGAACTCAGAAAGATGGTAGCCAAATTTGGACGCAGACAAGGAACGGTTCCATTTTTAATGGAGGACGAAATGAAACCCCCAGGACTTACAATAGCGAAACGGGGCTATCGAGTCCAACAATACCAAGAAACTAAAATCTTATGGAAGACAAACTAACAATTAAAGAATCTTACTTGGCAATGATTATGTTCTTAGAGAACCTATATGAACTCACAAAGTCGGATGATATAGGTAGCATTTTGGGATCAATGCAACTTATGGCGGATGGAGGGACAATGGATCCTGCATACTGGAATGATTGGATAAAGGCTGTAAATAAAATAAAGAAAAGCTCTTAGTAACGATCACTTAGACGAAAAGCCCTTGCCTCACGGTAAGGGCTTTTTACTTCCAGGGCTTTGCGGCACCAATTTCCAGCAGGTAATCAGAAAGGTTTTCACCATCATGCACCACCTCAGCTAAATACCGAGCGTATCTATCCCGTCTTTCCTTCTGTGTCTGTAAAGTAACCTGAGAGCCTTCGGGGCAGAACTTCTTAGCCTTGGCTCTGGCACTCTTTGCTAATCGCAGCTGGTACGGAACGTCGGCGGTAAGTTCAGGAGCGTTAATGCGTGCTAGTCTTACCTTTTCTTCTTTCTTCACATAGAAGCCAAGGTCTACTTCTACTAAAAGCGTGTCTCCATCAATCCAGCGCAGTACTTTGGCTTTATACTCATACATGCCACTACATTTTTAAGGTGAAAAATGTAATCTACTGTTTTTGAGGGAGTAAAAAAAGAAGAAAAATGATGGTTAACTATTTGATAGTTAGATGAATGTAAAAGTACACTACATTTTTATAGGAGAAAATGTAGTCAGATTAAATGGAGGATTTTAGCGTTACAGCGTCTTGAACTTGGCTGCTTTGATCAGGTTGTCGAGCGTGTAGTAAATATGCTGCTTATCATCATCGGGAAGCTTCTGTAGTTCCAGTATGCGATTCATGGTTGTTTTGTCGAGTTGCTCATCAGAAGAGCCTACCAGGTAATCCAGGGACACATCCAGATAGCTGGCCATCTTAGCCGCCACTTCAATAGAGGGCTTCATCTCGTCTCGTTCGTATCTACCAATCACCGGGCCTTTGGTGTTGAGGAATTTAGCCATCTCTTCCTGAGAGATGCTTCTCCTTTTCCTTGCCTCTAATAATCTGCTTCCGAAACTCATAAGTGTCTGATCAAACCTAAAATCCGTCCAAAGATCAAATTTATTTAATGTATAAGTACTAATCAAATCTTAAAAACTTTGCTTGTTAGAATCGAAAGATTAAATTTGGAACTGATAGGTTCTGAAAAACTTTTTTTCCATGCAAAGCAAACTAGACCCCACCAACGCCGATCACATCACCTACAATCACCCGCCGCTGGCCATTGCCGTATTAGGAGGCGTTCGGCTGGAAGGGCTGGACAGGATGCGGGTAACACTGAAAGTGCAGATAGAACATCTGAGCTTGCGCCACAACCTGGACTTGTACAACGACACCCAAACAGAAAAGCTGATCAGGAAAATAGCAGAGCGCCTGGAGATCGGCACCAGCGTAGCGGCCGCAGCGCTCATGGACTTAACCGACCAGCTGGAGCAATACAGGTTACAGGAGCTTGAAAGGCAAACCACCAAACAGGACAAAAAGAAATCTCTCAGTGCTGAAGAGATCAAAACGGCACAGGTATACTTATCGGCTCCCAACCTCATACAGCGGACAATGGAAGACATAGGCAATGCCGGAGTGATCGGAGAAGAAACCAACAGGCTTTTGATGTACCTGATCTTTACCAGCAGGAAAAGAGAAAACCCTTTGCACATCATCAGCCTGGGGAGTTCAGGCATAGGCAAAACCCACTTGCAGGAAAAGGTCGGCGCACTGATCCCCGATGAAGACAAGCTGGAAATTACCACCCTGAGCGGCAACGCCTTTTACTACTTCGGGCAGCAGGAGCTGAGAAACAAGCTGATATTGATAGAAGACCTGGACGGAGCTGATGAAGTGCTTTACCCCTTGCGGGAGATCAAGAGTAAAAAGAAGATCACCAAAACAGTAGTGATCAAAAACACCAAAGGAGAAACCAGGACAGTCACCCTGACAGTGGAAGGGCCTGTATGTGTAGCAGGCTGCACCACCAAAGAGAGCTTGTATGAAGACAATGCGAACAGAGGCTTTTTGATCTATATCGATGAAAGCAAAGAGCAGGATGATAAGATCATGGATTACCAGCGGAAACTATCAGCCGGTAAAATAGACCTGGCAGCACAATGGAAAACCGTAGAGCAGTTCCGGGACATGCAAAGGATATTGCGTCCGGTGCAGGTAAGAAACCCTTTTGCTGAAAAGCTGCACATCCCAGGAGAAGTATTCAAACCAAGAAGAACCAACGCTCATTACCTGGCCTTTATCGAGGCAGTCACCTTTTACCACCAGTACCAGCGTGAAAAGCAATACGACAAAGAAACCGGAGAGGAGTACATCGAAACGACCCTGGAAGACATAGCAGAAGCCAATAAGCTGATGAAGGAAGTACTGATCCGTAAGTCAGATCCTCTGACAGCGGCCAGCCGCAAATACCTGGAATGGCTAAAAGGATGGCTGAAAAAGGAAGGCAAAACCAGCTTTACCAATAAGGAAGTGAGGCAGGTGATACGCATCAACCCTAGCAACCAAAAGCGGTACATGGTGCAATTGCAGGACTATGACTACGTGCAAGCAACCAAAGGCGAAAAGGGGAAAGTGCATCATTATGAAATCACCAGCCTGGAAGAATACGAAAAACTCAAAGAGGGCATCAGCAGCGTACTGGACGACATATTGAAGAAGCTAAAGAATAAGTAGCCCCTTGAAAGACCTATCTGCCGACAAGGTAGGTTCACACAAGTTCAATAGTGGTTCATTCGCTAAATGAACCGGTAAAGCCACAGAAAGCCAGCCAGTTAATAGAGGAAGTTCAAAGACTGAGAAAACAGATACCGAAGTGAAAAAGTTAACCCTTGAAAACCCCTCCTTCCGCTACCTGGAGCAGAGCTTTAAAGAATGGCTGGATATACAAGGTTATGCGGAAAGCACCGTTTACAACCTTCCCCACCTGGTCAAAGAGTTACTGTATTACCTGGAAAGCCAGGGAGTGAACCACATCAAAGACCTTGAAATAAAACACATTGAAAGCCACTACACCCACTTAAAAGAACGCAGCAACCAGCGCCGGGGTGGTGGGCTCAGCAGTGGCCACCTGAACAAGCACATCCAGGCACTCAGGAAGTTCACCGACTACCTGCGCAAAGTAGGCAGGATACAACTGCCAGCGCTGAAGATCGGCAATGAAGAAACCGAAGGGCGCTTGGTGTTCCTGACTGAAGATGAAATCAAACTGCTTTTTGAAGCCACTACCAAAATAGAGAGAAGGCCCAACGTCAACGACAAGTTAATGGAAGCGATCAGAGTAAGAGACCGGGCCATGCTGGCAGTGTTTTACGGTTGCGGATTAAGAAGAAATGAAGGCGTTCACCTGGATGTAGAAGACATCGACTTTGACCGTTCCATGCTCAGGGTTCGCAAAGGAAAGAACTACCAGGAAAGGTTCGTACCAATCAGCAAAGCCAGCTTACACTACCTGCAAAGCTATGTTTACGATCACCGGCCGGAGCTATTAAGCGGCAGCAAACTGCCCGCTCTTTTTATCAGCTACAACCGCAGCACCAGGATGCAGGGCCAAAGCCTGGCCATCAGGCTGAAGGTGTTGCAGCACTTAAGTGAAGACAGTGAACTACAGCAAAAGGAAATCGGGCTGCATACGCTCCGGCACAGCATAGCCACCCATCTGTTAGCTGCCGGAATGAAGCTGGAAAGCATCAGCAGGTTTTTAGGACACAGCAGTTTAGACAGTACACAGATCTATACACACTTGACGGCCGAAGCTTCATGCGAAGGCGGTTTAACCGCCGCCACCAAAGGTGGTCTATCACATCAGCCCTACAAAAACATCCCTCGCTATGAAACCAGCCAGCTTTATGAAGACGAATGACCAAACCAGTGTCGGCTTTATTGACTACCTGAAGAAAAGGCAGTTCAGCCACAGCACATTAAGCACCAGCAAAAGGGTAATCAGTCTTTACATGGAGTGGGTGGCCACCGAGCAGCTGGAGCCGGAAGAAGTCACCTACCAGGAGCTATTAGGGTTCATGAAGCACTGTAGCAGAAAGGGAGCCTCCCAAAGGACGATCCAGCATTACATGAACACAGTCAAACATTATTACAACCACCTGGAAGAACAAAACAGGATCACCACCAACCCGGTCAGCAGCATAGAAGTAAAAGGAGTGAAACGAAAAGTATTGTACCGGATCGTAGCGCCCCATGAACTGCATGCACTCTACAATCAGCATCCTTCCGAATCACTCAAAGAGCGCAGAAACAAAGTAATGCTCGGCCTTTTGGTTTACCAGGGCATGAAAACCGAAGAGCTGGCCAGGCTAACGGTAAAAGACATCAAGCTCAGAGAAGGCAAGATCGATATACCTGGCAGCAGAAAAAACAACGGCAGAATCTTGCCACTGGAAAGTCATCAGGTCATGGACATGTACGATTATGTATTACAGACAAGGCCGGCACTGTTGAAACTAGAGCCTAAACGCAAATACCAATCTGCCACAGAAACAGACAGGCTCTTTATCAATGAAGGAGGCAGCTACAAACACTTTAGTAATATGATGACCCAGCTCATGATCAGGGTGAGAAAGATCAGTCCACAAGTAAAGAACGCCAAGCAGATCAGAACCTCAGTCATTACCAAATGGCTGAAAACCCACAACCTGAGAGAAGTCCAGTACCTGGCCGGTCACCGGTATATCAGCAGTACAGAAGGTTATTTACAGAATGACATGGAAGGACTTAAAGAGGAAATTAACCAGTTCCATCCGTTGGGGTAAATGTAACTAATTAGATACCTTTGCAGTATTAGACATGATAAGAGAAGTAATATTTTATAAGCACTACTTTGAAGAGTTCTTCGGAAAGCAGCCCAAGAAGGTACAGGACAAAATAGTGTACGTCTTGCGAATCATCAGAGAAATAGAGCGGATACCAGAGAACCATTTAAAGCACTTAACTGGAACTGATGGGCTGTATGAGGCAAGAATAAAATTAGGCAGTGATATTTATCGTGTCATCTGCTTTTTTGACAAAGGGAACTTAGTGGTGTTGTTGAATGGCTTCCAAAAGAAGACACAGAAAACACCCAAGAATGAAATAAAACTAGCCACCAGGCTAAAGGAGGAATATTATGAGTCAAAAGGACATAAAGACACTTGATCAGTTCGTAAACGAACAATACGGTGCAATAGGAACTGAAACCAGAGATGAACTGGAAAGAGGTTATGAGGCTTTTAAGCTCGGGGTAATGATAAGAGAGGCAAGGCAAAAGGCCAATCTTACTCAAAAGGAGTTAGCGGATAAATCGGAAACGAAACGAAGTTATATATCCAGGATAGAAAATGACGCTAGCGATATTAGATTATCCACCTTGCTAAGGATCATCGAAAAAGGCCTGAACGGAAAGATTAATATCAGCGTAGACTTATAACCAATCCGCACCAACAACCCGCAAATCCGTCCCCAATTACCCTACGCTTCGTTCGGCTTATGGCCTTCACCCCACAGGTAAAGCGGTGCATCTGCGGTACTCGGCCGGTTCTGCGTTCCGTAAAAATGCAAGCCCTCACACCGTAAAACATGCGCTGTACACTGATAATTAGTTGAAAGGATTATCCTGTTCCGACAAGCTCCACAGCATGGAAGTGGCATCAGAGTACAGCACATATTTAGCCCCCCTCAAACCCCGCTTGCATTTTACTCCACTTGCCCGGCCTGTGTTCCTCGCTGCGGCTGTTCCCACTGTCTTTTTGATTAGTTGATTAGCCTCCGGCAGGTAGGCAAAAAGACAGCTCCTCAGCCCGTGTTGATGCGGGCCTGCGGCCACCACCAGACACCCCGATTAGGCCATTAGTTGATTGATTAAAGGCATGTCCTATCGGGGCTCACTGCCAGCCGTCCTCGTTCCTCGGCCTTTCCCTGGCAGGCTGGTGGTGGCTCCCGCAGGCGGCCCGCAATCCAACGCTCAGAAAAACCCGCCGCCTAAAATCACCCCCTAGCCCCCGATCAGGGGGGAAGTCAACCATCCCGCTCCGAAATGAAAATCCGTCTGCCGTTAGAAATCCTTCCCGGAACGGCTAAAGTGAAGTCATTGATCCAAAAACTGTGATGTATAGGGCTTTAGCTCATCCTTCCGCACGGGAGAAGCGCTTGTTCTTCTGGCCAAACTGTTGCTGCCCGTTTGGATCATTTTTTTGACCGAAGCACGCCCTATTTAAATCTTGGTAAAGAATAAAGATAGAGCGAAGGGCGCCCTTCACTCAAAAAAACGTCAGCTACCACCCGAGCGAACCAATAAAAAACTATCTTCACATAAAGGCAGACGGCCTTTGATCACCTTGAAATTTTGAAGAGAACACTAGAAGAAAAAAGGAGCCTGCCAAAAAAATGCTAAGACTATTACCCCTTCGGCCTCGCTTTTAACTCGTATCAATCAGGACTCAAGAATGACTATTTGTATAATGATGGCACTGAAAGAGTTGATGAATTAGACCTTGATGTTGATTTTACCGCATTTAGGACTTATGATCCTCAAATTGGGAGATGGTGGCAGCCAGACTTAGTTTACAAATATCATGAGTCGCCTTATGCTTGGGTGACTAACAATCCTATCAGGTTTAATGATCCACTTGGCTTGGATACTTTGCAAGAGGTTGTTGTAACAGCTAAGAGGATTCCAAGTTCTAGCAATAATGCTCTTCTGTTTCCGCCTGCAAGCCCGCTACTGCAGCCGGTTGCGCCTCCTAAATCACTACCAGCCTCGCCTTTAGTTATAGGGCCTACGTTGCTTGCTGGGGCATTGACTGCGATTTTTGTGGCAATTCCAACGTCAATGGGAAAGGATGATGCTTGGACACAAGAGGATGGTGATGAGCTACAAAAGTTATTGAATAAAAAGTCTACGGGTCCATTATCTGATCAAGAAAAGCGAGATTTAGAGAGACTACTTGATAAAGCACAAAAATTCAGTACCGGGCCTTTTGCAAGTCAAATTGTATTGCGAAACACCATTTTGCAAAAATTTGCAGGACATATTTTCCGAAATGAACCCGGTCATTTTCCAAACGATACTGGGGCCAATAGGGCCTTGCTAGAAGATGTTGCAAACGATAGTAATGCCTATTTGGGTCCAGATAAATATGGCAACGATTGGCATGCTAGAACTCAGAAAGATGGTAGCCAAATTTGGACGCAGACAAGGAACGGTTCCATTTTTAATGGAGGACGAAATGAAACCCCCAGGACTTACAATAGCGAAACGGGGCTATCGAGTCCAACAATACCAAGAAACTAAAATCTTATGGAAGACAAACTAACAATTAAAGAATCTTACTTGGCAATGATTATGTTCTTAGAGAACCTATATGAACTCACAAAGTCGGATGATATAGGTAGCATTTTGGGATCAATGCAACTTATGGCGGATGGAGGGACAATGGATCCTGCATACTGGAATGATTGGATAAAGGCTGTAAATAAAATAAAGAAAAGCTCTTAGTAACGATCACTTAGACGAAAAGCCCTTGCCTCACGGTAAGGGCTTTTTACTTCCAGGGCTTTGCGGCACCAATTTCCAGCAGGTAATCAGAAAGGTTTTCACCATCATGCACCACCTCAGCTAAATACCGAGCGTATCTATCCCGTCTTTCCTTCTGTGTCTGTAAAGTAACCTGAGAGCCTTCGGGGCAGAACTTCTTAGCCTTGGCTCTGGCACTCTTTGCTAATCGCAGCTGGTACGGAACGTCGGCGGTAAGTTCAGGAGCGTTAATGCGTGCTAGTCTTACCTTTTCTTCTTTCTTCACATAGAAGCCAAGGTCTACTTCTACTAAAAGCGTGTCTCCATCAATCCAGCGCAGTACTTTGGCTTTATACTCATACATGCCACTACATTTTTAAGGTGAAAAATGTAATCTACTGTTTTTGAGGGAGTAAAAAAAGAAGAAAAATGATGGTTAACTATTTGATAGTTAGATGAATGTAAAAGTACACTACATTTTTATAGGAGAAAATGTAGTCAGATTAAATGGAGGATTTTAGCGTTACAGCGTCTTGAACTTGGCTGCTTTGATCAGGTTGTCGAGCGTGTAGTAAATATGCTGCTTATCATCATCGGGAAGCTTCTGTAGTTCCAGTATGCGATTCATGGTTGTTTTGTCGAGTTGCTCATCAGAAGAGCCTACCAGGTAATCCAGGGACACATCCAGATAGCTGGCCATCTTAGCCGCCACTTCAATAGAGGGCTTCATCTCGTCTCGTTCGTATCTACCAATCACCGGGCCTTTGGTGTTGAGGAATTTAGCCATCTCTTCCTGAGAGATGCTTCTCCTTTTCCTTGCCTCTAATAATCTGCTTCCGAAACTCATAAGTGTCTGATCAAACCTAAAATCCGTCCAAAGATCAAATTTATTTAATGTATAAGTACTAATCAAATCTTAAAAACTTTGCTTGTTAGAATCGAAAGATTAAATTTGGAACTGATAGGTTCTGAAAAACTTTTTTTCCATGCAAAGCAAACTAGACCCCACCAACGCCGATCACATCACCTACAATCACCCGCCGCTGGCCATTGCCGTATTAGGAGGCGTTCGGCTGGAAGGGCTGGACAGGATGCGGGTAACACTGAAAGTGCAGATAGAACATCTGAGCTTGCGCCACAACCTGGACTTGTACAACGACACCCAAACAGAAAAGCTGATCAGGAAAATAGCAGAGCGCCTGGAGATCGGCACCAGCGTAGCGGCCGCAGCGCTCATGGACTTAACCGACCAGCTGGAGCAATACAGGTTACAGGAGCTTGAAAGGCAAACCACCAAACAGGACAAAAAGAAATCTCTCAGTGCTGAAGAGATCAAAACGGCACAGGTATACTTATCGGCTCCCAACCTCATACAGCGGACAATGGAAGACATAGGCAATGCCGGAGTGATCGGAGAAGAAACCAACAGGCTTTTGATGTACCTGATCTTTACCAGCAGGAAAAGAGAAAACCCTTTGCACATCATCAGCCTGGGGAGTTCAGGCATAGGCAAAACCCACTTGCAGGAAAAGGTCGGCGCACTGATCCCCGATGAAGACAAGCTGGAAATTACCACCCTGAGCGGCAACGCCTTTTACTACTTCGGGCAGCAGGAGCTGAGAAACAAGCTGATATTGATAGAAGACCTGGACGGAGCTGATGAAGTGCTTTACCCCTTGCGGGAGATCAAGAGTAAAAAGAAGATCACCAAAACAGTAGTGATCAAAAACACCAAAGGAGAAACCAGGACAGTCACCCTGACAGTGGAAGGGCCTGTATGTGTAGCAGGCTGCACCACCAAAGAGAGCTTGTATGAAGACAATGCGAACAGAGGCTTTTTGATCTATATCGATGAAAGCAAAGAGCAGGATGATAAGATCATGGATTACCAGCGGAAACTATCAGCCGGTAAAATAGACCTGGCAGCACAATGGAAAACCGTAGAGCAGTTCCGGGACATGCAAAGGATATTGCGTCCGGTGCAGGTAAGAAACCCTTTTGCTGAAAAGCTGCACATCCCAGGAGAAGTATTCAAACCAAGAAGAACCAACGCTCATTACCTGGCCTTTATCGAGGCAGTCACCTTTTACCACCAGTACCAGCGTGAAAAGCAATACGACAAAGAAACCGGAGAGGAGTACATCGAAACGACCCTGGAAGACATAGCAGAAGCCAATAAGCTGATGAAGGAAGTACTGATCCGTAAGTCAGATCCTCTGACAGCGGCCAGCCGCAAATACCTGGAATGGCTAAAAGGATGGCTGAAAAAGGAAGGCAAAACCAGCTTTACCAATAAGGAAGTGAGGCAGGTGATACGCATCAACCCTAGCAACCAAAAGCGGTACATGGTGCAATTGCAGGACTATGACTACGTGCAAGCAACCAAAGGCGAAAAGGGGAAAGTGCATCATTATGAAATCACCAGCCTGGAAGAATACGAAAAACTCAAAGAGGGCATCAGCAGCGTACTGGACGACATATTGAAGAAGCTAAAGAATAAGTAGCCCCTTGAAAGACCTATCTGCCGACAAGGTAGGTTCACACAAGTTCAATAGTGGTTCATTCGCTAAATGAACCGGTAAAGCCACAGAAAGCCAGCCAGTTAATAGAGGAAGTTCAAAGACTGAGAAAACAGATACCGAAGTGAAAAAGTTAACCCTTGAAAACCCCTCCTTCCGCTACCTGGAGCAGAGCTTTAAAGAATGGCTGGATATACAAGGTTATGCGGAAAGCACCGTTTACAACCTTCCCCACCTGGTCAAAGAGTTACTGTATTACCTGGAAAGCCAGGGAGTGAACCACATCAAAGACCTTGAAATAAAACACATTGAAAGCCACTACACCCACTTAAAAGAACGCAGCAACCAGCGCCGGGGTGGTGGGCTCAGCAGTGGCCACCTGAACAAGCACATCCAGGCACTCAGGAAGTTCACCGACTACCTGCGCAAAGTAGGCAGGATACAACTGCCAGCGCTGAAGATCGGCAATGAAGAAACCGAAGGGCGCTTGGTGTTCCTGACTGAAGATGAAATCAAACTGCTTTTTGAAGCCACTACCAAAATAGAGAGAAGGCCCAACGTCAACGACAAGTTAATGGAAGCGATCAGAGTAAGAGACCGGGCCATGCTGGCAGTGTTTTACGGTTGCGGATTAAGAAGAAATGAAGGCGTTCACCTGGATGTAGAAGACATCGACTTTGACCGTTCCATGCTCAGGGTTCGCAAAGGAAAGAACTACCAGGAAAGGTTCGTACCAATCAGCAAAGCCAGCTTACACTACCTGCAAAGCTATGTTTACGATCACCGGCCGGAGCTATTAAGCGGCAGCAAACTGCCCGCTCTTTTTATCAGCTACAACCGCAGCACCAGGATGCAGGGCCAAAGCCTGGCCATCAGGCTGAAGGTGTTGCAGCACTTAAGTGAAGACAGTGAACTACAGCAAAAGGAAATCGGGCTGCATACGCTCCGGCACAGCATAGCCACCCATCTGTTAGCTGCCGGAATGAAGCTGGAAAGCATCAGCAGGTTTTTAGGACACAGCAGTTTAGACAGTACACAGATCTATACACACTTGACGGCCGAAGCTTCATGCGAAGGCGGTTTAACCGCCGCCACCAAAGGTGGTCTATCACATCAGCCCTACAAAAACATCCCTCGCTATGAAACCAGCCAGCTTTATGAAGACGAATGACCAAACCAGTGTCGGCTTTATTGACTACCTGAAGAAAAGGCAGTTCAGCCACAGCACATTAAGCACCAGCAAAAGGGTAATCAGTCTTTACATGGAGTGGGTGGCCACCGAGCAGCTGGAGCCGGAAGAAGTCACCTACCAGGAGCTATTAGGGTTCATGAAGCACTGTAGCAGAAAGGGAGCCTCCCAAAGGACGATCCAGCATTACATGAACACAGTCAAACATTATTACAACCACCTGGAAGAACAAAACAGGATCACCACCAACCCGGTCAGCAGCATAGAAGTAAAAGGAGTGAAACGAAAAGTATTGTACCGGATCGTAGCGCCCCATGAACTGCATGCACTCTACAATCAGCATCCTTCCGAATCACTCAAAGAGCGCAGAAACAAAGTAATGCTCGGCCTTTTGGTTTACCAGGGCATGAAAACCGAAGAGCTGGCCAGGCTAACGGTAAAAGACATCAAGCTCAGAGAAGGCAAGATCGATATACCTGGCAGCAGAAAAAACAACGGCAGAATCTTGCCACTGGAAAGTCATCAGGTCATGGACATGTACGATTATGTATTACAGACAAGGCCGGCACTGTTGAAACTAGAGCCTAAACGCAAATACCAATCTGCCACAGAAACAGACAGGCTCTTTATCAATGAAGGAGGCAGCTACAAACACTTTAGTAATATGATGACCCAGCTCATGATCAGGGTGAGAAAGATCAGTCCACAAGTAAAGAACGCCAAGCAGATCAGAACCTCAGTCATTACCAAATGGCTGAAAACCCACAACCTGAGAGAAGTCCAGTACCTGGCCGGTCACCGGTATATCAGCAGTACAGAAGGTTATTTACAGAATGACATGGAAGGACTTAAAGAGGAAATTAACCAGTTCCATCCGTTGGGGTAAATGTAACTAATTAGATACCTTTGCAGTATTAGACATGATAAGAGAAGTAATATTTTATAAGCACTACTTTGAAGAGTTCTTCGGAAAGCAGCCCAAGAAGGTACAGGACAAAATAGTGTACGTCTTGCGAATCATCAGAGAAATAGAGCGGATACCAGAGAACCATTTAAAGCACTTAACTGGAACTGATGGGCTGTATGAGGCAAGAATAAAATTAGGCAGTGATATTTATCGTGTCATCTGCTTTTTTGACAAAGGGAACTTAGTGGTGTTGTTGAATGGCTTCCAAAAGAAGACACAGAAAACACCCAAGAATGAAATAAAACTAGCCACCAGGCTAAAGGAGGAATATTATGAGTCAAAAGGACATAAAGACACTTGATCAGTTCGTAAACGAACAATACGGTGCAATAGGAACTGAAACCAGAGATGAACTGGAAAGAGGTTATGAGGCTTTTAAGCTCGGGGTAATGATAAGAGAGGCAAGGCAAAAGGCCAATCTTACTCAAAAGGAGTTAGCGGATAAATCGGAAACGAAACGAAGTTATATATCCAGGATAGAAAATGACGCTAGCGATATTAGATTATCCACCTTGCTAAGGATCATCGAAAAAGGCCTGAACGGAAAGATTAATATCAGCGTAGACTTATAACCAATCCGCACCAACAACCCGCAAATCCGTCCCCAATTACCCTACGCTTCGTTCGGCTTATGGCCTTCACCCCACAGGTAAAGCGGTGCATCTGCGGTACTCGGCCGGTTCTGCGTTCCGTAAAAATGCAAGCCCTCACACCGTAAAACATGCGCTGTACACTGATAATTAGTTGAAAGGATTATCCTGTTCCGACAAGCTCCACAGCATGGAAGTGGCATCAGAGTACAGCACATATTTAGCCCCCCTCAAACCCCGCTTGCATTTTACTCCACTTGCCCGGCCTGTGTTCCTCGCTGCGGCTGTTCCCACTGTCTTTTTGATTAGTTGATTAGCCTCCGGCAGGTAGGCAAAAAGACAGCTCCTCAGCCCGTGTTGATGCGGGCCTGCGGCCACCACCAGACACCCCGATTAGGCCATTAGTTGATTGATTAAAGGCATGTCCTATCGGGGCTCACTGCCAGCCGTCCTCGTTCCTCGGCCTTTCCCTGGCAGGCTGGTGGTGGCTCCCGCAGGCGGCCCGCAATCCAACGCTCAGAAAAACCCGCCGCCTAAAATCACCCCCTAGCCCCCGATCAGGGGGGAAGTCAACCATCCCGCTCCGAAATGAAAATCCGTCTGCCGTTAGAAATCCTTCCCGGAACGGCTAAAGTGAAGTCATTGATCCAAAAACTGTGATGTATAGGGCTTTAGCTCATCCTTCCGCACGGGAGAAGCGCTTGTTCTTCTGGCCAAACTGTTGCTGCCCGTTTGGATCATTTTTTTGACCGAAGCACGCCCTATTTAAATCTTGGTAAAGAATAAAGATAGAGCGAAGGGCGCCCTTCACTCAAAAAAACGTCAGCTACCACCCGAGCGAACCAATAAAAAACTATCTTCACATAAAGGCAGACGGCCTTTGATCACCTTGAAATTTTGAAGAGAACACTAGAAGAAAAAAGGAGCCTGCCAAAAAAATGCTAAGACTATTACCCCTTTGGCCTCGCTTTTAACTCATATCAATCTGGGCTGAAGAATAGATATCTGTACAATGCTGGTGCAGAAAGGCAAGATGATCTTGACTTGAATATTGACCTGACTAAATACAGAGCTTACGATCCGGCAATAGGTAGATGGTGGCAAGTTGATCCCGCAGCGGATAAAAACGGACAAGAGGTTTGGTCTCCTTATAACTACGGGTTTAATAACCCGATTAAGTATAACGACCCACTTGGGGATAGTCCCCCAAATCCTCTGGGACAGAATCCAATTGGCGCTATGCAGGAAGGCTTTCGAAGACTGGGAGATGCTGCATTGTCACTATTTTCCGCCACAGCGGAGTTCTTTGTAAATGCCACGACAACCAATACGAACGCACCTGTTGGTAATAGCACCCTTTCCATTTCGTCGGACACTAAAAGATCGGCCTATGCAAAGGTTAATTTATCTGGGGTACTAGATGCAAACCCAAACAACGAGGTTGTATTGCCGGAGAAGGTTATTGATGTTGGAATTAAAACAACACAAACAATGACAACAGCTTTGAAAAACACCACGCTAGTTGATGGGGTCCCAATAAATACCACATTAAGCACAACAATAAATGCTACTGATGAAAGTATTACGAAGTCAGCCGAATTGAGTGTTGGAGTGGATAAAGGGAACCTCCAAGGAAAAGCATTTGTGAATGTTAGCAGTACCACGAATTCAGATGGAAGTACCACAAACAAGACTAGTGCTGGAATGAAGGTTCAAGTGCCTGTGTATAAAGACACAAAAAATACAATAAGTATCGGCGGACAAGTAAAATTGGAGCATGAATATTAAAACTGGTTTAAAAATATTATTGATTGTATTGGTTTTCGTTGGCTGCGAAGATAAAACCATATCATTTGAATATACCATGTACATAAATGGCAATATCTGGTTCAATAGGGAGCCGATCATTGAAAAATACAAGTCTGCCATGGAAAATGGAGACTTTTTGTGGGACACGTCCAAGGGAGATACTTTAATGGCCGGAAAGTATCAGAACGGCTTCAAAGTTGGAATGTGGAAATATCACCCGTCAGATAGCCAGACAGTATATGTTAACTGGGAGAAATATAGTTCCGATGATTATTCAACCGAAATTAATTATCCCTCCGGGTGGGCATTGGTCAAATCTAAAACGAGACCTTTTCAAGCTACATTTTCGACAGCTAGTGAGGTGAAGGATGATAAATATTTCATCGTGTTATCTCATCAAAAATCAGAATTGAAGATGAACTTAAAGGAATACTGGACACTGTTTAATAGTGAGACCCATTCTTCTGATTCGATTACTTCTTATTTACTGAGAAAGTTCAGCCGTGAAGAAGGAGATTATTACTTCTCTACCTATACAATTGCTAGAAACAATGAAGAAATGTTTCTTTTTAGTTTTTTGGGGGAAACTGATTCCGCAATTTATGACATCTCCTACGCCTCATTAAAGGATGATATTGATTTAAAATACACAATTTTTCTAGACATGATAAGAAGCCTTAGAGTCGAAGGCAAACGCTTTTTTACCCCATTCGAGCAGAACACCAAGATCATTGAATTGCAGTGGCCACCAGAGCCCGAAATCGCTAGCTAAACAGAAGCACTTGTAAACACAAAAGCCCTTGCCCCCCTCATGCCGCAAGTTTACCGAAGGGTAACTTGTGGCTTTGTTTTTTGAAGCTTATAGCTTCCTATTTCCAGGGCTTAGCCGCCCCAATTTCCAGCAGGTAGTCAGAAAGGTTTTCACCATCATGCACCACCTCGGCCAGGTAGCGAGCATACCTATCCCGTCTTTCCTTCTGTGTTTGTAAAACTACCAGAGAGCCTTCTGGACAAAACTTCTTCGCCTTGGCTCTGGCACTCTTGGCCAGGCGCAGCTGGTAGGGCACATCAGCAGTCAGCTCCGGGGCATTAATGCGAGCCAGCCGCACCTTCTCTTCTTTCTTCACATAGAAGCCCAGGTCTACTTCTACCAAAAGTGTGTCTCCATCAATCCAGCGCAGTACTTTGGCTTTATACTCATACATGCCAAACCGGCCCAGTTTTGAGAAAAATATGTGCTTCAAGTAAACATGCACACATTTGAAAAATCATCAACGAAACAGATAAAATGTAACAGTAATCTAGAAACTATGCCCATGGGTAAGCTTTCTTGCCGTCCAGTTGTATTGAACTATACCTGTACCAGTTAAAGTCACGTTAAGTATATTATTAGCTTGGGTTTGGTATGAAAAACTAGGCCCGTTTGCGTTTAACCATTTTTCGAAGTTTTGTGTAGTAGCGCAGCCCATCGCGTAATTGTTGTACGCAAAACCGTGGTTAGAAATGCAATGAAGAACTACCCCTCTTACGCCAAATTGACTATTATCTATTCTGCTTGCATAAATGGCAATTTCCCATAAAGCCCCTCCGTCGGGCAGCTGTACCTGAAACGAGTTCCCTGCCCCCACACCTGAAAAATTCTCTATCACTCCGTCAACCTTTAGGTCTCCAGAAACATCTAAATCTGCCTTGGCTGCAGTAGACCCAATTTCTACATCTCCGTTGATAATGGTTATATCATTTGTCTCTTCAACTGATACGTCAGAAGTGACAATTTGAGCTTGCAAATAGTAAACGTTCAATAAGAGGAGAGTTAATAAAGCTGATTTTTTCATGTTATCTATTCCGAATTTTTTCTACTAAATTTAATAATTGCAAGTCATTTTTGGCGCTGAAATGGAGATAATTGATGATAATATTATTGATAAAAACACGTAATCAACTCACCACTATTGAAAATACTTCCTGCATGCATAAGTTTACCGATGGATATCCCCGCTTGGCAGTCCGAGAAGGCATGTGGCCTTTTAAATTGAAGTTTGTAGTTTCCTGCTTCCAAGACTTTGACGTACCAATCTCCAGCAGGTAATCAGAAAGATTTTCATCAACAACCTCCGCTGATTGTGGGTTCATTGCGGATTTAAAAGAAAATAGCAGAAAATTAAGAAGGTGGTTTTGAAAACAACCTACAAGGTATTTCTACCTCCATAAAACTAGCAAAATTTCCTTATTCCTAAATCATAGCTATAATTGACTTCAATTGTAGCTATAATTCATGCCAAACATAGCTAACATTGGGTCGAAACATAGCTATGTTTGAGATGAATTATAGCTATGCTTAGGGTAAAAGATGGCTATCTTTTTGAAATAGGCATTTTTTAGGTTGAAATGACGGCGTCCTTCCCTCCGAGTCGACGCTATCAAAACATATCACATGTCCTTGCACTTCTACCTGGCAAAAGGCACGAGCTTAGCTTTGTCGGCAATAAAAGTTTTTCTAATAGTCTGGTTTTGGGAATTGCTTTCAGCGGTCGCTTTGTTGGTAGCATAAGCCAGGGTCACATTACCCCCCAGGCTAATGGGCTTGGTTTCGTCAGTATAAGTCAGGTAAAGCCATTCGATAAAGTTTTGAGCGTCTTCTTCCGAAAGAAATAGCAGCTCTTCCCAATTGCCTCGGTACTTGATCCACAGCTGGTCGGTTGGGGTGACCACATTAGCGATTTTCATCAGTGGATAATAGAGCTCATTAGCGCTGATAAAGGGCTGGTTGGAAGAAGTAACACTATTACTCCCGGAAGATCTTGCATAATAAATTATATCATCATGTTCTGAGGCAGTCAAAAGACCTGTTCCTTTTTCTCCTCGCAAACCGTGGCTGGCGAGAATTGCCCGGTAATTGAACTCCAGCGTTGAGCTGGCCATCACATTGGATGTTACCTCTGGCCTTCGGCAAAAGCTCCTTTCCAGCTCCAGTTTCGTCAAATCTGTTTCTGCCGTACCATCTTTTTTAAACAAATTGTCGACAAAAAATATCGGAAATGAAAACACATTTTCGGCCTTCACAATCACATCCAGCTCTATTTTGTCGTTCAGATTGTATCCTGGCGCCCCCTCTGAGTAAATCCTGACCACACGTTCACTGAGGCTACCTTTGAGTGCGATCCTCCGCTGCCTAATTGTCACCGCTTCATTTAACACATTGGACAAGCTGAGCCCCGCTCCCAAATTGGAAGTTTGCCCGGAGGTAAAACCATCGCTCGTCGAATTGGTACCTCCAGTCACAAAGGTATTAGTGTTTACTCCATCGGTGCTCGAGGCTGTATCGGACGTGCTCCCACCCTGAGTAACCGTTGTGGAACCCGTACCTGCTATTTCTATGCCTGCATTCAGGGTAAAGGCCGTACTCTTCTGGCGGCTTACGTCTCCAAAGTGATGAGTTTCATACTTGGTGGAAATACCGTCGAATGAATAAAAGCTTACGTCGTCGGTGTTATTTAGCTGCAAATATATATTCACATACTCCAGCCTCCCCTCATTGCCAGCTGCTTTCCATTTATCATCTACGTCGAACACTATTCGTTTTCTGAACCTTGTAAAGTCGTAAACAAGCGGCCGTGAGGCTTTGGGTTTGGGACAGCTGTGGCATAAAATATCCTTCACTTTTTTATCAGCAAAGGCATTGGCTTTGGCTTCTTCCAGATAAGCATCGATATAAGCTTCCTGTCCCTCTTCAGAAAGGTCGAACACTGTTTTTGCCGGTGTTGTGGTCTTTTTATCCAAAAACACTTCTCCCGCTTTTACGGCTTCGAATGTCAGTTCCGCATAGCTAACCGCATCCTCAGCTTTAAGTGGTTTCACCTCCACCAGCTTTTTGTATCTTCTGGTCAGCTTTAGGTCTTGTGCACGTAAGTGGCTTACACTCAACAACAGCAAAATGGCTGCACTTAATAAAATTAGCTTTTTCATAATTAATCGAATGGATTGTCGGACACATTTACAACTCGGCAAAGAAGACCGGGCGGCGGGTCGGCCGGTCTACGCACCCTCACTGCGGGGCACTCATTGAGCACTTCAGATTTAGGCACATAGTCGCGGTTGGTATACAACACAGGACTTTGAGGGCATTGCTGCCAAACCCTATCAAGCACTTCCCAGTCGTTGGGGCGTCCGGGAGGGTTTTCGTCGACAATTATTAATATAGGCATAGCGACAATTTTACAGGTAAAACTTACTTCATCAATTATTCTTTCAGGGACATATTATAACTAACTCACTAAGCATTCAAAGTTACCCATACTTCGCTTTCTATAAATACCTATAAATTAGTATTTTAACACTAATTGATGGAGATAAAACCCCTAGCTAAGCCAATTTCCACTAATACACTTATTTATCCCTATTAAGTATGCTGTGATATGCAATCCATCACATGGCACAGTTTACTTTACCAATTTGGCACTCTCGGTATTCCAGACCGAGCGCTAGCAGTGCTAATGCCGTTGGTCACAGATAATTTAACCATCTTAATAGCAAAATTTTATATATTAATAAAAACGGATACAGTCTTTCTCTCAATTTAAAGCACATATAGAGCATAATTTACCTATAAATAAGTATTGATCGTTCACATTTAGCTGATGATCTTTATTCTCTCATCAAATAAATAGTTATGAACTACTTAATGCAGCTATCTGGCAACAATCTCGACAATGTCGCTCGGGACGTGCAAAAAATAAGTGAGGAGATGTCCGAAACCGAGCTTTACGCAATTATTGGAAATGCCTTGCACGATCTGGGTTACACAGTCGCACATTCCAACGATTTTGAAATTATAACACCCAAGGCGTACGATGAAAAAAGTGAGCTGATCAGCTTATATAAATCAGTGAGCTACGTTGCCAACACGAAAGCCCTCGAAAAGGATGAGGCGCTGAAGGAGGGGAAAAGTTTCTGGAGTCGTTTTGGAGAAAAACTTCGGTCTACCATTTGTTCCGACCCAAAGATCAAATCTCTCATTACAGGACAGGGCACTTTAAAAGACTACCTCACGATTGGTATTCCAATGGTATTAGCAGCATTGGGTGTGGGGGCAATCAACCCAGTATTGCTTGCCATTATAGCTGCAAGCTTTGCGCTGATAGTGAAAGTGGGATTTAAAGCTTATTGCGAGCTGGATTGAATTAAACAAAACAAGAAACATTATGATTAAGGCCAAATTCAATGACAATGTTGCTGACGGAGACAAAGCAGAACTCTCTATGCAGACCAATTTTTACACAGGCAGGTCTCTGGTCAGTCTGCTTCGCGACGATTCAGATTTTAGTGATGTCAAGAGGCTTTTCAGGCGCGACTTTGGATTAACCGTTGCTCAAACTTCCGACTTTAACGATCCGGGATCAATTAGTGAAGAGGACTATGCAGATGCGGATGTAATGATATATGACGAAATAGGCGTGGCTTTGGTAGGCATCGATGCTGAAAGAAATGAGGTGCTCGTTAACAAAGTTCCCAAAGCAAACTACATAGTTGAACCTGAGGAAGTGATTTCGTCGCCAAACCCAATCGATCAGAACCAGGTTCAGGCTACCTGGGGCATTGACAAGACAAATGTATTGAATAGTCAATACACTGGCAGGAATGTAAAAGTCGCGGTATTAGATACCGGTTTTGACTTTCAACATCCTGATTTTGTCAACAGAACCATTTATTCGAAGTCGTTTGTGCCAGGAGAAACAGCCGATGACCTGAACGGACACGGCACCCATTGTATTGGCACAGCTTGTGGCAACAAAGATCAAAATGGTGTGCGATATGGTGTGGCCAAAGATGCCACAATATATGTGGGAAAGGTACTTGGCGGCACTCAAGGCCAGGGCACTGACAGCTGGATTTTAGGCGGGATCACCTGGGCTGTTTCCCACAATTGTCGGGTAATTTCCATGTCGCTTGGGGCTCCTGTTTACCCAGGTCAAGGCCATAAAATAGCCTATGAGCGAGCAGCCCGTTATGCTTTACAGCAGGGTACCATCATAGTAGCTGCGGCTGGGAATGAAAGTCAACGCCCACTGAGAGTCAATCCGATCGGTAGTCCTGCCAATTCCCCATCAATGTTTGCTGTGGCGGCAGTGGATTCGCAATTGAACGTGGCATATTTTTCTAACAGAGCTATAAACCCTAACTCAAGCATTGGATTAAGCGGTCCCGGGGTTGGGGTCTATTCTTCCTGGCTATCAAAACAGCAACTATATCACACAATATCCGGAACCAGTATGGCCACGCCGCATGTGGCTGGCATTGCTGCTTTATATTTCGAGCAAAATCCAGGCGCCACACCATCTGCTATTTGGAATATGCTTATTAGCAATGCGTTACCACTCAATGGCCCCACCAATGACTACGGTGCTGGATTAGTGAATGCGCCTTAAAGTAAGTAAATTAGAGGAATGAAAAAGAAGGTCCTAATAACTATCAAGGAGCAATATTCCGACAAGCTTGATGAAGTCGTCAATCGCTTGGGAGCCCTTCACATGGAAATTGAGCACCGGCTACCATTTGGGGTGATCACGGGCTCACTGGATGATGCCCAAATACCGTCAGTTTCAGCCGAAGAATTTATTGAAAGCATTGAGAATGATGATGAGGTAGGGATTTAAATAGTCTTAAACAGTCATGCAATTTTCAAATTTTGACTGACTATCTGTTTTACATTTAGAGCTTGCTGCCAACTAATCATATTTTGTATTATTACGACATTTTGTTATCGCAAGTATTGACAAAATAAAGCAATATTTGCTATTCAAGGAAAAGGAATCATAAAACAAGCCGCTCTTAGAAAAGCGCCTTTCAAATAATGAGAATTGCCTGGTACATAAATAATTTAAGGACTTAATTATATTTTCACTTTTTACGTCATTGTGAACTGTGTTTTTAGCCTTATATTGTTAAAGTGAAAATAATCAGCTATCTCCTACTTTTTCTTCTATTTATATCAACAAGCTTAGCTGCTGCCCAAAGTGTGGAACAAGGCAGTTCTGAGTCAGTTTTGCTCAACAGCCAGCCGCAGCCTGACACCCTACAACCGGTTCAGCAAATAGACTCCACGCTATTACAAGCTAATCAGGTCATCGATAAAGCCAATGCTGCCGATACGGTGATTTATAACGCAGTCAGCAAGACCGATACTGTGTTTCAGGCGGCAGACGAAGGTCTTTCAAAAATTAACCAGGCTGCCAACTTCCCCAATACTGCAATTAACAGGGCCACTGATTCGGTGCAGTTCATCAACAAGGCATACAATGCTGAGCAAAAAGGGCTCGACAGCCTCAATAGGATCCTCAATGCTCCAGCCGACAAATTATCGGAAATAGAAAGTAAAGTTGACAATTCGTCCGTAGGCAAAGTGAATAACGTTACCTCGGAAGTAAACGAAGGACTGGGGAACGTGGGTATTCAAAAAAGTATAGATCAGCCAGGCGTGACTGGGTTGTCGGATCAACTAAGGCCCGGAGGCCAGGGAGGTCTCTTACCTGGGACTCCCGACATACCTGGTTTGGATGTTGCCACGGGGGCTTTGGACAAGGTAAACGAAGCGGGTCAAGTGCTAGACAAAGCTCAGGGCATAACCGAGCAAACCAAGAACATCGGTATGGAGGTGGGAAATATTTCCAGGGGTGACTTTGAAAACACAGAAACGCTTTCTGGCATGGGCGAAGCGCAACTGGGGAAAACAGAGGTCTTTAATGAACTAAATCAAGAAGCGGGCGCATTTGGAGGACTGCCCATGTCGTCCGATGGCGAACTCGTTGGCCAGGAGTATTGGAAGGCCGAAGCAGTTAGCATGGCCAAGGAGGAAGTATTGGATCATTTTGTAGGAAAAGAAGAGCGGCTTCAGGCTGCCATGAAGCAAATGAGCAAGCTGAAGCGAAAATACTCCAAGGTAGAAATGCTCGATAAAGACCATATGGTCAAAGCTGCGGTGCTTAAAGGATTGCCCTGGCAACACCGGCTTTACCCATCGTTGAATTTCCAGGTCGTTAACGGGCAACATGTGATTGTCGATTTTCGACCCGGGGTGCATTACCGTGTTTATGGCCGTTGGGTGGTAAGCGGTGGCGCTATTTTCAGAAAGCATTTTTCTAAAGGGGAACTTCTTACCCTACCAACCTACAAAATTACAGGTGGCTTTTTTTCTACAGAATACCGACTCTGGAAGAGCTTTTCATTTTTTGGGATGACGCAATTGGTTGATGTCAAAAGATTCCTGCCCTACAGTGAGGCATATACCCGTTACCGAGACTGGGACCTGATGTTTGGAATAAAAAAGGACTTTAAGTTTACACGACATGTTAAAGGAACGTCCCAAATAGGTTACAATGTCGCCTATGATCGGGATATATCTCCCTACGCCTCTCGCTGGCATTTAATGTTTGGAATGTATTACCAATTTAAAACCAAAACGGAACGGCTTCAAAAAGCTAACAAAAAGCACTGAAATCACCATTAGCAGATTTGGTTACTCCGTAGCGCCATTATCTCGCGAATCAAACCAAATATTCGACCTCAAAACATACCTCCATATGGCCAAGCAATTTTTATCAATCCTTACCCTGGGCTGCGCATTATTGGGGCTCCCAAAAAAAGCGGCGGCACAAATCATCACCTCGGAAGTGAAGGTCGAACAGCGATCCAATACAGAAATTAAAACCGACTTATTAGTAGATGGAAGTGTGGTCACTCAAGGAAACCAGACTGTTTCGGGCGTGCTAAATGTTTCCGGGGACATATACGGCGGCTACAACAAAAACTTCTATATGCCCGGCTTCACAGCCAGCTGGGCAGGCAGACCCTACTGCGGCTTCTCCACTGATTACGACGCCGGCAGTGATCAGAATTTTGCAAAAATTGTGCATTGGGGACTTGGTAGAGGCGGCTTCCGGTTCTATGCACATGTAAACTACAACGACACCAGCCCCACATTTGTGGCAGAAATATCTCGTTTTGGTGCGGTTTCCGGAGCTTCAGATCGCCGCCTTAAAGAAAACATTCATAGGGTAGAAGGTGCCCGTGAGAAAATTCGGAAACTGGAAGCCGTAAGCTATAACTGGATAAATGACCAGGACAAAACGCCTACAGCAGGATTCATTGCCCAGGAGGTATACGAGCAAATTCCGGAGGCAGTAAGTAAACAAGCCACTCAACAACGATGGCACGTGGACCATGCAAATCAACCCAATAGTAGCCTATCTGGTTGAAGCTGTAAAAGAGATCGACAAAGAGCTTTTACGTTTGAAAGAAGAAAATGAGGCTTTACGAGAGCAAGTCGCCAAATTTGAAAAAACTACACAAGTTAATAAATAGAATAGTCGCCGATCAGAATCTTTGGCTATTTACAATGCCGTCCAACTCAGGTTCCTGTCCATATGTTCAATCTTCAACGATACGGTGTTCACGTTATGGTTGGGGTTGTAATTACTTAGAGTGACCGACAAGATAATTGTATTTCCACTTACAGTTGAATTCAAATTAACAGAAACAGTATTATGGATTTCTGACACCTTAGTAACTCCGGTGTTCAGTCCACCCCAGGCATTGCCTCTTCTGTAGGGAACATACCAAATGCCCTCGCAATTCTGATCGTGGCCGGGATCGCCTTTCATTTCAAGAGTTACTTTTAGCATACCGCCGCTTCCTACGCCTATCTCAGAAGACTGGCAAATGTTTGTGGTCGAATTTGTTGGCACGTACCATTTGTTCACGGTAGACAGCTTGTACGTATTGATTGCTTGTACTTCACCACTGACTGCCACATTTTGAGTAACTGTCAGGTCTCCATTAATGGTTGTGTTGTCGTCAATTTGTGTAACATTAGCCAATTCCTCAATAGAAACCTCCCCGGTAGTAATTTGGGCTTGGACTGAAAAAGAAATAAGAAATACAATGGCGGTAACGAGAACAAGCCTACTTTGTGAAAAGTGAATTTTGATTTTTCTCATAGCTAGTTTATCTGTGAATATTGTTGATCTCTATGTCAAGAAATTAGCGTCCTCTACAAAACGAATAGTACTTGATACCAGGAGAAAACCGAGAATCGATCCTTTAGAGCCTGGCATAAATATCCAACAGTTAGAGTACCTGATTAGTCGTTTCGCTTTACGGATACTTTAACCTATTGGCCATGCATGGGCTCCGGAGCTTAAGGAAATAACTCAAATAAATAACAGAGTATTTGACGAAAAAAACAAAATTTTTTCACTCTCCGTTTAGAATATTGCCGCTTAATATTAAATGCCAATAAAAAAAGTATTTCTTAGGACATAGCTATCCATTATCTCCTTTACTGTGCTTTCTAAAATCAATGTATTTGAATTCTAGACTAAAAGATACTATTTGTGTCGACCTGGAAATTCACTAAAGGCTTTATGGATGCTGTACATTGAATTGTGGTGCTGGGTTCTAAACAACCTTTAAAAAAATAACCAAAACGCTCTCTGTTAAAGCGTAGGAGTTTGGTTACTCCCAAATTCGCCATATAGTAAAACTTTTCTCGATTCATAACAGAATAGCCATTTCTCGATTTCTAATAGCCAAGCAAACAAATCAGGTTATTTAAATCACCCCAGCTTCTTCGAAATCTCCACAATAAAATACCCCGTTCCCACCTCAAGAACTCCCGCAAGTTTAAAAATTGTAGTCAGCGTGGGCTGTTTATCCCCATTCTCCAGCCTGGAAATATGAGTATCATGTGATCCAACTTCAAACGTCAACTTCTCCTGGGACAGGACTCTCTCTCTAAGTCCTTTTAAGGTCTTCCCAAATGCCTTGATGTTGTTTTCACTAAATCTGTACCAAGTAGGTAAGTGACCACGTACTATTCAAGAGTGTGAAAAAATAATATAAGTAGAAACTGATATTACTTAAGATCAATAAATATCAAAATCCTCTCTGAAGCAGCATTTTTGGATCTTTTTAGGCTTTGGGTATTGCTATTTTATAGCTCCTTGCATATTTTCCTATAAAACATACAGCAAATTCATTGGCGATATTTCTTTCAGACTAAAAACCAAGAAATATTTTGACGCAAACTTGGTGTTTTAAGGAAAACCTTTTGTAAACATTTAATTCACTAGAGAGGTAAATCGCCTTCTCAGAAAATAACAACAATGAAAAAAATCACTTCCTTTTTTAGGGAATTCCTAAAGAGTTTGAACTTATACTCTGGATTACTATCAGTGTTTGTGGCTACAATTGGCGTTTGGATCGCTCTTATACTTGGAAATCGGCAGTTGATCAACAGTACCAACCAATTTTCTAAATCCTTAGAAGAACAACGGTCATTAACAATGGCCCAGTTAGATTCCTCCAGCCGTCAATTCAACTATTCTATGGCGCAAAGCCGAGAAGAACTTAGTATACTAAGACAACAAATTGAATTGAACAAATGGCAATTCGAGAAATCTTTTCAGTTAAACGAAAAGCAAATCGACCAAATTAATATTCAATTACAACAAAACAGAGAATTAATAGACATCTCCAAAGACCAAATCTCGGATTCCAGCAAAATTAGAAGGATAAAAATAGTATTTCTAGATGAGTTACTTGCTGAAAGAAATGCGTTAATTACTATTTGGGGAAACGCACTTCATCTGAAAAACACCTTGGGATGCATTATAAACATGTTTAGCAAGTATAAAATATATTCTGATAATATATTGGCCGAGGAGAAGTCATTTGATAATGAAACTTACGAGATTCATTTTTACGGGTTAGATTCATTAAAAATGGGCACCTATAGAAAAGAATTTGCAATGACACTCCCATTAAGCAACGATTGTTATGACCGAAGAAACGAACTACTTTTCGATCGTATGCCTGTAAAAGCATCAAAGTCGGCCAGAATTGAATTTGACAATTCGTTGCTTCTGCAAACTTTTGACAACAATGAAATAAGCACCTTGTATTTGGCTTATGAGATGTACATTCAAATGGAAGAGACTTTGAGAAACGCGATCGATAAGAAAGAACTCACATCCATTTTAATAGAAATTGACAGGCATAGCACAACAAAAAATGAGTACAAATCTAGGTCAATTGATAATAGTGTTGGAATAAAAGTGCTCCGCGACTTATCTGAGGAATATTATAAATTATCGGATCTAGTTGAGCTAGGTCAGAGGACAATTGAAGCCTGTGATATCTTGCTTAACAAACACAACTACTTCGACAGGTAAAAGGTGTAAGTAATAAGCGAGCCTAATAAAAAGCCATAAAACTAATACGACTTTCTATCGGCAGACACCCCAACGAACTCGATAAGGCTCAATAGCGGCAAAAAAAAGAAAAAAACTTCACTTGGGTTTTAAGAAATCATCTTTCAGTCATCAATCAAATCTCGCACCTTCACTTCCAATGCCTTTGCTAACTTTTCAAGGGTAAGCATTGTCACATTCTCCTCTCCTCTTTCAATGGAGCCGATGTAGGCACGATGAATACCGGACCAGAAGGCTAGCTCTTGCTGACTGTATTTTTTTAGCGCCCTTTGCTCTCGGATTCTTTCATCAAGCTTTTCAAGAATTTTCGGTGTCGGCATAAGCCGCAAAATCCTGGTGGTGGTCTCTTGTAATCAACAAAACTGTCTGGCCAATTTTAATTCAAAAATGGTGTCAGCAAATATGCCAGTTTAATCCCAAGAGCATCAGCCAAATTCATTGCAGAGGACAATGATGGCTGTCTTTTACCTTTCTCTAGCAAAGAGATATAAGTACGATGCAATCCAGCCTGATGTGCAAGTTTTTCCTGAGATAACGATTTTTCAAGTCTCAATTCTTTAAGTCTTTTTCCAAAAATCAAGGCTACTTGGTTCTCATTCATTATGAAAACCAAACTAAATCTGACGCCGACTATAGTCTACAGACTATAGTCACGGTGTAAAATAAATTGTTTATAATAGGCTCATCAAAAAGGTGGAGATATGGATCAGTTACAACAAGATTTAAAGCCTTCCTGAGGGAGTTTGAGGATAAAGATGAAAGGAAGCGGACGGTGAATATTAATGAATCGCTGCACTCATTTTTCAAAAGCGTTGCGGCTAACTACGACTTGCCTATTTCGACAGTGATCCACAATGTTTTGATCCAGTGGAAACGAGAGCACCAGAGGGAGATCAAAGAAGACCTTTTGAAAAGAATAAGCAAAAACGAATTTTAACCGATATGTCCGTCAAACCGAAAACCTTCCTTTCAATTCGCCGGTTGTTAACTGAAAGCGATTTATTCGGCTTCTATGAATCTTTTGATGAGGTCCATTTGAACAAAATAAGTTCCTTCGATGAAGAAGATCACCTGGAGCTCATTAATCAATATGAAGCAGCGCTAAAAACGCTGAATGAGATGATAACCGCCTTTCGGGAAGGCTGGCAATATAGCCAGGCTTGCATATTTAGCTCGCTTACGAAGACTATATCACATAAGCTAGCCAATCACTATGAGATGCTAAGCAATTTCGAACAAGTGCAAGACCAGGTGACTGATCTCGACCTTGAAATGGCGAAATCGCCGCAATAAAATCATCACGCTCTCATACACCGAAAAATCTAAACTATCAATAACCAATTTGTCAATTTATGGAAGACGCCGAATTCAAACAATTCCTAAAGAACGAACAGTATGCACACCTGTTCCTGGACCTGGCCATGAAAAAGATTGCCTTTCAGTTAGCCGACCAAAGGAGATTGAAACAGACCCCGCAATTTGAAGTGGAATACATCAGAAGTCAGAGCAGGCTTTCTGAGGAGCTCGAAAAATTGGACCTCTCCGATGAGGCCCATTTTCACTTGCGCACCTATGGTCCGGAAGCCTATGTTGTGTTAACGGCCGACCCCTCTTTTGGTAGGAAATAATGGCGCTCAAAACAGAGGGTTTTTACCAAAACTCAGAATGGTGAAAAATTGCACTTTGGGTAAAGCGTGTTAGAGATGTAATTTTATGTTAACCAAAATAACAGGATTATTCTTAGTCCCTCGTATAGAAATTTAACTACTCTCAACTACACTAAAATCTGTTATTGAAACCCCAATAAGCCTCGATGGAAATCAATGTTTCAACTAATAAACTAGATGATTAAATTGAGCTATGAAATCGTCAGCTACGATCAAAAACACATCGGCCTGGGCGGTAAGAATTATTACCAACTACCAGAGTAGAGCGAGTTCAAATCCACCTTGACGCAGAAAGCTGAGGTAGTAAAGAAAAAACAAGAGAAGAATTCTGGAGCTGGCAAGAAGCCTACGACAAGAAAAGCATAACAAAAAGGATTTAAGTATGTCTATCACCATCAAATTTGATTTCGACAAAGTTCTGGAAGACTATACTCCGGCTGAGGTCCAATTCCTTGATCAAATGCATGAGGAGTTGACCAAGTTTAACGCTTCGATTCCAGAGGAATTCGATGGGGAAATTAAATACCCAATCTACACTGAGGACGAGAAGCTTGCTTATAGCCATTATCGACAATTGCTAATTGGAGAAAGCGTTAGGGGCATTTAGATTTCGTTAGTCTGGTGGTTAAATTGGCGGTTATGCTTTGGCTGTACTAACAAGGCCAAATACTTAGGTTAGTTCATAAATGAAGTTCTAGCCCTCCTCCAGGTAAAGCTCACCAAGCCCTTTGATGAAATGGGGAAAATAAATGCGGTCGGGGTTTGTGAACTCAGTCCGCATAAGCTCATCAGGGTCAATTCTCGGACAACCAATATCAGAGGCCATCTCCCTAGAAAAGCTGGATTTTCCTACACCATTTGGCCCACCAATGAGGTAGCAGGTGGGCACGATTTAAATCCTGGTTGGTTCTTTTTTGCCTTTAGCCGCTTTCATCCTTTCGTATCAGGCACGGCGTTCTATTACTGCCTGGCAGGCAGCATCGTTGATTTTGTTAAATACTTCCTCTGACACGCCTGCAGCGGTATGGTCGCTTTTAAACTTAGATGTTCCGTATTCAACCTTGATAGCCATATGTCAAAAATAGTGATTTAAAGGTATAGTATGAACGCTGGAGGTTTGATTTTGATTCACCCGGGCAGTAACCACACAGCAGAAGATCTAATGAAGATTAACATCAGCTTAGGCCCCTAAACTGTATCATATATGAAACATTATATCCATTTTATGTGCATAATGTATTAAACATGATACAAAAACGGACTATCTCTTTGCTGCGGATGTTGAAATACTTGAGGAGTTGGTCGGCGGTTTAAGGTAGCTCGTATTCAAGCTCGCTTCACACAAGAGGAGCCGGCGCAGCATTCCGGAGTTAGCAGGCCTACTGTGGCCAGAATCGAAGCCGGTACGAACATCTCCTTACAGAACTTTATTTGTCTGCTTCGGTATGTGGATGAGCTTACAGTCTTTTCGCAGGTACTGAAGCGGGATCTTCGGCTTTCGCCCAAGTTTATCTACGAAATGGAACAAAAAGAGCTGAACAAGAGGAGAGTAAAGCATGGCAAGAAAGGGTAGCAACGCAGCGTCTTCTATTCCCCATTGTTTTACTACCTTGAAGAGCAAGGGCATTAGTTTCTAGCCTTAACATGGTCTACATCGATTTCCCTTTCTCCCTATCTTTTCGATGTTTTTTCAACATCTCATCAAAGTCCAACTCAAGGTCAAAGCTTCTAAAAGCATTGAAAATGTCTGCTGCTGAGACATCATACTTCGGCTTCAGTTCTATGAAACTTTTCTCGACATAGTTCTTCTCAAGCCATTGTTGGTTTTTCAACTTGTTGTGGATAGTAGACTTGAAAATCTTAATTTTCTGAGATTTTGAGCCGCAATACTTCGAGCTAATAATAGAGGTAAAGCCGTCGAAAAAGTCTATTTCATTAAATTCCTGTCGAAGGCTATACAAATCATACAAATCCCTGGATGCCGTACGCAACGTGACAGCAATGAGTTTCATGCCTGCGAGAGATTTTTTGTCCGGCAGCCGGATCGAGCCTAAGTCGGTGTAGTTCTTACTTCTGTGAAAATTGTTTTCTGAGAAAAAATCAACTTTTACTCCATCTACACGAAGCTGCACAAAAGTATCCCCTTCCCGGAACATGTATTCAACATCCGAAAAGTCTCTCTTGATTTTTTCCAGGATGGTATTGATCCTGGGCAGTGGCAGCTTTTCACCGGGATACTGGTTGTAATAGAAAAGGTCTATGTCCTCGCTGAGCCGGTGATTAGTCAGCAAAGCCAGTGCTGTGCCTCCTACAAGATAATACTGGTCGAGTTCTTTATAGGTTTGAAGTTTCGAAAGTACTCTTTCGGTGTTTTCAGGGACTGCTCGCAATAACATTGGCTAAATGTTGTTTTCTGGCCTCAATTAAAAATTGTTCCGGATGTTTGATGTCGAAAAAGAACCTGGCCATTTCAATTTGCTTTTGGTGATATCGCTCTGAAGGCACGATATTTTCGACCCAATGGCTATAGAGCACCGCTTCATCATAAACCTGTTTGAGCTTTTCCCAATCCTCAACACTACCCAAGAGAAGATACTTTTCAATAAGAAGCCTATCTGGCACGTTGGCTCTGTCAGCCTTTTCCAGGTCATAAGACCACAGCCACACGCTATTCTCATTGAAGAGCTTTTCAACAAGCTCTTCTTTCAACTGTACATTTCTTATTGGCTCAAATACCTTCATATCAAGGCGATTAATCAAATTTAAGCAAATTTTAGCAGGAAAATATTACTTCAACGATGATTTGCCTGGCTTTCAGACACGCAGCTAGAGGCAAACAATGATCTTAATTGCATAGACATGTTTAGCAATGCCTTCAGTAACTTAAAACTTTGATGATTGCTAATTGAGGTATTTTTTAAAATGTCCAATCACCCGAGTTTGCGGATTTTCGGGAAAGATCGATTGCGTTTTTGTCGATTGATAATCGGAGCGATCTAAAATAATGTTTTTGGCATACTCAGGATAGCATAGCAGCAGATCGAAAGGACTATAAGCACGGATAGATTTCACAGTGCCTATCGGCTCATTTTCCTCGCTCGCATTTCTCACCATTATGACAAAGAAACACCCCAATTGGTAAAAGTTCATTTCGTCGGAATTGCTATCGAAAACATGGCTTTTATATTCCCCCTCTTTAAGAACCAATTCTACCTGCCTATCCAAGGGTAATGCGCAAAAAGTATCGATATGTATAGCTATGCTCATGTCTTTGAATTCATAAAGTGAATCAAACTAGGCGTTTCCAAATTGCCCTTCAAGTAATTGGTAAATTTATTTCCTGAGAAAAGTCTAGCTTAATTTCAATCGCGAAACGCTCCACTTAATTCCTACGTAAAGAATGATAACCTTGGAGAAAAATCTCCTGTGATTGATGACGTATCAGTCTTAAGATAATCACCATAAATACTGTTCAATTGCTGTCACCAGTGTCCTTTAAAAGCTGTATTTTTATTCTTGGCTGTGTAAGAATAGAACAGGCTGAATCAACGCTTTATAGATCACTGCCGCCATCGAATCCAAGTTTAATACGCCTCTAAAAAAAAGAATTATCAATATGATTACTATCAGCAAATTCGATTTCGAAAGCAAAGACAGCTTAGCCGATTACTCTGCGGAAGAAGTGGAATTCTTAGATCAAATGCATAAAGTCCTGACAGAATTTAATGACTCTATACCAGAGGAATTTGAAGGCGATATAAAGGCTCCTGACTATACAGATGATGAGATGTATGCATACAGTCACTATCGTCAATTGTTGATTGAAGATAGAACAAAACTCCCCTAAAAGTTACTGTGGTCATTTAACGGAGCGACCTAAATTTAGCTTAGGAAACCGATAAACAGCTTTGGGATAATCCAGGTCCATTTAAAGAAGGAAAAGAAACCAGCCTGAAAAAACATTCCTTACAATTCAAAATCCTTGCTTCCTTTCTTTCTACGCCCGGTGTGTTTTTTTTCTCTTTTCTTTAATTCCTCCGGTCTTTCAGCAATCTCACCCACACTATCAAAAAATGTTTCCAGGTCGCTTTCAATTACTTCCCCTTGCGATATATAAGGAAACCCAGCAAGTTTCTGCTGGTGAGGTCCTCCATTTATTTCCTCGGTCCAAAATAGAGCTTCCTGGACATCGAGGTCCTCCCTTGTATTTCATTAGTCTAAAATCGCGTTCATGGGGTATTAGCCAACCACCAAAAAAACGCACTCATCTCGTAGCAAATCACATTTCTTTTCCATATAATTATTGAAGCATTTTAGGATAGGTATACGATCCCGTTTGAATCAGCTACTATTTATAGTTTTTTTTCTCTAACCTGATCCCATTAGGATAAAAGTATTCAGACTATAGATGAGTCGCGCTGGCCATCCGAGGAATTGCTTTGTGGGCTTATTTTTTGATGTTGCAACGGGCAGCTTAATAACCTTTTACTTATATATTAATATGAAACCAAACTACCAATTTTCCATTATACATGGAAAGCCCCTTAAACACATGCTACGGTGTATTGCCGTATTTGCCTTCGCTGGACTCGTAGCAAGTTGCGGACCTAAAACCCAGGATATACAGCTGAGCTATCTGGTGAAGGAAAACAAAATGAGCTACCAGCGAATTCCGGGAGCGAAGCTCCTGGGGCAAAAGCCGAGACTCAAGGCAAGTGTGGTAGTGACCAACACAAGCGATTATGGCGGTGTGTTTAAGTTTTATGCTACCATGACATCCCAAGGCAATAGCATCACACTACAAAACGAAGAGTACATCGCAGCGGGAGCTACTATAGAGCTGAGCGACGATGTGGAAATCAACCACTACAGTTTCGACGCCGATGTGGAGATTCCAAATTGGGGTATTTCAGCACCTGTTAAGACGATAACATTGCCATGAGAGCGATAAAACCAACCACCCTTCTCCTCGCCCTCCTTTTCTCCTTACCGGCCCTGTGCCAGGACATACGCACCACCCTGCCCGATGGCAAAAAGGTAGTGCTGCATGCCGACAAAACCTGGGAGTACGACGAAGGCATTACCTACAACTTCGATTTCAGCAAGCTCAGAGACAACGAAATACCCAGCTTCCTAAGAGCAGCTATTACGGCCGACAGGGCCACGCTGGTAACCGTCGTGGAAATGCACCTCCAGGGCTGGCGCTACACCATGCCGGCGCCCAAAAGCGCCCAGGCTGCGTGGGGCAATGGGGATGGCCGAACCACCTGGTGGAGCGGCTGGTGGCACAACGAAGAAACCGGCAAGTATTCCCGCCGTACCCCGGAGAAGGCGGCCAACGGCTACTACTATGGCGACGAGCAGGACAACCACGGCACCTGGACCAACGGAGGATCACCCCGAACGCCCACTAAAATAGAATGGCTTTTATCTGACGGGGGAGGAGTGAAGCCGAGATGAAAACGAATGATATTAGAAAAAGTTAAACCCTTAAACATCAATGATTATGGCAAAGTACCGAGTAAACAGAAACACCCAATCACCCAACTACGACCATGAGGTTCACAAAGAAGGATGTCGTTGGTGGCCAACCCAAAGCTTTTATGATTTGGGCGAGCACAGTTCTTGCAAAACTGCAGTGGATGCTGCAAAGGCCTACTTTTCTGATGCCAATGGTTGCAAAACGTGCTCTCCAGATTGTCATAAGGGATAGTAGTCTATTGCCCCACTTTACTAATATGTTGTAAAAACCTTCTAGTTAAGAATGCATGCGGCAAAAAGGATTCTCAAACGCCATGCAAGTAGAATGGGATGCTTTAGAAATTAATAGCCAGGTGATAAACGACAATCACCTGTTTAAAAATAAATTCTTTAATTATTGTAAAAACTTCGACGTAATATAATGGGAGAGTTTTCAAAAAAAATCGGAGATATTGGCGAAAAAGTTGTGGCCGATTTTCTAAGCATCATCGGTTGGAAAGACCCAGTTAGAAATGAAGATATAGCTAGCGTAGATTCTGAGTTCAGAAAATATTCGAACGGAATTGACGGATACTACCATTACCTAAGTCCCATGATAAGCGGCACCGTCGAAAACGTGCTATATTCCTGTAAATACAGTTCCGCCCCTTATCCGGCCTCGAAGCTAGTTCCTCAATTTAAACAATGGTACGAGGAATTGGCAAAAGCTATCGAGTCATTTAAGAAATCTGAATTGAAGCAGCGGACAATATACATGCATGAAAATGTTGATACTCATTTCGATCGAGGAATTTTGTTTTGGCTGAATAACTCAGGATCGCTCGAAAATGATATTGTTAGTAAACTAACAAGGGTTGAACTAGGCTTTGGCATTAATCACGACGGAATTTTTGTAGTTGACAACAGGCGAATGGAGTTTATTTATGATTCCATCAGCTATGCCAAATCGCAGTTCAAAGACTTCGAACTAGATTTTGTTTACTTTTCGAACGGTCTTAATAACGATGAGCGTAATCATCGCAACGGCAAGATTTTACCTGTACAGTTTATCAACTCCAGTGTGCTACCGATTCGTGCATCAAAAGACCAGGAGACAATAGTCGTTATTTCCACAATTGATCCTTTTAACAGGGAGGACCTCATGAAATATATGGGTATAGCAAAAAACTTGGGAAACAACCTTCAGGGGTCGACAATCATATGCTTTTCTGATTATTTGGAATCAACACATTTGTCGAGCGTGAACAATATTAAACAGATTTTCAACGACGCTTCATTTACTCAAAACCTTGAAGTGGTCAACTATAATAATCCTATCCTCAAATAACAATGGAGAAATTAGAAGTCAATAAGTATGTGCCATTCGGATTAGCCCTGCAGGATGTGCTCAGCCACCCGTCTCTATCAGATTCAAAACTAAAGGAATTACTAAGAATTCGAGGGATTTTCCTGGAAGATTACAAATCTAATGAGACATACCCGCTTTTGCTCTCCATGATATTATCTCCTGTCGAATTTGAGTTCATAAAGGAAAATATAAGGGGAAAAGAGGTTAATCAGAAAATTATGTCACGTCCATTGGCATGGAATAATGACGAAGATTTGATCAAGATTATCCCAGACAAGATTGATCTTAAAAGGATAGTGAAAGAGTCCGGCTCGAAACATAAAATAATTTCAGAGACAAATTTTGCCAAAGTTGAAGGTAATCCGAACAAAGTAAAGATGCAGTTCCGGTGTCAGACAAACAATTACAACTCAAGCTGGTACCGAACTAAAAATGAATATGAGGGAGAAATCATTGTTGAGAAGGTCCAAGACAATGACAAGGTATACTTGCGAATTATATACACCTCTCCGGAAACGCAAACTATTGCTGATTTAGGTGCAAAGCATTTGGCCGATGAGTTTAAGAAAAGGAGCTATACAAAACCTAATACAGAGATTGAACGAATACTATACAACAGTTTTGACAACACAAGTCGTGTTAAGTTCTTCTTAAGCCTTACAACTGATTCTGACATATTTAAATTCCAAAGAGTGACTGACTTGGATATTGCACCAGACAGGTCCAAGGAGCTACCAACCGAAGTCAACAAAATAATGACCGGCGGGGTAAAATCACTCAAAATAATCGGTGAAAGTTTGCATGAAAACTATCTTATTAGAGATGAAAAGAATCATGATTTTATTGAACTAGCCGATGTTGAGGCGGTGTACAATTTTTCGTACAAGATCGCCGAAGGCAACTGCCTTGTTAGATTTGGGTTCAAAGGATACTTTAAAAAGAGAATGTCAAACATCGAATTCGACGTCGACGTTTCTAACGTTAATTTAAAGCCACAGTACTCAAGTGCTAGCAAAGAAAAAGTTCGTTTATACCTTCTTCAGGAATTTGAGAAGTTCAAAATGGAACGATACAATTGGATCAAGTATCAGTTATTAACTTCCTAGTATCAGCCATCAAAGGAGGCAACAATCCATCGCATTGTAAAAATAGGGACTATTTTTACCGGCCTTCCTTCTCGCTCAATATCTGCTTTATTTTCCCTACATAATGTAACCTTTCCTCTCTTAGGGGTGGTATTTTGTGCATTTCCGATTCATGTTGATACCAACGTTCCTCGTCCCTGCAATGATTAATTAAAGTACTGTAAGCATTGAGCCTCGCCGTCATTTTAAGGTTTGCCGATTGTCTGCTTAATTCTCTTTGAGATTGTTCTTGCGCATCCGCGGATCGTGCAAGTTCTTTCCTGGTGAGTTCAAGCTCTTGCCTCTGGAGGGCAAGCTCACGTCTTTGTAAAAGAATGGTATAAATTATCCCGGCTAACGCAAGGCCAGAGAAGAGTGAATTTATTGCTCCAAATGAATCTCCGAAAGCTGCCCGTTTACCAGAATCTGTTATCAATTCCTGTATCACAAATATTGACAGAATCCATAAGGCACAGACTGCTGCACCCAAAAACAAAAAATAGGACATCTTATCGCCTACTTCCGGCTTCTCCTTGTTTGGTTTCCTTTTGATCTGGCGGAAATATAAAACCATTAGGACAAAGGTAATAAGCCATGGAGCAAGCCAAGTTAGATTAAGTAATTCCATATCAATTTAAGCTAAATAGGTGCCTACTTTTTCGAATACATCAAGCCTCCCCATCATTATCTTCCTCTTCATCCTCAGCCTCCGGCAGCTCCAACGCTTTTACCTCCTGCACAGCACTTCCCGCAATGCCCCGGATCGAGCCATACATGTCGATGGTGTTCGTAATCACCTTTTCGATCTGTTTTTCCCGCTCTTTCCAAATGCGCTGCATGGCCCGCTTTTCGCTATCGAGCGCAATTTTCATCGACGAAAAGCCCTCGACAATGGCCTCCACCTGCATCCGGAAAGTATTGCTCGTTAAAAAATCGTAAAGCAGGTGCATCTTGTCTCCACGGTTTTCCTGGGAGCTGATGGCCGTACTAATCTGAATAACCGATTCTCTCAGAACGGTACATAGGCCCTTGAACTCTTCGAAAGTGCAAATCCATACACCATCTCTCAGGCCCATCCGGGTCATTTCTGCTGGCATAGCCTCCGTTACCAGCACGCCAACATCGGCTCCCTTCTCCCTCATGTCAGCCTTAAATTTCTCTATCCAGCCAGCCTGGAAATCTTTGGTGCGCTTGCTTTCGTAGTAGATTTTGCCACAGTTCTGCCTGGTTCTTGTATTGACGACCTGGATACAATCACCCCCACGAGCACCTTTCTTTATTTCCTCAATGGTATCTAAGGGGAACTGTACTGCCAGCCACTCTTCAATGGCCAGTTCCTGAACTTCTCCTTGCAGCTGCATCGAGCCTTGCTCTTGCTTCCGCTTCATTTCTTCGGTGAGCTTCTTCTGGTCTTCCAGTTGCTTTTGCATCTCCCGAAAGCGAAGCTCATTTTTCTCCTCCTCGGCCTTTCGGATCTTATCTTTTTCGGTCAACAGGATTTCATTGAGCTTCTTTTGGGCTTCGGCCTCTACAGCTTCTTTAAGCTCAGCCTTTTCCCGTTTCAGTGTTTCTATTTCTGCTTTGGTGCGATTGAGTTCTTTGATCTGCTCCGACTTCTCGTTAAGCTCTTTCTGGAGGGACTGAAACTGCTCCGATTGCTCTTCAGCAAGCTTCGCCTTAAGTTTCTCTTCAATCCCCTTCCTGTCTTCCTTCAGTTGCTTTTCAAGGCGATCCTGAAAAAGCTCATTTTCTCGTTTCTTTTTTTCCTCAAACTCTTGCTGCGACCTCTGAAGCTTCTCTTGCTCCTCTTCAAATTTTTTCTGTTCCGTGGCTAGCTGGGACTCATACTTCCTTTTGATTTCATCCTCTAACTGATGAGCAAGGATATCTTGGACATCAATTAGGGTTCCGCAGTTGGGGCATTTAATCTGTGTTGTGTTTGCCATGCCTTAAACTAAAAGAAAAGACAATAAAAATAAGTAGGCCCTAGTCCCAATTGTATTGAACGATAATTTGGTGCGCAATTCTCATGTTATTAGCCAGTTGCTATGGTTTCACTAGCCTTAACCTTTCCAAAGGTCTCTAGTTCTAGGTACTTCGCTTTGAATATGCTAGAAGGAATTTTTCTCTGAAGAAGCTTATGAAAGTTTTCATCGTGCGTCGAAAGAATTATTTGTTTCTTATAATTAACAGATATACTTCTTAGCAGATCTATTGTTGAAAGCATATTGATGCTGTCCATAGATTGGATAGGGTCATCTATAAAGATGCAATCGTAATCTTTTGAATTTAAAGCAGATGCAAGGAAAATACTAAGACTTAAGATATTGATTTGTGCGGTACTAAAATACAGGTTGGGAATTACCTTGGTTTTATTGGCGTCATCGGTAACAAAAACATCCAACCTTGGATTGTCTTCTTCAAAGCTAGCTTTGAAGGAAACCTTCTTGAATTCCGGGTGCGGGTCGATTTTGTTATAGAGTTTGGTGATAAGTTCTATGTGAAAGAATTCTTTAACCTTGTCCTCTAGGTATTTTATTGTTTTCTTCTTTTCATCCAATAGCAACGGTTCCACCTTGGTTTGAAGAAAATATCTAGTGTCCTCACTCTCCTTGATTTCCGATCTAATTTTTTGCACTTGAAGAAACTCCTTCAGGTTTTCAGTGTATGCCGCAAGCTTTTCAAGCTCAAGCTTGATCGTCCTTTTGGTGGTTAAACTATCCCTAAGCTTCTGAGACCTCTCTTCTAATTCTTGAGCAATAGCATCTTCCTTGAGTTTGTGAATATCTAGCCCCAAGTTGCTGCTAACGAAATATTCATAGGCTTCAATTTTTTTCTGGTGGCTTTCCTTTTGAGCCTTGAACTCTTTTAATTTCTCAAGTATTCTTTCCTTAGAAAAGGACTTGACCAGTTCTGTCAATTCGGAAATCAATTTTTCAATATTGCTTACCTCCTTAATAACAGCCTCGATGTCTTTGCCTAGAATTTCGATATAGGATATCAGACTATTTTTTGAAATCTCTCTGCCAGTCAGGTTTTCTTGGAACCATGTTACCACTCGCTGGTATTCTCCTCCCGCCGTTAAATCTTCTGTTTCCTGATTATTGAGTTCATGCTGTTTTTGGCATCCGTCAAGTTCATTGGTTAATTGGTCTATTTTCTTCTGACGGTCTTCAACTGCCCTTATCGAGTCGTCCCTTTGGGCAACAGCGTGGCTAATTTTTTCTTTTAAGTTGCTCTCATACCGTTCAGCAGTGTTTCCGTCAATTTGAATATTGATTTTGCTAATTTCTTCTACTGTGTCAGCTAGGTGTTTAGTGTTATCTTTCAGCTTAGTATTAGCTTGTGAAAGTTCTTCTTTGACAACGTTTTTGGATTTATTTAGGTCGCCAATAATAGAGTTAAAAGACTTTTCGATCACAGCCAAATCGCTTTCAGCCAGTGCCTGAATCTGGGGTAAATCTTGCTTAAGCTCATTACTCGACTGTAAAAGCGATTGAAGTTGGTTTCTTAATGCCGCATTGCTTGCAATTCTTTTTGAAAGGATCTCATATGATTCATACTTTTGTTCGCAAAGTGGGCAATTGGATGTTCTACTTTGATTGACTAGCTCTAATCCCCGATTAATAAATTCCTCAATTTCCGTATTTAACTCTTTTTGCTGCTCAATCTGAGTTTCGAGAGAATCAATCACCACCTGTATCTGGTTAATTTTTTCTCGAGAAGTCTTTAGGCGATCAATATGAGGCCCTATTTCGGCTGTTTGAGATGCTGTTAACTGTGGCTGTTCTCCTTCTTTAACTTTCTTTAAAATATTGACAGTTTGGGTGATTTGTTGGTCGATATCACGAAGCCTATTTTCTGCATGTCCAACCAACAGTTTTCCCGTCTCAATTACTTCGGCTATGCTCGATTGACGTACTTCCAATTCGGCCAGCCTTTTAATAAATTCAGGTAACCTGTCTAATCGGACTTCAAGCTCATTAACCTCTTTGAACGATGCTTCGAGGGCATTTCGTTCCTTTAGCAAATCTTGCTTTTCAGTCTCAAGCCTTGTTTTTAGTTGTTCGGTTTTTTGACTAATCTCTTTCTCCCGTATGTTTTTGGCCTTTATCCTAGCTAGAGATCTTTCATAACCTGCAAACCTTGACTCGATGATACGGGCGACCTCTCTTTGATTACTTAGTTTATTTAGTCTTTCCTTTAGGCCCGTTAATTCTTGCCTCTTGCCTTCCAAGGTACTGAAGCGACGAATATTTTTCTCAAATTCCTCTATTTCGCCTTCTGCATTTTTAAAATTAGCCTTTTCCTCATGGTACCTACCGACACTACTTATGTTTTCATTGCCACCAAGAGCGATTGAAATTAGATCAAGTTCATCCTGTGTTCTACTCTCATTTGTATCGGACAAAATTTTGGTTGCAATCTCATTTTTTAGGCTATAGATTTCATTATCAGTGTAACTAAGATCAACGTTCCCGAATTTGTAGCCAAACTCTCTATTCATTTTTTGCCCCTGCTGGTTGATTTTCTTTAGCAGTTGCTCATCATCAATAACTGTCAACTTTTTCTTCAATTGACTTATAGCCTCCAAATGTTTTTTCTTTTCATCTTTGCATTCAGATATTAGAGCAAGGATGTTTTTATAGTACTCGTCTGTCTTCCTCAGTTCAGGAAGGCCCTTGAATTTGTTATAACGCTCATAGCCATCCTCTTCAGACAAAAATGAAGATATCCAATCCTGAGAAAGAATCACTTGATGAAAACTCTTGTTCTGGATGTCTGGACTTTTGTTGAAATCCAGTTCAAACTTGTTCTTACCGTGTCGCTCCCAGGGGCGATCAATATCCTTTTCCTTTTTATTTGTTTCTATCTTTACTCTTGTCATCAACTTTTTGTTGGACTTAGAGTTTCTAATAAGAGGTTGTTGCGACTCTTTATTTTGTACATTTGAAAGATGCATGTTTTCTGAACGTTTGATCAAAAAACGATTTATAGATTTTGTCATACCCCATTCCACTGCATCATAAAATGAAGTTTTCCCAAAACCATTCGGGGCATACAAAGAAACAAAATCTGCTATTTCCCCATTGTTTGTGGTAAAATCAAATGTAGAGTCTACTGGCTTGTCATATATCCTAAAAGCCGATATTTCAACTCTCTTAAATTTTATCATCTCGTGATTTTAAAAGGTCAAACAGCTTATTGAACACATCTGGCGCTTCTTTTGTGTTTCGTTTACCTCGTAACGTTCTACCATCAAGCAGTCGCTCCAAATCTGGATTCTTTACTAGTTCCAATTGTTCCGAAGAGAATCTTTTCTCTGGCACCATTTGCAAATCCGTATTGGTAATGTATTCCTTAATAATTTCATCCTGACTCCTAGTGTCTTCTATCACTATCTTTCTGCTTGAGAAAGTATCATTTTCTATTTTATACTTTAATTGTTTGTCGATATCATCTCCTACCAAGAAAAAAACATAAAGATTCCAGACCTCAAAAGGCATTTTTAGTTGCGTTTGGAAATTTCCAGCAATCCAGGAAGATAAATTTTTCCACCTTTCATCCAAGTCCTTAACTTCGACTGGCTTGATAAAGAAAATATGAAATTTCCCGTGATAATCTTCAATACGATAATATATCTCAAATTGAGAAAATTCCTCCTTCAAATCGCGTATAATTTTCTCAAACATTCCCAAATAATTGCATGTATTCTATTCTCAAAGCATCGACAATTTCATCTTTGTCAATTAATTTTTCATACACACTAAGCCTGTCGATTATGCATGCCTTTGTGAGATGGTTAATGTGAATAAATTCAAAATGAGCATATGGATTGTCAATTCCACTGTCGACTTTGATTTGGTCGTCGTCCAGAACTGCTGCAATATGAGAGAGAATTTCGCCCTTTTCAATTCTCGTTACTTCTCTACATTCTCTTTTCGTTTGAATCAAAACTTTTCCACCTTTTACTAGACCACGGTAGTCGGAATAGGCAATTTCGGTACTCAATAGGCTTGTCCACTCTTCGTTTGAATGGGAATATTTTAGTCGCACAGTGTTAAATATACCACTCAATTCATCTCTGCTAAAAACTCTTTTTCTAATCAAATTCATAATAGTTAGGAATTCCAGCCATGTTCGCCAAATGACCCTATCATCAATACTATCAATGTCTTTTTCGTCTAACAGCAATCTTGCCTTGAACAAGTCTTTAATTTCGATAGGCGTCACTTTTGAATTAATGACTTCTAGGGCCTTGTTTTTTAATTGCGCTCTTGTGGAAGCAATCCGTGGCTCGTTTAAGCCAGAAACAACCAAACGGAAGGCATCGCTTCTCAAGAAACTAAAATTTGTCAAATAGTCGGGAAGCAATTCCAGTTGGTTCTCGGATCTTAGCAACTCGTTATATAGAGCAATAAAGAATCCCTGTACTTTGTTATGGGCACCTCCAGGGTCATTGAGTCTTGGAACGATTCCTTTGAGGATTAATCGTTCGGTGTCAATTTTAAAGACGCCACTACCAGATAACCCAATAACATTTTGTTGCTCGCCATTTCGAAATGTTTGCATTGAATTCAGGGAAGTGAGCTCGAATACAGTGTTTGGCCTAAATTCAATGCCGCAAATACATTCCATTCTTAATGGCCGATATCCTTCACTTTCGCTATATAAATAGTCCGGATAACCAAAGACATTTAGATGCTCTTGACGTCCTGGGTCTGCCCAATAGATGTCAAATCCCTGAGCATTTTGGTATTCTATTTTCAAAATTGCGACGTCCTCACTCTCGTGCACAAATACTTCATCTACTCTAATTGGCGTATGTTCTGGAGAACCCCTATAGACTCGAATATCCGCTGGTCTCATGATAGCTTTAACGTCATCAACTAGGTTATGCTTGACTGTTAACACATAAGAAAAGTCTTGAGTGGGCGGCTGAAAAATGCACCCACTTCCATCGTTAACTCTTACAGCAACAAAATTTAGCTGTTCTTCAATTTTCACCATTGGATATTTTAATTGTGTAATTCAATTTTGCTAATTGATGAGTAGAGAAATTGAATTGACTATGGTCTTGGTCTGAAAAGAGCTTATCAATAAAAGTATCGTAGTTGAAGTAAAGCTCGCAACCAGGGTTTGCTTCAACTATCCTAGCCATCGCTTCCTTGTCAGGCAGCCCATGCTTACTTCCATCTGATGATATCATAAATCGTGAACTTTCTATCACTGAAAGCAGTTGGGGGCTAGTATTTTTTTTGCTAGAATGATGGGAGACCTTTACAAGATCAAGCTTTAGCTTGTTGTGTCGGCTATATCCCATTGTCCTTATAGATTTCTCTACTACTGTCGGATGAGCATCACCTAAGAGTAGAGCTGTTGAATTTTCATGTTCAATCAGAAATGCTATTGAACTACCATTTGGGATACTAGAATCCTCTTCGAATTGATTTTGACAAAGCGCAGATATGGAAAGATGAAAATCATCATGCTGTCCAGACATCGCTACTGTTTTGTCTACTTCGATTTCCCATTTCTCTTGTAGTGCCTTGAGCTGATTCACGCCAGGGGAAAGTATTGTAATTATAGCTCCACAAAAATTAATTGATGGTAATTCAGAGTGTATTAGCTTTTGGTCCCAGTTGCCTTTATTGATAAGTGCCCTTTCCAGTGTAATTCCCTGACCAACACTCATGGCGCTTTGGTCGTCCATAATGATTTTAACTGTTCGATCTTCTCTTCTTGGTTCTCTAAAGAAGTCTGCAAGGAGTATTCCTGAATTGAACCAGACACGCTTTATGAGGCTGTGATCCATTTTAGAATCTTGATACAACTCCTTTATACCACCTATGTGGTCATCGTCAATGTGAGTGACCAATAAAAGATCAAGAAACTCACCCGCTTCTTTTAGTGACCTCAATTCCGGTTCCAAATGCCTTCGATACGTTCTTGGAGTACCACCATCGACCAAAATATTTCTTTTTTCCTCTGCACTATCTAAGAACGAAATAATAAAGCAGTCACCATTGAAAGCAGGGAGAAACTTGATCTTCATTTTTTATGTACGGAAGGGTAATTCATTTAAAATATAAGTCAGCAACTAAATAACTCTCTGACAATACTTTGGTAGGAGTAGACACCTATTTCTAGCACCAAAACCATCAAAAAAACTCGATTAATTTAAATAAATATTTTATCGCTTACTACTATTCACGGTGAAAAAAGTCATTTGACTATTAAGGCATATCTGGTCGCTTACGATCACTCGGTAAAGGAATCTATAACAAGTTAAATCAAAAAGCTTTACCCTCTTAAAAAAATCACCCAATTGATTCGATACTGCTGATCGACCCTACCGTCATAATGTTCAACCCAATTCATATGAGGTTATTCTGCTTTTGGGAAATTCCGGCTGTGGTAGTTTTTTTTTGGGTGTCCTATTTTCCTAATTACAATCGATCTTTAAAAGTCCGATCCTAATTTGAAATAAATGGTTTTAACGTTTGAAAATAGCTTTCCACTACCATGCTAAAAAAACCTTGAAGAGATTGTACTCCCCATTCTTCAATTGCCCGCAAACAAATTCCCGGAATTTGCAAGGTTCAATCTTAAGCTTCGAAGCTCCAGGCATGTGAATTTGAATTCTAGGTAAGACCTCACCTTAAAGATCAGTTGCCAAAAAATTGAACTGCAACTATCAACGTCGTTTAGTTTTGTGCTTTAGTTCCCAAATTGAACCCCCAGACTTTTGTGGAAGTAAGCTGTTCGGGATATTGATTTAATAGATGACTTTACCTTCGCTTTGATAGGCATTTTTGGGCTGGAGGCAATTTTGAATTCTATCCTGACAATTCAAAAGAAGGCCAAATACGGAATATTATTACCACCTGCTCATTCCTTTGTCTCGCTTAAGTCGTTTGATTTCTTCTTCTGTGGGTTCTTCTTCGCCTTTCAGGTTTTGAAGTGCTCTTCCAATCTTGCCAAAGCCTTTTGCTAACGAAGGTGATGAAGCTGGTTTCGATGGAGTGGTATTAAGTGGCTTACCTTGAGAAACAATGGGGGATGAGACAGAAGGCTTTTGTGTCTTTTTTACAAAGACAGGAATATCCTTGCTCTCATTGGCCTTCAGTTTTTTCATTATGTTTGTGTACGAAAGGCTTTTACTAAGCGAGCTCCCCTTGTATTCTGCTCCATTAAAAACTACTTTGTAGCCATAGACCCCACCGGAATTTGAAGCTAAGCTAACGGCAATATTTCGACCCCTCAAATAGGCTTCGAAGCCGCTGAAATCTGTTGAATACTGAATAGCCCGATGCAATGTCTTTGAAAGCTGCCGAATAGCGACATTGTTAGTTTTTTCCTTGCCCAACATTGGTTCATCGGTATGCCGGCCTGAAAAATGGGCCCTAAGTCTACTCGCTGTCAGGTCGGGCGACAAACGAGAATCCGCAACATAGAATCCCTTATAACCATATTGATAGGAAATCCCATTCTTAAAAATCTTGCGCACATAAACATCCGATTCCTTTAGGCGAACCATGTATTCTGCTTCGCTCTTTGAAGCGAGTCTAGTTTTTTCGAGAATTAAGAAGAGTTCATCTTTTTTTGATCGCTTAAGTAGCCCTTCTTCTCGCAAATAGTGTAGTAAATCTTCAAAAGATTCCTGCTTAAGTCCCTTGATATAACGGCCACGAAACTGTACCCCAGTGTAGTCATTTTGATTGCCCAATTCTTTCAGAACGCTGGCGATACCAAACCGCAATTTTGCCGATGGACTCATCGCCTCAATGGCATTCTTGAAAGCGTACTTTTTTAGGGCTAGTTCTTTGAGGTTAGCCTCTTCTTTTTCAGCCTGGGTTGATAGTTGTCTTATGCCATATTCTTTTTCCAGCACTCTGCTGTAAATAGCAGACTTATGAAAGTTGTTTCTTGTATCTGCTCGCATGCCGTCCAGGTTGCTGCAGGTAGTGATGAGGTGCCAGTGGTCATGTTCTTTATCCATATGGTGATAAAGCACGTAGGGATGATTTGAATAACCCATATGACCCATCCACTTATCCACTACCTCTCTCTTTTTTTGTGCAGTCAGATTGTCTGTGGGATCAAAACTGATAGTAACCTGATGAAACTTATTTTTGCGAACAGTTGAATTAAAAATTTGAATGTGGGTATTAAACGCTTGCTTGATCGATTCCCTGTCAAAGGCGGCCAGTTGCAACTCGTCTCTTTCTGCGACACCCGCCGCCACTTTATCTTCGTGGTAGTTAACAGCTGCCGTCATCCTGTCCCCATCGTAGTTGGTGTCGACCTTACAAATCATTCTATGTTACTTCTTACTTCTGCCAACATTTCATAAATCTCCTTCAGATCTGATTTTATGTCCAATCCTCTTATATCACCCGATAGAATGTTCCACTTTTTAGCAATCTGATTGATGTTGCTCGTGGCCCTGTTTAAAGCAATTAGTGCTTCTTTTTTTATTGGGGTCCTGGGCTTTATATGACGCCCGTTTACCAGGCTCATTACATACTCAGACATGGAATAACCTACCTCATCGGCTTGCTTTTTTATGACATTTTTTTGTTCCTCACTTACCCGAAGTGAGATAAAATGCTGCTTAACCTGTCGGATTTTCTTTCCCATTATCGTTGCGAATCCCTTGAATATCTAAACCAACTCAACAGGCATCCAACCGCAGGGAAGGTGACCTGGCTTTCCTGGCCGTGTCAGGAACAAGGCTTCATTTTCGTCACACGAAAATATACCTTGCATGTTTCTCTAAGTTACATAGGTCTACTCCCAAAAGGCCTTAAAAAAATAAGAACTTTCATCTGAAAGTAGCAGGCATGCCCGTTTTTTCATTTTTGGTCATTTTTCAAATTTTTTCTGCGTTTTCAGCTTTTATAGCGATGAACAAAACTTCATAACTAATTGATTACCAGCTGTCACTATTTAGTTTCTATTCAGTTTCAATCTAGTAAACTGGTGGATTTACTAGTGGATTTATAAATAAATTAACCAGTGAATTTGAAGATCCATTGATGGTTTTATTTAACCAGCGTTTTATCAATTAAATGAAAGATCTTTTTACCGTTATGCCCAAATTCAAATAGTTACATCATAAAACATGTTTGCTGTCAGATAAAAAAAACCATTTTTTTGGGTGACTGCATTCAAAAATGTTGTCGTGAATGTTGTATAACATGTTGACATGAATGTTAGAAAACATGTTAATAAGAATGTTCGCATGTTTGTGAACATAGATGCAAACTTAGATGCGAACATGTGAACTTAGTTGTGAACATAAAAGTGGTCTTAGATGTGTACATAAAAGTGGTCTTAGATGTGAACTTAGATGTGAACTTATGAACATGTTAACATGTGACGTCACATGTGATCCCACATTCCACGATGTGACGGCTAATGTGACGGCCAATGTGACGCTCAATGTGATGGCTGATGTGACGGCCAATGTGACGGCATGAATTACCGACAATATAAAACGAGCTAGCCGCCAGCATTTATCTACATTCCCATCCCTCTATTTTTTCCACGTTCTTTCTTCTGCGCCGCCTTAAGACCAGCTTCAAGACCCTTCTTATATGGGCTTTCTGGATCTGGAATAGCATCGAGTAACTCCTTTAGGAAACCAGGGTTTTCCTTGCGAAGGATATAGGCGTGATTGAATCCTTTGATTGAAATCTCTAATTCTGTCATGGCTAAAATCTGTCTAGTCGGTTATTGTTGAGAAAATCGTCAATCGAACTCGAATCATACAAGATATGCTTCGGAGACAGCGGCGCTGCCGATATCTTGCCTGTATCTTTGTACTTAAGCAATGTGGTTGGTGAACTGATCCTAAGCTTGTCCATAGCCTCCTGGGTGGAGATCCATTCGTCCTTAGGTTTACCGCCGAACGATTGGCATGTTTGATCAATTACTTGTTCTGTTACCTTCACAAAGAAGGCGTCTCTTACGCAGATTAATGGCATACCCTTTATTTGAATGTTAGAAGATAGAGTTAATTACTTCAACAAATGGAGGGCAATAATTCGACTTTGTCAATATTGATTTTTACGTTAATTATTATATTTTCTAACTTTATATAATTTATTATTACAATAGTGAAAAAAATAACAAATCTTATAAACTCTATTTCTTCTTATTTAGAACAGTATTAATTAGTAAAATTTTGCGAACAGTATTTTGAAGTAGCTACTTCTCTAATCTCCTCCACCAAAAAGTTTTTATTTCAGAAACCTGCAACTCTCCACCGAAATAATGAAATATTGTACTGACACGCTTCACCTACTAGACAGATCGAAACTTAACTAACAGACTTTATTCAACCCCCACTGTATCTACCACAGCGTAAATTGCACTCAATGTGGTATTAATTTCTTTACGTAATGTTCTATCTAGCTGAATAATCGGCCGAACTTTTTTTCTGCAAATGCGCTATTTTCGGCGATTCTTCTCTTTGCAAAAAATTTTAAAATTCTTCCAAAAGTCTTTCAGCAGCGCTTCATTTCGAAGTGCGCCGAAAATATTTTAGAAATTTTTCGCTTTACATGTAGCGAATTCAGCTGCCAATGCAGTGGCTATTTTGACTCACCGATTTGTGAGTCAGGTAAAATCTTGTGAGCAGGAGGCCTTGATATCAATGCCATTTTGCGGCGCACGCAAGGCACAATTTTCAGAATTTTAAATTGTAGGCTCGCCCAAAAAAGTTCCTCGTTTACACAATACGCTTGTGCAATAGTTAATCCAATCATCAAATGGAAAAAGAACCAGTGCTGTCAAAAGATTAAAACACAAAGTCAATCCTCATCTTCATCTTCATCACTCTTGCTGTCTTCACCTTTCTTATGCCTACGGTCAATAAACTTAATGGAAAGCAAATCGACAAGCTCCAGGTCGCCCGAGTCCAACTCAATCAATGCTTTTGTAGTCGACTGAAAATCATTTTGGATATATACAAACCGATGGAAGTACCCCAGGTTTTTTCCCTTAGCACTAAATTTTATTTGAACCCTTCTAAGATTGATCATTCATTACTTGTTGCAGTATATGCAAAGTTAGAAGACAATTAAATCCGCACAAATAGTCTGTGTTCGAGAATTGTGAATACTTCTACTTTCGGAGAGTGGATGTGCAAAAGAAAATAGGTATTCTTGTTGGTCGCTTTAGAAAGGAAAATGGATGGAGCCAAGAAGATCTTGCTGAACTAACTGGTTTCCATCCGGATTATATTGGCAAGATTGAGCGAGGAGAACGAGCTCCCTCTCTTAAAACATTATTGAAAATCTTGGATAAACTAAAAGTCAGGTACTCCGTATTTTTCAAAGAACTAGAGGGGAATTGAAAAATACTTCAGCCACTATTTACCGACCACCCTCCCCCATTATAAATCCCCAAATGCTCGCTTGTTGTAGGGCCAAGTTTTTTCAGTCAAAAGGCAGTGAAATTACAAGAAGATAAGCAAGACTGGAACTTCGACCTCCTAAACTAAAGGATCATCTATGAAAACAAACAGCTAACACTAAATGCCAATAAACATGTCTTTACCAAAACCAGCACAACTTTTGTATAGTGCCCAAAAGTTGAAGAAAAGTTGCTCGGTTGAGTTTACGCCCCGAAATGGGCGGAACTTTCGAATACACTGGAAAGGATAAGGCTTATAATTGAACAGTGGATTATTAATAAATGTGCTCAGCGTAATTATCCATTCTCCAAGCGAACTGCTTATTTAGTCTAGAAGCATGGGGTGCCTTCAAAGAGGTATTTCAAACCAGTGGGTAAAATTTCACACCACAGACTCCAAAAAAACTACATTCCACTACCATCGATTAGTGGAGTAAGAGTCGGAAGGTAAAATAGAATAGCGTCCAATAAAACGTCCTTTAAATGCATTGAACGCCACTTTCTTAGTGAAAACACCTATGCATCCTACGTGCTTTTCACGGCTAAAAGCGTATAAATACTTAGGCTTTATTAGTTAATAAATTGAGTCGAAGGTACCTATTTAAGCAGAGCACATTCGGGTTTTCCTCACCGTACTTTTATCATGTCATTTTGATTAAGAAGTCAACGATAAACAGACATGATAATTTCTGTAGTAAATCATAAAGGAGGAACAGGGAAAACAACTACCGTTGCAAATCTTGGACGCGCCTTGTCATTACTGGGGGAAAAGGTACTGCTGGTTGATTTCGATGCCCAAGGCAGCTTATCATATTTATATGGAATTGATGAACATCATGCTACCCTAACCGAAGTATTTAAGGGTGAATTAAATCTGGAAGAAATTACGGTCCATTCCGAAGAGCTATGTATTCTCCCAGCAAACACTTCTCTGGCAGATATTGAAGTTTCATTCACTAACTCAGAAAAGCGTCTTGATCATTTAAGGAATCTTATTGATCAATACAGTCGCCATTTCGACTATGTACTTATAGATTGTCCTCCATCGCTTTCACTTCTTACTCTGAATGCTATCATTGCTTCAAATGCAGCTATAGTTCCGATGCAAATGGATGTGCTTTCCCTTCGAGGGTTAGATTCAATTGTGAAAATTATTGGTGGGCTAGAGGTATTCAACTCTCAAATCGAAATTCTGGGGATTTTAGCGATGATGGTTGACAACCGGAGAAAAATGACATTAGAAATCCGGCAGCATATTCTTTCCAATTACAATATTAAAATATTGGAAAGTTCCATTAGACCTAGTGTAAAAGCAGCCGAGTCGCCGTCTTTCGGCAAAAGCGTCATTGACTATGCACCCTCGTCAAACGCAGCCCAGGATTATAAAAAACTAGCGCTAGAGGTTTTGCAGCTCACGAAATCGAAATCATTTACAAAAAATCAATACATCAAATAAACTCTAATTCAAATGGCACTCGGAAACAATTTGAAGGTGGAAAAGCTGATTGCAAATGGATCGGCAAAACATAAAACTGAATCGACAAACGAAAAGAAGTCAACAATGGAAACAAATGAAATCACAGCAGAACTAGCTGCAAAGAGCAATGGAAATGGCAACGGAGGTGGAAACGGACATTCCAATGCTCTTATGCGAGACATGAAAGGACAAATAGACGCCATCAATAGCGCCTTTGCTTTCGTGGAATTCGACGCACTGGGCAACATATTAAACGCCAACGAAATATTTCAGGAGACAATGGGCTACAAGCTCAAAGACATCAAGGGCGATCATCATAGTATGTTAGTCGATCCAGCTTTTGCCAAGTCACCAGAATACAAAAGGTTTTGGAGCGATCTTCGGGCTGGTGAATCTCGTACCGGGGAGGTTTCCCGGATCAATAAAAACGGAGAAGTTGTTTGGTTGCTTGCCTCCTATGTTCCGGTAACTGACGAGCAGGGAAAGGTGGTGAAAGTAATTAAACTGGCAACAAACATTACTGAATCCAAAATCGAGAACGCTGATTATCAGGGGCAGCTGGATGCGATTGGAAAATCCCAGGCTGTCATTTCATTCGATATGAGCGGGAACATCGTCGATGCTAACTCTAACTTCCTTGCAGTATTGGGATACACTATCAACGAAATCCGTGGCAAACACCACAGTATGTTAGTTGATACCGAGTATGCTCAAAGCGGTGCTTACAAAGAATTTTGGAACCGATTGAATCGAGGCGAGTTCGTGTCTGCGGAATTCAAAAGAATCGGGAAAGGTGGCAAGGAAGTCTGGATCCAGGCGTCATATAATCCAATTATGGACGCGGCCGGGAACCCCGTTAAAGTAGTGAAATTTGCCACCGATGTTACGGAACAGAAGCTCAGGAATGCCGATTTTGCCGGCCAACTCGACGCAATTGGAAAGTCCAATGCAGTTATTGAATTTGATGTGGATGGAACAATCCGGACAGCTAACTCCAATTTTCTCCGGACCGTGGGCTATTCACTAGATGAAATAAAAGGCAAACACCACCGGATTTTTGTTGATTCACAGTATGCACAGAGTGCAGAGTACCGAGCGTTCTGGGAGTCGCTTTCGCGCGGCGAGTTTTTGGTAGGTACCTATGAACGCAAAAGCAAGAGGGGAGACAAACTATACCTACAAGCCTCATACAATCCAATCTTAGACTTGAATGGCACTCCTTTCAAAGTAGTAAAATATGCGCTTGATATGACGGAGGTCATTAGAGTAATTAAGGCGATGGCAAATGGCGATCTTAGTCAAACATGTAATACGGAAGTTGATAATGGAGGACTGACCTCCGAAATCAACAAAGCGCTTGACAACCTCAACACGGTGATTGACAACATAAGTCAGGGATCCGAAGTAGTTGCTAAATCGTCTGATCTGCTTCAGAGAAAAGTGGAAGATATCAAAAGGAATGCAAGCGAGGTGGCTACCACCATTACTCAAATGGCGAAGGGGGCACAGGATCAGGCTCAGCGGACTGACGAGTCTTCGAAACTGGCCAACCACGTTTTGACCTCAGCAACCGAAATGGAGAAAAAAGCCGAAATTATTACTAGGGCAGCAGAAAAGGGTTTGCAAAGCTCAACCCAGGGGATGAAAACGATTCGAAAACTTGTCGAAAATATGGCGGGAATAAAGACATCTGCTTCGGTGACATCGCAGTCGATTGACGTCCTTACTCAACGCGCACAAGAAATAGCAAGAACACTCAACGTAATCACCGACATAGCTAGTCAAACTAACCTGTTGGCGCTCAATGCGGCAATTGAGGCGGCAAGAGCCGGCGATGCAGGACGTGGCTTTGCAGTAGTTGCTGAGGAGATTCGTAAACTGGCCGAGGATTCAAGGAGGTCGGCCGTCGAAATAGAGAAGATCGTTGGTGATGTACAAAAGGATACCAATGCTGCTGGAAAAGCGATCGAAACCATGGAGGTCAGTGTTAAAGAAGGTAACCAATCAAGCGACGAAGCAGAAATGATTTTTAAGGAAATTGCTTCTTCCAGCGAGGAAACATTTGGTGCGTCAAAAGAAATCCAAACTGCTTCTAGTACGCAAAAAGAGTCCATCACATCTGTGGCAAAAAACATTGAACAGATCGTTGTGGTGTCAGAAGAAACAGCAGCCGGCTCCCAGCAAGTCGCCAGCTCGAGTCAACAAATGAGTAACGGAATGCTCGACATCGCCAAGGCTGGTGACGAGTTGTCTGCTGTTGCGTCCGAACTTCAGGCCGGAGCATCTCAATTCATATTGAGGAAAAAATAATTTGCTACAATCATTACTTCTACTCTAAGGTTCAGTCTTCTAAACTTTTGATTCTCAATACTATTTGTGAGTTCAAACGGATAGCGGCAGGAGTGGGGGTTTAGATTCAGGAAAATAAACACCAATTGAAATGAGCAAAGAAAAACACAATACAAACGATGCAACCACAAATACCGCAGATCATCAGCAAATAGTGGTTTTCAAACTTGGTCAGGAGGAATACGGGCTGCACATTGACCAAATAAAGGAAGTTGTCATTGCACCGGACATCACTATTCTACCTCTGTCACCCCCGTTTATTAAAGGAGTAGCCAATATCAGGGGGAATATCATAGCGATTCTTGACTTGTTAGAAAAGTTCAAGTTGACGGATGATACGAGGGAACTTGAGGGCAACAGTTTTGTGCTCGTGATCGAAAGTGAAGAATACAAGATGGGCGTCCTTGTTAAAGAAGTCCCCAATACACTTTCTATTCCCAGTTCATGTATCGAAGAAGCTTTTTTTAGAAGTGACCATCAGGATGAGCTAAACTACATAACTGGGATCGCCAAACTCGATAAACGTTTGATCATCTTGATCGACATTTTCCAGGTTTTTGATAAAAAAGAAGTTGGTCAAATACTTAAAAAACAAGCATTGGCAGTGGGTGCGGTATGATTATCCAAAAGGTGCTTCTAATCAACGATGTCGACGTCAGCAATGAACCAAGAATCTACACTTGTTATGGACTGGGTTCCTGTGTAGGCTTGTTTATTGAAGATAGGAAGAATAAGATCTGCGGAGGCACACACATCCCACTTCCCAAACGGATCGAAGGATGCGAATTGGAAGATGCCGCAACGCTGATAGCGAGCATGCTAAACCAATTTACCGAAAAAGGAAGCGACCTATTGACGCTGAGAGCCAAATTGGCTGGTGGGGCACTTTTATATAGCAACTCCATCGACATCGGGGCTCAGAATGTAAAGACAGTGCTAACCAACCTTATCCAGAAAAAGGTATTTATTGTGGCAATGGATGTGGGGGGGCGATTAGCCAGAACCGTTTCTTACAACAGCGTAAGTGGAGAACTCCTCGTTACAAATTCCAATCGATCAAAGCTTAGTATTTAATATTAATCCCATGGAATAGCCATAAGGAATGCCATACCGGACGAGAATGAATAAAGGCATTTAAACTGACGACTTTGTTTCTTAAAGGGATTTAGCTATTCCTGCTTCAGCGGACCGACAGAACCAGTGACCATTGAAAAACAAATTTTATACACATGAAAAAGAACGTATTAATTGTGGATGACTCGTTTTACATGCGCACCCTCATCAAGGACACACTAGAAGGCGCTGGATTCCAAGTCATAGGAATGGCGGAAAATGGAGAGGAGGCCATAGACCTGGCTTTTTCTCTTCGCCCAGATATAATTACACTAGACAACAACCTGCCCGATATGATCGGCACTGATATACTGCATGTCTATGCCGAAGAAGGCCTTCCTTCCAAAGTGATTATGGTCAGCGCCAATGGACACGAGTCAATTATTCGAGAGGGGCTTAGCCAAGGCGCAAAAGCCTATCTGCTGAAACCTTTTACAGGAGAAGAGCTTCTAACAGAGTTAAATAAGCTCTTTGTATGATGAAAAAGAGATCAACAAAGATAAAAACGCTTTTAATTGAGGACTCGGGCCTGATGAGAATTCTACTGGCTGACGCCCTCAGAAGTGACGACTCAATTGAAGTAATCGCTACGGCTTCCAATGGGCTTGAAGGTGTCGAAAAGGCAAAAAAGCTCAGGCCTGATGTAGTAATTACAGACATGGTTATGCCCGACTATGATGGACTATTTGTGGTTCAGTCATTGATGAGAGCAATGCCGCTACCAATCATATTGTTGAGCTCCCTTGAAAGGGCCAACCCACAAATTTTTGATGCATTAAAAGAAGGAGCTTTCGATTTTATTGAAAAACCAAAAAAGCCGAATGATGAAGCTGAAAGGTCATTGTTGATTAACATGGTGAAAGCCGCTTCCCAGGCGAATAATCTCAAAATAACCGTTCCCTTGAAAAAAAATGGGCACTCGATTCCAACAATTGCAGCAGCTCTGAAATACGATATCTTAACAATTGGAGCTTCTACCGGAGGTCCGAGCGCGGTTGAGTTCATTCTTAATAACCTCCCTCATAGCTTACCAATACCCGTACTAATTGCTCAGCACATGCCGCAACATTTCATAGCGTCGTACGCAAACAGGTTGAGCGAATCAACAGGATTCAAGGTAAACGTTTCAAAAAATGACGAGCCAATTCTTGGTAACCATGTATACCTGGCGCCAGGCACCTCTAACCTGCGAGTTGATTTGGTTGGTGGAATACCCCGGACCTATTTTGAGAAGAAGGTTTTCAAAGAATTTAATGATCCGTCGATAGACTGCTTGATGGAATCCGTTGCTGACGTTTATAGCAAGAGAGCATTTGGAGTGATATTGACAGGAATGGGTAAAGACGGGGCTTTAGGCCTGAAAAAGATCAATGAGCAGGGAGGTCTCACTATTTCCGAAGATGAATCGACTTCCGTTGTTTATGGAATGCCCAGAGTAGCGTTTGAAACGGGTGCCGCATCCAGAACAATTCCACTAAATGAGATTCCGAACTTTATAATTAGTCAGCTATGAGTAATAGTAAAAAAGAGAGCGAATATCTTGAAATTTTTCTGTCTGAGGCTATAGAAAATAGCGCAGAATTAAATCGACTTCTCATTGTGCTTGAGAAGAATATTAATGACAAGCGGGCGATCCAGTCCTTATTCAGAATCACACATACCTTGAAAGGCAATGCGTCAGGTATGGGCTATGAAGAAATTGCAGCCATGGCGCATATTCTTGAAGACTTCTTTGGCGAAGTGAGAGAGGGCCGAATTGTACTTGAAGGCGACCTGTTTGCGTCTATATTTAGGGCTTCCGATGTACTGACAGAACTAATTAATGCAATAAAAGAGCCGAAGGAAGTCAAATATAAAGGTATCAAAGCGAAGATTGAAGTACTAATAAGGAATGCAAGAAAGGAAGGCGAAAGAGCCCAACCAGGCCAAAACGTTTCGACCGGCGAGGAATCTTCAGGAGATATAAACGAGGCCGAGGATGATTTTGAAAGCGATAGCACAAATATTACTATCTCGGATTTAGTTCAGGTGCCGGTAAAAAAGCTCGATAACTTATTGAATCTGGTAGGCGAGCTGATTATCGAGCGTGACCGCCTTTTGGCAGGCCGCTCCGATTCGTCTCCTGCGACCGACTATGCTCGTTTGAGTAGAATTTCCTCAGACCTGCAATATTCAGTAATGGACGTCAGGCTCGTGCAGGTCGGATTTTTGCTTAATAAGTTCCATAGAATTGTAAGAGATGTCTCTGCTAAAGAGGGAAAGCTAGTCAATCTTAAGCTTGAGGGAACTGAAACCGAAATTGACCGAAGCATTTTACACGTCATTAGTGATTCTCTGATTCACCTCATCCGAAACTCGGTTGGTCATGGCGTTGAGTTGCCGGATAAACGAACGAAAGCCGGCAAAATTGAGGCAGGCACTGTTACGATTGCTGCCACTAGTGAGTCCGACACGGTATTTATTCGGGTGAAAGATGATGGTGCAGGCATTGACCCTCAAAAAATTAAAGAGAAGGCAATACTTAAGGGATTGGTGACAAGACCGGAAGCTGATCAAATGACAAATGGAGACCTTATCATGCTCATTTTTGAGCCTGGGTTTTCAACAATGGACGAAGTTACGTCTGTTTCTGGTAGAGGAGTGGGTATGGATGTGGTCAAAAAAGCCATTGACTCCGTTGGTGGTACTGTGCAAGTCGACTCAATCATGGGCGAAGGCACAATATTTACGTTAAGTCTTCCTGCATCCATGGCAGTCAAAGCAACCCTGCTTTGTAACGTATCAGATCAAACCTACGCGATTCCCCTGGCCTACACAGAGTCGGTAATATCTATTTATCGATCGGAAGTTCATAAAACAGGGCAAGGCTTAGTGGTTGTTCATCAGGAAAAGGCTATCAACTTGATATTCCTTGAAGAAGTTTTTGACCGGGCTATTAGTTCTGGCGATAAAAAAATTGGACGTTTTGATTCGCTCCATCCAGAGCAGAAGCTAGATGTGGTGCTTATCTCCTTTAACGGGAAGAAAATTGGGCTAATCGTTAATAAGCTACTTCAGCAAAAGGAGATTGTTGAGAAGCCCTTGAGCAAGCCGTATGAATTTCATCCTTTTTTTAGTGGGGTAACGATTTTGGGCAGCGGCAGCGTTTGCCTTGTGCTTAATATTCCCGGACTGATTACCTTTTTAACTACCTCACAACAAAAAAGATATGTCAAAAACAACTAACTGCCAGCCATTTAACGAATCGGCAGCCACTTTACTAAGTAGTGCCCTACATCTAGGATACCTTAGTGCGACTAAATCGATTGGCAAGTTTGCAAGATCGCCGTTAAAATTTGAAGCTAGCCTTCCTTGTTTGAATAAATCTGATATTTATCTTTTGAAAGCGTCTAAGAATCTGCCGGAAAAAGAGTACGATTTTTTTCTCAGTATCGACTATTTTGGTGGTGTTTCCGGCAAACTCTATCTTCTGCTCACAGCCGAAGAACTAGAGGCTATTAATCACGAGGCGATGAGCGTCAAAAACCTCGGGTTGGCATTTAAGGCAGATTTCGCAAAAGAACTGACCAATATTCTATCTGCCTCTATTTTTGATAAAGTTTCATTGGGCCTGGAGGAAAAGATTCGGATTGACACTCCAAAATTTTCCAAAAAAACTAAAGACACCATTTCTGAGGTTATTTTCGATGACTTTTTTGGACATGCTGACCAATTAGTTTTTACATCGTCGATGATAGCTTTTAATGAAGCCATTAAGCCGGTTCTGATCATCGTAATGGCACCTTCTCGAACGCCGTTAGAAATTTTATATGAGCTTGGGTAAAAGTCGAAAATTATTGTTCAAACTGACATTAGTAAGAAATGCACGCATCGCCAAATCGAGAAGCTATTGAGATATCTGACGAAGAACTTAAGTCGCTTACGGATGTAATCCATAGCCGCCATGGTATCGATTTCAGTACCTACGAACCAAAATCGCTCAAGCGGAGGATTTTAAGGGCACTACATGTATTTGATTTTCCTTCAGTGTGCGATCTCTGGATGTACATCCAAAAAGAACGGATGTTTATATACGAATTTATGGATGTTATCAGCGTTGGCCTCACATCGATGTTTCGCGACCCTCAGCTTTGGCAAACTCTTCGTCAAATGCTTGAAAAAGAATGGAGAACTAAAGCAGGCTTGAATATTTGGCATGCGGGATGCTCAACTGGCGAGGAGGTTTATTCAATGGGTATTGTGTTGAAGGAGGCCAATTTCAAGGGCGAATTTCAGGCCTTGGCAACTGACATCAGCAATCTGGCAATCTCAAAAGCAAAACTAGGTGAATACAGCCTGGTAAGTAAAACTGAATACGAGAGAAATTATCTGGAATATAACCCTACATCATTTTTTCATCGGCATTGCGCTTCATCAAGTACAGGGTTAAAAATGAATGAAGATATTATAAACCATGTAACTTTTATGCACCACAACCTGATTACGGATCCTTTCAGGTCGAAGTTTGACATCATTTTTTGCCGAAACGTGATGATTTATTTTGACAATGGTGCCAAGAAGATGCTTTTTGAAAAGTTTTATGAGGCGCTGAACCCTGGTGGATTGTTAGTCATAGGCTTTTATGATGCAGTGCTGCCAATTGCAGATTCAACTAAGTTTAAGGTATTAGACATGAACGCTAAGATTTTTGTAAAGGATTGAAAATGTCCCAACTGAATGCAAAAAACTGGGTTTGTGGGGTTTGTGGTGAAGCAGAGATATTTGATTGTAGTTGCTCATTTCTACATGTTTTTACGGCTAAGCAAATAGATAAACTCTTCCTTTTCTATAAATAGACATCGCTTATGTTTGTGTATATGGCAAACATTTTCGATATCGACGATCATGCACTATTTAGAATTGCTCGGAATTTGCTTTCTTAGGCAACAATATGCCGAATAAACGAAATGGAATACTATTTAATAATTTGTAACAGGGGCGCACCCTAGATAAAGCGTCTTTAGAATATTTTTCGATCCCCTTCTAGTTCCTTCAAAAATACGGAGTAACTCACCCAAAGCAAATATTCAATACTGTCTTGAGAGAGGGAGCTCGGTCCCCACGCTCAACTTTACCAATATAGTCAGGACTGAACACGGTCAACTCCGCAAGATCCTCTTGACTCCATAGGTTTTTCTTTCCCCAAGAGCCAATAGCCACATTTTAAAGAAAAGAACAGAGGCGGTAGACGTCATAACCGGACTGGAAACCAGCAAAGTGTTGAATAGACGATTGTCACCTGTGGAACTCAAGAATCGAATTATTGGACACTATTAGAAAACCTCTTTTGGGAGTATGCAATATTGGGAAGGCTACACGGACCCTTCATAGATTTGGCTTTTCTTAAGTGTGAGAACGTTACTGATGGAAGGGTAGAGTATGTCAGCCGAAAGACGGGCAAATCCTATGACACCAAAATCTCTGAACAGTTTAATGAGATTCTCGCATACTTTGCAGAAGGCAAATTAAAGGGAGACTTTATCTTTCCCGTTATTAAAGGAGACAACTTAGCCGAACATTACGACGAGATTTTATGGTCGCTAAAGCACTATAGCAAGAAATTGAGAAAAATAGCCATTCTTGCTGAAATAAACGAGGTGCTGACCACCTGACATCTTTCCCGACACTCCTCCGCCTCATTGGCCAATTATACCGCACACACTGCCAATTTTATCGCTACGCATATCTAACACCAGCAAACCCGAACAGTCACCCACCCTATGTGCAAATAGACTGGCTGTGTTGAAAAATAATAGCTAACTTGCAACATAGGAAATTAGCAACTTCAACCTAAATAAATAGAATTATGACTCGGATTGTGATACTAGATGATCATACCCTTTTTCGTATCGGACTTATAGCTATTCTAAATCAGGATCCGACCATAAAAATTGTTGGAGAGTATAAAACGTTTTCACAACTCAAAGCATTGATTCCGAGTTTGCAGGCTGACCTTGTTTTTGTTGATATATCGCTTGCCGAGGAAAGTGGACTAGACGTTGCCAGGTATATCAAAAATGTGAATCCAGCTCTTAAAGTAATTATTTTAAGTTCACACAGGGAGGAGTTTTACGTAATAAATTCTATCGAGGCTGACGTCGATGGCTACATTCATAAAGATGTCGATCCTGAAGAGTTGTTGAAGGGTGTGCAGAAGGTAATTAATGGAAAAAAATTCTATTCAACCGAGATATCCAGCATTTTAATCAACAATGTCTACAGTCGAAATAAAGGGGGAATTCCGTTTTTAACAAACAAAGAACGGGAAATCATAAGCTTTCTGGTGGACGGTTTCTCGAGCAAAGAAATTGCCGACAAGTTAGATATTAGTCCTCGCACAGTAGAAACACATCGCGCTAACATTCTTAACAAATTTAACTTAAAGAATACTACTGAATTGATAAGGAAAATAATCGAGCAGAAAATTCGCTATTGAATGCTTTTTTTGGAGTAACTACTATAGTACCAAAGAAATTTACACTCTTCAATCACGTTTTCAATAACCACATCTCAGAAAAAATTGCTTTTCGAATAGCTAGAAGTTTCTGAGCGGCAATGTAAAATACACAGCTGTTCCGATACCAATTTTACTTTCGATCCATATTTTGCCTTCATTCAATTCTAATATCTCCTGACAAATAGCCAGCCCAAGTCCTGTGCCCCGTTCTCCATGCGTACCTTTAGTTGTAAAATTTCCGTTTGGATTGAAAAGCTTCTCAATATGCTCTCGAGCCATACCCATTCCCGTGTCCTTAACCGAGATTTCGCAAAGGTTGCCCTTCAAGGCTGCTTCTACGGTTATTTTACCTTCTTCAGCGGTGAATTTGAGTGCGTTGCTGAGGAGGTTGCGTAACACCATGTCCACATGATCACTGTCTGCCCAAACTGTCAAGTCTTCACGCACTGCGTTGACCAGTTCAATTCTCTTTGCAAAGGCAATTTCCTGAACAAAATTGTAGTTGCTTTCTACCATTGAATTCAGGGAAAGTAACTGTGGGTTGATCTCCAGCCCGTGCATTTGCCCTTTTGCCCACAATAGAACATTATTCAATGTGAAATGCACTTGCCGTACGTTGGTTTTTAGTCTGTCGATATACATAAGCAATACATGAGTATTTATAGATTTATCAGTCAATAGTTGAATTAGCTCCATGAGTGAATTGATTGGTGATCGTAAATCGTGCCCAAGCACAGCGAAAATCTTATCTTTTGTAAAGATCATTTGGGCGAGGCTTTCTGCTTGAATTTCCAACTTCTGCTTTTGAAATTTCAGCTCCTCCTTTTGCTTGTTTATCTCAATAGTCCTTTCAGTAACTTCGTCCTCAATTCGCTGTGTCCTGATTGCGTCAACCCGAACCTTATAAAACCAGTATACCACGCTCAAAACTAGCAGTACAACTAGCGTTCGAAACCACCATGTTTCCCACCAGGGAGGCAAAATGACAATGGAAATAGCAGCTCCTTCATTATTCCAAACACCATCATTATTAGCAGCTTTAACTTTGAAAGTATAAGTGCCTGAATTTAAATTAGTGTAAGTTGCTTCACGCCTATCAACTACGTATACCCAATCCTTATCAAAACCTTCCAACCTGTAAGCGTATTGATTTTTATCTGAATTCGTATAATTAAGCGCCAGGAATTCAATGGAAAATGCGGAAAGGTCATAACTTAAGACAATATTTTTTGTCGAGGAGATATGTTGGCTCAATAGCGAATCGTGTTCACCGATTTCTACTGACCGATTAGAAATTTTAAAGTCAGTGAAAAAAACAGGTGTAATATGCTGATTCTTTTTTACCCCATCAGGATGAAAAGCGCATAGCCCCTTTACCCCGCCGAAATAGAGTTTCCCATCCCGTCCCTTGTGAGAAGAATTACTTCTAAACTCATTTGAAAGGGGCGAACTAAACTCATCGTAGTTGTGGAAGTTTTCGCTCGTGGGACTAAACCTGGAGATACCACCTGAAATAGTACTCAGCCAAATATCTCCGTTTTCGTCTTCTAATATACTTTGAATATAATTGAAGGAGTCATCTGGGTTTAGATACACCCTAAACTCATCTTTAGCAGTCATCAGGTTTAGCCCATTGGCAGTACCTATCCACAATCTGTTTTTACCATCTTCGAAAATACTATTAATGTAATTGTTACTAATGGTACTAGTATCAGTTTTCTTGTGAATGAATCGAGCGAATGTCTCAGTTTGAATATCAAAGTGATTGAACCCCTTATCAGTCCCAATCCAGATGTTTTTCTTGCTATCCTCGAAAACTACCCGACAAAAGTTGGCGCTTAGGCTATTTTGATCACTTACGTTGTGCTTATAATTCAGAAAGGTTTGCTCTGCCTCAGAGGTTAAAATATGGAAACCATCAAAAGAGGCTATTAAAAGCTGATCATTAGCCGAGCTTTGAGCTATGTCATAAATATTTCGACTGGCTAACTTAACAGGGTTTTGAGGATCCACTTCAAAAGTTACAAAGGCTCGAGTTTGCACATCAAACTTGCTCAAACCGCCATTCCAACTTCCCACCCAAATGTTTCTATTATTATCCTCAAAGATCGTCAGAATGGTATTTGCCGGGATTGAACTCAATTGATTGGGGGTGTGGAAAAAATACGACCTTGTTGTCCCGTCTTTCATAACAATTCCGTTTTCGGTCCCGGCCCATAGTCTGCCTTTACTGTCCTCGAGAATAGAGTTTACCGCGCCATTTTCCTGAAAAGCCACATCATCTGTAAATTGCTCCCGCAATGGGTCAAGTACATTTATCCCCCCAGAATAGGTGCCAATCCAAATACGCCCCTGCTTATCTTCCTTGATCGCCCAAATGGACTCATCACTGAGACTTTCTTGCTCGTAAATACTAGCGACGTGATGCCTAAACAGGTTGGAATCCAAATCAACTATACTTATTCCTTTCTGCGTACCAACCCACACTTCGCCTCCTTTGAAATGTACGTTACATCTGATACTCTGGGAAAGAAGACTTTTTTGCGGGTCGGTGTCTCTGCCAATATGAGTGAAAGTGGATTTCTCTATGTTGAAAACATCCAATCCATTTCGCGTCGAGACCCAAACTCTTTCGTCGTTCTCTAGTTTCAGTGAAGTAATCTCATTATGGCAAAGTGTACTTTTATCCTTAACGTTATTTAGGTATTGCTTGATTTTGCCAGCTTGAAAATCAATATGAAATAATCCAGCCTTGTGTGTCCCAATCAAAAAAGTGTTGTCGGCCAGTGTTATCGCAGAAGTGATGATGGCGTCAGTGAATGGAGGATATTGGGTGAACTGATTAGAATTTCTATCCAGTTTGTAAATAAAATTGTAAGATGATAACCATAAGTCTTTTTGGCCGTCTTCCCAAATGGCGTTTATTATATTACCCTCAAAAGTATCGTAGGAAATAAATCTATTGTACTTTCTGTCATATTTAGACAAGCCTGAGTTTGTAGCTATCCATAACTCTTCCCGGGAATCCTCATACAAGAAGTTGATAAGGTTATCTGCAATGGTGTATTGCTCCCTCAGTTGATGCCTGAAGACTTCGAAATTGTAGCCATCATAGCGATTCAGTCCATTGTATGTGCCAAACCACATAAATCCCTGAGAATCCTGCAAAATGCATCTGACTGAGTTGTTTGAAAGCCCATCGCTGATTGTGAGGTGATGAAACCTAAGGTTCTTATCAGTCTGCGCAACATTACCGAATGCAACAAGCTGTAATAGCAGGCAGACAAGCCACTTCGTTCTTTGATAAAATACTCTATAGCGTTTGAAAGGCACATTCCCTTGCCTCCAGCCAAGAACAAAATCTCTAAACATTACCGACCCGTGCTTCTGCGGTAACAGTCCGCAACGGCAGCCTTTGTATGCTCTGATTCTGTATATTGACTTAGCGTGCATTTGTAGCTGGCAACGTGAAATAAAACCCGGTTCCCCTTCCAACCGCACTTACCACCCAAATCCTTCCTCCATTCATTTCTATCATTTCCCGGCAGAGGGAGAGCCCGAGTCCGGTACCTCGCTCCCCGTCGGTTCCCTGAGTGGTGACAATTGCGTTAGAGCTGAATATCTTAGCTATGTTTTCGTCATTAATACCTACACCAGTATCTTGAACGAAAACCTCCCAAGTGTCACCGATTTGTGTGGCCCCTACACGGACTGTACCCTCGGACGGCGTGAACTTGATTGCATTGCTCAACAGGTTACGAAGCACCATATCGATATGATCCTTATCTGCCCAAAGTGTAACATTTTGATGCACCAAACTGATCATCTGAATTCTCTTTGAAAACGCAATCTCCTGCATCAAGGCAAAATTGTTTTCTAATAAGTCATTCAAATTGAAAAGTTGAGGCTTGCAAACTAAACCTTGCATTTGACCTTTTGCCCAGAAAAGTAAATTGTTCAACGTGAAATGCACTTGCTTGACACTTGTCTTTAGTTTGTCAGTGTACATTTGGAGGATCTGTGGGCTGATGGAATTCTGACTTACAAGGTCCATCAATCCGGCCAATGAGCTGATTGGCGCTCTTAAGTCGTGGCCCAATATTGAGAAGAGTTTGTCTTTAGCTTCAATTATTTGCTTTAGGTTTTCTGCCTGGATTTGTAATTTTTCCTTTTGACTGACTAGCTCAATGTTCTGCTGATTAATCTTCAATGTTCGTTCCTTTACGATTTTCTGCAGTCTAATTCTCTTCTTAACTAAGCCATAATGATAAACCTTCGTAGCAGCTGCAATGACCATCACAGCTAATGCCATGTACAGGAAAAAGGCCCACCAGGTACGATACCATGGTGGCAGTATGGTAAACTCATAGCTGGCAATAGTGCTCTCTATGTCGTACACATTCTTAGCCCTGACCATGAATGTATAGGTATCCTCCGAAAGATTAGTGTATTCTTTTTCCGCTTGGTGAGACCATTCAGACCAATCACCATCATATCCTTTCAGGCGATAGCTATACAGGGTTTTTTCTTCCTGATCAAAAAATGGGGCAGCAAATTCAAATCTGACATCTCTATTGGCATAGACAAGATTTGTGGGCGTGGATTGGTGCTCAGTCATTTCCCTATCGTTTCCCCAGTAAAGGACACTATCCTTATTGACGATAACTTTTCTGATCAAACAATCAAAAGCCTGGGAGTAGTCCCTCGTGTCTCTTTTACTATCATAACGAAAAACACCCTCTTCACCTGCCACCCAAACAACATCTAACGAATCTGCTTCAATCTTATCTATTCTCATTTCAGGTATTCTTTTGAAAGGCTGAGATATCCATTTCAAGCCATCATTCTTATCTAACTTTATGCAACTTACTTGTCCTTTGTAAGGTGCGACATATATAGTACCATCCTTGGCCTGTTCAAAATGATATACGCCCATACTTCCATCACAAAACTGCTCTCCTAACTCACAATAAGGCTCAAAGTGGTCTTTATCAGGAAGATAAATAAACAGGCCTTTTTCTGTACCTACCAAGATTTTATCCCGATAGATCAATGGAACACAACGGTTGAGGGAAGGTAAGCCATGTTCAAGGCCGTAATAGTCTACTTTCAGGGGTTCTTTAATATTTTTAAAATTGGGAATTACTTTGATTAATCCAGTAGTATGGGTTCCCAACCAAATTTCACCATCCCTGGTTTCGGCAATCTTTCGAATATTATCTCGCTCCATGTCTTTCCAAACACCCTCTTCCACCCAACGATTTTTTTCGAAGCGAAAGGAGAGTAAGGCATTGTCTTGGTTTGTAATTAGGCGGTTGGGGTTCTTTTTGGATTGATGGATAAAAAACTTACCACTACTGGTTTTCGATTGATATATTTCAATTACCTTATCATGGGCTAACTCATATAAAGCGCCCCCAGCAGCAAATAATAGCTTTGATGAGCCTTCAGCATTAAACATTTTCATATCCCATTTTTGCGTGTGAGTATTACCCCCTTTTAAAAACTCGGGTGCTTTATCAGGGGTAATGACAAATATTTCCTGAGAAGTGAGCACATATAACTTGTCTTGATGCAAGTAGGCATAAAACATATCTCCTTTATAATGAAGGTTGCTGTTCCAATGGATGAGGTCTAAGCTAGGTTCGGTTTTATTTATATGATTGGTAAAACCCAACCAAAAGTTTTGTTGTTTGTCTTGGTACACATGGAGTATTTCATCTGAGCTAACACCCGTCTGCTTATTATATTGTTGCAATATTTTTCCTTGCTTGTCGATTAAGATTCCACCCCTACCAAGGGAACCCAAAAAGTGATACTTCCCGTCCTGAGTGGGGGTGCTGGTATAGGGAAAATTGTCTTTTAAAAAATCTTGCGATTCTAATTGGAGAGATTTTGGAGGAGTAGGGGAGGTACTGTAAAGATGTATGTTTGGATTAAAACCAATAATGAGCTGTGTTTGGGCATCAAATGGAGAGGCGCCAAACAAAAATGTTGTTTTGTCCTGGTCTATGAAAAAATCACTATGAGGAGCTTTTACAATTTCATTATTCTCTATTTTTAGGAGACCGTTTTCAAGCCCACAAAAAAAGTACGTGTCACCTAATACAAAACTACCCACCGTAAAGCCATGTACTTTTCCTTCAAAAGTAATTATCTCTTTGTTACTTTTGTCGTATTGGAATATATGTGTAGGTGTATGAAAATAAACAAATTTGTTAGTATTTAGGGCTGAATACACATCGCCAATTGTGATTTTCTTTTTTAGCAGATGGGTTAAATCTTCAAAAACGGTTTTACCTTGAGTATCAAACTTCAGATAGCCAAAGTCGTTAGTACCACCCACGTATATAATTCCTTCTTTACTTTTTGCAAACGAAAAGGCTCCCATTTTACTAGGTAATGGTATCTCGCGCCAATATTTGCCATCATATTCTACTACGCCCTTGCCCATCCCAAAATACATCACGCCTCTATCATCCTGGATAATGTTAAATACCTGACTGCCTAATTCTTTGACAGAGTAGCTTTTTGCCAATGGATGTCCCTTGTATTGCTGCGAAATAGCAGGGCAAACTGCAAAAAGCAGTAGCATGAAGAACAACTGCTTTATTATCCGCAAAAAATAATTAGCAGAAAGTTGATCAGCCTTTTTTAGGGGCATCGCAGACCTAAAATTTATTTGCAAAATGCATGTAATTTTTCCCATTTGATTTTTCTATAGTTTACCCTTCTTGCTTGGTAGCGTGAAATAAAATGTAGAACCTTTCTCCAATTCCGACTCTACCCAGATTTTACCCCCCCACATCTCAACATTTCCCTTACAAATGGCCAAGCCTAGTCCAGATCCACCAAACCTGCCATGAATTGATTCATCTGCCTGTCGAAAAGACTCAAAAATGGTTTCCAATTTATCGTTGGCTATGCCTATTCCTGTATCTGCAACAAAGAATAGAAGGGTGTCACGTTCTTCTCTACAGCCTATTTTAATCATTCCGGAATAAGTGAACTTAATCGCATTAATTAACAGATTGGTAAGTACTTGGTACAGTCGAATAAAATCTGCTTTAATGATGTTAACACCACCTTCCAATTCATTTGCGTTCACCAATTCCACCTCTTTCTTACTTACGTATCTCGCCTCTGCTCTTACTCCAGAAATAATTTTATCTATGAACTCATTAACATTTCCCTCTATCTGATTTAGCGATGCCATACCTGAACCCAGCTTGGTATAGTCTAGCACATTATTAAGGATAGTAAGCAAATCGCTGGAACGTGTTCGAATAGATCTACTGAACTCTATTCTCTTTTCTTCACTTAGTTTAGGATTTTCCAGGAGCTCAGAAAATCCCATAATCGCATTCATGGGAGTTCGAATTTCGTGCGAGATATTTGCCAGAAACATTGACTTTAAGTTCTCAGACTTCTCGGCTCGTATTTGCGCCTGAGATAGGTGCTTCATCATTGTTTCCATTTCGGTATTCTTAGCCTGCAACTGTCGACTATATTCTGTCGCCTGAGCCGTCGCTTTTCTATTTCTATCTGCTTCAATAACTAGCGAAATTAATGTCAAAACAGACTCATTGAATGACGTATCCAATTCATCCCATTGGTGAATTTTATTATGTGACTGAATGCCAATAATCCCCTGCAGTTTGCCATGCATAAAACTGGGCGTAAACAGAAACGGATCACTGCTAGCTAACTTTAACAAACTGCCGAATCCGCTCGAACGCTCGGCTGCCAGACTTGCGCTGTCCACCAAGTCTCTCGAATACCACTGTTTGTATTCCAACCATTCCACAACCTTTTTTTTAAGCTGGCAAATCGACTCACAGTTACAATCCAGGCAGCCAATAGGAAGTGCAGGAATTGGCAGTCGGTTTTCATCCCTTTCAGCATACATAATTTGATTATCCCGCCAAAACACTTTGCATTCGATAAATAAGCTAGCCGTGTCAACTTCCCAATACGCTACCATCGATGCATTCATCGCCCGTCCTGTTTCCTTTAGAATTGTCCCCAGGCTTTCATTGAGTTGCATGTTTGACACCAGATCAGAATAGGAAAGCTTGCTTAGACATTCCTGGTATCTCTGCAGCTTTCCCAACCTTATCCGGGCATTTTCTTCGGCCTGGTGCCGGTCGGTCACGTCCGTGATACTGATGGATACCGAGACGTCTGCCAATTCACCGCTCACTGGCACTACTTTAATATCAAGGTATTTTTGCGCACCATTTACTCGTGCAGGAAGGGACAAAATATCCTCCCGAAAGTGTTTCGTAGCTCTTTCGAAAGCTCCAGCAAACAAACTGAAGTTCTCACGGAGCAACGGCCTCATTGCATCAAAAATGGCTCCGCCGGGAGAGACATTTAATTGCAGCTGTTGGCCAACTATTGGCCAGCATTTATGAATAACACCCTTACCGTCTGCCAGGATAGTGATGTCTGAGCTGGATGAAAGTGCGGCCACCAACTCCTCCACCTGCCTTAATGCATTTCGGGTGCTGATTTCCATTTCAGTGGCATCGCTTGCGAAAAGCAGGCCAATGCTTTCTCCAGTTTCGTCACTGATCAAGGTGCTTCTATACGAAAAGAACTCCTCATCAGGCTCTATTCCTTTTTTAAAAAACCCTTCGGCATTACCCGTTTGTACCAGCTTTTCAAGATATGTTGATAAGGAAGCGGCCGAGACACTAGTGAAAATATCCGTAATATGGCGACCAGTAAGACAATTTGGCTCAACACCCAGCTTGCTTGCGACCAATGAGTTAACAAACTTAATGTTGCCAGCTAGTGTATGTCGAATAATGTACTCTGGACTCTTTTCGACCATACTCCAATAGGCACGTCTGCTTCTGTCAAGCTCTGAGTTGAGCAGGCTTACGCTGGCATGAGATCGCTTAAGTTCCTGGACAGATTCATGGTATAAGCTGTAAGTTGAAAAAACAAGGAACAAATTGAATAAGCCGGGAATTAACACATCGATTGCTGTTGGGAAATCGACGAGGTTCCTGGGAATAACATAGGGCAAAGAGATACCTTGGCTCACCAGGGCTATCCTGAGGGTGATCATGACCACCACAATCACACTAAATAAAAGGGCATGCTTCTGACTGAGGGCATAAAACGCAAAGTTTACAATCAGCAGCACCCACAGTATTATTGCTGCATTCCAATCATTTCCACTCCCAAAAACATTAAATAGCACAAAGTAGCTACCTAAAAAATAGAATATTAGCACCTGGTAGTTACTTTCCCTTCGCAGCCTATGTCCAAGGTGAAAGGCAACTATCACTAAGGAATTGATCAGGCAAACAACCGCCATGCCGTAGAAGCCACGAAACCAAAGCAGGAATCCGTAAACCAGGCTGCCAACAACAAAAAAAAGTGTGACAAAACTATCTCGTCGCAACCGATTGGAGAGCAAGTGAATATCTGTGCCAGGTAAGTAACGATCACCACCTGCTTTGCCAGTGTTTGTTGCAGTGCCCATTTTACCGAAATTGACTCAAGTACTTGGCAACAATACCTTTTAACTGGCCACTGCTCACTGGCTTCAATAAAAAATCATTAGCTCCCGCTGATAGTGCTTGATCTACATCACCTTCCAGAGAAGATGCGGTAAGTACTACTATTGGCAAATCAACATTAAACTCTCTAATGGTCTTTGTCGCCTGAATTCCATTCATTACAGGCATGTGAATGTCCATAAGAACCAAATCAAATCGCTGCTCCTTCAATTTACTTACGGCATCTTTACCGTTGCCAACAACGGTCACCTCAATCTCCCAGGCTTCCAAAAACGAGGCGAACACCAGGGCGTTCATTTCATTGTCCTCTACCAAAAGAATTTTTATCTCATTTGTGTCCACACCATATTCGGCCGAACCCACATTACCGAATTTTGCCTTAAAAGAAAAAATGTAATGACCATTCGAGAAGCTAAATGATGCTTTATGGGGCATCAAATTCAACCAGTTTAAAAGGTCCTCACTTACCCAACGCTGCTCAGCCTCAGCGTCAAGCATGGCATCGGAACCTCTCACATCCACTCCTATTGTAATATGGCCATTGTGCTGGCCAGCCTTTACTATCTCAATGTCAACCAGACCGTTTACCAGATGCTGAACCAGAAATTCACAAATGTGCTTTATAGATTTGCCAAGCTCATCAAAATCACCTTGAAGTTCGGCAGGAAGCTGAACGTCTAAACTCAGACGAATTACACAATTATTCCCCAATTCCCTCTCCAATGCTTGAATCAACAAATTGGAAGTCTCTGCCAGATTAAAATTCCTATCCATGCTTTAAAAAAAAAGTACGATCAATTTTTTCAAAATTACTCATTATTATGACTGGAAATACCAACTAAGAATTAACTCCAGCCATCCTTAGGTAAAAACACTTAGAGCCTATTTAGTATAAATAGTATTTAACTAATGAAATGGTTGTTTGAACTTTGAGGCATGTCAAATTCGCCAATTAACGACCCAGAAATTCAAGTGTTTAACTCTGTTAGAGACTCACTTAAGATAATTATCCTTCGAAGCACAGATAGGTGTGTGACCTATCTAAACCCTGAAGGAATATCCAGCTTTGGTATCGAATCGCCAGAAGAGATACTGCAAATAAAAAGACGGCAATTGTTTGCCGATCCGGAAATGTTTCAGTGTATTAATATGAAGCTTGGTACTTATGGAAGAATACAAAACGAGCGTATACTGTTCAAACGAGCTGATCAAAGTAATTTTTGGGGGCTACTTACAAGTATTGAACGGATCATAGATGATGAATCGTTTTATGAAGAGGTGATTATAGACATATCAAAAGAAGTCGATCAGGAGCACAAATTGATTGAAAAAACTCATCTGCTTGACAAAGTGAGTAGTGAACTAGATCGATTCATTTATAGTGCATCGCATGATTTGCGATCGCCTATAAGTACCATGATGGGGCTGGTGTCACTCATGAAGGCTGAAACTAACCTCGAACATAACAACTACCTCGGGTTTTTGGAAGGATCGCTACAAAAGCTGGATGCTCACGTTCGAAAATTAACGACCTTTTCTAAGATAACTAATGAATCTCTTGTAGTTCTTCCGATCGACCTGAAGGAGGTTATCACAAATATATTCAATGAACTGAAAGACCACACTAACTATCAAAAAGTTATCACCGAAGTTGTATTCGCAACACGGTCGACCGTCGATTCCGATTTTTCTAATGTCAGAACCATTCTTTTTCAGTTACTAAAAAACGCCTTTGATTTCTCCGACCTCAAAAAACCAACGTCATTTCTATTTATAAAAGTTATAGATGTTGAGAAAAAAATGCGCATTGAGATAATTGATAATGGTATAGGAATTGAGAAAATTCATCAAGATAACGTTTTCAAGCTATTCTACAGAGGAACTGCGAGCTCAAAGGGAAATGGGCTTGGCCTTTACTTGGTCAAAGAAGCACTTGTAAAAATTCAGGGAACTATCGAATTAAAAACTGAACCAAGGGTTGGTACTTCTATTGCTATCACAATACCAGATCTTAACCATTGACAGTACTTCCAAAACCCACATAACAAACGCTTGTGAACACACCATGGCAGTACTGCATCGTCAAAACATAGCCAACAACCTGCTCAACAAGGATACGGTTGATGGGTGCCTGGCACTGCTTACAGACTGTGAGTGGAAAGACCGGAAGAACCGAAAGATCAAACGATTGATCCTTAAGTGAGGCTTCAAACAACAAGACAGCATCGTATAAGTAGTTTTTATGGATACCCGGAGCCTAAACAAAAACATGTTTGATCGCCTGGCCAGTTTACAGTTCATTGACCAAAAGGAAAACCTCTTCATTACAGGTGCTTCAGGAGTAGGGAAAAGCCACCTGAGCCAAGCACTCGGTCAGCAAGCTTGTCAGATAGGCTACAGCATCATTTACCAAGTGACTGCCAGATTGTTCAATAAAATGAAGCTCGCCAAGATAGATGTGTACCTACATCAAGGAATTCAACAAGTTTGCCTCGACCAAATTACTCTTGTTAGAAGATTTTGGCTTGCAATCAATGGACAACAAAGCCAGAGAAATATTGCTAGATATTATAGACGATCGCCCTACCAAAGCTGCCACAATTATCTCCTCACAGATACCTGTCGGCATGGTATGACATCATAGGCAAGGTCACTATCGCTGATGCTATATTCGATAGGTTGGTCAACTCTACTCACTGAATAAATCTCTCTGGAGAATCATTAAGAAAAGGAATGCTGAAGTAAAATTTTTTACCCAAATTACAGCGCTCTCAAAGTGGTATAGATAAACCGAAATGGGTGGCATAATCAGATCGAAATGGGTGGCATAATCAGATCGAAATAGCCACTTACTAATACAGAAAAAAAGTAATTATTCAACCTTCACGTGATACTACATGCTATCATTTCAATATTATGAGAGGATATTTGAAAGAAATTCAACAAAACTAGCTGAAATAAAGCGGCTAATTGTTGCTGATTTCAAAAAGATGGAGCAAGCTTTTTTTGAAGCAGATTCTGAAAAGAATCTCATTGCAATGAAGGGGGAGTTGCATAAAATGAATCCGATCGTCAGGAACTTAAGGGACGAAGAGTTCTCTTTACTAATGGAAAAATATAAAGTTATTAGCGAATATGACGATAGTATTCAAAGTCTGCATTTAGAGTTGAAGGATCGTCTGGCAAATGTTTATGCATTTTTGGAGTAAGAAGACGAGTCCCCCTTTATTACCAACGCCTCCATCTTCTCAATTAATTTTCCAGTTTTAAAGGGCTTCCCGAGAAGATCATTAGCACGATATCTTTCAACTTCTTCTTGGGAAATATTCGAAAATGCGGTAAATAAAATAATGGGAGTAGTCTTATTAACTGACGCCGAGTCGTTTCGAATGAATTGGCAAACCTCGTAACCACTCATATCAGGCAATTGAATGTCTAATAAAATAACATCGTATTTGTTTTTTCTAATAAGCACCAATCCTTCCTCCCCATTTTCGGCATTATCGCAAGCAACAGCATAATCTTCAAGAATACTATTGACAAGAAATCTGTTGGAGGCAACATCCTCAACGTACAGCACCCTCCTTCCTTTTAAAGCGCTATTGCTTGAAATGTTTTCCTCACCATTGGCAATCGGGACAAACTGGCTCTCGTCAACTCCAAACGGAAGCGTAACCGTAAAGGTAGATCCTTTACCACTTAAGCTACTCACGGTAATATTGCCAGTCATCAATTCCACAAGTTTTTTTACAATAGTAAGTCCAAGCCCAGTACCTCCGAACTTACCTTGAATACTCCTTTCTTGCGAAAAGGGCAAGAAAATATTGTCAATTTCCTTTTCGTGGATGCCAATGCCTGTATCTTCAACGCCAATTCGCAGAATAACACCATTGTCATCCCGTGTAATTAGACGAACATTTAAATTCACACGTCCAACAGACGTAAACTTAAGGGCATTGCCAATCAAATTGTTTAAAATTTGAATGAGCCTATTGGAATCACCAATCAAAAACTGAGGAATTGAGCTCTCAACTTTCACCGCAAATTCAACCCCATTTTCTTCAGCTATTCTATAGAACATTGAATGTACCTGACGGAGTACGTCGGATAGCGTAAATGGCACTTGCTCAAGCGTTAGCCGCTCCGCCTGTATCTTATTGTAATCCAAAATGTCATTTACCATATGCATTAAGTGGTCTCCAGAGGCTTCCAGCGTCCGAATCACCTCCTTTTGGTCCGGTCGTGGGTCTCGTCTGGCAAGCACATGAGTAAGGCCGATCATTGAATTCAATGGCGTTCTGATTTCATGACTCAGAATTGACAGCATCTCCTCTTTAGTGTTGTTTATCTCTGTTTTAACTCTGAATTCCTCCTTCATCATATCTTCCTCCCTTTGCTTAGAAATCCGGCGAGAAACATAGAGCAGCAGAGGGGCCACCAGTACAAGTGTAACCACTTGCAGCCAAAAAGAACTTATTGACACTAACTTCAAAAGGAACTCATAACGAGTGAGAATGGCTAATTCGAAGGTATTTACCTCTTCGATTGCGTCAACAAACGAAGGATACAGATTGCTTCCAGCATCCGATTTGAAGTTCTCCATAAATAAATCGGTGTTGCCACTCCTTATTAAGTTTACAAGCGCATATTGATGATCATTAAAGGCCCGAATCTCTCTTTTATATGTTTCAATTTTGGCAAGTCCATCTTCGCTTTTGAAACCTTGCAAGTTCAAAACACTATCCACCTTGTCAAAACTTCTCTCAATTTCAAGCCGCACACGGGGGATTGTGGCGAAAAGAAAACTTTCCTCACCAGACAACGCATATCCTCTCAGGGCGATGTCTGCGTCTCTTATCGAAAAATCATGAGGCAGCTTCGCTTCAAACAATAATCGATCAGCGATTATTGTTTGTCGAATGAACTGTCGGTTCAATTCACGAGAATACAACATAAGTATCCCATTCAACACGATTATCGCTACAACAGCATATAATATGATTCTAATAGAGATTTTTTGTAGCAGTATGATGACAGGTAGGGCTTTCATAATTCAATTTCAATACGGGATTGAATACTTCTCTAAAAGAGATTTTTCGATTGCATTAATTTCAACAACCCGTTTCAGCGATGAGGAATAAACTAAAACTGCATCAGCAAAAAATAGTGAATAGACTGGACGCCAACTAGTCGAGTCGAGCTCATTTTTTAAAGTTCCAGATGGATCATCAACAATTCGAGTCACTAAAAAATCACTCATTAACCCAAATTTTTCAGGCGCCAAGCTTTGATCAAAAATTGCTGCGACTCGTTGTGATCGTTCTTCTTCACTAAGTATATAGTTTATCTTATTTGCTACGCTGACCCAGTTACGAAGCGACCAGGTATTAACAAAAAGTAACGAATCCTTATCGTCACGTATCTCAATTTTCAACGCCTCGTACCCGTCCTTCTCTTTTGTGAGCCTAGCTATGAAATGATCTTTATGACTGGAGTCAGAAAAATTCTTATAAACATCAACAAGCCGAGTTTGACCCAAGCTGTTCTTAGTGGGCCTATCACAGGAAAAGCCTGCAAACAACAGTAAACTAATAGAAACAATCCAACTGACTTGCAAGGCACTTACAATACCAGTGACTTTCCATAAGCTCTCAACCATGTGAAAACGCATATCTAAATCCAATTTGAAACTCTTTGAGTCATTACTTTTTCGGGTAGAATTCCTCAAGAAAACCAACTGGTTTATTTCTTGTGTTAAGTCGACCCTTCATTCAAATACTCTGGTTGAAAAATACACACTTATCTGAATACATTACTCATTCTATGGCTCTTTCTTAGGTAATGCGATTGATTGCATTAAGAGCGAATAAAAATGGTCGCTGGTAGCGGCATTGCAGAAACTTTGAAAGTAAATGTGCATGAACATTATCTCCTTACTTTGGCATACTCACACGGTGGCCGTATAATTGACTTTTTTGAATACACTGTAGTTAAAATTTATTTGACCTATTATATGCTTTTCTGATAAGGGGCTGTTGTACTTTTCTTGTTTGGCTAATTAAATATTCCGGGGTTATGCCTAAGACTTCAGCGAGTTTAAGGATCGAAGTGAGCGTCGGCTGGTTATGGCTATTTCCAAGTCTGGAAATATGAGTTGGAAGGGAGCCGATTTCAAAAGCCAGCTTCTACCTAGAAAAACCTCCCGCCTCTCACAGCCTCTTTAAGACCTCCCCGAATGATGCTTTGATTTTGGCTTCGTTCATTTTCTTGCTTCACCCAGCAAAGTCGCACATACTGCTTTCAATGGGCCACATAGTTCATTTTTCCCCAGAGGCAAAAATTTTGAAAGGCTATGTCGATAGGAACTCTCAACCTGCCAACGTTTTCAAGCCCCATGCCGACTTCTTTATGTATTTGTGCAGACTTTTCCCTCAGGTCAAATTTTCTGTGTAGCTGATTATTATTTGCGAAGCAAATAATACAAAAGAATGGCGCAAAATCTTACTCTAGTATATTAACCAGCGATATATCGGTATATACACTTAGGGCATTTCAGGTATGGTTTGGTATCGTTTATCACCTATTAAGCTAGTTACTTTGAGAAACCAATAGTTTAGGGAATGTGATGGAACCAAAGCCTAGCCAAATTGATATTTTTGAGTCATTCGAAAGCAAGCTGAAGGAGGGAGTTTTCAGTCTTTCGGCTGACTTCAAAGTGCTGAGTGCAAATCACTCCTTGGTTCGCATGTTAGGGATGAACTGCTTAGATGATGTGAGGGGGAAGTCGGTTGATGATTTCCTTGAACGATCCGGACGCAGTCCATCAATAGTCGAAAAGCTGAATGAAGAGGGTTCCCTTATTGGGATCAGGTTTTTACTCAAAAAAAAGGGAGCGGCTAGCTTTTGGGCAGAAATTTTTGCTAAAAAAATGGCAACACATAATGATGTAGCCTACCAGGGACTAGTTCGTGATATATCCGAAAGGATTTCATTCGAAAGACAATTAAATAGGAGTCGGCTGCTCCTTCAAAAGAAAGATTTAGAAATGCGCAAGTTCCTTTACAGCGCTTCGCATGATATTCGTGCGCCCATTTCTTCAATCCTGGGTTTGTTAGACTTAATGCGAATGGAAAAATCAAACGACAATTATGAGGGCTACATCGAGATGCTGGACTTATGCGCAAAAAAAGCAGACCATTTCATTCGCGATGTAGTCAGGTACTCCAAAAATAGTATTCGAAGGGTTGCTGACGGGCGCATAGATTTCGCAAATCTAATAAAATCGGTGATAGAGGACTTGACAGCTGAACACCCAAAAGCCGCTTTCGTATTCTCAAATGTTACTATTCAAGGAGATTTTGCTTTTTATTCTGATCATGAGATGGTGAGACTGATAATTAGCAACATCGTTAAGAACTCCTTTGATTTTGCTGATGTGACCAAAACTATTCCGTTGGTAGCGGTTCGGATAACCATTTTTTGTGATAGCGTCATCATACAAATCAAAGACAATGGAGCGGGTATTGATGCGGACGCAATTCCAAAAGTGTTTGACATGTTTTATAGGGGATCAAAAAGCGCAAACGGACCTGGCTTGGGTCTGTATTGTGTGAAGGCTTTGGTAAGTGAAATGGGGGGCGAAGTGGGCATAATGTCCGAAATTAATGTAGGAACGACAGTTGAGCTCACCATACCAAATTCTGTCAAGGGCAGACTCATTAATCAAAAAATTAGAATTAAAAATGATCTTTGGTTTAAATAGATATCCCTTAGCTGAGATCAAAGTCATGTGGGTGTAGCCTGTTTTTTTCCAAGTTGTACAAATGAATCCCCAGATTTTTCTGGGGATTTTATTAGGTTCTTCAGTGTACCAACAGATACAAGGCGGCGCCAGGAAAGGTGATCGTTTTATCGGCTGTAAGCCAAGGTATTTGAGGTTTCAAGTCACTGAGTTGTTTATAGTGGTCTTTTATTACGCTAGCTTCGAGATAGTTATCTATCGTGGCAAATAATATGTACTATGGCGTCTAGCCGACAAATTTTGGCTACAGAGGGAATTCGGATTGCATACTTCAACTTCATATTAAAGCACGAAGTAATAACTCTGAAATGTTTGGACCTGATAGGCTTCATATGCACCGCATTTTTTCTCAAAGTATGGCATGATTGCTTCATCAGGCATGGCAACGGACCCTCACTACAAGTCCCCAAATACCATTTCGTTGTATTTATCCAACACATCGTTTCCAAATGAGTCGAGATAGGTCTGAGTCTGCTGCTCAGTAGCATGTCCAAGCCCTTCCTGAATACCTGCTGTAGGTATGCCTTTTCGTTTACTAAGGGTTGCCCAGGTATGGCGGGCAGAGTAAATGGTAAATGTTTTGATCTCAAGTTGGCCTGCCAGTTCTTTTAAGGTCTTATTTAGCTTTCGCCTCCTGTTCTCAATCTTTAGAGGGATTCTGTTTCCATCATCTTCAGGCTTAAGGATTGGAAATAGATATTGATTCTCCTTATAATTGAGGTCGCCATTCAAGTTCTCAAGAATCTGCCTGACTTGAGGAATAATCTTAACACTAAATGGCTTGCCTGTTTTGTGCCTCTTATAATTAATGCGTTCAAAGTCCCCTTCTATATCGCTAAGTTTCATCAAGGCCATATCCATCCAGTTCACACCTCTTAAATAGATACTTGCCAAATAGAAGTCCCGAGCTTTCGAAAGGGCACTCCCCTTTTTAAGATTAGCTCCGATGATTTTTTTCAAATCCTCTTCCTGAAGCGCTCTTCGAAATGGCTCTGATCTCCGAATCGTGTATTGTTTAAACGGATACAGCTCCTCTTTCACAATACCGTGCTTTATTGCCTTATTGAAAATTGCCCTGAGTGTTCTCATGTAAACTCCAAGCGAGCCCCTTTTGGAGCCTGCTGCCAGGTGGGTCTTCTCAAGGTTTCTCAAAAATGAAAAGTTGATGTCTGCAAAATGTAAAGCAGTCTTGCTTCCATGAAATTTGATGAGTTTGTTCTTCAGGTCTCTCAAAGTTCTGGCTGTACCCACTCTCCCCTCCTCGATCAGACTTTGCATCTCCATGTCAATAAAGGATAAAACGGTGTATGTCTCGCTAGGCTTTGCATAAACAAGCTCCTTGATATCGACAGCTCGCAACCCCTGAAGCTTGCCAGCACTCTCAAGCACAACAATCTTATCCATTAGCTCTGCCTTGTCTTTTACTAACTTGTTGTTAAACATGGTAGTATTAGCAATGGATGAAGCAGATGGCCGGACAAGCTTCTTTTTATCGTCCCACTCTTCCTTGGCGATATAATATCCGGTAGAAATAAATACATTAGATCGATTGTAGATAATCTTCAACCGTATGGGGTATCTGTCAGTCTTGGTCTTACGACGGGCGTCAAGAAAATAGCTTAGGGAAAGGCTCATAGTCTATTGTGCTAGCAATGTGCTAACAATTTATGATTTCATTTGGAATTAAGAAAGTAAAATATGCATTTAAATGAATTTAAAAGCATATTTACATCCATAAGAAACCAATAAAAACCTGACTCATAATCAGGTGGTCCCTGGTTCGAGCCCAGGTGGGCCCACTGAAACACCTAAGCACCTTTCGTTTCCGGAAGGTGCTTTTTTTAATTAAATAAGTCGGTGAATTGAGCTAAGTTTTCGAAATTGATTCGAATGAAGGCTTCTGTCTATATTCTCTTCAGCGAATCACTTGATCGATTTTACACAGGAATTACCACCCTGGAAACCCATGAAAGGCTAAAGAACCACTTAGAGAAAAAATATACAGGAAATAAGTACACAAAGAAATCCGATGATTGGCTATTATACTTCCAACTTGATTGTCCTGATACGTCTCAGGCTCGAAAGATAGAACTTCATATAAAGAAAATGAAGTCGGCTACCTATATCAGAAACTTAAAAATATACCCCGAAATAAGCGAAAAGCTACTAATGCGTTATAGGAGCACCTGACTCCCCCCACCCCCCGAAAGCTTTCGGGGCTTTTGGGGCAGATGGTCCCTAGTTCGTCCCGATAGCTATCGGGACAGGTGGGCCCACTGAAACACCTAAGCACCTTTCGTTTCCGGAAGGTGCTTTTTTTAATTAAATAAGTCGGTGAATTGAGCTAAGTTTTCGAAATTGATTCGAATGAAGGCTTCTGTCTATATTCTCTTCAGCGAATCACTTGATCGATTTTACACAGGAATTACCACCCTGGAAACACCTTAAAGGCTACCCATAAGGGACAGTTTACAATCTTCTTTTAATGACAAATTGCTTTAAATTTCCTTTTTCGCTTCCTATTGCAAATTTCATATAATTTTTAAGGTGCTTTTCAAGTAAAAACAGGCTTTTGAAAAGTCAGGCTGACAATTCAATAAAACAGCAATGCTTTTTGATGTTTTAAGTAAATATGGGATTTAACTCAATCAAATAACATTACACCCAATAGTGTAATCATCGAATACTAAGGATACCAATCATCTCTTTGGACTTAAAGCGAAATTTATGAATGTAAGTTCGGCTAATTCTTCGACGAATATGGGCTATTATTCTACCAACAAGTCATATTCTTTCTAGGAATTATCTAACTTTGTTATTAGGCAAAATACGTGTATCACACTAGTGAACCGGCGGTCCCATTTTGTTAATTTTGCGTGTAATTTATACTACTACTTTATTAAGATATTCATGAAGAAGCTTATTGGCCTTCAAATTATTTTGCTATCATTTAGTCCTCTCTTTGTTAGTTATGGCCAAAGCGGCCCTGCTGGCATAGGAACCGGCGATGGTTCGATCGCTCCCCGAAACGTTTTATGGTTGAAAGCCGATGTTGGGGTAACGCAATCAAGCAACAGGGTTAGCGCATGGGCCGACCAGTCTGGAAACGGTTTGAATGCATTACAGGCAGATGGCACTAAACAGCCTTTGTATTCAGCTGTTAATGCAAATTTGAACAACCTCCCCTCTATTAACTTTGGGCCAACGGGCACCAACAATTTCCACTTAGCTATTCCAGACAATTCATTACTAGACGGATCGTCGCAGATGGCGTTTTTCATTGTCCTAAGGAGCAACACTGCAGGTGGTGCTGTGGGTGTCTTGAATAAACGAACCGGCGTTGGGGCTAACCAATCCTATCGTTTTTATAGAAATGGTGGCAATTTCACTTCAGACATAAGCAATGGAAACGCCATCAATCTATCTGGTACAAGTGATAATTCTAACTACATTATCAGTTCGTCATACGATCAGTCACTAAGCGGCAATAAGTATTTTCTTTTTAGAAACTCTGCAGCAAGTGCAAGTGCAGCCGTCACCACTACACTACCAGACAACGCATCACCGCTTACCATAGGATCTTTCGACCCGACTGACGGCTCTAACCGGAGCTTCCCCGGAGACATCGCAGAAGTGATCATCTACAATCAATTAGTCTCTGCTCCGCAAAGGGTGATCATTGAAAATATGCTTGGCCAGAAATATGGCATTAACCTAACAACCAATGACATTTTTGGCAATTTAGGCACCTATAGCGCCGCTCCTTATTTCACTCAATTTAGAGGATTGGGCACCGTGGATGGTACCACAAAAGTGACATCGGCCACCTCCGATGCCCTTCAAATTCGTGAAGTAAACAGCTCACTCGACGCTGGTGAATTTGTGGCTTTTGCCCATGATGGAACGGCTCACGCTGAAGGTATTGTAACGGAAATTGGCGCAGGCGTAACCTCCCGGTGGGCTAGAAGCTGGTATGCAGAAGTAAGCCAATCGGGTGTCGTCGATGGAGGCGCTGTGAATGCTGAATTAGTATTTGATTTTAGCGATGCAGGACTGACCTTCTCAGGTAACCTTAGCGAATATGTCCTGCTTTATAGAAATGATCCCGCAGCAAACTTCACAAGTATATTTGTAGATAGTTACACACTTGAATCCGGTGATAAGGTGGTCGCTTCCGTGCCCTCTTCAAGGCTTAAGTCTGGCTACTATACGTTAGGAAAAGGAACACAGCTTACTTCAAAAACCTGGTACGTTTTTCAGGATGGCAACTGGGCCAATCCCACCACATGGACGCTTGATGCATCCACCGCACCTCTATTCAAAAACCCAGGTAACGATGTACCAGGAAGTGAAGACGATGTGATCATAAGACCAGGACGTACCGTAACGGTACAATCCGCCACTAATAATATCACGATTAACTCGATGGAGGTCAGAGGTAACCTTTACCTCACCACATCTACAGGCCACAACTTCAAAACGATCAATGGCAATGGCCAAATTCGCCTTCAGGGCAATGGTGGGACTGCCAACTTCCCAGCCGGTATCACCACAGGAAATATTGGGTTTTCTGATCCAGACAATGGTGGCACGCTGATCATGGCTGGTGCTGGTAATATGTCATTACTAGTTCCTCGTACATTTAAAAACCTTCGCATTGACAAAACTGCATCTACAGACAAAATTACATTAGGCACCAACTATACGCTTTATGGAGATTTTACTGTCCGGAATGGCGTTTTTGAGTTTGGTGATGGCACAACCACAGCAAGGACATTAACCGTTGGAGGTAACGTCGTTGTGGAAGACAACGGAACAACGAAAATAGGAAGCATTGTAACGGCCAATGCCAATGCTACGCACTCATTCACTATTTCCGGCAACTTTACCAACGACGGAAAGGTGTACTTCACCAACAGGGCTGATTTCGCCTCCACAGCAGCAAGGTACAGTCCCGCCACTTCGTATTACACCTCTGATGATGTTACCGGTCGGGTAAATACGTTCTTTACGAGCGCTAGCAACGATCAGACAGTGGCTTGTAACGATCTGACCTACTTTTCAAGGATTATTGTCGATAAAGGAGTCAACGACACCTACACGCTTTCTATTCAGGCACCGGATAGTGCCTATTTCAGGCTACTTGGACGGGCAAATTACGATGTTAACTCAGATATTACTGCCGCCACTTCCAACCTCAATGCATTTGCTTTGATCAAAGGAACGGCTAAACTTGGCGTGAACGTTTCGGTGCCTGTCATCAATACTACCGGCAATTATTCCATACCTAGCGCAGCTAAGCTTCAAGTTGACGGCGGCTTTGTGGCAAAAACAGGAGGAACAGCCATCGTTCCCTATGGCACTGTAGAAGTGACTTCCGGAAAACTGATAGCTTCTGTAGGCAGTGGCCTGACCCTCCGGGATTCGGGAAAGCTCAAGGTTGACGGGGGCACTGTCTCTATGGCTGCCTTCCGCACTTCTGTAAATGGAGCCTCTGCCCAGGGTACTTATGAGCAAAACGGAGGAACAGTTAGCATTAACGGCGGAGGCTCTGTCAATAACAGCTATGCACTATTCTCTCTTACTTATTCCGGCAACGTATTCATCATGACAGGTGGAGAATTGATCGTGAAAGGAAGAAATAATCTAGGAACTTCAAGTACCAGGGGAAATATCTTCATCAACTGTGACCCAGGAAATCAACTGGTTACTGGCGGCACTGTGATTTTTGAATCAAATACCGCCACAGAGTACCGGGTTACTTCAAGAGCGCCATTTTACAATGTAAAAATGAGGGCAGCTTCGGGTACTGTCGGCAATATAGTATTAACAGAAACTACTTCTGGTACAGGAGGAGGTGCCGACGAGCCAACACTTGCCGCCCAGCCGCTCAAAGTGCTTAATGACCTAATTATCCATGGTTACAACGATGATTTTTACAACAACCCCCTGGGTAACTTCCCAATCACTTTTGCACCCATCACCTCGGCGGCTAATAACAATGATGTATATGTGGGTGGCTCTTTTTATGTGGGGAGAAATTCTGAATATCAGGCTGTTTTTGGCGGTCTTGCACCATATGATGGAATTGCTGACCTTCCAACCGATGTAAACACTACCTACCTCAATCAAACGATTGGAACGTCGGCGATCGACACCATTTTTGCTGGAAACAACAGAATCGAAATAGGCACCCTAGTTGTGAATCGAACTTCAGGAAATGAAGTGAGACAAATTGCCAGAAGCGGAAATAATGGTAGCATCCGCCTTGATGTCAATGGCGATATTTCTGTTTTATCTGGTACAGTTGACCAGAATGCCTACACGATCCGGATTTGGGGGAATATTACCAACAACGACAGGTTAGGCACGTACTTTAGCACTGGCCCCTATCCCACCGCTAGTGGCACGCCAGACGTCGCTCAAATCCGATTCAGAGAAGACCCCCCATTAACTATTAGCACTACCGACAACGCCATTTTTGGAAATATCCGGTTCAATGTGGGGGCAGGCACGAATGTGGAGCTTAACAGTGATGTGCTGATAGAGCGGGTAGAGTATTTGAATGGAAGAATATATGTGAAAAACCACACACTCACCATTGATGAAATATGGAACCTGAACAATGGGGGAGGCAACTACTTCAATTCCGATGTAGTCAATACAAGTATCCTCAGAGTAAATAATGACGGTATCACCGGAAACATACTTGTATTTACTGATGGAAACCCAAGTGATGGAGGGCTAAGACTTAAAATCACAGGAAACACAGTAGCGGAAAATGAAACATCAAGGGTTGCAAATACAGGGCCCATTACTTTTCCCGTTGGTTTTACCCTGGATGGTGGAACTACTTTTTACTCAAGGCCGGCTCAATTAAAAGTCAAAGATTTTATGGATGATGGCTACGTAAGGATCAATGTTGCGTCTGGTGAGCTTCAAACAAGTGACCTCAGCGGAGGAGAAATTTTGCAACATTATTGGAAGGTGAGCCATTCTGACTTTACCGACGAGCCCAATGTTGCTTTCCGTTTCTACTATCGGGCATCGAACAGTGTGGTACCTGGGGTGGACAGACCCAACCTGGAACCGGCTGGTTTGGAAGAAAACTACGTTCCTGGTTATGTCTTGAATGAATCACCCTACACCAGGGCTTACGAATCGAATCCGGTGAGTGACCTGACTGATATAGTCACTTCAAGCTATCAAAATAACAGCCAAAACAATGCCACCAAATACATCACTTTTAATGGTACAAGCACAGGGGGCGAATTTACTCAAGCTGGTTTTTCGGGATTTCAATTGGTCAATGCGAATTTTACTGCAGGTCAAGCTGCAAGGTTTACTGGTGCGCCACTCGTTTATTACACCAAAGGTCGTGATAGAACAGGAACTCAGCCTGATTGGAACACAGCCAATACCTGGACAAGAAGTGACCAAGTTGGCTTTAATTCAGCTAACCCTCACTTGAGTACAAATCCAGATTCACCTGACGCACCAGGCGTTGGAGATATTGCCGTTATCGGCTTTTTCCCTTACGACGATCCCCAAACAACCTACAGAGGTTACCCCCATTCTGCGAGAGTTAATGGTGGCGATGTAAATGCAGCCAAATTGACCTTTACTCAAATGACAGACAATTTAGGCAACGCTCCGGTTGCAAGAAAGCCGCTGTCTGAGCTCGGAGGGAGCAATGATTTCCAATTCAGACCCACATTGACCTGGAATTCAACAGGAAATATTCTTATTAACACGATTGACGGCGAAGGTACGATCAGGGTCAGAGGCGGAAGCACAAATGCAAACCAAAGAGATCCAAGCTTTGCCGCAGTTGACCTGGGGTTATTCACAAGTCAAGACTCTTCAACGCTTCTTTATGAAGCATTTAATGACTACACGATCAACAACATACCTGATCAGTTGCCTACGCTTTTTATTACGAATGACGGATGGGGTGCGAACAACCGGACAGTGACAATTGCAAAAAGCTTTGAAACAAAACAAAACTTTGAAATTAGTGGCAATTCGAACCTCGCTTTGAGCACTGCAACTGGAGGAAATGTAACAGTGAACGGTAATCTTTATCTTAGACCACTTGTAAATGGCACAGGTGGTGGAGAATTGAGATTTGGTAATAGTGGAATCCCCTGGACGGTTGACGTGGCAGGAAGCGTTTACATTGGAAATCCAGCTGGAACAGCTGCCTCAGGTGGGAATGTTATTCGAGTGCTAAGTGGTGGAACGATCAATCACGAACTCTTAGTGGGTGGCGACATTGTGGTTAATACCACTGGGAATAATACAACAGTGGCGCCCAATGGAAATGGATTAATCTTCGGCGGCAATGCTGAATCCAACATTAGATTAACACTCAATGGGGCTCAATCGAAAGCGTTGACAACCATTAATGGCAACGCACCTCAACTATACAGAGTTGCGCTCAATAAAAAGGGCGACCCAACAGCAACTTTTGCATTCAACAACAATTTCACACTTAGCGGCCTGACGAATACCACAGATAAGGCTATCGAAATAATTAATGGCACTTTAGTACTGGACGACCCATCGATTGACGTAACTTTATCAAGTGGTGGTGGAAATTTCCTACTTCCAAATTCCCTAAATACTGATGCAGCTTCTGGATCTGGAGGTTTGGAAGTTCGACAAGGAATAGCTAGAATTTCAGGCGTTGACACAGGATTAATACTCGACGGACCCCTTACTGTCAGTGGTGGCACCATGAACATGGATGGGGGTGTAGGCATCAACAACTTTATCGAATACTCAGCCTCTGGCAGTGCCCAAATTACAGTAACAGGAGGAGTGCTAACTGTGGGTTCTCAGGTACGACGCACCACTACCTCCACTTCCGGTGTTCTCAAATATACTCAAACAGGAGGCGTGGCCACATTTGGAAAAAATGCCACACCAGCTACCACAAGAGGCGTTTTTGAAATAATCAACACAGGCAGTGATTTTACACTCGATATCGATGAGGCTTCAGGAGAATCATTTACCATTGTGCGACACCTTAACTCCACTACTGTGCCGTCGCTCCGTCTTTCGCCAGCTACAAGTAGTATTGGTGACGGTTCGATCATCACCATTGGTGACGTAAATACACCCGCCTCTCAAACAAACTTCGGAATCTACTCAAGTATTAACCTCGAAACGCTGAGGATTGCTTCGGCGAATATTACTGCCAAAACTTATACAAACCCACTCATTGTAGACCAACTAGATATCTCTACAGGGGGCACCTTCAATGCCAATGGATTCAATTTGACAGTGAATGAAAACCTGATCAACAACGGTAATTTTGTTTCAAGTGGATCCACATCTAATAATCAAACTACTTACTTCCCTACAGCAACCACCGGTACAATTTCCGGCTCGGGGACGACTACTTTTTGGAATTTGGAAAAATCTGGAGTTGGTATACTTGCCCTGGCAAATTCTATTACCGTAGCTAACAATGCATATATTTTAGCAGGAACGTTGGATACTGACACCTATGCATTTAACATTAAAAAAGATCTTCAGCACGACGCCACCCATCAAAGTGCTGCTGGAGGCCCAGGGATAGTGTTCAATGGCACCGAAAAACAAAACCTCAGCAGAAGCACATCAGGGCTTAGTCAATTTGGTGTTCTCAACCTTAATAATGCTGCAGGACTTGTAATAACCGGCGCAGATCAAAACTTCCAGATAGATCAAAAAATAGTGCTTACCACAGGAGTGATGGACATTGGAGGCAATCTCCTTATTCTTCCGGAAACAGCAACGATCGAAAATGGCACTGGTGGAACTGGTAAGGCAGACTTCAACGTCAACAAAATGATTCAGACCAATAGTTCTATCAGGGACTTTGGCCTGAGGAAGTTTTTCCCTGCCATCACCGGCGGTGCTACTACCTTCACTTTTCCTGTAGGCTTAACGGCTTACACGCCTGCAGTCGTTACAGTAAATGATATATCTGCCAGCTATATGACCGTGAGGCCTGTGGCTGACCTACCACCAATTGCCGAAGATACAGAAGGTATTTCTGGCTGTACCGATCCTGAAATAGTGGACTCAAACAATGTACTACAATACTACTGGATCATTAAATCGAGTGGGGTTTCCGGACTCAATGGAACTTTAGAAATGTATTATGATGCATCCAACCTTGCAGTTACGGCACCTTATACAGTAGCCAACTACGGACCAGCCAGGTTATTCAATGTCAACTCTTCCTGGGACAAAGTATTTACTACGGCTGACTTTGATGAGAACAACGTAAGAATTGCCTACCCACTCAACTCAACTTCCGATGCAAGTTTAGAGGGGATCTACACAGCTGGTGTGACGCTGCAAAACGATGGCACTTCTCAATTATGCGGAGCGGCCATTCCCGATCAGGTCCCCACATTCACCACTTTTGAGTCAGCAACATCAGGTACGTTTTTTACAGCCGGCTCCTATCAGGAAGCTAGCGCTCCTGACCCGGGAAGTTCTTCGGATATTGTGGTTAAAGCTGGCTATACCTTGGTATTGAATACAAATAGCATTAGAATAAGAAAACTGACTATCGAAGCAGGTGGAACCCTGGAGATTGGCACAGGAACAAACAACCATAACCTTGGCTTTGTCACTGGCAATGGAAATCTTAAGCTTTCATCAGACGTTGGATCTATTTCGTTTCCTACCGGAGATTACGAAACGTTTTTTCCCGACGCCAATTGCTCAGGGGGAGGAGGACTAGAGTTTGCAGGCAATGGTTCATATGCTGTGCTTGCCGATCTACCTAATGTAAGGAGACTAGTATTTTCAGGCGCAGGAGACAGAACACTACCCAACAACAACACATTGAAAGTGTGTGATGATCTTGAAATTTTGGGCACTGTTAATGTAATCATACCAGATGGAAACAATTCAACATCAGTTTATGGTAACATCTACAAGTCTGACCTCGCTACCTTCGACAATGGGGGCGGTACAAGTAGAATGATTCTTAGAGGTAGTGCTGCACAAGCAATCTCAGGAGATTTCACCGGTGGCAACTCATTTAATCAGCTTGAAATTAACAATGACAATGGTGTAACAGTCATCAACAATGCGGATGCATTAAGGGGTATTTCTGCAAATGCAGATGTAGATGTTGACGGGCAGCTTGTTTTCACCAACGGACTAATATCTACAAATACAACCAACTCTTTAAGATTAACCCTCAACGGTACGCTCTCTGGTAACAATACTGCGAGATACGTGAACGGGCCATTTTTACGAGAATTGCCACCAAATGTCGCTTCTTATATATTTCCAGTTGGGAAAGGGACCAGAAGCGGTCAGATGCAAGTTAAAGCTCCGGCAGGCTACATAGGCACCAAAAACTGGACCGTAGAGTATTTCAACACTGGAGCAAATGCCATTGGCCCTGTTACAGATGTAGATCCAGCTGATGGCATTGTTAAGGTAAGTGGCAACGAGTATTGGATGATAGAGACTCCCTCTCCGGCCAGTTCCAGTGTTCAATTCAGCTGGAACGCCCAATCCGATGTACAAAGCACCATTAGTAACTTAAGAATGGCCTTTTGGACTGGCACGCTGTGGGATATGATTCCTACTACCACCGCTCCAGCTGGCACAGTTGCATCAGGTACGATTACGGTAGGTCCACTAAGCTATAGCACGAAATTTGTCACTTTCGGAACAATTGATGATGTTGCCACTCCACTTCCAGTAGAATTCATCAATGTAAGCGCGCAGGAAATGAACGGGGTTGTTAGCATTGAATGGGCGACTGGCGGCGAGTTCAATAACGACTATTTCATCGTTGAGCGTTCCAATGATGGTAACACCTTTGAGTCCATTGGGCAAACAAATGGCGCAGGCACAACTTCTGAGAGAAGGGATTATTCTTTAACAGATTTTAATCCATTCTGGGGCACCTCTTACTACCGAATCAAACAAGTCGATTATGACGGAGAGTTTGAATTCAGCCCACTTGCAAAAGTAAGTGTTAAAAAAGCTCCACTATCAGTTGGCGTATATCCCAACCCGGCAGAAACCGACTTTACACTCACAGCCAGAGGATTGAGCGGTAACAGTCTGGTACATTTTTACATGACGGACCTCAACGGAATAATGATACTGTCTGGCGACGGTGAAACCACATCGCAGGGAGATTTTTCAGCAGATATACTTTTACCTAAAAACATCAGCAAGGGTATCTACGTAGTGGTGTTGTCTTCTGAAAATCAGACCCAGAGATTGAAGCTCATTGTAAAATAAGTTACCTGCTCCTGTCAGGAGGCCATTTGCTGATCTTCATTTCAGCAAATGGCCTTTTATTTTTTTTGGGCTTGGTTTCATTTGGTTTTCGATTTACTTGATCAGGATTTCTTATCAAACTTTGCCAAACTTCATATTTCAACTTAATTTCAAAGCCGTCAAATGGAGGCCTTGCTTTTCAGTAGCCTACTCTACTTTTTAGCTTGAAACAGAAAGCAAATTCTCTTGGGAACACACTTTAATTTTTTTGAAACATGAAGAAACAAATCGCATTCTCTCTGACTATGTTGTGGGCAATAGCCTCGGCATGGGCTCAGGAAGGATACAAGACACTACCTCTTAACGACCTCTCAGCTTTTAAGCCACAAGCTGGAAATTGGATGATTGTTGGTGATGTAACTATGGATAGAAACGTATCCATTCACCATGAAGCGCCGGCCGTTGAAACAACCAAAAAGAAGAAAAGGAATGCACCAGAGCCAGAGGTAGCCCATCCGGTGAAGTATTCCGCCGGACAGGGTATTCTTCTCAATTTCAACGATGATCAGAAGAAAGATCAATTGGTAACCACCTGGAACCATGGTGACATTGAACTAGAATTAGAGGTCATGATCCCAAGGGGTTCCAACTCTGGTATCTATTTGCAGGGCAACTATGAGGTGCAGCTGCTTGATAGTTGGGGTGTGAAGAACCCTGGATTCAGTGATATTGGAGGTATTTACCGCAACTGGGAAAATGAACCCGAAAAAGCCTATGCAGGAAAAGCACCCAGAGTGAACGCTGCTAAGGCCCCCGGTTTGTGGCAAACAATGAAAATATCTTTTCAAGCGCCCCGTTTTAATGCGGCAGGTGAAAAAACGGAAAACGCCAGGTTCATATTTGTGGAACTGAATGGCGTTCGTATTCACGACAACCTGGAGGTTCCCCGCTTAACAGGAGGCCCGTTAAGCGATAAAGAAGTGGCTGAAGGTCCTTTAATGATCCAGGGTGATCATGGCCCGGTGGCCTTCCGCAACATTCGCTACAGATTATTGAAGCCATCTAACGTGACGCTTTCAGGCATCAATTACGAAGTATTTGACGGCCATTTTGAAAGTGAAAAAGAATTCAAAGACCTGAAGCCGACGTCTATTGGATCAACAGAACAGCTCACCTGGGAAGTGGCTAAGAAAGACAATGAGTTTGCCGTGAAGTACTATGGTGCACTGGAAATTCCAGCAGAAGACACTTACACATTCACTCCCAATACTGGGAATGCCATGAGACTTGTCATCGACAGTCAACCAGTGTTCGATTTCAATCAAAGAGGTGGTAAATCGGTGAAGCTAAGTAAAGGCACTCATGCCTTTGAGATTACCTACTTTAAGTATGTGAGCTGGGTGAGTCCAAACATGGGGCTATGGGTGGAGAGTTCTAATAGCTACCCTCAGGCCTTGCATGCCTTTAGTTCGTTTCCTCCTGCCAGCAACGTGGCCTCTCCCATCATTGTGGAAACAGGCAATAGTCCACGACTACTAAGAGCTTTTCTTGATTACAAAAAAGACAGAAGTAAAAGACTAACTCATACCATTGCTGTGGGCGACCCGTCCGGCCTCAACTATATTTATGACATGAAAAGTGGAAGCATCGTTTGTTTGTGGAGAGGCGGCTTTATCGACGCCACTCCCATGTGGCATGATAGAGGCGACGGTTCTTTCAGGCCTATCGGCGTAACTGAATACCTCACCAGCCAGCCAACTTTGGTGCTAGCCGGACAGACTAGTCAAACACTGGAATTAAACAACATCCCTGATTTCAGCAGCAAAGGGTACACGTTGGATGCAAGCGGCCTTCCAACGTTCCTTTATACTTATAGTGGTACGAACGTAAAAGATAAAAGTATACTAGTTGAAGACGGCAAAGTCCTTCAACGAGAAGTGACTGTAGAAAATGCCCCTGCAGGAAGCCAGCTTCGTATTGCTGAAGGCAGCGACATCAGAAAGCTTGATAATGGCGCTTATTCGATCAATGGGTTTGAATATTATATCGAAGTCAAATCTGGGCAGCAGCCAAGCGTGATCGATAAAGGCACTACAAAAGAGCTGCTTGTTCCTGCAACGAGCCCTGTCGTTTATCAAATCGTTTGGTAGTATAACTGGAAAGAAATCATGAAAAAATATATCTCATTCATCGCGCTATTGATAAGTTTTACTGCCTTTTCGCAGGAAGCGACTGAAAGCGACTTCTACAAGATTATTACCATCCCTACTCCAGAAACAATGTTGCTGGAAGTAGGTGGCATAACCACATTACCTGACGGTCGGGTTGCTCTCGCTACTCGCAGAGGCGACGTTTGGGTAGTGGAAGACCCCTACATGCGCAACAGCAACCTGCCCTCGTTCAAATTGTTTGCCAGTGGTCTTCACGAACCTCTGGGTTTAACATTTAAGGAAAATGCACTTTATACCGCCCAGCGTGGTGAACTTACCAAATTGCAGGACACAGATGGCGATGGCATCGCCGATGTTTACGAAACCATTTATGCATGGCCAGTGTCCGGTCATTACCATGAATACTCTTATGGGCCTAAGATTGCCCCTGATGGCAACATGTTTGTGTCGGGGAACGTGGCCTTTGGCGACCAGGAGTGGTGGAGAGGTGAGAGCCGTGTGCCGTGGAGAGGATGGATCATGCGCATTAGCCCTGACGGTAAAATGGAACCATGGGCAACAGGCATGAGATCTCCGGCAGGATTAGGAATGATCAACGGAGAACTATTTTATGCCGATAACCAGGGAGACTGGATTGGCTCAGGCGGCATTTGGCATATCAGAAAAGGAAGCTTCACCGGTCACCCGGCGGGACTGAGGTGGGCCGACAAAGCAGAGTCTCCAGTAACCGTTTCAGCCAATGAGTTCTTTTCTAAAGTACATGAAGAAAGAGCGCAGGTCGATGGCAGGTACCTGAAGCCAGAAAATAATGCTGAAGAGAAAAATCCTGAAATGCTTTTTCACGCCAAAGAAGTGGTGCCGGAAATTACCCTGCCTGCCGTTTGGTTACCTCATGGGATACTCGGCATTTCAAATTCAGAAATCATCGAGATCGGTGATGGCAGCAATTTTGGCCCCTTTAAAAACCAGCTGCTAATCGGCGACCAGGGCCAGAGTAAAATCATGCGTGTTTCGCTAGAAAAAGTTAATGGAGAATACCAGGGAGTTGTTTTCGACTTCATCAAAGATTTTCAGTCAGGTGTACTGCGCATGAGCTGGGGCCATGATGGATCTCTTTTCGTAGGAGAAACCAATAGAGGCTGGGGATCGGCCGGTAGCACTACCTCAGGCCTTGAAAGAGTGGTATGGACTGGTGAAACACCTTTTGAAATGCAAACTGTAAAGGCCATGCCCGATGGTTTTGTGATTCATTTCACTCAACCGGTAGATAAACAATCGGCCGAGGACTTGGATTCATATGCAGGTCAGTCCTTTATCTACAAATACCATTCAATTTATGGCAGCCCTCCTATTAACACTGAAAAATTAGGAATTAAAGGAGTAAAAGTGGCTGACGACGGCATGAGCGTGAGGCTATTGGTGGACAACCTGCGCAAGTACTATGTGCATGAGATCAACTTGCCGGGCATCAAGTCTGCCACTGGGGCTTCAGTGTTGCATGGCACAGGGTACTACACGATGAACAATATTCCGACCGGCGCTAAGCTCGACATGTCCGGCGTTAGCACCAAACGCTCGTCATTGGAGAAAAAGCCGGCCATGAAAAAAGTGGCTGCCAAACCGGCCGCAGTAAAAGTTGCCACAAATGAAGTGCTCAGTACCGAAGAAATAAAACCGATTCTTGCCAAAAACACTTGTTTGGCCTGCCACCAGGTCGACAAAAGGCAGGTGGGACCAGCGTATAAAGACATTGCGGCGAGAAGGTATACTGCAAAACAGATTGTGGATCTTATCCGGGTCCCTAAACCTGAAAACTGGCCAGGCTATTCTACTGAAATGCCTGCTATGCCTCAGGTATCTGACGAAGATGCGATGAAGATTGCCAATTGGATTGTGTCGTTACAGGAGGAAAGGCCTTAGGCACTAAAATTTTTACAAAAAAGGCTTTCAGAGGAAATCAGAGAGCCTTTTTTTATGCAAGTAAATCGACGAGTACGTCTGCACCATTTGCTTGTGCATACTTCAAAGCCGTATTCCCTTTTTCATCAACAAGCTCCTTATTTGCCCCAGCAGCCAATAACATCCTGGCAATGTCAGTCTGTCCAAACATCGAAGCATAGATAAGTGCTGTGGCGCCCTTGGAGTTCTTAATATCCAGGTGGGTCCCTCGGTCAATTAGCATCTCAGCGATTTCAACATTCCCTTTGAAACAAACACCCATCAAGGCGGTGTTACCAGCAGCATCCAAGGCATTAACATCGGCACCACTTTCCAGTAGCAACGCTGTGACTTCAGCCTGCTCACTATAGGCCGCCATCACCAATGGAGTAAAACCACGCATATCAGCCTTATGGAGTAACGAAGGGTCTTCAGTGAGCATCGCCTTTACATTTTCAAGCTCGCCTTGACGTAATGATTGAAAAAAATCCATGTTTGTCTTTAAGTAAAAAGGAGTAGCCATTTGACTACTCCTTGCACTAAATCTAATTTATTAGCTGGGTTACTAATTTCTTCAACAGATGTGATTGGCCGTTTTCAACAACTCGCAATCACATCGTGATAATATCTTAACAAATTGCGTGTCATTATGTTTGAAACCCTTGTCGTTCCAATTCTCCAAGCTAATTGTCTCATTCGGCAAGCAGCCGCATTTAAAGTTATCTACTTTCAGCAGCCTACTCACTTTTCTTGTCCATGTCAAAAGTATAGCCAAACTAAATATAATTCAAACTGATTTTCTTTATGATTAAATAGATAGCATCTATATTGCAGAAACCACTTCTATATGAACCTTCAGCAGTTAGAATATATAGTGGCCCTGGACAACGAGCGGAGCTTTTCTAAAGCATCGGATCTTTGTCATGTGACCCAGCCCACATTGAGTATGATGATCCAAAAACTGGAGTCAGAATATGATATTAAAATCTTCGACCGGAGTAAGTACCCGGTAGTGCCCACCGAAACAGGAAAAATACTGATTGCGCAGGCACGATTGATCTTGCAAGAAGTTCACAAAATTCAGGAGCTCGTTCAGGAAAAGAAGAACACTATCGCGGGTGTTTTGCAAATCGGGATCATCCCAACCATTGCCCCCTATCTTTTGCCTCTTTTTATCTATGAGTTTACATTGAGGTATCCGCATATCAAATTGAAGATTTCTGAGCACGTGACCGAAGAAATTCTTGAAAAGCTAGACGAAGGAAAACTGGATGCCGGGATACTAGTAGCGCCAGATGAAAGCAAACTTTTCAATGTATCGCCTCTTTACTATGAGCCCTTTGTTGTTTATGCAGCACGGCACTTCGACAAAGATTTGCTCCTTGCTGAAGACATCGACCCCAATGAACTGCTCCTTTTAGAAGAAAGCCATTGCTTCCGATCGCAGATCATCCAGTTTTGCGAGCTAAGAGATAAGACAGAGAACATGCTTGAATTTACTTCGGGCAGTTTAGAAACCCTGCGCAACCTGGCCGACAAAAACCTGGGGATCACTATCCTTCCAGAGCTGAGCACACTCCAGCTTAAAGCCGGCGACCTGTCGAAATTAAAAAGATTCGCATCCCCGGAACCCTTTAGGGTCGTGAGTCTTATGACACGGCGAGACGATGTTAAAAAAAGGATGATCGCAGCTTTCGCCAATGAAATTAAGCAACATATTCCTGAGAAGTTTAAAGCGCCTCAGGGACAGGAAATAGTGTACAAACGTAAAGAGAAGAAGAGTTTGAGCTGAATTAAAAACATATCATGAAAACAATATTTATTGAAGGATTGGGATGGATAGGAGCAATATTGCTTCTGGCAGGGTTTGCATTGACTAGCTACGGATTTTTAGAGGGTACATCCTTTGAATTTCAGCTGCTTAATCTACTCGGAAGTATCATTTTGGCGATCTATACCTACGTGAAAAAAGCCTACCCTAATACAGCGCTGAATATCATTTGGGTTTTGATTAGCCTTGTGGCAATTAGCAATATCCTGCTAAACAGTTGACCGAAACTGTTCATTTTCACAAAAAGCCATCAATCGAGGCAGCCGCTGCCGAGGATATTATTCAATCAGGGAAATCACGTTTTATCAAGCAAATAATTGACAATTGAAAGACAAATCAACTTATTAAAGCAGAAAACAACCCCATTTTTGGCCATTATATCTGATATTAGAAGATGGCACAAAACAACATCACTTTTAAAAACCAACTAGGACTTACTTTATCGGCCAAGCTAAACCTTCCTGCTAATGCAGAGGTACGAAGCTATGCCATTTTCGCTCATTGCTTCACTTGTAGCAAAAACCTCCATGCAGTACAGGCAATCTCAAACGCTCTAACACTGAATGGATTCGGCGTGCTTAGCTTCGATTTCACTGGACTGGGCAACAGCGAAGGCAATTTCTCGGACACCAATTTTTCATCTAATATTGACGACCTTGTTGATGCAGCGAAGTTTTTAGAAGCTGAATACGAAGCACCAGCGCTATTGGTCGGGCATTCGCTCGGAGGAGCTGCCGTACTTTATGCTTCTACCCAAATACCATCCGTAAAGGCCATAGCCACCATTGGAGCGCCATCCAACCCCGCCCATGTGGCACACCTTTTTGAGAATAGCCTGGAAGATATCAAGGCAAGCGGCGAGGCGAAAGTGAATATAGGTGGCAGGCCATTTACCATCAAAAAACAGCTCATTGACAACCTTCAGGAGCACCAACTCACTGAAGCAATGAAAGAACTTCGAAAATCAACACTATTTCTTCATTCACCGCAAGATGCTACCGTAGGAATCGAAAATGCGGCATCACTGTATACTGCGGCGCATCATCCGAAAAGTTTTATTTCTCTTGAAGGGGCTGACCACCTTCTTAGCAAAAAAGAGGATGCCACCTATGCCGGAAATGTTATCGCTTCGTGGGCTAAAAGGTATATCCCTGCAAAAGAAAAGGAACAGTTCATGTCGGATGCAGCGCTGGTTGCAAAAATTGGCAGTAAAAGCGCTGCATATGTGACACAAATTCAGTCTGGCAAACATGCCTTTACCGCGGATGAACCGCAAAGTGTGGGCGGACAAGATACAGGCCCTTCACCGTATCAACTTTTAATGGGCGCACTAGCATCTTGCACTGTTATCACATTAAGAATGTATGCTGACCGTAAAAAATGGCCGCTTGAAGAAGTGTTGGTTCACATCAATCATAGCACTGGTCACATGGAAGACTGTGAAAAATGTGACATCAAGGAGCCGAAAACAAACAAATTTGAGCGAATCATCGAACTAAAAGGAGAGCTGGACTCATCTCAACAAGAGCGACTACTGGAGATTGCCAATAAATGTCCAGTTCACAAATTACTGGAAGCAGGAGCGACCGTCGAAACCAAACTCAAACATTAAAGTGTAGGTTGATCAATCAGGTAACGCAAAAGCTACATACTCATCGCCTGACTTGGCTCCAATTTTACCACCTCCACAGGCAATGACAACGAATTGCTTTCCATCGACCATATAAACTGCCGGCGTTGCAAAACCAGAAGCTGGCAGATCAGCCTCCCAGAGCACTTCTCCTGTGGTCTTGTCAAACGCCCGGATCTTCTCATCCTTGGTGGCAGCAATGAATATCAGCCCACCTTTTGTAGATACGGGGCCACCATAATTTTCTGTCCCCGTAGGCGCAATACCTTTTTCCGTTAGTTCTTTTAGCTCACCCAGCGTTTTCTTCCAAAGCAACTTGCCTGAATTCAGGTCTACGGCATTCAAAGTGCCCCACGGTGGCGTAATACCCGGATATCCATTTTCATCGATGAAACGGTTGTAACCTGTCATGATATAGGGCATTTCTGCTGTTGGCCTTTTGGTAGTGGAAGTGACCAGGTTCTCTGGCACCGCTTCCTTGTCTTCCAGGTCCAGCACAAAAGTCATCAGTGCCTCTTTTTCCCCATCAGGAATCTGTTTAAATGCCGGCATCATGTTTTTGCCACTGGAAATCAAGGCCGAGAGCTGCTCTTTATTATAGCGCTCTTTCAAGTCCACCAGCGATGGATAAGCAGCGCCATTCCCCTTCCTTTCCGGTCCATGACAAGCCAGACAATATTTGGCATAAACGCCTTTCCCAATTCCTTTTAGCGACTTGTCGTTGGTGTTCACTGGTGTTTCCACCATATGCATGGCCCAGGGCATCTCACTGGAATTAACATACAATATTCCAGACTCAGGGTCTACAGAAGCCCCTCCCCATTCACCGCCTCCATCATAGCCAGGGAAAATCCATGATCCTTCTTTGCTAGGGGGAGTAAAAGCCTCACTGTATTTGACGGTTCTGAATTTTTCGATCAGGTATTGATAAGCCTCTGGAGTGGTTCCGTATACGTCAGCCTCGGTAAAACTTTGCCTGGCGAATGGCTCAGGTAATGTCGGGATGGGCTGAATAGGCCATGCTTCCTCCCCATCAAGCGATGATTTTCCAACGGGTACTTCTTCAATAGGAAAAAGAGGTACTCCGGTCTCCCTGTCTAGCAGAAAGACATAACCGTGCTTGGTAATCTGAGCCACCGCATCAATTGCTTTTCCCTCATGTGTAACCGTGGTGAGAATAGCATTGGTAGGCAAGTCGCGGTCCCAAAGGTCGTGATGCACTACCTGATAGTGCCAAATGTACTTTCCCGTGGCTGCCTCCAGCGCCACAATGGAATTGGCAAATAAGTTTTGGCCTTTGCGAAACCCTCCATAAAAATCTGGATTGGCCGTGCCCGTAGAAATGAAAACCATTCCCCGCTTTTCATCGAGCGACATGCCTGCCCAGTCGTTGGCACCACCTACTCTCTTCCAGGCATCCGGATCCTCCCAGGTTTCATAGCCCTTTTCGCCTGGGTGAGGGATGGTGTGAAATATCCATTTTCTTTCACCAGTCGTCACATCAAAAGCACGGATATGCCCGGGCAGCGCATCCGGTCCTTCCGAAAGCCTCATGCCCATAATGATCAGGTCCTTGTAAATAACGCCTGGCGTAGTACCTGATGCGTACATTTTACTAATATCAATATCCGCACTAAGGTCTAGCTGCTCCCGCAAGTCGATACGCCCATCCTGACCAAAACTCTTCACTAGTTGGCCAGTCTCAGCATTAACTGCATACAAATTCTCAGCAATGCTGTAGTAGATCCTACGATCAGCACCAGCTGCATCTGCCCAGTACATCACTCCCCTGTTGACAGCAAACCAGAATGAGTTTTCGTCTTGCTCTATCCCCGGTAAATGATATGGATCAAACACCCATTTCTCAGCGCCTGTGCGTGCATCGACTGCAAAAAGTTTGGATTGAGCAGATGTGCCATAAAGTATCCCGTCTACTACAATAGGGTTACATTGGATCTGAGAACGGTTATTGGGGTCTTTGTCGGACGAACTATAGCGCCAGGCTACCTGCAAGCTGGCTACATTCGACGTATTGATTTGCTCGTTGGAAGAGTACCGCTCACCCATGGTAGAACCTGCATAGGTAGGCCATCCGGTATAATCTTTGGAAGACTGATTGCAAGAAACAAATAGGAATACACTGACTAAAGAAATAGACAACAGTCTGTAAAAGTGTTGCATCGAATGCATAGTAGTTAAGTTTTGGCCTAGAATTTAGTCCTAAAATGTACTTGCCACAACTTTAATTCTTCAATCTTCCCCAGTTGCTCGCAGTGCGGCCCTGTACTGTTCTATGAACCCTGCTAGTTGCTCAACCTCTAATTTCTTCGCAATGATTGTTTTATTCCTATTTAGAATATAAACCTGGGGAGTTGACCTTACATTAAAGTCACGGCGCATATTACTTCTGAAGTAGGGATCTCCAGCATTGATCCAATCAAGCTCATATTCAAAAACAAACTTTCTCCAGGCTTCAATATCAGTGGCAATACAAATACCCATCACCTCCACTCCACTGTCTTTCATCCGATGATACTCTTCCAAAAGCACGGGGGTAGACTTTTTACAATGCCCGCAATCAGGATCATAAAAGAACAGGATGGTGAACTCTGCCTTTACCTGACTTAGGCTTACCGGCTCAAGCAATGTATCAAGTAATTGAAGCACAGGGGCTTGCTTCCCTATTAAATTAGGACTTACAAATTCTACTTCCTCACTTAATTTCGTTTTGTCTTCCTGGCTTAGCCAGTCTGCATGATCGCTCAGGTAATATTTTTCGGCAAGATTAACCATCACGCCATCCATGCCCATTATTTTGGATTCCTGGTACTTTTTAAACAAAGTAACCAACCAAAACCTAAAAGCATCAGGCTGGTCCATCACCTTATTCATGATTTTATCGATATATACGTTGATAGTATCGGGGTGCTGTATAAGTACTTTGTCGAGAAAATGAACCACCGGCGATTTTAGAACGGGCGTCCTCAGCAAGCCAGAATCATCAAAGTCGATACTTTCGAAATACGTTTTCTTGTAATATTCGTACTTCAATCGACCACGTTCTGCATCGTCGGCAATGTCTGCATATTCAGGAATACCAGGAACCTCAGGAAGCACCATCAACTTGACAAACTTGGCAACAAATGAGTCAGGGTACATGTTGATGATTTCTTGTCTAAAGTCACTTAGCTTTCCATTTACAACCTGTTCCTCTTGTATAATTGACGCAGAATCAGCTGAAGTAGTAGCCATCTCTAGTTTCTTTCTTATGGCTAATTTTTGTGTTTGTAAGTCCACCATTCCCAGCTGAAAGGCTTTGAAAGCTTCATTCTCTGGCGAACCATTGATCTCCATGGTATTGTACCCACCCTCTTTCGTCGTCTTCAGGCTAAACTTCTGACCCTTTACAATTAACTCCAGAAAATAGTTTGGGCTGTAGATAAAGTAAATACCGGTCGGTAATTCATTTGGGCCAGTAAATTGATAAACACCCGGCGCACTAGCCCTTGCCGTGTCCGTGAGAAAACGTTGGTCGCCGAATACATATCCAAGGTAGGCCACGCTGTCCTGCATGCCTTCCACAGCTATTTTAATATCGTAGCCCTGGGCGGCGGATTTGGAGGCGAAGCCAAAAGCCACTAAAACAATCAGCATGAATTTCATTAGGTATTTATTCATAGCAAACAATATATCGATCAACCAAAGGTAACTAGCATTCCAAAGTTTAAAAACGTTTAAATCTATTTACATTTGTCTCCTCTTACAAAAAAAGCCCTCGGAGACATTCGTCGTTTTAGCTATGCAAGCCAAAAAGCATCTTCTGCAAACATGCATCAATCACGTGCAATCAAGAATTGATACGGCCAATGCTGCAATAGCAGAGGCCAGGGAAGCAGCCAATTCCGAAACAAAAAGCAGCGCTGGAGACAAATACGAAACTGGCAGAGCAATGATGCAGCAGGAAATCGAAAAAAATGCTATTCAGGCGGCCGAGGCACAAAAACTACTTCAAGTCCTTAAGTCTATCGACCCATCAAAAAGCCCAGGCAAAGTACAGCTTGGTAGCATGGTAAAAACCAATTTGGGCCACTACTATTTTGCAGCGAGCCTCGGACAAGTAGCCTTGGAAGGCATCAACTATTTCGTTATCTCGCCTGGATCCCCAATCGGACAAGCCTTTTTCGGAAAGCTAAAGGGTGAAAAAGTGGCTTTCTTGGGGCAAAACCATGTCATTGAATCACTTGAGTAGCTATTCCTTCCGCAGGCGTTTTCCCCACACTCCTTTCATTGCCCGCCCAAAGAAGTCTTTGACCAGGAGCATGTAAAGAAAGCCTGTCATTCCCCACAACACCAGGAGGTTATACCAAAAAGTATCTACTCTGTAACCAAAGATTACTTTCACAGGTGAATAGAAGTGTGCCCGGCCAAAGTTGGAAGTAGGTTCCATGTACACCGGATCCTTCTTTTGAATTAGTTGGTCTTTGCTATAGTGTAGCACTTTAATTTCACTCCTATTGAGCAAAATGTCAGCCAAAGCCTGATTATAAGATGCACGTTTCATGTCAAGCACCCCTTCGTGGCCAATCTCTCTTATCAATCCATTCAAAACAGCCTCCTGCTCATTAGAGGCGTCATCCATTTTGATTGTAAATACTTTTTCAAGCGATTGAAGATAACTCAAAACGTTCTTTCCTACATTGGCGCTAAAACTGTTTGGGGTCAGGTTATTCAAAAAAGTAAATGGCTGCATGTCTGCCTGACTTCGCATGTGCTCCAACTCGTTGGCCAAAATATCCAGTCTGGTTTGATAGCTTTCAGAATCTTTGTCGATGTCGTTGATCAGCGAATTCGTAATATTTTCTACCTCAGGAATTCTAAATGCGATATTAAAATTTGCCTCGCTGATTTTCTTGTCGGCATCAAAGAAATTTTTCTCGTACTCATTTTCCTTGAATTGTGCTACCGCTATGGCTTCATAAGCCCATCGAGAGGCCATTATATCCCCTATCACTGGCACATACACTCTATTGGTAAGTGACTTGTGCAGGTCATCGAATTTGATCATAGCGCCTCCCAGTAGTAGTTGCGGGACCAGGATAAATGGAATTAAAATATAAATCGTTATCACTGAATTGAAGGCAGAGGAAATCGAAAGGCCCACCAGGTTAGCAAAACAAGCAGTAGAAAACAACAGGAACCAATAGTGAAAAGACAGGCCATCTATTTCAAGAATGTAGTTTCCAATAGCAACAAAAAGTAACATCTGAAAAGCAGAAAGTGCAAACAGGTAGCTCACCTTTGAATTTATATAACTGAATCGACTTAGATTCAGAAAAGATTCTCTCTCGATAATCTTTCGGTCTTTAAAAATCTCTTCGGCACTCACCGACATTCCGATAAACAAAGCCACGACAACGGCCATAAAAAGATATACCGGGAGGTTTTTGTTCTCTGAAAGGTTATACTCAATGCCAGGCGAATATTTTGAAAAATATCCCAGAATAAAAGCGAGTAACGGAGCTTCGAATAAGTTGATCAGGATGTATTGCTTATTGGCCACTTTAGACAAAATATTTCGTTTGCCATAGATCCAAAACTGTCGGTAGAAGTTAGGTAGCCGAAAGTTCGACTTAGGGATAGAAGTATCATGTCTTAATTGCTTTACGCTGGGCTCAATCTTCTCCTTGTATTTTGTATACCAATTCTCCGGTGTAATCTTCCGTACAGATGTAGGTCGCCCATCATCATCAATGGTTTTCGTTTCTACAATCTGAAGTATCTGTTCAGGAATCACATTACCGCAGTGCGGGCATTCGCTCTCTGTAGCATTTACCTGCGTGCTCTCACTTTTAAAATAAACGACGGCATCGATAGGGTTTCCATTGTAAATAGGATAGCCTCCTTTATCCAGCATCCAAAGCTTATCGAACAACTTGTAAATGTCAGATGAGGGCTGATGGATGATGACAATAACAAGTTTCCCCTTCCTGGACAGGTCCTTTAGCAGCCACATTACCTTTTCGGAATCCATAGAGGAAAGTCCAGAAGTAGGCTCATCGACATAAAGCAGCGCTGGCTCACGCAATAGCTCCAAGGCAATATTTAGTCGCTTTCGCTGTCCACCTGAAATCGACTTATTCAATGGGTCGCCTACCCGCAAGTCTTTAATTTCATACAGGTCTAGTTCGTGCAACACCTTGTCCACCGTCTCTTTGATCTGCTCTTTAGTGAATTCACTAAAACACATCTGAGCATTGAAATAGAGGTTCTGATAGACCGTGAGTTCCTCAAAGAGTAGGTCGTCCTGCGGCACAAAACCTATCATTCCATACCGAGCAGCATTTTCCATGCTGAACCCATTGAGAGTGACCCGTCCGTCAGTAGGCTCAATTTTTCCGTTAAGTAAATTAAGTAAGGTAGATTTCCCTACGCCACTTCCTCCCATCACACCTACCAGTGTCCCCGATTCCTCAGAAAAATTAAATGGGTGAATACCGTTATCGCTATTCTTGAAATGAAACGTCAGGTTACGCCCAGTAAGAACTATATGACCCTTCTTTTGATCTTCTAAAAACTTCCGGGTGATCTCTGTCTCGTAAATAGGTCGGATCGTTTTACCCTTGATAATTGCACCCGGCTTCAGTTGATAGGAGCGGCCTTTTATGATCTTATTACTTTCAAGGTAAATATTGAGGGGACCATCATACCTAAAAAAGAAGGTATTGATACTGGCGATGTGCAAAACCAGAATCTTACCAAACATGTTGTCGACATGTATATGATGAAATTCGGTACTACCCGGCGACTTCTTCTTTTTCATCATCCAGGCAATATCATCAGGCCATTCGGTGACGGTCTTGTCTATTACAAGGGCACGATTTTTATCGATACCTTTTCCGTCCGACTTCAGAATGAAAGCCTTGATGTCTTCCACCTCTTTAGATGGAATACTAAAATTCATCCCGACAAGCATTAAAAACTGCTCTTCCCTATCGGTCACTTTCCCATCGGCAAAAATCAGCTCCAATAACTGGAGATAAACAATAATGCGTTCGTGTTGAAGGAGCTCCTTGTTGAGGTTGTTACAGATGTAGGTAACCTGAAGAATACTTTCTACATCAGTAGCCAGCATTGCCTCCTCATCGCCTGTCCTGGGTTGACTTCGATGGTAGCGGAGATAATTATGATAAAGGTCAATATAAGCCTGAGTTAGCTCCTCGTTGTTTAAGGTCCTATTGAGGTACGGCTTGATTACTAATTCCACCGAGTCAAACTGATCATCATCCTTGACACTCTCAATAATGGCGAACAGATGCATTAAAGCATTAACAATCGACTCGGTCATAGCCGGGATATAGGAACTAACTCAGGCAGAAACAAATTATGGTGTTACTAATTCTGTACGAATAGACTCAATGCTAGTCTGCAATCCGTCAAACTGCTCAGCAGTTAACTTGTCGCCTACCTGGCTATAAGCCTCGTTGATACGCTGAAGTGAAGGAAGTATCTTCTGTACGTTTTCGTCGTCAGAAAACTCACCTAACAAATCAACTAGCTTCGAAACGTGCGTCTTCTGAGCACCAATTACATCAAGTAACTTCTGGTCATAACCACTGCTGATAACAAGGTTAGATGAAATGTACAATCCTTCGATAACACTACCCGCCAATACCAGCAATGACGTTCTTTCCTGAGAGCTGCGGTTCAAAAACACATATGTCTCGTAGAAAGCTTCAGTGATGATGTTGATCAGCGAATCTTTGTTTTGAAGGTTATTCTCAACGCTGCGAGCCATTTCCATGGTGAAGCCAGAGCTGATGTTCAGGCTTTGGATAAGCTTTCTTGAAGCATTAAGGTAGTCCATTGTTTCTTGCTGACGGTTGTATGTACTGGCATAGCTAAGGTCAGCACCATATACACCTAGGTTCACAGCTTTGCTATACCCTGTCACATATTGATCAACGTTTTCCGGATCGTTGGAAATGCCCAAAACGAATCCAGCTTTTGCATCAATAAGCATTTGAGTTACTTCAAATGATGTTGGGATAGGATAGTTAAATTCTTTTTCAACTTTTTCAACAGCGCTTTCCTTAGTGGCTTCTTCAGCAGACGCAGCTTTTTTGTCGCCTGAGCTGCAGGAAACAACGAACGGGATTACTGCAAGCAAAAGAAGTGATTTCAGGTTTTTCATAGTCATTAGTTTTTGGTCTTATCTAGAAGGGTTGAATTTATTGCATTATTTGAACAAATCTAAATGTTTAGTTTGAATTACATCTACTAATCTACCAATGGCTTATATTGTAGATCAGCTTCAACCTATTTTAGTTCAAGGATGCTAAATTAATTCAATGATCAATAATCCCAACTATCCGCTGCGGTCTCTTGGTTATTTTATTTTACCATTGGCTGTTTGCCTGGTACTGATGCGAGGCGTACCACTCCCCAACGAAAAAGCAGTAGCCCCCTATAATAGCCTCATCCTGGCACTTGAATTTGTTCATTCTGCAGATGATGTCTTCGATGCCCTGGATCCATTGTCAGACAGCGAAATTCTTGCGCTCGATAAGGTCAACTATTATGATTTTCTTTTCATGCTGGTCTATAGCTGGCTTTTAGGCACCTTTATATATCAACTGGGAAGTTCGATTGCTCAGCGCCCGGTCAAAAGCCTCGCTCCGATAGCTATTGTCATTTTTCTCGCAGACTTGCTTGAAAATATCATGATGCTCAACATCACTTCATTGTATCTGAAGGGTCAAAGTGACTTCACGCCATTCAGCAATTTCCTACCCTTGTTTACCTGGACTAAGTGGGCTCTTTTAGCCATTACTTTTGCAGGTCTTGGTATTGTGCTCATCCAACGAGGTTCAATGTCTAAAGTTTTTTCCGTATTCATGTTTCTCCCGGCAATTCTGCTGGCACTTAGCGTAGTAGATTATTACAGTTGGGTCAACAGGTTTACAAGCTCAATATTTTTGAGCTTCGCAATACTCATTATCTTTGCACTTTCCTTTAAAACTGTTGTATCAATAGCGCCTGACAAGGCCTGATCGTCCAGAATGTTTCAAAACAGCCAACAGGTGAGTCATCCGAAAAAGCACCTGTATAAAAGTCAAAGTGGTTCACAATCGAAGCTTCAGGAAGATTTACGTCCTTTTAACAGAGGTGACTTTGGAAATGATTTTACATGGGGTGTGGCCACCGCGGCTTTTCAAACGGAAGGTGCCTGGAACCTGGACGGCAAAGGAGAATCTATTTGGGACCGATTTACGCACACAAAAGGAAAGATCAAAAGTGGAGAGCAGGCAGATACAGCCGCAGATTTTTACCACCGCTACAAAGAAGACATAGACCTTGTGAAATTGATGGGGTTTGATGCTTTCAGGTTTTCAATCGCATGGCCCCGACTTATTCCTGCCGGCACTGGCGCCATCAACCGGAAAGGAATCGATTTCTACCACAAAGTAATTGACTACTGCCTGGAACAAGGCATCACTCCATGGGTCACTTTGTACCATTGGGATTTGCCACAGGTCCTGCAAGACAAGGGCGGTTGGACCAATCGAGACATCATTGGTTGGTTCTCAGATTATGTAAACCTGGCGACCCGCGAATATGGTTCAAAAGTAAGTAACTGGATGGTGCTCAATGAGCCCATGGCTTTTACTGGCCTTGGGTACATGACAGGCTACCATGCCCCAGGTGTAAAAGGCCTCGATTCCTTTTTGAAAGCAGCGCACCATACCACCATGTGCCAGGCCGAGGGTGGTAGAATAGTTCGCCAGAATGTGCCACATGCTAACATTGGCACTACCTATTCCTGTTCCCATATTGACCCTGTAGACAAGCTGCCGTGGAATGTTGAAGCCGCCAATAGAATGGATGCCGTTTTTAACCGGCTTTTTGTGGAGCCAGGCTTGGGGATGGGATATCCAACCAAAACGGTCCCCATTCTGAAAAGAATTGAGAAGTTTATGGAAGCTGGTGATGAAGAAAAGCTCCCCTTCCAATTCGACTTTATTGGCATACAAAACTACTTCCGGATTGTATCCAAATACTCGCTCTTTACACTGGGCCTTTTTGCCAAAGAAGTGCCCGCAACAAAACGAAAGGTTGAGATGAACTCGATGAATTTCGAAATTTTTCCGGAAGGGATTTACCACATGCTCAAGCGTTTTGGAAGCTACGAAGGAGTAAAGAAATTGCTTGTTACTGAAAACGGTGTTTGCCTGCCCGATCATTTATCCAACGGTGCCGTGAACGACTACCGGCGAATAAAGTTTTTTGAGGAATACTTGCTACAAGTGCTACGTGCAAAAAAAGAGGGTATTGATGTAGATGGCTATTTTGTATGGACCCTCACCGATAACTTTGAATGGAGCGAAGGATATGACCCCCGTTTTGGCCTGGTGCATGTAGACTTTGCCACGCAGCAACGAACGGTGAAAGATTCAGGGTGGTGGTGGAAGGAATTACTGACTGTCGGGTAAATCCACCGCAATATTGTTTATCTTTAAGTCGTCATTTAAGGCCTAAATAATGAAAACGAAAATGCCTATTCGTATAGTAAAAAAAGGACAGGACGATGGCAATCTATTATATTGGCTGAGCCTATCGAAAGCAGAGAGAATGATAGAGTTGGAAAAAACAAGAGAGGAAGTAAATCTTCGTTTGTATGGAGCTGAGCAAGGATTTCAAAGAGTTCTTAGAATTATTAAACGTACATAAAGTCAAGTACCTGATTGTTGGAGGTTACGCGGTTAACTTCCATGGATATCCCCGATACACCAAAGACATTGACTTGTGGATTTGGCTGAAAAAAGAAAACCTTACAAGTCTATTAAGTGCCCTTCAAGAGTTTGGTATTAATGCAGATTCTTTATCTGAAGGCGATCTTTATGAAAAATCAAATATTATTCAACTTGGCTACGAGCCTCACAGAATTGATTTATTGATGGATGTAGATGGAATTGACTTCGAATCGTGCTTTAGAAAAAGAAAGACTGTGACCCTGGATGATGTTGCAGTAAACTTTTTAGGCATTGATGACTTAATTCTTGCGAAGAAATCGATGGGCAGACTACAGGATCTTGCTGATGCTGAACAGCTCGAAAAAATCAGAAAAAAAGGCTCGGCCAAATAGCTTCCTTCAATATAATCCAGTATTTCCTACTTTTGCACATGAAAAACATTGCCCTATTTTCCTTAATGGCCATCTCATTGAATTGCACTCAGCCAAACTACGAGACAGCCAATCCATCAAGCACCTATTTTGACCTGGTAAGACCAGAGATTACCGGAGAACTTGCTTTCGAAACCACCGCCTATGTAGAGAAATATTGGCGCCTGGCTGGCAATGCTGGCTTCGATAGTAGTATTTACAGGGTGGTACAGCAACTGGAAAAAGCAGGCTATGTGCTGGAAGAGAATGCCGGAAAAAAAGACAGGCTGGTTTACAGAATTGAAAAAAGAGCATTATCAAAGCCCACCTGGGAGCCTGTAGACGGAGAAGTAACAATTGCTGGCAATGATGTGCCATTGCTAAGTTTTGAAACCAACAGAAACATGCTTCCTATCTACACGACAAGCACACCTGCTGAAGGAATAAAGGGTGAAGTGGTGTTTGTAAAAGATATTCAAGCAATTACCAACGGAAGCTTGAAGGGGAAAATTGTATTGGCCGATACGAAACCTAAGCTGGCGTTTGAACAGGCTGTGCAAAAGGGAGGAGCCCTGGCGGTGCTGACCTACGACAACCCAGCCTACCTGCAGCCAGAAAAAAACACTACGTCTATCCAGTTCAGAAGCATTCCTTATCAGGAGGGAAAAGAAGCATGGGCAATAGCGTTGTCCTATGAGGCAAGAGAAAAACTAAGGCAAGCCCTCGCCAAAGGAAAAGTGGAGTTAATTATCAACACAAAGACTAACATCTACCCAGCCGAGGAATTGACAGTAGTAGCCAACGTGAGAGGCTCACAAGTGCCTTTCGAAAGCTTGGTCTTTAGTGCCCATGTGCAGGAACCCGGAGCTAACGACAATGCATCTGGAACCGGCACACAGCTGGAAATGGCTGCTGCAACAGCTAAGCTGGTTAAAAATAGCTCCATAGACCCAAAGCGGACCATCACCTTCCTTTGGGGAGATGAGATAGTTTCAACCCGCCGGTATATTGAGGAAGACACGCTTCGAGCCTCACATATTAAATGGGGCATCAGTTTAGATATGGTAGGGGAAAATACTGCTGTGACTGGCGGCACTTTTCTCATAGAAAAAATGCCTGACCCTAGTGCCATATGGACACGTGGAAAAGACAAACACACTGAATGGGGAGCAGGGGACGTAAGCATCGAAGATATGGCGCCTCATTATTTTAACGACTTTGTCTGGAACCGTTTCCAGGAGCAGGGTGCAGTGGCCAACTGGCAGGTAGCATATAACCCTTTTGAAGGAGGTAGCGATCACGTTCCTTTTCTGGATGCTAAAATTCCAGGCTTGCTGCTATGGCATTTTACAGATCAATTTTATCATACCGACAACGATAGGCTAGACAAAGTATCTAAAGAAACTGAGAAAAATGTAGCCACCACTGCACTTGCTATCGCATTTACCCTCGTCAATGCAGACCATGCCACGGCTCTTTCCATTATTGAGGAGACAAAAGCAGCTGCCATTGAACGATTGACTATAGAGATTGAGTTAAGCAAAGCCGCAATGGCAAGTGGCTCAAGCAAGGCTGAAGAAACGAAAATTATCAATGCATGGACCGATTGGTACCTCAAAGCGCTTGGCACCATCAAAGACATGGAAGTAAAAGGTTCAAGTGTTGAAGTAATAAACGAAATCAAGTCTGGGCAAGCCGAAATCAAGAAAATGGCCGATAAACTTATCGAAGAACTAAAGTAAAGGTTCAGGCTGGAGAAATAAGAAGCCAAAACTCTCGTTCAATTTAAATGATCGGAGCTACGTTTAGAATTTTCATCCTGCTGCTTTTTTCTACGCTTTCAGCAAGTGCACAGAAATACAGCACAGCCATTGGCGTTCGGTTTGGCAACAACCATTATGGCGTAACAGCCAAGCAGAAAATATTTAAACAGACTACCCTGGAGGGAATCTTAGCCGCTTATTCCAGTGATTTCAGCAGCACCTTGCTCATCGAACAACATTTCCCCCTGATTGGTAAAGGGTTCAATCTCTACACTGGTGCAGGAGCACATTTTGGCGAGCAAAAGGAACAGGGGAAGTATTATGGATACGATGTGATCCTGGGCGCTGAAATGAAGCTTCCCGGATTACCCATCCTAATTTCAGCAGATATCAAGCCTGCTTATCAAATCAACCATAGTGATTGGTTTACTTTTTCTACCGCCCTTTCAGCCCACTACATCATTGCCAAAGACTCAAAGAAAAAGCGGCAAAAAGCGAGAGAAAGGAGAAAAAGAAAGAAGGAACGACTCGAAAGACGAGAAGAAAGATCAAATGAAAACAAAGACTCAGGACTTCTTGAGTTCAATCTGTTTAGGAAAGACGGGTAAGGAGAGTCATTGCTGAAAGCCCCTGAATGTAGATTACGGTAGTATGGCCCTCCGAAAAAACGGTAATCGAGGATACCAACTACGATTTTTAGATTCCAGATATTTAACATCCGCGGCAACCTGTTTGACCTAGCTGCAAAATCGGAGAGATTGCCTTATCGTACAAACATTCGTCTCATGACCATGTTTTGAGTAGCAATAACCGGAGATGTTGACTTTCTGCAAAAAAACAACTACCGTCAGCAAACCGTATGACCCTCCCAGGCGGGTGGGCGAAAAATGGTGGCAGGGTGCGGGTCAAGGCCCTGTGCGTTGATTTTTCGTTGACTTTTGGTTACTTTTTGTCCCGGCGGGGAACCGCAAGAAAAAGTAACAGCCAGTCCGGCTTGAGGACAAAACCTCGGGTGCCAAAAAAAGCATGAAGACTAGCACCTAGCTCCGACAGATTGCCACGAATGACAATGAAATGAATAGAAACAACTAAAAATCAACGTTCAAATCATCAATAACCAGTGCTGGCAAGTTTCCTATTAAATACACGGTGTTATTACAAAAAGCCTCCTCTCAAAGCAACATTACTTCGGAACGTTAGGACCCTTGTATTTGACCATTGCATTGATCCAGATGCTTCTGGATAATTGATAATTAATTGGAAGCAGGCCAACTACAATTACGACCACAGACACCATCATCATGGTCAGTGTTACTCGCTCAACCAAAAGACTAAGCCCAACCCATACAGCTATAAAAATTGCTGAGCTAATCGCATAACTTACAATCATTGCTCCAAAATAGAAGCCCGGCTCAGGCTCAAAAGTTTGGCTGCACTCCTGACAGCATTTGTACATTCTGGTGAACTTAGTGAAATGATAGGCGGTCCCAGGCTCAAACAAATCACCCTCGTGGCACCGGGGGCACTTCATTTTAGTGATAGCGTACAACTTTGTTTCTGGGGCTCCCATGTTAGAATGGCTTAAAAGAATTAGCGCAAAGTTACTAAATGGTAGGTGCCAGGAAAAATTTCTACGTCCTACTTATAAATAAGATCTTAAACCATCGACAGACTATCCTTTTCCCTTTTGATGATCTTTGATTAATATCAACCTTCATAAATTCCCTATGGCATACACCTGCTTACAAACTACCTTACAAATGAAAAACTCCTCCTCACTTACCCTGGCATTTCTTTTCCTGCTCGTTGCCTTCACCATGTCCTGCGGTGATGGAGCAAAAACAGAAGACAATGGCATTTCAACAGATGAAGCCGTCATTGCCGCCGGCCAGGTAACTTTTGATCAATCTTGTACCGTTTGCCATAACTTTCAGCAGTCGGGTATCGGTCCCCAACTAGGTGGCATCACCAAGGCTGTTTCAGCCGAATGGATCAAAAGTTTTATCAAGAATCCTCAAGGGATGATCGACGCAGGTGATGAGCGTGCGGTCTCCCTTTTCAAACAATATAATACCTACATGCCTGCTTATTCGTATTTATCTGACGAGCAAATCGATCAGGTGATCGCCTACATGAACACGAAGGAGGCCCCCAAATTTAGTGGCGCAGTCACTGGCGAGGCATTGGAAAACCCAATTCCTGACACTATCCAGACCTCCGATATTATGGTGGAGATAAAGGAAATTACTCCTTTCCCAGCCACCGGCGAAGCGCCGCTTATTAACAGAGTGACCAAAATGGATCAAATACCTGGCACCAATCGATCATTCGTGGTTGAACTGCGTGGGAAGCTTTATGAACTTGTTGACGGTAAGCCAACAGTATATATAGACATGGAAGCGCTGCAACCAAAATTCATTAATACGCCTGGCCATGGCACAGGATTTGGCAGCTTCGCCTTTCATCCCGAGTTTACCAGCAACGGTTTACTTTACACTACCCACACTGAACCTGCAGGAAGTGCCCCGGCAGACTTTGCTTACAATGATTCAATACGGGTCAAACTACAGTGGATACTGACTGAATGGACCACAGACCCAGCCGCCAAAGCGCCATTTACATCAACCAAGCACCGTGAGCTCTTTCGAATTAACATGGTCACCCAAATACATGGCATGCAGGATATCAGGTTTAATCCTACCGCTAAAAAAGGGGATTCCGACTACGGTCTCCTTTACATTGGACTTGGCGATGGGGGAGCCTCTGAAAATGGCTACCCCTTCCTGATCGATAACCTGGAAACGGCCTGGGGATCCATCTTTAGGATCGATCCAGCAGGAAGCAATAGTAAAAATGGGCAGTACGGCATTCCAGCTTCGAATCCTTTCGTGAATGAAAGCAACCCAAATACTGTAAAAGAAATTTATGCCAAGGGATTCAGAAACCCGCACAGACTCACCTGGCTGAAGTCAGGGGAAATGCTCGCTGCCAATATTGGGCACCATATGATTGAAGCACTTTACATTATTTTACCAGGGCACAACTACGGCTGGCCCTATCGGGAAGGTTCCTTCATCATCAATCCCTATGACGACATGAACAAAGTGTATGCTAAGCAGATGGACCCCAATGACCCCATTACTTATCCGGTGGCGGAATATGACCATGATGAAGGCAATGCGATCCTTGGTGGGTATGAATACACTGGATCAGACGTGCCGGAGTTGAAAGGTAAGTACGTTTTTGGCGATATTGTACAAGGTTGGCTGGCCTACGTAAACATCAGCGATTTGAAGTTGGGGCAAGTGGCTACCATCAAAAAATGGCAAGTAAGCATGAATGGCAAGCCCATCAGCTTTAAAGAAATGAACGGCGGCAATAAAGTAGACTTACGATTAGGGGCCGACGCCGACGGGGAGCTTTACATCTTCACCAAATCAAACGGCAAAGCCTACAAAGTAACCGGCTCAAAGCCTATGTAATAATATACATAGTGTCGCTATACGAATCGTCATGCCTGCCCGACCTGGAAGCGCAGGCGGGCATCTCAGTTTGAATGCAGATCACTGTCGATTAACAAAGACCTCCTCATGAGAAAAGCCTATATTAAACACACAGTCATTTCAACCACCTTTCTTCTCTTTGTCGTTTTTGTTAGCTCATGCAGTCAAAACTCAAAAGGGAAGAAAGAAGCCGTGAAAGAAGAAGCGGCAGCCCCTTCCGTCACCGCCCTCAGCTCCGACTTTGTTTTCGGCGAAGACCGTGACTTTGCCCAGGCACACGCCTCCACGCTCGTCCGCACAAACGACGGCAACTTCCTGGTGGCCTGGTTTGGAGGCACCCACGAAAAACATGATGATGTGGGGATTTGGCTTACAAAAGGCAACGCAGGCAATTTCTCGCGACCTATTGAAGTAGCGAAAATCCGTGAAGACGCCCATTGGAACCCCGTACTTTTCAAAGAGGCCTCCGGAGACATTATTCTCTATTTCAAAGTGGGCAAAACCATCGACAACTGGGAAACCTGGTGGATCCGAACCGCCGATAACGGCCAAAGCTGGTCAGAGCCTACCGAGCTGGTAGCAGGCGACAAAGGAGGCCGCGGACCAGTAAGAAACAAGCCCGTTACTCTGGCCGACGGGACTGTGCTGTCAGGCTCGTCAAAAGAAACCAACAAAGTATGGGACGCCTTTGTAGACCGCAGTACCGATGGAGGCACCACCTGGACCAAGTCTGAATTTTTACCACTCGACAGAACCGAGATTGATGGCGAGGGGATTATCCAGCCCACCCTGTGGGAGTCAGCACCCGGCAAGGTACACATGTTGCTTAGGAGCTCGGCCGGAGCTATCTGCCGCAGCGATTCCGAAGACGGGGGCATCACCTGGTCGCCAGTGTACAAAACATCGCTGCCCAACCCCAATAGTGGCATCGACGTGGTGAAGCTTCCCGGCGGCACGTTGGCCCTGGCCTTCAACAACACCTCGGGCAACTGGGGTTCCCGATCACCACTTTCACTGGGCATCTCTACCGACAACGGTGCCACCTGGCCCACTATTGTAGATATTGACAAAGGCACAGAAGAGGAGGAGTTCTCCTACCCCGCCATTATCCAATACGGCGATACCGTGGCCGTTACCTACACCTGGAAACGTCAGAAGATTGCATTTAAGAGTTTTCTGGTAAAGAAATAAAGAGCTTACTCTCAAATAGCGCAGTTGGGACTATGCTACGACTGACTTATGGAGGGGCGTCATGCCGTTCCACGTCGGCTGAGAAATCAGGCATCTCTAAATGTTTGTTGTCAATATCTTCGAGACGACGATTTGTGTTTTGTTTGGAGATACCTGCCGTTGCAGGTATAACGGTGTAGCGGGCGTTGGTGCTATTATCGATTTGGGTCTCCTGCAAAGGACGGCAGCGAAGCTATGAAAAGAACAATGTGATATCCGCTTTCAGAAACCTAAGCAGAGGCGTCATGCCTGTCCTTCCAGGCCGGGAAATCAGGCATCTCAATGGGTTGGCTATCTGCGAAAGCGCAGATGGCAACTTCATTAATTCGAACCCCTACTCAAAAACCTCAATCGTATTCAACTCCGGGCCACCGCCTCGGTTGCCCGAGCCTGCCACAGTATAGATCTTACCTTTGACATTCACAGCCCCCGTACCATGTCGCCCTTTATTCAGGGGAGATAAAGTTTCCCATCGCATGGTCTGAGTATTAAACGCCTCCACATTGTTGTGCGATTCCTCCTGGGCATCACTTTCTCCGCCCATGATCAATACTTTTTTACCCAATACAACGGAAGAAGCACCAGCCCTTTTGGTTGGCAGATTCTGTGCTTCACTTAAAGTAGACCAGCGGCCAGTCTTGAAATCATACACATCCACTGCTGGCTCGGTTAAGTTGAGCACCTGCCCGATTTTCGCAGTTGAACGACGCCCTCCAGCCAGGTAAAGTTTGTTGCCGACTACAGATGCACCCACATGATCGCGGATGTGAGGCGCATCGGCCAGCTTTTTCCAGGTATCGGTTTTTGGGTCATACTCGTCAAACCAGCCGTTGGTACCTTCCCAATGGCCGTCAACCTCGCCACACACTATATAGATTTTGTTTTTATACACAAAAGCGCCGGCTGCACCTCTTAGCCTATCCTTGGGAATGGAAGGCCCCTTGCGCCACTCATTCTTCTCAATATTGAAAATATAAATATCAGGAATGGGAACTTCATGCGGATAGCCACCAGTAAATGCCCCAACAATCCACAGCTCATCTTTGTAGTTGATTGCCTGGAAATGACTCATTTCCAGAGGAGTCTCCACATGTTTAGTCCAGGTATTCGTTTTCAAATCAAACGACTCCACGGGCTTCACTCCTCTTCCTCCTACCAACACCAGCTTGTCGCCAATGGCTGTCAGTGAGTTTTCATGACGGTTAGTACATTCATTGGCGGGCGCTACTTTTTGCCAGCTTTGAGAAAATGCACAGGATGCAATCAGGATGAAGGCCAATAGTAGGTTGAGGTGCTTTCTCATTTGCGTATTTTCGTTAGTCAGTAGTTTGATGCTTAAATATAAAGGTTTAATAGGTTGGAATGACAAAGCAATAGCAGGAAAAGCGAAAGCAAGTCGCAAACTGCAACAGTTGGTTGGTTTTTGCATTTTATCGTATCCGCCCTGGCCTGTCCCCTGACAGGCCGGAACAAACTGTTTACAAAAAGCTAATTTGAAATGTCTGTCGGGGACGGACCTTAGCGGGGGAAAATGTAAATTAATGGTCGTGTTGCCTACCACTCAAACTATTCAGCCACATTTGCTGTTTATCACCAACAAATAATATTTCCTATGCTCAAGTGGACCGATGTCATCAGCTTTGCCAAAAACGGCAACCCTCAACCAGACAAAAAAATAACCCAAACGGAAGATGAATGGAAGGCGAAACTGTCGCCGGAAGAATATAGGGTCACACGGCTAAAAGGCACAGAAAGAGCCTTCAGTTCTGATATGTGCAGTCTTTTTGAACCTGGTAAATATGGTTGCGTGTGCTGTGACACCTTGCTATTCGATGCTTCTGAGAAATTTGAGTCTGGCACCGGTTGGCCATCATTTACACAACCCGTAAAAGACAATAGTATTGCTTACATACTGGATACTACTTTCGGTATGCAGCGTGTAGAAACAGTTTGCAATTCTTGTGAAGCCCACCTGGGTCATGTATTTCCGGATGGCCCCGCTCCTTCCGGGCTAAGATACTGCATGAATGCCGTGGCGCTGAAGAAACTAAAAGAAGAGTAGCGAACGACTCAGTTGCTCCTTAAATGAGTTAAATATTTATTGCCGATACCTTCAGGTGTTGCCGCCAACATCAAGGAGACTATTGGTAAATTTGCAGCCTATTGTCTGTTAAAGGTCGCTTCTTTATTTAAGTGGCCTCAGATTAAGTTTTCAAAAAACTAGTATTTAGTTTTAAATCCGCTACATTTATAAAAATTTATTTAACTAATAAGGCATGAATATTTTCGTTGGCAGTCTCCCTTACAGTATAGAAGAGGCTGAATTAAAAGGTTATTTCGAAGAGTTCGGTGAGGTTTCTTCTGTGAAAATCATCACAGACAAATTCACTGGAAGAAGCAAAGGATTTGGTTTTGTTGAGATGCCCGACGATGAGGCTGCTCAAAAAGCAATCAAAGAACTGAATGGTGCCGAAGTGAAAGGGAGAGCCATTGTGGTAAATAAGTCAGAGCCGAAACCAGAAGGCGAGAGAAGAAGCGGCGGTGGCGGCGGATTCAATCGTGGTGGTGGCGGAGGTGGAGGCTACAACCGTGGTGGCGGTGGTGGCGGAGGCTTCAACCGTGGCGGCGGCGGCGGCGGATATGGCCGTGGCAACCGTGACTCTGATTACTGAGAACTATCAATTGCCGAAAGAAATTAACGAAGTGGTTCATATGATGAACCACTTTTTTTATTCCCTGTTGTTAAATAAAATCGAAGCGTTTATCACTAATACTCGCTTTTACGGTTGCCAAGCAGTAACAAATAATAGTGAACAATGTCTGAATCCTCCGCGCAAAGCCCTCATTCCAAAAACCAGTTTGTTGACTACCGCAATTTCTGGTGGAACAAGGGGTTTATTGACTTGATGGCCAAAAGGATCAAACTCAACAAACATAAATCATTACTTGATGTTGGCTGCGGCCAATGCCACTGGAGTAAAATATTAACTCCCTATCTCGATAAGCCGGCTTATGTGGTAGGTGTAGACAAAGACCCTACCTGGGCAAAAGGCTCTACTGAACTGAAGCGTTTTTTTAAAGAGCAGGCCTGCTGGTTTGAACTCTATGAAGGTGATGCATTGAATCTCCCCTTTGACGATGGGACATTCGATATCGTCACCTGCCAAACAGTGCTTATACATGTAGGCAATCCAGTAAAAGCGATTGAAGAGATGAAAAGGGTGCTCAAGCCGGGCGGCACCATTCTATGCGTAGAGCCCAACAACCGGATTCAAAGTCTGCTGAAAACATCAGAGTCAGAAAATATATCGATCGACGAAATGATCGATCATGTAAAGTATGCGCTCATTGCAGAACAGGGCAAGAAAAGGCTGGGATTTGGCGATAATTCACTTGGCGACCTGCTTCCGGGTATGCTATCGAAGCTAGGATTCCAACAAATCGATGTACGGCTATCCGACAAGGCCATTGTGATGGTGCCTCCTTATGATACCCAAGAGCAAATGGCCACTACAAGGCATTGGGAAAAAGGCAATTCTGGCGATGCCATGAACAACTCCGACCTTTTCTACTTTGAAGCATTTGGCGACAAATACCTTTCTTTCTACGAAGAGTATCATCAAAAGTATGAAGGCAAGTCTGAAAGGGTGTTTGAAGCCCTTAGGAATAACGACTTTCATTCAGCTGGGGGGGCACTTATGTACCTGGTGTCCGGCAAGAAAGTCAGTTAACAAACTCCAACCATATTGATCACATATGGGTCTTTTGATAAAACTATATGCTTATGAGAGCGCTCCTACTTATTGTTGTTTGTTTCTCGATTCTGTTTGGCGGCTGTGGAAACAAAGACGAAGAACTGCTGTCGGTAAAGCTGAAATCTGAACCTGAATATATAAAAGCAGGTATTAGCTGTGGTTTGTGCGCAGGGGTTTGCAACGATTCGCTTGCAGTAACCCCAAATAAGCTTATCTACAAAAGAGTTACCTGGGGTAAAGGCGATCCAAAAACAGAAATCATCGAGCAAGCCTTTACCACGCAAGGATGGAATAACCTGATCGGACTGGTAGACCTAAGCGAATTTTCTGAACTGGACCTTCAGTCCTGCGCCCGTTGCTACGATGGCTGCGACTACTGGCTTGGCATTAAATCGGCCGGTATTGAAAATGATATTTCCTTTGCCTCTAATGAATACCCTGAGCAGGTAGACTCTTTGGCAAAAGCGCTCAATTCTATCAAAAATCAGTTTAACGAAAACTGATCAAAACTATTCCTCTCTAAGGATTTTAGCTGGATCAGTAGCAGCTGCTCTCCGAACATGTAGCAATAGTGAAGCCCCCATAAGGAAGGCAATTGATACAGCTGCTGCTGGTAAATACCACCACGAGGTCTCAACATGAAAAGCGAATGAACGCAACCAGTGGCCAAGAAAATAGTAAGCAATCGGGCCACCAACCGCCAAGCCAACTATGAGAACAAGAGCAAAAGGCGATCCTATCCGCGACATGATATGCCCTATGTCAGCGCCGAGAAGTTTCCTTATTCCCATTTCTTTTTTCCTGGTTTCAACAATGAATGCTGCCAATGCTAAAACTCCCAACAAAGAAATAAACACAATGACGCCCGCCGATACTCGGATAAAAAAGGAAAGGCGGTCATCTTCCCTGTAAGCAATATCAAGTGCGTCGGTCAACGAGGTGAATTCAATGGCCTGTGCTATTCCCATGCCAGCAACTAAGTCAGACAACTTCTTTGTCTGATCTGCTATGTCGCCGTCCTCCAATTTAACAGCCAACAAATTCCGGTGAGCAGTCGGCACAATTTGCCATATCATCGGCTCTAGCTCCTGATAAAGTGATTGAAAATGGTAATTCTCCACTACACCAATGATGGTGCCGGTGTTGACTGAATCACTTAGCACCTTTGCAAATGCCTGATCGATCGCCGCTTCCGGCGATTCAAAACCAAATTGCTGTGTCGCCTTTCGGTTAAGAATAAAGGCATGGCCAACATCTGAAGCAAAATCTCTATTAAAAAACCTTCCTGCGAGAAGCTTTACTCCATATACCTGTCCGAAATCGGCATCCACATAATTGGCATTCATCATAGGCCGGGCCCCGGATGTGTCTGCTGCCAGCTTAAATTGTGCCCGGACATGGTCGCCGGTAATTGGCGTGATCGAAATTGTTGCAGCCTCTACGAACGATTGCTGTAAAAAAACCTGTTTGATAGCGTCAGCCTTTGCATTTACCTGCGGGTCGGCAATACTCATCGTTACTACATGCTCTTTTGCAAAACCAAGCTGTTTGGTCTTGATGTAACGTAGCTGCTCGTCCATACCAAATGCTATAATCGCAAATAGCACAGAAACAAATAGTTGAACTGCAAGCAAGCCATACCTAAGTAGGAAGCTGCCGCTACCTTTATTAGCTCCTTTACTTTGAGTGAGTGAAATTGTTCGGGAAACCAACCAAAAGGGAATCAGACTTGAAATCAAAGCAATAGCAAGTGCTATAAAAATAGTGCTGATATAGAAATTGGAGCCGGTAAATATGCCCGTTCGAAGAGTGATGTTAAGCATCGCCTCCAATTCAGGCAACAGAAAATAAGTAATCAAATTAACGATCAACATCACCACTATCAATAGGCTGGCTGACTCAAAAAATAATTGAATGTATTGTTGCCTCAGCGCCTCACCCATTATTCTTCTAATGGCAAACTCTTTTGACCGCTTGATTAACAATGCAGTAGACAGGTTCACGAAATTGGCAATGGTGACGAAAAGAAGAAACAATGAAAGTACAGCCAGCGCCAGGTTATTCAGGCGACTGCCCTTCCTACCTGAATCAAATTGGTGGCCTGTAGCATAGTGTACATCCTCCATCGGTACTGCATCCAGTGAAATTACATCCCTCAATCCCTCAGGAAAATGCTCATTTATTATCCTCTCAAATTGAGACGCCAGGGCCTCCTCATCCAGCTTGTTTTTTAGTAGCATGTAGGTGAAATGGCCGGGAACAAGTGCTGCAATATTGTCTCTCATAGCGTTTTCAATATGAGAGTAGGGAGCTACCATGGCATACTGAACAGAAACGTTTTCCGGAAGATCCTTTATCACTGCCTTTACCTGCGCTATCAATTGTCCCGAAGGGGCGTCCAGTGAGACCGTCTTTCCAATGGGGTCATCCTCTCCAAAAAATCTTTGTGCCGTGGTTTGGTTGATGACGATCCCGTCGGGAGAATGAAGGGCATGAGTAAGGTCACCACTTTGTACCTCCGCAGAAAATACATCAAAAAAAGCTGAGTCAGCAAAAATGGTGAAAGTTTGCCCCAGCTCTTTGCCTTCGAAGCTAACGCCGACATTAGAATGCCTGTATCTGACGATCTCTTCTGCATCGGGCATTTGTTCTTTCAACAAAGGTGCCAGCGACTTGGATGTGGCGGCATATATCGCCTCGGAGTCAGGTAAAGTGATTCTGGTGCTTAACCGTATTATTCTTTCAGACTGCTTGTGAAAGTGATCAAATGTAATGTGGTAGTATAACACCATTACCACCGGTACAAGCGCTCCAAGTCCAACAACAAATCCTGCTACTTGAAGAAAAGCAGTAGAACGGAACTTCCAAAGATTGCGGAGTGAGAAAAGAAAGTGATGCTTTATCATAAAACTAAATTATTAGTCAATTAACTAATAATTTAGTTTTTAAACAACGCAAATTGTCTTTGCTTTTCTTTAATAAGTAAATCCAAGCTTGTCCAGGCCTTGCTGCACTTCAGGAGCCGACATAAACAAATCCCACAAAAGGCCTGATCGATGGTTTTCAATCATCACCACTTCCGGGCCCTGATCGATGGCCAGGTACCATTTTACGCCCCAGTCCTTTTCTTCACTGAATGCATCATAGAAGCCATATTCTCCCCATACCTTATCTCCCAGATCGAAGTAGAGGTGTTTCATTACTTTCATGCTTTCCTTAGGTGTATAGGGGAAAGAGGACAGTGCAGCAGTTGGGGTAATCACTCCCAGGTCTTCATCCATCGGACGGTGAGCCGCATAAAATCCCGTTGAGTAGCTGGCGGTCAGGCCCCAGCAATCCTCACCATAACCTTTATACCCTTTAGGGTTTTCAATGCACCATTGGCGATTGATCAACGTGTGTTTCCTGTTTTCCTCCCAATAATTGGCGTATTTGTCATTAAGGTTACGGGGATCCAGCCCCACAAAGGAATAGTGTGCCCAAAACAAAGGGCCACCAAATTGAGCGGCTCCATTGTGCCGAAGGTTCAGATGATAACCATACTGCGAATGACTGGAATCGTTGACAATTCCACCGCTTCGTGCCCAACCTTCATGATACACTTCGGCAGGAATACCATGCGTTGGAGAGGAAGCTGCCAGCACGTACATGATTAGGCATTCATTCCACCCTTCTACTGCAAAATTCATTTTCCATTCTTTGTCAGGCGACCAATGCCAATAAAGCATATCTTGTCCTCCGCGGCGGTACCAGTCCCATTCAACCTCTTTCCACAGTGTGTCAATTCGTTGTGCCAATTCCTTTTCCTGACCGTTACCATCATTGAAATATTGGCGAACTGCCAAAAGTCCCTGAATGAGATAGGCTGTTTCAACGAGGTCCCCTCCATTATCATCAGGTCCAAATGGCTTGACCTTGCCGGTTTCTCCATTGATCCAGTGTGACCAGGCCCCGTGAAAGCGATCAGCTGTTTCCAGAAAACCAACTATTTTTGTCATACGCTCAAGCCCTTGTTCCCTGGTGATAAAGCCTCGTTTGATGCCCACCAGAATCGCCATCACCCCAAACCCGCTACCGCCTGTTGTAACAATGTGCTTGTCGTTATCAGGATAGTTACCATCGGTGTGAAAGCGCTCTCTGGCCATCCCTGAATTGGGCTCTGCCCCGTCCCAGAAATACTGAAAAGTGCGGTACTCCACCAGCGTCATGAGTGAATCGTCGCTGATGGTTGATTCAGCATCTGCCCCCTCTTCTGAAGGCTTATTTGGGCTGCAGGCACTTAGCCCGAAAACAACCAGCATCACAAAAATTGAAAGGTAGTTCTTCATAGTCGTTTATCTATTGGAAGTAAATCCAAGTTTATCGAGCCCGGGCTGTACTTCAGGCGCACTCATGAAGAGGTCCCATAACAATCCGGATCTATAATTTTCTATCATCACCACAATCGGCCCTTGGTCAATAGCAAGGTAGGAATTAGCTGTCCAACCTTCAGTAATATTAAAAGCGTCGTAAAATCCATTTTCGCCTAGCAGCCTATCTCCCAGGGTATAGTAGAAAAACTTAAGTGCTTTCATCGACTCCAACGGCGTATAAGGAAAGGAAGACAATGCGGCAGTCGGCGTAATCACACCCAGGTCGTTGGTCGGTGAATGGGCTGAGTAGCCACTTTGGTTGTCACTCGCTGTTAATCCCCAGCATTCGTCGCTATACCCCACATATTTTTGTGGGTTGGCTATACTGTAGGCCTGATTGATTCGGCTATGAGCCACGTTCTGGTCCCAGTAGTTCCCATAGGTGTCGCTCAAGCCGTGGGGGTCGAGCCCAAGAAACGAATAATGAGCAAAGAATAACGGCCCACCATAATTGTAGCCTAAAGGCAACTCAATATCGTAGAACTTGCGCCCATTTTTGATCGATCCGTTGCCTGCCCATCCGTTATGGTAAACCTCCGCTGGTATGGGGTGAGTAGGTGAAGCGGCAGCAAGGAAATAAGTAATCAGGGCCTCGTTGTAGCCTCTTATCTGGAGATTCATCTGCCAGTCGTAGTTGGGTGACCAGTGCCAGTAAAGCACCTTTTCTCCACCTTTGGTATGCCAGTCCCACTCTACGGCCTCCCACATGGTATTGATCCTGCTGATGAGGTCGGCTTCAGCAACATTATTAGCATCCAGGTATTGACGAACCGTGAGCAGCCCTTGTACCAGAAACGAGGTTTCCACTAAGTCAGCACCGTCATCTTTGGCACTGAATGGCTGCACATGGCCGGTATCGCCATTGAGCCAGTGGGGCCACACCCCATGGAAACGGTCGGCGGTTTCCAGAAAGCTGATCACCTTTGCAAAATGATCAACACCCTGTTGGCGGGTAATGAAGCCACGCTCAATACCCACAATAATAGCCATCAAGCCAAACCCAGTACCCCCAGTAGTGACAGTGCTACCCGAAGAGTTTCGTTCCTTGGCCATTCCACTCGCCGGGTGAGCGTCGTCGTAAAAATACCTGAAGGTCTTTTGCTGCACCAAAGTGAGCAGTGCTTCATCGCTGATTTCTGGAAAGGCTGGGTTAGGGTCGGTAGTGGTGTAAAATGCTTGTTGATAAAACTTGAAAATCTCTCCGTCTGCGCCCTTTATTCCGTCATAAAGCCATACCTGAGCTTTGGTAAGTCCTTTGAGTGAGCTCTCTGGAGAAATACTGAGCGTTTTCTTGTCGGCAGAAAGCGTAATCAGAGAGGGTGTTAAACCACTGGCTGAAAACAACCTGACAGTTGACCCATTGATGGTAGTTTCGTCAACAGCGGATGAAAAAGTAATCGCTATGGTTGGACTTAAGCCGATATCAAGAATCCGTTCGGCACCGCGATAATCAACTTCGTCGATGATCAATTGAGTAATTGTAATTTCTTTGGGTATAGTTTGAAAGGATACGGTTAATCCCGGAAACTTTTCACTATTGACACCTTTCAGGGTGTTTTTTAATTCAAAAGTATATTGCTCGTCGCCCTCCAGTTCTTTGGACGGCAAAGCGGAAAAAGTTTTGTCATCATCGAGGTAGGAAAATGCGAGATCGACGGTAATGCCTTCGCTATCAGAAAGCCGAACAGAAGATTCCACAGTAGCTCTGTCAAGCGGAGAGGTAAATGTGAAGACCAATGGCGCATCAATAGGCGCTTCTGTATTCTCCAACTGATTATTAAGATTCAGGGAGTAGCTGCCTATATTACCTTTTGACAACTGCAAAACCAGGTCGGTCGCAGGGTTTCCGTTCTCCTCATCTCCGCCACAAGAAAAAAGGAATAAGAAAGCGAATAAAAAAAACAGATTTGGGAGTTTGGTGTGCATCAAGTGGGAGGAGAAAATGAGAGGGTTCCGCTGTGGGAACCCTCAAAATATTAGTTCAAATTAATTCGCTAATTAAGGCTTTTCTGAATCGTACATCTTTTTGATTTCCTCAGCGGTAACCGCTACGGAGAACATACGCACATCGTCAAGTTTCCCTTTAAAGTGCTGTGCAGTTGGGAGGTCGTAATTACCCCATGTTTCGGTACTCCAAAGTGTTCCACCTCTTGATTGTACGAAGCCAAATGCTAACACATTTTCTACTTCGCCACTGTTATCAAATTTAAGTCCAACTGCTGTAGGATCCTTCTCAGTCGAGGGCCACAAGGCAAATTCTTGTCTCTTCTTTAAGTCGCCATTAATGTAAAGCTCACGGTATTTTAAAGTTCCACTGTACACAAAAGTTACGTGCACCCATACATCCTTCAACAGGGTCGATAAATCACCATTGGCTTTACTGAATGTCGTTCCTTGCCATCCCTCGTTGTCCTTTGTTTTACCATCACCATTCCACACAAGATCTCCACCAGTTCCTGTAGTTCCGTCACCATATTCCATGGTAGAAGCGACTTTGAAGTCACGATAGCTACCTGTTATTTCAGTTTGGAAACCATGGAATGCCCCCAATCCCATCACAAAATGTCCAGTGGGATCTCCAGTTTCATTCACATGTCCTTCAGAGTTGGTCTTTGCCCAATAGCTAAGTGTAAAATCTGCTCTGTTCATTAGCTCTGCGGCATAAGGCACTTCGATGATACTTACATCTCCATCAAATGTTGCAGCTTTTCCAGCCGCTGCATTTCTTGAATCAGTATATGTAATCGAAATCTCAGCATTGGCATCGAAGTCACCTACCTGATCATTGGCGTTTTCTTCGAATGTCCAGTGTGCAATCACGTTCTGAGGAGTAAATGCTCCTACTGTAGTAAAGGTTCTGACAATATCCGTTCCTAATGTTTTTCCTTTCGTTGAGGCGAGTCCGGCTTTTAGTGTCAGAATATAAAGCGAACCACCAGAAAGTGGTTCGGCAGGAGTAATTGTCAATGCTCTGCCAGCAGCTGTAGCGTTGATCGCTACACTTGCGTCGTCAAAATCATTTACCAATGTGATATTGGAAGAGACCGTCCCGGGATCAAGGTCAGTAGAGAAAACGCCTGAAATGACAGAGGTTACAGATACGCCATCGGGGCTCGTTGCACCATTCAGGTCATCGTCGCCTGCATTCAAACTCGTTAGCGTCAGTTCAACGGCAGCTTCTTCATCGCTGCCTCCGCAACTAACCACAAAGGAAACCGCAGCCACCAAAACTAGTGTCCACAGTGAGTTAGAGATTAATTTTATCTTCTTCATAGTGTTGTATTTAATATTTATTGAGGTTTAAAATTTGTTTTGTTAGTACAATGGGTTCTGATCGAGCGTGCCTTCAGACAGGTCTACTTCAGTCTGTGGTACAGGAAGCAACTCATGCTTCCCAGTCACAAAACCCAGCGGTCCCAGCATGGAAGATGCCTTCCCTGTTCTTACCAGGTCCCAATACCGGTGACCTTCCATGGCCAGTTCGTGACGTCGCTCATCGATGATTAAATCTCTGAGCACATCTTTGTTTGTTTCCGTAATATCGGGCGGCAAAGCCGCATTTGCACCACGAGCCCGTGCCCTTACCTTATTGAGTTGAATCAATGCCTGAGTAGCCTTATTGTTCTCATTTAACGCTTCGGCGGCTATCAATAGTACATCGGCGTAACGTACAATACGACGGTTATGGCCCCAGGAGGTCATGGTATTATTACCCTCGGTCCACACTTTTTGATTATAGGTCTCTCTTTCAATCAGGTTGCCATTAGCATCCCGGGTTTCATCAGGCGTAGTACCGTCACCAATGGTAACAACCCCTCCCAGTACGTCGCCCAGGAAGATGATAGTGGCATCCATTCGTGGATCGTTGTTTTCGAATGAGTTGATCAAGTCGACAGACGGGCGATTAAAACCCCAACCCCTGTTAGGTGTTCCACGGATACCCTGTGCATTGGCATACTGATTGCCTCCATTATTGGTGCCTTCGTTGCGGCGGGCACCTATCTCAAAGATGGATTCCACCCCATGTTCTCCCGCCTCTCCGAAAGCATCATTGAAATCTGGTTCCAGGTCGTACTGTCCAGAATTAATTACCTCAAGGGCAAACGACTCTGCTTTCACAAAATCTCCGGTAAAAAGATACATTTTAGCCAACAAGGCCTTGGCGGCACCTCTCGTCGCACGACCCAGGTCTTCGGTAGCCCATTCACTTTTCTCAGGCAAAGTGGCTGCAGCAAAGAGCAGGTCTTCTTCAATAAGGCCATAAATTTGCTCCTTTGTTGCTCGTGGTGCTTTTAGTGGCGGTGTAAGTGAAGTGATCAGAGGAACGCCACCCCAGGCACGAACGAGATCAAAATAAAAGAGGCCACGGAGAAACCGGGCTTCAGCTACGTACAAATCAATCTTAGCCTGATCCATGGCAATTTCAGGCACTTTCTCAATCACCACATTGGCCCGCTTCACCCCTTCGTAAAGGGATGCCCACCACCGATCAAGCCCATCGGCTGTGGTGTTGAAAGTAAAGTTGTCATACGGGCCAAGCGTAGGCAATTGATCATTAGGGTTACTGCCTTTTCGGGCATCGTCCGACATTATGTCAAGGATTGGATACCCACCTGAATGGTAGGACCAGTTGCGAAGGGTGCTATAAGTAGCATTTGTTGCCAGCAGTGCATCAGCCGCCGACTGCGGAAATGATGCCTGTGTAAGATCGCCCTGCGGACTGATGTCCAGAAAATCCTGACAAGCAAAAGGGACGGATACAAGCAATACCATTGCGCCCTTTTTAGCTATTTGTGATAGGTATGGTCTATAATTCATTAGGTAGCTCATTAAAAGGAAATATTTAAACCGGCTGAATAAATGGCTGTGACGGGATAGGCCCCTCTGTCAATATTGCTGCTCAATACATCTTCACTTCCAAATTCAGGTGAGTAGCCAGTGAATTTGGTGTTGGTGAACAAATTGGTGCCTCTCAGGTAAACTCTGACCTGCTTCATTTTAATATTCTCCAGCACGCCTTCCGGGATGGTATAGCCAACAGTCATATTCCGAAAACGAAGGAAGGAACCATCCTGAATAAAACGGGTAGAAGGGGCAAAATTAATACCACCAAAACTCGCTCTTGGCTCAGTGGTGCTGGAGCCATCGCCGGTCCATCGATTAATTACATGCTTTTCAAAATTGTAAGGATCGGGTCTCACGACTTCTTTCCCATTGAAAATCTTATTGCCTAGCTGCCCTTGAAAATCAACATTAATGTCGAAACCTTTGTAAGAGGCCTCCAGGTTAAACCCGTAGATAAATGTGGGTATTGGCGACCCCATATAAGCCCGATCGGCCAACGAAATTCTGCCATCGCCATTCACATCTCTAACGATCAAGTCGCCTGGCCTGGCCTGTGAATCGTGAGGGTAGGCATCCAATTCGGCCTGGTTTTGAAAAACGCCGTCAATTTGATAGCCATAGAAAGCTCCAATTGGTAGACCTTCCCTGCTCAGCGTCACCGGACGACCATCGCCCAAATAACCTCCTACCAGTGTAGAATCTACACCGCTATTGCCACCTACACTCAGCACTTCGTTGTGAATGGTCGAACCCAAAGCACCAATTCTGTATTTTACTCCCTGAATTTCATCCGACCAGCCCAGGTTAAATTCAAAGCCGCTGTTCAAAACAGATCCAGCATTATAAGTTACCCGTTGCCCTTGCCCGTTGCCCAAGTGACCTGGTGTTAGTAGATCGACCAGAATATCCTGCGTTTCTCTGCGGTAGTAATCAAGCTCACCTGACAGCCTTTGGTTAAGCAGTCCAAACTCTAAACCGATATCGGTTTGGTAAGTTGTTTCCCATTTCAAATCTGGGTTGCCGGTTACGCCATAAGTCGCGCCAGGATTCAGCGCTTCTTCAATGCCAAATACCGGGTTCAGCTCGTTTTGAACCAGAGAGAACTGACGATTATACCGTATTTTTTCATTACCGATAGCGCCCCAACTAGCCCTCACTTTCAAATTGGTTAAGGCATTTACGTTTTGCATAAAGGCTTCGTTGATCACATTCCAGCCCAGTGCCAGCGACGGAAAACTAGCATACCTGTTATTGTCCGTAAACTTGGAAGAACCGTCACGCCTGAAAGTACCAGTGAACAAGAAACGATCGTCGTAGGTATAGTTGACCCTGAATAGCATGGAGGCCATGGAATAATACTGCCCGGCATCCACCCCATTGGCGATACTGTTCAATGTATTGATGTTGTTGCTTTCATCAACGATATAGCTTGGCCGCAGGTACCAGAATTCCTGTCGATCCCTAAGGATGTTTTCACCACTAATTCGCAGGTATTCGGACGTTGTCTTTTGACTGGTGAAACCGGCAAGCCCTTCTAACCTGCTTTTTCCAAATTCTTTGTTATAGGTAAGTGTATTTTCCCAAAGCCAGGTGAAGTTTTCGCGGTTCTCTTTGCTAAGGTCACTGTAGAGGTTTTGCTGCTGTGAAGCTGTACCATCAGCATTGTATACCATGAAAGCAGGCGTAAAGTTCTTGCTTTTATTGTAGGCCATGTCCACGCCAAAGCTCGATCGGAAGGTAAAGTCCTTGAACAGCTTAATATCGGTGAACACATTGCCCACAGTACGCAAGCCTTTATTGAAATTATTGGAGTTCTCGAGATCGGCGAGTGGGTTTCCCACATTAGGCACCACCCCAAAGCTGCCATCTTCATAACGGGGAACGGCGATTGGTTGTGCTCTGTAGACCTGGTAAACAACGCCGGGGGCTACTTGCTGCGAGTAAGGCGCCACGGTAATATTATTCCCCAGCTTCACATTATCGGAAAACTGATAAGTATTGTTCAGCTTCAACGTTAGTCTTTCATAATCCGATTTATCGATGATGCCTTTTTGGTTGAAATAGCCAAGACCTACATAGTACTGGGTTTTTTTAGTAGCGCCAGTGGCCGACACCTGATGGTTTTGAATAGGCGCTACATCAAATACAAGGTCCTGCCAATCTGTATTTGGAACTGCATCCAGGTTGTTATAGGTACCAGGATTGATGTCATTTACTACTGTGGCAAATTCCCTTCCATTCAGGAGATCAATTTTTTTAGACAGCTTCTGAATGCTGTATTCAGTATTGACATTGAATGTCGTTTTCTCATCCCCAATCTTGCCTTGCTTGGTGGTGATGATGACAACGCCATTCGCACCCCGTGAACCATAAATGGCCGTGGCCGAAGCATCTTTCAACACCTCCATTGACTGAATATCGGAAGAGTTGAGGAAGGAAATGTCGCTGAGAATAACACCATCCACCACATAAATCGGCGAGGAGTCATTGAAAGTACCCACGCCACGTATCCGAACTACCGGAGCCGCACCAGGCTGGCCTGATCCGCTGCTTACCTGCACGCCGGCTACTTTGCCCTGAAGTGCTTGCATGGGATTGGCTGCTGGTATTTTTGTGAGGTCAGCTCCACGAACGGATGCTACAGCTCCGGTCACATCACTTTTGCGCTGTACGCCATAGCCAACCACCACAATTTCGTCTAGCTGCTCAGTGTCGAGCTCCATGACAAGATCGATCACTGACCGGTTCCCGATGTCCATGGTCTCAGTTTTGTATCCGATGAAAGAAAAAACCAGGCGACTATCGCCACTTTGAAGTTCTACAGAATAATTACCTTCAATGTCAGTAACTGAGCCACGGCTGGTCCCTTCTACTTGTATACTGACTCCAGGCAATCCTTCGCCGTCATCCTGAGAAATGACCCGCCCTTTCAAGGTGTTGCTCTGTGCAATAACATGGCTAAAAAATCCCATTCCGAGAATTAGAAAAAGCGCCAATGAGGCTAAACTTAAGGTGTGTTTCATTTGTAGTTTGAAGTAGGTATAATGATCGCTTTTGAATGTTATTCAAAAGACTCAGGGATGGATTTCAACTGTTAATTCAATTAACAAAGTCGAGAAAACTTTTTTGGAATTCGGTTGGAGCTTAACTTCGCTTATTTGTCGTCAATATCGGCAAATATTAACGCATTCGCTAGCCATTTGACACACAAACTCTTTTTAGTAAGAGTAGCAGATGGTAAATTGAATAAAGCTCAATCGTATTTGATTAACTAACGAAATGCTGCGCCTGAATGCTTACCACTGAGGCATTTTGAACAATCTTGAAAAAAAAATGAAAGAGTCTTTATCCATCTATCAATTTTCAGCTTACCTTCCCTCATGGATTTTCAAGTAAACGCACTAGACTTCACCGACGAAGACGCTATCAACCGACGCATGGCAGTTCGGGAAGCCCACCTTGATGGGGCGAAAAAGCTGAAAGCGTCTGGCCACCTCATTGCAGGTGGGGCCATACTAAATGACTCTGGAAAGATGATCGGCTCCACCCTTTACCTGCGCTACGATCAATTAGATGATGTAAAAGCCTATATCGCCTCCGACCCCTACACTACTGGAAAAGTATGGGAAAAGATCGATATCAAAACTGTAAGGCTGGTCGACTTGTAAATCCCACCATAAGCACTACCATTCTATGCCCTACCGGAATCCCCGGTTATTGGATAACAAAAGAGCAATTCACCTTTCTCTGATAGAAAAGTCATTCCCTTTGCCAAACCTTAGCAGGTCTGACATAAAATATTCCTCAAGCGTATAAATGTCCTTCAATCTAAAATCAGTTTTAGTCATTACCTCCATGAGTTCAAAATCAAAAACTTCAGTATGGTTGACTAAACGATACTTCTTTCCGACCCTTAAATTGTTAAATGAAATACCCATTTATTGCTGAGCTGAGTTTGCAGAAAAAGCAAGATTATACACCATTGTTGTTTAATCAAAGATCAGACAATATTAAGTTGTCTATATTTTATTAAGAGCCCAAAAAGTATTAAAATTGAGTATATATCCAACCGAATATCTTTCGATATTATGAAAACGAACCCTATCAAACTTAACATTCTAGCGATTGTAGCTTCATGTGCCTTTTTTGCATTTTCATGCAGTTCACCCGAAAAGGCCAAGGAAGTAAACGAAGAAGATGTGGCAGCCGCTGCTTTTAACGAAGCTGAAGCTGAAATAGAAAATGAAATCGACAAGGTAATTCATGACCTCCCTTCTCCCTCCGAAGTTCCTTTTCTTTTGCAAGCAACCGGAGCAGACTTTAGAGCTGAATTTGTGAATGACTTAAGCAAGATCGAAACGTACCTGACTTCTAACGATAAATCTGCCCTGAATTTAGGTGTGTATGCAGCTGATGTCGGATACCTCTCCACTTACAATCAGGCTCAGGAAGCGCTTAACTATATGGAAGGCTGCCAGAAAATGTCCGAGAAAATAGGTATTTCATCAGCTTTCGACGTAAGACTTCTGTCGAGGTTTGAAAAAAATATAGGAAACAATGATTCCTTGACTGCGCTAATCAACGATGCTATTGAAATCGCTGAACAAAAGCTTGAGGCTGGGGACAGACTTACTATGGCAGCACTTGTATTAGCCGGATCGTTTGTTGAAGGATTATACATTTCCTCTCAAGTAATTGAACAATATCCTTCCGACCAATTGAGTGAGGCAAACAGAGACATCATATTGGAGCCGCTAATGAAGATCGTGCTGGATCAAAAAAAGTCTCTGTTGGACCTAATTTCGGTATTGAAACATGTAGAACAAGATGAAATGCTTGAAAACATTTCTGCAGACATGAATACCCTAAGGTTTCAGTACAACGAACTCACCGAATTGACGGACAAGATCAGCAGCAATTCTGGAGGCGTAGTTTTACATCAGCATGATCTTAAAAACCTGACAGCAGAAATAAAGAGAATCAGGAAAGATATCACTGATTAGAAATAAAGAATTTAATTATTTGACCCTTTATCAAAGCATTGGATGTCCGATTCAATGCTTTTTTTATCTTTAGATGCTACTCTACCACAACCGGAGACTTTAACATGAGCGAACAACTACTGAAGGCCATCATTCACTTGCTTGCGATCGTTGCAAGAGAAGATGATGTGACTGAAGACGAAAGGCATTCGATATTACAATTCCTGGAAGAAAACATAAGCAGACAAGACCAGGATAAGTACATGGCTTTCTTTGATCAGCTTGTAGCCGAAATGGATCAAAAGCCGGATTTCGATGATAAATCAGAAATCATTTCCCTCACACAAAGCATCAATAAAGAGCTTACTCAGTCGCAGAAAGTAGTTATTATGATGGACCTGTTGGAGGTAATAGTAGCCGACGGAGAGATCAGCGAAAGAGAGAAGGAGCTAGTTTATTTTATTGGAGACCGATTCAATGTTGATGATGTAACGATTGATTTGATGAAGACCTACGTCATGCATCTTGACCGATCGAAGCTCGACAATGCCAATATTCTGCTAGCCGATGATGGCATGGATAAAAATCCCAGCAAGTCAAAGCATATTATACTTGATGGGCTACCTGGCTTTATTGCTATCCTTCGACTACCTATTATCGACAACTACTTCATTAAATATGTTGGCAAAGGCTCATTACATCTGAACGGAATCCACCTTAAGGGCAACAGGGTAAAGGCGTTTTCTTCAGGCAGCAGTGTAAGAAGTCATATATCCAAGTCGCTCTACTACAGCGATGTTGTGGCTAAGTTCAGAAATGAAGCGATTAAAACGAAAATAAGCTTCCAGGCAGAAAATCTTTCATTCAAGTTTAGAAATGGTAAGATAGGGCTGCAAAAAGTTGAGATTGCTGAAGACGGCGGTAAGCTGATTGGACTGATGGGGGGCAGTGGCGCTGGCAAGTCAACACTTCTCAATGTATTGAATGGAAATGAAAAGCCATCAGAAGGAGTTGTTGCTATCAACGGCATCAACGTACACAAAGAAGGAAGCAAAATAGAAGGTGTTATAGGCTATGTACCTCAAGACGACTTATTGATTGAAGAATTGTCGGTATATCAAAACCTCTTCTACGCCTCCAAATTGTGCTTTAGTGACAAATCTGACGAGCAGATTGACGAGCTTGTTAACAAAACACTCCAGTCACTCGGCTTATTGGAAACCAAAGACCTAAAGGTGGGGTCGCCTCTCCAAAAAACCATTAGTGGCGGACAACGAAAGCGCCTCAATATAGGCCTTGAGCTTCTACGGGAACCATCTGTCTTGTTTGTAGATGAGCCTACTAGCGGTTTGTCATCGCGAGACTCAGAAAACATCATGGACCTGCTGAAAGAACTGTCCTTAAAAGGCAAGATGGTCTTTGTTGTAATACACCAACCATCATCTGAAATCTTCAAAATGTTTGACAAGCTGGTTATTCTCGATGTGGGCGGCTATCAAATCTACTATGGCAATCCTGTTGACGCGGTTATCTATTTCAAAAATATCGTAAACCTGATTGACGCCGAGCGGGGAGAATGCATTGAATGCGGAAACGTGAACCCAGAACAAATATTCAATATCATTGAAACCAAAGTGGTAAATGAATATGGGCATGTCACAGACCAAAGGAAATTTCAACCACAGGATTGGTACAAGTTCTTTGAAGAGCATATTGCACTACCAAAAATGAATATTGAGAAGTCTGTACCCGAGAAGACGCTCAGTATACCCAACAAATTCAAGCAAATAGTTATCTTCTCAAAAAGAGATATTCTATCTAAATTTTCAAACCAGCAATACCTGGCTATAAACTTACTCGAAGCACCTCTTCTGGCCACGCTGTTGGCCTATATTGTCCGATATTACGACCCTTCAAAGTCTTATAATTTTTACGAAAACCTTAATATCGTTGCTTTCTTTTTCATGAGTGTGATTGTGGCGCTGTTTATGGGGCTAACAGTGAGTGCCGAGGAAATCATTAAGGACAGCAAAATTCTAAAAAGGGAAGCCTTTCTCCATTTAAGTAGAATGAGCTATCTGGTTTCCAAACTGCTCATTCTCTTTTCGTTTTCTGCTATTCAAACGCTCTTTTATGTATTAATTGGCGACTGGATCCTTGAAATAGACGGGATGACCCTGTCATATTGGCTCGTGCTGTTCTCCGTTTCCTGTTTTGCCAACGTGCTTGGGCTCAATATATCCTCAGCGTTCAATTCTGCGATCACTATCTATATCATCATTCCCATTCTGCTTATTCCACAGCTTATTTTGAGTGGGGTGGTTGTTAATTTTGATAAACTCAATCCCCAAATTGCCAACAGCACGAAGGTGCCTCTCATCGGCGAAATTATGGCGTCACGCTGGGCATTTGAAGCCCTGGCAGTTACTCAGTACAAAGAGAATCCTTTCACTAGTCAGTTTTATACTTTCGACAAGGAAATGGCCCAGTCTGAGTTCAAAACCGTGTACTGGGGCCCTAAGCTTGAAGCAGCACTGGAGTACTGTCACAACGTAAGCGATCGTGAAAAATATGCAGCCTCATTGGAAGAGAAATTCAGGCTTCTACGAAATGAGTTTGGAAAAGAACTCGAAATGATAGGGTATGATAGATTCCCAGAATATGAGAAATTAAATACGAAAGACTTTGATGAGGCCACTTTTATTGCTGGAATGGACTTTATCAAAACACTCAAAAAGTATTACAATATCAGGTACAATGACGCATTCAAAAAGAAAGATGAGACCGTTCACTCACTGACCAAAACAGACGAAGACAGAGAAAAATACCTGGCATTGAAAAATGCGTACGAAAATGAAAGCATTGCTATAATGGTGAAGAATACCTCCGTTCAGGAACGCATCATTGAGAAAAAAGGCCAGCTGATTCAAAAAATATATCCGATTTATAGCAAGCCACAGCCCCAAAACGCCCTTGATTTCAGGGCTGGCTTTTTTGTACCTGAAAAATATTTTATGGGGCGGTACTATCCTACTTTGTATTTCAATGCCTTCATCATCTGGATGATGAGCGTTATCCTGATCATTACACTCTATTTTGACATTCCGAAAAAGATCATGAAGGGCTTCAGCAGAGTCCCTTCGGTTAAAAAACAAAAAAAATGATATCGAGAGTTCTTCCAGTTTTCCTATACCTGATCATGCTGTCTGGTAGCAGTTATCTATTCGCTCAAAAAAGAGCATTGACCCACGAAGATGTAGCCAAGTGGAACACCATAAAGGCCGAAGACATTTCATCCAATGGAAAATGGGCGGTCTATGTATATGGCCCCGATGAAGGAGACAATACGCTAGTAGCCAAACAGGTTGGCGACCAATCAGATTTCGTCATTCCTCGCGGAGGCAAAGCAAAGTTCACGTTCGACTCAAGGTACCTGATTGGAATGATCGATCCGGAATTGGATTCTGTAAGGGCGATGAAAAGATTGAAAAAAAAGAAGGATGATTTACCGAAAGACTCACTCTTCTTATATCATCTCAGCGAAGGCTCACTGCAAAAAATCGCATCGGTTAAGTCCTTTAAACTACCTTCAAAAAACGGCAGTTGGCTAGCCTATCTATCAGAAGCTAAACAAGAAAAGGGCGACTCAACCTCCAAGAAAGCAAAGAAAATGAGCCCCGATAACGGCTACACCCTGCATGTGGTGAAGCTTAGCGACGGCACAGAAAAAATATTTCCATTCGTCAAAAGCTATGAATTTAGCGAGAATGGCACTCAGTTGGCTTTCTATTCAACCGGCGACGATAAGTTATTCGACAAAGGCATTTACGCAATCAACCAATCTGATCTTGCATTAAAGCCCATTTTTCGAAGCAAAGGTGAATATGAAGGGCTAAGTCTATCAAAAGATGGTAGCAGAATAGCTTTCCTACACGATAGCGACACATTGAAAAAACCATATCAAACCTATGGCTTGTTTCAATGGACCCCAGGGCAAGACAGCGGGCGGGCTGTGGTGAGTGCCAATGATCCATTTTTGCAAAAAGATTGGCAGCTGGCAACTGAAGAAATAAAGTTTAGCGACGATAATAAGCGACTTTTCTTTAGCACGCAGCCCAGGCCTTTAGTGGGCGACACAACCTTGCTGGATGAGGAAAAAGCTAAATTGGATGTCTGGCATTACAAGGACGACTTCCTTCAGCCTCGCCAGGTAGTCCAATCTGACGACAACAAGAAAAAAGGATACTTAGCTGTCTATCATTTTGAACGCAAAAAACCCATTCAACTGGCGGGATTGGGTCTTCAGCAAGTAAAAGTTACAAAAGAAGGCACGAGCACTTATGCACTTGGGGGCTATGAGTCTGCTGAGTACCGGGTCACTTCACAATGGGAAGGCTCTCCGATTAATCAGGATATTTATAGCGTAAATATCAACACGGGGGCAGCGAAGCTCATTAGAAAAAAAGTGCGAGCTATAGAGGCCTTGTCACCGGCTGGCAAATATGGTTATTGGTACGACGTAGTCGACAGCGCATGGTATGCACTGGAAATGGCCACTGCCAATGTCACAAAACTAACTGACAACAAACAGGTCCAGTTTTCCGACGAGGAAAATGATTCACCCAACTATCCATCACCATATGGCGTAGCTGGCTGGCTGGAGAATGATTCCCATATCCTTATCTACGATCGGTATGACATTTGGAAGATAGATCCCGCAAAACCTGAATCAAAGGAGCGAATAACCCGAAATGGCAGGGAGACAGCAGTGACGTATCGATATGTGAAAACAGACCCTGAAGAAACTTTCATCAAGGCAAATACTGAGATTATTTTAAAAGGCTTTCATACCATCAAAAAGCAACATGGTTTCTTCTCGCTAAAACTGAAAGGCGCAAACACCCCTTCTCAACTTGTCATGGAAGATGCGCAATTGAACTTTGAGAAAAAGGCCACCAATACCGACACCTGGCTTATTACGAAGGAAACCTTTCAGCAATTCCCGAATCTTCAGGTCACATCAAGTAAGTTCGCAGGTTTTGAACAGATAAGTGATGTCAACCCCCAACAGAAAAATTTCCTTTGGGGATCGGAGGAACTCATCAATTGGATTTCACTAGATGGGATTCCGTTAGAAGGCCTGCTTTTCAAGCCTGACAATTTTGACCCCAATAAGAAATATCCGATGATGGTGTATTTCTACGAGCAAAACGCAGACAATTTTCACAATCACTACACACCAGCCTATGGCCGTTCAACGATCAACTTTACATTTTATACGTCTAGAGGCTACCTGGTATTTGTGCCAGACATCATATATAAAATTGGGTACCCTGGAGAGAGTGCTATTAATGCAGTGATGCCCGGAGTTACCAACCTGATTAGTAAAGGATTCGTTGATAAAGATAGAATAGGTGTACAAGGCCATAGTTGGGGCGGCTACCAAATCGCCTATATGGTAACCAAAACCCAGCTTTTCAAGGCAGCTGAAGCAGGTGCTCCGGTGGCAAATATGACAAGTGCTTATGGAGGTATTCGCTGGCAGACAGGTTTGAGCCGTATGTTCCAATACGAGCATACACAAAGTCGTATTGGCGGATCCTTATGGGAGTATCCGTTGCGTTACCTGGAAAACTCACCCCTATTTTGGCTTGACAAAGTAAATACGCCCCTCCTGGTAATGCACAACGATGCAGATGGTCACGTTCCGTGGTACCAGGGTATTGAGCTATTTGTGGGACTTAGACGCCTTGGCAAGCCTACCTGGATGCTGTCCTATAACGACCAACCACACTGGCCATTGAGATACCCTAACAGGAAAGACTTTACAATTCGGTTGCAGCAGTATTTCGATCATTACTTAATGGATGCTCCCGCACCTAAATGGATGACCGAAGGAGTACCAGCTGTTGAAAAAGGCATCAATTACGGATTAGAAGAAGCAGTAGACAAGAATTAAGGCTATGTTCTTCATCCTATCGAAAATCCTTAGCTGGCTGCTGAGCCCTATGAGCTGGATTATAATTTCTCTGGCTCTTTCCTTTTTTGTGAAACGTAAAAAGTGGCGCAAAAAGCTAAGGCTTCTTGCTATCTCCATGTTGATTTTCTTTACAAACCCAGCTGTTTCAAACCTGGTAATGAAATGGTGGGAAGTAGAACCTGTTTTAATCAATAGCCTGCCTGATGGCACTCCACTTGGTGTAGTTTTAACGGGTGTGGCAAATGCGACACAGGAACCAAAAGACCGGGTTCACTTTATTAAAGGAGCTGACAGGATCATTCATGCTATCCAACTTTACCACGATGGAAAAATCAAAAACATCCTGATCACAGGAGGATCTGGCTCATTGCTCCACCAAGAAGTTTCGGAGTCTGAAGGATTGGCACAAACAGCGATTATGGCCGGCGTTGACCCTTCTCACGTATTTATTGAGGACCGCTCACGCAACACCCATGAAAATGCAGCAAATAGTGCTTTGATAATCGAGAAAAACTGGCCCGGTCAACCTTTTGTGCTCATCACATCCGCATTTCATATGAGACGGTCGATCGCTTGTTTCGAAAAAGTAGGATTAAGTCCTATTGTATTTAGCACAGACCTTTATTCTGGCCCTTGGGAATGGAGCCCGCTAGATTTAGCTATCCCATCTACAGGCAGTCTCCGTTCATGGGAAATACTCATTCGTGAATGGGTAGGAGTCATAAGCTATCGGCTGGTTGGCTATATTTAGAAAATACCATGCCTGTCTTCTGTTATAATTACGCTCTCAACTTTTCAATGAAAACTACCCCCAATCGATCTGCTGATGTTATAAATAGGAGTATTTTCTATTCTAGAACCCCAGATGTCAACGCCGACTTTAGCGCCTGAATGATAACTGAAAATATTTCAACTTATCAGAACCATCATTCATCTTCAATAATAGGCCGTTGGCCTAAATTATAAACTTCTTCATCTCACACTCGAGTTGTTGCCGTAACTTGAGCTGCAAGGAAATGAAGTGATATGTTATTTGATACAAAATTTTCATCCGCCAACACCTTCTTTTTTTTAATGAGTTTTTTTTAATTAAAAAGGGCTAATACTTTATGCAAAGAGTTGTAATCATTGATGACGATGACATTTTCCTATTTCTTAGCTCAAAGGCACTCGAAAACATTGGGTTAACGGAAGAGATTAAAAGTTTTACCGACAGTAAAACTGGCCTTGAATATCTAGAGAATCTAACCGACTCCAAAAGCTACCCTACCATCATGATGGTGGATATCAACATGCCGCGGCTAGATGGGTGGGCAATTGTTGAAGGACTGGAAAAAGGAAATCCGAAATTGGCCGAAAGCTGTAAGATATTTATCTTGTCCTCGTCGGTAGATGTAAAAGACAAACAAAAAGCGCTGTCTTATAGATCCGTCTCTGGCTTTATCATCAAGCCACTGTCAGAGGAACATTTAACAGAAATTGCAAAAGAGCATTTCGGGGCAGAATAAACTTGAGGAAGCTAATGAGGCAGTCTTTTTTGAAAGGCACCATACATCCAGGTGCCTGCCAGGGCACTTAATAAGGCGATAATCATCACACTACTACCTGTTCCTACAAGTGCATATAAAGGTCCTGGGCAGGCGCCTGTCAATGCCCAACCAAAACCAAACATCATCCCGCCAATCACTACACCTTTATCGAGTCGCTTAGCAGGCAATGTGATCGATTCACCGTCGATCGTCTTCAAGGACAGGCGTCGGATCAAGAACATTAAAATGGCGCCAACAACGATAGCAGATCCGATAATTCCGTACATATGAAACGACTGAAACCGAAACATCTCCTGAATGCGGAACCACGAAATAACTTCTGATTTTGTGAGAATAACTCCAAACACAATTCCTACCACGAGGTATCTAATATTTTTCATATCGCTGTTTCAAAAATAAAATCGAACAAGAAGTGAGTTACGGCAAGTCCTCCTGCAAAAAAGCAGATGGATGCAATGAGTGAAGCAAGCTGAAAATAGGATAACCCGAACATCGTATGCCCCGATGTACAGCCCCCAGCGTAGCGAGTTCCAAACCCAACCAGAAAACCGCCAAAAATGATGAAAATTAAACCTTTTGCTTTCAATAGGTTTTGCCACGCAAAGATTTCTGAAGGAACAAGACCGCTAAAATCTGTTATCCCGAGTCTGCTTAGGTCTCCTCTTGTCGCGTCTGAGATGGCCACATCCGAACCGTCTGATAGAAACTGCGTGGCCAGAAAGGCACCAAGCACGATACCTGCAACAAACATTAAATTCCATGTCCTCTGTTTCCAGTCATACTTAAAAAGCTCAATCCCGGATGGAAAACAGGCCGAGCAAATATCCCGTAAGGATGACGAGACACCGAAGGTTTTATTCCCTAAAAGCAGGAACGCTGGTGCCATAAGACCAATAAGTGGACCAGCAACATACCAGGGCCAAGGCGATTGTAACCATTCAAGCATGAATACGATATTTGGGAGATGATCAATTAGGATTGAATAAAATAATTTTTACTCTTTCCACTAAGTTTGAAAATAACGGTTTTACCTTAAAATAGTTCATTATCATGTCCCAACATATAAAATAATATTAAGTCAGGAACAGCTCTTTAGCAAAAATAAGCACCGCCATAAAGAGAACGAACCAACCAAATGCCTTTTTAAGATGTCGGGCTTCTATTTTTCGTGAGAGCAAAGTACCAAGGAGCATGCCCATCACCGAAATACTGCAGAACTTCAGTAAAAATTGCCAGTCAATTACCTGATTGGCAACATCTCCCATAAAGCCCAGAAGGGTGTTGATACTGACTATAAAAAGCGAAGTGCCAATGGCATGTTTCATCGGGAGCTTCATCACGATCACTAGCGCCGGCACAATCAAAAAGCCTCCACCTGCACCAACAAGACCGAAGAGTACGCCAATGGCAGCATTTCTAATGAAAAGGATAAAGTAGTTTGAAATGATCGTCGGAGTCGCAGCAGCCTCTACTTCCGGTTGGTTATTTCGAATCATCGAAAAGGCACTAAAAAACATGACTATGGCAAAAATAGTCAGCAGCAACATTCCTTTTTTAAACTCAAAATCACCTACACTAAAGATAACAGGCGGGATAGCTGGTACCACATACAAGCGTGTAAGGAAGATCGTTATAAGAGAAGGCACCGCAAAAAGCATCGCAATGCGCAAATGCAAAATAATAAGCCTAAAACGAATCGCTGCCCCGATAGAAGAAGTAACGCCAACAATAAACAGGGAATAGGCAGTCGCCAACATAGGGTCGATACCAAAAAGATAAACAAGAACGGGGACTGCCAAAACTGCTCCTCCAGCACCAATTAAACCAAGCACCAACCCTATAAAAACAGCGGCGATATAGCCTGCTACGATCATCTACTTACCTCCCTTTTCTTTCAACGCTAAAGCTATCAAAAATTAATAGAACAGGCGAATGAACAAAAGGCTGTTTTTTAGATGGAGAAATGCACGAAAGAAGTTTAATGATGCACCTGAAGTGTATCGAAAGCAAACTAATTGCAAGGCGCAGACCTTACTTAGAAAAGGAAAAATTATTAGAGATTAGACTGATACGTTTTCTGCCATTCCTCCCAGGACACTTTTTTGTGACCGTTTTCTCCAAAGTATTTGATCACGGTATCAAAAAATTTGGCTTCCTGAAAACCGGGCAAAAGTGTGAGTATTCTCATTTCCTCATCCATGAACACACCCATTGGATAACTAAGCTTGCCCTGTGTAAGCGTTGCAGCGAGTTCGTGGTAGCCATTGCGGCCACTTGCAACAAACTTAAAAGTGTGCCCATCAAAAATCACATCCTCCTTTTGCTCAGCATCAAACTTTACTGCATAGTAATTTTCATTGACGTATGCAGCGATTTCTTCTCTAGAAAAGGTCTTCTTATCCATCACCTTGCACCAACCGCACCAATCCGTATATAGATCTATAAAAATCTTCTTTGGTGCGATTTTGTTAGCTGCAACAGCATCTTCAAATGTCATCCATTTAATTCCGCCCTCTTCTGCCTTCTTTTCAGGCATATTGAAGGAAGCAAACGCTACAAAAAGAACCAAAAGAACCAACGATGTTTTTATCCTGAAACCCATATCAAAAAGAATTACTTTGCCAATTTATAAACTTATCGTGTAAAAAGTAACCGCTACCGAATAACGTTACTTTCGTTGAATAGGTTCTTGATGAGCTTTCATTACTGAGCTTTAACGGCAATCAATACTTCCTGAGGATGAATAAGGTTCGCCACATTCATACAAACTTGATTATCTGTTGCCAGCGCAAAGTGAAACTACTGCGATGAAGACGATTTTTTTAAGAATATTCCTGGGACCAAACAAAATGAATTAAGGATATTTCATTAGGATTTAGAGAAGAAATACAGCGGATTTACGGCATCAATCTGCTGAGCTTATTTCTGACAATGTGAAAACGAGATCCCAAAAACAACACCTACCAACTTTCACAATCAGCGACGTTAGCGCTGTTGGCTGTAGCTGGATTTGTTCCGATATTTCCATAAACAAGGATCACATTTTTATTGTCACCATCACCCAGGTGCACTTTGATGTGCCCGTCAAAATTTATGAGCTCACTGTAAGTAATTGACTCACCAGAAGCCAACTGCTTGAGTAAAGTCTCACTTTTTCCAGTGGCAGCGTCGATTGGAGTAAGCATGGCAGCCATATCTGCCACAAGTGAGTATGGGCCGTAGTGCAGGTGGGCAGGAAACTTTGATGTGCCCTCGGGTCCCATTAATTCAATGCTTATCAATGCAAACCCGTCCTTTCTTTCTGCTAAAGTGACGTCCCCCTCGTAACCCCATTCTGGTGCTCCGGTAAAGAGGGAATAGGTCACACTTTTGCCTGTTAATGATGCCGGATTTGTTTCCTCATCCTTACAGGAAACCAAGATTATCAGGCCGAAGCCTAACAAAAGAAGTGAATTAAGAGCTTTCATCGTCATAATTTAAGCGATTATTAAATCCAACACCTTATAAACACTTTTCCCTACATTATCATTCATCAGTATAACAAAAAAATCTATTCGTTTTTGTAGACGGTTCCATTTTTCATCACAAACTTCACTTCCTGAAGAACCTTGATGTCTTTAATAGGATCTCCTTTCACGGCTACAATGTCGGCAAAACGGCCAGACTGAATAGCACCCAGCTTCTCGTTTTCCAAAATACCAGCATTAACAGATGTCGCAGCCTTGATGGCTTCCATCGGCTTCATCCCCCCACCTACCATTAGCTCAAACTCCCTCGCATTTTGACCGTGTGGATACACCCCTGCATCGGTGCCAAAACCAATCTTCACGCCCGCCTTATAAGCCTCTGCAAAAGTACCTTGAATAAGCGGGCCAATTGTTTTTGCTTTTTCTGCCACTACAGCTGGATAGAAACCTGGTATGGCGGCATTCTCGGCTGCCGAAACACCAGCAATGATCGTGGGGATATACCAGGTGCCATACTGCTTCATAAGATCCATTGTAGGCTTGTCCATATAGGTGCCGTGCTCAATGGTTTTAACGCCCCCTTTAATGGCTCTTTGCATCCCTTCCACACCGTGCGCATGTGCCGCAACATGCATTTGCATGTCTGTAGCAGTTTGTACAATGGTAGTAATTTCTTCCTGAGTAAAGGATGGGCCGGAGCCATCTTTAGCCACACTTAATACACCACCAGTAGCTGTAATCTTGATAAAATCAGATCCATCTTTATACCGCTGACGAACCGCTTTACGACCGTCTTCAGGGCTATTAACCACTCCTTCTCTTGGTCCTGGATCTCCCATTTTATCAAAAGGAAGGCCGTTGGTTGGGTCGCCATGGCCACCCGTGATAGCAATGGTTTTTCCTGCGGTATAAATCCGCGGCCCATCTACCGTCCCGGCATTGATGGCATTTCGAAGTGAAATATTGACACCTGAACCTCCACAATCACGCACGGTAGTAAAACCTGCCATAAGCGTTTTCTTTGCATATAAAGTACTCTCAAAGGCCTTATCTGCTTCGTTTTGCGTAAACCGCTTCATGTAGCCAGTCCTGCTTGCCTCACTTTCCATGTGCACGTGCATGTCGATGAAGCCCGGCAATACCGTATACCCCTTCAGATCAATCACTTGATCACCTTTTCCTCCATTTTTGTACCCATTCTCAACGGATACAATCATGTTATCTTCTATTGTCACTGTGACCTGGGACTTGGGAGAGTCACTAACCCCATCTATCAAGGTACCACATTGGATCAATGTTTTTTGTGCCTCAACCTGCCATCCAAGTCCAAACATGGCAGTCAGCACTAATATTCTCTTTAACATGTACGTGTAATTAGGTTCAACAAGAAAAGTAGTTCTTTGCTAGAAATTAATTTGCTATTATTTACTCAATGGATATCGGCGTGGCTGGGTGGCACAAAAAAGACCATAGTCATCCCTTTTTGGTCGGGACACTACGGTCTTACATTTGTAAAAAACTACTTTTTGCTGTTAGGCAATACTTTTTTTGGATAGACCATTGACAGTCTGCATCCATTTTCTCGCCAGCAAATAGTGAAAGTTAACCTGTGCAGGCCCATCCTCTTTCAAATCGAAAAAAGTCAATAAATGCTCCGAGACATCATTGTCAGATAAAGTGAACTGAAGCTGAATGAGATCCACATCCTTCGGCTGCAAAGCGTTTCTTCCGTCGGGTGCTTTCTTGGAATTGACCAACAACTGCACTGATACAATGGATTGCAGGGATATAACAATCTTCAATGTCTCTGATTTGTTTTGATGAACAAAGACCAGGACGCCTTGTGCCAGATCGAGGGCAATCCCCCTGACTGACCAAATATCGAAGCGCTCAGGTATTTTTCCTGTGGTAGCTTTTATGCTTTTCGTAATGGCACGACTGCTTCTTGAGGCGACTCTCGCAATCCATATCATTGGTAACACGCAAACCATCGTAATGATGGTATACATGAGAATTTCTTTTGTTTCCATGGTGTAATTTTCAATAAAGAATGATGTAAATGCCCCTTAGAGGGCGATAGTCAGGAATCAGACTTTTCTTTATGAAAACTCATGAGCAGGGTAAAGCAGCACAAAAACCTTCTCGATCCAGGTCCTGGCATGGTCACTGGTGTCAGAGCGGCTAATAAACATTTCTATTGCCAGAAGTATGGACTTGGTAGCCCCTACAGGTTCAAAGAAATTTGGCTCTAAAAAAGACTTTTGAATTTGTAGGGCAGTCTTATCAAACTGACCGGGAGAAATATAAAATGGATGAAGAACGGCTACTTTAGGATCGGAAAGGAAATGTGATTGTGCCTTTGTTGGCGTGCAAACCTCTGCTGTGATTCCCTGGGTGAGAACCATCATGAACAGCAACAACGAGGCTACCAAACTTCTGTACATGCAGTATTAAGAGGTCTCAAAATTATATATAAACTGATGATTTATTTTAACAGACCACGATAAATATTTGCTTTGTTCGGCCATGCCATTTAATGCCTGGTCTTGCCGAGAACTAAACGAAATCTTATGCTATTAAAAGGTAAAACAGCTATTGTAACAGGAGCTACCAGTGGCATGGGGCGTGCAATCGCACGCTTATATGCAAGAGAAGGTGCAAGCATTGTAGCTAGTGGACGAAATGAGAAAGCAGGTATGGAACTGCTAAGCGAGATAAAAGCAGCCAAAGGTCATGCTATTTTTGTACCGGGCGACGTAACGCTACCGTCTACCAACGAGGAACTAGCTACCAGGGCCTTGGAGGCATTTGGCGGCATTGACATTGTGTGCACCAATGCTGGCGATCTTGGACTAGGTAAAGTGACCGAATTATCGATCGAGTCGTGGCAGCGTACCCTTGATGTCAATCTTAGTTCCGTGTTTTATCTGCTTAAGTACACCCTGCCTGAGCTAGCCAAAACGGCCAACGGTCGAATTGTCATCAATGCTTCGGTGGCTGCCTTCAGGTTCTTTCCCAACCACCCAGCCTATTGTGCGGCCAAAGCTGGTCTCGTTGCCCTGGCCAGGCAAGCAGCAGTAGACTATAGCCCGCAGGTGCGGATAAATGTGATGTGCCCCGGCCCAGTTGATACGCCCTTGATACACGACTCTGCCAAGGCATTTCCTGATCCAGCTATTGCGGTAGAAAACGCAGGGAAATCGACGCTTATGCAACGACTTGGACAACCAGAAGACATCGCTCAACTTGCCGTTTTTCTAGCTTCAAATGCCTCTTCGTGGATGACAGGTGCCCTTGTTCCTATTGATGGCGGATCGAGGTAATGAAGAATGTCATGCCCCTACATGACAAGGCTCATAGCCAACTTGAGAAATCTGCCCTATTTTGAGTGTCCAAATCGTTGGTATTGTTATGGAACCCATCAATTCATCAGAAGCTACCGAGATTGTCAAAAAAAGCTTTGACAGAGCAATTTTGTCTGGAGATGTGATGACCAGGTTTTATGAGGTTTTCCTCCAAAGTCATCCAGAGATCAAGTCCATGTTTGCTCATACCGATTTCGATCAGCAAAAACAGTTGTTTCGACATGGCATTGATCATCTGATTTTGTTTTCAGAGGGAAATGCCATCGGAAAATCGGGCATTACTGAAATTGCCAAAGTGCACAATATGGGCCATATGAATGTGAGGCCTCATCTATATCAATATTGGGAGCAATGTCTTTACCAAACGATCAGTGAGTTCGATGCGGAGTTTGACCAAAAAACAGAAACGGCCTGGAAAGAAGTGATCGGTAAAGGTGTCGAGTTTATCAAAGGGAGGTACGACTCCGAATAACAGAACCTGTTGGCCTAATGTCACATCACCCCCGACAGCAGAGGGCATCGGTAGTTATTGATTATTCTCTGACGAAATTCAAGTTGATGGATGCCGTTAGGCGCTCATAGGCCCGGACTTTTTTTTTAAGTGAGATATTCAGCTAGCTATCCTTTACCACCTGAATTCTTTTTGCACCCCTAAAAACTACCCCCAGTTTGAAGCCTGAAATAAGTTAATCCTTAAACGATGGCACAAAACTGACTGATCTACTTAATCAACCCGGGTGCTACCATATACATTGATTGGGCTCGGATCAGGTGTCTTTTTCAAGAGTCTGACAAAAAAGGCAGGTCAATCAATCGATTCGGAAAACCTCATTGGTTTGTGTTTTCACGACATGAAAGCTTGCGTTTTTCAGCGAAGAATACCTATTTTTAGTAATCTAGCTTCAAAATCTTCATGTAACATGGAACTGAAGCAAAATGCATTTCGACATACCTGAACTACTACTTAACCTTTCCCGCCGGGAAAGATATTTTCTTCGTTTGAGCTAGCCATTTACAAGAATGAAAACCAAACTGCTTTCTACGTTTCTTTCAATTCTAATAGCCCAACAACTGAGCGGACAAGTCTATGTCGAAAAGCAAACAAGGCATCGTTTTGCTCAAATGAATATGGGTTTAGATTACCAAACCAATTTCGGTGGACAAACTTCATATCTAAATGCAGAAGGCAATAAGACATCTCTAGAGCTGGGGCAATTGCACAAACCCCGCTTCCTGATTGGGGGCACCCATTTTTGGGGGCATGCCGATTTCTATATTGCTATTCCTCTGTTTACCCCTACTTTCAAAAGTGATAATCAGGTGGTCAACTATTTGAGTGGCGTAGAAACGGTCTTCAAATACTATCCCTTAAAAATCGAAACAGAAAAAATCCGGCCTTACATCGGAACTTCATTAGCGGCATTTTACTATGAGCAAATCAATAACAACCTCCAGTTTGGGAATGGGCCAGAATTAAACCACACGTCGCTTCCTTTGTTAGCTGGGCTAACATTTAATCACAAAGCCCACCTGGTAGAAGCGGGTGTGCTTTGGAACTATGCCAACAAACAAGACTATTACATATCAAGAACAGAAAAAGCAGAAGTGAAGACGCCCCCTGTTTACCTGACGCTTTCCTACAGGTTGATGTTCGACACAACCATTAGCGCCGAAAAAAGCTGGGAGTCTGGAAGAACGGAAGAAGTAACGAAACTGCTGGCTGAGAAAAAAAGACTTAATAGCTTTTACATCGGGGCTGGTCTTTCTTCAGCTTTTTGGATGAGCAAAAGCAGCTACAACACAGTGAATCGTCCTTACCTTCCAAAATACAATACATCCATAATGGCTGACTTTAGCCTCGGGTACTATTTGCATCAGCCTGACATGAACATGGCCCTCACTTACAGAGGCTATGGCACCTCGACAAATACTTACGGCACTATACAAGTGCTAAACAGGAAATCAGTAGGAATCGAAGCCACGAAATTTCTCTTCGACTTTCACGGTTTTGTTCCATTTCTTGGTCCTGTGCTTTCGTATGAGCAGCTATCATTTGAAGAGTCATTCGAAAATCAGCGCACTGCCGATCTTTCAGAAAACAAGCTGGGCTACGGAATCACTTTTGGATGGGATATCAGGCCAAATAGAATACAAACCTGGCTGCTAAGAACAAACCTGAGATGGTTTCCAAAATTGGATTTATCAGCGGACAATGGCCAGTCTATTTCATTCAATGGCATCGAATTCAACTTTATCCAACTGGTTGTCTATCCGGGAAGGATGATGAAAAGGTAAATCATGTCACTGTTTAGTGGTTTAGGAAGAATGAAAGGGTTTTCCAGCAAAATCCATTACATTGAGAATCAATTTTTGATGAGTGTAGCGGCTCAGTCACTTTTCTCTAAGGACCATGAATACCAGACACCTACTTGCTCTTCCTCTTTTACTTCTGAGCTTTTTTGCCATTTCACAACAGGTCCGTTCGCTTACATGGTGGAATCCCGCTGAACATGAATTTGCCGTGATAGAAGGGCAGGCATGGGCAGGTGAAACAGCATCTCCTTATGACAGATTCCCGGCCCGAGCCGAAGGAAAAGTACCTCCAGCCGTTTGGAACCTTTCTGGTCATTCGGCTGGTCTAATGGTGCGTTTCCGCTCCAATTCCTCACAAATTGTAGTCCGCTACATTTCCAAACCTAAAGGAGCAGGCAACAGCTATGGCATGGACCATATGCCAGCCACAGGTGTAAGCGGTGTCGATATGTATGCCATTACCAACGAGGGCGAGGAAATCTGGTGTGCTGCCAAACGGAGCTTTGCCGACACCATTACCTATCGCTACGAAGGCCTGCGACCCACAGACAACTACCACGACTTAGGCAGAGAGTACAGGCTTTATTTACCGCTTTACAATTCAGTATCCTGGCTGGAAGTGGGAGTAGAAAATGGAGCGCACTTCAAGCCCCTGCCGGTACGCAAAGAGAAGCCAATCGTCGTCTATGGCACCTCCATTGCCCAAGGTGCCTGCGCCTCCCGACCGGGCATGGCTTGGACCTCCATTTTGGGTAGAAAAATGGACCGGCCACTGATCAATCTCGCTTTTAGTGGCAATGGCCGACTTGACAGTTCAGTCGTTGATTATGTCAACGAATTGGATGCAAAAGTCTTCATCATGGATTGTTTGCCCAATCTAATTCCTGGCACCTGGGAAAGGCTGGGTATCGACGGAGAACAGGGACTAAAAGACAGAGTATTGTCATCCGTGCGCACTTTGAGAACAAAACACCCAACTACGCCAATCCTGCTGGTGGATCATGCTGGTTATACGGAAGCATTTGTCAATGATGACAGAAAACAGCAGTATACAAAAGCTAATCAGGTGCAACAGGAAGCCTTCTATCAGCTTAAGAAAGAGGGGGTAAACGGGCTTTTCTATCTCAGTAAAGAAGAGCTAGGCCTTGGGCTTGATGATATGGTAGATGGCACACACCCCACCGACCTGGGAATGCTACACTATGCTCAGGGATATGAAAAAAGTTTGAGAACAATATTAGACGAACCTGTGGGTATCGCATCCACTACCCATCCAGTGACGCAATACCGTGAGCCCAACAACTACGATTGGGAAGAGCGCCACAATGAAATTTTACAGATGAACTATTCTGCCCCTCCAAAGATGGTGTTCATTGCCAACTCGATTATCCATTTTTGGGGTGGACAGCCAAGAACAAAACGAGTGGTGGAAGAGGAATCATGGAAAACACTTTTCACACCATTAGGCATGCGCAATCAAGCTTACGGATGGGACAGGATTGAAAATGTGCTGTGGCGGGTATACCACGGAGAACTGGACGGGTTTGAAGCCAATAAAATCTTCATCATGATAGGCACCAACAACCTGCACCTGAATACAGATGAAGAAATCCTTGAAGGGCTCGACATGCTATTGAATGCCATCAAAATCCGCCAGCCAAAAGCGGAAATTATACTGATGGGGCTTCTCCCTCGGCGTGACAATGAGCAGCGGGTAGCCAACCTTAACTTCGAATTGGCTCGACTATCAGCTAATCAGCAGGTGAAATACGCTGACATCGGCGCTATCTTTTTAGAAAAAGACAGCAAGATAAATGAAAGCCTTTTCTCAGATGGGCTTCACCCCAATGGGGCTGGCTATGTAAAGATGAGGGAAGCATTGAAACCGTTGGTAGAAATGCCAAAGCAGGCAAAATCGAAAAAATGAACTTTGCTTGGTGATGCTACACGCTAAAACAACCGTATGTCTATGATCAGATTAGAAAGAGTAGGATCAGACAACTCAGACTTCATCAGATTGGTGACTGAACTCGACGCATATGTGACGGCCATGGACGGAGAAGAACATGCCTTTTATGCTCAATTCAATCATCTGGACAGTATCCGGTATGTAGTGATTGCCTACGAAAACAATCAGGCAATCGGATGTGGTGCAATTAAAGAATTTGATAGGCAAACAATGGAAATAAAAAGGATGTACACATTGCCCGAAGTTCGGGGTAAGGGTGTGGCATCAAAAATTCTTTTTGAGCTGGAAAAATGGGCTACCGAACTTAAGTACCAAAGGTGTATTTTAGAGACAGGGAAGTCTTATGTTCACGCCATAGCCCTCTACAAAAAATGTGGCTACACGTTGACCGACAACTACGGACAGTATATCGATATGGACAACAGTGTGTGTTTTGCAAAGCATTTGACAGAAACCTCCATTACTTGAATAAAAAATGAGCCTCCTATGATAGCAAGAAAATACCTGCCACTATTACTTTTTTTCTCTCTTTCAAGCCTGGCACAAGCGCAGACTGCTAAGCCCAACATTGTCTTTATTCTGACCGACGATCAGCGCTGGGATGCCCTTGGCTATGCAGGCAACCCGATCATCCAAACACCGGAAATGGACAAGCTGGCCAGGGAAGGAATTTATTTCAAAAATGCTTTTGTCACCACCCCCATCTGTGCTGCCAGCAGAGCAACGATTATCTCTGGCTTGTATGAAAGAAAACACAACTACACTTTCCAGCAGCCCCCGCTCAAAAACGAGTTCATCGACAGCAGCTATCCTGCCGTTCTAAAAAGTGAAGGCTACCACAGCGGCTTTCTTGGGAAACTTGGAGTAAATTTCCAGGACAGACGAGATACGGCTCTTTTCGATGTATATAAACCTGAACCAGTCGCTGCGTACTTCAGGCTTATTGACGGCGGAACGAAACATAAGCACACCACAGATGTTATCCGCAACAATGCGATCGATTTCATAACCCAGGCTCCAAAAGAGAAGCCTTTCTGTTTATCCATCAGCTTTCATGCGCCACATGCTGACGACAGCTCGCCTCAGCAATATTTCTGGCCTGAAGAGGTAGACACCATGTATCAAAAGGTCAAAATCCCTGGCCCGATGATGGCTGACGACAGCTATTTTAACAGGCTGCCAGTTCCGGTGCAAGCAGGCTTCAACCGGGCTCGCTGGAAGTGGCGGTTTGATTCACCGGAAAAGTACCAGGAAATGGTGAAGGGATACTACCGCATGATCAGTGGAGTAGACCGGGCGATCACCAATATACGAGCAGCACTGGAAGCCGAAGGAGTGGCCGACAATACAATCATCATCCTCATGGGAGACAATGGCTACTTTCTGGGTGAGCGACAGCTCGCAGGCAAATGGCTGATGTATGAGCCTTCGCTGCGAGTTCCCCTAATCATCTATAACCCATCTGGTGTTGGTGGAAAAACCGTCGAAGACATGGCACTGAATGTAGATATTGCTTCGACTATTCTTGACTTTGCCGGAGTGCAAATTCCATCAGCATACCAGGGAATGAGCCTGGCCGGACACACCAAAAAAACAAAAATGGCCGTTCCAAGGCGTGACGCTTTCCTTTGCGAACACCTCTGGGACTTTGAACCCATCGCTGCAAGTGAAGGCATCCGAACAGAAAAATACAAATACTTTAGGTACCGGGACATCCCCTCGTCAGAAGAGCTGTATGACCTGATCAATGACCCAAATGAGGAGAAAAACCTGGTGAATGATCAATCGTCGCAAAAGATATTGACGGAACTTAGGCAGAAGTGCAATGAGCAAATTCAAACCCTGTCTAATGGATAATGCAGCAAAAGACTACAAAATTTTTGCCTGTTTAAGTGAAAAGAAGGTCGCCTGAGCCTGACAGGCTATACATGCTTCGGCTGCCGATCCAAACTTTTGTAGTTACCCTAAGCCTGATAATGAAATCCACCCTTCAAATTGTCTTTCTCAACCTGTGAATTTCACCCTAACAAAAGTATTTTTGATAGGAATAACACCAGATAATCCATGGCCCATGGCTACAAATTCGAATCAGTAGATAACTACATTGAAAACTATCCGGAAGGCATTCAGTCCATTTTGCAAGAACTTAGACAAACTATCAAACAAGCAGCCCCTCAAGCGGAAGAGTTGATCAGCTACAACATGCCCGCATTCAAACAAAATGGCTTCCTTGTCTCATTCGCTGCCTGGAAAAAACATATTGGCATGTACCCTATGCCAGCTGGCGATGCTGCTTTTCAAAAAGCTATTGCTCGTTTTAAAGTTGAAAAGTCCACAGCACAGTTTCCTATCGATAAACCTTTGCCCCTTGGCCTCATCAGCCAAATAGTTAAGTTCAGGGCAGAGGAAAACCTTGATAGAACCAGAGAGGAAAAGAAAAAATAGCATTTTTAGGTGGGGACAGCAGCCACTGCCGTGGAGATCACTGTTACAATGCGGAGATAATCCACCCTATTTACCGCATATTTTGCGAATATTATTTCAGGATGCGGAGATTAACGTTTAAATTTACCGCATATCATGCGGAGATTACTACCATACATCTATCAAAAAGCGAGCTGGCCAGCCTTTGAATGGAGGGAGGAGCAACTAACCCCCCTTTTGGGTAACGTACGCCATTTGCAGGGAAAGCTGGTGGGCAAAATGGAATCGCTGGGATTTGTGCTACAAAACGAAGCCGTGCTGGAAACACTCACTTTAGATGTACTCAAGTCAACAGAAATAGAGGGGCAAGTCCTGAATCCTCAGCAAGTGCGGTCTTCTGTAGCTCGTCGTTTAGGTATGGACATATCCGGTTTGGTGCCGTCTGACCGGGATGTGGACGGCGTAGTTGACATGATGCTGGACGCAACCCAGCAGTACAACTCGCCTTTGACCAAAGATAAATTATTCGCCTGGCATAGCTCCCTGTTTCCTACTGGCAGAAGCGGTATGTACAAAGTGAGAGTGGGCGACTGGCGAGATGATTCCACTGGGCCCATGCAGGTGGTGTCGGGCGCACTCGGCAAGGAAAAAGTCCATTTTGAAGCACCTCCGGCCACGCATGTTGATAACGAAATGGATAGGTTCCTTCTATGGTTTAATGAAAACGACAAAAATGACCCTGTTGTGAAAGCGGCCACGGCACACCTGTGGTTTGTCACTATTCACCCATTTGAGGACGGTAATGGTAGAATAGCCAGGGCAATTGCCGATATGTTGCTAGCCAGGGCCGACGGCATACCCCAAAGGTTTTACAGTATGTCAGCGCAGATAAGGAAACAGAGAAAGGAGTATTACGACATACTGGAAACAACACAGCAGGGTGATTTAGATATCACGAGCTGGCTCTACTGGTTTCTGACCTGTTTGCTTAACGCACTCAACGCCTCATATGATGTGCTGGATACGGTTATATTCAAGCACACCTTCTGGAGCAAGAATTCCCTTTCGATCGATAACAAACGGCAGAAGTTGATGCTGGACAAACTGATGGATGGCTTCGAGGGCAAACTCACCACTTCTAAGTGGGCGAAAATAACCGGTTGCTCTCCCGATACAGCCTTACGTGACATACAGGACCTGATAACAAAACAGATACTACAAAAGGCAGAAGGGGGAGGAAGAAGTACTAGCTACCAGCTATTTGAATAGCTCATCTATTGTTTGACATATGGCAGCGTCAAGGAAAAAACAGCTTAAATTAGAAGGAAAACCACCCACCCAATAGTTTGGGTAGGTGGCCAAAAGCTTTTCACCTTATCTTTTCACAAGGCACGAAAATGAAAAAGTCCAAATTGCCGTTTACCTGCACGAATAATTAGTTATTAACCAAAAGGTAATTCAGCTCGAAAGACTTGCTCTGCATTTCGTCGGCAATGACTTTGATCTTCTCAAACTCACTCATGCTCTGCTGCGAGCTGTCGTTGATATTGTTGATCGCCATACTGATTTGCTCGGCACTGATCTTTTGCTGCTCTGCTGCTACAGAAACCTCTTCTATAAGCCTGTGGATTTTCTGGAAACCTGGAATAATCTCCACAAAGCTAGTTCCCAGCTGCTCGGTAATTTCCCTGGATTTGCTGGACAACATATTGATGTCATTGGCAGCATCCGTACTTCTCGTCGCCAACTTCCTGATTTCACCCGCCACAACTGCAAAGCCCTTGCCAGCTACACCTGCGTTTGCCGCTTCCACCGCAGCATTCAGGGCAAGTAAATTCGTTTGACGTGCAATTTCTTCCACGATGGAAATTTTCGTTGAAATCTCTCGAATGGCGGCAATACTGTCTCGGATCAGAGAGTCGTTTTTATGAACAATCGACTCGATTTCTTTGGAATCAGACACCGCATTGTTCGCATTTGCATAGCTCTGCTCAATGTTGGCCAGCATTTCTTCTACTGCAGCTGAAACTTCTTCTATAGAAGCGGCATTTGAAGAAATTTGATTGGATAAGGCTGACACAGCGCTGTTGCTATTATTACTTGTGTTCGACAAGGAGCCAGCGACATTTTCAACGGTGCTAAGAATATTTATCATCTGATCCTTCTCAACAAGTGAACTGTTGAGCTTCAACATGTGATAAGTTTCGTTCTCAAACCGGTATGCCCAAAAACCACATATCCCAAACATCGCCGCAGCAAGAGAGGCATGGAAGATAAATGTCTCCAGGTTCATATAGTCCAGTTGTGTAAAATAGACGCCCTCATACCCTTTGTAAAATTGTAGAAGAGCAAAGGTAGCGTGATGCGCCACCACGATAAGCGTCAGTGGTATTTGTAGCTTCCAATTTCTGAAACTAATCAACAAAGCAGCACCAATAAATGCGAAAAAGTGCATTTCGAACATCCCGTGCATTTGATAGATAAATTGCGCCATGAAGATGGCCGCCGTCGCACTAAATACGTATTGGTAAAGATCCCTTTTCGGTAATAGCTTTTTACTAATGTAAACAGCCAAAAAGTTGAGCGACCCTACACCCGCCCCCACAATCCATGTCTCGTATTTCACACTGATACATAGGCCAAACACAAAGTACAAGCCAAGAATGACCCACATGTGTCTGTCAGACTCCTCCCTAAAGACATTCAGGTAGTCAGCATTTTTTTCCTTGAGCTCTACTTTTTCATCACTGGTAATTTCTACTCTAGCTTCCATAATTTTTCCATTTTTTGATATCAATCTGCATGTCGTTCCAGCGGGCAGCCATAAGCGGTGAAGGCCGTTGCCGGGAAATAGAATTGGCTTTTTACTAACAAAGAATCAATGGCTATCTGCGCATAACTTGTCACCGCATTGGTGCAGTAGCGTGATTGATTATAATTGCCCCTGTAATAAATACTGTTGGCCTCGTCCAGCAATACAATTTGAGGAGTCGCATATACCCCCATGGCCTTCGCAATCGTCTTATCTTCATCGGCAATCAAGGTGACATTAAGCTTTTTAAGGTAGTCAAGGTCGCGTTGAGAAATACCTTCGAGGGTCTCCTGAACCACCGCATAGCACTCAAATTCGCCACTATAATTCTTTAAAAGCTCCTTGTATGTAGTGAAATTGAACTTCGAACAGGGGCAGTTAGGATTATAGAAATGGATAAACTTCTTTTTGCCCTCATTGAAATTTTCCAAACTAACAAACTCCCCGATAGGCACTTCCTTGTAGTCTTCAGGCACTGGCGTTGGGAGCCAATACTGTAACTCCTGAGTATAAAAGATATAGCCTATGCAAGTGATAATTAGCGTCAATGAAGCCAACGCCAATAAGCTCCTTTTCATCGTTTTGCTATACATCATTTCTTATTTTGATTTATGTTCAATACGCTCTTTATGGGTCACTCAAAAACTCAAAGCCTTCTCTTTCAAAATCATACACACCTGCATTTGTAAAGAGAATCCTGCCATCCATTTGTGATTCACCTGCTCTTAAGAAGCATTAAGCATCAGGCAGGTCGCATCTAATGACATCAAATATATAGGGGATCTGGGGGCCAGTAAATCAGGTCATCAACTGAATTATCACTAAGTGAAAACCCTGAGACCTAGCCTCAGTATTGACCTACCTTCAGGAAAAATACTACTTTGGTGCTGCATCAAACAGGAAGGTTGCTCATTGCACAACATTGGCGAGCTTATTGCCCATGAGTGCTCCTTTTGGTGAAAAAAATAACTGACCAATTATGACGACTTAAAAAGCAGATACTTGAGCGGGAAAAATTTCGTGGCAGTTAGCATGAAAATCATAGCTTCCAGTTTGAAATTAGGCCGTTTCTCAATCCTCTGAAATTCAATTCAAAACATTCTTGGAGGCAATCGACCAAAAGGAATTGGGCGCAGTTGGAATACTGAACCAAAAAAGAAGTACCTTACACGGAAATACACTTTTTCACATCGGGAAGAAGATCAAAATAAAATCAACATGAGTATTGTAAGAAGCTGGCGGGAAATTAAAGTAATGATGAAGTGGAGATTTCCTGATCTCAGCGATGCAGACTTCGATTTCGTGGAAGGCACTAAAGAAAGCATGCTCGATAAACTGAGTGCTAAGCTGGATAAAACAAGATCCGAACTGGAATCACTTTTTGCCGAGCTTCAAAAGTACTAGCCTTCCCTGGCTTACTACTACCCCCCTCCAAATATACAATTCACGGATTTCGTTTTGTTAACGGATATAGGTTAGCTGATTTTTTCTATCCAACCAGCAGAAAAGACCTCCAAGAAGGCTTGTATTAACAATTCAGCGCCTTATTGTGTTAACATGAAGGTTTTGCCATGTCGAAATTTAAGTGTAACAGGTAAGTTATTTTTATGATAAACGGACTGTTTTGCTTTCATTTGGTAGTAACTTCAAACCTCAACAACAAGTTTTTTAGGCAATCAAACGTTAGATACTCGCTATGCTTTTTTAAATAAATCCACTCTCCATGAAAAAACTACTACTCATTTGCCTGGTCATGTTCTTTGTGACAAGCATCCAGGCACAGACAAAACTGATCGAAAAGGTCACCAAAAAAGGTGATGAAATGGTCATTCCCTATGAAAAATACCAGCTGGCCAATGGACTAACGCTGATCATACACGAAGACCATTCCGATCCATTGGTGCACGTTGATGTTACTTACCATGTCGGTTCAGCCAGGGAGGAACTGACCAAATCAGGCTTTGCACACTTTTTTGAGCACATGATGTTCCAGGGGTCAGATAATGTGGCCGACGAGGAACACTTCAAAATAGTGACTGAATCTGGCGGCACCCTTAATGGTAGTACCAGCCGCGACCGCACCAATTACTACGAAACAGTACCCAGCAATCAGCTGGAAACCATGCTCTGGCTTGAAGCCGATCGTATGGGCTTCTTTCTTGATGCAGTCACTAACAAAAAGTTTGAAATTCAACGGGCAACCGTAAAAAACGAAAAAGGTCAGAGTGTGCTTAATGCACCTTATGGCATGTGGAACGAAAAAACTATCGCTGCGGTGTATCCTTATGGTCACCCCTATTCATGGTCGACTATTGGCCTTTTGGAAGACCTGGACAGAGCAGACCTGGACGATCTTAAGAACTTCTTTTTGCGTTGGTATGGACCGAACAACGCATCAGTTACAGTAGGTGGCGATGTAGACCCGAAGAAAGTAGTAACACTAGTAGAAAAATATTTCGGAAGCATCCCAAGAGGACCAGAAGTTGAAAAAATGAACCTGGCTGCTCCGGTAATTCCTTCTGACCGCTACATTTCCCATGTCGACAACAATATCCGTTTCCCAGCCCTCATGTTTACTTACCCCACGGTGCCAAATATGCACCCGGACGAAGCGGCGCTTGACTGTTTGTCAGAAATTTTGGGAACAGGTCAAAGCTCTTATTTCTTCAAAAAATTTGTGCTGACGCAAAAAGCCATTCAGGCTTCTGTTTTCCACCCTGCAGCCGAACTTGCTGGTGAGTTCACCATGTTTGTATTGCCCTACCCTGGTCAAACATTGGCAGACTTTGAAACTGAAATGCGTCAGATACTTGATGAGTTTGCCAAAAACGGTGTAAGCGAAGACGATCTAAAAAAATTTAAGGCTAATCGTGAATCGAGCAGCATCAATGGCCTGGCAAGTGTAAGTGGCAAGGTCTCCCGATTGGCCCAATACCAATTCATGTTTGGCAACCCCAATATGATCAACAAAGATTTGCAGCGCTACCTCGATATCACTGCAGAGGATGTGATGCGGGTTTTCAATAAATATATTTATAATAAGCCAGGTGTCATCCTGAGTTATCTGCCCAACGCTGAAACTGCTCCTGCTAAACCAGACAACTTTGAGAAGCCTACCAGTGGTGACAATCCATTTCCAAAAACGGATTACACAGGCCTTACCTATAAAAAGCCAACGAACGAATCGTTCGACAGGAGCAAAAGACCAGTGTCTGGTTCCAGCCCGCTGGTGAAAGTACCAGAGTTTTGGGAAACCAAATTCGACAATGGCATCAAGGTTATAGGTACAAAAAGCAACGAGATCCCCACCGTTGCCATACAGTTGACACTTTCAGGTGGCCACAAGTTTGATGCAGCAGACCCTAAAAAAAGTGGTTTGGCGCAAATCACTGCTTCTATGATGGATGAGTCGACTCAAAACTACACTGCAGAAGCTATGCAGGAAGAGCTTAGAAAAATTGGTAGTAGCATCAATATCTACGCCAACCAAAGTTCCACAGTCATAAGCATCAACACGCTAAAAAAGAACCTTGACAAAACGCTGGCACTCGCTGAAGAGAAACTCTTGAGGCCTGGTTTTCAGCAAGTCGATTTCGACCGGGTGATCAAGCAGCAGATGGAGGGAATCAAAGCAAATCAGCAAGACCCATCAGCGATTGCAGAGCAAGTATTTGATCGATTGCTGTACGGTGATGAGCATATTTTCTCCGTGCCAACAGAGGGAATTGAGGAAACAGTAGCCAATATCACGCTTGATGATGTAAAGGCCTTCTACAACAAGTACTACTCGCCTAACCTGGCAGAGTTAGTGATTGTGGGCGATGTAGACCAAAAGGAAATCCTGCCTAAACTAGGCTTTCTGAAGAGCTGGCCTAACAAGAAGGTGGCACTACCAACCCTTCCTACAGCAAAGCCTGGTGACAAAACCAAAATTTACCTTGTCGACAAGCCCAATGCGCCTCAATCGCAAATTCGTGTAGGCAAAATGACAGACCTGAAATATGATGCCACTGGGGATTATTTCAAGTCTTATCTTATGAATTACCCATTGGGCGGAGCTTTTAATAGCCGCATTAACCTCAACCTGAGAGAAGACAAAGGCTGGACTTACGGTGCCGGCGCCTATTTTAGCTCAACCGAGGAGCCCGGTCCTTACCAGGCTTATGGTGGCGTTTTGGCAACTGCTACTGATAGCGCTGTCGTGGAATTCATGAAAGAGATCACTGAATTCAGGGAAAAAGGCATCACAGATGATGAGCTTACATTCATGAGAAACTCAGTAGGGCAGCGTGATGCAAGAAGCTACGAAACGCCAGGTCAAAAGGCAGGCTTCCTTCGCAGGATCGCTCATTACAACCTCGACAAGAGCTATGTAGATCAGCAGACTAAAATCATCAATACTATCACTAAGGAAGAGATCAACCAACTGGCTAAAAAATACCTCGACGAAGACAGCATGTACATCCTGGTTGTGGGTGATGGTGCCACAAATCGCGAAAAGCTGGAGCAGCTCGGCTACGAAGTGGTAGAGCTTGATGCCAAAGGGGATGTCATTGACAAAAACTCTATTAAAGTAGACAAGTAAAATCTACTTCAACAATACAGAAAGGCCATTCGAAAGAGTGGCCTTTTTTTTGTTTCCGTTTCTCACTTCGAACTACTGAAAGATCAAAGGCCTTCTAGTGTTTTTGCCCTTACACAAGGCTTTCCTTAATCAACATCTCAGGAAATTTTGATTGAACAATACTGTATATTGAATGACATCTACCATTCAATGCCCAATGATCTACAGAAAAGAATATAAATGGAGCATTTCTTTCGCAGCTTTATTGCTTTGCCTTAGTTCAGCAGCACAACAAAGCGCTGACTCAGTCTACTTTACGACAGGGCTTAAGATTGGCGAAGTCACTGCTTCATCAGTTGTGATCTGGACAAGGTTGTGCGCTAGCCGAATACCAGTAGCAGTTTATCACCAACAAAAGGGAGCTCCGTTCAAAAGTCCTATCGACTTCGACGAAACAATGCCCGTCAACAATATGGAAGGCGCTGTAGAAGGATCCTTCGGGCAAGTAAAAATAGTACTAAAAGAGGCTGAGGGCCCTGCTATTGAAAGCAGCTGGGAGTATGTTTCAGCTTATAAAGACTTTACCATCAAGAATGAGTTTAAGGGGCTGAGACCGAATACAGTCTATTCTTTATTGGTTCAAGGCAGAAAACAAGAGGGGTCACCTATCACTGCGATAACGAGCACCTTCTCTACAGCGCCTTCACCAGATGACATAGTGCCAGTGCTCTTTACTTCTTCCACCTGTCAGTACTACTGGTCGTTCGACGATGCTGTACGAGGGTTCAAGATTTACGATAGCATGGCAAAACTGAACCCGGCCTTTCATTGCCAAACGGGTGACTATGTATACTACGACAAACCTGGCCCGATGGCCAATACGATCGAGCTCGCCAGGCACAAGTGGCATGCCATGAACTCCTGGCCATCTCTTAAAGAATTCTTCGAGCAAACGCCCCTTTACCTGCAAAAGGATGATCATGACCTATTAAAAGATGATGCCACTCCCTATTCGAGCCCGTTTGGTGAGCTGACTTTCGACGACGGGCTGCTTATTTGGAGAGAGCAGACACCGATAATAGGGAGCCCCTACCGCACGGTTCGCTGGGGCAAAGACCTTCAAGTGTGGATGGTGGAAGTACGTGAGTTTCGCAGCGACAACAAGGCCCCTGACGGAATAAATAAAACGATTTGGGGGCAAGAGCAAATTGACTGGTTCAAGCAAACAGTTGAGGCATCTGATGCTACTTTTAAAGTCCTTGTTTCCCCGATACCCATTGTTGGCCCTGATCGGGCCCAAGGTAAAATCGACAATCATTCGAATCAATCTTTTCAAACAGAAGGAGAATGGCTTCGGCAATACCTGGCAGACCAAAAGGTGCTCGTAATCAATGGCGACCGGCACTGGCAATATGTTTCGGTTGATCCAAAAACGGGTCTTTGGGAGTTCAGTCAGGGTCCCACCAGCGATTCGCACGCACAGGGCTGGAATCCCGACGATATAAAGCCCGAACATAAATTTTTACGGGTGAAAGGAGGTTTTCTAACCACTCAGGTCTATCGAGAAGCTGGTGTCCCCCTCATTAAATTCTCGCATCACAATGTCGATGGAAAAGTAGTGCATGAGCAGGTAATTGGCTCGAGCAATTGACAATGTAGGCATGCTAGCTGAGGTATATTCTGAGGTCGATTGAAATATCCGCAGTAGATAGTCGGCATTTAATTAAACCGATTACAATGATGAAGGCACCCGGGTTAATTTTAAAAATTCATTTTTGGATGTATAACTTGATAGGCTTAGTATATTGACGTACTCACTAGATGAAAATTCTTTTTTGTTCCTTAAGCAATGAAAATAAATGGCCTACGATAATTTGATGTTTTTTCATTTGGCAACGGTGGTTCCCTGCTTCCTCATAGGGACGATGTTGTTTCTAATAGCAAAGGGAACAAAAACGCATGTCTATTTTGGTAGAATCTATATGATTTTGATGATGATTACTGCGCTCATCACCCTGTTTATGCCTGCGAAAGTTGGCCCCACCATTTTGAGCCATTTCGGTTGGATTCATTGCTTCAGCTTTTTAACCATCTATACAGTACCCACTGCCTATTGGGCAATCAAAAAAGGAAATGTTAAAGCGCATAAGAGAAAAATGATCTTGCTGTATTTTGGAGCCATCATCATTGCTGGCGGATTTACTTTTTCACCAGGAAGATATTTATATAAAGTATTTTTTGGGTGACAATGCAGAAAACCCTGCTGTTCGGGATTTGTAATCCCGAAGGCCTATGCTAGGGTCTGTGACCCGATTAATTCTTATCATCTTTCACTTCGCCAATGGTCTCGCGCTCGACACTAATGGCATTAATAGGATGAATAAGATTGACTATCATCATATGAAACCAGTAAGAGCCGATCTGGCAGACAATCCAGACGTTTAACTGCATAGTAGCGACAGAAATAACAGCTATCAAAGTGTAATAATTGATATATTAGTTGAATGAGGCGCTACAAACGCAAGTCTCGCCAGCCCTCCCGGGCGGGTAGCTGTTGCAAACAGTGGACTTTGCGGCTTGAGCGCACAAAATGATAGACCGAGACTAACTGTCAATATTTTCACTTTAGAATTGATTTTGATGATAAATAATATCTTACAAATTGGCGCATTAGGTTGCGTTCTATTCACTGGTTTCCTGGTATTTATGTCTTATAGCGGAATTGCCTCCGCCATGAGAGATGAAGACGGCAACTTTAGGAAAGGAGTTAGTCTCAAATCCATCCTTGGAGGAATTTTCTTCATATGTTTTTTACTGGGCCTACTCTTCTATGCAAATGTCAAATACACAAATTCACTCACTGCCACTCCTGGCTTAGTCAACCTTTGGCTGAATTCAGTAGGCGTTTTCTTCGTACTACACCTTTATGACCTTGTCGTACTGGACTATCTCATTGTCGTTAAATGGCATCCAAAATTTCTCAACCTACCGAACACAAGTTATTACAGAACCTTTCGCCCACATGTAATCGGCTTTTTTAAAGGAATACCGCTTGGGGTTTTGGCTAGTCTGATTGCGTCACTTTTATTTCTTTGGACTAAATAAATAACACGCTATCTGTTTAGGCATCACTCCCAAAAGACTGCCGCAAGTTTGATTTTTCTGAGTTATTATTACTAAGAGAAAAAGCTAAGTTAGAAGACTGACCTGAGGAACTGACGCCATATCATAGGTTCTCCCAACCGAATCCCTCCTCCATTTTTTTACCTCGCTAATACTCCCGACTTTTGTAGTTCGTTTGATAAGTCGCACAACCCATGAATTCCTTCAGAGAGCTCAACCTGTCTACCCCCCTGCTCAATGCCATTGATGACCTTGGCTTTACCCAACCTACCCCCATTCAGGAGGAGGCCTTTCCTGTCGTGCTGTCAGGCAAGAACGTAGTAGGCATTGCCCAAACAGGTACGGGTAAAACCCTGGCTTATATGCTGCCCCTGCTGCGGGAGCTGAAGTTCTCGAAGCAGCTTCATCCCCGCATCCTTATTCTCGTGCCCACCCGGGAACTAGTGCTACAACTAGTGGAGCAAATCAATACTTACGCCAAGTACATGAATGTGCGGGTGATGGGCGTGTACGGCGGCACCAATATCAAAACCCAGGCGCTGGCTGTAGGTCAGGGCATGGACATCCTGGTGGCTACCCCAGGCCGTATTTACGACCTGGCCATCAGCAAGGCCGTGCAACTCAAAGAAATCAAGAAGCTGGTAATCGACGAAGTGGACGTGATGCTTGACCTGGGCTTTCGCTTTCAGCTCACCAACCTTTTTGAGCTCATCCCCGAGCGCCGCCAAAACATTATGTTCTCCGCTACCATGACCGATGAAGTGGAGGAGCTAATCAACGATAGTTTTATTGCGCCAGTCAAAATCACTATCGCCATCAGCGGGTCACGACTGGAAACCATCGATCAGGTGGCTTACCGGGTGCCCAACTTCCACACCAAAGCCAACCTGCTGAGCCACTTGTTAAGTGACAAAGACACTTTCAAAAAGGTGCTGGTGTTCGTCACCGGTAAAAAGAATGCTGATCTGCTTTACGAGTTGCTAGAAGATCCTTATTCACCGGAGATGAGCATTATCCATACCGATAAGTCCCAAAATAACCGTATCAAGGCCATTGAGGAGTTTGACAGCGGCAAGAGCCGCATCCTTATCTCTACCGATGTAATGGCCCGTGGCCTTGATTTGGCCACTGTCAGCCATGTAGTGAGTTTCGACACGCCCAACTTCCCCGAAAACTATATCCACCGTATAGGTCGTACCGGCCGGGCGGAGCAGCAAGGCAATGCTGTGCTATTTTTTACTGATAAAGAGGAGGAGCACAAGTTAGCCATTGAAGTGCTGATGTTACACGAAATTGCTCAGCTGGACCTGCCGGAAGAGGTGGAAATATCTCATCAACTACTCCCCGAAGAGCGTGCCAAAATCGGAGACAACAAGAATCCACAACGCAACTTAAAAAAGGACCTGGCGGGCCCAAGTTTTCACGAAAAGATTGCCAAAAATAAGAAAGTTAATCTGGGCGGCTCTTACAAGCGAGACATTGCCCTGAAATACACAAAGCCAAAGACACGGGGAGATAAGTTCAAGAACAATAAGAGGAAGTAGGCTTTTAGAGAGCAGCAGGTAAAGGGATTTTTTTTATCTTCAGGAAACCAGCAATACCTAAGACTGAAGCCTTGAACTTTTAACCTACTTATTTTAAGTGAAACACTTTCTCCTTATTCTTCTATTGACCTTCCTCGCCATTGGTTGCACACCCAATTCACAACCTACGAACGAGGCGACTGAAGTAAAACAACCCAATATCCTGTTCCTGATTGCCGACGACTGGTCCTACCCCCACGCCGGGATTTATGGTGACCCTGTGGTACGCACGCCCACTTTCGACCGCATTGCCCGTGAAGGCGCCTTGTTTCAAAATGCTTATACAGCTGCCCCCAGCTGTTCGCCCTCGAGGGCAGCGATCCTTACTGGTCGCTTTCCTCACCAGCTGGAGTCGGCCGGCAACTTATGGTCGGTATTTCCGAAAAAGTTTGCCAACTGGGTCACGATGCTGGGAGAGAATGGCTACTTCACTGGCAAAACCAGAAAAGGATGGGCACCAGGCGACTACAAAGCAGGTGGCTATACCGATAACCCGGCTGGGAAGGACTTTGCTTCTTTTGAAGAATTCTTTGCCCAGAAGCCTGCCGGCACTCCCTTCACGTTTTGGTTTGGCAGCACCGATCCTCACCGCGACTACGTGCCCAATACAGGTATCCAAACAGGCATGTCATTAGACGATGTGATCGTTCCTGCCTTTCTACCTGACCTGCCCTGTGTGAGAAACGACATCCTCGATTACTTCTTTGAAGTAGAGCGCTTCGACAGAGAAAGTGGACGCATCCTGAAAATGCTGGAAGAAGCCGGCGAGCTGGACAATACGATTGTGGTGATGACCAGCGACAATGGCATGCCTTTTCCAAGAGCCAAAGCAAACTTGTACGAATATGGCGCCCATATGCCGTTGGCGATGCGCTTTCCTCCCAAAATAGCGGAAGGAACGGTGATAACTGCGTTCACGAATGCAGTGGACTTTGCTCCCACTTTTGTGGAAGCTGCTGGCCTGGATGCCAGTGCCTTTACGGCTGGAAGCAGCCTTTGGCCGCTCCTGGCCGGCAACGACAACAAAGCCAGAAGCAGGACATTTTCAGAAAGAGAACGCCACGCCAACGTACGGGATGGAGACCTAAGCTACCCCAGCCGAAGCGTGCGCACCGATCAATACCTGTATATCAAAAACTTTATGCCCGACCGGTGGCCAGCAGGTGACCCAACCACACATCAGTCGGTAGGACAATATGGCGATGTCGACAATTCGATCACCAAATTCCTGATCATGGCCATGGAGGGTAAAACAACAGACAACGCCACCGACTACTTCAACCTTACTTTTGCGAAGCGTCAACCAGAGGAGCTCTACGATATCAAAAAAGACCCGTTCCAACTTCACAATCTGGCCCTCGACCCTGAATACAGGTCGACAATCAGCAGCCTGCAGGCAGACCTTCAGCAGTGGATGGAAGCCACCGACGACCTGCGAGCTTCTGCCCCACTGACGATCTATTGGGATACCGTTCTTTATACGCCTAATTACCAATTTCATGATTTCGATCTGGCCAAAGGCATTAATGAATATGGAATTGCTCCGCCATTTAGCAAAAAAGTGATTCCCTGCCCGGAGTGATTCTGGAAAAAAATGGCAACAATTGTCCATTTGGATGGCGTTTATGTGTCTAATGACTAAACAAAAGATAAACAATCAATGAAAACACTTGCCACCTCCTTCATGTATCTCTTTTTTACTAGTCTTCAGGTATCGTCATGCCCAGGGGCTACACAATTCAACGTTTACGACTACGCCTGGCTAGCAGGCAACTGGACCGGCGATGGCTTCGGAGGCACCTCTGAAGAAATTTGGTCACCTCCCTCAGCCGATGGTACCATGATGGGCATGTACAGACACCATAATGGAGAGGGCGAATTGGTGTTTTACGAATTTATGGTGCTTGATAAAACGGGCATGCGCATCAAACATTTTTCCCCAGGCCTCAATGGATGGGAAACCAAAGACGACTTCGTCTCCTTCGAGATGATAATTGCCGACGAGAACAAAATTGAGCTAGATGGGCTGGTGATGGAAAGAATTTCTTCTCACGAAATGATAATCACCGTACAAATTCAAAAAGGTGACACCATTGAAGCCGAAGTATTTAACATGAAGAGAGCCAAATTATAAACCCGCATTTTCAACTACATTTTCTCGTATTTCAGCGTCGTATAGGTATCGAAAAACGACTTCAATATGATATTAGAGCCTAGCACAATCAAATAGTCATTTTCACCTATGAAGGTATCGGCAGAAGGGCCTGGGATAAGACCTTTTACATTATCCTTCACTCCCACCACGATGACCCCAGTAGTAGCAGAAATATTCAACTCCCTTAATGTCTTGTCCTGGTATTCAGGTTTCAAATGATCATATCCCACTTCTTCCAGGTGATAGCTCATGCCAGACACGCCGTTGAGCAGGTTCAGGAACTCAATAACTATGGGTTTGGTCACCAGCTGAGCCATGAACATGCCACCCAAAAGGTCGGGAAGAATTACATTGTTGGCACCTGCACGGTAGAGCTTATTTTCAGTTTCAATATTAGAGGCCCTGGCAATAATTCTTATTTTTTCGTTGAGGGCTCGGGCAGTAAGGGTAATAAAGACGTTGGAAGCATCATCGGGTGTGGTGATAATAATAGCCCTGGACCTCTCGATTCCCACCGTTCTTAGGTTTTCATCTTCCGTAGCATCAGCAATGAAGAGCTTCATGGACTCCGGTATGATATTGACCATATTTGGATCCTTCTCTATAATAACGAATTGCTCTCCGCTTTTTTGAAGTTCCTCACACGAACGAGCCCCATTTCGACCATACCCGCAGACAATCACATGGTTCTTTAGTTTGCTTATTTCCATACCTGACCGATAACTCTTTACAATTGACTTCAGCTTTCCTTCAAAAATATAACTCGATATCACCGAAACCACGTAGGCGAAGATACCCAGATTCATTAAAATATAGATGGAAGTAAATACCCTTCCCATCGGACTCAGCTCTTTCACCTCAGTAAAGCCCACCGTACCCACCGTGATGATGGTCATGTAAAGGGCATTAACAAAATCCAGTTCTTCGATGTAAGTAAATCCTGCTAAGCCAACCCCCAGACTAAAAACAAAAAGGAAAAAGGAAATAATGAGATTCCTCAGCTGTTTATTTACATGTTTGATCGTCTTGAGTTCTGACATTCGGCGTGATGCTTCCTAATTATTGTCGGAAATTAGGGAAAATTAGCCTGGAAATGAAGTTAGGATAGATGTACACCTTGATTCCAGGGGTAGATCTTTTTGGAAAGGTCAATTAGTTTCGCCGTTCTTACCTAAATTGGAGCACAATCATCAACGGCATTCATGAAAATGACACTAAATCCATGCTCGATAGTAAGCTATACAAATAAACTGCTGGTATTTTTTGTTTTGTGTAACGTGATGAGCGGGTGCAGCCAAAATGCCGCACCCGAAACAATAAAAGCTGTCAATTGGGAAAAAAGGGCTGTAGCGTTACCTGAAACCGACTCGCTACTGTACGGCTCGACTTACCTGTCTGTCTATTCACAAATTTACAGCAGGTCAGAAAGCAGAACCCACGACCTCACTGCTACTGTTAGCCTGCGAAACACTGGTCTTACCGATTCCATCTATATTCTGAAGGCAAACTACTACAACACCAAGGGTGATTTGATAAGAACATACTTTAACAGCCCTGAATTTATCGGCCCTATGGAAACAATTCAAATTGTGATAAACGAGGTGGACAATGAAGGAGGTACAGGTGCCAACTTTATTTTTGATTGGGCAGTGAAAGCCAACGCCAACGATCCTCTGTTTGATGCAGTGATGATTTCTACGTCGGGTCAGCAGGGAATTTCTTTTACAGCTCAAGGAGTAAGGATTCAATAGGAAGAACCAGGTCGTTTGGTCAATCGATACTGCACGACCTGGTTCAAAAGATTTATTCCACCTTCAAGGCATCCACTGGATTGGAAGAAGCTGCTCTATATGCCTGAAAACTCACGGAGCTCATAGCCACCAGCAGCACACCTACCCCCGCCAATAGAAATAGCCAAATACTAGGCGAAACTCTATAGGTAAAACTTTGCAGCCATTGATCGGCCGCCCACCAGGCCACTGGCCAGGCAATAATGTTCGATACAGCTACCAACAGAAGAAAGCGTCTGGAAAGCAAAGAAGTCACACCGGTAACAGATGAACCCAGTACTTTTCGTATCCCAATTTCCTTTACCCGCTTTTGAACCGAGAGCCTCGTAAGGCCTATCAGACCCAGCCATGCGATCACCAGCGAAAACATAGAGGCTGAGTTGATCACCCGCTGCCATTGTTTCTCTTCTTTATAATTCTTTGCGAGGGTATCGTCCACAAAATCATAATTAAAAGGTTGGTCGGGACTTATCTCCTCCCATTTTGACTCCACCAACTCTAGCGATTCAGCGAGGTCACCAGGCCTAACCCTCACCAGCATGGTATAAATATTGGGTGGCCAAACATAGGTGGATAAGCCCACTACGCCCTCCGCAACCGCATAAGAGTCTACCGTAAGAATCAGTGGCTCAATCTTATCATGAAGGGAGCTAAAATGAAAATCTTTCACCACACCAATTATTTGATGGCTTTTAGTAAAGTTTTTGCCAGGAATTTGTTCGGACAATGGATCTTCCCACCCAAAATGCCTCACCAATGCTTCATTGACAATGACCTGGCTTTTGGTGGCCTGACTTGCGTCAAAATCACTACCCTGAAGTAATTCTATGTCCATGGCTTTCAGGTAGCCAGGGTCAATCCTGTTGAAATAAATCTTTTCAATACTTTCGTCATTTTGCAGGATATCCAATTGTGTCCATGGATCCTTGAAACTATTCATGGAAGCCGACACATCCACAATCCTGGGGTCTTGCATCAACCCACTTTTGATTTTACTGAGAAAATTTTCCGAGGCAGCCTCATCTGGTAAGCCTGGCATACCCACTTCCAGCAAGCGCTCTTTATCATACCCAATTTCTTTATTTTGAATGTAGTTCATCTGGGAACGGATGATCAGCGTGCCCACAACCAACAGCACCGAAAAAGAAAACTGCAGCACTAGCAACACCTGGTTCAAAACGCTGTCTCTTCCGGCTATCGTACTTGATCCTCTCAATGCATCGAGCGGCTTGCTGCTAACCATAAAAACAGATTGAATCGCTCCGGCCACCAGTGCAATAAAGAAGGTGAGTCCAACAATGAATACAATGGACAGTGGATTGATGTTGAATTCAAGGGTGGATTCCAGCAGCATATTGAAAAAAGGAGCCGACAAATACGCCAAACCAAGACCAACAAGGCCGGAAAAAAGTGACAAAAAGAACGACTCCACCACCAGTTGAACCCGAATTTGCCCCTTAACAGCACCCAGCGTTTTACGCATGCCCATCTCCTTCATTCGCTTAAGCGCATGCCCGGTAGCCAGTGTAATGAAATTGATTACTGCTACTAACAATACAAGCAGGGCAAGGCCTGCCATAATAAAGAGCTTCTGTGGGTTGGTGTAACTGGCATTGCCAATCAACACGGGGTCAGTGTGTACCGATAAAAGGGGCTGTAATCCAACCTCATATCTCTCGTTGGAATCGGCATCTGTATGTTTGGCTACTGCAGAAGTCAACACAGGTGAAACTCCCTGCGAAACATCTGGATCTCGCATCAGCACATACGACTCAATACTACTATAGGTGTAAGAATCCATATATACCGATGGAGCAACCATGCCAAAAGTTTCAAAAGGAACCACTACCTCTGGCTTGAGGCTGGATTGATTGGCAAGGGCATCAAAAACGGCACTGACCACGAAGGTTTGGGTGCTGTCGTTCAAGGTGAGGTCGAGCGTTTCTCCTATGGGGTCGTGGGTGCCAAAATACTTGGCTGCCTTCTCCTTTGACAGAGCCACCTTCCCTGGTTGACTCAGCGCTTGCTCCCTGTTTCCCTCGACAATTGGAAATGAAAAAAGGTGAAAAAAATCTTCATCGGCAAATGACACCTTCTCCTTATATGGCACTTTATTTTTGCTGATTACACCGCTCGTACTTGTCAATCTGCTAAACATACGAACTGCTGCTACCTCGATGGCTATGTCCCGCGCTAAAGGCACTGGTAAAATGGCTGTTTTCCGGGTGGCCATTCTTGTTACAGTATCCGTTGACTGGGTATACAGCCGATAAATTTCCGCCTTGTTTTCGTGAAACTGGTCATAAGTAAGCTCTCGTTGGAGGAAAAGAAAACTTAAAAACACGAACGCTACGGCCAGTGCAAGGCCCAGCACATTGATGCCAGAGTAAAATTTGTGTTTCATCATACTCCGGTAGGCTACCAGCAGATGACTTTTGTACATGTCCATGGTTGAGTATTTGAGTTGTTTGACTCTGTTCCTTAGTAAAATAGTGGGGTGAAAAAGACGGATGACGGTCCACCGCAGCCTACGCCTGGCCTTCCCCGCTCCCAGCGATGCCACATCCTCTTCGAATTGCTCCAGCAAATCGCCAGAAATACCTTCAAACAGGTCTTCCGGACAAAACCATCGAAGAAATTTCATGGCCCAAGCTGAAGGAGTGTTGTGCTGTTGTTTCATACGTGGCTATCAAATTCGCCTTTATTGACCGTCGTTATTCTGTCAAAAAAATAGATCTGTAATAAATGTAACGCAAACTATGACAGGTGGTTAGCCTATTTGTATACATTTTGTAAAACAAAAATAGTATTTCTATATGATTTGTAAAAGATATCAATTGGGTTTTTGCAATTCTGAGGGGCTTCTTAACACAGTAGCTCAGACAAAAGCTATTAAGCCAGACCGTCAACTCATTCGGCCTGGTGCAATCATATGTTTGAAGGTTTCAGTTACATTGCTTGGATTTGCCACACAGAAAATAGCCGCTCTATGGAAAAGGCTTTGACACTCTGCCGTTTTTTAGCGAACTAGACGAGATGAACAAACCGCTGTCTCTCCTACTCTTCTTGTGTCTCCTTGCATCGGGTCCATTGTTAGCTCAAAGGCCATGGGTACTTGATCAAATTGAGATTCCACATCCTTATTACTATAGGGAAATGTATGTTCCACAGCTGACAACAGGGCCTTCGTCAGCTACTTGGTCACCTGATGGTAGTAGCCTGATCTATTCGATGGCTGGAAGTCTGTGGCAGCAAAAAATAGAACAAACTACTGCTACTCAAATAACTGATGGATCTGGCTACGATTACCAGCCCGATTGGTCACCTGATGGGAAAAGTGTAGTATTTGTTCGATACGATAACGACGCCATGGAGCTTCATCTGCTGGACCTTGCGTCGGGCCAGACTACTCAGCTTACGGAAGGAAGCCATGTCAACATTGATCCCCGCTTTTCTCCAGACGGATCCAAAATTGCTTTTGTTTCTACCAAAGATACCGGCAACTTCCGTATTTGGGTGGGAACCCTGACAAACAACACACTCCAGGCGCAACCGCTTTCTGCAGAACGCACCACTACCATTCCTCGCTACTACTATGGCCAGCCTGATCACCAGTTGAGCCCTTCCTGGTCGCCCGATGGAAAGTCATTGGTGTTTGTTACCAACCCAGATGTGCTGCATGGTTCGGGGAATATCTACCGTACCGAGATCGATAATTACAAGCCGGTATTACTTCGTGAAGAAGAAACCAACTGGCGGACTAGTCCCGACTGGTCGCCTGACGGCAAGCGCATTGTCTATTCCTCTTACCTGGGGCAACAATGGCACCAACTCTGGATAACACCGGCTGACGAAAAGGGATATGCTATCGCGATGGGCTATGGTGATTTTGACGCCACCCATGCCATGTGGTCACCTGATGGAAGCAAAATTGCCTATATCAGTAACGAGCATGGCAATACCGAACTTTATCTCATGGATTGGCTCACGAGCAAAAAATGGCCACTCGCCATAAACGAGAAAAAGCACCTGAATCCAACCGCTGCTATCACCATTAAATCATTTGATGACAAAGGCCAACAAACACCGGCTAGATTGACAGTAAGGGTTGGTGACAAAAGCTATGCACCAGACAATGCATGGATACATGGAAATGAATTGTTTGACAGAGCATCACAAAAGTTCGAAACCTACTATTTCCATTCACCAGGGGAGGTAAAATTGACGGTACCAGTAGGTGCGGTGACTATTACCGCATGGAAAGGTTTTCAAAAAGCCCATGACGCCTCGCTGGAAGTAAAGGCTGGCGAAGAAAAAGAAATAAACATTTCATTGACAAAACCAGCAAGCCCCTCCTACCATGGCACCTGGAAATCTGCTGATGTACACGTGCACATGAACTACGGTGGACACTACCGCAATACACCGGAGCACCTGGCCTTGCAGGCAAAGGCGGAAGACCTTGATATTGTCTACAACCTGGTCGTAAACAAAGAACAACGCATTCCTGACATCGAATACTTTTCGGTGAACAAAGACAATGCGTCGGACGATCAGACCCTTATCATGCATGGTCAGGAATACCATACCAGCTTTTGGGGACATATGGGTTTATTGGGCATGACATCCAATTATCTGCTGCCAGGCTATGTGGGCTATACCCATACCGGCGCTGAAAGCCCTTTCCCCTCCAACGCTGTTGTTGCCGACATCACCCACGAACAAAATGGCATAGTGGGGTATGTCCATCCATTTGAAACTGAATTTGACATCACCCAACCAACAGCTTTTTCATTGCCTGTCGATGTGGCGTTGGGTAAAATCGACTACTACGAGGCAGTTGGCTATAGCGATCACCATATCTCCGCGGAAGTGTGGTACAAACTAATGAATTGTGGCTTCCGATTAGCGCCAGTTGGTGGCACCGATGCCATGGCCAACTATGCGTCAATCCGTGGGCCCGTTGGGCTAACGAGAGCGTTTGTGAAAATGGAGGAAGGTGACACAAGACCTCTTCATGAAAAATTTATCGAAGGCATTAAAAAAGGAAAAACCATGGCCAGTAATGGGCCACTTCTTGGCTTTCAACTGGATGGTCGTGGACCAGGTGAAGACATTGCTTTAACTAAAAAAGGAAAGATTGCCTACAAAGGATTTGTGCGCTCTTCGATTCCGCTCGACAAGGTCGAAATTGTTCAAAACGGCAAGGTGGTAAAAACAATTGAGCTGTCTGGTGACCGGATGACGGCGGACTTCTCAGGAAGCTTGACGACGGCAGCAAGTTCATGGGTGCTGCTGCGTGCCTATAGTGCTCATAACCCTGAGGTACTTGATATTTATCCTTACGCCACCACCAATGCGGTGTTTGTGACGGTTGGCGGGCAACCGATCCGCTCAAGCGACAATGCCAATTACTTCCTCACCTGGATCGACAGAATCGAAGAAGCAGCTTCAGCCGTAAACACCTGGAATGCTGAGTCAGAAAAAGTCAGAGTGATGAACGACATTAAAGAGGCGAGGAAAATATTTGAAGGGCGTAAATAAGCACCTCTAAATAATTACATTAATACGATTTATCGCGACACCGTGCACAACATCCAACCCAACCTCAACAAGACCTACCTGAAAGCAGATCATGCTAAAGGAGTCTATATCTATGATCAAAACGGAAAAGCCTACCTGGACGGGTCATCCGGAGCGGTCACCTGCTCATTGGGTCATTCGCATGAGAAGCTCCTTCCTTTTATCAAGAAGCAGCTCGATAAACTTCAGTTTGTGTACCGGTCGCAGTTCGCCTCAGAAGAAGCAGAACAGCTGGCCACAAAACTCTATGAGCTATCGCCAGACAGATCGCTGACAAAAAGCTTTTTTGTGAATAGTGGCACCGAGGCTATGGAAACAGCGATGAAAGTCGCCATTCAATATTGGCAGGAAAAAGGTCATCCTGCAAAAACACACTTTATCAGCCGACAAAAAAGCTACCACGGTATTACTATGGGGGCCTTATCGCTTTCAGGGCATGCGTTAAGAAGACAGCGATTTGAGGGAATGCTTAAGAAATACCCTGGCCTGTCTGCGGACCTGGAAAATGATCCCCTAGAAACTCAGGTAGCAGAGTTTGAAAAAGTGATAGAGAACATTGGAGCAGGCAATATTGCTGCGTTTGTTGCGGAACCAATTGTGGGAGCTGCTGGCAGTGCTCTCACGCCTGTAAACGAATATTACGCTTGCTTCCGGAATGTTTGCGATGAGCACAACATCCTGTTTATTGCTGATGAGGTAATGACTGGCTTAGGAAGAACAGGCACATGGTTTGGACTAGACAATTGGAGCGTGAAAGCCGATATAGTGGCAATAGGTAAAAGCCTGGGCGCGGGATATGCGCCAATAGCAGCGACACTGATGACCGATAAAATTTTTGATCCCATCAAAAAGGGAAGCGGCCTCATTATGAGTGGCCATACCTACAGCGGACATCCTCTTTCATGTGCTACGGCTTTGAAAGTGCTCGAAATAGTTGAAAAAGACCATCTTCTGTCTAACGTAAACAAGCAAGGCGATTACATTAAGTTGGCTCTTTACGATTTGCAGAAAAAATATCCAGTGATAAAAGTGGTACGAGGCAAAGGCTTACTGATGGGCTTCGAAATGGACCCAAAAATCAAAGGGATGCAGGCAAAGCTCATTGACCGATGCTACGATAATGGATTGCTAATTTACCCTTCCGTTGGTGGCAAAGAAGGCATCGACGAGAATGGCGTCCTCATTTCACCACCATTTATTATCAATAGAGCCGAGGCTGATGAACTCATCCAAAAGCTCGATCTTTCACTACAACAATGTCAGTAACCGATGCATTTGTTTGATAAAGTAACCGACTACGACACCGTCAGGTCTTCCTTTTTCGACGGCATGACCTTGTTGTACGGAGGGTTTGGTGGCGTAGGAACACCACCCGGATTGATCGATTGCCTGATTGATACAGGAGTCAAAGAGGTAAAATTGATTGGAAACGATGCGGGCTTCCCATGGATCGGCATTGGCAAGTTTATTTGTCTGGAGCGAGCCACTCATCTCACGGCTTCCCATATTGGCTCCAACCCAACAGCCGGCGATTTGATGAACCAGGGAAAGTTGAAGGTCGAATTTTCTCCGCAAGGAATTCTGGTGGAGCGCATACGATCAGGGGGCGTGGGCCTCGATGGTTTTCTCACCGAACTCGGCAAGGGGACTCAGCTGGAATACGACAAACCAAAAGTGAACATCGGAGGCAAGGAATTTATCTACGAGGCTCCTATTACCGGCGATGTAGGAATTGTTTATGCAAAAAAAGCAGACACTTTTGGCAACCTTGTGTTTGACAAAACGGCACGGAACACCAATCCATATGTGGCCATGGCCAGCAAAGTCACCATTGTGGAGGCAGACGAAATCGTGCAGATGGGCGCGCTGGACCCCGAGGAGATCGTAGTACCAGGAATTTATGTGAAATACATCGTGCAGTCAAAAGGCTATAATTGGAAATGGGTATGGGAGACGCAAGGCAAATAATAGCGAAACGAGCAGCGCAGGAGGTGAAGGATGGGATGATCGTGAACCTCGGCATTGGGATACCCTCGATGGTACCAGACTATCTGGCTGCTGACGTTCGAGTGTTTTTTCAAGCCGAAAACGGCATTCTAGGCATGGGACCAACGCCCAAAGAAAATGCTGATGGAAACCTAAGCAATGCAGCCGGTTTGCCAGTTACCACCGTTCCCGGTGCCAGCTACTTCGATAGTGCTATTGCTTTCGGTATGATCCGCCGTGGTTGTATCGACCTGTCGATTCTTGGTGCCTTGCAGGTAAATGCTCAGGGTGACCTGGCCAACTGGATTGTGCCTGGCAAACGAGTGCCTGGTGTTGGCGGCGCCATGGAACTTGCATTTGGTGCAAAAAACCTGATCGCCGTAATGAACCACAGCGACAAGGACGGTCGTCCAAAGATTGTGACTCAGTGTTCGCTACCTATTACCACTTACCATTGCGTAAAAAAAATCATCACTGAATTAGCTGTTTTTTCTATCACCGACGGACAATTATTTCTCGACGAAGTGATGCCGGAACATACACTCGACGAGGTGAAAAATAACACAGAAGCAGATTTTGAACTTTCTCAAACCTTCAATGCCTATGACTGACTTTCAAAAGGTTCTTGACAAGTATATCGACGAGCATGCGGAAGAGGCTATCTCCTACCTGCAAAAGCTCATCCAACAACCAAGCGTGCAGACCAATGAGCGGGGCGTGCAGGAAATTGTGATAAAAAAACTCAACGACCTTGGCCTGGAGGTGGATGTTTGGGACCCCGATTACAATGAGTTGGCCAAAAGCCCCTACTTCGTGGCTTCCCGCGACACCTATGCAGGGAGCCCAAATGTGGTGGGCGTCCTCAAAGGAGAAGGCGGTGGCAAGTCGATCATCTACAATGGACATATTGACGTAGTACCGGAAGGAGACAGGACCAAATGGACCCATGATCCTTTTTCAGGCAAAATTGAAAATGGCAAAATGTATGGCCGTGGCACCACCGATATGAAGGGTGGGAATGTGGCCCTCCTTCTTGCCATTGAAGCTGTAATCAACAGCGGCATCAAATTAAAAGGAGACGTTATCTTTCATTCCGTTATTGAAGAAGAATCTGGGGGAGTTGGGACATTGGCCACGCTCCTTCGTGGCTATACTGCCGATGCAGCCATTATCCCCGAACCCACCAATATGAAACTGTTCATCAAGCAGCAAGGCTCGATGTGGTTCAGGGTAACGGTCGAAGGAGTGGCTGCACATGCCGGCACCAGGTATGAAGGCGTCTCGGCGATTGAGCAAGCCATCAAAATACATAATGGCATCCTGGCATTAGAAAAAATACGGAATGACAAAGTCGACGACCCACTTTATGCCAATATTCCCATTCCTATCCCCATCAATATTGGCACTATCAAAGGCGGATCCTGGCCCTCATCAGTCCCTGACCTTGTGACGATAGAAGGACGTATGGGCGTCGGCCCACATGAAAGCATCGACGCCGTGAAGCAGGAGCTGGTCGATCATGTGGCCAGCTTATGCAAGGCAGATGATTGGCTGAAAGACCATCCAGCGAAGATAGAATTCTTCGGCGCTCAGTGGGTGCCTAATGCTGTAGCCATTGATCATCCTTTTGCTGAATTGATGAAGAAAAACTTTCAGACGACTTATGGCCGGGAGCTTACTATCCAGGCATCTCCCTGGGGAACCGATGCCGGACTGTTGGGAAATGCAGGCAATATTCCTGCTCTTGTGATAGGGCCGGGGGAAACGAAAGTAGCTCATTTCCCCAATGAGTTTATTGACCTTGGGGAGGTAATAAAGGCAGCCAAGCTGTTTGCACTGACACTTACTTCGTGGTGTGGGGTGGACTCAAGCAATTAAATTGTGACAACGATACTCAAAAGCGGCTCAACGAGCGTCACCATTTACACTGACTTGTTCAACAAACGGGTCAGGGTAGATGACTACACGGGCCCCACGGAGGAAATACTGCAATTACTTGATCACTCGACACCCCCATGGGCAGAAAAGATTATCATCAAGTCCCGTGAAAAGGAAGTTTCGTTTTTTCTTAGCAAAGGCTTTGTAAAAGAGGCAACGGTCAAAGGCTATTTCAGCGGTGCTGACATGCATTTCCTGGTTAGTTACCCCAGGATGGAAAGAGGCCAGAATGATAAACTTAAGAAAGAAAAAGAAGTCGTTGAGGCTATTCTGAATCAGGGTTTCAGAAAATCAGCAACAGATACCAGCGTGGTTGAGCTTGCTAAAGATGAAGATGCTGAGGACTTGGCGAATCTATACGCTGAAGTCTTCCAGGTCTACCCAACTCCCCTCAACAATGTCGACTATGTCAGAAAAACGATGAAAGAGGGGACCAGGTATGTGCTGATACGCGACGACAATAAAATCATTAGTGCTGCCTCTGCTGAGATCAACACTATATATGCCAATGCAGAACTCACTGACTGCGCCACGTTACCGTCGGCTCAAGGGAAGGGACACATTAAGAAGCTGCTGGTAAAACTGGAGGAACTTCTTGTTGAGAACAACATCCATTGCCTCTACACCATCGCCCGGGCCGAATCTTACGGTATGAACCGGGCATTTCATCAGCTTGGCTACACTTTTGGAGGTACCCTGGTCAACAACTGTATTATTTATTCAGGATTGGAGGACATGAATGTTTGGTTTAAAATGGTGGAGAAGTAAGAAATTAAAATATTTGGCACTTGTAATCAATTCAATTGCTACTCTCATCGCTTGAAATAAATGAATTTTGATGGTTTAAAAAGTGTTTCTGTTATAAGTCACTCTATCCCCAAAATTCACTTTGATGAATCACTTACAAGAGAACAAACAAAATGCCATTGCTTTCTATAAAATGGCTTATAAGGGCAATCCCAGAGAAGCAACGGAATTATATGCGGGCCCGGAGTACACCCAACATAACCCAGCAGTTCAAGATGGCTTTGAGGGATTCATTGAATACTTTGAAAGAATGCAGGAGTTATACCCCGACAAATCCATTGAATTTGTGAGGGCTATCGCTGAAGACAATCTTGTCGCACTCCACACCCACCAAACCTGGCCAGGCAATGATCAATACTTCACCATGGACTTTTTCAGGTTCGATCCAAGAGGTAAAATCATTGAGCACTGGGATTCCATTCAGCAAATCCCGAAGGAGTCGGCCAATGAAAATGGCATGTTTTGACACGATCATAAAGCAAGGATCTTGAGTTGAGGTCAAAACGCATTGTTTAGCTATCTTTGGTTCTACCTCCAAAAACCGCCAATGCTTAAAATCGCCAAATTCCTCCCAGTACTTCTGTGTATTTCATCGGTCCTTTCAGCGCAATCTCCGACGCAGCTTTTTAAAATCAGGACCATCACTGCTGGCGTCACTGTGAAAAACCTTTCCGATACCAGCACCTTATTGACAGCGGTGGCATTTCTTAAGAAGGCAAGAGAGCAATACACAAAGGCTGGGTATGAAGTGCAAACCATCCGCATGTCGACCCAAAACTTATACGAATATCTTGAGGGTAATACATTAAATGAGGCACTCCCCTATCTGAAGAAATTTGATGAAATTGTCTCCAGAGACGACATCTCTTTTGCCATAGGTAGTCCACTACCGCCTAACATCTACGATGCATCTGTTGCCGAATGGGCATCAAAGCTTATCGCAGAAACACAACAAATCAACATCAGTCTGCCTGTATCATCCAACAAGCTGGGTATTCATACGAACGGCATCAAAGCTGCAGCCGAAATTGTCGTGGCCGTAGCTAAGGTTGGCAAAGGCGGAGAAGGCAACTTTCGATTTACGGCATCCGCGAACTGCCCTGCTGGCATTCCTTTTTTTCCAGCAGCCTTTCATTCGGGAGTGAATAGTTTTGCCGTGGGTCTGGAGTACCCCAATCTTTTGACCGATGTGTTCTCAACATCTACTATGGCCGACGCCAGGGGAAAATTAAAGGCAGAGTTGGAAAAGCAGTTTCTGCCCATTCAGGCTCTGTCTGAAAAAATATCTGCTAGTTTAGGCTGGCCATACGATGGCATCGACACATCCCCTGCCCCAGGATTAGACGCCAGCATTGGCACTGCCATTGAAACACTGACGAGGCAACCTTTTGGTGGTCCATCGACATTGAGTGCCTGCTCTCTGATCACAGATGTAATCAAGAATCTTGATTTGAAAACATGTGGTTATTCTGGCTTGATGTTGCCAGTGATAGAAGACAAAGTACTGGCCCAACGAGCCAACGAAAATAGGTACACCGTACAGGAGTTACTTCTTTTCTCGTCAGTTTCCGGCACTGGCCTGGACGTGATTCCGCTAGCTGGCGCTACTTCGAAGGAAACCGTGGAGCGCATCTTTACAGATGTAGCCTCTCTTTCCCTTAAGTACACGAACAAAGCGCTTTCGGCACGGCTCTTTCTTATCCCCGGCAAAAAAGTAGGCGATAAGGTAACTTTCGACAATCCTTACTTAACTGCAGCAAAAGTGATGAAGGTTGAGTAGCCTTACAGCACACCCCAGATATCTTATGAAAAAAATAATCGCCTTCACTTCATTGATCCTTTTTTGCTCCTTGATAAGCAGAAGCCAAAGCCTTGAATACCAGCAGCAAAAAGCTGAAAAAATCGCAAAAGGATCGGTCTTCACTAAAATAATCAATCGAGAACTGCCCGCGACAATTGCTTATGAAGATGATGACATTATCGCTTTCGTACCACTGCGACTTCAGGCGCCTGTTCACCTGCTGATCGTTCCCAAGAAAGAGATTTACACCATCAATGAAGCCACAGAAGAAGACCTGATGGTGCTCGGAAAGATGCTGCTCGTTGCCAAAAAACTGGCCCGGGAAAAAGGCATTGCTGAAACTGGCTACCGACTTTCCATCAATACCAATGAGGATGCCGGTCAGTCGGTTTTCCATTTGCACATGCATTTACTTGGTGGGGAAAAACTTGGCCCGATGGTGGCCCAGGAGAAACAAACAGAAAAGCAATGAAACGCATCAAAATACTATTTTTTTCATGTTTTAGCTGCATTTTCTTTTCCCAGAAAGGTCCTGACAAGGTCAATATCTGGATGATTGGAGACTCGACTATGGCACCAAAATCTGCTCAGGCATATCCAGAAAGTGGCTGGGGTGAGGGCTTGAAGGAATATGTCACCAACAAAGCAGAAGTACACAACCATGCGGTGAATGGCCGAAGCAGCCTGAGCTTCATTAATGAGGGGAGATGGAAATCGGTGTACGACAGTTTGCAAAAGGGCGACTATGTCATTATTCAGTTTGAGCACAACGACGAAAAAGCTGATTCCACCCGCCATACCGACCCTTTTGGAAGCTATCAGGCAAATATTCAAAAGTTCATAGAGGAGGCCAGATCAAAAGGTGCCATTCCTATTGTATGTTCCTCCATTGTCAGGCGGCATTTTGATGCATCCGGTGCACTGAAAGACACCCATGGCGACCACATCATCGGGGCCAAAGAAATAGCCGAGGAAACCAATACACCTTACGTGAACATGGAGGCACTTACTCGTCAATTGGTGTCTGGATTGGGTCCTGAAAAGTCAAAAGCCATCTACCTGTTTACAGAAACTAAGCAAGATTCAACTCATTTGAATGTGGAAGGCGCCAATCGGGTGGCGGGGTTGTTTGTTCAACAGGTAAAAGACAACAGATTGGCGATCGCTGCTATTTTTAAATAAAAATGAATTCAGCCACACATGTTAAATTTCCGTATGATCTACAGTATAGCAGGGCATCAGTTCCGCTGAAAGAAACAACACCGAATGAAAGCAATTGCATGGACAACGTACGGCCCACCCGACACCCTACAAATTGTTGAAGCAGAAAGGCCTATTCCGAAAGACAACGAAGTCCTTATCAAAGTGATGGCCACGACCGTCAACCGCACCGATTGTGCCATGCTCCGGGCCAAACCATTCATTATGCGGCTTGTCACAGGCCTAACCAAGCCGGCGAGGTCAAGTACAGGCACCGATTTGGCTGGCGAGGTCGTGGAAATAGGCAAATTGGTAAAATCATTCAATCCCGGCGACAGGGTTTTTGCCTTCGAAGACCTGGGGATCAATTCACATGCTCAATACACAACATTCCCAGCCGACAAAGCCATTTGCACCATTCCCGACAACTTTAGCTACGAACAGGCAGTTGCCTGCATAGAAGGGGCACACTACGGCTACTTTTTTCTTGACAAAGTCGATTTAAAGGAGGGGCAGAAGGTTCTCGTAAACGGAGCCACCGGAGCCATTGGATCGGCGACCCTGCAGTTATGTAAATACCATGGGGCAGAAGTAACAGCAGTTTGCCATGGTAAAGACTTTGAATTAGTTAAAGGCCTGGGAGCCGACAAATTGATCGACTACTCGATCGAAGATTTCACAAAATCAGACCAACGTTATGATTATATTTTTGACGCCGTAGGTAAAAGTACCTTTGGGCAATGCAAGCCGATCTTGTGTGACCATGGAATTTACATGTCATCGGAATTAGGACCTTGGGTACAAAATCTATTTTATACGCTTTTTACCCCGTTATTGGGCAAAAAGAAAGTAAAATTCCCACTCCCGCTTGACAAAAAGAAAAGTTTGTTATTCATCAGGCAAATGATGACGGAAGGAAAATTGGAACCGGTCATCGATAGCAAGTACAAGCTGAACCAGATCGTGGAGGCTTTTAATTATGTCGAATCTGGTCAAAAAAAAGGTAACGTTATTTTACTTCCTCAGGAATGAAAGCAATCGTTTACACACAATACGGGCCGCCGGAGGTTCTTCAATTAAAGGAGATGGATCAACCCGTTCCTAAGAATGACCAAGTGTTGGTTAAAGTACATGCTACTTCTGTTAATTCCTGGGACTGGGATTGGCTGATTGGGAAACCCTACATCTACCGATTGCTTAGCGGTATCACAAAGCCAAAGCTTCCCATTTTAGGAACTGACATTGCGGGCATGGTTGTGCAGATTGGAAGCAAAGTGTCGAAATTTAAGGTGGGAGATGAAGTGTTTGGCGATCTTAGTGAAGGTGCCTGGGGTGGTTTTGCAGAGTTTGTTTGTGCCAAAGAGAGTGAGATTATGCTGAAGCCGCCGACAATGACCTTTGAACAAGCTGCCTCCATACCGCAAGCAGGGTGCATGGCGCTTCAGGGGCTTACGGAAAAAAGAACAGTGAACCCAGGCGACAAAGTACTCATTAACGGCGCTGGTGGAGGTGTAGGCACGTTTGCCATACAAATAGCCAAAAGCTTCGGCGCTCAAGTAACCGCCGTTGACCTTGCCGAAAAGCATTCCATGCTGCAATCCATCGGGGCAGATTATGTGATCGACTATGCTACTCAGGACTTCGCGAAAACTGGTGAGGAATTTGACCTCATTATTGATGTGATTGCTACCAGATCTGCATCTTCTTATAAGAAAGCGCTGAGACCAGGCGGAGTTTTCGTCATGATTGGCGGGAAGATTGGGACCATCATTCACCTGGCTTCCATAGGAGCCTTGCTCTCTTCTAAAGAAAAGAAGCTGACCATTCTGGCTCACCAAGCCAATAAATACCTTCACAAGATGATCGAGCTTTTCGAAGCAGGTAAATTGAAACCTATTATTGACACAACCTTTCCTTTGCCAGAAACCCCAAAAGCAATACAACGCATAGGGGATGGAAAAGCGCAAGGAAAATTGGTAATAAAGATATACTAAACGGTTTACAGTCGATTAAAAAAGACTGAGCCCATTAAGAACGAGTACCAATAAAAGCTATCAATTTGACCAAAGATTCAAATCAGCCAAGAGTAACGCTACGACCACCAAGGCCCAAACATGCCGCATTCATTCTTGACTTAGTCAATTCACCCGGCTGGCTGAAATTCATTGGAGAAAGAAATGTCAAAACCATCGAAGATGCACATACTTACCTTACCATGGTGAAGGAAAATCAGGATGTTAACTATTATGTTGTTGAACTTGCAGGGACTGGCTCTCCCATTGGTGTAATCACGTTATTGAAGCGTCATCACCTTGAATTTCCAGATCTTGGATTTGCCTTGCTGCCTGCGTATGAAGGAAATGGTTACGCCTTTGAAGCTGCTACCCTTTTTCTAACAGATTTTTTTGCAACCGATCAGGATCACAAAATTCTTGCGATTGTAAGAGAGGAGAATACAAAATCGATTAAATTGATCAAAAAGCTTGGGTTTACTTTTGATGGCTTCACAGTATTGGAAGGGAAACAACTCCAGACATACATGAAGCAATCGCCCCTACTAAATGGCCAGGGCTAATAGACATACATTTGCGAAAAAATACGATACAATGCCTGCAAATTTCATTGAACACCAAGTATTCAAAAACACAAATTTCTCTGAAAATCCCCTTGCCGGTACCGATTATGAAAACTGTGAGTTTGCGAATTGCCAGTTTGGAGCTACCAACCTCTCCCACATCAATTTCGTGGACTGTGTTTTTAAAAGCTGCGATCTGAGTCTGGTCAAATTGGGCAACACCGGGCTAAAGCAGGTAAATTTCAAAGGATGTAAGCTCCTTGGCCTACATTTTGAAGATGTAAATCCGTTTCTACTGGCCCTCTCCTTCCAGGATTGCCAGCTTAATATGTCCTCCTTCTTTAACCTCCACCTCAAAAAAACCAGGTTCACCAACTGTAGCCTTCAGGAAGCTGAATTTAGTGGATCGGATCTTTCGGAGGCCATTTTTGACAATTGTGACCTTTTAGGAGCTGTGTTTGGGAATACTTCCTTGATAAAGGCCGATTTCAGCACAGCCTATAACTATTCGCTGGACCCCGAAATGAACAAAATAAAAAAAGCGAAGTTCTCGACCGCTGGCCTTGCAGGCTTGCTAGGCAAGTACGACATAGATATCCGATAAATTCTTTTTCGTATTTATATGTCTATGTTCAAAATTGTACTTCCAGTGGCTCTCTGATGGTAAGTTCATATACTACGACTATCAGACTCTCGGAATGTTAACTATCACCATTTTGTAAATTACTTCCAATCCCGAACCATCGGGTGATATTTAATGCTCAAATAGTACAATTTTCACACTAACTATGTCATCCTAATTGACCCCAAGTGGCCTAAAATCTCTACGGTAATTCACCTATTTTTAAACTCCTGCATTGTACGTAGTGCTGAATCAAAAACCTCTCAATTTCATCAAAAAAGAACATTATAGCTTCATGAATTCGGCGTGCTAGCTAATAAGCAAATTTAAAGCTTCCTTAATTTCTATAAATTTGCTCTAGTCTTTTACTAGTTCAATACAAGGAAGAGAAGCTTTGATGTTTTGAACTATTCCAAGACCTGAATAGAAATTAACACACAAAATTTAACGAAATGAGCACTTACAACAGTTGGGTTCACCACAATGGAAAAAAAATTCTAATGACCAGATACTCCGGGCTGTCTGAAGAGCAAATGCTACAGGCACTTCTCGAGCAATTTGCAATCGTTAGAGCGACACCAGGCACCGTCGTCAACTTTGGCGACTTCACTAATTCAACAGTTAGTTCCGACTTTATGAACCTGGCAAAAACACATGGAAAAGAGCTGAGTCATAAAATTGAAAAAACGGCTCTTATCGGAATCACCGGTATCAAAAAGATTTTGCTAAATGGCTACAATGCCTTTACGAAAAATCCTGCATATCCATTTGCGACAGAGAGGGAAGCTCTTGATTTTCTTGCAAAGCGATAGAAACATGATGGCAAAAAATTGATTTCCGCTATTTGTAAGCACTGATCGAACGACTTTTATCATTCGTTGTGCAAACTAGCGGGGACTACGCCTTTGTGCAATTAAAAATGCAGTAAACGAGCTGGGAAAAACGGTTGACGATATTAACTACATATGGAAGAATCCAAACGCCTGGAGGTGCTAGAGCAATATGAGATTTTGGACACTCCCAGAGATGACGCTTTTGATGTAATAGCAGACTTTGCAAGGACCTTACTGAACGTTCCGATTGCCTTTATTTCATTTGTAGACAGCAAAAGGGTATGGTTCAAATCGATTTTTGGATATGAAGTAAAAGAGCTGCCCATTCACGAAACGATTTGCGGAGCTTCCTATCAGTCTGAAGGGATCTATATTGTTGAAAATGTAGAAAACGATCCGCGAACTTCGCACCTTAATATTGCCAAAAAACCCGTTAATATCCGATTCTACGCCTCAGTACCATTGATAGTAGAAGGCGGCTTTAGCCTGGGTAACCTATGTATTGCTGACACCCGACCCAGACAACTTTCCGAAGCTGATCAACTAGCGTTAGAGAGATTAGGCACACTTGTGGTTAACCAGCTCAATACTCATTTAGCGGTAAAAAAAGCGATTAGATCTCAAAACGAAACAGCAAATTCACTCCAGGCAATCCTCGACAACACCCAGGACAATATCGTATTACTGAAACCAGACTGCACAGTACTTTGTCTAAATAAAACAATACGAAAAACGCTGAACTGCTTTATTGAAAAGGAAATCGGCATTGGTGACAATTTTCGGGACTTTCTGGTTGACGAGTTAAAAAAACCTTTTGACAGAGCCTTTAACCTGGCGTTAAAAGGGCAGCAGGTATTACAAGAAGAACTTACAACAGTGGATGGCGTAAGTATGTGGTACTTCTACAAGGTGAGGCCTGTTTATAACCAAGATCATGAGTTGATAGGTGTAAGTCTGACGGCAAGAAACATTGATGTAGCAAAACGGGCCGAGACAGCACTAAAAAAGAACGCTATTACCCTTCAAGCGGTCCTGGACAACACAACTGACAGTATTGTGTTTATCGACTCAGAATATAAAGTGCTGTCTATCAACAAAGTAGCGCAAGAGCGGATATCGAAAGTATCTGGCAAACAGTTGTGTGCCGGTGACGACTACAGGAAGATAATAGAGCCCGCCAATTCGATTGTATTTCATTCAGGTTTCCAAAAAGCACTGAACGGTTTGCCTAGCGAGCGAGAACAGTACACAGTTTCCAAATATGGCAGCGGTTGGTTCAATTACAAAATGGCACCGGTGGTTGATGAGACCAGTAATTTCATGGGCGTCGTATTCAGAAGCACAAATATAGACCAACAAAAAAAGGCCGAAATTGCTCTTCAACAAAGTGAAGAAAAATTTAGAAAGATAGTAGAGTCTGCAGCCAACCCTATTTTGATACTTAACAAGGATATGAGTATGGTTCTGGTAAATCCGGAATCAGAAAAAGCTTTTGGTTATAGCGCCAACGAATTAATTGGTAAAAGCATCGAGGTAATCATACCTGAACGATTCCGGAATAGGAATATGGATTTTCTGAAGCGGTACCTAAAGAACCCAAAGCCAATAAGAATGGCCTTTAACAAACCAAGTCCTGTGGTGAAAAAGAATGGTGCGGAAATCCTGGTAGAAACAAGTTTGAACACCTTCGAGCTCAACAATGAGGTTTTTGTATTGGTCATCCTTCAGGACATAACCTCGAGAGTGTACGCGGAAAAAAGAATCAAGAACCAGGTAAAAAGGCTAAAAGCGATAGCCTGGCAGCAGTCTCATGAAGTTCGTCAGCCGGTAGCAAGTATACTCGGCCTCCTTCACCTCATAAAAAGTGAATCCGAACAAGGAGAAAAGGATCTTTATTTCAATATGCTGGAAAAATCCACCAAAGAGCTAGACCGGGTCATTCACAAAATAGTGGAGTACACCAACGAAAGTAAAGTTAGCGTAATGCTAAGTGAATAGTTTGTGCCAGGTCGGGCTTTAGTTTAGTCCTTGCCCAAGTCAGTGCTCCGGGATTTGTCAAGCCGCTTCATAGTGTCTTCCACTTCCGAAAGTAAACTGTCGAGCATTTTCCTGTCTAAATATTGGCCGTCGGTGACCACAGCAAAAATATCCTGTGTAGCTTTAATATCTGCCAATGGATTGTTGTTGAGTAAGACCAGGTCCGCATTTTTTCCTACGGCAATTGTGGCCAACTCGTTCTCTACTCCCATGAACCTCGCACCGTTGATAGTAGCACTTTGTAATATGGACACCGGCTCCATTCCAGCGTCCTGAAAAAGGACCAGTTCTTCGTGCAGGGCAAGTGCAGGATACACAAATGTGTTTAAAGCCGCAGCGTCGCTTCCAGCTAGAATATTCACTCCCGCCTTTTGAAGAAATGGCACCTGACGGGCAATTAACTCGTATCTATCCTTACGTGCCTGCTTTTGCTCTGGTGTGTCGTTCGCCATCCGATCTATCCTCCATTGATATTTTGAGGTAAATCGTTCAGTGAGGTATTTAAGGTAATCATCGTTTTGATGATCGTTCTGATCGAGGTAAGCCAACTGACGACCACCTATCAGTGTGGGTGCAACAGCCACGCCTTTTTTTGCCAACTCCTTGTAGGCAGCAAATGCGGCGTCCTGATTAAAAGTGCTACTATACACTTCGGCAGCATCGGATCTTGCCAAACCACCACTTCTGATACTATCAACAATCGCCTGATCGTCACTACCAAGTCGAAGCATATAGCTTGCATGTTCTATTGCTGAAAAGCCCGCATCGGCTAATTCAGCTACCGAAAGATCGTAGGGTACATGACCAGTAACTTTATAGCCACGTTTTTTTGCTTCCTTTACGCTTGTAAGGAAGAGGTCGCCAGGCAATGTGTTTTCAGTAATTTTTACAAAGTCAACGTGATAGTTATCCAGTTTGTCCAGCATTTGCTGTAGCTCCTCTTCGTTAGCGATTTCAAGGTCTCCCTTCCAAATGGAATTGATCCCTTCCAACTTCCTGCCGGCAGTGAATATTTGAGGACCAAACAGTTGATTGTTGTTGATAGAATCTCTCCAGGCAAGTACTAGCTCCCCCAAATCGCTTGCACAATCACGAACAGAGGTGATACCATAGGCGATATACAGTGGCATTAAAGCGCGGTTATCCTCAACCAAATCTTCCCCTTCAATGTGGACATGCATGTCCCAAAGCCCAGGGATCACATACTTCCCGCTGGCATCCACCACCCTGGCGCCCGTTGCTAAAGCTTTTATTGCTTCATCTGCACCAATAGCAATAATGAAGGTACTATCAATAAGTATCGCTTTGTTTTCCGCTATTGTACCTGTCTCAACATCGACGATATTCGCATTGAGAATAAGGACTGCAGTTTCCGACAGTTTTAGTTCGGCTTTGTTGTTGCATGCTGCAAAAGCGACCGCCACGATAAGCGTCCAAATAGTGTTTTTGATCTTCATAAAACTGCCAATTAATGTCACAAAGCTAAAAATGTCATCACCACAATTGAAGATTTGGTTTACTATTTCGAGACGTTCATCGAACGCCACAGGGCATCGAGCTAAATTACAAATTCATCATTTGTATTTAAAGCACCTATCTTTTAGCTTTTCAACCTAATTACCTTACTATGCAAACCATTTTAGGCTCCAATGGAGCGATAGGCATCGAACTCGCAAAATCCTTAACAGAATATACTGACCAGATAAAACTGGTGAGCAGAAACCCTAAAAAGGTTAATACAAATGATAACCTTCAGGTTGCCGACTTGACCAAAAGGGATGAGGTGTTCGAATCAGTAAAAGGAAGTGAAATCGTCTACCTGACCATTGGCTTCGACTATAACCTAAAAGTCTGGCAGGAGTTGTGGCCCGAACTGATGAAAAATGTGCTGGATGCTTGCCACAAGCACGGTAGTAAACTGGTTTTTTTCGACAATGTATACGCCATTGGTAAAGAGTACATCAATCATATTACAGAAGCTTGTCCCATAAGCCCAACCAGTAAAAAAGGATTGGTAAGAGCAAAAGTGGATCGAATGGTGCTTGAAGCCATGGAATCAGAAAAAGTTGATGCTGCGATTGTTCGGTCGGCCGACTTTTTTGGGCCGGTAAGAGACAAAAGTATGCTCATGATCATGATCTACGACAACCTGATCAAGGGCAAAAAAGCGCAGTGGTTTTGCAACGCAAATGCCAAACACTCTATGACATACTGTCCTGATGCTGGCAAAGGAACCGCCCTTATTGGGAACACGAGTACCGCTTACCATCAGATTTGGAACTTACCCACGGACAGAAACGCACTGACAGGCAAACAATGGGTAGAGCTTTTTGCTTCAGAAATGGGTACTTCTGCCAAAGTCCAGGTGCTGCCGGGCTGGGCTATTCAAGGGATTGGGTGGTTTTCACCAATTATGAAGGAATTGTATGAGATGAGCTACCAGTTTGACTCCGATTACTTTTTCGATAGTTCGAAGTTCGACAAGCTGTTTAACTATACCCCCACAACCAACGAAGAAGCGGTTAAACAAACGATCGCCGCACTCAAAGCCTAAGAATAAATCAGTTCGAAAGCACTTTGATAGGCATCAGTCGCTGTGCAATGTTCGATCAATTGGTTGTAAAACGAATTAGAGCCGAGTGTGGCTGAGTCTCCAATCATCACCAGCTGTCGGCGAGCTCTGGTCATTGCCACGTTGGTCCGACGAATGTCTTTAAGGAAGCCTATTTCACCCTCATCATTCGAGCGGGTAAAGCCAATGAAAATGCTGTCCCGTTCCTGCCCCTGAAAGGAATCTACGGTATTGATGTCGATCAGGTCCATTACCTCTTTATTGATTTCTTTCGTCAGAATAAGCTCCTTCAGCAATTCAATTTGCGCTTTGTAAGGAGCAATCACTCCAAAGCTAATTTGATTAGCCAAAACGAAGGATTCGCCCATCGCCTCTATTGAGGCCAGCAACTGATCAATCAACAATCGACCTTCTTCCTCATTATAAGTACTTCTCGACTCGGGATTTACTTTCTCCTGATAGCCACATCCAGCAGTGTCAATAAACTTCATCACCGACACGTTTGGCAACACGTCTCTCTCCACTGCAGAAGAAGCTGCTTTCAATCTGTCATCGTAAAAGAACTTACTTGGGAAGGCCATGATTTCCGGCTTCATTCTGTACTGCTCTTCCAACATCACATCCGTGGAGTGGTAGCCGACATTCTTTTGGAAAAGGGTGTTTTCGAGCCCTTCTTTGGCAGCCTCGAACGATTTGACCGTTGGCGGCAACTGTTGGTGGTCGCCTGTCATGATGACCCGGTTGGCTTTCAGGATCGGAATCCAACAGGCTGGTTCCAGCGCTTGCCCTGCCTCATCAATAAATACTGTTTTAAATACCCTGTCTTTGAGTAAATAGTGATTGCTCCCCACCAGGGTGCAAGCAATTACCTGGGCATTATCGAGCAACGAGGAGGTAATATAGTTCTCTAGCATATCAGCCTCGTCTCTGAACCTACCCGCCTCCTGCAACAGCATCTTGCGCTGTTGACGTTCCGCATGCCCAAAATTACGTTTGTACTTAAAAGCAATGTTACGGTATTCCTCATATTTTTTACGCACACCCCTCAGATCTTTGAAACTATCGTGCGCAGCAATACGGGCCTCGAGGCTGTTTTCTATCACTCTGTTGGTCACACGGGCCGGGTGGCCAAGTCGCAAAACATTGATTCCCTCCTCGGCAAGTTTTTCCACCATTACATCCACGGCTGCATTGCTGGCAGCAGTTACTAAAACCTGTTTTTCTAATTTTACCACTTCCATCACCGACTGGATGAGTGTCGTTGTCTTGCCGGTGCCTGGAGGACCATGAACAATGGCAAGGTCTCTCGCTTCGATGATGGCAGCCAATGCTTTGTTTTGCACCTTATTGAGCCGGGGCAGCTCGGGTGAAAACGCCGGCTCCCTTTGTGGTGACTTTTTACCCAGTAATATCTCCGCTAAGTCAAAAAGTCTTCCTGCCTCCTGCTTAGCCATAATTTTGAGCGTGCGTTCCATTTCCCGGTACGACGCCTCATCAAACATCAAATCGACGCCCAACTTACCATCATTGATCCAGTCAGGCAGGTCATCGTCATTCAATACAATGCCCATTTTGTTTTTCCGCACATACTTGATCACGCCTGTGACAGCACTACTTGCTTTATCTTTTTCCCCGGTATTGGCATAGAAAGTGACGCTACCTCCGCCCTGAAACATATGTGCTTGCTCGGGGTCCGTCGTCTTCTCCAGTTCCAGCACCAACTTCTCGCCAGTGCCAATATGATGAGAATTGACCACTACGGGGTACCAGCAAACGCCTGACTTTTTCTTCTCGGGAATAGAGGTATAAAGTATTTTATCCTTGTATTGCTGAAGGTCTTCCTGCCATTCTTTTTTGAGGAGGGTAGTGAGCTGAAGGAAATAGGCCTTGTTGTCGGTCATGTTGGGTAAAATAGAGGGCAAAAGTAGTGAAAAAGGAAGTTTCCCATGGCCAAACTCAGTAGTTTGAGAGACCACCTGACGCAGATTGCCAACTTAAAATATTTCATCCATTCAAAACCTGCTCCTGGATTTTCAAACTGATGCCTAACCAATTGCCCCCAAATCCATCGGCAGCTTCCTAACCCTTACGCCTGTAAGATCAAAAACAGCGTTAGCCAGGGAAGGGGCCACGTTGGCTAATCCCGACTCGCCTGCTCCCTCCGGCTTTTCTTCGTTTTCAATGATATAAGTTTCGCAAGGAGGGCACTCATCGAACTTTAGCATGCTATAATCATTAAAGTTGGACTGCGTTACTTTGCCTTGCTCCAGCGTAATCCCACTTTTGTAAGTTGCTGTAAGGCCCATCACAATCGAACCCTCGGTTTGAGCCTTTACGGTATCGGGGTTGATGCAGATACCAACATCTACCACAGTTGTGATCTTTACCGGAATTATTTTGCCATCCACTTTTTTAACTTCGACCACCATTCCGGTATAAGCACCTGAGCGCTCAAGAATGGATACACCGCGGCCAACTCCTTCTTCTTTCGGGCCATACCAATTTGTTTTTTCGGCTAGTGTTTGAAGCACTTTTGTGTATCGCGGATGATTCTTCACCATGTCAAGCCGGAAATCTAAAGGGTCCTTTCCTGCAGCCACGGCCAGTTCGTCAATAAATGACTCATGTGCAAAACAGTTAGTGGTATGGTAAACTGCGCGCCAATAGGTGATCGGAACATAGTGTTTCTCAAGCACCCCGCTGACCTTGTAGTTAGGAATCTCATACTCAGTATTGATTCCTCCCATCAGTTGGCGGCCGGCTTCGTTCCTGTCGCCAGTCTGATTCTGAATTTCCTGCGCAACTACTTTATGCTCCAGCATGGTCACTCTGCCTTCCACCAGAGCACCACGGCAAACGTTCAGCGAAGCCGCCCTAAATGGCCCTTGCGTAAGGTCATCTTCTCTCGTCCAAACTACTTTTACTGGGGCGCCTACTTGCTTCGAGATATCAGCTGCTTCCTCTGCCACATCAGTCATCGAACGTCTTCCAAAACCACCCCCCATAAACGTGTAGTTAATGGCAACACTTTCCGGCGCAATATCGAATTGTCGCGCCAGCTGAGAACGAATGCCATTGGGATTTTGAGTAGATCCCCAAAATTCAGCCTTCCCCTCACTCACGCTTACGACAGCATTCATGGGCTCCATGCAAACGTGGCTCTGGTAAGGGGTTTCATAACTTGCCTCAACCATTTTCGCATTTTTAGGAACATTGGTCACATTACCTGCTTCTGCCAAAGACACCCCTTTTTGAGCAGCATCGGCTTTGTATTTTTTCAAAATAGTGGCCGAAGAGTTTTTGTCTAAGCCGGCATTGTCCCACACTACTTCCAAAGCTTTTCTACCCTGATTAGCCGCCCAATAGTTGGTAGCCACTACTGCCACACCTTCCCTAACATGTCCCCACACATTTCTTTGCGTCTTAACAACGGCAGTCACGCCAGGCACTGCTTTGGCTTTATCATCATTGAAACTCAGCACGCTTCCTAGAAAAACTGGCGACCTTTCAACAGAAGCATAGAGCATACCTGGCACCTGAATATCCAGTCCGTATACTGCCGATCCGTTTGTTTTAGCGGGAATATCAGCCCTGGCCATTGACCGGCCAATCACTTTAAAGTCTCCTGGGTTCTTAAGCGGAGGGTTTTCCGGTGGGGTAAGCACTGATGCAGCCTCTACCAATTCTCCATAGCTGAGTTTCTTTCCTGAAGTATGAATCACTTCTCCAAGACTGGCTTCGCACTCAGCAACATCTGTCTGCCATTTATTGGCCGCCGCTTGTTTCAACATTTCACGGGCAGCTGCCCCCATATTTCTGAGTTTGGCATATTCTGTTTGAATGCTTCGGCTACCTACCACCATTTGGCTGCCATATAAACCTTCGTCGGCAGCTGAAGGCAGAATTTCGATCTGATCTACATCTACTTCCAATTCTTCAGCCAGTATCATAGGAATTGCCTGGTAGGTACCCTGCCCCATTTCAGGACGGTGATTGTATAGCAATACCCTTCCGTTGGTATTGATGACAATAAACTGATTGACGGAAATATCCTTTCCGCCAGTGGGCCTGATAGTCTTCACTTTAGGTTCACCTCCTATTCCAGGCGAACAGCCAACCGCCAGAAAAGCCCCTGAAACAGCCGTCATTCTTAAAAATTCTCTCCTGGGAAGTTTGCCTCCCCATTCCTGCGTTTTAATAGCTATATTTTTCATAGGGCTTAGGCTTTCTGTTTGATTTCAATGGCTTTGTTTAACGCCTTTTTGATCCGGACGTAAGTTCCACAACGACAGATAATGGGCGACATGTAGGCATTGATTTGCTCTTCACTGGGTTGTGGGTGTTTTTCCAGCAATGCTGCGGCAGTCATTATTTGCCCCGACTGGCAATATCCACACTGCGGCACCTGCTCCTCTTGCCATGCCCCCTGCACCGGATGATCGTTATCGTTAGATAATCCCTCGATAGTTGTAATAGATTTACCTTCAGCACCGGATACAGGCGTGACGCAAGCCCGCACTGGCTCACCTTCAACATGAACCGTACATGCCCCGCATTGAGCAATGCCACAGCCGAACTTTGTGCCAGTTAGCTGAGCAATGTCTCTGATGGCCCAAAGGAGAGGCATTTGAGGATCTACCTCCATCGGGTATTCCTTGTTGTTGATGCGAAGGGTAAGAGATGCCATAGTCAAGGTTTTAGTATCCTTTAAATTAACTATTTAGGGTAAAATTAAAAAAGGTTTTTCCTGATCCTGGTTGCTTTCCGGCAACGGCCAAAACGACCTAGCCTGTTTCAAAATCAGAAATAGACTCGGGTTTGCTGAACATAAAACAAACACCCTTGAAGCAGGAAATGTTTACTTGCGTATTGGACCTTGCTTTTAGAAAGGAAGAAACTAATGAAGTCGAAAATAGGTGCTAGTGCTTGATGAGATATTTCTGCACTTTCTTCTTCAAATCGTCTTTGTCAGCTGACACGTGCGGATCAGAATAAATCTTGGTTATGAGGTGATACAATACGTCCTCATTATAGCCCAATTTAGAGGCCATTTTAGCGCAATAGGTGATTTCCTCTTTGTAGAGCCGTCCATCGATCTTCATCAGCTGCACCACTCGGTACATGTACTCGTACTTTTCGTCGTCAGAGAGCTCTTCAAAATCACCTAGCTCATGTACCTCATCAAAAGCTGTGGCGATATCATCTTCTGTCAGACCATTGGCTTTGCCTACCTGCCTGATCAAATCGATCTCATCCTGAGAAACAACTCCATCAATTTTCGCCAACTGCACCAAAATCTGCAGCTGAGCACGGGACATATATTGACTTGTAGCGGCACCCATGATTGATTGACTAATATCTAATTAATGTCGGTCGGAACAATGTTTTACTTGCGATATAGTAAAAATAACAAATTCCGTGAAATTAAAGTGATTAAAACTACATGGAGTGTCAGGTTGTTTTAAAAATGCTTTTCTTTATTCTTTAAGTACAAAATACTACCAAAAAACACTTCCCAAAGACGACAACCGTGAATTTTTTGGCTCATATATATCTTTCAGGCCCCAGCAGAGACATACAATTGGGCAACTTCATTGGTGATTTCGTTAAAGGCAACCGGCTAAACGAGTTTCCAAACCCGATACAGGCAGGCATCATGCTTCACCGGCATATCGATACGTACACTGATTCACATGAGGTTGTCAGAGAAAGTAAAATAAAGCTTCGGAAAGACTTTGGGCATTATGCGCCGGTAATTGTGGACGTCTTTTATGATCACTTTCTTGCCAGGGATTGGAGCCAGCATCATAACGAAGACCTCAAGCAATTTACTGAGTCGTTTTATGCTATGGCAAAGATGAGAGAAAAAGAGCTGCCACCGCGGGCGACAAAAATGCTTCAATACATGAGTGAAGACAACTGGCTCTACCATTATCAATTCATAGAAGGGATTAAATGGACGTTGACAGGTATGTCGCGGCGTACGTCATTCAACTCCAATATGGAGTTGGCCCACAAAGCACTTGAAGACCATTACCAGACGTTTGAGCAAGAATTCAACACCTTTTTTCCCGACCTTGCTCGTTCCTCAGAACTATTCCTTGAAGTGCTCAAGGAAAAGTTTTCCTTGTAACTTTACGCTATGATCGTTTGTAAGCCAAAAATCAATACCTACTTCAGTATTGCTGTCTTTGAAATAATAGCAGGCAGCCTTTTCGCTCTAATTTACTTCCAACTACCCAATATGGGGCAATGGAAATGGCTTGGCCGTTTGTTGTTGCCCATCCTAATAGGTATCATGCTGGCTATTCTAATTAAAGTGATTTGGTCATTAAAAAATGTAAAAGTAGCCAAAGAGCGATTTGAAGTTTTTTTTCCAATCAGACGGAAAAAATTGACCTATTCTGGTAAAAATCTAAAGGGGTGGAAGGAAGAAACTATTAAAACGGCAGGCGGCGTATACAAAGAGGTAACGCTGGCATTTGACGACGGGAAGAAAATCAGCGTAAGCCAACAAGAGCATACTGATTATGTGCAGCTGTTAAAATACATGAACCAAAAGTTTAGCAAATTAAAGGCATGAAAGAAGTTCTACTTGTTGGCGCCGGAGGTTTTGCTGGAAGTATTGGACGATACCTGCTATCGCTTGCCGGCACGAGGTGGTTTCCGGGTGAGTTTCCGGCAGGCACATTTTCGGCCAATATCATTGGCTGCTTTATTATCGGACTCCTTATGGGAATAGGTTTAAAGTCTGAATGGATGAGCCGCGACCTTTTTCTTTTGCTAGCCACAGGCTTCTGCGGTGGATTTACAACTTTTTCGACTTTCTCCGCAGAGAACATAAATTTCATAACTGCCGGACATTACCTGATGGCAGCCTCCTATTTTGCAGGCAGCATTTTGCTTGGCGGGGTGGCCGTTCTTTTTGGTTTGTTTCTGGTCAAATGAGTGAACAAAACAACATAAAACCCTTATAGCATTGCAAAAACTTTTCGATTTTACGACCATCATCCAGGAGGCCTGGCACGACTATGACCCTAGTCAATGCATCAAATCGATTACAGACATAAGCGCCAAGGTATCTACTAACTATGTTTACCGAATAAAGCTTGATGATGACAGTTTTATCATCGCCAAACTTTCCTATTTCGGCAGGTACGAGTACTTTGTAGAGGATCACACCATAATCAATGCGCTGGCTAATAACCTTCCGAGCCCTTTCGAGAACTTTGTGGCAAAATCTCTCACAAAACAAGGACAACTTTACACCTATCGTTATCAGAACAGTTTACTCGATGCATGGGTAGTGTTTTACAACCCAATAAAAATTGACAGAAAACCACCGAAACGCTTAAATGAAACCCAAATCGGGATTCTGGGGGAGGAATTAGCGAAATTCCATAAAGCCTGTAAAAAGATCAAAAACACGCTGCCCCGCAACTTTAAGCAAGCCAAAGATGATCTTGATCAATTGGTTGAAATTCTCGAAACAGCACCTGGTCGCTTTGAATACCGGGGCCACCGGGAGACTATTCTTCAACAATGTGATCTCCTTTATGAAAACACAGACCGGTTGAAGGCACAAAACTTTGAAACTATTCCCGTATTTATCGACTGGAATATTGGTAATTTTTCAGTTACCAAAGATTTTAAGTTCTATTCCCGCTGGGACTATGACTGGTTCAGAATGAGCAGTAGGGTAATGGACTTCTATTTTTTTAGCCGTGTGACGTCAGATATTGGAGATCGCACCATCTTTAGTTATTTGATAGATCCGCTGATGGAAGATCGATTCTTGATCTTCCTTAAAGCCTATCATGCTGTCTATCCGTTGACCCATGATGAAATTCTGTTTATGAAAGAAGCTTACAGATTCTTTATCCTCAATTATGTGGTCAAAGACGGGCGATATTTCTTTCATGAGCTTTATTCCAGCCGCTTGCGGCAGGAAGCATTTGAAATCTATTTCCCTAACTTGGACAAGACCTTCGACGCAGATAAGATTTTCCGGGCCCTAAACTTGTAGTTCATGCACATCAAAAGCTTTAAGTCAGTAGTTTCAAATTATAAGACAGTATTCTTTGATGCATTTGGCGTGCTCAAGAATTACAAAGGGCTTATTCCAGGTATTGAAAATACCTTTACCTACCTGGAAGAGCAGGGCATCAACTATTTCATCCTGACGAATGACGCGTCAAGAAGCCCACTGCAATTGGCTGAGAAATACCAGCGCCTCGGAATCCCAAATATAACCGAAGACAAAATTGTTTCATCAGGCATGCTGGCCAAAGAATACCTCACACTTAAAGTAAAAAAAGGCGCGGTGGCATTCCTTGGCACAGAGGAATCGGCACACTATATCGAAACCAACGACTTAAAGACTGTCCCTATCTCGACACTCGATATCGAAAAAGTCAATGAAATAAACGCCTTGGTGTTTCTTGACGACGAGGGGTTTGATTGGAATCACGACATCAACAAAGTGGTCAATCTGCTAAGAATGAGAAATATTCCTGCGATTGTAGCCAATACTGACTACGCCTATCCGGTAACTAAACACCAGGTTGCGATTGCTGTGGGCAGTTTGGCCGACATGGTGGAAACCATTGTGGGTAAACAATTTATCCGGTTTGGAAAACCAGATGCTCAAATGTTCAATTTTGCCTATGAGCACTCAATCACCAATGGAGTAAAAGTATCGAAGGATGAGATTTTGATGGTGGGTGACACGTTGATCACTGACATCATCGGAGGAAACAAATTTGGCCTTGATACGGTACTCGTGCTCACGGGAAATACCCTGGAAGAGCAAGCTGAATTGCGCATTCAGACCACCGGAATCATTCCTACTTTTATTTGCCAATCGGCAGTCATCGAAAAAGATGAATAGTTGAATAGCGTAAAACTCCAAGTTACCCGTCTTAACTACTAAACCATCGTATCCATGATCAAAAGTTTCGGTAAAGCACCTGAAAAGAAAGTAGTTAACCAGTCGCCACAATTTAAAAAGGGAAAGTTTCAAAATCCAGTTCCTACCAATGCAGCCTCTTTTAAGGAGATGCCACATGTAATGAGGCGGTATATGAAGCGAAAAGCTGAAAAAGCACCCAACGAGGATTATAAGTTTTTTGAAACCAACAGAGACATTGTTAACGTTCTCGACAAGACGGGTGTGTATTTAAACTGGCTAGGGCATGCCGCTATTCTGATTCACGCCAAAGGGAAATACTTTCTACTCGACCCGATGCTTGGAGAAAGAGCTTCCCCATTTGAATGGATGGGCCCTAAACGATATACGCCTTCGCCAATTCAGCCCGACAAGCTACCTGCAATCGAGGCCGTTGTCCTCTCTCACGATCACTACGATCACCTGGATTACGCAACTATTAAAGCGTTGAAAGCCAAAGTAAAAAAATTCATTGTGCCTGTGGGGGTCTCGGCTCACCTGGAACATTGGGGCATAGACAAGGCCAAAATTGTGGAAAAAGACTGGTGGGAAACCTACGAAGGCGACGGATACAATTTTACAGCCGCTCCAGCACGACATTTTTCTGGCCGACTTTTTTCCCGTGACAATACCCTTTGGTGTTCCTGGATTTTACGTTTTAACGACACCAATATTTACTTTGCTGGCGATTCAGGCTACTTCGATGGTTATTCTGAGATAGGTGAAAAATACGGCCCTTTCGATATGTCACTGATGCCGATAGGAGCCTATGACCCTGCCTGGCACGACATTCACCTCAATCCTGAAGAAGCAGTAGAAGCTTTTCTTCAGCTAAAGGGAGGGCAGTTTTACCCTACCCATTGGGGTACTTTTGACCTGGCACTGCACAGCTGGTACGAGCCTATAAAATGGCTCAACGAACTTGCCGAGGCACATAAAATCAAAACAGTAACCCCAGCACCAGGCCAATGGGTGCATCTTTTTGACAACGCTACCGAAAAAAATTGGTGGCAAAAGTACTCCAGTGAGCTAGGAAACTTATAGAACAGTGCGTGCAGAAGACTTAATTCCTTTTTAGCAAAATGTAATTTTGAAAGCCCCAGAGCGAGCGCCCACCTCTCAGTTTTTGCTCAATAAAAGTAAGCATTCGGTAGCGTAGCTTATCATGCTTGTGGTTTCGAAGCGCCGGTCTGTTAGGATATAACTTATCCTGCCAGTCAAACTTCTCTATCCAATCTTTCATTACTGCTGGGTGACTGTCTTTAAATTGATCAAGTTTACTTAGGTCACCATAATCGAAAAGCTGCGATGCATCTATGCCTGAAGAGTTTCCTTTGAGGTTATTTCTATGATTGATGGTCTTTTTTTGCATTAACTCGGGTGGCCGCACAAATCCATAGTGGTGGATGCATGCATCTATCTTAACAACCTTAAGCTTTCGAGTCCCCTCCTTCTGAAAGTAGTCTTTTCCGTCAAAATCAGGGATGACTCGGAAAGACTGAGCGTCTTTCCAGGAGTGGATGTCCTTTCTATTTCTAATCACCCGAATTTCTAGCGGATAAAGCACATGAGTCACCAAATGGTGCTCAAAGTCTCCCCAGAAATGTTTGTAGTCAAAAAGAAAGCCCTCCACTTCAGCATCATTTTTGTATTTCTCGCAAGCAGCCGCTACGACCGAAAGGTATTTCTCATGAATTGCCTCATCGCTTTGGATATAAAACAGCCAGTCACCCTGACATGCCTCTCTGGCAATGTCGGTTTGGTGTGCGTATTCCATTCCTCGCGGATATTTCTTCTGATCCCAAACCGTATCTATGATCCTTATCTTATCAGATTGAATAGCCAAAATTTCCTCTCTTGTATGATCATCAGTATCATTGTCGCCAAGGGCCACAACGAATTCATCAACAATTGGCAGCACCGACTCAATGGCGGCTTTTACAGGATAAAATAATTTGGTGGCATTTCGAACGAAGGTAAACCCGCTTATTTTCATTATTGAATGGTCAAAACTGAGCGTTGCAGGCGGTAAAGTAACTAAAATAATTTCAACTTGTGGCGGTGGAAACCATCCACTTACTGCAATACAGCTTGTAATACGAGCCCATTCAACGGCTAAATGAATTCGGCAAAACACATCAGATCAAAAAAAAATAACCCTAAGGCAGAAAAGACTTGCTTATCGCTTCACCGACCTGACCAGCAAAGAATGATGGCAACAGAAAAAAATACTAAGCCATTTGGAATAAGAATTAGTACGACAATGCTTCTAATACTGCTAACCAACAACATTGTCAAGGCCCGTTATTTCTCATTAAAAAAACGACTAACGAGCAAGCACAAATATTTTCGGGATCTGATGAAGGAACACGTTTTTCAAAGATAGGAGAAGCAAGTAAGGCTGGCCAAGATGAGGCCCAGGCATAAAAAAAGCCGTTTTCCAACGGCTAATTTCAATAAGGTTCCTGTTTTTTTTAAACAGCGAAGCTCTCACCACACCCGCAGGTACGGCTAGCATTGGGGTTCACGAAGTGAAAACCTTTGCCGTTCAATCCATCACTGAAATCCAGCGTAGTACCAATTAGATAAAGCAGACTGCGCTTGTCAACCAGGATTTTCACTCCTTTGTCTTCAAAAATCTCATCTGTCGGTTTTACCTCAGAGTCGAATTCCAGGTTGTACATCAACCCTGAGCAACCACCACCCTGCACAGCCACACGGATATTGTGATCCGTTGTATGACCGTCCTTCTGACGAAATTCAACGATCTTTTCTTTCGCTATATCTGTTATTCCTATGTCCATAGTATTAAGTCATTGGGTTTAAAACGCAACTATAAACAGTCATTGTATTTACATCACGCCCATAATAAAGTTTATCCAGGGCATCGTACATATTCTTTGCTCTGAAATAAGAGGTTTGAAGCTCTTTCATCTCCTTGGAGATCCACTGAATGGTGTAGCTATATTCCTTTTCCCGATAGTTTTTCACATAATCGAGCATCTTCAAAAGGGCTTCAACTTTGTCCAATCCAATTTCAGTGCGAAATAGGAAAGACTGGTTATGCCTTGGGTTGACGGTGATAAGGTCCAGCTTAGCTTTACCTCCTTCCAACGTCGTATACTCAAAAATCAGCTCGCTACTTTTGAGGCCGAGGTAGGTCTTTATTTCATTCTGTACCCTGGCGGCATCAGCATGCACATCGGTTCTTATTTCCATCCAAACAATGATGTTTGATACAAGCTTCCAAAACGATTTATAGCATGTAGACTACAAATCAGCATTACTAGAAACTTTTCCTTAAGAAGAAAAGTTTCTTCAACTTTGCAAAAGTAAACAATCGCCCCACGGTTTCAAACTATCCCCGGCCAGAATGACTAACGTAGAACATATCGGAATCGCTGTAAAAAGCCTCAATGAAGCGAATTCGCTTTATGAAAAGCTACTGGGTGTAGCTCCCTATAAAAGTGAAGAAGTAGCTTCCGAAGGAGTTGTAACCTCGTTTTTTAAAGTAGGCGCTACCAAGATTGAGCTTCTGGAAGGGAGTAATAGTGCCAGTCCAATTTCAAAGTTCATCGAAAAGCGCGGAGAGGGAATTCATCACGTAGCCTTTGAAGTGGAAAACATTCATGCCGAAATGAAAAGGTTAAGGGAGGAAGGGTTTGTACTATTAAATGAGGAACCAAAAAAAGGTGCAGACAATAAACTGGTCTGCTTCGTTCATCCAAAAAGCACCGGTGGTGTGCTGATTGAGCTTTGCCAGGAAATAAGATAATTATGAGTGAACAACCTAAGAGAACAGAGTTAGCAGAATTAGGCGAATTTGGCCTAATTGATAGGATCAGCGAGAAATTCAAGCCCGTTAACCCTTCCACCTTTATTGGAATTGGCGATGATGCTGCCATTATCAAGACTGGCGACAAGGTAATGCTTGTTTCGACCGACATGCTGATGGAGGGCATACATTTTGACTTATCCTATATCCCGCTAGCACATTTGGGCTATAAAGCAGTGGCCGTGAATGTATCGGACATTGCGGCCATGAATGGTATCCCCACTCAAATCACTGTTAGTATTGGAATAAGTAATAGGTTCTCACTTGAGGCCATTGATGCGCTGTACGAAGGCATTCGAATGGCCTGTGAGAACTACAAAGTTGACCTGGTAGGTGGCGACACAACTTCATCTGCCTCAGGCCTTGCCATTTCTATCACTGCCATCGGGGAGGCCGATCCTGACAAGGTAAGCCTGAGAAGCGGGGCAAAAAAAGGGGATATTGTTTGCGCTACTGGAGACCTGGCCGGAGCTTATATCGGCTTACAGGTCTTGGAGCGGGAGAAACAGGTATTCAAGGCCAATCCCGACATGCAGCCTAATCTTTCGCCTTACGACTATCTTGTGAAAAGACAGCTCAAGCCAGATGCCCGCATGGATATTATTCACGAGCTGAGGGAGTTAAATATTGTGCCTACATCGATGATTGATATTTCAGATGGATTGGCATCAGAGCTTTTCCATATTTGTAAGCAGTCTGATCTTGGGGTAAAAATTTACGAAGACAAGCTGCCGATTGACACCCTTACCTACAATACTGCTGTAGAATTTCAGCTTGATCCCATCACCTGCGCACTCAATGGGGGTGAAGATTATGAGCTGCTATTTACCATTAGCCAGGAAGACTTTGAAAAGCTGAAAAACCATATGGATATCCACTTCATCGGATATATGACGGAAGCAAAAGAAGGAAAGCATTTGATTACGAAAAACGGAAATGCCGTAGAGCTCAAAGCACAGGGCTGGAAGCATTTTTAATAGAAATAGAGTCGACGCTCAAATTAAGACCGATTCCATTTCACAAAATCAACCTTCAAAGGCGGGTAAACTTTAGTCGTTTTATTCCAACCTCGGCGTAATGATAATATTCCTGAATTCAATCGCTCCATGATCGCCCTGGAACATGATCGGGCCTGGATCGGTTTCATTGTTGTCGAGCGCACCACCTGTCATGCCGTCAATGGTCTGGTCGCTGATAATCGTTTTTTCATTTAGCACGACAGTTACCCTTCGTCCAATGAGAGTAATGTCATAAGACTGCCAAACGCCCGCTTTTCTTGCTACCATCTCATTAGGAGTAATAAGTCCATAAACACCGCCTAACAGCCCACTAGACGGCTCCATGCCATAGCTGTCTACAATCTGAACTTCATACCTGCCACGAAGGTATACGCCACTGTTGCTTCCTTCTGGATAACGAAACTCGACATGCAATTTAAAATCGTTGAATTTCTGTTCTGATACAAGATTAGAACCCGACTCTTCACTTGTAAGGACACCTGCCACTACCTTCCATTGGTTGTCGCCCATGGCTTTCCAGCCACTCAGGTCACGCCCATTGAACAATGTAATAGGCTCTCCCCATTCAGGGCTATCAGTATAGGTCAGTTTTGGTGCCCTTGTTCCTACCCAGTTATACTTTTTACCATCTGTTAGCAGCACCGTCCCTTTCAACTGATCACCGGTAAGCTGTCCTTCAAAAACCAAATTTCCTTCTCCTTGCTCCCACTGCGGCGGTATAGCAAAACTGAACTTCCCATCTTTCATTTTTACCTCGGCAATTGGTCGGGCACTCCCGGACGCATGGCAAAACCGACCGACAAGCGTATGATAACCTGAGTGCTGAATTTCCAACCAGGAGGGCAGCTCCTTGCCTTCTTTGGTGATCTTTAAGTTCCAGCGCCCTTCAATGGGGTTTGGCTCCTGGGCGAAGGCGAAGTGAAAATTGGCTGCAAATAATAAGATGGTTGCAGTCAGCATAAATTTAGTCGTGCTTTTCATCATCAAGGAGGTTAAATTAATCTCTTTCGTTTGGTAGAGGCTGAAGTTATTGAGGTGGTGACAAAAATCAAACAAAGAAAGGACAAGCTTTTTTTGTCCCAGTGATCCAAGACAAAAAAAAGCCTCCCCCAAGCAGAAAAGGCTATTCAAATATGTTATTGCTTACAAACACGGAAAACCCGCTTTAAAAAAAGCAGGTTTTACCAAACTGATAAATGCTATTTTTTTGAATTGCCCTGGATTCCAACTACTACCATTTCATCCATCTTTGAATCTTCTTGTTCCTCCATTATAACATCGCCTTCAGCGCCAAATTTGATTTTCTCATCACTAATTGGGGCTTCTTCCACTATAATGTCGAGGTCACCTACAACTCTTTTTTCCCCTTCTTCATTGTCAAGTTTGTATGAAATCGGGAGAATCATCCTCGTTTTCACCTCACGTCCGCCTTGCTTGCCTGGTGTCCATTTTGGTGATCCTGCCACAACTCTCACCGATTCCGCATCGCACCCTGCACCAATTCCTTTTACGGTTTCAATATTCGATATCGTGCCATCCTTCTCCACGATAAATTGCACAAAAACCTTCCCCTCAACACCCATTTGTCGGGCCTGTTTGGGGTATTTTATTTCCCTCCCAATGTAAGTGTAGAAGGCCTGAAACCCTCCAGGAGGAGTCGGCATCTCTTCTACCTTGGTGAAAATATCCTCATCAGTTCCGTCAGCAACAGCTGAAGCCTGAATATTAATTTCATCTTCACTTGTGCCTGGAAGTTCGCAGCTAATGACTCCGAAAACCATAAAGGTGGCCAGAACTGGCAACGCAAACTTGCCCCAGTACACATTGTTGTTTTTGTTTGTAAGCATACGTAATCGTTTTAGTGTTTGTGATTGATTAAAATGACTGCCTAGTGCCAACCCATATTGATTGAGCACCTGCTGAGCCAAAAGTTGTTGATAGATTTCAATGTCTCGGCCTTCTGTAGCTCTGTCATCTGCCTCAAATTCATGATTCATCGTAATCGCATTTTTGATAGCATACATGACCGGGTTGAACCAAAGAATTGCGTGGGCGATCTCGATAAAAAGAATATCTCTGGAGTGCCGCTTTTGAATGTGGGCCAACTCATGTTTTAATATTTGTGTCTTTTCCTTTTCACTGAGTTCCTGGGTATCATCCCAAAACAGATAATTCAGGAAGCTGAAAGTAGGCAGTTGACCTTTTGTTCGAACCAACACATACCCCTGTTGAAACTCTTTTTCACCTTTTTTCATTAGCCGGGTGATAGAAAGAACTTTGACTAAGAGTTTCCCTGTAAAAAATATTATCCCGACAATATAAATGGCCTCTAACCATGATATGCCTGTGTATTGTGTGGCATAAGGATCTATCACTAATTCCGGCAAAGTCACCACAGCAACCACCTCTTCACTCATTGCCCAGGGCCAGTCAAACCGCACTAGTGGAAAGATCACGGAGAAAAGTACCGACGCCAGCAAGTAGTACCGGTTAAATGTATAGCAAGATTCGTTGCGTAATACCAGGTAGTACACAGCATAAAAGACCATGCTGCACGCAACAGATTGAAATAAAAATGTAAGTAAACTATTCATCGTCTTTTTCTTTAATATCCTTTTCTACATACTTCATAAGCTCCTCCATGTCTTTTGCATCCAGCTTGTTTTCATTGGCAAAAAAGGAAACCAGCTTTTGAAAGGAACCATTGAAATAATTCCCCATAAAGTTTTGAAGGAAGAAACTCTTGTATTCATCCTTACCCACTTTCGGGAAATATTGATGCGTTTTTCCAAATGCCTTGTAACCAACAAAGCCTTTCTTTACCAATATTCTGATAATCGTAGAAACGGTATTATAGGCAGGTTTTGGTTCAGGCATTTCCTCTAGTACTTCATTTACAAACCCTTTGTCTAGTTTCCAGAGGATCTGCATAATTTGTTCTTCGGCTTTAGTTAGTTCTTTCATCGTGTGCTATACGTATACTCAAATTTAAAACGAACTATTTAGTTTGACAACTAAAATTTTAGTTTTATTCTTTCTTATTCCATTTATCGAATGAAAACGGCCGTTCATCGTTTCTCCGATTCTTCCCTTGCTTGGAAATAAAATTTATTTCAAATTTACTAGCACCACCTACTTAACGATTGTATACATGATTTCCATTGCCACCCTGCTAAAGGAATCGAAAACCTACCTCGACAAGCCCTATATCAAAGTAGCCTGGCACCCCAGGTTGAATTTAATCATCCATGACTGGAAAGGCTTTGCAACTTTTGAAGAAATTTTGGAAGTGGGTCAAAGAACGTTAGAAGCAGTTCAAATGGAACATGCTACAAAAGTGCTATATGACACACGTGGCATGGAAGTGCTGGACGATAGGTCCAGAAATTATATCACCAATGAGTTTACGCTAAAAATGATAAGGGCTGGCATCCACTATTCTGCCACAGTTATGCCCGATGACCCATTTGCTCAATATACTATGCATGCGATAAAGGAAAGGATGGAGAGACACTTTGCCGATCGTGTCAGGTATTTTGATGCGATCAACAAGGCGATAGATTGGCTGGTTTCAATGACAATTTCGCCAAAATCAGCAAAGCCACTTGTCGGCAGTAAATAAATTCCATTTCATTTCTCCCCCCAATTTCGTAGCCTAGCATTTTCAAAGTCAGGCTTATGAAAACCAGATTAATTTTATTTCTACTTACTCTCCCTTTCTTTGCTCACTCGCAAGCGCCGCAATTTCGTTTTCAAGGGCAAGGACCCACTCAGATTGTGGAAACATCTTCAAAGCCAATTAAGCTCCAGGAAAGAAAAGTATGGTCTTTTGAAAAAGAAGGGGTTGGATTTACCAATGATTTCAGAGGCGCACGTTTAGACGGGGTAGTTCCTCTGACCGATAATACTTTCCAACTTACCATTGAAGCCGAAAACTATCCGGTGAATCCTAGTCCCTGGTATGCCTTCAAAGTTTGGAGTAGCAAAAGCAAGAAAGTAACCCTTTCCTTCAACTATCCACAAGGCCGCCATCGTTACTTTCCTGTGGTGAGTGCAGATGGCAAAAACTGGGCTAACCTGGATTCCGCTCGTTTTATTGCCAAATCAGACACAACAATCGCTTTTTACAACTACCGATTACTCCCAAAAGAAGCCAGCATGGTTCTGGATTTGACCCCCGGGGATACCGTGTGGGTAGCTGGCCAGGAAATGTGGACATCAAAAGAAGTCTATAGTTGGATGGACTCAGTTGGCAAAGCATTCAAAATAAAACCAAAAGTAATAGGAAAAACGACACTCGGGCGTGACTTAAAAATGATGCAGGTGTCGAAAGGAAAAGACAAGAAAGTAGTCGCAGTTATCAGTCGCCAGCATCCACCCGAGGTAACAGGATTCTTCGCCATGAAAGCCTTTATTGAACGAATCTTGAAAGACGATCCATTATCCAACGCCTTCAGAGCAAGGTACGATGTGCTCAACGTTCCGCTCATGAACCCCGACGGGGTGGACGAAGGCCATTGGCGACACAATGCGGGTGGTGTGGACTTGAACAGAGACTGGGAAGCTCAAAACCAGCCGGAGGTGAAGCAAGTAGCCGACTACTTTAAGGCCTACATGAAAAAAAGAAAAGGGACGATGGTATTCTTCATGGACTTCCACAGTACCTGGGACGACATTTATTATACCATAGACCCAAGTCTACCTACCAATACGCCTGGCCTTACTACTGACTGGCTGGCCGGCATTGAGGCAGGTATTCCTGGCTATTATGTCAACCACCGGCCTTCAAAAGTCGACAATGGCGTGGTGTCGAGAAACTTCTTTTACCAAACGTTTAATACAGACGGGTTGGTGTTTGAATTTGGCGACAACACAAGTCGCGACTTTTTGAAACTAAAAGGAACGGTAGCCGCGGAATCGCTCATGAAGCTGCTCCTTAAGGAATAGATGATCTTCCTGGATTGTTTGTTATTGAATAATTTTACCTTGGCTAAATAAAAAGGAAAAGGTCCAAGCGGGACGCATTGAACCAGTTTTCCTTTTTATACACAACATTCAATAAAGTCCTTCCAGGATGGGTTTCCTTTTTTAGCCTATACTCACACATTTTCAGTTTAATCCCAATGAGCGTTCTTATTCAACAATGATCCTTTCCATTTTTCCTCCTTCAGAAGTAGACATGTGAAGGAGGTACATTCCCGCCCTGAACCCCTTTAGCGAGACCGAATAGTAGCCATTTGCTTTTCTAAAATTAAGATTGCCTTTGATGAGATTTCCAGCCAGGTTGAACAATGAAATTTGATCAATAGTGGAAAGCGTAAAAATCATCAATTCACCTTGGGTTGGGTTGGGATAAACCAATATTTCCAAGTTCCTATCTTGGTACAACACACTGGTTACTTCAGCAAAGTTCACAAAAATATCCTCTCCACCTTCAGCTTTTCCTTCAGCAGACCCATCCGCATTTCGAAAAACCATCCCAATCCGATACCATTTGGAATCCATGGGGGCATCAACATAGTAATCCCTTGGCTTGATTGTCACACTCCACTTGTTAGGATCACCAGCTACCTTAGTCATCGCACCAATACCGTCATCCTTTCCCCAGTTTCCTACTACATACTCCCACTCGGCGCCTTCAGGACCATTCGTTATAATTCCTGAATGCATATACACTTTTGACGCCCCAATTAGTCCGGCAGTACCAGCTGGGTCAGCCGCCGCTGCATCAAATACAATTGTAATTTCCTGATCGGGTCGAAATACCTCGGGATCGACACTGACAATCGCAGCATCAGATTTTAAATTGAGATAAATCCAGTCATCGTCGCCTCCTTTCCCAAGTGCACTACCATCTTCATTCCTGAAATAAAGGCCTATCCTGTAAATAGGCTCTTCATCAGGCACACCAAAGAATTCCCTTGGATTAAGTGTTACTTCCCACTCATTGTCACCGACCAAACTCATTTCGCCCAGCCCATCTGTTTCTCCTTTCAAATAGCCAACATTGTTTCCGAAAGGCTGATCAACGACTGCTCCAGCTACCATAAATACTTTATTCGAACCTATGAGACCACCAGTACCTGCGGCACTTGCCAGGTCGGCGTGAAAGGTGATTGTTACTTCTGTGTTGGCATCAAACTGGGCAGGATCGGTTTTAACAACAGGAGTATAGGTTTTTACTATCCCTGGTTCTGGTGTATTCAGTGGGATATCTGTGTAGATATGAAACTCACCTGGCTGCAACACAAAAGATTTAGCCTCGGTAGCGATGCTTATTTCATTTCCTGTGAAATAGTCGTACCAGGCGCCATTGTGGGTGAAAGAGATGGTGCTTTCTTTTTCACTTAGCGCAAAATTACCAATGATCACTACGTCCATTTCCGCATGATCCAGCTTTATTGTTTTCACATCGCCTCCAATGCTCCAGCCAAATTGTCCTTCGTTGAACACCCGCCGATGATCGTTTACCAGGTTAATTAAGGCAGCATGGGCGTTGTAAAGTGATTGGCGTTGTGTGTCGTTGTAGTAATTCAGACTTCCAGCTCCCCACACCAGTGGCTTATTGCCTACTCTGCCATTGAAATTGATGCTTTTATCATAGCCCAGCTCCTGAAACTGCCACATCATTTTGGGGCCTGGGAGGGTATAAAAAAATGCGGCCAGCATCTTTACTCTATTGAGCCCGACCTGCGGATCTTTGATCGTATAAGTAGAGGAGCCCGCTCCATTAACTGAAGCTTTGTACATCAGTCGTTCTTCATCATGACTTTCCATGTAGGACACCTTGCCTTTACTACTTGCGGAAGAAATATTGGCTGTGGTTTTTCCTGTTAACAAATCGCCATATTCGTAAGTTGAGTTCCCCCATACCAGCATGCCGTCGGCGATAAGCTCATTCTCCTCGCTTTGGTCGGCGAAATGTTCGAGGATGATGTAAGCGGTAGGGTCAACAGCTTTTATTTTGGAAGCCATCCGCTTGATAATCGCAATCCTGGATTCGTCTCGCTGACTCCAAAGCCCCACATCCGTATTTTTTGTTTGGGTAAAGCCCTTGGATAAATCGAACCTAAATCCGTCGAAATGAAATTCAGACAGCCAGTAATGGTTCACGCTATCAGCGAATGCCTTTGTATAGTCACTTTCATGGTTAAAATCGTAGCCCACGTTATAAGGATGAGTGGCATCACGATTGAACCAAGGGTTGTCGGCAGATGGCTTATTAGCTTGTCCGTCCCAGTACATTTTGACCATCGCATTTTGACCATAAGCATGGTTTAATACCATATCAAGGATCACTGCCATCCCTTGCTGATGGGCCGCTTCAACAAAGGCCTTCAAATCGTTTTTGCTTCCATAGTATTTGTCGGGAGCAAAAAAATAGGTGGGATTGTAGCCCCAGCTTTCGTTCCCCTCAAACTCCATGATTGGCATGAGCTCAATGGCGTTAACCCCAAGGCGTTTTAGATAGGATAGCGTATCAGTAAGGTCTTTGTAGTCATGTGATCCGATAAAATCACGGACGAGCAACTCATATATGACCAAATTTTGCTTGTCAGGCCGCACCCAGTCGTTTTCTGTATTCGCCCAGGCATAAGGGGTCTGTCCCGTTTGTAATACAGTTGCTATTCCGTTGCTGGTTGAAGTGTAGGACGGTAAGTTGGGATATACAGCTGGTAAAATAAATCGATCGTTCCAGGGGTCCGCAACTTTGTCGGCATATGGATCTCCTATTTTGATCGTCTCATCCACCCAATACTGAAAAACATACTCTTTGTTTTCTTCCAGCCCTGTAATCTCCAGCCAAAAAACATCTCCATCAGGGGTCTGATTCATTTTGAAAGCATCGTCCATCTGCCAACCATTGAAATCTCCCACCACATATACAAAGCCTTTTCCTGGTGCTTCTAGAACTAAAGTAGCTCGTGTGGGGTCAGCACCATAATTGATTCCTTTTCTGAGGCCTGCCGGCAGTTCCACCACTTCATTGGCCGAACGAACATTAGCATGGCTGTTTTCAGGTAAAAGGACAATAGAGGCTACTATAATGAAAAATATCGCAGGTTGTATTCTCATTTTCGGGGTTGTTTATGGCTACCTAAAATACGCAAGGTAGTACTATGCTAAAAACCCGCCGATGAGTATTTCACCGCAATGGTTTGCACAAACGGCAGAAACTGGGCATAACCAGCCTTATGAAAATCATCTCAATGGGGAAACCAGGCTTTAATCCTCCGGGTAAGGCACGAACACGAAGCTGGTAAGCTTCTCATCTACCACGAAGAGGCAGCAAAACTCATCGGGGTCTTTAAAAGCCGCCTTGAACTCATCTGCATCTTTAATCAACTTCCTGTTAACGAATTCATCTATATAAGTAGCGTAATAATTCCAAGCCAGGTTAAGCTCATCTTTTGGAATCAGTAGCTGACCTATGGGAATCTCTACTTTGGAAATGGGAAAAATCGGAAAATCAGAAAACCCCCTGGAGCGGATCTGGTATGATGCCTCCTTGATGCTATCCGATACCATCACAAAGTCTTTAGTAATAGTACCAAGGTATTTGCCACTTAATTCAGGATCGTTTTCCATAGTTACGAAAGTAATGATTCAGCAGGAATACCAAGATCGTTGTGCAAGGCCTTTATCATTTTTAGTGATAATTTTCTCTTTCGTTGGAGCACTTCAGTGACACGGTTCTTTCCACCAAGGTATTTCGCTATGTCCACCTTTCTAAGCCCCATTTGGTCCATGTAAAACTTAATTGCTTCTACCGGATCTGGCGGATAAATTGGGTGATGCTTTGTTTCATATGCCTCGATTAAAGTAACCAAAACTTCAAGTTCATCACCTTCTTTGGTATTGGGCGACGCTTCCCACAAATCATCTACCCTTTTGAGTGAGTTCTTATAGTCCGCATCTGTTTTTATGGCCTTTATTTCCATGCTAAATTGATTTTGCATCTACTTTATCATATTCTTCATGTGTGCCCACAAATCGGATATATCCTATCTGGAAGTCAAATTTGAACTTCACTATCAGCCGATACTTGTTCCCACCAATATTAAAGACTACCCTTCCATCTCCTATAATACTGGCAGATCCAAATTTGTCTTTTAGATGATTGGCGCTTACCCACTCAGTTCTCTTAATCGCTTGTGCCCAGGCCCGAAGGGGCTGTTCCGCGTCTCTCCGCCCCTCTCTTTCCCAAAATTCACGTAAAGTAGCGACCGATATTATTCGCATGTATCAAAGATAAAACAAAATGAATAGTTCCCAAAAAGGGAATTATCTTTTCTCCAAAAGTACAACATTCTCCACATGATGCGTATGCGGGAACATGTCTACAGGCTGCACCTCTACTACTTTGTATTTTTCAGCTAATAGCTGGATATCTCTCGCCTGCGTAGCCGGATTACAACTTACATAAACTATCCGCTCGGCACCGGAATGGTAAAGAGCCTCCGTGACATCAGTATGCATGCCAGCCCTTGGTGGGTCGGTAATGATCACCTGAGGACGACCATGCCTTTCCATAAAGTCTTCTGTCAGCAAGTCTTTGATATCGCCTGCCTGGAAATGAACATTGCTCAACTTATTGATACCTGCATTGATCCAAGCATCCTCAATAGCTGCTTCAACATATTCCAGGCCTACAACTTTGGCAGCACTGCGAGCCGCAAACTGCGCCAAGGTACCTGTGCCGGTATAAAGGTCATATACCAATTCGTGAGACTTAATCCCTGCCATATCAATCGCCACCTGATAAAGTCGCTGCGCCTGTTTACTGTTAGTTTGATAAAAGGATTTAGGCCCGACTTTAAAGTGAAGTCCATCCATTTCTTCCATCATGTGGTCCTGTCCATGAAAGAGCTGCACGTCAAGGTCCTGAAAAGTATCATTTTGCTTATTGTTGATCACATACATCAAAGAAGTGATCTGAGGAAATTGCTTTTGAATCTTACTAAGAAAGACTTTCAGTTCCTCATTTTCATAGGCTACCTGAAGAATCACCATTAGCTCACCTGTGCTGGCCGTCCTGACGATCAAGTTACGAAGCCAGCCTTCGTGGGTAAGTATATCGTAAAATGGATAAGCTTGCTTCATGCTTTCCTCTCTAACGAAGGTCCTTATGGCATTGCTTGGCTCCCCTTGCAAATAGCAGGTGTCTATGTCGACAATCCGGTCAAATCGTTTCGGGACGTGGAAGCCTAGTGCATTCTTTTCAAGATCAGCGCCTGATTGAATTTCTTCATCGGTGAGCCACCGATGGTTAGAAAAAGTAAATTCCAACTTATTTCGATAGTACTGTGTATCAGGTGAGCCAAGTATTGGTTTGATCTCCGGCAATGGCACTTTAGCAATCCGTTCCAGGTGGTCCTTCACCTGCTGCCATTTAAACTTTAGCTGCTCATCGTAGGGAAGGTTTTGCCACTTGCAGCCACCACAGGTACCAAAGTGGGAGCAAAAAGGTTCTACTCTTTTTGGTGATAAACTATGAAACTTGATGGTCCTGGCTTCCATGAAGCCTTTCTTTTTTCTGAATACCTGTAAATCAACAACATCACCCGGAACTACCTTTTCCACAAAAATGACCTGACCTTCATGCCTGGCCACACATTTACCCTCGGCAGCTACTGAATCGATGGTTATGTTTTCCAGTACGATATTTTTACCTCTCCCCATAGGGCGGCAAAATTACGTTTTGCTTAAAAGGAAAACTAAGGATGGACAAAAAATTGAATTTTTACTTTGGCCCGGCCTGCAAATGGGTTTTTAGGTAATTTGTTAATATCTCCCGTACATGTCTGCTGGTATTATATCCTTCATTAATTCCATGCGACCTGTTCGGGTAACTCATCATGGAAAATATCTTATTATGCCTGATCAATTCATTGACAAGCACTTCAGTGCTTTGATAGTGCACATTGTCGTCTCCTGTGCCATGCATCACCAGCAAGTTGCCTTTCAGGTTTTTTGCAAAATTCACCGGAGAGCCTTTTTCATAACTTTCGGGCATCAACTGTGGTACGCCTGAATATCGCTCCTGATAAATGTTATCGTAAAGCCTTTGATTGGATACCGGTGCTACTGACATACCCGTGTGATATAGGTCTGGATGACGAAACATCATATTCAACGTCATAGAGCCACCACCACTCCAACCCCAAATGGCTATTCTCTCACCATCTACAAATGAATAGGTTTCTTTGATTTTACGCAGCGCTGCCGCCTGATCTTCTGACGCAAGCACGCCGATTTGTCCGTACACTGATTTTCTCCATTCTCTGCCTTTAGGGCCAGGCGTTCCACGATTGTCCACACTCATGATCAGGTAGCCCTGCTGACTAAGCATCAGGTGCCACAAGTAGCCTTTTCCTCCCCAGGAGTCGAGTACGGTTTGCCCGGCAGGTTCGCCATACACATGAAAAAGTACAGGATATTTTTTCGAAGGGTCGAAGCCTACCGGCTTGATCATATATCCGTCCATTGTCACGCCATTATCGCCAGTAACTTGAAAGAAATCTACAGCATTTTTGCTGAGTGCATTCACCCTCGCCGACAACGTATTGTTGCTCACGAGTGTTTTGATGACTTTATGATCGGGTAGTGAAACTAAATCCATGATCGGGGGCACACCTGCTCTTGAGTAGGAGTGCTGAGCATATTTGCCGTTGGGTGCTATTTCATAGGAGTGGCGACCAGGCTGATCGACAGGCGACAACCTTTCGGCTTTTCCCTTTCCATTAATGCGTGATCTGTAAAGGTAATTCTGAGTAGCATTTTCTGGTGAAGCCATAAAATACAACCAGCCTCCTTTTTCATCAATCAACTGAATATTAACCATGTCGAAGTCGGCCGGTGAAATCAGCTTTTCTTCTCCATCTGAAATCAAATAGACCGACCTCCAGCCACTTTTCTCACTTACCCAGGTATAAGATTTCCCTTTGTTCATCCACTGAAAATCATCAACCGTATCGAGCCACGCTGGGTCTTTCTCCTCATATACTTTTTCCACTTTGCCATCAGTCACATCGCATTTCAATACCTGGTTATGATTTTGCTGACGGTTTAGCTGCTGGACCAAAAGCGATTTTGAATCCAGGCTCCAGATCATCCTCGGCACATAGTTGTTGGCAGGATCGCCTTCAATCTTCATCCATTGAGTGGCCCCACCATCCACACTTACAACGCCTATCTTAGCTTCCGATGGCTTTTCGCCCGCTTTAGGGTACTCAACAGGAATTGTGTATGAGTAGATTGAATCCGTATTATTGATCATTAAAAAATTGCGGATCGACCTCGCATCGATGCGCCAATAGGCAATTCTACTTCCATCAGGACTCCATTGAAAGCCATCGCGGCAACCAAATTCTTCTTCATAGGCCCAATCAAATGTTCCATTGATGATTCTATCTGTTCCGTCGGTTGTTAGCGGAACAATTCCACCGTCGATAAGCGATTCCACATACAAATTGTGATCTCTTACATATGCTACTTTGCTGCCATCAGGCGAAAACTTCGCAAACATCAATGTTGACGGAAGTGCCTTTGGCCCTCCTAATTTTGTGAGTTGCTTTGTGGCAAGATCGAGCACCCAGTAATCCCCCCTGGTGTTGAGTCGCCAAACCTTGGTTGAATTGGTGTAAATCAATAATTTATTCTTGTCTTCTGACCAGCTGTAATCCTCCACATTTAAACCTTGCTGCTCGCCTGTAGGAATTAAGTCGGCAGCTCTCACAAGGACAGTTCTTTCATCTGTGGTTATCGTATTTTTTACGATTTCAAAACCACCTGGAATGGATGCCGAGGCCTCCAGGGTAGTGTAAGCATTGCCTTCCTCAAACCATGTAAGCTGGCCAAACCACTCAGTTGCGAATTCATTGGTGCTGAAAATTCGCTCCAAAGTAAGGAGAGAAGCATCCTGTGCAGTACCCGCAAATCCGACGAATAATAGAGCAATGTGAAAGAGTGCGCCAATTAGCTTTTTCATAGTCATTTCATTTTTCCTTTTCAAAAGTAAAAATATTAACACAAGAGAAAATGCCGCCAATAAAAGATGTTATCAGTTCTGCCATTTTTTAGATTAAGCAAAATATTTTGTTAGCTTTATCTAAACTGAATATCAAACCATACGTATGTAGAAAAAAGACTATAATAATTGAAATCAATCAAACACCTCTCGAAAAAAGCACTGGCACTAATGGCCATCTAGGTAGTCATCAAGTGGACGATCGTCATTACGGTAGGCTCCTATTTGTATTCAACAGGTCGCTGGCGAAATGAATACTTCCTGGCCTTTCCGATATTGGCCATGATTGTGCTGAGTATCAAAAACCGAAAAAAACTATTTGGTAAAGCGGCATCAAATAATGTCATAAACAATTCGCTCCACTCCGGTCGCTGAAAGCTTTTGTCAACTATATAGCATTATTTAAGGTCTTTCATTTAATTTTAGGTACAGGGGATTAGCAGAGAAGATTGTTTAGCATCTAATGACAAAACGTTTTAGCACCTTAAAACTTGTACTGTTCGTTTTTCCAGTTCTTTGGTGGCTTAGCAGCGGTTCATCATTGGCCAATCATATAGTTGGAGGTGAATTGGAACTTACACACGTGCAAGGGTTTCGTTACAACCTGAACCTTATCCAGTACTTCGACCAGGCGCAAACAGCCAATCCAGGCCCGGAACCTTCCTTGATTGCTTACATCTACAGAAAATCTGACAACGAGTTTATGCGTCGCGATACGCTTTATCTAACCGATCAGGCTACTGTGCCCTACACCAATATTCAATGCACACTTGACCAGTTAAAAACACTTCGTGCCTTTTACACCCGGGAAATTGAGCTGCTTCCCGAATCCTTTGATGACCCGGACGGATATTACATTGTGTGGGAAAGGTGCTGTAGAAATGCTGGCATTGTTAATATTGTCAATTCCATTGGAGCAGGGCAGACCTATTACCTAGAGTTTCCTCCGGTAATGAAAGACGGAAGTCCATTTATCAATTCATCCCCCTCACTCTTTCCTCCACTTAGTGACTATGCCTGTGTGAATCAGCTTTACTACGCCGACTTTGCCGGCGTGGACCTGGATGGCGATTCGCTGGTGTATACCCTGGCAACACCTTTGAACAGCTCGGCGCTGCAAGCCCTGCCGATCCCGCAACCGGCCCCTCACCCAGAAGTTATATGGGCGCAGGGCATTGATCTGGAAAATGTAATCCCGGGAAGCCCATCCTTGCGCATCACCAATAGAGGCTTTATCACGGTGAAGCCTGAGAAAGTAGGCCTGTATGTGTTTTCTGTATTGTGTAAAGAATATCGCAGGGGTGTTAAGATTGGGGAAGTCAGGAGAGATTTCCAAATGCTAGTCATCGATGGTTGCAATCCAGCGCCACCACCGGACCTAAAAGCAAGAGTACCAGGGTCGCTTAGCTTCAATTCGGCCATTAGCGACACGCTGAGATTTGAAGCTGGTGAAAACAGGTGCTTCTCAATTCAGGTAACAGACCCGACTGGCGACAAAACGATCAAAATGAAGGCTGTTGGGGTTAATTTTGATGGAAATGTAGAAGGTATATTTTCTATCGATGAAGGGTATCTCGCCACCGCCGACGATGTGCTCAATTTGGATGTTTGTCTTTCACAATGCCCCTATGTGAGCGCGGGTCCTTACATCATTGACCTAATTGCTTCCGATGATGCTTGCCCACTGCCGCAAATGGACACTGTGAGGCTTCACGTTATTGTAGAGCCACCGCCTAATCAGGCGCCTGCTTATGTCAACCTGACCAACAAATCGATTTCAACGACCATCGACGAAGGGATCATGTATACCTTGCCTCTGGAGGGGCTCGATCTCGACAATGAGGACATGGAGATTGAAATCATTGCCAACGACTTTGTCCCCGATGAATGGGGAATGAAAGTGATCACCAGCAAAGATGAACTGGGATCGATAGTAGGAGTTTTTGAGTGGGATACCGGCTGTGGAAGCTACCCTTTTGGCGTCAAAAAGAACTTCGACTTCAAACTAAGGCTATCAGACAATGACTTGTGTATGGACGACAAAAATGATGAAATCAACTTGTCCCTTGCTATTAACCTGCCGGTCAACAACAAACCTGTGATTACCACTACACTAAGTTCCTACAACCTGCAGATACCAGTTGGCAATATTCTATCGTTTCCTCTTAGCGTTACGGATGCTGACGGCGACGAAGTAGAACTAACGGCCGCACCCGTTAATTTTAGCTTCGACGACTATTTCATCGATTTTACGCCGGCAGTTGGCATTGGACAAGCAAGTACAACTTTCAGCTGGGACCTGGGCTGCGACTTGATTGACACTGAAGTGCAAGACTATTTCGAAATCAACTTTATAGCCAACGACAAAGACTTTTGCCTGCAAACTGAAACAGATGTTATCAACCTAAAAATCAACGTCTTCCAGGAGAGCAACGCCTCCCCGATCATCGAGGTAAAAGGGCTGGAAAATGGCCGAGTGGGCATTAACAGCCTTGAGACAATTGGGCTGGAGGTGACGGCTACTGACCCCGACAATGACTTCCTTTCCATTGACCTGCTAGATGGAGTGCCGCTTCCTCCGTCAGAAACTTTCGAATTTAACCGGGTAGAGGGCCAGGGTCAGGTCAAAGGATTTTTACGCTGGGCCCCGGAATGCTTTCTTTTTGACGATGCGAAAGAGCTTTCATATAAAGTCTCTTTTTTGTCGTGGGACACCCGCTGCCCGAATCCAGCCTTTGACACCTTGTCTATTCATATCGACTTAATTGACAGGGAAAGTCCAGGCGACTTCCTTCCAGCTACCATATTTACACCCAATGGTGATGGTATCAACGACACTTATTCCATCCCCGATTTGCCTGTCGACAATTGCGACGACCAATTTCTTTTCTTTAGGGTAGTAAGTAGAGAGGGGAGAACCGTTTATTCCACCAGAGAACGGGAGTTTGTGTGGGACGGCGACAATTTGCCCAGTGGCACCTACTACTACCTGGTTAAATTCACCCAGAGATCATTCAACGGAGTGCTCACCATTCAGCGATAACTAAAAGCCTAGCCCCACTTTAAACCCAATAGACTTGTGTTCTCTGCCGATAAATGAGGTGTAAAAGTCGGCCCTAAATATCTTGAAAATGTGCTCGAGGCCAAAACCAAGCTCAGCGTAATGGCCGATTGTATTTGCACGAAGGTAGTTCAGTGAGGCAACGGCCTGCACCTTAGATCGCCTGAGAAGTGGAAGTTTATTGATGATAAACCCATCAAAATGGTGCTCGTACTGGCCCATAAAGTAGGGCTTGGACGAACTGTATAGGTAGTAGTCTAGTAGCTGGAAATTGCCTGGTTCAAATTTACCATAAAGCGTCACATTGCCATTGAATTGCTTAAAATCCATGAAATAAATGTTTTTCCTGTTTGGAAAAAAACCTGATTCCACCGTGAACCTCCCTTCGCCCAATAAGCCTTGCGAAATTTCATCACTCATTTTAAAAGAAACCCTGTCGAAGTTAACATCAGACCCAAGAAACCCCTTTATTCCTTTTGTATAATTAAAAGTAAAAGAAGGCCATTTGTTAATGAGCAGTACTTTTTGGTCAGGGCGGGAAATGTAACGCTGTCCCGGATGGTAGATAATAGACAGGTCCAAAATAGCCGCTTGATGGTTCGGAAATCGTGTATCAGGTAGCTCCTTATTAGAAGGAGCATTTGGCGTAAACTGACGATTCTCTTCTTTTAGAATTGAAGCAAAAGTGGTATTATCTAGCTCTACCCTATCTTCCCAGGTAAACCTACCGGTAAATAATACACCGTTCCAAAGCTCAGTGCGATACCTGCTACTAACGTATGTCTTTTGGAAAATTTTTATCAGGTTTCTCCCGCCAAGCAGCGTTTCGAAAGAGTTAACGTAGGGTAAAATCGGGTCCTCCTCATTGAACTGACTAACAAAACGTCCCGCCTCAAGCATACCGCTAGAAAATTTCTTAGGATTAAAATAGTAGGTGCCCCTGACTTTGCTATAAACCGTTTGGGAACTAAAACCATACCTCATAGTGGGGCTGATCCGGAAAAACCTGTTGTCGTCAAAATATTTAGTATACGACACATTCAAGTTAGCCACCACACCCTCGACGGTATTGTATTGAAGGGCATAAATAAGAGGATTAAACGAAATGAAATCCTTCCTAAAGCTGCGGTTGTACCGATAACCGGACAGCACCAGCTTTACCAGATTCACATTGTTTCGTTTTTCGTCTATTGAATCTTTGAAGGGCTTCGAGTCTTTCACCACCAGCAGGCTGTCTTTGATTTTGTAATCCCGTTTTTCAAAATCATTGAGAGGAATCGGCCTGACAGTTTCCCAGTATACATCGGTCCGTTTATTTGATTCTTCCTCGATAACAAGTACTTCCTTGCCAAAGCTCTTCTTGGGCTTTGGAAAAAGCTTGTCATCATTCTTTTTCAGCGTGTCCACCTGTTCAACTGTGGGGCCAGTTAGTTGATTGACATTCTCCAGTTTATAGCGTGGCTCCAGTCGATAGTTGGAATAGACTCCTACGAAGTATCCGTTTCCATGAAAACCAAAAGCACCTATCCTGAAATCAAATCGCTGTGACAGCATCGTCCATATCCCATACTCAAGAGGAGCATACTGTTGTCGGATTCGCAAACTGTCGACAAACTCTATTTGCTTTTTTTTAGGCAGCAACAGGTCGACACTATGGATACTCCAACTATCTTCCACGATATAAATGAAACCGCTAAATACAGGATCATTCTCTCTTTTGGGAATCACCTCTATCTTATTGATCAGGTATTCGCCCTCCTGAAAAGCGCCTTTCAGCTTATAGTCGTAAAAGAAAAAGGCATTGTAGGCAATGGGGGATATAAAGCCCCGCTCCGTTAGCCCATCCATCTCCAGAAGGTTTTCATAAAAGTTGACCACCATCTCCGAAGCCATATTAAAGCTGAATGCCTGGCTTTGTCCACTTACACGGGAAGAGATCATCGTTTCACTGTACTTATTAGGATGGATATAAGAAAGGTCTGAAACCGACTCTGAGAGATAAACGATACCGGTATCCAGCGGCACCGTGTAGCCCAGCAGGCTGTTGGGAATATCATCAAGGTGCTGATTCCCTTTGATATATACCCTGCAGGTATAGGCGCTCACCTCAGATAGGTGATATTTTCTCTTTTTTATTGTCTCACGGATCACAGCGTAAGCCGGATCTTTGTCTTTTGCATTAACGACCACCTCGCTCAGCTCATAAGCTTCAGGAAATAGCTGGACATTGAGCACAAAGGTTTTCCCCGGAATGACAAGCACAGGCTGAAGCTGCCGTTTATACCCAACGTACTGGAACACAATATCGTATTGCCCAGCTTCCAGAGAAAGCTCATAGTCTCCATCCTGGTTAGTAGATACGCCGGTAGATGTGCCACCAACGTAAATGGTTGTGAAAGGCATTGGGTCGCCGTTCTCATCTAACACTTTACCTTTGATGTTTTGAGCATGGGTATTCCAGCCAACCAGCAGGTTGAAGCCAATCAAAAGGCATGATAGTAATTTAAATTTTGTCAAACGCTTGCGTTAGATCCGCGATAAGATAGTCGGTTTCTTCGAGGCCAACATAGAAACGAATCATATTCAACGGTGTTGTGGCGTTTTTGTAATTCATTGATTCAACCATGGCAATCGCCGGGAATATCAACGACTCGTGTCCGCCCCATGAACAGGCAAGGTAAAACGTCTTGAGAGAGTCGCAAAACCGAACTATTTCATCAGGTTTTTCTGTCTTCAATTGAATGGTGAACTGCCCTGTACCCCGTTTCATTTGCTTTTTAGCCAACTCATATTGTGGGTGACTTGGGTGAAAAGGATAATAAATTTTAGCCACTTTGTCGTGGGCAGCAAGGAAATCAACAATTGCTGCTGTTGACTTTTCTGCTCTTTCCATGCGAATGGGGAGCGTACGAAGACCACGAAGCATCAACCATGCATTCATTGGTGAAATGATCCCTCCTAGTGTCATAAACTCAGACTTGAAAATTTTGGTCGTCATTTCCTTGGTGGCGCAAAGCACTCCGGCTACCAGATCGCTGTGACCATTAAGGTATTTGGACGCCGAATGCGTTACAATATCAACACCCATTTCCGCCGGATTCATATTTATGGGAGAGGCGTAACTATTGTCGATAATTGTCAGTAGCCCATGTTTTTTAGCAATTTTCACTACCGCCTCAATGTCCTGCAGTTCGAAGGTCCAGGAATTGGGAGTTTCGAGATATAATATCTTAGTTGACGGGCGAATGGCTCTTTCATAGTTCTTTGGATCTGTTCCGTCCACCATAGTAGCAGAAACACCAAAACGGGGCAGCATTTGATTCAGTAACTTGTTTGTCCAGCTGTAGGGCTTTTCGACGCAAACCACATGATCGCCCTGGCTCAGATTGGCCATCACAGCAGCTCCGATCGCGGCACTTCCACTGGCAAACAAAAGAGCATCTTCTGTCTTTTCTAGTGCTGCAATCTTCTTTTGCAGAATAGCTGTTGTTGGATTAACCCCACGGGTGTAAAAAGGAATTTCATGCTCAAACTCCAGGCTCTCTTGCATGTCTTTGATGTTGTCAAAACAAAAGTTGGACGACATCATGATCGGCGGTGAAACAGAGCGGTAATAATTTTCTCTGTCCTCTCCTAGTTCGTTGATGATATATGATAAATCCATGGGGCTAAATTTTGGGTTGAAGATATGAAAAGGAGATGGGCTTGGAAAGGAGATGGCGTTGGAAAGGAGAAATTAACAGAGGAAAAAAAAGACCTTCCTGGAGGTTAAACTGCCCAACATAGACTGCAACACTTGAGCGCTATGCCAAGTCGTTTGGTTGAAATCGTTAAATGTCGGATTTAACCAACATTAGATATCATCATTAGACTTAATGACGATTATAACCAACATACGTGCAGAGCAAGCAGTCGCAGAAAAAGTACTACAAGCATGCATTAGCAAACTCTCGCAGGTCATCCGATGACCAGCCGAACAAAGATCGAATTACAAATTGCCGAGTCTGTATTCAGTGAACCACCAAGCGCAAACTGCTACTCTTGCTTCAAGCAGTCTACCGGATTCGTTTTGGCTGCCTTTACAGTAAAACCAGATGCCACAGTAACAGTAATGAGAAGTACGACTATAACCGGAGCCCCGTATGCCCACCACTGAATTTCTGCTGAAAAGGCAAAATTTGCCAACCATTCATTGACAGCCAATACTGCCATCGGAATGGTGACAGCAGATGACAGAAAGACTAATCTGATAAAGCGCCAGGAAAATAGCGTCACAATGTTCTCTATAGTAGCACCAAGCACCTTTCTTATACCAATTTCTTTTTTCCTTTGTTCTGCCACATAAGACACCAATCCAATAAGTCCCATGCAGGAAATAAAAATGGCCAAAATCGAAAAAGCACCTGCGAGCGTCATGGATTTCTCCTCAGCCAGGTACATCCGACCAAGCGAATCGTCAAGAAAAGTGTAATTAAGCGGATAGCCAGCGGCTGATTTAGCCCACTCCTGTCCTGGAGTCGCCAAAGCGCCTGAAACGTCGTTGCCAGTAAGCTTCACTATTCCGACTTGGTTCCACTCTTTAAACCAAATTACCATCGGCTCAATCTTATGTTGCAACGATCGGGCATTAAAGTCTTTAACAACGCCAATTATATTGCCCACCGGGTAGTCTTGGTTGAACCAGCGCATCGGAGTGCCAACTACTCCTCCGGGCTGTTCGTCGAGGCCAAGAAATGCTACAAGCGCCTCGTTGACTAAATACCCCTGCGTTTTATCAGATGGGAAATTCCTAGAAAATTGCCTGCCTTCTGCCAGTTCTATTCCAAGCACATCGAGGTATTCATAGTCTGCAGTAATGTAGGTCAATGCCTTAATCCGGTTTTCTTCGCCCACCTGTATTTCAAAAATATTGTGGCCTGTGATATTTCCGGGCACATCACTTCCTCTGCTTACAGCAGCAATTCCGTGATGATTCAATAGGCCGTTTTTAAATGACTCAAACTTCTTACCCTGCAAATCACCTGCCAACGGAAAGTGAACTACCAGGTGTTTATCATAACCCATTTTAGTTTCTTTCATGAAGGACAACTGTCTGCTGATTACCAGCGTGCCGATGAGTAGAAAGACTGATATACTGAATTGGATGACTGTAAGAACATTTCGGAAACCGGCTTTTCCAGCTTGTGCGTTTCCTCCTCTCAAAGTGGCAGAAGGTGTAAACGACGATAAATAAAAAGCGGGATAGCTCCCTGCTACAAATGCTGTAGCCACAATGATTGTCATGAGCTGGGCAACAAATTGCCAGTCAGTGCTAATATCAAAAGTCAGCCGTAAGCCCAGGGCATTATTGAACCGGGGAACTGCGAGCCAGAAAAGAAGCAGGCTAAGGACACCGGCAACAAAAACTATAAAAAATGCCTCGCTCAAAAACTGAATAACAAGCTGCCTCCTCACTGCTCCCATCACTTTTCTGATGCCCACTTCTTTAGCCCGGCCTATCGCCCTGGCGGTGGTTAGGTTCATAAAGTTGAAGCAGGCAATGAGAATGATGAAAATGGCCACCGCAGAGAAAATGTAAACCTGGCTGATATTTGATGTTGGGCCATCTCCTCTTATTCCCTGAGTGAAATGAATATCCGAGAGCGGTTGAAGCCAATGTGCAGCGCCTGCTTCACCGACACCAATTTCCACCATCTTGACCACCATTGCTTCAGTAACCTTCTCATCAAAAGTAGGCAGGTCGACTACCGATGGGGCATACAAATAGGTGGAGAAATTCCAATTATTCATACTGGTCAGCACGCTCTGATCAGCAGCATAAAGTTTGGGGAGTGAAGCTACTGATAACAAATAAGAGAACTGGAGATGGCTATTAGGAGGAGCATCTTCAAAAACGGCTGATACTTCCAACTCAAGGTCATTGTCATAGGTAATCACCTGCCCAATGGGGTTATTACCGCCAAATACCGCTTCAGCTACTGTTTTGGAAATCGCTACGGTCATTGGACGATTCAACACTGTGGCCGAATTCCCTTCCAATAACTTAAAAGAAAACACATGGAAGAAGTTACTGTCTGCCAGAGAAAGCGTTCCTCCCGGGAGCTCCTTTCCTTTCCACTTCAAGAAAGGTTGTTCTTCCCATTGGGTGTACCTAACGGCTTGTTCAATCTCAGGAACCCTGGCTTCTAGATAAGGTGCTATACCGGCAGCTGTCTGCACCTGCAACGTCATTTGCCCGTCTTTAGCAAACTGGGGTATATACCTGTAGATATGCTCAGCTTTCGTATGAAAGTCGTCGAAGCTCAGCTCGTACTTAACATACAGTCCAATCAGAAAACAGCTTGCCAAGCCAAGTGCCAGCCCAACAACATTTAACGTTGTGTGTCCAGGATGGCGAATGATATTCCTCCAGGCGATGGTCAGGTAATTTTGTAACATACCAGTTTTTGTTAATCGGTTTTGAAAACTATTCCTCATCACTATCCCCGGCCTGCAAAACCGAAGCACATTCCATTTGAATTTCCATCCTGCTTTTCTTTCACCATACGCATCAAAATCATCATCAAACTGCTCCAGCAAATCGCCTTCAATACCTTCATAAAGGTCCGATGGGCAAAACCAGCGGAGGAAGCGAAGCCAGGATGTGGACGGTTGATTCATTGTCTCTTATTCGTCTTTCAAAATTCTCGCTGGGTTTACATAAGCTGCCTTCAGCGATTGGCCCATCACTGAGAGCATGGCAACCAACAGCACCATCAGTCCTGGTGCCAGCATTATCCACCAACTTATTTCAGTATGGTAGGTAAAGCCGTTCAACCACTCTTGCATAAAGTAGAAAGCGGTGGGGGCCGCGATTAAAAAAGCAACTGCCACCAGCTTCACATAGTCGCGGCCAATAAGCATCAGAATATTGATTACTGTGGCACCAAATACCTTACGCACAGCCACTTCTTTCATTTTTTTGTGCACAACAAAAGAAATTAGTCCATATAGGCCGAGGCAACCTATTGCCATGAAAACTATTGAGAACAACTGAAACAAGGCAGAAAACTTCTGCTCCTCCAGGTAATAAGCGGCAATTCTCTCGTCGAAAAATTGGTAGTTAAAAACTGATTCGGGAAATAAGCCTGCCCAAGTGCTTTCCAACTTCATCAGTAGACTACTAATTGCCTCTGAATTATTGATCGATGGCGCCAGTTTGATATTGGCAACTGCGTATTTGTTTGGAAACTGAGCTAACATCACTTTGTCTACCTCGTCTCTTAAAGATTCCGTGTGGAAGTCCTTCACCACGCCCACTATTGTCCCTTTGCTGTTTCCGACGGCTACTTGACCGTTAATGGCATCTTGTGGTGACTCAAAACCGAGCTTCTGTGCCAGCGTTTCATTGACAACCACCTTGTCTATTGAATCAGATGAATGGAAGTTTCTTCCGGCTACTAACTGCATTCCATACAGGCCTATATAATGTTCATCTACCCATTGAAACTCAAATACGAGGTTTTGGTCGTTCGCCCATTCGGCTCGTCTTATACCCATATGAGAAGTATGTCTTCTACCACCTCCAGGCATTGTGGAACTTAAGCTGATCGAAGAAATAGCCGGGTCGTTGCTCAGTTCACTCACAAAAAGTGCTCTCGATTGTTCATCACCAGGCAAGTCAATAGTCACGATGGCTTCTTTCTGATACCCTAAATCCATCGTATTCATAAAATTCATTTGACTGATCACTACAAAAGTGGCAATCACAAAAACCTGGGTAATAGTAAATTGAAATACCGTGAGCACCTTCCGTAGCTGAAAGCCACCCTTTCCAGCACTGAACCTGGACCTCAGGGCCGTCAGAGGATTGAACCGCGATATGACCAGGGCCGGATAAAACCCAGCGAAAAACGTGATGACAATTACCGTAAACGCCAGCGAACCCATTAAAAAGGAATCTTGGAAAAGATATCCACCTGATTTTACACTTAAAAGACTCTGAATATTGGCTACGCTTATTTCGGCTAAAAGTAAGGCCAGTAGGCTTGATAATAAAGCCATGATAAAAGCCTCGCAAAGGAATTGCGTGATCAGGCCAGCTCTTGCTCCTCCCAGCGTTTTTCTTATGCCCACTTCTTTCGACCTAAGAGAGGATTGAGCAGTTGCAAGATTCACATAGTTGATGCAAGCCACCAATAACAAAAAGATCCCTACAATGCCTAGTGTCCACAGTCGTTCATCGCTTACAATTCGGCCCTGGTAACTCCCAAAACGTTCGTCCTTGTGCACCTCAGTCAACGACTGCAACTTGTATTTTCTCTTGCTTGCGAGGTCCTTGCTCACATGAGCGGCATGTACACTTTCAATTTGCGCCTCCAATTCTTCTTTGGTTGTTCCAGTGGGCAACACCAGGTAGGTTTGATGGTTATCGGCCACAGAGTTCCAATTGTCTATACGACCTGCAATGTCTCTTTTCAAGGTGGAGTAAGAAAGCATCAACTTGAATGGAAATTCAGAGTTGACTGGCAGGTCAGTGATCACACCAGTCACTTTGCAGTCCCAGTCCTTATCCACCCTAATGGTTTGACCTAAGGCCTCCTTGCCGGGGAAATATTTCAATGCCAGGGATTGAGTAAGCACGACAGAATTTGGTTCAACAAGAGCGGTGGCCCTATTGCCGCTTAACCATTTAAATCCTGTGCCTTTGTAGTCAAATACATCGAAGAAAGAACCGGAAGTAATGACAAAGCCAGTGTTTTCCTGAAATTTTCGAATCGACATACCTTCTCCATCTGTTACATCTACCTGCACTCCTCCCCAGCCCCAGTACAGCATAGAAGTAATTTTCTCTACGCCGGGAATTTCTTCTTTGATGGCTACTGGAACAGGATAGGAAACACCAGTGCGATATTCGGCGGCGCCTTCTACCTGACTGACCCTTACCACCCGATAAATCTGGTCGGCATGGGTGTGAAACTTGTCATATGAAAGCTCAAACCTCACAATAGACAAGATGAGAAGAGCAGAAGCAATTCCTATCACAAGACCAAAAACATTGATGGCTGTGTGAGAGGGATGGCGTTTTAAAAATCGATAAGCGATGGTAAAATGATTGCGAAGCATCGATGTATTGGTCATTCGATTTGAAAATGAGTTTCTAAATATGATGGCTGGCCTAAAAAACCGAAGAACATTCCAATGCAGCCTCCAACCGGCTCGATTTGATCCTACCGTCTCTAGGTCCGCCTCAAACTGTTCCAGCAAATCACCCTCAATCCCTTCGTAGAGATTTGGAGGGCAAAACCATTGCAGGAAGCGGAGCTGCCAGGTGCTATATTTTTCTTTCTGAGGCATACCCAGTTTATGTAAAATTCAACTGCGGAATTAGCTTCCAAAGGTCCTGTCTTGACTCCTTCATGTCTTTAAGAATGGCAAGCCCGGCGTTGCTAATCGTAAATATCCTCTTTCGCCTTCCTCCTCTTTCGTTGGTGGCACCGCCCATATCAGATTTTACAAACCCCTTGTCTTCCAATCGGTACAAGGTGACATGCACGGCACTCAAGTTAACCTCTCTGCTAGCCTTGCTCTTTATTTCGTTGACAATCGCATTCCCATACGCTTCCTCTTGCAAGATCGCCACGATGGTAAGCACAAGTTCTTCGAATTCTCCGATGTATGATTTACCCATTAGTATATATATTGTAAAACAAATAAAGTCATTTGTATATAAAATGTAAAAGATATCTTGAAATAATTTTGTCCCGGTACAAATTGCAAAACCGCTGTTATTTGTCAATCTTCATTGCGCTTTAAAACCTACTTATAAAATGACATCACCTACCTCGTGGCGAATTGTGGTCGCCTCTGCTATTCTGCTTATCCTATTAAGTTTTGGAATTTTCTTTACAGCAGGTGAGCCCGCGCCCTTCCTGTTCTCCCTTCCTTATGTTTTGTGGAGCAGTATCCTGATCACAGCACTGCTGGTAGTTCTCACATTTATTGGCACAAGGGTTTTCCCTTTTAAAGAAGATTAGTATGACCACCTGGCTGATTATCTTCTTTATCATTTTCATTGGTCTGCTGGTGCTGGCCTCTGTTAAATCCTATCAAAAGAACCGAACTTCCGACGAGTTTATGTTGGCTGGCTCTGCCATCGGCGCCTTCCTGGGGTTCATGACCTTTGCTGCTGCGCTTTTCAGTGCCTTTACCTTTATGGGCATGCCCGATTTCTTTCGAAATCACGGTGTGGGCGCCTGGGTCTTCCTGGCATTTTCTGATGCCATCATGGTGTTCTTCATCATTTGGTTTGGCTATAAGCTCAGGAAGCTGGCAAAAAACAAGGGATTCAAAGGAATTGCCGGACTACTGGAAAAATGCTACCAATCACCCTGGGCTGGCTACTTGTTTTTCCTGACTGCTTTCTTATTCCTTATTCCTTACGTGGCGATACAGATCAGAGGAATCTCGATCTTTTTGAATGCGGCTTTCCCCGACGCCATTCCTTCTTGGGGCTGGTCAGCTGGCACGGTGGTGATCATGCTGATATATGCGGAAATCGGCGGACTGAAGGCCATTGTTTACAGCGATGCCATACAAGGCATTTTGCTTCTTATCGTTATTTGGATCATCGGCCTTGCCTGCCTCGAAATGTCGGGCGGAATTGTGCAAATGATGGCTAACGTTGGCGCCCAAAATCCAGATTTACTGACACTGCCCGGGCCCAAAGGATTATTTAGCACTCAGTTCTTGATTGGGTCCGCCATCGCTATTGTGATGATTCCGGTGACGCAACCCCAGTTAACTACCAGACTAATTGTGATGAAAGACCTGAAGTCGGTACACAAAATGACATACGCTGTTGGACTGTTCGCTATTCTTGTCATTCTACCAACTGCCTTTATCGGTTTGTATGGAGCGCTGAAATACCCGGATGCTTCCACATCAGACTTTCTCTCATCCGCCCTACTGTTTGACCAGGCGAACCCTGTGGCCGCTTTGGCGGTGGTGGGACTGTTTGCAGCCTGCCTGTCTACCACCAACGCACAGATATTTGCCCTGGGTTCTGAACTTCGGTCTTTGCTTTCAGGCGAAGACAAGGTTGTTATGCGCTACACAAAGATATCGTTGTTAGTCTTTTCACTCGTGGTATTGGTATTCTCGATTTATATGAGTGACCAGCTTGTATTATTGGCTCGACTCAGTTTCACAGGCACTTCGGTGATGGCGCCTCTTGTACTAGCTGCTGTGATATTTGAAAACCCTCCCAAAGTACTGATGATTACGTGCGGATTGGCTTTGATCAGTGTCATCCTATCCATCGCTTCTGTAATTCCAGCACAAATTGGTGGGTTCAATTTCGATATTGTGCTGTACATGGTGCATGGAGGTTTAAGCGTCTTGATTATGGCCTTGCACAAAAGATGAGCAGGCCAGAGCAGGAAAGCACTCATAAGCTAAAAATAGATCTTTGATGGAATCAAAGGCTCATAAGGCATCTGACGAAATATAAAACACTGGAACCAAATGAAAATAGACAACCAACTGAAGGTTGAACACTTAGAAAAAAGCCTGAACCAGTTTTGGGATCTATCAGGTCAAAAAATAAAAGCCATCGAGAAGCAGTACGACGGACAGTCGGGCACCCCTGTTTTTACTATCGAAGGCAAGTACACCACCAAAGGCTGGACAGAATGGACCCAGGGTTTTCAGTTTGGATCGGCATTGCTTCAGTACGATGCGACCGGAGAAAAAGAGTTTCTCGAAATAGGCAGAAAAAACACCCTGGAGAAAATGGCGCCACACCTTACTCATAAGGGCGTACACGACCATGGCTTCAACAATATCAGCACCTATGGCAACCTGCTACGGCTAATGGCTGAAGGCAAAACCACTAACAATGAGTGGGAGAAGAATTTCTATGAGCTGGCCATCAAGGTGAGCGGTGCCGTGCAGGCGATGCGTTGGACCAATACCAAAAACGGGGGTTTCATCTATTCCTTTAATGGCCCTCACTCCCTATTTGTTGATACTGTTCGCTCTTGCCGCATCCTGATGATGAGCCACCTAATGGGCCATACGCTGATGGGCGAAAATGATGAGAAGATCAGCTTGCTGAGGCGGGGAGTTCAGCACCTTTTGTCCACAGCGCAATATTCAGTCTTTTATGGCGAAGGTCGTGATTTGTATGACATTTGGGGGCGTAGCGCTCACGAAAGCATATTCAATACCAATGACGGAAATTTCCGCAGTTCAAGCACCCAACAAGGCTATACAGGAATGAGTACCTGGACCAGGGGACTCTCATGGGCAATGACTGGTTTTGCTGAGGAATTGGAGTTTTTTGACAAACTGCCTGAGGCTGCGTTGGATGGCATAATTGAGAAACAAGAGTTGATGGCGGTGATGCTAAAAGCTGCCAAAGCTACCTGCGATTTCTATATTGACAATTCCTGCGCCGACGGCATCCCCTATTGGGACACAGGTGCTCCCGGATTGGCAAAAATGGGTGACTTCCTTTCAAAGGATTCCGATCCTTTCAATGCCTACGAACCAGTCGACAGTTCTGCAGCGGCCATTGGCGCTCAAGGTTTATTGCGGTTAGGCAAATTCCTGAACGAGCCAAAGTATACCCAGGCGGGGCTTACCGCAGCCCGTTCGCTATTTAGTGAGCCCTATCTTTCCGCCGACCCTACTCATCAAGGCTTGACTTTACATTCGGTTTATCATCGGCCCAACAATTGGGATCATGTGCCAGCAGGCCAAAAAGTACCCAGTGGGGAATCGAGCATGTGGGGCGACTACCACGCACGGGAGTTGGCACTGAGTCTTACAAAAGAATTGAAAGGTGAACAGTATTATACGTTTTTTAATGGATTAGAGCTTTAGAATCGATGGCTACGAAAAGCAGACCGGTATATAAAAGAGTGGCGCAGCTAAAAACCGCCGAAGACCTTAGCAGCTATTTAGAAGAAATTGGAGCCAACATTCCATTTGATGCGGAATTAGCTACTACCGATTCTCCCTACAGTCAATCGTATTCACTGAATTCGGGAAGAACCATCGGCAACCGCTTTTGCATCCTCCCGATGGAGGGCTGGGATGGCACTACCGATGGCCGCCCTTCGGAACATACGAAAAGGCGCTGGCACCATTTTGCCATTAGCGGTGCCAAATTGCTTTGGGGATGTGAGGCGGTAGCGGTGCGCCCTGAAGGCCGGGCTAACCCCAATCAGTTGATGATCAATGAGGCTACATTTCCAGCGTTTGTAAGTCTCTACCAAAACCTGATCAAAGACCACAGGGACCAATTCGGCAATGCAGACGATCTCGTGATTGGCCTGCAGCTAACCCATTCTGGTCGTTTTTGCAAGCCGTATGATAAGAAGAAACTAGAGCCTATCATTCTTTATGAACACCCAATTCTGAACAAAAAATTTGGGCTTGGGCATGACTATCCCGTCATGACAGACGAAGATATCGACGGCTTGATTGAGGATTTTATTAAAGCAGCTGTGCTGGCGCAAAAAGCAGGCTTCCATTTTGTAGATATCAAGCATTGCCACGGCTATTTGGGACACGAGTTCCTCAGTGCCATTGACCGGGGTGGCAAATATGGTGGGTCATTTGAAAACAGGACCCGTTTTCTGACTTCCATTGTAGATGGTATCAGAAAGGCAGCTCCCGGCCTGGAGATTGGTGTAAGATTGAGCGCTATCGACCTGGTTCCATTTATGCAGGCCGAAGATAAAGTAGGCGAGCCGTATGAAGTAGGTAGTACTTACAAATATGCTTTTGGAGGTGACAAATCTGGACTTGGTTACGACCTGACAGAAACTAAGAAATTCCTTCATCTGCTCGAAGAACTTGACATAGAACTACTATGTATTACTGCTGGCAGTCCTTACTATAACCCCCATGTTACACGGCCTGCCCTGTTCCCCCCATCGGATGGTTACTTACCACCGGAAGATCCATTGGTAGGCGTAGCGAGGCAACTGGAAATGGTAGCAAAACTGAAAAAGGACTTTCCCTCTTTGGCCATTGTGGGCTCAGGGTACTCCTATTTACAAGAGTGGCTTCCAAATGTGGGTCAGGCAGTCTTGAAAAAGGGAGATGTAGACTTTGTGGGTATTGGTCGAATGGTGATCTCCTATCCTGAAATGCCCGCTGACGTACTTTCCGGGGCAGGCATGAAAAGAGCCAAGATTTGTCGTACCTTCTCCGACTGTACCACTGGGCCACGTAATGGTATGATCTCAGGATGCTTCCCATTAGACCCTTATTACAAGCAAATGGAAGAAGCAACGCTGATCAAAGAAATCAAAAAAGAACTCTGATATGAGCGATAAAAAAGTTGCACTTATAACAGGTGGCACCAGAGGCATAGGGCTGGGAATAGCCAAAAAGTTGGCAAGCGCTGGCTTTGATCTGGCCATAAATGGCATGCGCCCAGTTGAAGATATTCAGGAGGTGGTTCAGGAACTGGAAAAGCTTGGAGCAAGGGTCGTGTACGTGCAGGGAAATTTGGGCGTTACAGAAGATCGGAAGAAAATCGTTTTTCAAACCCTTACCTATTTCAAAAAACTCAATGTGCTTGTCAACAATGCGGGAGTGGCTCCCAGGGTTCGCAAAGATATATTAGAAATTGATGAGGACGACTTCGACTATATGCTCAACATCAATCTCAAAGGCACCTTTTTCCTCTCGCAGGAAGTGGCGAAGCAAATGCTGAGAGAAAAAGCCGTTTTTCCAGCTTTTGAGGGCAGCATCATCAATATATCCTCTGTTTCTGCCGAAGTAGCTTCTCTCAACCGGGGAGAGTATTGTATTGCGAAGGCTGGTCTGGCCATGGTAACAAAATTGCTTGCCACACGCATGGGCGAGGCAGGTATTCCTGTTTACGAAGTAAGACCTGGAATTATCGAAACGGACATGATCAGTAAAGTAAAAGGCAAATATGAAGACCTGATTGCCAACGGCCTCACCATTGAAAAACGACTGGGCCAACCGGAGGACATTGGCCGAATTGTAGCCACCCTGGCAACTGGTGATATTCCATATGCTACGGGCCAGGTGATTACGGCTGATGGGGGATTGACGTTGAGGAGGCTCTAAGTCAAAGTTCTGCCAGGGGACAAACTATTGGTGATTGGATGGAGATAAGCCCTGTGAAATGGACTACTTTCTCGAACGCTTCTTATTTTCTTCTGCGCTTTGTTTATAGTACTTTTTCAATTGGTCATAGTTCATGCCTTCCGTTTCCTTATCAATTTTGTCACGAATTTCACGCATCATCTTAACTGCGTCAAATTTCTTTTCTGCAATGTCCTTAGTTTTCATAATTCACAATTTCTCTTGGTGTTCTAATTTCAATTGTTCGATAACCATTCTGAAGATTAATACCATTATACAGATGAATCTTGTTCAGGTTAACAATATGTTTAAAATTCCAGCTTGTTAAAATCTCTATGTCGTTCACTGTGGCCGTTGCAATATGACGGCAGTCGGCGAGGCTCTTTATGCCGACGATACCGTTGTTTATATAGCTTCTTGCCAATTCCTCTGTCTCTTGATTAAGCTCAACATAAAGTTTGTGTTTTTCAGATATCCCAACCAAAAAGGACCGAATGTTTAGCGGCGCGAATTTAAGTTCTTCAGTTAAGAGTTCAGAAATAACAATTTTGAATTCTCCTTTTACTACTTCCTGAAAGAAAACTTTTGTCCAAAACTCAAATTCTTCATCAAAATATCCACCAACCACCGAAGTGTCTATATACACTTTCTTGACCATCCATTGAAGTTCGTTAAACTCTATAGTATTTGCAAGCGGAACATTAACAGCCTCCCTATATCACTATTTCCCCTGCTCAAATACAAAGATCCCTTTCTTGTTAGCAATCACTACGTCGGTCAGGCCATCCTTGTTGATGTCTTCGGCTACCACGTTGAGACCCACGCCTGAGTCGCTGTCGATTTCGTGTGCAATCCATTTGGGTTCTTTGCCTGGTACATATTCAAACCAATAGAGGTAAGCAGGCTCTAACGCCCCTGTTCCCTGGCGCATGTGAGCGTAATAACGCTTACCGGTAACAAAATCCTTTTTACCATCCCCATTGATGTCAGTAAAAGCTACCGCATGGGTTTCCGACATTTCGTCGGTGATCAGGTGACGGGTGAACTTCTGGTTACTGCCATCACCTTCATTTTCATACCACCAAATGCCTCTTTCATGAGCAGATGCCGAGAAAACGTCAATATTGCCATCCTCGGTAAAGTCAACTGTGTACATATGAGAGCAAGGGTCACCAAGATTGGAAGGATGCCAGAACCAGGCGGGTTGTGTTACATCCTTAGGCGCTTCCCACCAACCTTCCCTAATGATCACATCCTTTCGACTATCACCGTTAACGTCGGCAAAGCCAAGTCCGTGAGAAAAGTTCTCAGAGCCAGGAGTGCCTGGCAGGCTAATTGTATGTTTGGTCCAGGTGGCATCTCCTTTTTTGCTTGGCGACTTCAACCAAATCATTTGCTTGTTGGTCACATCACCGCATACAATGTCTTTTCGTCCATCACCATCTACGTCATAAAAGCCGGGAGACTCATTCCCCACGGTTTCGTGGATCATGTATTCTTTCCAGTAGCCTTCCTTGCCCTTAGGGTTCTCATGCCAGTACACAGCCTTGCCTGGAAAATCCACCCGGATGAAGTCAATCCATCCATCCTGGTTGACGTCTAATGAGAAGTTGAGCATGGAGTTACTCCATTCCTTTTCAGCCACATAGAGCTTGGGCTCGTAGATTTCGTGCCTGGTCCAGTTGGGGGCTTCGAACCAGAAGGGGCCGGCCATGATGTCGGTGAGGCCGTCGTTGTTGACATCGCCGACGGCTACTCCTTCAGAGACGAATTTATCGAAGAGGATGGTTTTTCTGAAAGGGATGTCGTCGGCCACGACGTGGTTTTTCATGAGTTGGGCGTGGGATTGTATTGATAAGAATAAAAAAAAGGCTGAAATGGCGAATTTTCTCATATCATTGGTAATTTTTTTCTAAACTATGATACCCTCAAGCCGTCCCGATCGCTATCGGGACGGCTTTTACTTTTTAAAGGACAAAAAGTAAGCCGCTTCGGCGGACCGAAAAGTCCTCGGAAAATTAACACACAAGCCATTTCGCTCACCTTCCCACCAATTTTCCCCCACCCTCTTAAGTGGGCGACACGCAGTTCTATACTTACCACGTTCAACACCCTGGTCTGTACCCTGACAGACCAGTAGGGAATTCTCTTATTTCTGAGTCAGTAAATATCCTAAAAGCGCATCAAAGTCAGTTTCGCTGATGGCTTCGCCAAAGGTGTCGGGCATCAAGGTGTATTGTGATGCTTTCTTCTCCTTAATATCGGTTTTGCTGACGGTAAACTCCTGGCCGGCATTGTTGGCGTAGACTTCCAACTCGCCTTCACCCCTTCTGAATAGCCCACTCAATACCTTCCCGTCATTCAATGTAATACTATAGTTTTTGAATGCCTGAGAGATATTCCGGTTCGGGTCGAGAATCTTTTCAGCCAGTGCCCTTCGGCCCCAGTTGCCAATGCCATCGAGCTGGGGGCCAATTACCCCACCGTCGTTGTTGATCTGGTGGCAAATATTGCAATTGTTCATGAACACCGCCTTGCCAAGGTCCACATCTGTTTTGGGATCAAACCGGGCCAACCTGGTGTCAATCAACTTTTGCCTTTCCTCCAGCACCGACTCGAGTCCAGCAGTCAGCGCATCGTACTCTTTCTTTTGTAACGCCGTCAGCTTTGAAAGCAGCTGCTCGTTCACTCTTCTGTCCATGAGTGTGCGAGGCGGAATGAAACCATCCTTTGCTACCTTCAAAAGACTGGCACGGCCTTCGGCAGAATTTACAAATACCGAAGCGATGGCTACCTGCAAGCCGCTGGGAGCATCCTTCAGTGATTTATTCAACACGGGCATTACTCCTGTATAAGAAGACGTTCCGATTGTTCTGGCCAGCTCCTCTCTGAAAGCAGGCTCCTCGTTTATGCTGGTCAGTTTCGCTTCGACCAAATCGATATTGCTTTTGCCATTGATGTCCAGCAAAGCTTTTGCGGCAGCAGCTCTTGGTCTGCTCTTTGCCCACGCAGCATTCAACAGATCACGCAGCCCTTGCTCGTAGGCTGTCAGCTTATTTTGGCTGGCAGTGTTCGCAGCAAATACCTGGCGCTGGGAAATTTCTTCAAAGTACTCATATTCTTCGTCAGCGTGTGCTGACGGCTGATCTGCTACCAGCTGAGGCTTTGTCTGCAGATTTTTCAGGAAGTCGCTGGCAAAGCTGGTTGCCCAGTCGGTCATTTGTTTGGCATTGGTGGCACCACCACGCTGGCCAATACCCGTTTGAATCGTGTTGTACAACGTATATTGCCCGGCGGCATCCCCCTTGAATTTCTCTCTGATAAAATCGATCGCCGATGTGAGCTGGGCCTCAGGAATGAAACGCCCAACGTGTTGAAGGTATACCACAAGACGATCATGGGGCGCGTCATACTTCTTGATATTATCATAGATGAAGGTGGAAGCAACTGCAGAAGGCACGTCGGTCATGGCATCCATCAGTACTTTTGTTTCTGCTTCGTCCCAGGCCTGCGCTACTGCAGCATCCAGGATGTCGGTCTCTTTTAGATGATCACGAAGGGCAATCATCAGTGTGTAGTGCAAATGGGTATCACTGTTTGGTGCGGCTAAAGCTGCAATAACCAATGGATTAATATTTGCAGCGCTGTGGTGTTTGACTAATACATTGGCAGCTGCCCGTTGTGTATGTGGGTCAGCGTGTTTCAGCCCTTCGAGTGCAAGTTTTCGCAATTCATCGCTCAGAGCGGGATATTCAGTCAATACTTTGTAGGCATGCACTCTTAACTCCTGATCGTTTCCAGTCGCAGCATTTTTTAGCTCTCCATCTGCGAGGGCACCAAGTCTTTTCAGCACCCATAAAGCGTGCACTTTTTGCTTAGACGTAGCTTTGCTATCAGCCAACAATGCCTTGAGCGGCTGCACTGCCTCATCAGACTTGTAGTCTACTAGTCGGTTCGAGGCCATCACCCTTTGGGCGAAAGTACTTTGACCAAGCCCTTCGATCAGCTTGTCGACGCTGGCCTTTGACCAATCGACCGGCTCTGTCGTCTCCCCCTTGTAGGTGATGCGCCAGATCCGACCACTTTTTCTATCACGACCAGGGTGATCGAGCGGCACTTCATAATGGCCAATAATTCGGTTGTAAAAATCTGCTATATACAGCGCACCATCTGGACCGATTTTCACATCTACAGGTCGGAACCAGGGATCTTCACTTACCAGGAAATCTTTCTGAAGGGTGGCCACAGGCGTCGATCCATTGTAAGAAATGGTGTTACGGCTGACCCGGCAAGCCACTACATCGCCAGAGTAAAAGCTGTTTCTGTATTCTTCAGGAAAGGCTTCGCCGTTATAGTATTCAAGGCCGGAGAGTGCGGTCGAACCAATTTGATAGTTCATCATTTGTGGACCAAAGCCCAGGCCAGGGGCTTTCTTACCAAAGTGCGGATAATCACCCTGACTGATGATCTGATAGATCGGCATGGTGTGGCAATCTGCCGAGTACAGGTAGCCAAAGTCATCTACTGCATAGCCAAAAGGGTTCACCCGACCAAACGTGGTTTGCTCCACCCGGCTGCCGTCGATTTGAAAACGGAACGTATTGCCTGAGGTCATGCTTATGGAATCGTGATCGGCACCAGCAACTGTTGACGTGTTTCTAAAGCCATGGGAGGAGTGAATCCACCCATCAAGGCCACGCATAAAATTATTGATCATTCCATGGGTATCGACATGACCAAATGGTCCCACTAGTACGGTCTTTTCATCGTATTGATCATCCCCGTCTTTGTCTTCAAAGTAATAAATATTGGGAATGCTGTAAGCGATGGCCCCACCTTTGACCGGCATGATGCCAATGGGAATATTCAGGTCGCTGGCGAAATCTGTAAACTTGTCTGCTTTGCCATCGCCATTGGTATCTTCGAGAATGGTGATTTTATCCTGCCCGGAACCTGTAGAGGCCTCGTTAGGATACTCGATGGAATGGGTTACCCATAGCCTGCCCCGATCGTCAAACTCCATGTTAATGGGTTTGGTGATATCCGGCTCAGAGGCATAAAGGTTGATCTCGAATCCGGGAGGCAGATGGAAACCCTTTATTTCTTCTTCTGCAGTTTGGAAGTCGGTGGTTCGGATATGGTCTTTGAATAATTCGGGATTGATAAAGGAATCCGGATCGTAGGGTTCATCTTTTTTAATTTCTCCACAGGAAACCACAAAAAGAACACTTAGCAGCAATAGTAAGCAAGCTCTCATAAAAGCTGAGTAGGTTAAGTTTGGTACAATCGCCTCCGCCCAACATCACAAATCAGGTATAAGATATTTGAATTTGTTGAATTCTCCTTCTGCATTTACACAAGGCACCTAACCAAAACAAAAAAAGCTTCCCCGAATTGGAGAAAGCTTTAGGTTTAAGACGACTCAATTTGCATTACTCTTCTATTGAAATCATTGTCCTAATATCCTCTTTTTTGGTGCCTATCAGCAAAGGCTTAGTCACCCCTTTCAATACTTTCACATCATACAATTCATCAACAATTCCCTCCAGCCTTATCCAGTTTTCGGTATCACCAGTCTCCAGATTGACGACTTGAATACCGCATCGAGGTGATGTATTTGCTTGCTTCAGGTTATTGTCAAGTGGAAGCCCGCTAAAAGTTTTGTTTTTCCGAGCTGACGACATTCCAACAACAGCATGGTTGCCAACAAAATCCAGTCCGCGCAAAAATCCCGGACAAAAAGCTATTCGTTCGAATGACTTCGTCTCAAGATTTACCTTCCCAAAATAGCCCGTGCCCGCTTCCAGCAAGTAAAGCCTTCCATTGTGCCACCTGGGTGAATGAGGCATTGATAAACCCTCACACACCACTTCATTGGTTTGCACATCCATCACAAGTCCACCATTGACACGATGTTCTCTCCAGCCATCAGACACATCGCTGGTACCCACCATTGTCACATAGGCGGGTTTCCCGTCTCGTTCCGCTAATCCATTAAGATGACACCTGTCTTCTGGTGCCAGCTTTGAAATGAAAGGTGGCTTCCAAAGCGGTTTGAAGCTATGCGTTTCGCTGATCGTGGCCAGGCAGCTAAACAATGTATTTACAAAAACCGGCCTGCCATCATCGGCAATCATCACATCATGAATGTCCAGATCACCGGTGGTATAGGCCGCCTGGGGCAGGTATACTTTGTCATAGTCCTTGAACCTTCCCGACGGAAGTGAGTTCTCGAATCGCCAAAGCTGCCAAAGAGAGCTCATCCAAAAGGTGTTGCCTCCAGCTACAGTTCCCAGTCCCATACACCTTGGGAAGCTTCTCTCTGTAACATGAAGAGAGCCATCAGAATTAGTTCCGAGCATAAAAACCTTCCCCACCTGATAGGTAGTGAATACTATACTGCTTTGTTGCGCTGCCAACCACCCTGGAAACTGCCTGGAGGTCGACAATTCGAATTTTGGTTTTTCTTCCACTACTTGTTCCATGATCTTAAATTTCTAACGGCTATTTTTTAATGATTCTTCTCGTAGCAACAGGCTTTCCATCCAAAGAAATGCTGAGCAAATAGACTCCGGGTGCCAGTCCGGTCAGGTCAAGTTCAGCAGTCAGCCTTTCCGAATTGCCAGTCATGATTGTCTCCGAAAGCTGTTGACAGGAAAGGTTGCGAATCCCTGCAGTAAGTACTCCCTTTCGCGAACCCGCCAGGTTAACCGACAACTTTCCCTCCGTTGGATTCGGGTATATTGCCATCAGTAGGTTAGCGTCTCCTCTCACACCGGCAACACTAGCTGGCAAAACTTCAATGTCAAAACTATCGCTCACGCTACCGCCACTACCATCATCGGCAGTTACAGTGACCGTGGTAGCACCAGTACCAACTTCTGAAACAGTAAGTGTTTGTCCGGAGACCAAAATGGTTGCCACACCTTCGTTAGCTGACTCAGCGGAAATGGTCAGCTGGTCTCCATCTTCGTCAACAAACACAGTGGCCAAATCAATTCGGAGTGTTGAAAAACCTTCAGTAACAGATTGATCTACTATTGGCTCCGCAACCACTGGCGCGCGGTTTTCTACGTTGCTGCCGACTGTTATGGTGAATGTTTCACTTACAGACACCACCCCATCGCTAACGGCCAGCGTAGCTGTGTAATCTCCAGCCTGACCTGATGAAGGTGTCCAGGAAAACTCCCCGGTGGACGCACCAACCTGCATCCCACTAGCGACCGACAGGTCGTCGAGGCTATAAGTAAGCGTTTGGGACGGAATGTCCGAATCTGTTGTTGTGGCTGTAAAGGACAGCTCCGCCCCTTCTTCGACGCTTTTGTTGCCAATGGCTGACAGCACCGGCGCACTGTTCACCTCATTCACGGT
>CAYGOF010000003.1:389620-401205 GCA_964351395.1 uncultured Roseivirgaceae bacterium
ACTGTAACCGTTACTTCATGGCTTCCGCCCTGATCTTCCGACGGCGTCCAGGAGAACGCTCCGGTTGACCCGTCTATGGTCATGCCTTTGCCTGAGGATGTCACATCCAGGCTAAAGGTCAGCGTGTTGGCAGGCAGGTCTGTATCTGTAGCAGTCGCTGTGAAGGTGACATTGGCACCTTCATCTCCGTCGTGGTTCCCGATAGCCGCCAGGACGGGTGCATCGTTGACACTAACAACCTCCAGGTCAAACTGGTCGGTCGCACTGAGTCCATCTTCGTCGGTATTGGTTACTTCGATGGAAAAGACCCCTATATCTGATTCTTCGGTAGGCGTACCAGAAAAAGTGCCTACTGTCGGATCGAATGTGAGCCAGGAGGGTAGTGCTCCTCCACCTGCCAGTATGGCGGAGAGGGTCTGTGTATCATTCTGATTTCGGTCCTCAAATGTATTGGTGGGGATGGTGAATTCGAACAATTCATCCTCATTGACCTGTTGGTCAGCGATGGGATTAGCCAACGTGGGAGCCACTGCGGGAAGAATACCGAAAATGACGTAAGTTGATCCAGTGTCTAACAGACCATCAGGTGCGGCATCTTTTGCTCCCAAAATCAGGTCTTCTACCCCGTCACCGTTGATGTCTCCTGCACCACCGACTGCCTGACCTACCCCACCCCCGTCAAACAGCCATCCATTGCTCCCGTTCAGTGATGACAGATCCAGGGTGGCTGCAAAGGGAGCATTGCTTCCAAATATTACATAGGCATCCTCGGCATATCGTGCTCCTACTACCACATCATCCATTCCATCGCCATTCACATCACCTGCACCGCCTACGGCCGATCCAAAACGGTCGCCTGACTCCAGCCCGTTTATGGCGAATCCGTTGGTTCCATCCAGGGAAGAAGGGGCAAGCGTGGCTGCAAAGCCCGTGTTTTTTCCAAATACCACATAAGCGGAACCGCTATTACTGTTTGCCCCTATGGCACCTACGATCATATCGTCTATCCCATCGCCGTTCACATCGCCGGCACTGCTTACCGCCCCCCCTAATTCATCATCGTCATTTAGCCCATCTACCCTGAATCCATTACTTCCATCGAGCGTTGACAGATCTAACTCGGAGGCAAAACCAGTACTTTTTCCAAAAACAATGTAGCTCGACCCGTTGTAATAGAGCCCGTTTGAGCTCGCATAATATGCCCCGATGATGACGTCATCAATCCCGTCTCCGTTGACATCCCCTGCCCCGCTTACTGAGCCACCTAAAAAACCAAAGTAGCTCAATCCATTCATGGCAAATCCGTTAGTCCCATCAAGTGTGGATACTTCTAAAGTGGCAGGAAAGTCTGTATTTTCTCCAAAAACGACGTAGCTCGCCCCGTTGAGGACGAGCCCGTTCGAGCTGACATTATCCGCCCCGATGATCACATCGTCAAACCCATCCCCATTGATATCTCCCGCCCCACTCACTGAAACCCCGAACCTGTCGTTTGCACTAGCGCCATTAATTGCAAAGCCATTGGTGCCATCCAGGGACGACACCTCCAGTAATGAAGGAAAGCCTGCGTTGCTTCCAAAGATGATGTAGCTCTTCCCAATACTGGGCGCTCCCAGGATCATATCATACAACCCATCGCCATTCACATCACCTGCGTTAGCCGCTGATGCCCCTAAACCATCATGTTCATTGACACCACTGATTACAAACCCGTTAGTGCCGTCCAGAGTGGAGAGTTCTATAGCTGAGGCAAAGCCTGAATTGTTACCAAAAATAACGTAGGTTGATCCGGCTGAGCCCTCACCAGGGGCACCTATGATTACATCGTCAATACCGTCTCCGTTTACATCACCGACACCATCTACGGAATAACCGGTCCGGCCTAAATCATTAATGCCATTGACCAAAAAGCCATTGAGCCCATTCAAATCTGAGGCACTGATTTGCGGTGGGGAAGTCTGGGCATCAGCAATCTGAATGCTGAATGGAATGCTGATCTCCGTCCCTAGTGTGCCGGTTATTGCCAGCGTTAGTTCAAGGGTGCCAACGGCCTGATTGGGCGGAGTGCCGCTAAAAGTGTTGCCTGTCAAGGTAAGCCACTCAGGAAGCGGATCACCGCTTGCCAGGGTAGCATGGTAACCTGCCACTGTCTCGCTACTCGAAACCACTAATTTTGAAGGGATGACATACTCAAAAAGATTGTCTTCAAGAGCCTTCAAAGGCTCGATCGCTTTATCTTGTCTGAGTGTGGGACCTATGCCGTAGACGATGAAGGATTTCCCGGCCCCGTCATTTAAAGCAGAAGGCGACCCAATGATAAGATCATCCGAACCATCGGCATTCATATCTCCAGCACCACTCACAGAAAAACCGAATGAAGAGCTACCTGCCAGCCCGTTGATTCCCAGGCCGTTGGTGCCATCGAGTGATGACAAATCAAAGGTGGCATCAAAGCCTGAGTTACTACCTAATATGACATAAGCAGCGCCAATGTTATAGTTGCCATTCGGGTCTGCTCCACTGGCCCCAATGACCAAATCGTCCATGCCGTCTCCATTGAAATCTCCTGCGGCACTCACTGACCGGCCCAAATTGTCGAAACTACCTAAGCCATTGAGCGTAAACCCGTTGCTCCCATCCAATGTCGACACAGCCAGGCTGGCTGCAAATCCTGAATTTTTTCCAAATATCACATAGGTGGAACCTGCGTTGGATTTACCGCCCGGATCTGCTGAATCGGCCCCTATGATCACATCATCGATGCCGTCTCCATTCACATCTCCGGCGGCACTGACGGCTACTCCCAGTTTGTCATCGGCATTAGTACCCGTGATCACAAAGCCCATGGCACCATCAAGGGAGGATAAATCTATGCTTGCTGAAAATGCCGTATTCCTGCCAAAGACCACATAAGCTGATCCGGTACCACTCATCCCGCCAGAGCCTTGTTCGGTCGCCCCGATGATCACATCATCTATGCCATCACCATTTACATCGCCTGCACCACTTACCGAATAACCTGCCAGATCGAAATTATTGATACCATTAATGACAAAGCCATTGCTGCCGTCCAGTGACGAAACGGAAAGAGTGGCCGAAAAACCTGTATCCCTACCAAATATTACATAACTGGCCCCTGCATCGGCGGTAAAACCAACATTTACACGTGCAGCACCAACAATCACGTCATCTAAGCCGTCCCCATTTACATCCCCTGCACCACTTACTGAATAGCCCAGGCCGTCAAAGTTGCTGATACCGTCAATCGTGAATCCATTAGATCCATCCAATGCGGATAACTCCAGCGCTGCAGGAAACCCACTTGCCGAACCAAAAATAACATAAGAAGATCCGGCTGCGGAGTTTCCTCCTGGATCTGCGGAGGTTGCCCCAACGATCACGTCATCGATCCCGTCTCCATTCACATCTCCGGCGGCACTGACCGAACCGCCGAAAAAATCATTGGCGTTTGCTCCATTAATGGTGAAGCCATTGGATCCATCGAGATTAGCCAGATCAGCTTCTACACCGGAAGCCGTACCAAAAATGATATAGGTAGCCCCCGCTTGCGCCTTTCCATTTGGGTCAGCGTTTTCGTCCCCAATAATCATGTCATCTATGCCATCGCCATTGATATCCCCTGCTCTACCGACTGAGTATCCCATCCGGTCGTTGCTTGCCAAGCCGTTTAGAATCAAGCCATTGTAGCTATTGAGATCATTGGCCTGTATAGCAGCAGGGAGCTGTGCATACGCCGTACCAGCCGAAGAGGTGGCTAGCCACGCAGTGAGAACCGAGGCGGCTATGCCCAGTCGCCATTTGCTATTAAGTGCTTGAAGCCTTCTGCGCAGGATGTCCAGTTTTCTTATAAGTACAAACCTTTCACCCGACCCTTGTGAAGTCAGTGCCTGAAGTTTTCGCTGTGCCCTTCGGTATTTTCTTTGGGTTTTGATCCAATGTGCGTAACTCTTTCTCATATTGATGTGGTTTCGGATTGTTGGCTTAGACTGTTCCTAAGCTATCCTCATCAATTCACTAGAAAGAATTTTCAGCTTTCTTTGAAGTAAACAGACCTGCCAACATAGTTGACAGGTCTGCCATTTAACCGTAAATACTTGATTTACAGCAACTTATTATTGAATGAATTCGGTAGGCCGCTTGCCAAATCGTTCGTAAAACATCTTCGACAGGTACGCAGGAGTACCTATACCCACCTCCATAGCCAGCTGAGAAAGTTTCACAATACCTCCCTGAAGAAGCAGCATCCGGGCATACTGAAGTCTCACCTCAATGATCAGCTCTCCCGGGCTCATCCCGTTTACCGTTGCGAGTTTTCTGTACAGCTGTCGCTCGCTCATCGATACTGCCTTTGCCACGTCTGAAACTGCAATTTTCTGATCGGTTATCCGACCTCTTATGTAAGACTCAAGTGTCGCAATGACTTTTTCATCCTCTTCGGTTGCTTCCTCAGCACCGGCCGGCGCACCTTCCCCACCCATTTCTTTTACCCACTTCACACGTCGTTGCAGGTTATTGACCAGGTTAACGGCCTTAATTTGCAGCTCGTCCCTGTCAAAGGGCTTGGTGATGTAATCGTCGACGCCAAGCCTCAAGCCACGAAGACTGTCATCGCTTGCCGATCGGGCAGTAAGCAGTATTACTGGGATTCGGTGGTAAATAGGTGAGCGTTTGAGTTTTTCCAGCAACTCAAAACCATCCATTTCGGGCATCATTACGTCTGAAATGATAAGTGCCGGACTACGGGTTTCCAGCCATTCAAGGCACTGTCTGCCATTAGCTTTGACTGTTACTGAAAAATAGCGGGAAAGTATTTCCTTTATATAGTCCTGCATCTCGATATTATCTTCCACCACCAGCACTTCGGGGCGCTCTGAAACAAAGCTCCGAAGCTTGTCATCTACCACATCTTCCTCAGCCGGCGGTTCATCCTGCTCTACCGTCTCATCCGCCGCCTCTACCACCGGCAGCCTGATGAGAAATTCCGTACCCACATCTACTATGCTACTTACGGCAATAGAACCTCCATGCATAACGACTATTTCCTTAGCAATGGCCAGCCCGAGCCCCGACCCTTCAGCCTCCTGATTGCGAACCCGGTAGAATCTATCGAATATCCTCGTAAGGTCAGCCTCCGGTATACCAGCCCCCTCATCCTTCACGCTGATCAGAGCCATACCGTGCTGCACTGAAAGTCGGACCAGCACGGTAGTACCTGACGGCGAAAATTTAAATGCGTTGTAAAAAAGGTTATTGATCACCTTTTCAAACTGACGGGTATCCAATTCAGATGAAATATCCTCACTCATCTCTGTGCTAAACTTCAAGCCCACACCCCGGTCGTCGGCCAGCGACTCAAAAGACGAAACCACCCTGCCCACAAATTTATTCAGAGCGACAGGCGCCGTTTTGAGTTGGTACTGGCCCAGTTCGAGTTTGGAAAGGTCCAGCAGGTCGTCGATCATCCGGCTCAGCTGCCGGTTGCTTCGGACAGCATTCTTCAGCCGGCGATCGTTGTCAGGTGAGAAGCGATCGCCCGAGAGCATTACATTTTCGATATTGCCACGCTCCAAGGTAAGCGGTGTGCGCAGCTCATGGCTGATATTGGCGAAGAATTCGGACTTGAGGTTGTTAAGTTTTTGGAGCTGGTCGCTTTGGGTCTCAATGATTTTTTTCTGTTTGGTTTGCTTGTAGTAGAAAAATCCCAATGTCCCAAGAAAGGCCAACAGCAAGCCTCCACCGGTACCCAGCAGGCGGTTTAAGGTAGCTTGTTGTTCATTGGCCAGTTGCAGGCGCTGGTTTTCGGCTTCTTTTTGGGTGGTTTCGTATTTAGTTTCCAGTTCAAGAAAGGTTTTATCCTCTTCTACTTGGTTGATGGAGTCCTTGTAGGCGTTCCATTCTTTCAGGTTTATGTATGCGTCCTGGTAATTGCCAAGACGCTCGTAGGCTTCCTGAATGATCCAATATGCAAATTCTAAGGTGTTATCTCCAAACTTATGTTGCTTTGCCATTGCCCGGGCTTTCATGGCAGCATTAATGGCTGACCCGTATTCTCCTTTTGCAAGATAATAGAAGCCCCTCTTATTGGCCATATTGCCCAACTGGTTTATGTTATCCACATACGGTTCTATTTCATTGAGTTTATTCAGGTAGTATTCAGCGCTTTCTATGTCGTTATTCAGGTAGGCAATGTTATACAGCATATTGCCATATGTTAGGGCCAGGTTATTGATATTGCCCTGGCGTTCAAATATCCAGATAGCACTATCTCTGTATTGCTTAAATAGGGTATAATCTTCTTCCTCCCCATCGTCGCTACTATAGATACCTCCTATATTTTGATATATACTTGCCATTCCATTACTGTCCGGTAGTGTTTTATATAATTTCAATGCCTGTCCATAATAGTCAAGCGCTGCATTATGGGCCGCCTGAATATCATACAATATCCCTGTCCAATGAAAAACCTTAGCAAGTAGTCTCTTATTATCAAAGCCCCCAGCCACCCATTTGGCAGTATCGAAATAGGCGGCTGATTCTTCCAGTTTATACCCTCTGCGGGCTATGTCCCCCCTGATCAAATAGAACCTGCCCAATGCAATGGAATCCTGTGTGCCAGAATACGTTGATCGATATTTGTCCAACCATACTTCGGCTGAGTCTGGTAAGCTCTGAAGATGAAGCTGTTCCGCCATACGGGTCATGGCCCGGCCCGTAAGCCCGGGAAAGTTCATTTCACAAATTTGATAAGCCTCATGGGCATAAATCCGTGCCTGATCGTCGTCAACTTGCCGGGCTATCTCCATCGCCTCCCATAACGTATGCACGTACCTCTCATCTTCCTTCGGCAGGGTATCCAGCGCCTGTTTGAGGCTATCGAGTGTGTTTTTTTGTGCTTTGGTATGGTGTGAGCTAAAACACAAGCCTATCAACACCAATACAAGGTACAGTCGTGTAAAAAGGATCGGGGACAATCTGAAATAACCGGACATTGGATAATTTTTGATCCTACAGGTGTAGTTTTTATATTTAAACAAACCCATAGGCAGCATACAGATGTACCTTTTTGTTTTGCGGTCATCGGTCTGGTCTGTGCCGCAATCATGTATGAATTGGAAAAATCGCTTTAACATTGATTATGCGTTAAATCGGCTTAGATATTTCGGGCCCAGTATTTCATTATCCGAGTCTATATGGTGGTAAATATATGAAAAAGGAAAAATCTACCTCTAATCTGGCAGTTTGAGGATCTCTATTACCCAAATCAATTGTGCTGGTTATGCGACCGGCAAGCTTCAAGGAATCGGATTTCTAAGTGTGAGTTACAGACGTCACCGTATCACTTGAAAATTTTTGGGGAAACCGGCCTCCTTTGTGAAACCGGTCTATTCTGTTCTGTCGTTTGAAAATCGGGCGTCCTGATATGATCTTTGAAAAGCTCGGGGTTGATAAAGGAGTCGGGATCGTAGGCTGTCTCCTCGCGGGCTTTACTGCATTGGGTAAACAGCAGCAAACCTGACAACAACATTGGCAGTGCTCTCATAAATAACTTAAGTAGGTTTAGATCAAAAAAAGCTCCGCACTACCTTGCCGCACTAATCATCGGAAATAGATGAGAACGAAAAGTGGAAGATGCAGCCTCCCTCTTCAATTACTCTGCCAGGAACTATCAACATCTACTTCCTCGAAGCGATCAATTTCACAACATCCCCTCGGTTATTCACGCCTAGCTTGTCGTACAAGTTCTTCAAATGGCTTTTTACGGTGTTAATCGACAAATAAAGCTCATCGGCTATTTCCTGATTGGTCTTTTGAGTAAAAATCATCTTGAGAACATCATATTCCCGCTCGGAAATTGGGTTGGACACTTGCCCGTTGAGTTCTTCGAGCGACAAACTAAAACCTCCCTCGTATTTCCCCAGCATTTCGTTGAGCCGTATCCGGTATTCATTGAGCTGTCCTTCCAGAATCTCATGTCTCAATCGTGCCTTTTGGCGTTGGCTGTAAATAACGAGCATAAGAATGATAATTGATAAGGCCGACGCTCCAACTAAAAAAACTTGCACTTGTTGCTTTCGAGATAACTCGCTTTCTGTCAATTCCTGTTGCGCCGTTAAAAGTGCTATTTCCTTTTGCTGTTCTGCCTTTTCGTATTTCGATTCAATTTCCTCAATTTGAGCCACCGTTTCAATTCTAAACAAAGAGTCCTTCAGCGCCATATATTCTTCGTGCGCGGACAAGGCCAATGCAGTTTGGTTTGATTTCTTCAAAAGAGAATAGTAAAACTTAATAGCTTCGATATGTTTGGGCAACAAACCATACATTTTAGCTGCTTCAATCCCCTGTTCGGCATATGTAATACCTGTTTTGAGTTGTCCCTGCTGCTCGGCCACCTCCGCCAGATTGGAAAAACAGCTCACGTACACCTCATATTCCTGAACCTTCCATGCAACGTCTTTAGCATTCAGGTAGAACTCCTCTGCCAGTTTCCAGTCTTGCTTTTGATGATAAATAGATGCAATATTTTTATAAGCATATGCCAGGTAGGAAGAATCTCCATTTTGCAGAATGATGTCCAACACTTTCACGTTATGCTCCATCGACTGATCCAAATTTCCAAGAGCACTATGGGCAAATGCAAGAATAAGGTGACCGAAAAAATACCGCTCTGTTAAATTATACTCTTCAATTACCTTGAAGCTTGCCTGTGCATATTCAAGCGACTTCGAATACTGCTCCAGCTCATTATAAATCCCCCCAATATTTCCCAGAATGCGAGATTTGAGTGAAGCACCTTCTCTGGTAGCTACTTCACTTACCTCTTCCAGGCCTGCATTATAGTGCCTCATGGCATCGTCGGTGGCACTGAGGGTCAGGGAAGTATTACCCATGCTATTATAAATCTCTCCTTTAAGCAACTTATACGGTTTGGAGCCAACCAGCTGCAGTGCCTCATTCAAATGGTAGAGCGCAGTATCGTTGGAATAGACCTGTGCGTAGGCATTTCCAAGTTTTTGATAGTAAGCAGCTTTAATAGAGTCATCGGAAACAGCTAGAAGGGCTTCGGCTGACAACAAAAAGGTTATTCTCTCTTTCGAATTTTGCACTTTGTCTGCTTGCTCAAGTTGGTCTATCGACTGACCACTTTGAGCTTGCATGGTACCGATGGTCAATAGACATATTCCCAGCCAACAAAATTTTAAAGCCATTTATTGAGTGATATTAATTCCCGACAAATAGCTGAAAATAATTATTGTTTTGATTAATCGATCATAGTTCAGTTACAATTAATAAAAAGAAAGCCGATCCCATTGGCTGAGACCGGCTTCTCCATTTTAATAAACCCTGTTGTTGTGGTGATTTAATATTTTTTCAGGAGTCGTCTAACTGACGACCTTCCCTCTCGATCAATCAAGTAAAGTAAGTATACACCTGGCATTAATTCAGGAGTTTTGATCTCTGTTTTATCGGAAACAGTTCTTTCCACTATCAGCTGTCCGTTCAGGTTGTGCAAGCGAATGGCGCGAAGGTTTTTACCCTCAATTTTGAGCCCTTCAACAAACGGGTTAGGATAAACCATCACCTCACTCAACTCATCGCCCACGCCAGTCTCCACCACTGGGTCCGTCAACACCAAAGTGGCTACTGCACTACCCTGATAATTGGCATTGTTAATGGTGGCCAGTACAGTGTAACTTCCTGCTGCAATCGGTACGATGGCTTCGCCAATAAAAGTGAAAATTACTTCCAAACCACCAGGGTCTGTCGCGGCAGTCGGCACCTTCGGAGTGCCATCGACTTCCTGCTGCAGATTTGATATCGTGATAGTGGCAATAGCCTTGTTGATAGTAAAGCTTTGGCTTACGTCTTCAGCTGCATTGAAGCTATCGTTACCGCCCTGAGTGGCTGTAATTGTAACAAGGCCAGCTCCGGTTATCGAGACTGAATTGCCACTGATAGCTGCAGGACCAGTTACTGTGTAGCTTACTGCCAGACCAGAACTTGCTGTTGCAGAAAGGTCAAAAGCCGCCTCACCAAAGGTCTTATCAGCAATGGCTTCAAAACTAATCGACTGATCCTTTTTCACAGGGTCAACAGGAGTATCATCAGTTACTGTGAAGGTCCTCGGCAATGCATCCGCTGCCATGTAATTCACATTCCCGGCCTGACTGGCAGTTACCGTGATATCTCCTGCCCCCGTAAAGGTTAATGTTGTTTCGTCTAGTGTTGCAGGCCCACTTACTTCGTAACTAACGGTCAGGCCTGAGCTGGCGGTAGCCGAAAGAGTAAAACTGCCAGTGCTCAGTACCTGATTATCGATAGCTTCAAAGGTGATGTTCTGCGCTGCCTTGTTTATAACAAGCTCTTGTGCAACCTGTGCTGAGTTATAATTGATGTTGCCTGCCTGAGCCACTGTAATGGTGGTGGTTCCTGCTCCCACTATGGTTACTGTGCTGCCTTCAATCGTAGCCACCGCTTCATCTGATGTGGCGTAGGTAAGCCCAAGCCCGGAGTCAACGCTGGCAGCCAGGTCAAACGAAGCGTCGCCAAATGTTCTGGTTTCTAGCGCCTCAAAGGTGATGAGTTGATCAGCCTTGCTAATGGTAAGGGTTCCGTTCACATAGCTGAGTTCGTAATTGTCGGCGGTGCCACCACTTACAGTTATGGCATACTCGCCAGCATCGGATGAGGCTGAAGCTTCTGTTGTTGCTTCTATGCTGCCTGCAATCACATCGACCGTTTCGCTATTCACAAAACCTGTGACAGTATAAGTGAAGTCCGGCAAGGTGCCGCCGTAGGTCATTTGCTTGTTCTCGGCTGTTACTGTCAGCATAGCTTTGCCCACCTCAAAGCTTCTGCTCACCTGAGCCGCCGGATTATAGTCATCATCGCCAGCCTGAGTGGCTCTGACCGTGACGGCTCCCAGGCCAGTGAGCGTTAGCGCTGATCCATTCAACGTAGCCGGACCGTCAACTACTTCGTACGCAACCGACAGCCCGCTGCTCGATGAGGCACCGAGGGTGAATATGTCTCCGTAGGTTTTGTCGCCAATGGCAGCAAAGGTGATCGTCTGGTCTGCTTTGTCAGGATCTAACACATCAAACGATCTTGATGCTTCAGCTTCAAGGTAATTGCTATTTCCTGCCTGGCTCACTACTACCTCTACCACTCCACTACTACCCGTTAACGTAATAGTATTCCCGCTTATCGTCGCTGGCCCGCTGATAACCGAGTAGGTGAGAGGCAGGCCACTGGTGGTTGTCGCAGTGACGGAAAAAGAACCATCAGTCACCATTTTATTAGGAATTGGGTTAACGCTAACTGTTTGGCTTGCTTTCCCGACTGAAAGAGTCCTTTCTACCTGGCTCGCTGCATTATAATTACCATTCCCCGCCTGGCTGGCCGTAATATTAGTTGTGCCAGCCCCCACAATGGTGACTGTGCTTCCGCTAATGGTAGCTACTGCCATATTGGAACTAACATAGCTCACTGTAAGACTAGACGAAGCTGTTCCGTCCAAATCAAAGCTGGCGTCTCCAAACTCCTTGTCCGGCAAGGCGGCAAAG
>CAYGOF010000004.1:0-291549 GCA_964351395.1 uncultured Roseivirgaceae bacterium
GCTATGGCAAGTGCGGGATTTTGAAACCGAATCTTTGTCCGCCAGACCGAATGTTGTTTAGTTGTATTGTCTTCATTTTTAAGCAGTCAGCCCGCATTTGCTGTAGCCGATGTTAGCCACCGTTTTTTCTTTTTTCTTTGATCTCTTTTATTTCTTCTTCTAAGTTGTCAGTATCAAGGTATAGTATCAAGCTATCATTTCGTGATTTAAAGTCTTGGCTGTATTTCTCAATCCATGTTCCTGTTATAAATGTATTTCTGTTGGTTGAGTCAGGGTAAAGCGGTTCATCAAAGTCGACCGATTGAGATTCCGATGTAATCTTATAGCTTATTGATTTTGAATCAACTGATATCAGTATCTGAAACGGTTTAAATCCTTTTTTTGTCACTTTAATTTCAGGGTCGAAACAAAATCCCGTTTGCATGTCGATTAGAAAATGTCCGTTTTTGTCTGAGTAAACTTCTCGATTTTTATCAATCATTGTTACAAGAGCATTCTCAATCGGTTTTCCTGTAGAAGAAGAAACAATCTGTCCTGTAACTTTCACATAGCAATCACAAGAGGTTAAAGTCATCAAGAACACAAGACATATAATGTTTTGGAGTTTCATTTTTTAATGGTGGCTAACGCCTGCCTAAAATGAGTGTGGGAATTTTAGGCAGTACCGCCTCCATCACCACTTAGCCACGCAGAAGATAAAATTAACTTTTGTGGCGGAGAATCCAAGCCAGCCACACTCAACTTACTTGAACAGCCCACATTCATTTTTAGCCCCTTGTTGTAGCTCTTTTTCATTGTCTAGCAGCGCCTTCCGCAAGACAGCCTTCCTTGGGTAGTAGATGTTAATGGCCTTGCAGACTGACTTTCACAGCAGGTGCGATGGCCGTGTGGGCGTGAATTGCCAGTGTAAGGGGATTGTGTGTTAGCGGCGTGGGCGAAAAACAGGGCGGGGGGTGTTGTGGCCTTAGACCTGTCATTTACACCTACGGAGTGCGCTGGCCGAGTCGGGAGGAAGTCATCAGAGAGGGGGGCAAAGCGTTGGCCGATTGGGCGTGATCAGGATGAGGGGTTGTATGCTTGCACAGAAGATTTATACCGAGCGGCTTGAAACGAGAGCTTTTTGCCCGCCAGTTGAAGACCACAAAGGCTTCGAATCACAAGAGCCCAAAGTCTGAAAAAACCAATGAGCTACAACGACTAGCTATCGTGCGTGGGGGTTTTTAATGCAGTTCAGTTCCCGCAAGCACTTAGCCACTCAACTGATAAATTTATACTTTGTGGCGCACAATCCAAGCCAGCAGCCGTTTGCTTACCACCTAACCCCCCATGCATGATAGGTTTGTGTTGTGACTCGTTATTCATTCTCCAATCTTTTTAATAGATCAGTCGTCCGCATAGTTTTCGTTAGCTCCCGATTGTCCTCGTAACTCGCAGTTGGAATTAGTCCGAATGTCTTAAGAATATCTGCCTTAATCTCCTTATTAATCGGGTTTCTTAAATCAAACTGACTTCCATAGTATGAACTCTTGTCAAATTGAAACTGTCCAGCATTTTCAATGGTGGTCTTAATGTCAAAGGAATCGTAAGGAGGGCGGAAGCCAATCGAATAGTAACCATAAGGATTGTCAACCTCTCTTGATGGGTTTCCTTTTGGAAGGTTTAGATTCTCTGCCACCAAATATTTGTCGAAGTCTTTAATAGACTTCTCAACATGGATTAGTCCCCATTGCAGAAATACGTTTGGCTCTCTGTCAAGTCTTCGTCCATAAGAAATTGGAAATCTAAATTCTTCGTCTTTCATTGGTCTATTTCCGATTATCTCAAACTCACCATAGAAAACGATATTGTCCATCATAAACGTACTTGGAAGTTGTGGCGTTCCTAAGAGTACATCAATGTCAACTTGTTTAGTTTTTGATGTAAAAGCATATATAGATACCAGTAAAGGGGGGCCCATTAAATTAAACAGTCCATGATTTTTTTGAATCATATTCTTCTTTCTCAGCAAGTCCACGTTTAATTGAATGCGGCCAAAACCAAAGTCTGTCCGATTTACTTTAAACGCAAAGACATCTCCAGCTTTATACTTTACCTTTTTACGTTTTGCATTTTTGAATTCGTTTATTTCCTTCAAGTGATTGTCCGGTGACTCTGAAATGAAAAGGTCAACCGATTCACCGATTCCAATTTCCACGTGGCCTCTTTTTATTTTCTCCCACCTACTGGAATAGAAGGTTGTCTGAGTAGTGTGACTTCCAATAAAAATGTCACCGAATTTGTCAGCCGTGAAATAAACTCCGATAGGCTGTCGTGACTCCAAAACCGAACCGGTTAATTTCTTTTCCTTTCCCTTATCAGTCTTTGGTAAAAGTATTTTTCTATCCTTTGTCAGCTCGTTGTATTGAGTTTCCTTGTAGTTACTGTCTGTCGAAACAATATGTCGCTTCAGGATATGGCCGTCAAAGTAAGTTATGCTTTCTGGTCGGTAAGTGTCTGCCTTCAACGTTTCCTTGTCCCAGGTTGTTGGGATTGGATCAAGTCCTAAATACTCTCTCTGTTTATTAGTTAGTTCAAACGTCATAAGAATAATGAGCCACAACGCTCGGCTAACATGAGTGGCGGAATGTTATGCACTTCCTTTTCCACTAGCAATTAGCCACGCCGATTATTAAAATTATGATTTGTGGCGGAGATTCCAAGCCAGCAAATGATTGAAAACAGGTGAAGCCGCCATTCATTGTTAGCCTTGTGTTATCGGTTTCTTCTCCATCTAGTATTATCCCAAAGCTCGATGGAGGCACTATGTTCTTGGCTAGAAAAGGCCTTAGGGATCTGCATGTAGGTGTCGCTTAATTTTATCGGAATCAGTGCATAGTCAAATTCCCACAACTTTAAATGATTTTTAGTTCGCAAACCGTCAAAGGCTTCTCCATCCTGGGCTTCATTTGTGAAGTAAATTCCGGTGTCCGTAAATTCATAAGCCATTTCAGCTGCAAGGCTCTCAACAAGGCCGAAAGTATAGTCCTTGTATGCTCCAGCAGAGTTGCTATCTATTAACTCTTCTGTTTCGATCAATAAATCAAATGAAATCCAGTTATGGTTAAACGTGCTATCTATTTGCGGTGTCATTATCATCACCAATGGTCTGATCGGCACTCCAGAATATTTTGTCGTCCGTCTATTCAGCCCCATCAATGATGAGTATACAAATCCATTACTGTCTTGATCCCAATTGAATTCTCCAAATGCTTTTTCTGTCGCTGAATCCCAAGCGCCAATATTTTTTAAAACCCGCTCAAATTTCGCCAGCGCTGGGGAAAAGTCCCTCCCAATGATCTGTTCATACGTCTGGATATTGCTGAGTTCAGGCATCTAGTGATCTTTACCGATAACGACTAGCTATCGTGCGTGGGGGTTTTTAATGCAGTTCAGTTCCCGCTAGCACTTAGCCACTCAACTGATAAAATTATACTTTGTGGCGGACAATCCAAGCCAGCTACCGCTTCTTTACCACCAAGCCCCCCATGCATGATAGGTTTGTGTTGGCGGTTTTTTCTCATCGAATCACAGCCGCCGTTGACTCTGTGCTTCCGTTAGTCGACCAGTCTTGAATTAAGCAGATTGAGTGACTGTTGCGGCTCGTCAACCAGATCACCCTCAACAGTAATCTCCGTTCTTCCTGTCAGTTTACGCTCGTCATGTTTATCGGCGAAGAATACAACAAGCTTTCTGGTCGACCCATTAAAATCAACCCAACTGATTACGTAATTGTGCCCCCCGTCAGCGCCGGTACTAAGTATTTCAAAGTTTGTTAATCTAATTGTCATCGCAACTGGTGTAATTCAGTTAAGGGCCTATGCTACCCCATTGACGTCAAAGTCAAAAAGCTCACGTTTGTCTAGATTGATTTTTATTTCCCAATGATAGCTGCATCCGTCTAAAACCATCTCTCTTTCTTGTTTCCACTTGTTCTGGTCGTTTCTGTAGATTCCTTTTAGCCGATCCAACAAGGTGTATCTGTCCCAGTTGAAAGTTGCATAGATTATTCTGTCACCATCATCGTCAACATAAGAAAAGTATTGTCGGCGATAGTATCGAAGATTTTTGTGAATTATGGGGCATTTGTCAACTTGGTTAATGCCAAGCTCATTTACTGATTTTATGTTGTCCTTGAGGATGCGCTCTGCCTCTTCTAAATCAGCTAAGGATGGAGTAAATCTGTTTTTATCCTGGAAGCACAAAAAGCAGTCGGCCTCCTTCCTAAAGACCACCCCGGTTGTTCGGCCCTTTTTGACAACGGTTGTGTAATTGGTAGGAGTTTCAACGATCTTATACCCCGTCTTACAAGCTACACAGAAAAGAAACAGTAGAACTGTGGTTATTGATCTCGTCATGCTTATTACCGCCAACGCCTGGCTATGGCGAGTGGGGTTGTTTTATGCACTTCGCTGCCCACTTGCACTTAGCCACGCCGATGATAAATTTAACTTTTGTGGCGGACAATCCAAGCCAGCAGCCGTCAGTTTACCGACGAGAGCCCCATTCGCTATAGCCTTGTGTTAGCGATTTTTTCTGTTGGAATCACATAAAAACCAATCAGTCCAGACCAAAGAAAGAATAGGACAATCGATAGGTTTGTCCGCCACCACGTTTCGTCGTTGAAAACAAACGAACTGAGTAACGAAAGAATTGTTATTATCGCCCCGATGATGAGCGTAGTCAATCTAGCTTCTTTGTGTCTTGCCATGTTCAGCTTTGAGGTGCCAACTAGCAGCAACCCAACAATCGATGTAAATAGGAAAAATATAGTTCTGAATAAAACAAGTCCCCCATCTCCCTCTAAGTCTTCTGCATTCCTTGCTGTCAGCCCAAACGAAAGCCAGTTCAAAGCTGAAGCAATCACAAAGCTAAATCCGATCACACACTCGGTTGATTTACGATTTGAGAGAAGAAGTCCTGTTGCCAACAAAGCAGTTAAAAGTCCGGGTATTATATAGATTGCAAATTGCGCAAGCGACTGGCCGTCCATTCCATATAAGTTGTAAAAGGAAAAAGCGAGGTTGTCAATCTCCACCAATACTTGAGGGTTTATATTCAGCAGAGTTATAAAGCCCAAGGCGAAGACAAGAAAACCAATAACTCCACCTAGTCCAAACAATTTGTTACTCATAGAAACACAATTAATGCTAACGCCAGGCCCGTTTGTTAGCAATATTTTAGAAAGCGAAGAAGAGTCCTCCAATGATCAACCCAATTCCTAGGATTATCAATTGGGAGTTAGCCGATTTAGTTGATTCGCTTATTTCTTTTTGTTGGTTGTTCTTCCATCCATAAAGGATGATCAATAGTCCTGATGCAGCAAGTAGTAAACCAATTATTAGTTTGAATGTTTCTTCAGTCATCCGATCAGAAAATCATTATTAGTCCGATGATTATCATGAAAACGCCGAGAATAGAAGTTTGCCAGCTGGCCGCTTGTGAGAATTCGTTATCAGATTTTTCATTGTCCGCATAGCTTTTCAGTTGGAACACAACAATGACCAAACCAAAAAGAGTTACTAAGATTCCAAGAATTACCATTCAGAAGTCACGATTATCGCTAACGTTTAGGCTAAGAAACGTAGGGGAGTTTGAAATGCTGCCCTTTCGGTTTGCTCATTAGCCAAGTCAAATATTTTTATAATTTAATTACTTTTTTCATTATCAAAATTTTGGATTGGCGGACTATCCAATAGCCCTGAGCTCTAGAATAGCACCGAACCCCTATGTTTTCTTAGCCCTTGTTAGTTGCTTTTTCTTCTAACTTAAGTATGAAAGAACCATCGTTTCCAGCACTATCGGAGGCAGTTACTTTAATTGACAAAGGCTCTTTTGATTTCCAAACACCACTTAGAGACAAGCTTGTTGAATCGAATTTAATCCATTCAGGTAACTCTGAGTCGTTATCTAAGGACATCTTATATTGCAATTCAATATCATCAACATCTTTGAATAAGTCATCTGGTAAATTGAATTGAAATGGCTCATTGTATCGTACTCCAACTTCAATATCGGTATTGAAAGGATAAGGTTTAAAGATCGATCTAGTACTTACCCAATAAGTATCAGATTCATAGTTGTCTTGCCCATCTACTTGGGTAATACTCATTCTACTAAAAAATAAGAACTTATTATCAGGTGAAACAAAAGGGCGTTGTTCAATATCTTTCCCATTTATCTTGCTGTTTAATCGTTCTGGATTTGTCCAAGTCCCATTTTTAGTTTGATAGCTCAAATAGAGGTCATGCTTAGATTCAAATTCGCTTTTCCATGACTGAATAATTATGTAATTCCCTGATGGAGATAAAAAGAGTCCTTCTTCGTCTGCTTCAGAATTTAGTTCATTTACTTTTTCTACTTTAGTGTAGCCTTCAGCTACAAGTTCTGAGCGATAGATATCGCCACAACATTGATTTTGGTCATCTCGGTTAGAAGTAAAATAAAAAGGCCCACTTTTCGATTTGCCATGACCTGCTTCTCTTGCATTAGAATTAATTATTGAATCTAAAAGTTGAGGGTTTTTCATTTGGTCGTTTAGATATTCAGCCATCCATAAGTCTGTTTCAGCTCCATTTGCAGATTTAGCAAAATAAAATTCACTTCCAGTATGGTCGAACATAGGATAGAATGTATTGACGTTATCTGGAAGGATAGATTTGTCGGGTGCTGTCCATTTTCCGTTGATATATTTCATTATGTATATACAGGTCTCCTCCACATTTGATTCATGTGCCACTCCAAAAGCTATTGTTTTCATGTCTGGAGAAATCGTGAAACCCATTTCAAACCTACCTTGCACGGATACAATCCCTTTTCCAAAAACCTCAGGAATTTCGGAAGGAGTTTTTTGATCTAAATAGTAAATGTTCTTGTGGTTATTATCCTGTTTGGAAGCACACGAAAGACAAAGGGTAATTAAAACTATTTGAAATATCTTCATTTAATTAAGTAATGATTTGGTAATCGGACATTGCAACTAACGCCTGCCTAAAATGAGTGTGGGAGTTTTATGCAGCTCCGCTACCACTACATCTTAGCCACGCCGATGATAAAATTATAACTTGTGGCGGACATTCCAAGCCAGCCACACTCTCCTTACTTGAACAGCCCACATTCATTTTTAGGCCTGTGTTATAGTGATTTCTCCTCCCATCCGTCGTCGCTGGGTCAGCTATTCACGACAAATTTTGTAGCAACTTCACTTTTCCATTTTCATCCAATTGTGTAGTTCCAGTAATTCAGCAGGTGCGTATCTATTCGAAATTTTTACATTCTTAGTTACTTGGTCGGAATACTCTATATTTAATGAGTACCATGCACCATCAATTTCTTGTTCGGCTGATGATTCAAGTGAGTCAATACCCATATTTTCAACTAGATTTATCAGCATTATCCATTTTCTACCTCTAATTTTTTTTGTCTTGATTTTTTGCTCGCCTGCTGGTAACGAGGTTATTGCGCTTATATATTCAACTTTATTCTCTTGCAGCTTCAGTTTATAAAATTCAGGTATGGTTGAGAAACTGCTCTGATAACGAATGCCAATTACAACCATTTCTCGTTCATAGGTCTGAGCAAAGGAAATGCTTGAATATAGACTTACTACGAGTAAAACAGTTAATCTTTCCTTCATGGCATTATTCCTAAATCTGTATTGGGGCGATTTCTAACTCAGCCATTGTCAAAGTCGTCAGCGTGTTTCGGCGGATCAACTGCCTCGGGTATCTTGGACGCAGCATGTCCTGGTGTTCGTCTGAAATAATTCTTTTGCTTCCAAGGAATCGATGGAATGTCGCCAAAGGTTGCAGTAGTCCGCCCAAAAGTCCCACTGCTTACTTTTCTATCCGATTCTGTAGTCACATCCCACAGTCCTTCACTATAACGCCTCGGTAAAATGAGTGTGGGAGTTTTATGCAGCTCCGCTTCCACTACATCTTAGCCACGCCGATGATAAAATTAAACTATGTGGCGGACAATCCAAGCCAACTAACCTAAGATCACCGATGAAGCCCACATTCATTTTTACCGGTGTGTTACCACCCTTTTCTCGTCCTAAGAGAAATCCAGTAAGCTAAGACTGTCAGGTAAGACCCGAAGAAGTAAAGACCGCTTGATAGCTGTAGCTTGTCCAGGTTGTTGGTCAAAAGCGGCCAAAACAACAACAAGGGGCCAGCGAAAACCATGATTGACATCACGGTGTAGATAACACCCAAGTATCCTCTACGCTTCCAAACTTCCCATGTGTCTATGATTTCAGGGTTTGAGTGTCGTTTCAAATCTTCGATGAATCTCTGAGAGTCCATCGCCCAAAGTTTACTCGTAAAAAGTTCTATGGATCGATCTGTGGTGTCTATTCTCCTTAGAAACATAGTATTGCCAAGGGGATCTCCTTCGTTTCGATCAATTACCAAAGTCCGAACGTCCGATATTCTTACAGGGGCTATGTCAGGCCGGTTAAGAATGGGCTTACGAATCCATCTGAAGAGAATTGTATCATCTTCTATAATCGCATCCAGCTTGCCAATCGCACTATAAGCAACTAAAAACACAATTGTCAGAGAAAGAGCCGGGGCTAGTAATTTCAGGGATAGCGTTGGGAGGTACAGGGCAAAGTACAGTGATCCAGGCACGGCAATTGAAAAAGCCAGAATTGTCCATATGATGCGACCTTGTCTAAATACGGTTAGTCGATAACGTTGTGCCATATGGGTGGTAACATATCGGTATGGCACTGAGCCATATACCCATTATGTGTGGTAGTCAATCTAAGGGGTTTTTGATACAATTAAAAGCGGTTGTCGCCACGTGAGTATAAATTTCTGTTGTTTTTAAACTGTTATGGCCCAACAATACCTGAATTTGTCTCAAATCAGTTCCACTCTCTAACAGGTGAGTAGCAAAGCTATGTCGCAGCATATGGGGAGATACCAGCTTTTTGATCCGGGCTTTTTGTGCGGCAGCATTGATAATTCTCTTGATGCTCGTCGCACTATATTGGCCACCTTCCGGGCTTTCAAAAAGGTAATTATTCGGTTTCCACTTAACATAGTATTTCCTTAAGTCGTCCAGTACTTTTTGTGAAAGTAAAGTGAAGCGATCTTTGTTGCCCTTGGAACCCTGCACCCTGATTGTCATACGGGGACTATCTATATCAGTTACCTTTAAATTGAGTAATTCGCTTCTACGCAAGCCTCCCGAATACAATAATTCAACCACGCATCTATGTTTGATGTTGGTGGTATTTTCAATAATAGCCATCACTTCACTTTTTGATAAAACTTTTGGTAGCTTTTGTTCTTTCAGTGGCCTTTCGATCTCGTAATAACGATTCGGCATATCCAACACAATCTCATAATAAAATTTGATGGCATTCACAGCCTGATTGAGCGCTGAATTGGAACACTTATTTCTAACCATGTGCTCCAAAAAAGCCTTTATATGCAGCTCATTCAAGGAATTAATTTCGTGCTCTTTATAATGATTGATAAACTTTTCAAAGTAATTGACATAGGTCCTGATGGTGTTGGAGGCATACTTTTTGATGGAAAGCTTTTGCAAATACTCAGCAGGGCATGTTTTGTAGCCCTCTTTTACCTTTCTTTTATCAATCCAGGAAATATCGCCGTTTTCCTGCCCGTGTGAATTAATCGGCCTATTCTTAAAGAAATAGGCACAATTAACCCAGGCCACTCCCTTAAACTTATCGAAGATCATCGTGAGGTTTTGTGGCGTGTTTTTAATGCACACCATATTGTGTGCCCTGCTCCATTTGGGCTCGGGCAACTCCTTAATAAGGGCTTGTATCACCTTGTGAGGATAAAATTTCAACCCAATAAACTTGGTGTCATCAAAATAGAGATGATGAAGCGTAATGTTTTGTAGCTTTTCCATGGGGGAGCAATAACCACAAAAACAAAACCCTTAGACTCATAATATGCTCATAATATGAGTATATTATGGGCATAAGTTGGAGCAGGAAACGTAATTTGGTTGCTATGAGAGTCTGTCCAGTGTGCGGTGCATCGGTCAAAGGAAGATCCGATAAGGTCTACTGCTCGGTAGAATGCCGCACCGTGAAACAATATGAACGCCGGCTGGACAATGAGCAATTCTTCATGAATGTAGACAAGCAACTCAAGACCAACCGTAAAATCCTTAAAAAGTACAACCTGAGCGGCCTTACCACCATCAGGCGCGAGGTGTTGCTCAACGAAGGCTTCAATCCCCACTTTTTTACCCATTACTGGAAAAACCCAAAAGGCGACGTCTATCTCTTTTGCTACGATGTTGGCTTTAGGCCCATTGTGCACAACGACAAGAAAAAATACCTGCTTATCAACTGGCAAGACTATATGGGAGGGAAACTTACCCTGCCATCCGCAGCCATTAAAAGCTAATATGGGCCTTATCGCCTTACCTTTTCCTCACTACCAGTACCTGATCTGCCTTCCCTGCTACTGCCACCCTGCCGTCGCTGGTTTTGCCTTTTGATACAAGGTTTCCTGTAGTCACATCCATCCACTCAGTAGTATAGTTTCCTGCAGGCAAATCGAGTGTGATGCCGTGGGTGTCAACTGCCATCGACTCCCAATAAATTACCCAGGTATCTTTCTTGTTGCTCATTGCCATCGTTGTAGCTCCAGGTGCGGCTTTTACCACTGTTTCATCCGGTGCAAGAGTGGTGAATGCTAACGACTCCATAAAGTTTTTGAGGATAGCGAACTGTTTCCTTAGTAGGGGGCCTCCACCTCCTGGCGACTCATAGGTGGTGTCCTGTCCGTTTTCCGACCCTATAGAAAACGAATAGTCGAGGTGGCTAAACAAACTTCCGCCCGCCATCACAAACCGCCAAACCTGCCTCCTGTAGGTGTCGTCACTGCCTCCGGCAAAGCCCGTTTCGTTAAATCCTATGGGCTTGTTCAGGTAAAAGTTGTCGGTAGCGGCACGAGGGTAGGCATAGTGAAAATTGAAAATGTCAATCTGCGGATCAGGATCGTTAATGGGGTAGTAGAAGTTAGAGATATTCTGCGAAATAAGGTGCTTGTTAGGAAGCTTACTCTCCTCGTCTTTGATCCACCTGGCTACCTGCTGCTGCCATTGGTTCGATGCCTGAGACACCACCTGTATTTTATCTGTCCAGGGGCTTTCTCCATAATCGTTTCTGGTGAGCACAATTTCCGTTTGGTCGGCCCAGGGCTCGTTTTGGATCTCAAAGTACATGTTAGGAAAGCCATTCAGCTCTCTGACGAGCTTGCGAACATAAGCCTCCTGTTGAGAAAGTAGTCCTTTGTTGTTGAGCGTATTTACGTCTTTCGATTCCAGCTCAGGCGTGCCGTTGATATTGTTTTTTGAATTAAAAGCAGCATAGTTCCACCCGCCGCCATAATGGGACGAAAACAAGCAGACTTCCACAATGATATCGTTGGATCTGGCCAATGTCATGAAATCTTTCAGTCGGGCAAAATAAGCTGGGTCCCACTGGTCGAGATCAAATTTGTTGCCGCCCAGGGCATAACCAGGCTCGCTGCTCCGTTTCCAGGGCAGTATGGCTCGGCCTTCTGCCGGAGCCATCGTGTTTTTTTTGATCCCAAAGTCACCCTGCTTCTCTAAATAGGCACCAGTAAACAAGCGGGTATGGTTGAGTCCGTCGTTTCCAAGGGTGTTTAAATAAGTTTTGTAGTCAAAGTCGAGGTTCATCACAGCCCCATAGTGCTCGCCTGAGCCTATGATAATGAGAGGCTTACCCTGGTATTGAAAATAGTGGGGGTTTTGTGGGTGCAGCTGTAGCACAGTCTGCGCCTGAAGCATACTTGCAGCGAAAAGAAGAAGAAAGGTAAGGAGGTATTGTTTCATTGTAATCGTTGAATTTATTGAAAAGCATGAGATTTCTCCCAACAATTTAGCGATTCCCTGAACGTTTACCCAACCTTACTGATCGAGCCATTTTTTGAATTCAGCTGCTTTCTCTGCGCTTACAATCACTGATTCCGGGGCGGAAGGAGTGGTTTCTACGAGTAATTTTCCTTTATAATACCGTTCTACATGGGCGATGGCGGCAAATTGTACGATGAACTGCCGGTTGGCACGGTAAAACATTTTGGGATCAAGCTGCAAATTGATTTCTTCGAGGGTTTGATCCATCAGGTAATTGCGGTTCTGATTGGTCAACAGGTGTACCACACCATTAGCGGTGTAAAAAAAAGCAATGTGTGAAGTTTCGATAGAAATGAGTTTTTCACCTTGTTTTACCAAAAAGCGGCTTTTGTACTGCTTGTCCTCTGCCCTGATTTGATGAAGCAGACTGCCCATATCAATCAACGGCCCTACGTGTCCAAATTGTGTTTTCAGCGACTCATATTTCCTGAAACTTCTTTCAAGGTCTTCCTTTTTGATAGGCTTGAGCAAATAGTCGATGCTATTTACTTTGAATGCTTTCAGCATGTATTCGTCGAAGGCAGTGGTGAATATAACAGGCTTGTCGATTGTTACCTGATCGAATATTTCGAAACTGATGCCATCACTAAGTTGTATGTCCATAAAAAGGAGGTCAGGTAACTGATGGTTTCGCATCCACTTGACGGCTTCCTCCACACTGTCGATCACATCCACAATCTGAACATCAGGAATAACTTCCTCAAGTATTTTTTGCAAGCGGCGGAAAGCCGGAGCTTCATCTTCGATAATAAGTACCTTCATGCTACGTGTGAAGAAACAGGGATATGCTTGTCCTCAATTAAATTGAGCAAGGGAATGGCCACCATAAAGTTTTTGGCAGTGGCAATGATGTCAATTTTTCGCTGGCCAAGGAACTCATATCTCTTCTGTATGTTTTGAAGGCCGGTTTTAGTGGAGCGCTCCAACGAAGTTTTTGGCTGGAGATTATTTTTTACCACTATGGAATTACCCTTGTCCACATAAATATCAATTTGTAAAGGGTGCATTTTTGATACCACATTGTGTTTGATGGCATTTTCAATCAGCATTTGCAGGGTGAGCGGCGCAATATGTTTGTTCATGTGTTCTTCATTTACCGAAAAATGGGCTTCCAGGTTATCAGGATAGCGCATCTTTAGTAAGAAGAAATAGGCCTTGGCAAATTCTATCTCCTCCCTCACCGTCACAAGCTCACGTTCCTTCTGTTGGAGAATGTAGCGGTATACTTCTGATAAATTCTGCGTGAAGTCGATGGCGACTTCCTGGTTTTCGGCAATGAGAGTGGTGAGCGTATTGAGGCTGTTGAAAAGAAAATGAGGACTCATTTGATTTTGAAGCACTTCAAACTGGGTCCTGATTTGTTGGTTTTTGAGCAATTCGTTTTGCTTAAAAGTTTCTTGCCAATTGTAGAAGAAAAAACTTGCCTCATAAAGGGTTCCTATCACAAGTCCGATGATAATACTGAAAGGGAGGGTGTCTTTAAACGCTTCCCAGGAAAAAATAGTAGCAATGGTTGAGTACTCGAAAAGTAGTTTCAGCAACAGACTCGCCACTGACATAAATATGATGAGCGACAAATAGGTGAAAACCAGCCTTATGGCTGTCTTGCTGATCTGTGGATAAACTTTCCGAAAGCTGAAAAAGATAAGCACAGCCCCGTTCCAGTAAACAGCGGTGAAAAAAATCGATACCAGGAAGCTATGCAAAAAACCACCAAACTGAGCATTGTGCTCCTCAAGTACTACACATGAAATGAGGGCGACTATGGGGATTCCGCACCAGCGTACCAGCTTTTCTGTCAATCTTACTTTAGGCATATGCTAAACTGATTATTGATCTAAATTAAGGATTTTGTTTCGCAAAGTTTGCCAATAAAAGGTGAACCCGGAGAAATCAAGGTTGAAACAGGAAAAGGAGGCAGCAAAACTGGTAATAGCTCTTAAGAAGCTTATTAACTGACTCACTTGAGCGAATTGCGGTTTGAGGTTGCTTTCTTCCGGACTCACTTTCCTTTACATTTCGCGCCCCCATGCCTCCACGTACATTCAATCATCAAAACCAAAAAAAAACTTGATTGAAATGAAAACCTCTACTCCCAACTTTAAAAAGTGGATCACCCTTTTGGGTATCCTTGTGGCACTCGCCACTCAGAGTTTCGCGCAGCAAGTAGTAAAAGGAAAAGTGCTCGACGCCCAGGCTGAGTATCCCCTCATTGGCGCTACTGTAATGGTGCCTGGTTCTAATCCGTTTATAGGGACCACCACCGACCTCGATGGTAATTTCAGGCTTGAGAATGTACCCATTGGCAGGATCGACCTGGCCATTCAATATGTCGGCTATAAAAGCATCACAATGCCCAATATATTGGTTACTGCAGGTAAAGAAACCGTTCTCCAGGTCAAATTGGAAGAATCGGTGGAAAGCCTCAAAGAGATTGTGATCACCGCCGAAACGGACAAGGACTTGCCCATCAACGACCTGGCGAAAGTAAGCGCCCGTACTTTCAGCCTTGAGGAGACCACTCGATTTTCCGGGGGGAGAAATGATGTAGCCAGACTGGCGACCTCCTTTGCTGGGGTAAGTGCCCCCGATGATTCCCGCAACGATATAGTCGTGCGTGGCAACTCGCCAACGGGCTTACTTTGGCGGATTGAAGGAGTGCCGGTGCCTACCACCAACCACTTTGCTACCTTAGGGGTAACCGGGGGTCCGGTCAATGCTTTAAATACCAACCTTCTTCGTACATCTGATTTTCTTACCGGGGCCTTCCCGGCTGAGTATGGCAACGCTAACGCTGCAGTGTTCGATGTTAACTTTAGAAATGGCAATACCGATAAATTCGAATTCACCGGGCAGCTGGGTGCTTTCTCCGGACTTGAGTTTATGACCGAAGGGCCTATTAGCCGAAAAAATGGCTCTTCCTTTGTAGCGTCGTACAGGTATGGAATTGCCAGCCTGGCAGCCACAGGCACCAGCGCAGTTCCTTACTACCAGGACTTCAATTTCAAAGCCAACCTGGGTGATACGAAGCTTGGTCGCTTTGAATTATTTGGTTTCGGCGGCAAAAGCAGCATCGACTTCAAAGGAGATGAAATAGCCGAAGACGACCTGTTTGCTAACCCCAACGAAGACGCTTCAGTCAACAATACACTCGCTATGGTAGGGCTTTCTCACCTGGCTCGCTTTAGTAAAACTGCCTATTTGAAAACAACCCTTGGCGTGTCCACGAATCAAAACGACTACTTACAAGACAACCTCATCAAAAACGAAAGTGGTGAGACAATAGATAAATACAGAGCAACGGTGGTGGACAACGCCGAAAACAGGTATACGCTCACCTCGGTTTTTAACAAAAAGTTTAATGCACAATGGAGCCTGCGTGCGGGCTACACAGGAGAGGTTTACGGAGCCAATTACTTGCTACAGGACCGTGACAACAGAGCCGACATTCCGGATGCAGATGGAGATGGCATTCCTGACTTCTTAGTCACGCTGAGAGACGTAGACGAATACTACCTCCTGTCCCAAACCTATGCGCAGGCTGAATACAAGTTAACGGATAAGCTAAGTACTACATTTGGTTTGCATAGCCAGCACCTCAGCCTTACTGGCGATGTCACCTTAGAACCGAGAGGGGCCCTCAGCTATCAATTGCCATCCAATCAGAGGGTAAGCCTTGCTTATGGTTTACATGCCCAGGCTGTTCCTGCTCCGATCCTGTTTATTGAGTCGCAAGTGAGCCCAGGCGTTTATGATCGCACCAATGATGACCTCGGCTTTATGAAAAGCCATCATTTTGTGTTTGCCTACGACAGAAGCTTGGGCAATAGCTGGAGGTTGAAAGCGGAGACCTACTATCAGCACCTGTTCAATATACCCGTCGAGTCAATATCAAGTAGTTACTCTATCTTAAATGAAGGAGCGGGTTTTGTGTTTGAGGAAAAAGGTAATTTGGTCAACGAGGGCACTGGTCGCAACTATGGCATTGAATTGACGGTGGAGAAATTCTTTAGCAATAATTACTATTTGATGAGCACCACCTCGCTCTACAATTCCCTGTACAAAGGAAGCGATGGGGTTGAACGCAATACGGCGTTTAACAACAGGTATGTGTTTAATATGCTTTTTGGAAAAGAGTTTCCTTTCGGTAGCGATGGAAGAAACGCACTCACTTTCGATACTAAATTTACCACCGCCGGAGGTAAGCCCTTTACCCCCGTCGACCTCGAAGCTACAAGGGCCAATGCTGGCCGTGAAATTCGCCAAAACGACCGGGCTTTTGATCTGAACTACAATGACTATCTGCGTTGGGACGTGAAATTTGGCGTGAGGATCAATAGCGCTAAAAGAAATGTTTCGCACCAGTTTTTCGTAGACCTGCAAAATGTGACCAACCGGGAGAACGAATTTACCAGACGCTACAATGAAGTAACCGACGAAGTGAACAGCGTGAGTCAGATTGGTTTTTTCCCCGATGTGATGTACCGGATACAGTTCTAACCTCAATAACTCAAACTAAGAAGGAAGTAAAAATCCCGGCTTTTGACCGGGATTTTTCTTGTTTCTGTTGAAAGGGATCAAATGACTTTTAGTACGCCTCTCACGTAGCCAATCGATTCGGCTGCGCCGGCCAAAGGATCTTTTCCATCTTTCTCGTATTCCAACGACATATAGCCGCTATAGCCAACTTTGATCATGGTTTTAAGAAATGCTGGAATGTCAGTTACTCCACGGCCTATCTCAAGTGGTTTGCCATCTTCCTGTGCTTTGTCTTCGTCTTTGAGGTGGATGTCGTAAATGCGGTCTTTGAATTTCACAGCCCACTCAGAAGGATCTTCTCCAATGCGCACTACATGGCCTATGTCCATACAAAGCCCGATCCGCTTATCGAGGCCCTTTACTTTTTCGTACACGTCTTTCGGGCTGCGGTACAGGTCATCGCCCGGGCCATGATTGTGGATTGCCAACTTAATATCGTGTTCTTTTACCATTTTCTCAGCCAGAGGCAAAAGGTCATAATTTGGCACACCAATGATCATTTTCATGCCGGCTGCCTTGGCATAAGCAAATGCTTGTTTTACTTCATCTTCAGTTTTCATGTAAATCACTCCGGCACCATATAGCTCAAGCCCTGCATCAGCTATTTTTTTTGCTGCAGCTTTGATGTCGGCTTCTGAAGAATCGAGCGGAAGGTGCATGCTCTTAAGTGCAATTTTGCTCAGACCGAGTCGTTTGGTGTATTCAATGGTTTGATCAAGCGAGAACGAACGGAAAGTGTAGCTCGCCAGGCCCAGCTGAAAGGAGTAGGAGCTGGCCCTTTTAGTTTTTGCTGTGCCGATAGCGGGGGCTAAAACCATGCCTGCACCGGCGAGACCTGCAGCACGCAGGAAGTCTTTTCTATTCAAAGTCATCTGGTCAAAAGTTTAAGTAGACTTACAATATAAGGTATAGCAAGGGAAACGGCTACAGGTTTTATGCTTGAAAGGCGATTTCTGCCTAATTATTTCGATGACTCGCTTACAGAAAGGATTGAAATAGGTCCGGTGGCTGGGCAAATCGCACAAAACAGCCTGGTCGTCTGCAAGATTTGGAGTCCAGCGCTGAAATCAAAAGCTATAACCCACGCTTATGCCCGCCCAGGGAAACAAAACCAGCATCGGCGTATACCCGGCTCTGAATACCAGCCCCTTTGGCCCCATATACCTGTAACCTATGCGAATGCTTGGCATCGCTGTATAATACTGACCTGACCGTTCTTCTGGGGTGGATTTGAAGCTTGTGTAGGTATGGTATGCCGGGTTAATTGAAAAGCCCAATTCCGCTCTGCTCGCTGACTTTCCTAGAAGCCAGTTGAACTGCAACGGAACCATATACACCTCTGTTCCTTCAATAGTCACAGGAGCGCTAAGCCCTATAGACATAGCCAGGGTATTCCCGCTTTTTAACGGTTTTAGCCTTTCATAACTGATAGAAGCCTTTACAGCTGTGCCGCCAATCTCCGCATATACAGCATTTTTACGGAAAGCTGGTGCTTCCTGAGCGTACGATGTCGATGCGAAAGAAACCAAAAGTGTCAGAAAGGAAATGCCGCGTAATAGTTGAAGTAACTTCATAGGCTGAAAATGTAAAAAGTCATAGAATCTGACTAAAATAGTTAAAAAGTGACCTATTTAGAAAAACTCCACCAACTTATGCCAGTACTTTGCTGCTTTTTACTTCAATTTTTCGAACCCCCTTATAAATGAAAAAGGTAGCAGCGGCCATCAGTACATGACTAAGGGTCAGGTGATTGAACCAGATCGGTGACTTGTAAAAACAAAAAAGAACTCAGCCGACTGCGGCGAGATTGGGAATTCTGCAATGAAATCAAAAGCTATAACCCACACTTACACCCGCCCATGGGTTTAAGAAGATAATTGGCGTGTATCCTGCACGAATCTCCAATCCCTTACGGCCCATGTACCTGTAACCTACTCTAAAACTAGGAAGTGCTCCAAACTCCCTGCTTGTCCTTTCTTCTGGCGTGTTCGCGAAACTTACGCCAGTTGTATAAGCCGGATTAATTGAAAAACCTAACTCTACTTTGCTGGTAGACTTTCCCAACAGCCAATTGAATTGAAGCGGTATCATATAAAATTTTGATTCGACATTTTGGCTGCGTTCTGGAAAAGCGGGAGCTATGCCTATGGAAGGCGCAAATATGGCATTATTCTTCAAAGTAATCCGTCTTTCGTAGCTGATCGAGCCGAAAACCCCGGTTCCACCCAATTCCGCAATGACAGCATTTTTACGGAAAACAGGCGCTTCCTGAGCGTACGTTATCGATGCGAAAGAAACCAAAAGTACCAGAAAGGAAATGCCGCGTAATAGTTGAAGTAACTTCATAGGCTGAAAATGTAAAAAGTCATATAATCAGACCAAACTAGTTAAAAAATGACCTATTCAGAAAAATACCACCAAATTATGCCAGTACTTTACTGCTTTTTACTTCAATTTTTTGCACCCCCTTGTAAATGAAAAAGGTAGCAGCGGCCATCAGTACATGACTTAGGGCCAGGTGATTGAACCAAGCGTGCAGCGACAACTTGTTCATAAACACCAATGCTGCTGCCGCCGCAAAGGCAATGCCGATGAGGATGTTTTTGCTGGCCGGATTCCTTGTTTTCATGTACAAGTAGCCTTCAAATGAAGATACCACGAACATTAACCCATAGCCAGAGTGGAATTCCACAAAAAAGAAATTGAGGGTAAAAATGGTGAGAGACAAAAAGGTGAGTAATTCAACAATATTGATCACCTTCAGTACCTTGACCGCCGACTCTTTAAAAAGCATGCCTGAATGCTCAATGGCGCCTCTCTCTATCAGCATGATGGAAAACATACTGATGATCCAGCCGGGAAGCTTCCATCCGAACGAGAAGGCATAGAGAAAGGCATGGCCAAGCAGGCCGCCAAGGGCTGTGGCAATACCCATCAGAAGAAAGTAGTATTTGAACCAGGTGAAAACCTTTTCTGTTTGACCCGCTTTTTTCAGCTTGAAAAAGTAAAAAATACAAAGGGCCGACACCAGCAAGTCGGTAGCCGTCACAATAGGTTCGTCTATTCTGAGTCCGAAGAATTGAATAGTGTTCATAGCATCCATATTATCAGGCAATCCTATTGATCTCATAACGGCCTAGCCAAGCTTTAGTTCCATCCTATTTGGCATGGTTGGGGTACAAATGAAAATACCCGAACTGAAGGGAATATTGTTGCCTTATTTGTTGTCCCAAACAGTATTTAGTGGTCGTTAATGACTAATTTCCACTTCATTTCTTATTAGTTCGTTTCGAAGATGTATCGACAATCGTTTATTCATGATGTGGTTTTTTGCATCAGTTTTTTCTTTGCCTGTTCTGTAGTTGGTCAGCCTGCTATGCCTGTTGACGACCGGAAAGTGGTGCTGTTGAAAGCAATCAAAACCGATGGCACTGAGGTGGCTGGGTTTTTACTTGATTTTGATAAAGAAGAGGGACTTCTTCATTTCCAATCCAAAGAGGAACTGTCGGTGCAGGAGCTAAAAGGGGAAGACATTGATAGAATTGCCTATTTCAAGAAGGGCAGCTTTTGGAGAGGCTTTGGCTGGGGTGCGCTGGTAGGGGAGTCATTGTGGGCGACCTACGTTTTTTCCAACGAACCTGGGTTCTTTGGGCGAGGTTTTGACCTGGTGGTTGGTTCAATATTGTTTGTGACGCCAATAGGTATTGTCGCTGGTATCGTCGACGGAGCCAAAGGCGTTCATCTTGACTATGAAGTAGATGGGGATGAGGCTGCTTTTCAACTTCCCATGGACCGACTTTCACGATTTGCCAAGCATGATGCCGGCTTGATCAGGCCATCGGATAAAGGGAACAAAAGGCTTCAAAAATACCAATTCACGGATAGGCCTGTAGCCAGACGTCACCCTCAGTATAGCCCGAAATTTCATCTCGGGTTATCGTATGGCCTCGGCTTGACCCGAGCTGGCGGAAAAATAGAGAAAAACTACAGCGATTTGCAGTTCGACGACAGGTATGGCAATAGCAGAAGAGGCCATGATGGCGTGTTTAGAATTGGATTTTCGTACTCACTTTCTGATACAATCGAAGTTGGCTATACTTTTCAAAATGAGTATGGTGGTGTAGTAAATTTGTACAGGAGCAGGAACGGTTATGACATTAGTACATCCGTTTATATGTTCCAGAGCAGCCATCAATTATATGGCATGTATCACCTGAAGCCTTACTACAGGGCAGTGGGCACACCATTTCAGCTATCAATAGGAGCAGGGTTGATCGTTGGTAATACTTATCTGTCTACGGAAATATATGGATCGTCTGGTTCTCCTGATGTGTTTGTGTCCGATAATGCGAGCCGTACTACAGTAGTGCCCGGGTTTGCCGCCATGGCGAAAGCCTCCTACTTCATTAACCCTAACCTATCAATCGAGATAATGCTGGAGCAGGACGTTTATACCAGGGCATCGGTAGAGGGCCTTAGCTTAGGCGCGCCGGTAAACTACACTACAGCACCACTCAAAATTGCTCCCAATCTGTTCTCCTTTGCCAGTGGGCTGCGGTTCCATTTATAACCGATGAGTCTACTTGAGCTCCTTGTACTTTTCGATATACATCTGATCCAACTCTTCCGAATCCTTATGCTTCACTCTTAGCCCGGTCAGCTTGAAGTCTTTGGTGACTATGCCGTAATGGCGCTGTACCAGATGAACGCCCGGGTACTCGTAGTAGACAGCATCTCTAGTGAAACTATCGTTTTCCCGATGGAATTGCGGCAATGCAAAAGCCCGGTGTCCGCTGACTGATCAGTTTTATGGATAGGTGATTTAAGTGTAAGCAAAGCTTGATTTATGCGCAATGAAATTAATCAGGTGTAGGGAAGGAGTATTCAGCAGTGTGGGCTATTTCAAACCAGCACTTCTATGGTAGGGTTGAGTTCTTTTAGGGTCTCCAGGAATTCATTTTCTCTATCTGGAGAAATAACTACTTCTCCGCCTTTGTACTTGATTCGGAGTCTTTTGATCGAATTGGCCGGGGCAGACAGCAGCGTGTAAGTGCGGTGAGCGGTCCAGATGTCCTTAATGTCAACAGTGTCGGCAGTAATGGGGCCTATCTTAACAATAAGCTGATCGTCTTTAATCGTGTAGCCAGTGCCTAAAAAAATGGTAAGGATGAAAGCTAGAATTGGCAACCAGACAGCCACTGAGATCACAATGGCACTTGTTTGCATGCCCACAATGGCGTTGTATACATTAAATGTCCCCAGGGAAGCAAGAATCAGTACAACCAACCAAACGAGGAGGCCTTTTCGGGATGGGAAATATGTGGAAATCGTCTGCATCAGAATTTACCGAATTTACGAGTTTCTTGAATAGATCGCTAGATGATGTTCAATATTATTGCCTTTTTTGGACTACTTAGGTGGTTGGAATGACGACAATTAATTTTAATTTAACACCTGCAATTGCCATTTTCTGATAATTCCTGTCCTTTCATGGAATACTCGGGAACCCTTTTCTGAAAAAACAGTTTGTTACATCATGCAGAAGGAATTTCTAGACAAACTATACAAGGACCACCTTGAATGCCCAAGGTGCCCCAGCCCCAAACGAGTATCACAGTTTTTTGTTGACTTGCTTGAAACGCTTTTCCCAGACTTTTCCATGAGGGCTTTTTCCTCTCAAAGAGAGCTAGAGATTCATTTGAAAAAGCTTCAGATAGAGCTGGACGAAATGCTCACCATTAATCCGATGAAAGGAGTAGTGGACCTGGAAGATGTGGCGCAGCTTTTCTTTGATAGGTTGCCGGAAGCTCATTCAAAAATTATCGACGATATCAAGGCATTGTACGAAGGGGATCCAGCGGCCAAAAGCCAAAGCGAGGTAATTCGAACCTATCCGGGGTTCTATGCCATTGCTTCTTACCGTATCGCCCATGAGCTGCACAAACTAGGCGTAAAAGTGATCCCCAGAATCATCACAGAGCATGCCCATGGTAAAACAGGCATTGATATTCACCCTGCGGCCACCATTGGCGAACACTTCTGTATCGACCACGGTACTGGCGTGGTGATTGGCGAAACGACCGTTATTGGTAATCGTGTTAAAGTTTATCAGGGTGTCACGCTTGGGGCCCTAAGCGTGGATAAAAAAGATGCTGAGAAGAAGCGCCACCCTACCATTGAAGACAATGTGGTGATTTACGCAGGAGCAACGATCCTTGGAGGCGAAACAGTGATCGGTCACGATAGTGTGATTGGAGGCAATGTGTGGCTGACAAGAAGCGTAGCACCTCATTCTAAGATTTACTATCAGGCTCGCATGTACAATAGCGATACCGAACAAACTGATCTACTCATTTACAAAGAAACTGCTCAATGAAGCTTTTTGACCTGATTGGCAATACGCCACTAGTGGAATTGGAAAAGATTCCTACTAATAAGAAGGTAACTATTTATGCCAAACTTGAGGGCCAAAACCCTGGTGGAAGTGTAAAGGATCGTGCCGCCTACAACATGATCAAAAGTGCACTGGATCAGGGCGATATAAAGCCGGGAGACAAATTAGTGGAGGCAACCAGCGGCAATACCGGTATTGCGCTGGCGATGATTGCGAAAGTAATGGGTGTAGACATGACCCTGATCATGCCTGACAATTCTACGAAAGAGCGTGTACTTTCTATGGAAGCCTACGGTGCTAAAGTGATTCTCACGCCCGCCGCTAAAACCATCGAGTATTCAAGAGAGCTCGCCGATAAAATGGCCGCCGAAGAGGGGTATCATATCCTCAACCAGTTCGCCAACGCCGATAATTGGAAAGGACATTACAAAACGACCGGACCAGAAATATGGAAGGACACAGAGGGAAAGGTTACTCACTTTGTGTCAGCCATGGGCACCACAGGTACGATCATGGGTGTGAGCAGGTACCTGAAAGAAAAAAATCCCGATATTCAGATCGTTGGCACTCAACCTACCGATGGTTCGAGCATACCTGGTATCAGGCGCTGGTCACCTGAGTTTTTGCCTAAGATTTTTGAGGCCGAAAGAGTAGATCGCGTGGTAGACGTGAGCCAGGAACAGGCCACCCAAATGACTCGCCGCATGGCCAGAGAAGAAGGTATTATGGCAGGGATGAGCAGTGGAGGTGCCCTTTATGCCGCCCTTCAAATAGCTTCCGAAATAGAATCAGGAGTCATTGTGTGCATTACCTGCGACCGTGGCGACCGTTACCTGAGCTCAGATTTGTTTGGGTAACAATTGGTGCATGGCAAATTGTTTTTCCAACACATCACAACGGATGCGCAAGCACCACCTCTCTGGTTTCCAGTAGCGGCACAATTTTGCCCAGCACAATTTCTTTAAAATAGTCGGCATCACGATGCGCTTGTAGCGCCGCCTCGTCTTTGTACCCTTCATACAGCACAATCCTGTGATCGTCATCTTTGCCTTGGTGCAGGGTGTAAAACAGGTTGCCAGCTTCAGCTCTGGTTTTGGGCACCATTTCATGTAATAGTTGAATAACGGTATCGACTTTGCCCGGTTTTACTTTCCAGGTAGCGAAGAGGTAGATGGGTGGTTGATTCATCGTTTTTTTACATTTTTAGAATATCGCAAGGGTCCCCTTGTGATTGTTTTTCATTAGCGTCCGCTCAGTCGATCACACAAACATATCCACCTACAGGCGTCTGACGTGCCGGCGCTCTTGCCTTCTCAACGTGCCAACGCCTTTCTAATTCCCCAGCGCCATACGTTCCCGCCCACTTTCCTCGCAACATGCCGACGCTTTAACTTTTACTTCTCCCCCAGAGCCTCAAACTTAAACTTCTCAGTAACGGCTGGCTCATGTTCCCTTTTCATGATGGACTCAATTTGAGCCACCACGCTGGGGTTTTCACTTGCTACGTTATTTTGCTCCTGTGGGTCGCTATTTAGATTGTATAGTTCTATGTCCAGGTTGCCATCAAACATCCCTTTTCTGATACCTTTCCAGTCGCCCATTTGCACCGCCTGCTGCCCGGTGTACTCCAGAAGCTCCCAGTAGAGAAACTCATGTTTTTTTTGCTTTTCCTTGCCAAGTAGCGTTGGTAAAAAGCTGATGCCGTCGGTGTTGGCGGGTGCCTCTATCCCTATAATTTCGCAAAAAGTAGGCATCACATCATAAAAGGCAGAAGCAAGGTCCGTTGTACTGCCTGGCTTTATCTTCCCTTCCCAGCTGGCAATCATAGGCACCCGAATGCCGCCTTCGTACACGAAACCTTTGTTTCTTCCATACCCATTGGTAAAAGGCCCGGTGCTGTTGAAATACTCGAAGTCAACGCCTGCTGTGTAGGTGGGGCCATTGTCGCTGGTGAAAATGATGAGGGTGTTTTCATATAGTCCCAATTCTTTAAGGGCAGCTACCAGCTCTCCTACCTGGTCGTCGAGGTAGCTGATCATGCCGGCATAGGCAGCTCTTGGGTACCTGTGCGGAAAATAGCCGCGATCACCCAGGTAGGGCTGCTCTTCGCCGAAAATCGCATGGTATTTTTCCACGTATTTCTTTGGTACCTGCAACGGTAGGTGGGGCAGTGGCGACGCATAGTAAAGAAAAAATGGGTTGTCTTTGTTGGATCTTACAAAGTTGAGGGCCTTTTCATGCATAATGGCTGGACCGTAGTCTGCTTGATAGAATTTATCAAAACTCGACTCAGCCAATGTGTCGGCGCCAACTTCAAGCTTCTCACCTGGCGCCATAAACGCATTGTTAAGGTAGACCCTGTTTTCGTTTTCCCATACATGTGTTGGGTACAAATTATGTGCTTGTCGTTGGCAATTGTAACCGCAGAAGTAATCGAATCCCTGGGTATTGGGTGTGCTTTCAGAAGCTGGTGCGCCAAGTCCCCACTTGCCAATGAGCGCAGTTTTGTAGCCAGCCTTTTGAAGCACTTCGCCCATGGTGATGGTGCTGTCCGGTATAGGCCGTTGCCCTTCGAGTGTCGAGTCGGCCAGCATCGCCGCAAAATCCCATACAGCGCCGCGCTCCCGCCACTCATCGTTACCGCGAATGAACGAATGCCCCATATGTAACCCAGTCAGGAGTGCATACCTGGAAGGTGCGCATACAGGTGCTCCAGAATAGTGCCTCGTAAACATCATCCCAGATTTTGCCAACGCATCAATGTTCGGAGTTTGGATCAACTTTTGGCCATAGGCGCCCAGGTCTCCATAACCAAGGTCATCCGCAAGAATATAAATGATATTAGGCTTTTTCGGATTTTCGGGCTGAGACTCACAAGCAATCAGTAAAAAACCAAAAGCAAAAAATAAGAACGATTGTCGCATAAGTTGGGGGTTAGCATCAGCCAATATAGGCAAATAAAATTTTTTGTGGGAACGTCAAAATGGAAAGAAACACTGCAGATAAGGATGGTAAATGGTAGTTAAACAATATCACTTTTTTGAAACACTGCGAATGCCTAATTTGAAATCCAAAATTGCAAATCTTCTATGTTCACCATTGATGCCCACCTGGACCTTTCCATGAATGCCATGGAGTGGAACCGGGATATAAGACTACCTGTAGCAGCTATCAACCAAAGAGAAGCTGGCCTTTCCGACAAGCCAGATCGGGGCAAAGCGGTGGTGACCTTACCCGAACTGCGCAAGGGCAATATCGGTTTGGTGGTCGCCACCCAAATCGCCCGCTATGTGGCGCCCGACAACCATTTACCCGGCTGGCACTCACCTGAGCAGGCCTGGGCACAAACCCAAGGGCAGCTAGCATGGTACAATATCATGGAAGAGGCCGGAGAAATGACGCAGATTACAGACCTCATGTCACTTAATCGTCACCAGGCATTGTGGATGAATGGCGATGCAAATGACAGCAAACCGATTGGCTACATCCTGAGCCTGGAAGGAGCTGACTCAATAGTGACAATTGGCCATCTGGAAAGAGCTTATGCCTATGGGCTTAGAGCGCTCGGGCCAGCTCATTACGGGCCTGGAAGATATGCCCAGGGAACCGATGCAACGGGTGGGCTTGGGCCGAAAGGAAAGGAACTACTAAAGGAAATGGAGCGATTGAATATTATCCTGGATGCCACTCATCTTTGCGACGACAGTTTCTGGGAGGCGCTCAATCACTTCCATGGGCCTGTTTGGGCCAGCCACAACAACTGTCGGGCACTGGTGGATCACAACAGGCAGTTCAGCGACGAACAGATCAAAGAACTCATTGACCGAGGGGCCGTGATAGGCGGTGCGCTGGATGCGTGGATGATAGTGCCAGGGTGGGTAAGGGGCAAGTCCACGCCAAAGGGCATGGGATGTAACCTGGAAAAAATGGTCGACCACCTGGACCATATCTGTCAGATGGCGGGAAATGCAAAGCATATCGGTATTGGTTCCGACCTGGATGGTGCCTTTGGCAAAGAACAATGCCCTTACGATTTGGAAACCATCGCCGATCTTCAAAAAGTTGAGGGGATACTGGCCGATCGAGGCTATTCAACATCGGACATTGAAGGCGTCATGTCAGGGAATTGGTTGCGTTTCTTGCGAAATGCGTGGTCCTGATAAAGAATAAGCTGGTAATTTTTTATTCAAGTTGCTTAAACTATATCTTTACCAATAGGGAATATGATATTATCAAGATGAAGAAAGTAAGTTTCTGCCATTTTTATGCTCATCATATCTCGAAGCTATCAACCACTATTGCATGTTATTAAAGAGAGAAACTAACCAGCAGTTCGTCTTTCTATGTAAGTACGTTTTCAGCATCCTATGCCTGACAGCATTTACAGCTGTCTATTCTGTTGCTCAACCTCTTTCTAAATCTGACACACTTTTTGTTGATGACTTGTCGGCCAAAGCTGATCTAACGATGCTGAATGATGTTGATTCAGGCTTTTTTTATGCAAGGAAGATATTGGCCTATGGTGACGAAAAAGAGTTTGATTATGCCCGGGCCAGGGGTTACGAAAAGCTAGGTTGGACCTATTGGGTGCAGGGCAACTATGCTGATGGACTCAAATACTCGCTCGACGCGATACGGATATTTGAGCAGTTCGAACCATCCGAAGGACTCGTCAATGCACTTCTTTCTGCTGGACGAAACCTCTTTGAACAGCGCAGCTACACCATGGCGCTCAACTATTACGAACGGTCGGAAAAAATTGCTCAGCAGGTAGGACTTAACTCTGCTTTAATTGAGGTCTACCGTGATTTAGCAGGTATCTCCATCTATGACGGCGATTATGACAAGGCGCTCGACTATTGTCGGAGAGGACTTGCTCTTGCCAACCAATCTGGTCGTCGTGAGTCCATCCCAACTTTTTATAGCCACATGGCGCTGGTGTATTTCAATCGAAATGATGTGGAGGAGTCGGTAGATTATAATTGGCGCGCCATCCTGGAAGGAAGGCTCAATGGCAACAGACGTATTGTTGCCCTTGGATTTGAACGTTTGGCAAATATCGACTTACAAAAAGCGGAATATGACGAGGCCATTCGGAAAGCTGATGAAACCCTAGAAATGGGCAAAGAGCTTGGATCTTCTCTCATCGCTATGCGGGCCTATCTTGTACTTTCAAAAGGATACGAAGGCAAAGGACTCTACCAAAAAGCACTGGATAACTATAAGTCATATATTGAGATAAGCGACAGCACATACAGTGCCGATAAAGAGAGCATCATTGCATCTATGGAGGCTGTGTATGATTTAGAAAGTAAGCAGCAGGAGATTGAACTGCTTGAAACTGAAAAGGCTTTGAATGACCAGGAGTCGAAAGCGAAAAACTACTATATCCTACTTTCTATTGTCGTCATCGGTCTGCTCATCGCTTTGATTGTAGCGCTTTCGAAGGCTTCCAAGACCCAAAATAAGTTCAACGAAGACCTGAAATTGAAGAACCTGGAAATCGAGCAGCAGGCGAAAAAGCTTGGAGAAATGAATGCTACCAAGTCGAAGATCTTTTCTATTATCGGCCATGATCTTCGTAGCTCTGTGTCCGATCTCAAACAGTTGCTCGATCTACTCAACAATAAGAAAATTACCATGAAAGAGCTGAAAGAAGTGGCGCCTGAAGCCAAACAAAGCGTCGATACCTCTTTTGATGTACTCGATAATTTACTCCATTGGGGTCTTTCTCAAATGGACGGAATTCGCACTTCGCTGGAAGCTGTCGCACTTTCTCACGTCTTTCAGGAAGTCAACGCACACTTTTGTGTGACGGTGGAGCGGAAGAATATCTCTCTCTCATTCGATTCACCGGCTTCGCTCAAGGTCTTAGGCGATGCTCCGCAGCTAACAGTCGTTTTGCGAAACCTTGTGGGCAATGCAGTCAAGTTCACTAAACCCGAAGGAGCCGTTGCTGTAAAAGCAATCGAACATGCCAATGAAACCGTCCGGATTTGCGTCTCCGACAACGGTGTTGGCATTCCTGCCGACAAGATGTCCCTGATTTTTAGTGAGGGTTCCCATTATTCTGAGCTTGGGACAAACAATGAAAAAGGAACTGGCCTTGGGTTGCTACTTTGCCATGAGTTTGTCGCTAATATGGGTAGTAAGCTACACGTCGAATCAACTCCAGGTGAGGGAACTTCCTTCTTTTTTGATTTGAAAAAAGCCTGATGCAGTGTTTTGACTTTTGCTGATCTTTCTAGATAATGGCATAACTTTGCATCATGGATGAGCATCGGAGTAAAATACTAAGCTTTCTGGATAAGGAGCCTGCTTTTTTTGTGGTAGGAAAGGCCGCCGACGAACTTGGACTCGAAGCTTACGTAGTAGGAGGCGTGGTAAGGGATATTTTTTTAGGTCGACCCTCGAAAGATTTTGATTTTGTCTGTATAGGAAGTGGTATTACGCTTGCCGAGCAGGTGGCTAGCAGCCTCAGCGGCAAAGCGCATCTGACCATCTTTAAGAGTTTTGGTACTGCTCAGGTGAAATGGGGCGACTATGAACTTGAATTTGTAGGAGCAAGAAAGGAAAGCTACCGGACCGATAGCCGTAAGCCGATTGTAGAAGATGGCACACTGCAAGACGACCAAAACCGAAGAGATTTTACCATCAATGCGATGGCTGTTTGTCTCAACCATGATCGGTTTGGCGAGCTCGTAGATCCTTTTGGAGGAATCAAAGACCTCAAAAGAAAAGTGGTTCGAACCCCACTTGGGCCCGATATTACCTTTTCTGATGACCCACTTCGAATCATGCGCGGAATCAGGTTTGCTTCACAGCTTGGTTTCGATATCGATCCCGACACGATGGAAGGAATCACACGAAATGCCCACCGATTGGAAATTGTGTCGATGGAACGAATTACAGATGAACTCAACAAAGTCATTCTGTCTAACCCTCCGTCCTACGGCTTCCAACTCATGTTTCATTCCGGGGTCTTGAAGTATGTATTTCCCGAAATGGTTGATTTATATGGAGTAGAAGTAATTAATGGAAAAGCCCATAAAGATAATTTCTTTCACACGCTGAAGGTGCTGGACAACGTGAGTCAGGTAACCGATGACCTTTGGCTGCGATGGGCGGCCATCATGCACGATATCGCAAAGCCGGCTACCAAACGTTTCAACGACAAGGTGGGATGGACCTTTCACGGCCACGAAGATAGAGGCGCCCGCATGGTGCCAAAGATTTTTCGCAGGATGCGACTTCCCATGGATGTGAAAATGAAATATGTTCAAAAGCTGGTTCGTCTTCACTTGAGGCCAATCGCCCTTGTGAAAAGAGAAGTCACTGACTCTGCTATCCGACGCTTGCTTTTTGAAGCCGGCGATGATGTAGAGGACCTAATGAAGCTTTGCAAAGCCGATATAACCAGCAAAGACCACAACAGGGTGAAGCGCTACCTGAGCAATTTCGAGCTTGTGGAGCAGAAAATGTCGGAGGTGGAAGGTAAAGACCATGTGCGTAACTTTCAGCCACCGGTTTCAGGTGAAATGATCATGGAAGCCTTCGGGATTTCACCGTCGAAGCCAATTGGTGAAATAAAGGAAGTCATTAAGGAAGCCATCATGGAAGGTGAAATCCGCAATGAATTTGAGCCCGCTTACGAATTGATGATTAAGGCGGGTATTAAAATGGGGTTGAAGCCGGTAAAAGAATTGAAAAACTAAGAAACGTGCCCTAAAAATTTCCTGATTCGATGAAGGGAGTTAATTTCGGGATGGATTTTTAAGAACTTTGACAAAAACATTGTAACTCAAAGCGCTTTAAATAGCAATTACCCTCTAAGTTGGGTCGATGTAACGGGAATATTAAACTAGAAACAGATGAAAAGAGTAGTTGGTACGATGATGTTGATGCTTTTTGGTGCACTAATAGTAACAGCCCAGAATTCGCCTCAGGCAACACCTGAGTTTAAGCGAAATAAACAGGTGTTTGAAATGGCATCTGCCTTCAACGATCCGGCTGTGGCCAGAGCCGCCCTTTACAACATGATAGCGATTGACAACGGAAACCCGGCATTGCTGGATTCCCTGGCTCTTTTATACTACGAGTTCCAAAACTTTGCCTCAGCTGCCATCGTATCACAGGCGGCCTTGCGGCTTGTGCCAGATAATCCTTTGATGCTTGAGCTTTCCGCCATTTGCTACGAAAGCCTTGGCTTGCCCGACAGAGCCTTGGCTCAGTACGAAAGCCTTTATATGAAGGACAGCAATCCGTTGACATTATATAAAATGGCTTTTCTTCAAATGCAGGTAAAGCACTATGTAGAGGTATTTGCATCGGCTGATATTTTGTTGGCAAAGCCTGAATTGAAGGAGACCAAGATCGTTTTTCCTAAATCAGACGAGACTACGCAGGAGGTAAGCATGCACGCTGCCTTATACAACCTCAAGGGACTTGCCGCAAAGGCTCAGGGTGATACGGAAACGGCGAAAGCCATGTTTAACAAAGCATTGGAGGTTTCACCTGACTTCGAAATAGCGCTAAACAACGTGCAAGGTTTGATGACAAAGTAATAAGTCGCTCGTTTTTTAGTTGAACGACACCTCACCCTTTAGTTTTTCGAATCTTCGGAACCTGTATAGGAATTCTGCAAGGTAAAATCCGCCAACGCCAGTGAAGATATGCCAAAGAAAATGGGTGCCCATGGGCAGCACGTTCTCTTTCCACGCATCTAACTCCCGAAACACGAGTGCCAGCACAAAAAAGACAATAGATGTAATGATGATTGCCGTATAACGGTACTGGATCTTGTTCAACAGTAGCAGAATAGGAAGAAACAGCAGTGTGCCAGTGATGGCATAGGCGATATTTTGTGCTGTGTGGGGAGATACGATATAATACATGCCAAATCTAATGGCAGCAGCCGGCACGATGATGTAAAAAATCTGCCACCACTTAGAGAGGACTTTTACCCAAAAGTAGATGCTAAGGGAGATTGTGAGGATGGCCGTTGGAAATACATCGAGCCAGAGAAAGAACTCGCTGTTGCGAAAAGCATGGAAAAGTGTACTTCCAAGCCCTCCGAAAAACAAAAGAGGCATACAATAAGCCAGAAAAAGATACTGTTTAAGTTCCTTGTTGAGCTTAAAAGCCCAGTAAACCGCAGGAAGCAATATCAGTAGGGAAGAGAGAGCATTCCAAGGCTCTACAATCAACCAATCAGGATGAAATTCATGGTAAATCGGTCCACCGTCAGGCAAAGTGGCAAAATATCTTGCGTGTTCTGTATTGCCAGGTAAATCAACTAACTGCATAAAGACCAATGACTTTTTTATATAAAACTATCCCCATTGATGATTTTGTTTAACCAATTACATAAATAGTTAAACAAAAATGGTTCAACAAAGTATTAACCAACTAACGAACCATAAATGGAACATATTTTCCGCTAACCTAATGTCAATTCATTGACATATTCTATTGACCAAAGATATCATGAAATTACTTCGAGTTGTATTATTTTTCATTACCGCTGCTCATCTCATTACACCTTCAAATGCTTTTTCTCAAAAAGCCTCCCCAGGGATAGAGGTTTCTGGGAATATTGTCGATGCTGAAACGGGGTCGGTGCTCGAGTTTGCTACAGTTTCTTTTTATACCATTGACTCCACACTTGTAGATGGTGTGATAACCGACCTGCAGGGTCAGTTTAAGATCAAATTGCAGCCCGGATCATATTATAGTCTCATCCAGTTTGTCTCCTACGAAAACAAGTATTTTTCGGGAGTTGACATTTCTGCTGACATGAAAAAATTTAGCCTGGGCGCCATTGCCGTGAACCCCGCCAGCGAAACACTGGCAGAAGTAGTGGTGGAGGCTGAAAGAGGTCAAATGGAAATGAGCTTCGATAAGCGCATATTTAACGTGAGCAACGACCCAAGTAATGTTGGAAGAACTGCTACTCAACTACTGGACAATGTTCCGTCGGTCACTGTTGACACTGAGGGCAATGTGAGTTTGAGAGGAAGTGGTAACGTAAAAATTCTCATCGATGGAAAACCTTCAGGGCTTGTTGGCATCAACGGATCCGGCGGTTTGCAGTCGTTGCAGGGAAGTTTGATCGAGAGCATAGAAGTGGTGACCAACCCCTCTGTGCGTTACCAGGCCGAAGGTTCTGCCGGTATTATCAATATTGTACTGAAGAAAGACGTCCGTAAAGGGGTAAATGGTTCATTCGAGGTAAATTCCGGAATGCCTGCCAACTACGGCGCTAGTACCAACGTCAATTTTCGAAGAGAGAAAATCAACTACTTTGTTAATTACGGTGCTAATTACAGAAATGCTCCAGGCGGAGGGAATTCATTTCAGAGATACACGCTACCTGATACCACGTTTATCACCAGAAGAAACGACGATAGAACCAGAGGCGGCTGGTCACACAACCTTCGGGCCGGTGCCGACTTTTTTCTAAGTCCAAAAAGTGTGATTACGGCCTCAGGGGTAGTAAGATATCAAGACGGAAAAAATATCAATAACCTTACTTATGAAGACTACAATAGTGAGGATGTACTCCAGTCAAGAACGAGGAGAATTAATACAGAAAAAGAAACAGAGTTGAATACGGAATTGTCTGTGAATTATGAGCGCACTTTTGCTAGGGATGGGCAAAAATGGACGACAAATGTACAATATAGAGACAATAACGAAATCGAAGACAGCGACATAGACCAAAGGCTATTGGATGGAGAAGACCCACTCGATGTTATGCTCACTCAAAGGTCGTACAATGATGAAAGCGAACGAAATATTCTTATCCAGTCAGACTATGTTCATCCATTTTCAAAAGAAGGCAAGTTCGAAGCGGGGTATATGAGCACGCTAAGAAGAATAGCTACTAACTACCTTGTAGAAGAGCTGGATCCCAATGGCGAATGGCAAAATTTGGAGAATTTTACCAACGACTTCAGTTACACTGAAAATGTGCATGCTGTTTATGGTCTATTGGCCAACAAACATGGCAAGATATCCTACCAGGCAGGGTTGAGAGCTGAACTTTCGGATATTCAAACTTTGCTAGAGCAAACCAATGAAGCAAACGACCGATTATACATCAATTTGTTCCCTAGTATCCATGCGAATTATTACCTAAATGAAACCCACTCATGGCAGCTGAGCTACAGCCGCCGTATCAGCAGGCCTCGTTTCAGGGAGTTGAACCCTTTTTCATCCTTCAGCGACGCCAGAAATATTCGGACCGGAAATCCCAACCTAAATCCTGAATTTACTGACAGTTACGAGGTTGGTTACCTGATCAATGCAAAAAATTCCAGTGTATATGGAGGAATCTACAACCGAAGAACAAGTGATGTGACGCAGCGGGTCAATTATGTCGATGCTGAAGGCGTGACTTTCTCTCAACCGTTGAATCTGGCATTTGAAAATGCCTTTGGAGTAGAGGCCAACCTTTCAAAAGATTGGTTCGATTGGTGGACCTCAAGTATAAATTTTAATTTTTTCAGAAATATCATTGAAGGTGACTACAATGGCGAGTCACTCAATGCCGATACGTATACATGGAGTGGGCGGGTCAATTCGAAGATAACACTCTGGAAAAAGATCAATTACCAGGTCAATGGTTTTTACCGCGCTCCCCAAAATACCCCACAAGGACAGCGTTTGGCTTACTATGCCATTGATATGGGGCTTAACCGCGACATCCTGAATGGAAATGGTACCATCAATGTAAGTGTACAGGATTTACTCAACTCACGAAAGTGGAGAGGAATTACCCAAGGGGCTGAATTTTATCAGGAAAGTAGTTTTCAGTGGAGATCACGTCAATTCATGGTCAGTTTTGTGTACAGACTGAACCAGAAGAAAAAAGGAGGAGGTCGGGAAAGAGGCGGAGATTATGAGGGCGGTGAGGGCTTTTAAGCATCACCCCGGTTTCCTTATTTATGCTTGAAAATTTCCTTGCCTCCCACAAAAGTGGCCAAGACCTTGGTTTCTCTGATTTTTTCTACTGGGATAGAAAAGAGGTTATTTTCAAGCACAACAAAATCAGCCAGCTTACCGGGCTCAAGGCTACCTTTTATGTCTTCCTCAAAGGAAGAATAGGCTGCGTTAATGGTGTAGGCGTTTAAGGCTTGCTCAACACTTATCTTTTGCTCGGGCACCCATCCATCAGGGTTGGCCCCGTCAAGGGTTTGCCGGGTCACCGCTGCATAAATTCCGTCCAATGGAATCGGAGGAGCGACAAACCAATCGCTGCCGAAGACTAGTTTCGCTTTGGCATCAAGTAGCGATTTGAAGGCATAAGTTGTCTTGATTCGGTCTGGGCCAATCACCCTTTCTGCCCATCGTCCGTCGTCAATGGCATGGTAAGGCTGCATGGCGGGAATCACCCCTAGGGCCGCAAACCGGGGAATATCCGATGCTAAAAGATGCTGGGCGTGCTCAATACGGAAACGGCGGTCTTTTGTGCCATTTTCTTTTTCGACACCTTCGTATATATTGAGCAAGGTATGAATTGCTTTGTCTCCGATGGCGTGTACCATTACTTGCAGACCGGCCGAATCGGCGCTTTTGATCCATTTGTGAAGATCAGTTGGGGCGTTCACAAAAAAGCCAGTGTCGCTGGGCGTATCAGTGAATGGCTCAAAGAAAGCCGCAGTATGTGAACCTAAAGACCCGTCTACAAAGCCTTTTACACCACCAAATTTCATCCACTTATCACCTCCCTTATAAAAGTCTGCTTCATTCAGGGCCTTGCGCCAGGCGGGCAAAGAACCTGTCACATAAAGCCTTGTGATTAATTCTCGTTGCTCATGAAGTTGTTTGTAAGCCTCATTCATATCGTTAAGGGTATGCACCGAGGTAACACCATGAGAAGCCACATAATCCATGGCTGCATGGGCTGCTTTTAGCTTTTGACTTAATGATGGATCAGGCAATACTTCATAAAATGGGTTCATAGCATTGTCTTTGAAAATGCCGGTCATCTTTCCCTTTCCATCCCTTACAATGGTTCCTCCGGGCACCTCTGCCGTACTTTCGTTTAATCCTGCTAATTCCAGGGCAATGCTATTTGCCAGGGCCATATGTCCGTCGAGTCTGTTGATGAAAAGTGGGTTCTTTGCGGTTACACTGTCGATCCAGCTTTTATCAGGCAACTCTCCTCCCCAGTTCTCATGGTCCCAGTCTCCTCCCAAAATCCATTCTCCTTCGTCTATGCCTCTCGCATATTCTTTGATTCGGTGGATAAATTCTGCAGGAGTGCTGGCATCGCGAAGTTGTACTGATAGGAGATTGTAACCACCGTCCATAAAGTGGGTATGGGTGTCAATGAAGCCAGGAACGACCATGCCACTGCCGTAGTTTTTAATTACTGTGTTTTTGCCTTTGTACCCCATCACATCCTTCCTGCTCCCTATTGCCAGTATCGTATCAGCTTTAATGGCCATGGCCTCAGCGAAGGGGTGATTTTGATCTCCAGTCCAAATGGTTTCTGCGCTAACGATCAAATCAGCCTCAATGCTTTTCGAACAGCCGGAGCCAATTAGTAGAATGGCAAAAAGTAATAATGATTTATACATGCTTGCATGGGATTAGTAAGAGAATTTGAGTAAATATGCAATTTAGCGTTCGTCTAGCTGGCGCAGAATTTTTTGAAAATGTCGCCTCGAAAGAAACCTTAAGTTAATGGGTTTGTCTTATTGAGGGTGTTGAACTTATAGATTTTTTCTAGGCTATCTCTGGTACACATGATTTGATTGGAAGAAAGTACTATTTTTATATACAACTATTGCCCCATGAAGCTCACCTATCTTGTCCTATGTTTGGTTGTCCTTATGAGCTCCTGCTCAACTCAACCCGATAATTATGAATTACTAGAGGGCGAATGGCGAAATGTGTCGCTGCAACTCATACAGCACTCTATGGCCAATGGTTCCGTTGATTCAACTTTGATCATCAAAAACGGAGAATGGGATAGTATCCTACAGATGAAGCCCATACGCACCACATTTATAAGCAATGGAACCTACGTGTCGCGGTACTATAACCTCAGCGATTCTTTGATATTTGAGGCAGAGGGAAACTGGCATTTTATTGGCGATAGCCTTCACCTTGTATCCGAAGAAGGTAGCAACAGCTACCTGTTCGAAATGCTTGACGACCGGCAAGCACGGTTTGTATCGAAGCTCGACTGGGACAATGACGGTCTTTCTGACGATCTCTATGACGGTATTCAACGAAAACAGTAAATTAATTTCCACATTTCCCCTTTCCATGCAACCCTGCTTTTCTCTTAAGGTCTTTGCTATAGAATTTCGAAAGTTTTGGAGAGAGCAATTGCATACAGATTGGAGGATTCACAAGCAAATACAGTGACAGAAGAAGGTAAAAGTGCTGTTGTCAATATCCATCAGTCCCTGATCGACGAATGCCGACAGGGCAGCCGACAGGCGCAATACCAACTTTACAAGCTGTATTCGAAGGCGATGCTTAACGTTGCATGGCGCATTGTGAACAATCAGTCTGATGCCGAAGATATCCTGCAGGAGTCTTTCCTTAGTGCCTTTCGCAACATCCAGTCGTACAAAGGTGACGCCACCTTTGGGGCCTGGCTCAAAAGGATCGTGGTGAACAAGGCCATCAACCACATCCGGAAGCGAAAGCTAGAAATGAGCGATCAGGAGCTTGGCCAGGTTGACGTTGTGGCGGATGATGCGTCGATGGACAATGACCCTGAGGTGCTTCTGAGTGTAGAAAGGATCAAAAGAGCGATTCCTAAGCTACCTGATGGTTTCAGGGCAGTGCTTTCGCTCTACTTGTTGGAGGGATACGACCACCGGGAAATTGCAGATATACTGGAAATAACGGAGTCGACATCGAAGTCGCAGTTTAATAGAGCTAAAAGTAGGTTGAGAGAAATATTGAAGTCGGAGGTGAACAATGAGTAAGCGTTTAGAAGAATTTATACGTAACCATAAGGAGGAGTTTGACGACAAAGAAGCTTCAGAGCAGGTGTGGGAAAATATTGGCAAAGCGCTTGATGAGGATAAGAAAGAACCTGTACCTATCTGGAACTGGACCTGGCGGGTAGCAGCTGTGTTTTTTTTCCTTACCAGCTCCTGGTTGGCTGTAGAAAAAATCATGCAATCAAGTGGTGATGAAGCTGAGGTGGCAGTTAGCCAGGAGTACACAGACTTTATTGAGGCCGACCAGTTTTACACCTCACTGATCAGTCAGAAAAAGCAAGAGATTGAAACCTTCCGTCTGGAAAATAGCGATCTGGAAGAAGAGTTTTTACAGGATGTAAACAAACTTGACTCCATGTATGTGGATTTAAAAACAGAGCTAGAAAGCTTTCAATATAATGAGAAACTGATGGATGCAGTCATTCGCAATCTCCAATTGCGTGTAGAAATTCTTAATCAACAAATCAGTCTTCTGCAGCGAATTCAAAAGAAAAAGCAGCAGGAGGAAACAGTTTCTATTTAAGAGAACGAATCATGAAAACGACAATACATAGACATTTAAAGTACATGGCCTTGGTGTTTTGCCTTTTGCTTGTAGCTGGCCAGGCGAACGCCCAGGGAGAAGAAAGAGAAAAAAGAATCTCTAAATCCTACAAGGTGACCGACAATCGCCTGGAGTTTTCGGTGAGGAACAAATTCGGTAAAGTTCAGGTCGATACCTGGGACAAACCCCAGATTGATGTGGAGGTGGTGATTAAGGTGGAGGACCGTAATGAGTCTAGGGCCATGAAAATGCTTGACCAGATCAACGTCACGATCATCGAATCGTCGCAAGCTATCTCTTTCGAGACAAGAATTGATGGCAGTCTTAACAATAAGAACAACCAGGAATTTGAAATCAACTATGTGATTAAAATGCCTTCTAATCTGCCTTTGAATGTTAAAAACAGCTTTGGCGACACCTACATATCTCCCTACAATGGGCCGGCAACGCTTGATATTGCCTATGGAAATATTAAGGCTGAGACTTTCTCTAATGATCTCAGTTTGGAGCTCTCTTTTGGTAGCGGCGATATAAGGGCTGCTAAAAAGGTAGACCTGACTGTGAAGTATAGCAAGCTGGATATGGGATCCGTAGCCAATGCGTTGATCAACAGCCAGTTTTCTGATCTTGAGATTGATGAATTGCTGGATGTCAACCTGGATGCCAAATACGGCAGCGTGGAGTTTGGCTCACTGAATAATATCACAGGAAAAGTAAGCTTCTCAGGTTTTGAACTGGAGCTTCTCAGGAAATCGATGGATCTGACAACGAGTTACTCCGGCGACTTTACTGTACGCAAGGTGAGCAAAGGCTTCCAAAGGATCAACCTCGATGGCAAGTTCGGTTCCTTCGACATTGGTCTCGAAAGTGGGGCCAACGCAGCAGTGGAAGCAACCATGAAGTATTGTGACATGTCGTACTCCGGCGTACCCTTTGAGTTCAACTATGTGGTGAAAGACCATAACAGCAAGGAATACCGTGGTAAGCTTGGCTCCGGGCAGGGCGGTAGCATCAACATTGCCAGCGACTATGGTGACGTGAGAGTGAGAGCAGTACAGTAAATGCATCAATGAGTCCTGAAAGGCCGCGCCGGTATAAATTGGTGCGGCCTTCTTTTTCGAAAGGAAGTTCTTTTTGTATAAAAAATACGAGAAATGATTGTTTACCTCGCAATCCCAAGCATAAAGCACTTTCCGTTCCTCACATACAACCCACATCACTATTGGTTTTGTATGTTGCAAATTCCTGGCAGAACTTTTGGTAGAACCCAAACGAGTGAGAATGACTGGAGCTAAGGTAAATGTGCTTGTAACTTTTTCCGGATTAGCAGGGGAGAAGAACCTCTTTTAGCCATACTTACCCCAGACCCTTGCCCTTCTCTACGATATGGAAATATTTCAATAGCAGAAAAGTAGTCGGATCGTCTATCAGATGCTTTTTTTCGATGTCATCAATTTTCCCTCGCAATACAAAAACACATCCTGTGATTGCATCCTTTTTTTAATAAATGGTAGTCAACTTCAAGCGCCATCTTGCGGATCGTCTCAAAAAAATTTGTAGCATGAACCAGCTCGTTATAGTCGTCCCAAGCGTTCGATTGTTTCCATTGTACATAGTGGCTAATTGGCTCCAGAAAAGCCGGACTCCATTCTTTGGTGATCCAAAATGACCAGACCCCGTAAGTATAAAGCTGCTGTATAGGGTATATGCGATATTCAGGATGATACAATATACCAATTTACACCGTTTCCATTGCTTGTCTTTAGGGCCGGTTTTCTCTGGATAAACCAGTTCAGAACCAATTGGAATTCATGTTGAAGGCAGATTTTTGTTTTGAGAAAAAATATTTTCTGGAAGGGGTTACCTTCAAAAACCCATGTTGTAATATGCTTATAATGAGCAGGATATATCGCTTACTGTATTTTTCTTAAAATTCCATAATATCAGAATAATCGATGGAGTATATCCAATTATCGAAAGATATGTAACATTTGTAATCAATATTCAGTATAATATATTGTAATCAATGTTCAACTATTAAACCATAAAACTATGACAATCTTGGGAATTTTAGTAATTATTTTCGGGTTACTCATGCTGTTCTTTAAGTCAGCGCTGTCGGGGCGAATGTCGTCATTTAGCGATCCAAATTCAGACAGCCGGTTACCGGCTTTTTTTATGCTCTTTTCTCGCGGAACAGCATTAGCAACCATTGTTGGTGGAGCACTTTTAGCCACCATGCCCTATATGTTCTTCTGGGCAGAACCAGGTTACCAGTATTTTCTGGTGTATCCCACTGGTAACACAGGGGTAGTGATGGACCAGGGTATCAAATGGAGGGGCTTCGCGAAGATAACGCCCTGGCAGAAGTACATCGATGTGAAAGTGTTGACGGATGGTGCAGACAGTAAAGACATAGAAGGTGTGATGTCGCCGATACCCATCCGCTTTATCGACCAGGTAACCGCTACTGTGATGATCTCTGGTAGATTTCAGCTACCATCTGTGGAGGAGGATTTTGTGAACATCGCAATCAAATACCGGAGCATGGACAACCTTGTGCAAAACACACTGATCCCTACCATCAGAGAGCAGACCAATAATACGGGGTATATGTTTGCTGCTCAGGACTATATCTCCGGTGAAGCGCAAAGTTTCAGGCAGACCCTGGACGAGCAATTGAAGGACGGTGCGTATGCAGTAATTAAGATTGAGTCAAAGGACACTGTTTTTAACGAAATCCAGATGGACGAAGGAGACCGGACCATCAAGGAAATACGTGCGAGGTATACCGTAGAAAAGGTGCTAGAGAATGGGTTGCCAAAACGAATTCCACACGAACTGACTGAAAACAACATCATCGTTTCACAGGTGATTGTGGATGAAGTCGAGCTGGAGCCTACCTTTAAACAGCGACTGGAAGCACAGCGCGACGAATCCGCCAAAAGACAGATCGAACAGCAAAAAGTGGAAACGGCGAAGGCTGCTCAGTCGAGGATCATTGCGGAAGGGGAGCGAGACAAGTCAGCCGAAAGGGTGACGCAGGAAAAAGAGCAAGTGAAGCAGTTGATCTCTATTGAGACCAAGCTGAAGCAGGAGCGCACCAATAAAGAGCTGGCAGCGATCGCTCTGGAAACAGAAAGGCTGAAGTCGGAGCAACGCAGAGTGGCGGCTGATGCGCAGGCCTATGAGAATGCCAAGCTGGTAACTGCTGGCCTTACGCCTCAGGAACGAGCGGAGTGGGAGTACAAGACTGCGATTGGCGTGGCAGGGGAAATTGCCAAGCTTAACTTCCCTCAGACCATGATCATGGGAAGCGATGGCAAAGGAGGCACGCCATTAGAAGCGCTGATCGGAGCAGCGATGTCGAAACAGCTGACGCAGCCCGGTACTTTCAAAAACTAAGTAGCTGTAAAACTAAAGCCGGCGCAAATGCCGGCTTTTTTAATGCCTTAAATATTCCACCAATACGTTAGCTTAAGTACAATGGCCCTATTTTTCACATTGAACAGGCCGGGTTCGTAAGGAGTAGGCAGATAGTTGTCGGTGTAGACGATAAACAAGTCGGAAGCTGGAGCATAGCGCCACTGAATCCTGGCGTTTAGATTTACATTGTCCTGCTGGTCATTGTATTGCAGAAAGCCAGTAAGGTAGAGTTTGTTCGTCATGGTCACGTCGAGCCGGGGGCCGACGAGCCAAAAAACGGTGGTGTTCCATGGCGCATCCATCTCGATTTTGTTATAGCTGGAACTAAGTGCGATACTCACGTAGGGCTGGAAGCGGTAACCAATATCGGTGGTGATATTTAGTCTGGTGCCGTCGTTGAAATAGCCGCCATAGCGGGTGGTGAAGCCGTAGGTAAACAAACTCTGAGGCCTGCTGGTAAATTCAGTGCCCCAGGAGGCCCAGTTGTGCTTGCTGCCAGTTTGCAGGCTGTCTTTACCAGAGTTGGTAGGATCAAAGGGAAATAGCAGCTCCACGTAATCATACCCTCTCCAGATCATGAATCGTTCCTGCTTGCGGAATACTAGCCCATAACTACCGTAAACCGTGTTGTCGGTCAGGTAAAAGTCTGGTTTAAATATCGGTTTAGCGCCAATGGTAGGACCGTGGCTTAAAAGCAGCTTGCCTTTGGGGAAGAAATTGTAGCTCACCTCGGGTGTCATCCGCACAAAGTTTGTGCGGGGCACATAGCCAGCCTCTGCGGTATAGTTTTTTCCAACATACTCATGTTGCCATTTTACCGTCCATTTCCTGCCTGAGTACTGTAGGTTAGCTGCCTGGGTAAGGTCCTGTCCCTTCACATTTGGGGAGAAGGATTTGAGAATGAGGACCTTGCCAGTCAGCTTGTTGTTAGATGTTGCAAGGTTGTATTCCAGCCCTACATTTCTGTTGTACTGCGAGTAGACGGGTAAGTCGAGTGACGCATCCGGGTTCGTGTAGTTAAGAGACTCCTTGTTTACAAAAAGGAAGCCAATATTGGAGCGGGCAAATACCCTGCGTTGCAATGCTAACACGGCGAAGTTTTGCGATGGCAAAGCAGTTTCGTCTACTTTACCAGTTTGCATGTCCATGGCACCTATTCGCCAGTTGCGGTTGATTCTACCACTCAGTCTGGCGCCAAATTGGATGGGCACCCCAAGACCCACCCGGCGTGAAAAGAAAGGCCGAATAGAGCTGTAACCGAAATTCCCAAATAAGTCTCCATTTTCCAGGAAGAACTGCCGGCGCTCGGGGAAGAAGAGCTCAAAACGGTCCAAATTTGTTACCTGTCTGTCGACATCTACTTGCGAAAAATCCGGGTTGATGGTGAGGTCGAGGTTGAGGGAGGACGTAAGGGCGATTTTAGCATCAGCTCCTATGTCGCCGGTCACATCTGCATCTGCCCCTTCTTCGTAGTTTTTGGTGATTCGGCCGAGTGTATAAGGGATCACTGAGATATTGGGGCCTGCAGCCGGTGGTGGCTGGTCCCATACCAATATGCCTGTGTAGGCAAGCGAGGCGCTGGGAAATTGCCTTGGCACAGGTGCCCAGCTGGATTTTTCGGTTGTTTTCAGGTCAAGCCTGCTGAAATTAATGCCCCAGTTCGTAATGCCATTTTTGTAGCGAATACTTTTGAAAGGCACTGCCATTTCAAATACATAACGATCGTCATAATTTTTTACGACAGAGGTCCATTTGTTGTCCCAGCTGAGGTCTACGGAACCTCCGTTGTACATAATGCCATCCCATTGAGCTCCGGCAGCATTGGTACCAAAACTAAAGCCATTCGTTTGATCATCAAATGGATCCATGAACAGCAAGAAGTTATCATTTTTGCCAAAGCTAAAGTCTCTGCGCAGTGACTCTACGAAATAGGGGCCTGGTATCGGTCCATGAAAACATGTAGCGATGAGGTACAGGGTGTTCTCGTCGTAGGTCATGCGAACGTCGGTTCGCACGTTAGCGAAACTGGTGTCCATCGGAAGGATACTGAAGAAGTCAGTCGCCACGTCAGCATCGGCCCAGGCTTGTTCGTCCATGGCGCCGTCAATAACTATCGGAGAGGATGCTTTTTGGATATGTAATTTGTAGTCTTCATTCTTCTTTTGAGCGAAGACATGACTGCCCACCAGCGAAAAGGTGCAAAGGCAAATAAAAAAGTATTTCACGTACAAGTAGGGGTTGTTAAAAGCAATGATGCAAAAGTATTGCTTATTTTGAGTAAGTGTTGAACGAATTGATCAGCGGCAATTTAGCCGTCGCAATCCATCGGTCAAGTATATAATGGCTCAGCCTTTTGAGCCGATTGATACGGGATACATCAGTGGAGGAGGGGTCTAGAAATCTTCCGTAGAAAGCGTAAAGCTGTCTTTTTTGGAATCAAGTAGCTTTCCAGCTTCACATTTCAATACACGGGCAGGGTATTTCTTTAGAAAGGAATGGTTATGGGTGGCCATCAGAATAGCGGTACCACTTTTGTTGATTTCAAGAAAGAGCTTAAAAATCCCATCAGATACGTCAGGATCGAGGTTGCCTGTGGGTTCGTCGGCCAACAGGATGGCTGGTTCGTTGATCAACGCCCTGGCAATTACTACCCTTTGCTGCTCGCCGCCCGAAAGTTGATGAGGCATTTTGCTTCCTACCGAACCCAAGCCAACTTTCATCAGCACTTCTGATTCCCGGGCCTTCATTTTCGATCGGTCGGTCCAACCGGTGGCCTTCATAACGAAGTTCAGGTTTTCTGAAACGGTGCGATCATTGAAAAGTTGGAAGTCCTGGAATACAATACCAATTTTTCTCCGAAGAAAGGGGATCTTGGCGCTTTTGATATTTCTTATGGGATGGCTGGCCACTGTAGCATCACCAAGTCTCAGTGCCAGGTCAGCATAAAGCGTTTTTAAGAGGGAAGATTTCCCGCTACCCGTTCTGCCGATCAGGTAAACAAACTCCCCTTTTTCTATTTCAAAAGTGATGTCATTCAGCACGGTGCTGTTTTCCTGAAACACTGTAGCATTACTAATGGCAACAACGGGATCAGAACTGAATGACATAGGCTATAAACTTAGTTTTTGCAGCTTTCCAAAAGGAAGCTCCGTAATCAATTGCTGCAAAGCTTCTTCTTTTCCCTCCAAACCGTATTTCTCTATATTCTTCATAGGCCTGTCGGCCCTGAAATATGCGATCAACACAAAATTGTCGTCACGCAATTGAATATAGTCGGGTATTTTAGCCTTGCCTTTTACTTTTATGATGTACATATCTTCAATTGTAGATGAAGATACAACTCCTGAACCACTCATTTGTTAAGCGTTGCCTTTTTTATAATCAGCGAGGAACTTCTCCAAACCACTATCAGTCAATGGATGCTTCAACAATGCGGTGATTACATTCAGTGGACAGGTAACGACATCCGCGCCAATTTCAGCACATTTGATCAGGTGCATGGTATGGCGAACAGAAGCAGCAAGGATCTGGGTTTCAAAAGCGTAGTTGGCATAAATTTGTACCATTTGTTCAATCAGATCGAGGCCATCGTGAGAAATATCGTCAAGGCGGCCAATAAAAGGAGACACATAACTTGCGCCTGCTTTGGCAGCTAGAATCGCCTGGCCTGAGCTGAATACTAATGTACAATTGGTTCTGATGCCTTCAGCAGAAAAAGCCTTAATCGCTTTCACCCCGTCTCTGATCATTGGCACTTTCACTACAATTTTATCATCGATTTTGGCCAATTCTTTACCTTCCTTCATCATGCCATCGAAGTCAGTCGAGATTACTTCAGCACTCACATTGTCATCAACGATTTGACAAATTGCTTTGTAGTGAGCGAGAATATTGTCTCTGCCAGTGATGCCTTCTTTGGCCATAAGGCTAGGGTTGGTGGTAACACCGTCTAATACACCCAGGTCGTTGGCTTCTTTGATCTCTTTAAGATTCGCTGTATCGATGAAAAATTGCATAGTATGGGGTTTTTGAGAATGCTTACAAAACTAATCAATCTCGGGTAATTTGTAAGGAGGGAAACAAAAAATGGCAAACCGAATATCGCACCGCTACAACCACTTACCCTTGCTTCCTTCCGGACCTGGGGGATTCAGCAGGAGCTGGTCGTACCGATTTGCCGCTGCAAAGTTATGTAATTATTCGTTGGAAAATCAAATGGAATGTAAACTTTGATCACCATTTTAAAAATACAGCGGTGTTGCGGTGCCTGGTATGCCCAGGCACGATTGCTATTTAGCCAGTCCTTTCAAGTAGAGATTGAATTCCATGGCGCTGCCTTCTTTGAACTCATCTACAGCAAGGTCTTCAATGATATCCTGATCAAAAACCCGTTTGGTTTTTTCTATTTTACCATCTGAATAGATGATGAGCTCAGTGCCCCGAAAGCTTTCAGGGTTAAGCTGAATGAGGATCTTCATTTCCTCGAGTTCTTTTTTGAAGTATTGGTGAATGATGTCTTTCATACCTGCGACAAAGGTATGAAAAGGGAACTACAGATCTTCTATCCTTCTGAAACTACCCGATGTGATTCGTGCCACATCAAAAAATCGCTCTTCCTCCTCGTCATCCAGGTCATCGCTAGTTGCTACTACCACTTTATCGTAGGAGTCGTCCCAAAGGTCATAATATAAGTCGTCTAATTCTCTTTCTGCTTCCATGGCTTTTCTTTTGAGCAAGGTAGAGTCGGTGATTTACATCTGTGGAAATTATTTTTTAACCTTAAGTGAAATATTGGTAACAATGAACCGACCAGCCGTGAAGGAAAAATTTGAGACGGAGCGACTCAAGATCAGAAAAGTAGTGCCGACCGACACACCGGCCATTTTCCAAACCTATGCTTCTGTGCCAAAGGCAACGAAATATATTTCCTGGCCTACCCACAAGTCCCCGGAAAAAGACACGCTGCCCTTTGTAGATTACGTGTTGCAGGCATGGAATGTAGGCACTGATTTTACCTACCTTATTACAGATTTTTCGGGACAGGTAATAGGCTCAGTGGGGTTTGTCAATGAAAAAGGGCGGCTTACTTTTGGCTACATACTTGGGCCAACGCACTGGGGTAAGGGCTATATGGTAGAAGTGCTCAATGAAATGCTGCCCTGGTTTGCCGCTCAGGAGTGGGTGTATAAGTTATGGGCTTGTTGCGATGTAGATAATCTGGCGTCGAAGCGAGTGTTGGAGAAAGCCGGCCTGCGATTTGAAGGCAGGATCGCTAACTGGGCAATTTTCCCCAACCAGAAATACCGTTCAAAAGACTGTTTCTTTTTTGACTATCCGTTAAAAAAGCGCTAGTTCTTTTTCTTCCTGTTTCAGCGAAGAGAGACTTACTTTCTTCAGAATTTGCTCTTCCATCAAATCAGCCCAGGTGAGCAAGTATTTCACAACATCTTCTTTGTAGTTGTGCCGAAGGTTTCTTTCGGCTAATGGAAGTTGCTGTAACACCTCCTGATCCGATAGGCGCTCCAAATGCACCAGGTCTTCCCTGTCGAGTCCGGCATTGATCATTTCACTAATTAACAGATCCATGGGCATGCCGCTGGTAGGGCAAAAATCGTGGATTTGATCGGCCCAGTCACCATGACCTCGCATGGCATAGGCATGAATTTCCCCTTTGGTTAGTTGTGTAATCTCTTGTGCGAGGTTACCACAATTACAACTACCCATGTGTCCCCACATATAGGCTTGTCCTGCCTTTAACTTTTTAGCGGTACGTCTGATTGCTTGAATAAGTGCTGCGTTAGGCCTTGCCATACTACTCTGTTTTGATTCAAAAATTTAGTGAAAATCTTCGACATTGCTAACTATGCGTGAGCCTTATTTGTTTGCTTTCTCATTACTTTAGGTCCATACCATAGCCAAAATCCGGTGACAGTGAACAGCAGCAGGGCAAGTCCCATGATAGTGGTGTAGGCAAGTTTAAAGAAGCCTTTGTCCCATCCAAACATACTTTCAACGATACTGCCGTCGTGCACCTGCTCAATCAAATCAGACCATCGTGTTTCAACATTAAGAACCTTTCCAGTGGTGCAGTCGATTTGAAGGCTTTTGTGGTGGTCAACAAAAAGAATTTTCACAATGCCTTTGCCAGGCCGGAAATCTAGTCTGTCAATTTCAGGCGAAAGAGTGCTGCTAACAGAATCTTGAAAATAGGTCGTAGCTATGGTAGTCAGTTCACTTATGGGCAACCAATTTTCTTGAATGGTAGACACCCCTTTTCTGGTTTGGGCAAGAATGAGGTCGCCAGAATGCTTTTTCCAGCCTATGAATAATCCAGAAACTGATATGAAAAAGAAAAACACAAACAAAAAAGCGCCCGTAAGACGGTGTACTTTTCTGAACACTCTCAATAGTTTCGCCTGGACTTGCCGTGACGACTTTTCTGCGGTTATACTCATTTGAATTCAATCTTCTCGGATTGCGAAACTATTTGATGTCGTTGACTAATCCTTTCCGGCTATAAAAATCAATGCTGATTGATTTTTTTCACTTGGAGCAATAAGCCATGTTTGATACGCTAAAATTTGGTAATATTGCTACTCAATTTAATTCGTGTCAAAATATTAAAATCATGGGAAGAGGAGATAAAAAATCCAAAAAAGGCAAAATTACTATCGGATCACATGGTAATTCACGTCCTGCTAAGCCAAAAAATGAGAAGACGAAAAACGTGAGCCCAAAGGAGTCTTAAATTCTGAAGAGTTACTTGTTTGAAAGATGTCTCAGAGGTAGCATAATAAACTAACTTTGAGACATTTTAATTATAAATTCCTCATGAAGCTTTCTTCACCTATATCAAGCATAGGCCTCTTATTCATTGTTTGTTTTCCTTTGGCTGGGCAAACCGTAGATGAAGACGTCAAGTCGTGGGGGTACATCGGCGTTAAAGGTGGAGGACAATTCAGTGAAGTGTTCTTCAATGACACCTTCAGGCCAGTAAATATGCGAACCAGCTTCATTTATGGAAAGCATTTTGGCCTCGTGGGAAAGCTATTCATGGCTGAGCACGCTGGTATTCAGTCGGAAATAAACTTTATTGAAAAAGGATATAAGCAGCTTCTCGATTCTGGCCTCTACACCTCAAGAATGAATTACATTGAAGTACCGCTCCTCATGAACGCCTACCTGGGCAAACGGAAGCTGCAGTTTTTTGTCAATTTGGGCCCCTATATAGAGTTTTTTGTTAACAAAAAAGATGATCTGGTGGGTGTGGCCAGCGAAGGAGATGAGTTTTATCCTTTCGACCAAAACAACGATAGGGTTTTTGGATATGGCTTGAAGGCCTCTGGTGGCCTGAATAGACTTTTTCCTTTCGGTTTGCTTCAGCTGGAAGGAGGTATGGGAATTAGCATCAGCGACATGTTGTACTCCAATCGACTTATTTCTACCATTCCTGACGGCTCCAAGCACGTAGTGGGTTTTGTGTCGCTTTCCTACATGATTCCCTTAGGAAAGATGCCTGACAACTAAGTTTTTTTGCTAATTTGCTTTAAAGCAATGCCATGACTGGTCGCTATTTAAAGTATGTTGCCGCTTTCACTATTCCAATGGTGGCTATAGTATCCTTCCTCTCCTCAGGCTGGATGACTTTTCTTCCGCTAGTGTATGTTTTTGGTTTGCTGCCCATTGTTGAACTATTGACTAAGCCAAGTGCTGACGAAATTGACCATGAACTGGAACGGAAGCTTGTCCAGTCCAGGTATTTTGATTGGTTACTTTATCTGATGGTATTTCTTCAAATCGTTTGTTTGTGTTTGTTTCTTCAGGTGGTTAGCAACGGCGCGCTCACCTGGATTGAATGGTTGGGAAAAACAAGCGGCATGGGAATTCTATGTGGTGTAATTGGAATAAATGTGGCTCATGAGCTAGGGCATCGCAAAGAAGGATTTCATCAAAGAATTTCTCAAATGCTTCTGCTGACTTCACTATATATGCACTTTTTTATTGAGCACAACCGCGGTCATCACAAGAGGGTAGCTACAGAAGATGATCCGGCCACAGCCCGGTTTGGTGAAAGCCTGTACTTCTTCTGGTGGAGATCGGTTCGAGGAAGTTGGTTGTCGGCCTGGAAGATCGAAGCCTCAAGATTGAGAGAACGAAAGAAGGCTTTTTTCTCTTTGAACAATCAAATGCTGATGTTTCAGCTGATACAATTAACAATGCTGTTGGTAGTCTACCTTAGTTTTGGCGCTTGGGGCCTTTTTTCATTTGTTTCTGCTGCAGTTTTTGGTTTTCTTTTGCTGGAGACGGTTAATTATATCGAGCACTATGGGCTCGCCAGGGTGAAATCTGTAAACAACCAGTATGAACGAGTGATGCCCTGGCACTCGTGGAATTCAGAGCATCCATTGGGTCGGGTGATGTTATTTGAATTAAGCAGACATTCCGATCATCATTATAATGCTTCTCGCAAATACCAGGTGCTAAGGTATCATGCAAACGGGCCTCAAATGCCTACAGGATATCCAGGCATGATGCTATTAGCATTGGTACCACCGGTATGGTTTCATGTGATGAATCCCAAATTGGCAGGCTCCCAGAGAGAAATTTAAGCAACGAAAACGTTTGCAACGTTAAATTTATGTTAATAAAAGTAGTATTTTGTTGTATTTCATCTAATAGAACAATTAAATTTGTGTCTAATTAGTAAAAAAATTGTTTTCCTATTAAGATAGAAACTATGGCTACTTCGGCTAATGAAAAAATCGAAATGTCTTGCGTAGATGTGCGCGAAAAACTGGCGCAGCTTGGCATCGAAGAAAAATTGCAAGCAGAAATGGATTGGGTACTTGGAAGTTTCAGGAATGACCAGAACCCTGTTGGTTTGTACGAAATGGGCGAAAAGGCACTGAAGGTGTTGACAAAGTATAAGAAAGATCACCCTAAAGCAGTTACCAAAAAATTGCTGGACGATCTTCAGAAAGCTTTGAAAGGGAAGTAATACCTTCTTTCTTGATCATTCAAATATTTTAAGGCGCTTGATTGTATCATTATTTTAGTGTCAAATCATCGTTTCGGTTACAAGTATGAAGCTGCTTTTCGAGCAGCTTTATTATTTTTAGCACACTGTGATTAAAACTTCATCAACCTTTAATCACAGATCTGCTTACTCGGTGCGAAGATTTACTATTTTTGTAGCTGCGAGTTATGACTGAAGATCCCCTTTGCTTGCTATGAGATTGAAAATATTCTTCTTTCTGCTATCAATGGCAGGTACCGGATTTACGCACGATGTCGTAGCAAAGCTCCATTTTCGATTGTCGGAGGATGCCTCTCGAATTGATAGCCTCAATAAATTAGCCGGGGTGTTTGTTAGAACTAACCCCGACTCAGCGCTGATTTTGATTGATAGGGCTTTGGCCCTTTCCCGTAGCGAAGACTACACGGAAGGACTGGCGAGAGCACTTTTTTTGCAAGGCAACTATTACCAGAATCGTGGTCAGCATGAGCTTTCTTACCGAGCCTTGTACGAATCCTTACAGCTCCACCAGGTTTTAGGCGATAGAAGGAGCATGGCGGAATGCTACAACAGTATTGGCGATATCTTAAGAAGGCAAAGAAACTATACTGATGCAAACGTCAACTATACCCAGTCTATAGAACTGGCCAAAGCGATAGGTGATTCGGTGCTCATTTCAGAGAACATGAATAATTTTGGCGATGTATTTAGAGATCAACGTGACTACAGCTCGGCCATTCTCCGTTACAAAGAGGCCCTTGATATTGACTTGAGGATCGATAATGCTTACGGCATCACAGACGGTTACAATAATCTTGGTGACGTTTATTTATACCTTAAAGACTTCGACCAGGCTATTTCCTACTTTAACAGAGCTTTGCGGTTAGCTGAGTCAATGAATAATCAGCTTGAAGTAGCTGACAACCTTAACAAGCTGGGTAGGTCATATGCAGCGAAAAACGACCTGGAAACTGCACTGTTTTACTCCCGGCTGGCAGCTACTGTGAGCGAGAGAATCAGGCTCACAGAAGAGCTCATGGAGGCGTATTTTAACCTGACAAGTGTTTATCAAAAGCTTGGTAGATATGATAAAGCGCTTGAAAGTCATATGCTATATAGCAAGTTTCAGGATTCGTTGCTTGATGTTCAGTCGGTAAGGAAGATATCTGAACTCCAATTTCTTTTTGAAACCGAAAAGAAGGACTCTGAGATTCTATTGAAAGAAGCTCAGTTGGAGACACAATCGGTTCAGCTTAAATGGTTGATAACCGCAGTTGTTTTACTGGCAATACTGGCCCTTGTTTTTTACCGAACTTATTTGACTAAACAGCGGGTGAATAGCCAACTTATTGCACAGCAACAGGAAATTCAAAAGCAAACGGATCGTCTCGAAGAGAAGAACCGGCAACTCAAGCTAATCAATGAAGAAAAAAATGAAATCATTGGTATGGTGGCCCACGATTTACGAGCACCAATTAATCAAGTGATGACAGTCGTGAGCCTCATGCAATATGAAAAGAAGGATTTCTCAAACGACATGCTGTCGTATGTAGAGATCATGGGTAAAGCAGCTGATCGGATGAAGTTCATGGTAAGTGAAATTCTGGATACAGAGGCCATCGAGAGTTCTACATTCAACCTGACTATCGAAAAAGTGAACCTTTGCGAGATCATTGAAGAGGAAAGGAAACACTACGCATTGTATGCCGAAAAGAAGAGGTTAAAATTGGTGGCTGAAATAAACGGGGACTCTATTTGTGCAAAAGTGGACAAGAATATCTACCGGAACATCATTGAAAACTTACTATCTAACGCCGTTAAATACTCACCAGAAGGTAGAAATATCAGAATAATTCTCAAAGTGAAGGACAATAAGGTCATTACATCAGTGAAGGATGAAGGGCCGGGTTTGAGTGAAGAAGATATGAAGCTAGTGTTTGGTCGGTACCAACGTTTGAGCGCAAAACCAACAGGCGGCGAAGTCAGTCTGGGACTTGGACTTTCTCTGGTGAAGAAATTCACCGAGGCCATGAAAGGAGAGGTGTGGTGCGAGAGTACCAAAGGCAAAGGTGCCGAATTCTTTGTCTCATTTGAAGAGTGTAAAAACTGAACCTATATAGAAAACAACAATGAAACTTATGAAAAGAACACTTGTGTTGCTGCTGGTTACTCTTGCCGCTTGTAATGCGCCCAAAGAAGAAGTTTCTCAGCCGGAGCCGAAAAAGGTTAAAAATATAATCTTTATGGTGGGAGATGGCATGGGACTAACTCAAGCTACTGCTGGCTTGATCGCCAACGACTTTAAATTGAACCTTGAACGTGTTCAGTACATTGGCCTTAGTAAAACATTTTCAAGTAATGCGCTTATTACGGATTCGGCTGCTGGCGCTACCGCTTTTTCTGTTGGAGAGAAAACCTACAATGGTGCCATTGGAGTGCTTCCAGACTCTACAAGTAGAGAAACGATTCTCGAAACCGCTGGCAGTAAAGGAGTATCCACTGGGCTGATTGCCGTATGTACTATCACGCATGCCACACCTGCTTCATTCTATGCTCATCAGCCTTCGAGAAATATGCACGAGGAAATTGCTGCTGATATGATTAACTCTCCCCTCAATTATTTTGTCGGAGGAGGAAAAAAATACTTTGCTTCCAGAAAAGATAGCAGCAGTATCCTGCCGGCATTGGAGGAGAAGGGGTTTGCTTTTGCAGATAACCTTGAGACTTTCAAAAGTAGTAAGTCTGATAAAATAGGTTTGTTCATTGCTGACGGAGACCCGGAGCCGGTAGCTAAAGGCAGAGGCCCGATTTTGAGCGAAGCGGTGGATGCTATGTTGCCCAAACTGGCAAGCAATAAGAATGGCTTTTTTCTAATGGTGGAGGGTTCGCAAATTGACTGGGGTGGCCACAATAACGAATCGGATTACATCATCACTGAGATGATTGATTTTGACAAGGCTGTAGGAAAAGTACTGGATTTTGCGGCTAAAGACGGCAACACATTGGTGATTATTACCGCCGACCATGAGACCGGAGGCTACGCACTTACTGAGTCCGAAGAAGATGACTGGAAGTTTGAGCCTAAGTTTTCTACAACTCATCATACCGCTACTATGGTACCTGTGTATGCCTTTGGTGCCGGAGCGGAAGACTTCGCTGGTATTTATCACAATACTGAGATCTACCATAAAATGATGAGAGCCTACGGCTGGAAATAGACGAAAAAATGAAAATAAGGGCTTTCAGAAAAATAAGGAAAGCCTTTATTTTCATTGGTTGCGGAGCTTAACATTGGCTCGCCGAATTTATTTACCGGCTATTTCCTTCATTGCCATCACCAGCTTATCCAATTCTCCAATCGTAGTATACAGATGAGGAGCAATTCTGGCTCCCTGAATATCGTCGGAGTCAATAGCGACAGTGAAAATTTTGTAGTTATCGTAAAGCGTATCCACTAGTTCATTCGGTGTCATCCCCTCCACACCCACATTGCAGATGGCATACGATTGACCTTCCCCAAGAGGTGTATTCACTTTGATATTAGGTAGATCCTTTACCTGTCCCACCCAATATTGTTTCAGGTAATTTAAGCGGGCGGCCTTTAATTTGCTGCCGATACTTTCATGAAAACGAATGGCCGCCGCAATCGATAATTGGTTGGAACAGGGCTGCGTACCAAAATGTTCCAGTTTTTTAATGTCGTCGTCCGCAAAGTCGGTGTCGCCGAAAAGTGGCCATATATTATTGACTTTTCCCTTTTTGACATAAAGCAGGCCATTGCCTAAGGGAGCGCAAAGCCACTTGTGCAGGCTGCACGCAAAGTAATCACAGTCGAGTTCAGAAATCTTAAACGGCACATGGGCAAACGCATGAGCTCCGTCAACAATCACTTCCACTCCTTTGGCGTGAGCCATAGTGCAGATTTCTCTGATAGGCATCACCTGGCCGGTGAGGTAGGTCATGTACGAAACAAGGATGGCTTTCGTTTTCGCGCCGACGGCCTTTTCAATCAGCTGCACAATTTGTTGCTGGCTGTCGGGGACCAGGGGAAGACTTACAATTTTGACCGGCGTACCAAACCTGTTTTGGCGTTGGTCAAGCGCTTGAATCATGCTTGGGTATTCCCGATTGGTTCTAAGGATTTCTTCACCTTCTTTTAGTTTCAGTCCCTGTATGATGATGTTGAGTGACTCGGTGGTATTCCTGGTCATGATCAACTCATCGGATCCGCACCCAGCGAAATCGGCCAGCTGCTGTCGTATGGCGTCTCTTTCCTCAAACTGCTTGCGTCGCATGTAAAAGCTGGGGGATTCGTTGATCATCCGCACATTGTTGACCTGATCCTCCAGCGTCACATTGGCAGAAGGACTGAAATACCCAGCCTCCAGGTTGATGAAATGGGGGTTTTGAACATAACTTTGCTGTACCTGGTACCAGAAAGTCTCGTCTCGAACTAATTCATCGTCGGATTTTCCATTCGGCTTCTGCACAATCAATGAGCCTTTGCTGGCCGGAGTCAGAGGAAGAAAAGCTGAGGCGATGGCCAGGGTGCCACCTTTTTTGAGAAATGAACGCCGTTCAATCATCTTCTTTTTTTTGCTCAATAAAGCAATTTTTGATCAATGATCCGCTGCTCTTTAGGGGTATTGGCGAGAATACTTGTCTTTTAAGTACTTTCCAAGAAATACATAGGTTTCTTGTTTTCTGCATAATACCACCTTTGCACTAGCGGGTGGTATTTTTTTTACCCTGCCGGGTATCGTTTCTAATAGCGGCCAGCTCCATTTATTACACAATTCTTTTTCTGGCTGAATCATTTAATCTGCTTTTAGGAAACAAATATTTTGTATTTCATTTGGTTTTAGGAAATATATGCCCCTATATTTGATTTGGTTTTAGGAATATAATAAGTAAACTATGAAGTTAGGTGCATTCGAAGAGCTGGTATTGCTGGCGGTAGGGTCATTGGGTGAAGAAGCTTATGGTGTGGCCGTTAAGGAAACGCTCCAGCAAAAAATGGGAAAGAACCCAAGTATCGGTGCTTTGCATTCGGCCCTGTATCGGTTGGAGGACAAGGGCTGCGTGACGTCTGAAGAGGGCGGTGCGACATCTGAGCGGGGAGGTCGCCGGAAGAAATTCTATAGGCTGACTGCCTACGGTATTACCATGCTGGAAGAAGCCAATCAGTTGCGCATGGAATTTGCCCGTCAGGTGCCAGGTTTGAACTTAAGCACAGACTAAGTCGTGCCCACAGCGACTAACTCCAAATCGTGTTGAGGCAAGCGAAATTTAAGCGAGCTGGCGGCACGACAAACAATTCAAAAAGGAAATGAAAAATCAAGAAATACATCCACCCCGCCTTGCCGATCGCTTCCTGCGGTGGTTCTGCGCTGAAGAAGTACTGGAGACACTTCAGGGAGATTTGTATGAGTTGTATGAAAAGCGGAGGAAGAAGAAGGGGAAGCTACTAGCTGACCTTTACTATGCATTCGACGTGCTAAGTGCACTTCGGCCATTTGCATTTGAAAGGAAAAGGTCAAACTCAAATTATACAACAATGTTCAAGCATTATTTTAAAATCTCCTGGAGGAATCTCCTGAGAAACAAAGGTTACTCCCTGATCAATATCGGAGGCCTTGCCGCCGGAATGAGTATCGCTATTCTGATCAGTTTATGGATCTACGACGAACTCTCGTTCAATAAATACCACCAAAATTACGACACCATTGCCAGGGTATATCGCACCAGCGAAAGCAGGGGTGAAGTCTCTACCAATTCAGTTCAAGCTCCGGGTATTGGCACTTTGCTGAGCTCAGACTACAAGGCCATTTTTAATAGGGTAGTAATGGTCAGGTCTAGGGTTGAGGAAAGAGCCCTAACGGTTGGAGATAAGCAATTCAACCAGGGTGGGTATTTTATGCAAGATGGCGGGCCCGAAATGCTTTCGCTCAATATGAGGTATGGCCGTTGGGATGGGTTAGCGCAGATGAACTCTATTCTCTTGTCAGGCTCTCTGGCGGAGAAGCTTTTTGGCGATGCAGACCCGGTAGGAGAGTTGGTTACGATGGATGCCAGCTACAGCTTGAAAGTAACTGGTGTTTACGACGACCTACCGAAGAACTCTGAGTTTTATGCTGCTTCTTATTTTGCTCCGCTGGAATTGTACGTCAATGGTTGGACAACACTCAACGTTTGGGACAATAGCTTCACCAATATCTATGTTCAGCTTAAGCGGGAAGTCACATTTGAGAGCGCAGCAGGAACTATTGAAGATGCCATGCTCCCACATATTGACGATGGGTACAAAGAAAAAAAACCTCAATTGTTTTTGCACCCTATGAGCCAATGGCACCTCTATTCTGAATTTGAAAATGGGGTGCAGGTCACCAGCAAGAGGCTGAAAGCGGTTCGCTACTATGGTATGATAGGAATTTTCGTGCTGTTGCTGGCTTGCATCAATTTTATGAACCTGAGCACAGCCCGTTCAGAGAAAAGGGCCAGGGAAGTAGGCATACTCAAGGCGCTTGGTTCGCAACGCAAGCAGCTTATTCAGCAGTTTTTCAGTGAGTCGTTGCTTGTTTCCGGCCTGGCCTTTCTGATCGCACTGGTCATCGTTGTCGTCAGTCTTCCTGCATTCAATCAGGTAGCCGATAAGGCCATCAGCCTCTCCTGGGGCAATCCGCTTTTTTGGATGGCCGGGTTAGCTTTCACGGTCTTTACCGGGTTAGTGGCTGGCAGCTATCCTGCGCTTTACCTGTCCTCGCTTCAGCCTGTCAAGGTGTTGAAAGGGGTGTTTAGGGCAGGCAGTATGGCTGCTTTACCACGTAAGGTGCTGGTGGTGCTTCAGTTTACCGTTTCTATCAGCTTAATCATAGGTACAGTGATTGTATACCAGCAGCTTCAGTTTGCCAAGAGCAGACCTGTTGGATATGACAGAGAAGGCCTGATCTCGCTTCGTGCAGCTTCTCCTGAGTTCAGAGGTAAATTCCTCTTACTAAGAAATGAACTCAAACAATCGGGAGTAGTAGAAGAGGTTGCCGAATCCAACTATTCTGTGACCGACACCCGTGGTCATAACGGAGGGTTTGCCTGGCACGGCGAAGCATACGAGGAAACGTTTAATACCATCGACGTGACGGCTGAATATGGAAAGACGGTGGGCTGGGAGTTCGTAGCCGGTCGTGATTTTTCGAGGGACCTGGCGACAGATCGAAATGGTATTGTGATCAATGAATCCGCTGCCAGGATATTTGGCCTGGAAAACCCAGTCGGTGAAGAGATTACCTGGTCACCAAATGGCAAGCCTATCAGGTTCACAATTTTAGGCGTGGTGAAAGACATGGTTAAGGGCTCCCCGTACGAACCCTCCGAGCCGTCAGTGATCTTCAATGGGAACTATGATATGGAGTGGATGTATATTCGTTTAAACCCTGAGGTAAGCGGGCACGAGGCCTTACCAAAAATTGAAGCGGTGCTGAGCGAAATTGCCCCTTCAACACCTTTCGACTATTCGTTTGTAGACGAAGAGTATGGATTAAAATTCGCTGAAGAAGAACGTATCAGTCAGTTGGTTTCAGTTTTTGCGGCGTTGGCTATTTTAATTAGTTGTCTGGGTTTGTTAGGCCTTTCCGCTTTTGTCGCCGAACAGCGAATCAAAGAAATTGGCATTCGGAAGGTGTTGGGTGCTTCGGTTGTCAACCTTTGGCAAATGCTCTCAAAAGACTTTGTGGTGCTTGTGGTCATTTCCTGTTTTGTCGCCATGCCGCTTGCATGGTATTTTATGGAGAGCTGGCTCGACAGTTTTATCTACCGGACTCAGATTAGCTGGTATGTATTTGTCGCCACCGGCGCTGTGGCACTGGTCATCACCCTGGCCACGGTGAGCTTTCAGGCGATTAAAGCAGCTACTGCTGATCCGGTAAAGTCGTTGAAGGTTGAGTAATTCGATATTTACGGAAGTCGAAAGTTTTGTATATTTAATTAACTAATTGATTTTGTGTCATGGCTACTGAAGTAATGAAGCGGTTGATTAATGTAGACGAGTACTACAAAATGTCAGAGGTGGGTATCCTAAAGCCCGGAGACCGGGTGGAATTAATCAACGGAGAAATATATGAAAAGAGTCCTATAGGAAGTATACATGCAGCAGTTGTGGATAGATTAACCAGACTGCTAAATAAGAGATTTTATGATGATCATATTATAAGAACTCAAAGTCCAATAGGTATCGACTCAAACAACGAGCCTGAGCCTGATATTTCCATTTTGAAGTTCAAGGAGAATTTCTACGTATCGGGTCACCCAGGCGCAAAGGATATATTGGTTATAATTGAAGTTGCCGATTCGTCGCTTCGGCATGACAAACAAGTTAAAATGCCTCTCTATGCATTTTATGAAGTTCCAGAATATTGGATCATAGACATTGCAACGAAGCAGATAACAGTATATGTTGACCCGGTTGGAAACGGCTATTCAAGTCAGCAGATATACGGAATAGGAGACGAAATCATACTGCTAGGCAAAACCATTGTAGTGAGCGATTTGCTCAAATTCTGAAGACTCTCCGACCTTATTTTCCACTACACCTTTCCGGAAGTGATCAATAGCCTCAACCAAAGGCTAATATTTTTTTAACTATTTACTTAACAAAACTGAAACTAATATATTACATTCACGTTTGTTAAGTAAATAAAATGGCAAATGAAGGAACAATCAATAGGAGAATTTGAGGAGCTGGTATTGCTCATGGTGGCAGCGCTACACGACGAAGCCTACGGGGTCAGCATCCTTGAAAATCTGGAGGAAAAGCAGCATAAGAAGGTCAATATTAGTGCTATTCATGTGACGCTGAAGCGACTAGAGGACAAAGGCCTTGTTGTCTCCAGGTACGGTGGTATTACCAGCGACCGGGGGGGGAGACGAAAAAAATTCTACGTCATCACTGCGCTTGGTAAAAAATTGCTCGATCATCAATATGAGCTTCGAACAGGGCTGTATCAGCAAATACCTAAAATATCTTTTGGCTAATGAGTTCACAAGCTCCAAAGTGGCCGCTGCGCTTCCTTCGCTGGTTTTGCCGGGAAGACTACCTCGATGAGATCGAAGGGGATTTGATCGAGCTGTTTGAAAAAAGAGCGCAGAAAGCGCCAACCAAAGCCCGATGGCGATTCGCCTGGGATGTCAGCCGGTCATTTCGACCGGTTAACTTCAAAAAACTCAAAGTAAATATGTTTTCTAAAGGAATTGTTACCCATACTGTGCTAACTGGTTTCCGCCAAATGCGCCGGAATAAAGTCTTTACAGGAATTAATGTAATGGGGCTAACCTTAAGCCTGGTCGCCTTTTTTCTGATCGGTCTTTTTGTCTTTGATGAACTCAGCTATGATCGCTTTCACTCACAATATCAGTCGATCTACCGTGTACTCAAGACAGACAGCCTTGAAACCGAAAAGTGGGCCTATAATCCCCCGGCTGTGGCCCCCTCCTTGAAGGAGGACTACCCGGAAGTCGTCGATTTTACCCGCGTCTTCTTTATGACGGATGCAGAGGTGTTCTATGGCACTGAAAACCTGAATTTGTCAAAGGGGTTTCTGGTCGACCCCTCTTTCTTTACCATGTTTGACTTTGAGGTGGTAGCCGGCACCAAAGGTCTACTCCTTACTGAAAGAAGTAATATTGTTATCAGTAAAAAAGTAGCGGATACTTACTTCAGTTCTTCAAACCCAATTGGCGAGTCGCTTAAGTTCGGAGACCGGGAATTTGTTGTTTCAGGTGTCGTTAGTGTGCCAGAAAATTCGCACCTGGATTTTGACTATGTGCTTGATATTAAAGCCAGGTTTGACGAAGAAACCCTGGGCATTTGGAGACAATCCTTTTTATACTCCTATATTCATGTGCAGCCCAATGCTGATATTGCCGCCCTGCAATCGAAAAGCTGGGATCAGTTCTGGAAGTATGAAAAAACCAACAAGGGTATTAAGCTATTATTGCAGCCACTAGCCAATATCCATTTGGATCCGGATGTGAATGGGCAATTCTCTATGTCTGGCAACAGAATATACGTCAACCTTTTCATCGCTGCCGGGGTGATCCTGCTGGTGATTGCTGCTATCAACTTTGTCAACCTGACGATAGGCCGGACTATTCATCGCTACCGCGAGATGGGGATTCGAAAAGTGGTAGGTGCCAATAGAACAATCGTTCACACCCATTTTTTTGGCGAAACGCTCATCATTGTCATGCTTTCATTTGTGCTGGCAGCAGTGGTTAGTTCTCAGCTACTGCCAGTGTTTAATGCAGTAACTGGTAAAGGCTTTACAATTAGTGGCTTACTCAGTAGGTTGCCCGTGATGAAAGTGACGATGCTGCTGATCCTTGTTCCAGCCCTGATCACGTTGCTCACCGCTTATTTTCCCTCCATTCTTGTCGCCAGGAAAAGCTCCATTCAGTTAATGCAGAAGCAAGGATCTTCCTTGCCGTTTAAGAATTTTCTCGGTAAGGCGTCGAATGTTTTTCAGTTTGCCATTTCCATCATCCTTATCATTGGCTCTGTGGTAGTGGTGAGACAACTCGATTTTATCCAGACAAAAGACCTGGGATGGTCGAAGAACAACCTGGTTGCTTTTCCTGTTAAGTCGGGCATGTTTGAATCGTACAAAGCACTGAAAGGGGAGCTTGAGCAGCATTCGGCCATTGAAGGTATTACCTGGGTGTCGGAATTGCCCATCGATGTGCGGACAGGTGGTTCCATCAAGTTTGAGGGAATGAACCCGGAGAAGCAGTATGTGGCCTACTATATGAATGGCGACGAAAACTTGTATGAGATCTTCCGTTTGAAGCCGGACACCAATTTTCCTTTCAGGGAGCTCCATGATGAGTCAAAGAGCAACTATGTGATCAATACTTCGCTTCTAAAATACCTGAGGGAAGAGTGGGGGCCGGAGGTTTCTCCCATTGGAAAAGAATTGGATGGAGGAGTGATCGTTGGCGTGGTAGAAGATTATCATTGGCAGCCACTTACCCACGAAATAGGCCCCTTACTATTTGGGGTGGATGCAAAGGATAACTACGGTCGTCCCAATTGGTTTGTAGCAAGGATCAAAGACGGGCAATTGATGCAGGGAATGGAGTCGCTTGAGGTCTCTTTTGCCAAGGTGTATCCAACTATGACATTCGACTACGAGTTTGTGGATCAAAAGATAGAAAAAATGTACAAGGCCGAGCAAAACACGTCACGGCTTCTCACTTCTTTTTCTATCCTGGCGGTATTCATCTCCTGCCTTGGGTTGTTTGGGCTTGCTTCGCAGTCGGCGAGTAGTAAGCTGAAAATGATGAGCATCCGAAAAATCATGGGCGCCACACCTTTGCAGTTGTTCCTACATTTTGTGAGGGAATTCGGTTTAATTCTCGGGATTTCAATTGTGGTGGCCATCCCAGCTTCACTTTATGTGTCAAGGCAGTGGCTATCTTCTTTCGCCTATCGGATTGATGTCAACTGGGCTATTGTTATGGTTCCGCTGCTGCTTGTTTGTATGATCGTGATTATTACGTTGCTACTGCAGTTTCGGGTCATTTTACTCGCCAATCCAGCCAGAACACTAAGGGATGAGTAAGGCTAACCCACCCAAATTTCCCCTCCGCTTCCTCCGCTGATTTTGTAAGGAAGACTATATCGATGAGATAGTGGGAGACCTGATTGAGCTTTTTCAAAAGCGAGCTGAGCTTCAATAGTAAACTTACTGAGAACAGAGTAATCTGGAATTTTAAGGGTACGGGGAATACGTCTAGTTGTCCATTTATTGTTGAGGCTGCATTTGTCTGGGTGTCTTTTTTTGCTACAATAAAATTGTAGATCAACTTTGCCAACGAGCAAGTACAGATTAGAATTTCAAGATATCGTTCAGCGTTTTTACTGAATCTTGAATGATGGATTGATCAACCTCCCCCAGTTTTTCTGCGAGGCGGTCTTTTGAAATTGACCTGATCTGAAATACAAGCATTTCTGACGCCGTTTTAAAACCATTTTTATCATCAGGCACCAGTATCGGGTTTCCTTTGTAGTTCTTAATTTTTGACGTGAGGGGAATCACAATGGCGACGGGAAGGTATGTATTTAGCAGATTGCCGCTTATTATAACCACCGGACGATAGCCTGCCTGTTCACTCCCTTTCACAGGGCCTAGACTGACGTTCCAAATTTCGCCTTGTCTCATTTCTCCAATCCTCTTAAGTAATCGGCCATTCCCTCTTCGGCAATAGCGAGTATCTCCTCGTCTGTTGCTGCCTGCTTATACGACTTGATGTATTCTGCTTTTTCAAGATGCTCTAAGTATAATTTAAGTGCATTCTCAATCAGGCGGTTCTTTGGTAGCGAAAGTGCTTTGGCCTTTTCTGACAGTATTTTCAACAACTCATCTGGAAGTGTACTTGTGAATGTTGCCATCTTAAATATCCTGTATATTTCTATTATACAAATATAAAAGATAAATACAAACGAGTATCCTTGAGTAGAGCAAGCGGGCTACTTTTAAAGAAAAGTAATAACTTAATAGATAAACTTCCTTGAGCTACTGGGTTCAAGGAAATTTATTTGCCAAAAGATATAAATCAGTTTCCAGTGCCTGAAAAAAGCAAGGTATTCTATCGTCGTAACCTACCTCATCTTCAACCTTTGGGTGGAGTATTTTTTGTGACCTGTATGCTTCAAGGGGCAATTCCAAAGCAGGTCAACGAACAATGGATAAAAGAACACGAAGAAGAATTGATCAAGTTGAAATGCCAACCTTCGGATCCTTCTTACCTACAGTTGGAAAAGGAGATAGATAGAAAACTATGGTTGAAGAGGGAAAAATTTCTCGACAGCCGAAAAAATGGCCCTTTTTATTTTGACGACGACAGGCTAGCTCGAGTGGCCGCTGAAAGCTTGTACTATTGGGATGGTAAAAAGATCGAACTGATTTGTTTTTGCATAATGCCTAATCATGTGCATGCTGTTTTTCGGACGCTACAGCCTGACGAAGTGAAGGATTCTGAGAAAGTGATCCTTATGAATATAATGCACTCAATTAAACGTTATAGTGCCAACCGTTGTAATAGGCTGCTTCAAAGATCTGGTCGGTTTTGGCAGGAGGAAAGCTTTGATCGATTGGTGCGAGACCGAAAAGAGTTGGCTAGAATTATCTCGTATGTCATCAACAATCCCGCAAAGGCCGGTTTCTGTACGTCTCCTAAGGAATGGAAATGGACATACCTCAAACCTGAATACAATGAATTTATATAATTCTTGTTAGAATTGAGGCGGTTTGAATACGATCAGTTAATCAATGCGCTTAAGTATTACCGGTTTTTAACCGGTGTTTTGTATTGCCGGGTTGGAAACCCGTACTACAGGTGTCACTCCTCGAGACTCTTGAAAAGGACAGCGCCTGGCTGCCTTTTTTGTACGTTGACAACATTTTTCATACAAACAATGAATAAATAAAAATCATTTTACATACATTTAATGAACAAATGAATGTTCAGACAAATGAAAGGAACCAATTTAGGTGAGTTTGAAGAGCTGGTATTGCTCACTATTGCGGCATTGATGGAGGAGGCCTACAGCGTGGCAGTTTGCGATGAGCTTACTAAACATAGCGGTAGGGAGGTGAAGCTTGGGGTAGTGCATGCGGTGCTCAACAGACTCGAGGAGAAAGGCTATGTAAGGAGCGGGCTTGGCGAAGCTACCAAAGAGCGTGGAGGTAGAAGGAAACGCTTCTACACCATTACCAGCGGAGGAAAGGCTGCTTTGTTAAAGTCGAAAGAACAACGGGATCAGCTGTGGAGTATGATTCCCGAAATCGTTTTTAAGGGCATTTAATGAAAAAGAACCAGACATCAATACCACCCCGCTGGGCCACCAGGTTCCTCGAATGGTACTGCCGTCCTTCGCTCTATGAAGACCTGCAAGGTGACCTGCTGGAGTACTTCGAACGAAACCGGCAAACCAAAGGGACAAGGTATGCCCGGTTCATTTATATCATCGACGTGCTGAAATTTTTCAGACTTTATACAGTTCAAAAACCTCAAATATTTAAAGGAATGAATCAATTTATTTTACTATCTAATTACTTCAAGACCTCGGTCCGCAGCATGGCCCGAAACAAACTATTCACCACCATTAATGTGGTAGGTTTGGCAATAAGTATGTCGGTCGGTTTGCTAATGATCGCTTTTTTAACCGACATCTATTCATTCGATACTTTTCATGAGAAGTACGATCGCATCTACCGGGTCGGGAATACCTACAAACGCCTGGAAGAAGACCAAAGTAAATTTGCCTCTACCTCTATTCAAGCGGCCAACAGGATCAAAAGTGATATTCCTGGTATAGAGGAAATGGTGCTCATTACTCGTGGTTTCCGTGGAGATGCCAGCTATAATGAAAAAAGGATCGCTATGGATGGGGTCTATGCGCAGGAGACGTTCTTCTCTGTCTTTTCCTTCAAATTGATAGAAGGAGATCGGTCAACAGCTTTGCTGGAGCCTTATTCGGTAGTACTTTCTGAAACCACTGCCAAAAAGCTTTTTTCCGATGAGGATCCATTGGGGAAAACAATCAGGTTGAATGATGAAGATAGTTACGTTGTGACTGGCGTCATGGAAGATATGCCAGTCAATTCGCATATACGAAGTGAAGTGCTGGCCTCTTATGCTACCTACGAGTTAAAGCAAAATGAAAGGGCCAATAACAGCCTAACCACCTGGAGCAATATGTGGATGAATTACATTTATTTGGTGGTTCGGCCCGATCAGGACATCGAAGCTTTACAAGCCAGTCTTGATCAAATCAGCGATGACGAAAATAAGGTATACGAGCACACTACCATAAAAATGTGGCTGCAACCCCTAGCGGCTATTTCGCTGGGTGAGAATCTAAGTAACCAGATAGGTCCGACGATGGAATTGAAGATCGTGTGGATTATCGTCATTCTTTCTTTTGTAGTCCTCGTTTCTGCCTGCTTCAACTACACCAATCTTTCCATAGCCCGTTCACTTCGAAGATCAAAGGAAGTAGGCATTCGCAAAACGGTCGGCGCATCTGCAGGAAATGTGTTTGCGCAGTTTATTTTGGAGGCGATTGTCATTTCAGGGCTTTCCCTGATTTTTGCCTTTGTTATTTACTATCTCATCCTCCGTCCACGATTTATGGAACTGGGCGACGAAATTGGAGAGATGGTCACCCTCGATCCTACGGCTCTGACATTTTTGTATTTTGGACTACTGACAATAGCCACGGGCCTTTTTGCAGGTTTCTTTCCGTCTCTGTTTTTGTCAAGGGTCAGTGTACATAAAGTATTGAAAGACGTTTCTTCTCTGAAACTTTTTGGCAACGTCACTTTTCGAAAGGTACTGATCGTTTTTCAATACACTTTGTCGCTGGCATTTATCATAGGTGCCACCATGGCATACAAGCAATATGATTTTGCCGTCAACTTCGATCTTGGATATAAAACAGAAAACATCCTTAACATCGATCTGCAAGGCAACGAAATGGAAAGGGTAAAGGCGGCACTTGCTGAAATACCAGAAATCACTGATATGTCGGCGTCTACACTGGTGACAAGCGTGGGAAGTTACTACGCAACAAATGCCAAATACAAAAACCCACTGGATTCTTCCGAAATTGCCTACAATGGTATTGATGAAAACTATCTTCCAATTCATGGCCTGAAACTTGTCGCTGGACGCAATTTTATTCCGCAGTCCGACAGTTCTTCCGAGAGTCAGATTATCGTTAATGAAACACTTCTCAAGCGATTTGATATTGGAGCGCCGCTCGATGCAATTGGGGAAACTTTAAAGGTGGACGATAAGGATGTCAAGATTGTTGGGGTGGTGAAGGATTTTCATTATGGAAAGATCGACTCACCCATAGAGGAATTTGCCTATCGCTACAACGCATCAAAGTATTATGTGGTCAATGTGCTGATTTCTTCATCTGATATTCCTGGGGTCATGGAAAAAATAGAGACCAAATGGAATGAGCTGGACGCTATCCATCCGTTTGATGCAAGGTTTTACAACGATGAAATTCAAAAATCATATGATGAGTACCTCATCATGGTGAAGATCATAGGATTTCTGGCTTTTTTGGCCATCTCCATTGCTTCATTGGGGCTATTGGGAATGGTGGTGTTTACGACCGAAACGAGGCTAAAGGAAATCAGCATACGTAAGGTGCTGGGGGCGAGTGAGCAAAATCTCGTGATGCTGCTTGGCAAAGGTTTTGTTACGCTGTTGGTCATCGCCACTGCTATAGCAGTGCCTCTTACCTGGTACTTTTTCAATGAGATGGTGTTTGACGACCTGGCGTACAAGGCAACGTTTGGCTTCTTCGAATTATTTGGTGGTGTGCTGATCGTTTTTGCCATTGCCGCTTTGGCAATTGGTTCTCAAACGATGAGGGCTGCAAGAACAAGCCCTGCAGAAACTTTACGGACTGAATAACCCCTTTTTTGATCCTTTGTATTTGGAGAGGGAATTACCCTTCTGAATACACCAGGACCGGTATTTTTTGTGTAAAGATTTTATCTATTTTCTTATGAATAGAAAATCTATGGATTTACCATCACCTGAAATTTGCACGATAAGTTTGTCTTTCTCTCGCAGATAACGAATCTTTTTTGGGAAGTCATGTTCTGGGTTTTCACAAGTAAAACCACCCTTGTCTAGCTTTGTAAACTGAAAAAGCACTTGTCTGGTGTTTTCGGGGACATCGGCTTCATAATAAATGCTGCTGTCTTTTTTGATAATTCTAAGCTTTTCGATAAAGGTGGTGTCATTACCTTGCATGGCCACGCCAAGGCCCTCCCAGCTTGAAGTACTCGTTTTCTCCCATCTCTCGTGTGCGTATGTGCCGGGTTTAACATTAGTACGCTCCCAGGTACCTTCAAGCCAGTTCAGCTTTTTTATGTTAGTTGAGGCTATGGGAAGTGTCTTTTGCCCCATGGCTCCAATTGTCATTAGAAACAAAAGAAGTGTCGAAACGCTTTTAATCATGATTCGGAGAAAACCTCCAGTCTCATCTATTGATAGGCTGGTCTTTGTTAAAGATACGAAGGTTAATGGTTTATTGAATCATGTTGTCCAACCTGCACCTGTCACTTCGTATCCAGCATATGAATTACAGCAAATTCGTTAATGGGTTTTCTTCTTCTTGGCGCAGTCTCCCGCTCCCTTAGCCCGTCAGGAAGTTTTTCGGGGCTGTCCTGGTAACCCAGAGCAATAATCACTACCGGCTGCAATGTTTCCTCCAGCTGAAACGCATCAGCAACGGCAGGTCTGTCAAAGCCGCCCATTTGGTGCAGCGAAAGTCCAAGGTGAGTTGCTTCGATGCTTAAATTCCCAACAGCCAGCCCCACGTCGTAAAGGGCACCGTGGTGTTTAGCTCCGTTGCTAAAAACGGTGTTGGCCATCACAAGTAGCAATATAGGCGCTTTTGATGCCCATGGAGCGTTACCTGGCATAAGGGCATTGGACAACAGGTCGTGATTGTCAGTTCCTTTCTCTGCAACCAGCACCCGCCAGGGCTGATCATTCATTGAAGAGGGAGCCCAGCGCATCGCCTCAAGAAGTTTATTAATGTCGCTTACTTTTACTCTTTCGGAGGCGAAAGATCTAGGGCTCCATCGAGTACTCAGCAATGGATGGATGTCGAATTGAGTGGGCGTTTCTTTGTTTAATATTGCAGATCTCATAGAGGTATCAGTATTGAATGTATATACATGTAAATACGATATCCTCTATGAAAGTTCCACAATGCTCAAAAATAGCCGGTAGGGAAAACTAATACCAACCCCATCCTTCAATGTGAATCAGTTTACTTACAGTCTGTGCCCCTACGGCGTGTCATTAGTCTTCACAAGCTGCTGAAGCTTGTAAAGTGTTAAAGGTTTCGAAACAAAATCAGTTACAAATGATAGCTCTTTAATTTTTTCTATTTCTTCTCTCAGAATGGTCGAACTCACCACGTATAAACAGACATGGTGCTTCTCATGCAGTTGTAGCCGCTGATAATCACTTAGAAACTGCCATCCGTTGTACTGTGGCATATTCAGATCCAGCATGATGTGAGAAGGGAATCCGTCGGGACTTTCACTTAACGATTGTAAGTAAGCCATCCCGTCAGATGCTTTCTCGAAACTCCTGATAGAAAAACCCGCATCTATCTCGCACATCATTTTTTTACAAATGAAATTGTTGATTGGATCATCATCGATAACAATTAGTTCCCTCATGTCTGTCAACTGCATTATCATAGTTGCCCGGCGATTGTCTGTTGTAAATATATAAAAAATAACTTTACAAAGAAGTGCGTAAGTCGTTATTGTGACATTAATGGCATTTATTATGCTGTTTAATGGAAGGTATAACTGTTTTTGATACCAGAATTATATCAAAAAAATAACAGTATATGTTTACTACAGAGATAGCTTTAATTGTAGTTTGAAGTCATTCCTTTGTGGACCAGCTATTTCTTGCAACCCGCTGCTGATTTTTTCAGTGTCGATGTACGAAAACTGGGCCCATCTGCCCCATATAGTTATTTTATTATTAAGCTGATACCTTAATAATAGGAATGTTCTGATGCCTTTTCCAGCGTAGGCAGGGATTGAGAAAGCGTAGAGTACGTCTTTTTCATAGCTGTATAGTCTGTTGTCGTAATCTTCTGTATCAAAAACCGCAAATCGGGAGCTTAGTCGCCATTTATTGAGTGTCAGGTTCAAGTCCTGGATCAGGGCATAGCCTGTGGATTTTCTTTCTTGCTGTTCAAACCGACTCAATTGCACACTCGATTTGAAACTGAGGATATGGCCTGTGTCATGATCAAGGCTAAGCAGAAAGTTCTCTCTTGCTGTTGGCACAGGTGTTCGTACATTGTTGATGGGTTCTATGTTATTTTTAGGCTTCGACTTTTGGCGATATTGGGCACTTAGCTTCGTGAGCTTATTGAAGTTGTAGGTGGTCATCGCTAGGTACTCATGGCCCTCCGAGGGAGTGTCAGCATCGTACTTTAGCCAGGGAAAACTAAACTTATCATAATAGGCAGTCACTAACAGCCGTGAGCTAGCTTTCCATTTAATTCCCCAGTAAACTCCTTTTTCATTGATGTTTCTTGAGTTTTCGCCAAAGGAACGGGCGTAAAAGCTATGAAAGGATCGCTCGTAGTTTCTAGCCACCATGCTGGCACCAAGCTTATTGGTGATACTTACCATGGCCCCGCCTATGGCACCCCAGCCTCCGGAAGATGATCGGGCTGCCTCACCGAAAAACTGGGTATTTTGCCAAAGTTTGGAGAAGTAGACGCTGCTGATCATGTTTGTTTTACCAGAAAACTCAAACTGATTATAAAGTCGTGGAGACTTTTGGATAGGTGAGCTGAAGCCTGTGTAGAGTGAATTGATACCAACCTGGAATGAATTGCCTTTATAAGTAATGTTGGCGCCCAGGTCGTGTTCTATTATTTGATTCCTGCTTGCAAGCTCTGTCGGCGTTCGGTGAAAGCCAGAATTTAAAATGGACGAGATATAGGTTTCCGGCTCATCGGTAATTGAATCGTACTTCAAAGTGCCGTCCTGCCCAAGCCGCGAAGCAAGGGCGGTGAGTTCCCATTTGCCCAATACATATGTAGCCGCAGCTCCTCTAAAAAACCCTGACTCGAGCACCGAGGTGTAGGGAAGGAGGCCGGTCGAATTTCGTTTCACTGTGAGCAAAGTCTCAGCTCCTTTCCCTGCAGCAAAACCAGCACCAAAAACCAGTCCCTGCCCCATTTGAAGCTGGTAGTCACCGATATTAATCGATTTGAAACGCCCCTGGTTTTTTATCTGCGCATGAAAAGAGTAGAAATCTGCTCCATAAAGCCGTTTTGAATGATTCCAGGCGATGGCCTCGCCGGCATCTTTCTCGGCGGTAAAGCCCAAGCTAAAGTCGTTGGTATGACTCACCCTGAACCTGGCAAAGTATTTAAATGGACTGCCCGCATAGCGGCTGCTCAGGTTGCCATCCAAGGCAGTGTCAGCTGCTGTATATCCTTTTGCGTTTTCGAGCGTGCTTTCCGTTCGCAACAGAAGGTAGTTGTTCCTCTCTTGCGCTATTCTTTGGAGGAGGGTCTTTGTTAGTCTGTTTTCTGTGGATAAAATGGTAACAAATGGTCGGATACTTCGAATGGTTGCCAGATCGAAGTCAGGAACCGATTGCAGCTCGTAGAGGGAAAGAAGAGGGCCGTTGAGCTTTCGGTAATTGAGCAAGCTCTCTATTTGGATTGGATTCAGGATATACAAAGAACCAAGTTCCTCAAAACTGGCACTATTCACATCCAGGGGACTGGTGTACAATTGAAATAAGGATTCGTACAATTCGTCGTAGTTCACGTCTTCATCCTGATTGGCAAAAAGCTGCTGTATAAAAGCATTGATGTCGATGTCTTCCAGGGGTGGGTTGGGCGGTGCTTGTCTGGCCATCAGTAAATGACTCCAAACCAACAGGCAGCTTGCCAGCAGGAGGCTATTTCTTACCTGCAAGAGCATAAGAAACAGACATTTGGTGTAACTCGCCCAGCCGTGCGTCGTTGCGAAATGCATAGTCGACTTGAAATTTCCCGGGCTTAAACCCCAATCCAAAACAAGCAACAAAGGGCCTGGTGCTAAAACCTGTCCGCAAAGCCAATTGGGGTATGATAAAGTACTCCATCCCTGCTCTTGCCACTGGTTTGTAGTTGACGTCTTTTGATGTTTCGATATTCAGCATAAATGCGCTGATGGGTCTGTAAGAAATTCCGAGCTTCATTATAGTTGGTACCCGCTCTCCGGTACCCGGCACGAGCTTTGATTGGGTTATATTGTAAATATGTGCGCCAAGGTGCCACTGTTGATTAATGGCTGCCATGCCGCCAAGGTCGGCTACTACCACGCCTTTAGTGCCAATTCCAGCAATATTGTATTGTACATAGTTCACGCCAAGTCCCAGGCTGACGAAACCTATCGTATTTGCTAGCCTTCCACCAATGAGCTGTTCGTTGTAGAGTTTTCCGCCAAACCGATAAAACCCAGCACCAGCAACAAACTTGCCTATAGGTATAGCTGCTCCGGCCCCCATGAGCTGAAAGTCTTCCATTCGGTACCTATTTTCATAACTTGCAAATAGACTTGATTGGTCGATGGCGGCGATCCCGGCGGGGTTATTGAAAACACTGTTAACGTCCGCTATTGTGGAGGAGGAGTTCCCTAAGGCTGCGCTTCGTGCCCCAATTGAATAGTCCCCCGATTGACCAGCGGCGCTTGCGCTAAAATAGAGTATAAATACTAACTGAATGATGTGTTTATTCATGTATATAATCTATATAAATTAGTGTTTAATGGCAATGAAATTGAATTTATATATAAATAGTATGTATAAAAATATATTTATATGTATCTATATTTTGGTTCTGTCCTCTCATACTGGGCTGATGGCCCAAGTATCTTTTGATAACTACGGAGATGGTGCTATTAGAAGTAAGGGCACTTTGATCGACGGAGAAAAGGAGGGAGAATGGTCCTTTTTTTATCCCTCGGGCGCCAAAAATGCCACCATTCACTACAAAAATGGAAGCTTGAATGGGCCAGCTGTTTATTATTACCCAGGAGGCCAACTCATGTCAAAAGAGCAATGGAATGGGGGACTGCTGACGGACTCGGCCTTCTATTACCATGAAAATGGCTCTCTTGAGAAAAAGGGGAGGTATGAAGCTGGTTTATATGCCGGCGAATGGTCTTTTTGGAATGCTGATGGGCAGTTGATAAGGCAAGGCAGCTATCGCAATGGTGTACCGGATGGCCGCTGGCAGTCGTTTTACGATAGTGGCGTGCTTTGGCAGGAAGGGGCCTATAACGAGGGGCTTGAACATGGATCCTGGAAGTTTTACAGGAAAGACGGCTCGCTTGAGTTTGAGGGAAACTATGCCAATGGGCAGCGGGTGGGCCAGTGGTACCAGGTGACTAAAAAAGGCAAGAGGAAACCTGTAGTTTTCAACGAGGACGAAGGTTGAACCGGCATTTTGCGCCAATTAGAATTCTGCCTTGAAGTTCAAAAAGAAGTGGAAGTCGCCCTGGCTGTTGTAGGAGTATTCGGTTCGAACCACAAAGTCGTAAAAAGACACAAGATCCAGTCCGGTGCCAATGCCGTACAGTAACTTATTACTCAATCGGGTATTGAGCTCATAGTTGGGGTAGTTCTGCACATACCCAAAATCAAAAAACAACTTGCCATACAAAGCCAGTGGGAGTTTTTGAAATTGAGGAATCAGCATGATCTTACTAATGTCTTTGGTGGTTTTGAAGATCTCTTTTTTGAAAGTGTTTTTGCTGAGTGCATACCTGGAGCCCTCGACCACGTCGAGTTCAAACCCACGGACGTAATTTCTGCCGAATCCGAGACTTTGGTTAATCATATAGGGTTGTTGTGCTGGCCCGGAAATCAGTCCAGTAAGGCCGGTCGCATAATAGAATCCTTTGCCAAGATCCCAAAATTTTGCATAAAGCAATTTGCTGCTCCAAAGGTTCACATCTGATTTATTGCTTAGGCCATCTTTCTCGGCAATCAGAGATATGTAGTAGCCCTTCAACGGATAGTTTCTAAAATCTCTTCGGTCTCTCAGGAATTGGTACTTAAGGGTGATGAATTTTTGATCTCCTTTGTCGATGCTAAAGTAGTTGGGGTTTAGTTGGCGGACGGTGTCGGCAACCTCTGTGTTCTGGTAGGCAACGGTGAAGTAATGGAAATTATAGAAGGCGTTTCGGTAACTGTATTGCAAATAGGTGCTGAATCGGTTCTGAAGTAAATTTTCCGAACGGATAAATAAAGGGAGGTGGTCTTCCGTTCGGTAGGCCACATTTTTTGATTCGTTATAAGTGACGCCAGTAGTAAATCCGTGCCGCTGGCTTTTGTCAAAATAAGGCATACTGTAGGTGATGTCGAATTTTCTTACAAAGCCAAATTGGGCGATCAGCCGTAATCGATCATTCAATCCCCTTAGATTGTACTGATCCACTCTTACCCCATAATTAACCCGACTGAAATCACGTTTTCTATTGGTCCACCAATCGTTAAAGTTTCTGTCAGCGAGTTCAAAAATTGGGGCTGGAAAAAAGTACCACCTCTCCTCCACCTTAACAAGCACGCTGCCAATGCCTGGCGACGTTTCCAGCAGCGTTACATCAACGGTGTTGAATAACCTGGTGTTGAAGATCTTTTGCTTATCGAGCTCCAGGGTGCTTGCCAAGCTAGTGGAATCATAAATTCCGTTTTCCTCAATACTCAGCTCTCTTGTGATGATTGACTTTCTGGTTCTCTCGTAGCCAATAATGTATATTTTTTCAATTTTAATAAAGCGACTTGGGATGGTATCCGATTCTATGGTTTTATTTTTTTTGCCTGAGTCCTGGGCATGGGAGGACAGGCAGCTAATGAATATTAGCAAAAAGAAACAGACAGTAGCAAGATGTTTAGTCGTTAGCTGCATTAATTATTCATCCTTTTCAAATTTTTCTATCTGGGCAGCTTTTGTAAACAGATGGTCCCAATATTTCCTTTACTTATTCTGCATTAAAATTTGGCTACGAAACAGCAAACTTAGCTAGGCAATGAAAGAAGTCCTCATTTATGGCGATATTTCGGAGATGTTTTGGGTACTTTGCTTGTTCTGGTACAAAGGTAAAGCATGGAAGTTGGATCGCTGGTACGTAAGGTGGGAATTTGGCTGGCTATTTTGCCTATCAAATTCTATCAATATAGCATCTCGCCTCTTTTTCCATCCTCTTGCCGTTATGCACCTACCTGCAGCGAATATGCTAAAGAAGCGATTATCAAGCATGGCCCATTTAAAGGAGGCTGGCTGGCGATAAGAAGAATTGGCAGATGTCATCCCTGGGGCGGCAATGGATATGATCCAGTGCCCTGAGTGATTCATCCTGGACATCACACCATCAAAACCACACTTGACCAGGGTCCCAGGGTCAGGTTCGTACCATTTATCGTTAGTTGTCCGGAAGAAAAAGCCACTTTTGAGCTCATGTCCAGAGAGGTGATCTTCACTTTTTTCCCCGAAAGATTGTGGTATACCTCTGCCATTACGTCTTTGTAAGTCCTTTTGAATGCCAGCACAGAAAGTTTCGGAACATTGATCTTCTCCGTTTTTCCCAGCGAAAATACATCGGTCTTTTTCAAGGCGATCAAACTTTTGTAATGGTTGAGGACCGAGTTTCTGTCTGCTGCTTGTAGGCTTACCGGAGCGATCGTTGCAGTAGTTGAGTGAATTGGCTTCAGCCAATTGGTTCTATGCTGATCGCTTTGGTCCTCGTCCCAAATCATTGGCTCTCTTACATTTTCGTCAGGTTTCTTTCCCAGCATGCCTATTTCTTCCCCATAGTAGATATAGGGCGTACCTGGCAAAGTAAACAATATGCTGGCGGCCAATTTTATCTTTTCTGCATGCGCATCAAGAACAGAAGCCGTGCGGACCTGGTCATGATTGCTTAGAAAAGTAGCCGACAGAAAGTCTATATTATATTTCGTGAACCAAAGAGATGAATAATTGAGGATGTCAATAAGTTGTGATTTTTCTTCAGTCTTGTAGGTATTCCCTTTCACCTCGGCAGCTCGTTGATCTCCATTTTTTACAGTCTCAAGAAGGCTATAAGAAAGGTCAAAGTTGAACAAAGAAGAAAAGCCTGCGGCATAAGGAGCGGTGCTTTTAGCATCTGACCACACTTCTCCTATTAGGTAAACATCTGGTTTGACTGCCTGCATAGCTGCCTTAAACTCCCTCCAAAAAGCATGAGCGTCTTCTGCACGCTCGTCGGGGTAAATATGCTTAGCGGCATCCATCCTGAACCCATCAACCCCCACCTCCTGAAGCCAAAACTCCCCAATGCTGTATACCTCTTCTCTTACTGCGGGGTTGTCGAAATTAAGGTCCGGCATTCCTGAATGAAAAAAGCCTGAGTAGTAGTCGGTGTGAGTGTCGTTCATATCGACCGGGTGCCACTGCCATTTGTTGTCAGAGTCCATCGAGGTCTCCTCTTTTTCGATTGAGCCTTGTATGCTTTCCTTATCGGCCCACAGATAATAGTTTCTATACCAGGCAAAAGGCCCTTTTTTCGCTTCTGAAAACCATGGATGTTGTGAGGAAGAATGGTGGATGACAAAGTCAATAATCACCCTAATGCCTCTCTGATGTGCTTCTTTGATGAAACGCTTAAAGTCATCCATTGAGCCATAGTCCGGGTGAATGGCTTTATAGTCCGTTACATCGTACTTGTGATAGCTTGGTGAGGGGGATAGAGGCATGAGCCACACCGCCGTGATGCCAAGGTCCTGGAGGTAATCCAATTTGGTCGTCATCCCGTTAATATCACCGATACCGTCGCCATTCGAGTCGGCGAAGGACTGAACGAATATTTCGTAGAAAACGGCGTGGGTGTATGACATTTTGGTCTTACCGGCTATTTATTTAACTCCCGTTTCAGGTAGTGCTTGTAGATATCCTCCGTACTAATGGTTTTGGTGATATTCAATTTCTTTAGTCCTATAGCTAATTTCTTATCACCCGTCCAGAGGGATGCATTGTAACTGAAACTCAATGCGAGGAATACTGTGTCGTCAGGATCCAGGGTAGCTAATAGACTTTCTGCTCGCAAAAGTTCTTTTTTTGGAATTAACTCATCGCTAATTATCCTGATCTTTGAAAGAATGATATTCTTGGCTTCCTGGTATTCCAAATTTGAATACTTTGATATTTTGAGGAGCTTTTGTTGATGTTCCTCCAACTCCTCCAGTAGCGTTTGCGGGGAATAAAATGTAAAATAATCTTTTGACTTGATCAGTAGTTCACCAATTCTGCTTTTCGGGTTTAGAAGGCCACTAAATACGATGTTGGTGTCGACAACAATTTTCATTCACCCAACAACTTCGCTCTCTGTTTTTCCCATCTGCCTTTCTTTACATCCTTGTTTAATTTTTCAATATCGCTTTCGGACGCTTTTGAGGTGCCAGTGATTTCCTTGAACCTTAAAAAATTAACCATTTCCTCAAGATCACTGGTATCCAAACTGGCTGGAAGCCTGATAATTACTTCATCTTTGGTCCTTTCGATCGTCATAAGTGAAATGGTTTATGAGAGAACTATAAATCTAATAAGAATAGTTCTAATTTTTACCAGGGCTGACGAGAAAGGGCTTTATTTCAATATCAGCTCCTGCTGCTCTGCCCAGCCATATTTCGCCAAAGAGTTTATTGCCAGGTAACCTTATCCTTGTCGGTGCTACCCCAATTCCTCCAACTCTTCCTCAAAGCCGCCCGACAGTATCGGAAAGCGGCACCAGGTGCGTGGATCTACGTTGAAGTCGTCGAGGTGGAAAGCAGGAGCGATCCTTTCTCGTTTCCATTGATTGCGGCTCCAAAGCCGGAAAAACCTTTTGATATGCTGTTTGAGCAATTCGTCAGACTCCATTTTTAAGGCACTCACCTGTTTGAAAACCTCCAAAGGAGACTTTCTGTTTCTGATGCCTTCCCGTTCAATGGCTACCAGTACGGAGTAGGGCATCAGATCTGTTTCATCGCTTTGATGCTGCTCTTTGGGGCGGAGCTCTGCCGTAGGTGCCAAGCTATTGACTCGCTGTAACCCTGTATATCCTAATTCTTTTTGTGCCCACTTTAGCCATTGTTTTACAAATTCTTTGTCTACAGCGGCAATTGGTGCCAGGCTTCCACTTGTGTCACCATCCATGGTGGTATAACCTACGTCGCCTTCGCTACGGTTGCTGGTAGTTAGCAACAGCGCATTGGCTATGTTGGCTAGCATCCAAATAATCGGCGAACGGGCCCGGGCCTGAATGTTTTGTAAGGCAATGTCATCCTTTTCCCAGGAAAGTGGCCTTCCAAGTGCCTTTTCTACTTTGTCCCGGTAACCTTTTACTTCTGTGTCAATCTCCCATTGGTAAAACGAAGCGCCAATAGAGTCTGCGAGTTCTTTGGCTGAGTTGAAAGTGTCGTCCGAACTATTGACCGTACCCTGGTAGGCGGTTTGCAAGATCGCTCCGACGATCGCCTTTTTGTCGTTGTCTAAAGCGCTGGGAAGCCCCAGTTTCTTTTTGAAGTCGTCGTAGCCCAGTTCATCAACCCCTCTTCTTACCATTTCGGCTACAAGCACAGCGCAGGCGGAAGAATCGGCTCCACCCGACAGCGACAGTACGAACCCATTGCTTCGGCTTTTTCTCATATAATCGAAAAGCGCCAGCCCGGAAGCACGAGGAAATTCTTCATTTTGATCGGCTATTGCGTGAATTGGCTGTCGATCAGAAAGCTCGGGGTTTGTGAAATTAACTGTGCTTGTTTCGAGCTTCCAGTTGGCAAACGACAGCCGGCGTCCATAGCTGAGAAGCTCGCCGTTTTGGGCCAGTATCACGTCACCATCATAGATCATACGACCAGCCTCATTGCCAAGGAGATTGCAGTAGAGATAAGCAACATTGAACTTGAGAGAGCTATCGATGACGAGGTGCTGACGGAACTTTGCTTTTCCAAATGCAAAATGGCTGGCACTAGGGTTCAGTATCAACTCAACGCCTTTTTCCATATGATGGCAGGCAGGTCTTACCTCGTGCCAGGCATCCTCACATATTTCGAAACCCAGATGAACATTGTTAAGCCGGAAGGTAAGCTCACCAATTGGGTATTGATGCTCATGCACCTTTAGCAGGCCTGTGGTGCCGGGTTGCCAGGGTGTAAACCAGCGGGGTTCGTAGTGAACACCTTCATTGGCCAGGGTTTGTTTGGCATAAAAGCCCTGAATTTGTCCGTCAACTATATAGGAAGTACAATTGTATACCTTGCCCTGGTATACTACCGGGAGGCCAAGAGCGACAGCCAATCCTCTAGCAGCAGGCGCTATCTCCAGCAGCACCTCCATGGCCTTTGCAGGCAGCCACTCGCTTAGAAACAGGTCTTCGCAGCCATAGCCGGTAATGCAAAGTTCCGGCAGGCAGAGAAGCTCCACGCCCTCTTCCCGGGCTTGCCTGATGCAGGCCAGTATATTGGCTTTGTTGTTTCTCCAGTCTAAGGGGATTTGGTTGACGGTAGCGCCACCTAGTTTGATTGTCTTCATTCGTTCATTCAAAACCAGAAAAAGGATGTTTGTGAGTGAGGTTGATGTCTACTACGAAAATGTCATGTTGAGCTTGTCGAAACATAGCATTGGAGATTAAGGCGGTCTTCGACAGGCTCAGACTGACATCCGTTTTTAATTGATTGTCATCTTCCCAAACCAAACACTTTTATAAAACAAGCCGAAGTTATGGCAGGTTTAGTATTTCGCAAGTTTTTTGTGCGGCATCTTGCTCGGCTTTTTTCTTGCTCAGCCCAAATCCTTTACCGAATGGCTCTTCATCTACCACTACCTGTGCTTCAAATTTCCGTGGGAAGCTGTCCTGATTGAGTTCGGTGATTTCAAAGCGAATGTCTCTGTTCTCTTTTTGGGCCCATTCAATCACCTTGCTTTTGTAATTGGGGTTGTTGCGGACAATGTCGTGTATATCGAAATGATTTTTCAGTAGTTTGTTCATCACAAACCTGCGGCAAAATCGATAGCCGCGATCCAGGTAAACAGCTCCGATAAGTGCTTCCAGTGTGTCGCCGTAGATCGACTTGTGCCCCACGCCATTACGTCCGCCGCCTTCGTATTCTATGATTTCGCCAATACCCAGTTTACGAGCCAGGTCGTTCAGGCTTTCTCTGTTCACAATCCGGGAACGGATTTCAGTCAGGAAACCTTCGTCTTTAAAGGGATATTTGTTGAACAGGTATTCTGCGACAATCATGCCCAGTACAGCGTCGCCAAGGTATTCGAGTCGTTCGTTAGACTCTTTGAAGCCATAGGTGTTTTCTTTTGCCGCGGAGCTATGGATCACCGACAGGCGATATAAGTGAATGTTGATGGGGGCGTGGCCAACAATCGTTTTGACCGCCCTGCTCAGCGAGCGTTCCTTTTCTGAATAAACTGTAAAAAGAGATTGAATTCGCCTAACCAGATTCAGCACTATCCCTCGTATTTACGGAAAATAATCGAGGTATTGTGACCGCCAAAACCGAAGGTGTTGCTAAGGGCAATGTCGATTTTACGAGACTGGGCCTTGTTGAATGTGAAGTTTAGCTTGTTGTCCAGCTCCTCATCGTCGGTGAAGTGATTGATGGTAGGAGGAACGAGCTGATGTTGAATGGCCATGATAGAAGCAACTGCTTCTACAGCGCCGGCTGCACCCAATAGGTGGCCAGTCATTGATTTTGTGGAGCTGATGTTGATTTTGTAGGCGTGTTCGCCAAATACCTCTCCAATGGCCAGGCTTTCGCCTTTGTCGCCGAGTGGGGTAGACGTGCCGTGTACATTGATATAGTCGACGTCGGTTGTTTTGATGCCTGCATCTTTCAATGCATTTATCATCACATTTCTGGCACCAATCCCCTCAGGGTGCGGTGCGGTAATATGGTAAGCGTCGGAAGACATGCCTCCGCCGATAAATTCAGCGTAAATCGTAGCGCCGCGAGCCTTGGCATGCTCAAGCTCTTCCAGGATAATACAGGCGCCACCTTCGCCAAGTACAAATCCATCCCGGTCTTTGTCGAATGGTCGGCTTGCTGCCGCTGGATCGTCGTTGCGTTCTGAAAGTGCCTTGAGTGCATTGAATCCACCCACACCTGCTTCGCAAATGGTAGCTTCCGACCCACCTGAAACGATCACGTCAGCATGGCCAAGCTTGATGTAATTCAGTGAATCAATCAGTGCATTGGTGGCCGAAGCACACGCAGATACTGTAACGAAATTGGGGCCTCTGAAGCCGTAAGTAATTGATATATAACCTGCCGCGATGTCGGCGATCATTTTGGGAATAAAGAAGGGATTGAACCGTGGGGTGCCGTCGCCTTGAGCAAAACTGGTCACTTCATCTTGAAATGTCTTGAGTCCGCCTATACCAGCGCCCCAAATCACACCTACCCTGTCTTTGTCAATGGTATCCAGGTTGATGCCTGAATGTTTAATGGCCTCTTCACTCACTATAAGAGCATACTGAGTGAAGGGGTCCATCTTTCTTACATCCTTTCTATCAAAATGATTGAGAGGATCATAGTTTTTTACCTCACAGGCGAATTTTGTTCTGAATTTTTCGGCGTCAAACCGCGTAATAGGGGCTGCACCACTTACTCCATTGGAAAGTCCTTTCCAATATTCTTCGAGGTTATTTCCGATCGGTGTAAGCGCTCCAAGACCTGTAACTACTACTCTTCTGCCATTCATAAAGGGTGTCCGCCGGGTTGAGATTTATTTTGCGTTTTCTTCGAGATATGTGATTGCTTGCCCTACAGTGGTGATGTTTTCGGCTTGATCATCAGGAATAGAAATATTGAACTCCTTTTCGAACTCCATGATAAGTTCTACAGTGTCAAGAGAATCAGCACCCAAGTCGTTGGTGAAGCTTGCCTCAGGAGTAACTTCTGACTCTTCTACCCCAAGCTTATCCACGATGATAGCCTTAACTTTTTGTGCAATTTCAGACATTTTTTTAATGTTTAGTTAGTAAAAAACACTGCAAAGAAATGGATATTCCCCAATAATGTCAAACAAATTCGTTCAATCTTAATTTCGCCTCTGGATCGCAAAAAACGGTATGAAGAGCCTGTTTTAAGATGGATTAAGAGGTGCTTAGTCGCAGGTGAAATGCTCTTTGAATGAGTGCCAATGGTAGTCGTTTCATTGTTTGAAGCTAATTAAAGCGATACTATTGCTCGGGGACCATGAAAGGGCTTGCTCCCGAATACAGCTGTTTGCAACAGGCCAGGCGCCGCAATAGTTTGCTGGTTTCAGGCATAAAACGACTGAAATAAACAGCTTTTAGTATGAAAAAAGATGAGGCGCCTCGTCATTTTCTATACCGAAAAGCCACCGGAGCCCTTTACTGATCCCACAATAACGCTTACTTTGCGGACGCAATCATGCCGCCGTTTGTCACAAATAAGGCCCTGCTTTCTTCGTTCGACGTGCATTGGAAAGCAGAGGTGGATTTTGGTGCGTAGAGCCGGTTTTTTTTAGCATACTGAATAATTCTTGAAGCGATAAGTGAAGAGCAAAAAGCTACATATTGAGTATAATTACGACTTCACCCTGCTTGGTTTGGCTACTTCCGCCAAAGAATACAAGCTTGCCTGGCACATTAATAGCACGCTGGGCATTCGCCTGGTGAAGCAGGATGAACTCAATGTTGAATTCCTCAATGATCGTGAAATCACCATTTCCCACTTTTTATTTAAAACGGAATACAGTACTTTTCGACTCCTTAAGAATAAGAGCCTTGCTGGCGCCGGAAAGTCCGGCTTTTTGTTAGCTGAGCTGGCTCACTTCGACTATCTCATAATGATCAATGACGACGGAGGATTTTTTGATCCTGATACTACGGTTGCGGCTTTGAAAAGCATTCCGGTGGTGGAATATCTCGCTTCAATCAACATCGAAAAACTAAAAGAAAAGGAAAATCTTATATTTGAATAAACTCATGGAAAGTTCAATAATCTTTAATAAGACGAAAATTATAGCCACAGTAGGGCCTGCTTCCAATACTAAGGAGACGCTCAAAAGCCTGATACTGTCTGGTGTGGATGTGTTTCGTCTCAATTTCTCCCACGGCACGCACGAAGATCACTTGAAAGTGATTAAGTTGGTGAGAGAGCTGAATGAAGAAATGGGTACGCACATATCCCTGTTGCAAGACCTCCAGGGTCCTAAAATCCGCACCCGTGACATGGAAAACGGGGGTGTTGAAATTGTGCCCGGACAGGAAATCATTATTACCACTCGCAAATTAGTGGGCAATGCGCAGGTGATCAGTACTACCTACACCGGAATTTGCCAGGACGTAAGCATCGGCGATTCTATCCTTATTGACGATGGTAACCTGGAATTGAAAGTGCTTGCTACAAGCGACGATGAAGTGAAATGCCAGGTCGTTTATGGTGGAATTCTAAAATCAAAGAAGGGCATCAACCTTCCAAATACCCCGGTTTCGGCTCCTTCCCTTACCGAAAAGGACGAAGAGGATTTGTATTTTGGACTGGAGAATGGGGTAGACTGGATTGCGCTTTCGTTTGTACGAAAAGCGGAGGACGTGCTTGACCTGAGAGAAAAGATCAGAAGAAAAGGTGGCACTGCCAGGATTATCGCTAAGATAGAAAAGCCTGAGGCAGTAAGAAATATCGACGCTATCATAGAAGCGGCCGACGGACTGATGGTAGCCCGTGGTGACCTTGGTGTAGAGATTCCCATGGAAGACGTACCGTTAGCTCAGAAGATGATGGTGAGTAAGTGCAATAAGGCAGCTAAGCCTGTTATCATTGCTACTCAAATGATGGAAAGCATGATTGAAAACCCTCGCCCAACCAGGGCCGAGGCCAATGATGTTGCCAACGCTGTAATGGACGGTGCCGACACGGTCATGCTAAGTGCCGAATCTGCTTCAGGTAAATTCCCGGTGCAATCAGTGAAGAGCATGGTGAGGATCATCACCTCTATTGAGCAAGGCACTGATGTTATGTTCAATAAGTTTTCTGAGGGCAACGACGACTCAGCTACCTTGATCAACGATAAGTTGGTAAGAGCTGCAGCCCGCCTGAGTGCCAATATCGACGCCAAAGCTATTTTGGGAATGACCAAGTCAGGATATACTGGTTTCAGGCTCTCTTCGCACAGGCCTAAAGCCAATATCTTTATTTTTACCGATGACCATAAGATATTGAACACCATGAACCTTGTATGGGGTATTCGTGGGTTCTATTACAACCAGCGAGTGGGTGCTGAAGAAACGCTTAAGCACCTGGAGGACATCCTGATCGACAAAGGCTTTTTGCATAAAGGCGATGCCGTTGTGTATACAGGGTCTCAGCCACACCACTGGGAAAACCGCACCAATATGATGAAGGTGGATGTAATCGAGTAATATAGAATGTTAATAGATGATGTTGGAGCCACTGGAGAAATTCAGTGGCTTTTTTGTTTTGCAGTAGAGGAGAGTGTGCCCTTCGGGCCCGTTAGGAACCCCCCTGCCCCCTGAGAAGGGGGAGACTGCCAGAGGAAAAAGCATTGCAAACAAATGTTCAACTAGGTTAAGGAACCTGACCACAGAAGCTTCCATCTTTGCAGTATAGGCGACTCTGGCAGTCACCCCCAACAGGGGGGCTGGGGGGTTGCAACCACACCAGCAAACCACCCACTCGCTCCGACCCTTAGCCAAAAGCAGCAAACCTTATGCTTCGTTCTCATTGCAACATGGCTTTTTTGATGAAAATCAATTATTTTCCATGCCCATGGAAGCCAACAAAGACAACCGACATGCTTACAATGGCAAGTTAAAGCCATATGCCACTGAGCTTCGAAACAACGGAACCAAAGCCGAAGCCTGTCTTTGGAAGTATGTATTGAAAAATAGGTTAATGAGGAATTATCAGTTTCTCAGGCAGAGATCAGTATTGAATTATATCGCTGACTTTATGTGTAAGGACCTGATGCTGATAATAGAAGTGGACGGAGATTATCATTATACGGAGGAGCAGAGAAAGAGGGATCAATACAGAACCGATCAGCTTACTCAAGCCGGGTTCACAGTGATTCGTTTTGATAACGACCTTGTACTACGGTTTATTAATGTGGTGAGGTCTGATATTGAAGACGAAATAGTAAAAATAGAACAACAAAGAGGCCTTGAAACTCCGGCGCCACGGATCAGGCGCCCCCGAAATAGTAAAAGTGATTCTTAATCCCTTATTTTTATCCCCATCAAAAACCCAAAGCCATGCAAAAAGCCCTACTCCTTTACCTGCTAACTTTTTTTTCTATGTCGCTCCACGCCCAAACCACCGACCTTCCTTACTACCAAATCCCCGACTATCCAGCCTCCTATGGGCCTGGCACAGTAGCCGCCCGCATGGTAGATGGGCTGGGCTTTCGTTACTATTGGGCTACGGACGGCTTGCGTCCCGAAGACCTTGCATGGAGCCCCGGCGATGAAGCCAGAAGCAGCATGGCCACAGTGAAGCATATTTACGTGCTCAGTACTATCATTATAAACGCCACCCGGCAGCAACCCAATGTAGCCGGCACTCCTTCTCCCGAAACTTTTGAGGAACTGCGCAAAGCCACCCTGCTCAATATCCAGGAGGCAAGCAAAAAGCTGTTAACTGCCAGTGCTGCCGATCTGGAAAGTTTTGAGATGGTGTTTGGAACTGGCGATAAAGCGCAGGTGTATCCTTTCTGGAACGTCGTCAACGGCCCCATTGCCGATGCCCTCTGGCACGTAGGGCAGGTGGTAAGCTTCCGCCGCTCGTCAGGCAATCCGCTGCCTAAGGGGGTGGATGTGCTGGGAGGGAAGAAGGTTGAGTGAACAGGTTGCGCCTTATGCCCCCGATGATGTAGCCTCTTTAGTCATAAACATACTTTCCCCAAAGCGCTAAGTCCTACTTATCGTGTGCAAACATAATTCGACCAGCTAATCCTGAGATTGTTCCGTAACGCCACAATGAGGGTGCAAAAGCCCGTAATGCCGGTAATTGCGAGTCACACGCTAAATATCAATTGTGAGAAGAGAATATTCGTGACGTGGCAATCTGTTGGACCAGACTGCTAGCTCCGACGGATCGCCACTTCGCAAGCCGGCGGATCGCAATCAACGGTTAGTCGAAGTTCTCCACTACTCCAGCACCACCTTTTCCCGCCGAGGATACTTTACTTCGTAGGTGAGTAACTACACCTTATTTTATAATGCGTGAGTTAATCTTTTAACTTTGGGTATGGACGTGCACAGCCCTGAAACCAGAAGTTATAATATGAGCCGTATCCGGAGTAAGGACAGAGGTTAATTAAACTAGGGAGGCCTCTTTAATTTTTACCTTCGCAAAATCTTCTATTTCTAGAATATAATCTCGTTGATCCCAGTCCACTTCTTTGTTTATGTCTTCAAATTGTTTGGCCCAAAAAATAAACTCAGAGACGTCTATTCTAGAGTCCCCGGAAGTGTATTTCGCTGCTCCTGCAAAGTAAGCGATATCAGCTATTGCTTCTAAAAGTTTTCCGTTCATTACTATGGCTTAAATTTTGTCTGATTATGATACTGGAGGAATGACTTGTCCGGTAAAAACCGAGAAGGTAAAATTATTTTTTTGCCGTCATATTTATTAAAGTACTCAGTAATAGGGCTGTCTTTGCTCTTCTTTAAAATTGATGATACACCAATTGTGTAGTCATCAAAAATAGTTATCAACCCATTTTCAAATGCTTTGTCGTGAAGAGCATTAATGCATATTCCGTTTCTGGGATTCAACCGATTGGCTTCATCAATCCCCCATGGCTTAATATGGCCAGCGATGAGTAGCCCAGACTGATGGATCCTGTGATACAGCATGTATTGTTGTAAGATGCTAGAATAGACTTTCTAAAGAATGACTGGTTGACTCTTACCTTTACTACTTGATCTCTGGTTTTTCCCTCTTTCGGCAACTCTTCTTCTGAGATGTCATTCAATTTTTCGACGGTCGTGTTTTCTAGTTTTGCTAACAATTTCTCACTTTCAAAAGAGGTGGTATTTAAGGCTTCAAAAAACTCGTTCCATATTGCTTTATCAAGGGTGCTCGTATTGGACGCACCCTTTATTCCCCTTGCCTGAAGACTAGGATCAAGACTGGCAAAGTTCACCAGCTTGTAGGCAACTGAATTCGGTGTTCTGTCAATAAGTTGAGCAAGGTGTACGACTTCTGGATTTCTACCGTGAAGCCTCCCAAATGGCAGCTTACAGTAGAGATTTAGTGCGAGAATCAATTCATCTCTTGTCCAAAGTCGTTGGCCTTCTTTCATGATTGACCTTAAGGGTTTAAATCCTTCTGCATGACAAATTCGTAATTACAGTCTAAGCATTTATGGATTTGAGTCACCTTTCTGATGTGAGAAAAATCCGAAATTAATTCAGTCCTTGAGCCGCAATAAGGGTAAGAACTTGGCTGGTCTGAATAGGTGAACGCAGCAGAAAAATCAACCATCAGAGTAGTATTCAGATTTTGTAATCAATTAACATCGACGATAGTAAATATACCGCTTAGTTTATTTATCTCACTGGTCAATTGAAAAAGACTGTCTCCTCCCTGGTATCTCTCAACATCTATCACAACACCCACCCACATCTACCGCTAGACCTTTTGGCATCTACCGCAAGACCGATCTTGAACTACCGCAAGACGGACCTGCACCCACAGCAAGATTCAACTCCATCAACGGCAAGACCGGTGTGTGTCTTGCCCCGGATGCAACTATAACTAGCGCAAGCCGGACCGGCAGCTACAGCAAGATGGACCTCCAACTACAGCAAGATGGACTTGGATCTAGCGCAACATGGGCCTTCATCTAGCGCTAGATCAGCGTGAATCTACAGCTAGATGAGACCGCATCTACTGCCAGATAGAAGTGCATCTACCGCTAGATGTTAAAGGCCCATTCTTTCCCTCATGAATTCATGGAAAATGGCAATCGTTTGATAGGGAATAAGTACAATTATTATCAAACTATTGAGGTCTTAGGCTTTTGATTGAAACATCCCTGATTTTTAATCAGGATGGTGGGGGAGTTTGGATATTTCAATCGATTGAAATGACTATTTGCGCACTAATTTCAAACGTCTTTATACGAAATAATAGCCGAATGGATACATAAAAACACTTTTTACCGCGCTATTGATTAACATTTTTCGTCTAAGAAAAATAATATAATTTTTTTTCAATTTAATTCTCATGAAAAACACTTTTTGGCATCAATATTGAAATCATTTTTACTGTACATATTAAGCTGATTTCTCCCTCTTCAGAAGTTTCATTGGAGGCGCCACAGGGGTTCTTTTGCAAGGGTGATAAGTTGACTCAGGGTACACAAACCGGGGACGCTGGCCAGCTCCCGATAGTTATCGGAACATTTTCAAAATCATTTTATTCACATTTTAAATTTTAATAGTAATGGACTCAATTCAATATAAAGTAATTCGTCGTGGCCAGCCGGGAGTAGCTGGGGGAGGCGAAATGAAGTACTACGCTTTTATCAAGCGGGACCGTGTAATCACACTCAGGGAAATTGTGCAGGAAGTGACGGCCAGGAGCACCCTTACCAAGGGCGATGCGCTCAACGCCATCGAGAACTTTCTGGATCTGATTCCGATGTACATGAGAAAGGGCCATGTGGTAGACCTGGGGCAGCTAGGCAACTTCCGCATCAACCTGAGCAGCAAGGGCAGCGAAAAGCCTGAGCAGGTGAGCATTTTCAGCATCAAAGGCACGAAAGTGTTGTATACACAGAGTGCCGAGATGAAGAGAAATCTTGCCCAGCTGAAGTTTACCAGAGCGTCGGATGCGTTCGACAACCTGGATGTTGAACCAAACGAGGAGGCTGCATGAGCGTAGTGAGAAGTGCTGTTGGCTTGCCAATTGGCGACAACCAGCAGAGAGCGTAGGATCCCGCATGAAAGTGCGGGATTTTTTTTTGGGCAATTAACGAGGTTACTTTCTGCGTTAACGCAGAAAGTAACCTCGTTAATTGTTAGCGCAGGAGCCTCGTTAATAGAGCCGAGAGAATCGCTGTGAATTATCACCAGAAATACATGTAATTAACCAGAGGATTTTTATTTTTAGGTAGCCACAATTGCATGCCATGGAGATTCGGAAAACTCAGCTTCATCCTAACAGGTACTATCACATTTTTAATCGGGGCATCAACGGGTCAGCCGTGTTTTTTGAAGCTAAGAACTACGACTTCTTTCTTAAGCAATACAGACGCTACGTTCATCCCTTTGTTGATACTTACGCTTACTGCTTGCTGGGCAATCATTTTCATTTGCTCATCAGGGTGAGGAGCGAAGATCAAATTGACGAGCTAATTAAAAAAGACAAAGACATGCCCCATTACTGGCACGTGAGTAACAGCTTCGCCAGTTTTTTCCAGAGTTATACCCGTGCGATGAATAAAGTTTATCATCGTACCGGGCCATTGTTTGAAAATCCGTTCAAGCGGATAGAAGTGAAAGATGAAGTTTACTTTACGAGGTTGGTCGCCTATATCCATCGGAACCCGGAAAAACACGGTATAATAGATGACTTCAAAACTTATCCCTACTCTTCTTACCTGGCGCACAGGCAGGACGGAGCTACCCGGCTGCAGCGCAAGGAGCTGCTTGATTGGTTTGGAGGTACGAAAGACTACGTGGCGTTTCACGAGCAGCAGCTAAAGGCAGAGTTGGACGCAGAGTGGCTGCTGGAGGACTAGCGAATTAGCGAGGTTTCTGCGGCAACTAACGAGGTTACTATGTGCGCTTCCGCAGATAGTAACCTCGTTAATGCGCTTCCGCAGATAGTAACCTGGTTAATGCGGTTCCGCAGATAGTAACCTGGTTAATGCGGTTCCGCAGATAGTAACCTGGTTAATGCGCTTCCGCAGATAGTAACCTGGTTAATGCGCTTCCGCAGATAGTAACCTCGTTAATGCGCTTCCGCAGTTACTAACCTCGTTAATTAGTTACCCCAACCCCAGCGTCAGTTGTACGATAGGCTTTGCCGCTTTGTGGTGCTCTTCGTCCAGCTCGTCTACAATTTCGATATCGGCGATGCGGTGAATTTTTGTTTCTTCGCCTAGCAGGCAGGTGACCAGGTGGTTGACCGCTGAGTACAGTGTGCTATCGTCGAGGTGGGGGGCGTTGCCCGCTTCGATCAGCAGTGTAAACTGTCGGCCGCTGGCTGGAATCAGCACATAATGCCAGGGATTTGCATCCACCGACTGCTGGTTCATTTCTTCATCGTACACCGTAAAATTGAAGTCTTGCTTTTTTGGCTGATGGGCCGGGTAAAACTCCCAGTCGGCCAGCTCGGGTGCCTGCGCCACAATCGCTTTTGATTGTTCTAACAAATCGGGATCGCCATTGGGCGAAATCGTCAGGCTCCAGGGTTTTCTAAAACCTTTTTCGATGTCCCAGGTAAATGTGCCAATGGCCAGGATATGCTGGTCGAATGAGCTTACTACATATTCTCTGTCCGCATGAGCCGGGTCAAGTAGTACTGTTCGGATACGCCCCAGGTTGTCTTCAAACCAGGACCAAAAAGCGAAAATGTTGTTATCGGTGCTCATAAGGACAGGGATTGAAGCGATAATGATTAGGGTGTTTCAAAGAAAATGCAAGATTACGTATTTAGAATGGGACATTTGGGCTTTGTGAGTTAAATATCTGAACAGACTCCTTTACTTGGCAAGTGCCAGCGCTCCACAAACGGGCGGTACAGTACCGGCATCAGCCTATCGAAGCTCCTGCTGCAATCGAGCCACTCTCGCACGCCTGATGCTCTACGGTCGCACTCTTTACTCTTTAATCCTCAGTCCTCACTCTCCCACTTCTTACTGCTGCTGTTGGATTTGCTGGTAACGCTGGAACGAATTCACATCGGATGTGGCCGTGGCTGTGGCAATTTCCTCCAGGGCCAAATCCTGATTTACTTTAGGCCCTCCTTCGTATTCCACCGAAACGGCCACCTCCAGCGTATGGTCGGCAGCCCCTTTGTAGGTGCCTTTTACTGGTGAGCAATCCATAAAACTTCTACCGATAGCCAGTCTTACATGCAGGTCGTCGACCGTGCAGTTATTGGTAGGGTCGATACCCACCCAGCCCTGGTTAGGAATCCAGGCCTCTACCCAGGCATGGGTAGCTCCTTCACCACGCATGCCGTTTTTATTGGGGCATACATAGCCACTCACGTAGCGTGCGGGGATATACAGCTGACGCAGCATGACCAGAAGGATATGGGCAAAATCCTGGCAAACGCCCGATTTGAGTTTCCAGATTTCGTCCAGCGTGGTTTCTACTGTCGTTACACCTTTGATATAGCTAAAGTTTTTAAATACGTAATCTGACAGGTTCAATGCTGCCTGTAGCGGTGTAGCATTGATTTTTTTGATAGACTCAATCATTTGCATCACTTCAGCAATATCCTTGAAGGTTTCCTGCTTTAAAAAGTCGATATAGGGCACTTGATGTGATACAGCATAAAGTAGCTTCCATTGTTCTTCAGCCGACATATCGTCGTTCGTTAGTGGCTTGCTCCATGTTTCTACTTCGAGCTGAGAATCGATCAGCAACTCCAGGTGGGGCTCAGCGAAGGAAAAGGAACCAACATTGTTGCCATAATAGTCTTTGTGCACATACACCTCAGGGTAGCCAGTAATGATCACCTTATGGTCGAGCACTTCCTGGAGATCGTCAACTACAGGGTATAGCATGATTTCGTTGGCGCTATTGATGGCCGGTGATGTATACGTGTACTTTGTCAGGTGTCGAATATTAAACTTGGGCATATATTGGGCTGATAATAAATGTTCCGTGTTCGCTAATAAACGATCGGAAGTTACAAAATTGAGTGCTAAGAAAAGTTTAAAGCTTAGGGGGTGCTTCCAAATTGGTATTCGCTAAGCCCTCCCCCCTTTATCGTCGTTTAGGTATGAGCGAAGCAATGCTGATTCAGCTTAAAGCTGATATCCGACAGATCATTTTTGATGTCTGCCAGGTATTCGTGCAGCCCCACCTCTTCAATGTCCTCTAACGTAGAATACCGCACTTTGCTTCCCAATTTGCCGATATGAAAATTAAGCTCATCGAAGCTGGCCTTGTCCAAATAGCCACTAAGCTGACCAAAATTACGGTGAAGATGATCCAGCGAGTAGATCACCGAGCGCGGAAACTGGTTATTTAAAACGATCTGATGGATGACATTGCGGGCTTCAAATCCCGACTGATAATTTTTCAGGTACAGCTTATAGCCAGACACGGACATCAATAAGTACTTCCAATAAAGTGTGTCTTGCGCCTGGTTGTCTTCGGCTGTCATGCTGCCTAGTTTCACGTCGAGAATATCAATGGATTGCAAAGCTCTCTCCAGGAATTTACCCAGCGACATAAAGCAATAGCCGCTGCCCCTTGACATCGTAATGTCGACAGTGCCGTAATATACGAGGCACTGCTTCACCATGAGATCAATGACCGATATCGCATCACCTTCTTGCAGGCTTCTGATGTGGCGGTCATCCCTCATGAGGTGGTAGAAATCGTTGAGACATTGCCATACCTCTATGGTTACATTGTCTTGAACCGATCTGGCATTTTCGCGGGCGCGGATCACAATATTTTGAACGGAGTTATCATTTTCTTTGTCAAGAATCATGTAGCGCAATACGTCGCTGCTCTCGTTATCGAGCTCAACGATGGCCTGGCCCTCCAGGTAGGTAAATACTTTCAGAACTGGCTGCCAGCTAAAATCGCTGAGATTGTCCTGCGACGAATTGTAATTTACTTTGAGCATGCGCAGGATGCCGTCGGAGCGTTCTATATAACGGGCCATCCAAAAGAGTGAGTCTGCTACTCTGCTAAGCATATGTTTGTCTTCTAAAGTCTCTTGTTAAATTAAAATCATGCCAAAACCCATGTGTCTTTGCTGCCTCCTCCTTGAGAGGAGTTTACGACCATGGAGCCTTCTTTCAAGGCTACTCTGGTAAGTCCGCCGGGTACAATTTCAATCCCTTCAGGCCCGTAGAGGGCAAAGGGCCGCAAATCCACCCTCCTGGGTGTCAACTTGCCATTGATATAGCAAGGAGAGGTGGAAAGACTGATAATAGGTTGGGAGATGAACTGTCTTGGGTCTTTGATGACCGCTTTTTTGTAGTCCTCAATCTCTTTTTCAGTGGCAGAATTACCCATCAGCATATCATAGCCACCGGACCCATTGGTTTTTTTGATCACCATGGAATTGATGTTTTTGAATACATGCTCAAGCTGTTCCGGATCGGCACAATGGTAGGTTGGCACATTACTAAGAATTGGCTCTTCGTTCATGTAATACTTGATCATATCCGGCACAAAGGTATAGATGGCTTTGTCGTCGGCTACGCCATTGCCAACAGCATTCACAATGGCCACATTTCCTTTTCTATAGGCCGACATGATGCCAGCCACTCCTAACACACTGTCTTTGTTGAAAACGAGAGGATCGAGAAAGTCATCATCCACTCTTCGGTATATTACGTCTACCTGTTGCAGCCCGTAGGTGGTTTTCATGAACACTTTGTGGTTTTCTACCACCAGGTCGCGCCCTTCTACCAGCTCTATTCCCATCAGCCGGGCCAGGGTGGTGTGCTCAAAATAGGCAGAATTGAACATGCCTGGCGTAAGCAGTACGACGGTGGGGTTAGCCACTTGCCGAGGCGAAAGCGACTTAAGGTTTTTGTGCAAAAGGGTAGGATACTGTGTTACCGACCGTACCGAGTTTCGCCTTAGCACGTCCGGAAATATTCTCTTGGTTATTTCCCTGTTCTCAATCATGTAAGACACGCCCGATGGTGTTCGCAGATTGTCTTCCAGCACATAGAAAGTACCATCGCCACCTCTGATGATGTCGATACCGGAAATATGCACATATATATCATGCGGCACTTTAAGTCCATGCATTTCACGGATAAAGTGGGGGCAGGAGTAAATAATATCCGTTGGCACAATCCCGTCTTTCAGAATAAACTGATGGGAGTATATGTCTTTTAGGAACAGATTGAGGGCCTTCAAACGCTGCCTGATACCCCGCTCTACAAAATCCCATTCGTCGGCAGTAATGATTCTTGGGATGATATCGAAAGGAAATATTTTTTCTATGCCTTCTCCACTAGAGTATACCGTAAAAGTGATACCCTGGCTCATGAATAATCGCTTGGAGAGCTCCTCCTTAAGTGTTAATTCTTCGGGACTGTTGCTCTTTAAGAAATTGAAAACACCCTGATAGGCTGGTCTGACATCCTTCCCGTGATACATTTCATCAAACGTTCCCTTATCAATGCTGTAACTCTCGAATATATTGGTGTGTTGCATGAAGCTTACGCTTATTTTTTTTAATCAATGACTTTCAATATGCTACTGTTTTGCCAACAACATAAATTGAATTTTCCGACTGCTATTTTTGCTGATGATTGCCAATTTAAAACATGGCTTTACAAGAGCAAATAGCTACAAATTGATTTGCATCGTTTTTTGTAATTGTTGGCGCCCACAAAGGGGCTTTGTATAATCAATCAGGGTGTGTGTTAAATTTCTCGCAATAAATTATGACTTCATTTGAATTAAATCTAATGAAATTCAAAATTTATTAGGATATGGGTTGATTTTCCCGAATGGATTCGCTTGTAACACTGGTTGCTAGTCGACCCTTGAAGGCATCCTCTTCGGATACCCACTGAAATATTGTTGAATTTAATAAATATCTCCCTTTTGGGAAGGCCTCCAAAAGAAGATTCTGTCCTTGCTGTCTTAGAAAGCGAAGGGATAGACTGCCATTTGTTGCGCTTTGTGTTCTTTAAAACCACTTTAAATAAAAGAGAATAGTGAGACTTGGCTTGGTCAAATAAGTGCTGAATGGCTATATTGATCGTCGTTCCGCAAAGGACAGTTGCTTACTTATATTACATTGTAAATTATGCAAGATAAAAACACCACCCATCAATATGACGCCATTGTTGTGGGGTCTGGAATAAGTGGAGGATGGGCCGCCAAAGAGCTTAGTGAAAAAGGGCTGAAGACACTGGTACTTGAAAGGGGCCGTTCCGTCAAGCACGGGGAATACCCAACGGCGCACCTCGACCCCTGGGACATGCCCAATAATGGTGCCCTTACCTACGAAGAACAGCAGGATCGCCCGGTACAAAACCGTACTGGTTGGATAGGGCAGGATACCAAGCATTTTTTCGTTAACGATAAAGAAAACCCTTACGACGAAGTCAAACGATTCGACTGGATAAGAGGCTACCAAACAGGGGGTCGTTCCTTGACCTGGGGGCGCCAAACGTACCGGCTCAGCGATTTAGACTTTGAAGCCAACGCAAAAGAAGGCATCGGTGTGGATTGGCCCGTTCGCTATAAGGACATGGCACCGTGGTACGACTATGTAGAAAAGTACGTAGGCATCAGTGGTGAAGCCATGGGTTTGCCTCATTTACCTGACGGGCAATTCTTGCCAGGTATGGAGCTTAACTGCGTGGAGCAACACACCAAGGAACAAATAGAGAAAAACTTCAAACACCGATACCTTACGATCGGGCGGGTGACCAACCTTACGCAGCAACACAATGGCCGCGGCCCTTGCCAGTACCGCAACAGGTGCTCCAGAGGTTGCCCTTTCTCCGGGTATTTTAGTAGTGTGTCATCAACCTTGCCTGATGCTGAAAAGACCGGGAATATGACCCTGGTTTCTAATGCTATTGTCCATTCGGTGATTTATGATGACAAAACCGGCAAGGCCACTGGCGTGCAGGTAATTGATGCTGAAACAAAAGCCACCACTGAATATTTCGCTAAAATCATCTTCCTCAATGCTTCAGCTATTGGGTCTACCTTCATTCTGATGAATTCAATTAGCGAGCGCTTTCCTACTGGGCTGGGCAATGACTCGGATCAGCTGGGCCGTAACCTGATGGACCATCATTATCGTGTGGGTGCTATTGGCGATTTCGAAGGGTTTGCGGATAAATATTATGAAGGACGCCGTCCTAACGGTATCTATATTCCCCGCTTCAGAAACATCAATGAGGAAACGAAACGAACTGACTACGTAAGAGGTTTCGGTTACCAGGGAGGTGCCGAAAGAGCTGGCGCAGGCAGAGGCGGTAGCGTGCCAGGCTTTGGTGCCGACTTCAAAGATGGACTGATGGAGCCAGGACCATGGCAAATGGCTTTGGTGGGCTTTGGAGAGTGTCTCCCACATCCCGACAACCGCATGTGGCTGAACTTCGATAAAAAGGATCCGTTTGGATTGCCTACACTTACAGTCGACGCCGAGTTTAGAGAGAATGAAATGGCGATGAGAAAAGACATGGCCGATTCGGCAGCGGAAATGCTGGAAGCCAGTGGTTACAAAAAAGTAGAGACCTACGACTCTCCCGCTGCGATAGGGCTCGGTATCCACGAAATGGGCACAGCAAGAATGGGCAACGATCCTAAAACATCGGTACTCAACAAGTGGAATCAGGTGCATGGAGCCCCTAACGTATTTGTTACTGATGGCGCGGCCATGACTTCTTCTGCTTGTCAGAATCCATCTCTTACCTATATGGCTCTCACAGCAAGGGCCGCCAATTATGCTGCCGATCAATTGAAAAAGAAAAACCTCTAAGCCATGGATAGAAGAGAAGTAATCAAAAGAATGGCCCTGAGCATGGGTTATACCCTTTCAGCTCCTGCTATTCTCTCCATTTTGAATAGTTGTGAGTCAGCACCTGAGCTGGGGTGGCAACCCATTGTGTTTTCGCCTGCACAGGCAGTGTCGCTGGATGCTTTGACTGAGGCCATTTTGCCAAAAACGTCGACACCAGGGGCTAAAGACATGAAGGTGGCCCAAACAATCGACGCATTTATATCGGTGGTTTTTTCACCGGCCGATAAAGACATGTTTAAAACTGAGCTGGATGAGTTCCTTAAGGAATGCGAATCGACCCAGGGGAAGGCTTTCGAGAAGTGCAGCGCTGAGGAGCAAGTTGCCTTTCTTTCGAAGTATGATACACCAGAGTCGTATGGTATTTCAGTGTGGGGGACCGATATGGCCAAAAAACCTGTCAACTCTATCTTCAAAAAGGTGAAAGCGATGACCGTTTCAAGCTATTTCAATACTGAGGAGCTGGGAGAACGTATTCTTCGTTACGAGTCTATACCTGGAAGGTACAACGCCTGTGTGCCCTATGAGAAGGGAATGAAGGTTTGGTCGCTATAGGGTTTGGCAAAATAAAGCAAGCTTCAAAAGATCGGTTTCGTTTTTGAAATCGATCTTTTCTGCTTTTATGAAGCTGCCAGGATCTTATTTTGGAGCCTTGTTGCAAAAGTTTGATGGATGTCTTTCGTCGTTGGTGCCAGTCGGCTACAGGTTTTGGCAAAAAATGATCAGTTTTTTCAGGGAAGCTTCCTCTTTGAAATCAATGGACTCGGTCTTTATATAGTCCCGAATGGTGTTTTTATGGCGTGGAAGTATCCGGTACAGGTATTTGCCACTGGCTGGAAAAACTCTGTTATTCTTATCAATGAGGAAGAATACTTCTTTTTTTTCCACCAAAATATTGCTCCGGGCAAATTGATCTTCCAGTACTCTGTCGGTGTCATTTCCAAGTCTGCGAAGAACGATGTTGGTAGAAGAAGGGTCTACAAAGTTGGAGTAACCATCGAATGTTCCTTCATCTACCGGGATCAGGTGCAGAAAATCTCTCTTTCCCAGTTTGGGATAAACTGAATCGCCTTTAAGCTCAATTAAACCATACTTTTGATCATTAAGAATTGAAGTGTCACCAAAATCATACTTTCTGATTAGGTAATCATTTTTTAAGAAAGTAGTGTCTTTTTTTACGGTGATCAACACCATTTTTTGATAGAGCAAGTTGAAGTTGGCCATCGCCAGGGACGACTTGCCATCGACATAGCTAATGGCGCATCTTCTAAAAGTGGGAAAAAGATATAACTGGTCAAAGGGCACAATGCTTTCAATCCTGATGCCAGCCGGCACACGGTAGGGGAATTCGGATTGGCTACTTGCCTCGCGAATTGAAATCAAAAAAAGCAATGTAATTATCAGTGCCTTCATATCCGGTCGAAGCCAATGTCGCCTTTCAAATACTTGTTCGAAGCACAAAAAGAGACGATTGGCTAAATGGGTGTCATTCTAAATGTAGTCATTAATACAGCCGATCTCCAAACAGTTGATCAACAACGAATGGAGCTAGTCGGTTCAATTCATAACGTTCTGTCAAACAATGTCATATCGTGTCATTTGGGAAAACTAAATTCTTCTCAATTAGTCATGATTACGTGTAACAACTACAAATGCCATGAAAAAGTTATTCCTCATTCTTCTTCTCGGAAGCCTTTGGCCAATCTCCGTCAGCGCGGTTCCCCTTACACTGGTCAATAGCACCTGGAGGCCGATTCAACTAAGTATTCCAGGCGTAATGAACGCCAACCTCTTGCCGTTTTCTTCAAGTACTGCCGGGTTGGAGCCCGGTCAGGAAATCTTCTTCAAATACAAGGGAGAGCAAAGGGTGTTGATCACCATCAGCGAAAGTGATTCAGGCAAAAGCTTGAACATTGGCAGGCTGATAAAAAGCAGAAAAAGAGCGCTGAAGAAAGAGGCATTACTGCTTCAAAAAGAAGGTCGAAAATGAATGTGAGACGAGTAGGTCGGATTTGCAGGCATGTTTGACGTTCAATGACCTTCTTCAGGTAGTGAATGGTCTGTCGCTGGTTGAAAAACACTTCAGAAGTATTTCATCTCAATGTTATTTTCTACTTAACCTGAAAATAACGATAAATATTTACCTTGGTAGCGAAACGTTTTACTTGACCAAACTGACCTACCATGAGATACTTACTTTTTGTTGCTCTTTTTATTTTTATCAATGCTTGCGAAACGGCCACTAAAACTACAGTACCGGCTCAGCAATGGTTCAAAGGAAACTTGCATACGCATAGCTATTGGAGTGACGGCGACGAATTTCCGGAAATGATCATGGACTGGTATAAGACACATGGTTACGACTTTGTAGGGCTCTCGGACCACAATACCTTGGCTGTAGGTGAAAAGTGGAAGCTGGTTCCAAAAGGTGGAGTATACAAGGATGCCTTTTACAGCTACCTGGAAAAATATGGGAAGGACTGGGTCGACTACAAGGAAGACACCGGCAGGGTGAGTGTAAAACTGAAGACATTTGAGGAGTACGTTCCTCTTTTCGCTGAAAAAGATAAGTTCCTGATCATACAGTCAGAAGAGATCACCAATAGTTTTGACGGAAAACCTCTCCATCTTAATGTCACCAATGTAAAAGATTTGATAGGCTCACAAGAAGGAACAAGTGTGGTCGACGTGCTGCAAAAAAGCATTGATGCTGTTGCTGCACAGCGCCAGGCCACTGGTCAGCCGATGATAATCCATATCAATCATCCCAATTTTTACTTTGCGATTAGTCTTGATGACATGATTTCACTGAATGGAGAGCGTTTCTTTGAGGTGTTCAACGGCCATCCTATGGTGAACAACTACGGTGACTCCACTCATATTGGCATGGAAGAAATGTGGGATAGGATCAATATTGCCTATTTGGCTGCTGGTAAGCCTCTCATGTATGGTGTGGCTACAGACGACAGCCACAACTACCATTTGTTTGGCGATGCCTATAGCAATAGCGGCCGTGGTTGGGTAATGGTAAAGGCCGATTCTTTGCGTCCAGCCTCGCTCATTGAATCCATGGAGCGTGGAGATTTTTATGGGTCTACGGGAGTAACGCTTAAGGACCTCGGCTACTCAGGCGCCAAGCTGTCGCTGGCCATTGCTACTGAAGCGGGTATCGACTATAGCATTCAGTTTATTGGGGCCAGGGAAGGGGAGGAGATGACTTCGGTGCTGGCAGAGGCAAAAGGTGCTAAGGCTGAATTTGAGTTAACACCTGACTTGCTGTTTGTAAGAGCCCGAGTAGTGTCCGACAAATACAAGGAGAATCCTTTCAAAGAAGGTGACTATGAAACTGCCTGGACTCAGCCCGTAGTTTTTCAAAAGTGAGGCTGATTCTTCAGTCTTTCAACTGACAGTTTGAGCAAAACACAGGTACCTTTTTAATCATTTACTTCAATGCGTCCCACCATCTTTCCATGGGGAAGTTGGGTTGCCCAATAATGATTGGTTGCCCTATTTTCGGTGTAGTAATTGGCATGCCCAGCTCCCTGGCTTTAATGGTTACACGGTCTACCGGGTCTTTCCAGCTGTGCAGGGCCAGCACAAAGGCGCCCCAATGGATGGGCATCATGAGCCTGGCATTTAGGTCCGCTGCTGCCAGGGCAGTTTCTTCTGGCAGCATATGGATATTGTGCCAGCGGAGGTCATATTGGCCGCATTCCATCATGGCGACATCAAAGGGGCCATATTTTTCTCCGATGGCTTTGAAATGCGGGCCATAGCCACTGTCGCCGCTGAAGTAGATGTTTTTAGTGGCGCTTTTAATGATCCACGAGCCCCAAAGCGTCGAAAACCTGTTGGTGATTCCTCGGCCGGAAAAATGGCGGGCAGGCGTGCAAATGATTTGAAGGCTCTCTTGTTGCGTTTCTTCCCACCAATTCATTTCATGGATCTTGTTCTCGTCGACACCCCAGGCAGTGAGGTGGGCGCCAACGCCAAGGGGAACGTAGAAATCCTTCACTTTGTCTTTCAGCTTGATCACAGAGCCATAGTCGAGGTGATCGTAGTGATCATGCGAAAACAAAACAGCGTCGATGGTTGGCAATGCTGCGATTTCAATGGGTAGGCCTTCTGTAAACCTATGAGGACCCATGAGTGAGACAGGCGAAGGAGTGTCGCCAAACATTGGATCCAGCAAGATATTTTTTCCTTCTATTTCCAGTAAAAACGCTGAATGCCCAAACCAGGTAAGTCTCGTCAAAGTATCGGGGCGGTTGGCAATGCTTAGCGAATCAATTTTCAGGACAGGAAGAGGCTTTTCAGGTGCAAGGTTGGGTACACCAACAACATAATCACGGAGAAGCGTTTTGATAGTTGGCCAATCCATGTCCATTGCGGTTGGCGTTTCGTTGACAAACAGACCATCTTCAAAATGGCCTGAAGCAGCATAAGCTTGTTTTTGAGCGTCGGAGGCAGATCCTCCGAATTCAGGACTAAAGGTGGTAAAGAGAAAGCCTCCTGCCAGTAAAATGACGAAAAGGATCGCCAGTGTGAGCCCGATGTATTTTAATATTCTTACCAATAGTTTCATAGATACTAACAAAAAGCCTGATCGAGGTTTTTCAATCAGGCTTCAAATTAACTTAAACTTTTTCAGGATTGTTCCGTGGCTTTGTTTATTCGTATCTCAAGGCTTTTACCGGGTCGCTTTTGGCGGTGGCCATCGTTTTGTAGCCCACGGTTAATACGGCAATGACCAGGACGAGCAGGCCTGCCACTATAAACACCAGCGGGGTGATGGCAATCCGATAGGCAAAATTGTCGAGCCAGTTGTTCATGACAAACCAGGTAGCTGGCCAGGCTATAATGTTGGCAATTAGCACCAGATAGACAAATTCTTTAGAAAGTAGTACCACGATATGCCCAACGTCAGCCCCAATGGCTTTCCTGATGCCAATTTCTTTTGTTTTTTGCACAGCATTGAACGATGAGAGGCCAAAAAGCCCCAGACAGGCGACTATAATGGCAAAGCCAGCAAACAGCGTAAAGACTCTGCTGAATTTCTTTTCTGAGTTGTACTGACGGTTGAAGAAATCGTCGAGAAAGAAGTAGTCAAACGGGTTGCCAGGAAAGAGTCTGGCATAAGAGAATTCCACTTTGTTGAACACCTCTTTCAGATTGGAATTACCACTTTTGACTAATTTGATAGTAAAGAAGCTGCTTCGTCCTGTAACTAATGGAAACAGCAGTGGTGTCACATTGGTCTTGGCCGACATTTGATTGTAGTCTTCTACTACACCAATGATGGTTTTTTCTCCCCGGTTCCACAATACTTTTTGGTTAATGGCTGCGTCGGCAGATGGATAGCCAAGAAACTTTACGCCAGATTCATTGAGAATGACGCTACCTGTGTCAGTTGTAAAGGTGCGGTCATAATTGCGACCAGCCACCAATTTAATATCATAGGCTGGGAAGTAGTCGTAATCAACTCCCGCTATATAAATTGTTTTGCTGGATCCCTCAGGATCGCCTGCACGCTTAATGCCATTTGCCCAGAAAATTTCGTCTCCCGGCACATTGGTGCCTGAAGCAAATGCTTTGATTTCTGGGTTGTTCAAAAGCTCATTTCTAAAAGTTTGAAGAGTTGGTTTGTACAATGAGTCGGCAGTAAAAACGCCCGGACCTTTTACGACCAGGGTTTCGGTAATGTCAAAACCAAGATCAAGATTGTTCATATGTCTCAATTGTTGGTAGACAATGATTGTACCTGCTATGAGACAAACTGATGAAGCAAACTGAAAGACTACAAGAATTTTTCGAAGGTAAATACCTGCATTGCTTCCAGTCATTTTCCCTTTGAGTACCTTTGATGGTTGATATGACGACAAAACAAAAGCTGGGTATAGTCCTGCAAGTATTGCTCCGGATAAAACCAGAAAAAAAGTAGCACTCCAGAAATTTAACGAAAATAGAAAGCCGAGGCTGAGCTTTGAGTCAGTTAGTGTATTGAATTGACTAATGCCAAGCACTACGATGAATAGTGCAATGAAAAATGCCAGCAGATTAAGTACCACGGATTCGGTAATGAACTGACCAATTAGTTGAGCCTTAAAAGCTCCCATTACTTTTCGAATGCCAACCTCTTTGGCCCTTTCAATAGACCTGGCTGTACTCAAGTTGATATAATTAATCCAGGCGATAATCAATATAAACCCAGCAATGATTACCAGGAAGAACACTGCCTGTCCGTCTCCTGCTTCATCGGGTTCAGATTCCTGAAGGAGGTTAGAGTATAGGTGAATGTCGGTGATAGGCTGAAGAGGAAAGTCAGTCTTGAAGTTATATTTCTCGAAAATCTCCTTTCTTTCTTCGTATAGGATTTCCGCAAATCTTTTGTCGAATTCATTTGGATCCGTGCCTTCGCTTAAAAGTACATAAGAATTGAAGTCATACCAGCCCCAGGCTGTTTCTGACTCATTTTCAGTTTCGTTGTTGAGTGTCTGGTAGGAAATAAGGAAGTCAAATTTGATGTGTGAATTTTCAGGCACATCCCTGGCTACCGCAGTTACAGCCATACTGTGTCGGCCGTCCATTTTCATCATTTTCCCAATAGGTTCTTCGTCACCAAAGTATTTATTGGCTGCCGACTCGGAAATCACCATCGTATTTGGTTCTGTCAAACAGCTTTCCAGGTCGCCCTTTACAAGCGGAAAATCGAAAATTTTAAGAAAGGAAGGATCAACAATATGTACCCGGTTCTCTCTGAAATTCACGTTCTGGTAGGATATAACAGCTGATTCGGGGAATGCTCTGGCAAAGTCTACTACTTCAGGCATTTTTTCCTTCATGAATGGTCCTACCCGGGGAACGGCTGCCGCGCATTCTATTTGAAGCTCGCCATTGCGATAAACATTGTACTTGATTCGATATAGATTATCCGCATTTTCATGAAATCGGTCATAGCTTCTTTCATAGGCGACGTACTGCATGATAAACATACAAGCCGCCATGCCCAATGCCAGTCCCAGCACGTTGAGTGCTGTGTAGACTTTGTTCTTAGAAATGGTTCTTAGGGTGATTTTGATGTAGTTTCTGATCATTGCACCTGAGTTATTTTGAGTTGAATAGTCCTTTTTTCTTCTTAGATCGTAATTGCGCACAGAAAGCACGGCATCTTTTATGTAATGCGCTGAAGCATACCACTTTCCATTATTTGCCAGCCTCTCCTCGTACAGCTCCAGCAAGTCTCCATGAATCTCTTCGAACAGTTCGGCACTGCAGACCTTCTGCAGAAAGTAGGTCGCAAGGGCTGGTGGCCTGTTGTTGGAATGGTTAGAAGAACCCAAAATAGAGCTGGTTAAAGGTTCACAAATGAGAGTTGCGGAATGTTGGCCCAGAGTTGTTCCTTCATTTCTTTGGCTTCTTTCATCGTAGCAAAGCCAGTAGAAGTTACCTTGAAAAATCGCTTCTTTTTGCCCCCTCTTTTCGATGTGGCACCCCCAAATTCAGACGTTAAAAAACCCTTGTCTTCAAGTCTGTAGAGCGAAGAATGAACCGCACTTATATTCAGGATTCGGTTGGCAGATTTTTCCAATTCTTGCCTTACTGCTACAGCGTATGCTTCGTCGCCAAGCGACGCTACAATGAGGAGTACCAGTTCTTCAAGTTCTCCGAGGTTATTACCTTTCATTCTATATTAATTCCGTTGCAAATGCATTATCCTCACAAACGTAAATTAAATAAATAGGTTTTCCTCAGCTTTGTAAATAAAATATATGATAGAGGTACAATGAATGAATAGGATCAAATTACCCTAAGATTCTCTCCAGGTCTTTTTCTCTGACCGGCTTCACAATAAAATCGCTGATTTCTTCGTAGGAATTCGCTCTGGCAATATCAGCATCGTCAATAGAAGAGCTTACCATGTAGATCGTCACCTTTTTATCTATTAAAGGTTTTATTTGAACAAACTCATCGAGAAACTGCCAACCATCCATCACCGGCATATTGATGTCAAGTAAAATAATATCAGGTAATTCGTGGCTTGAGCTAATAAGTGGCCTCATATACTTGATTGCCTCCTCGCCATTTTTGAAGACAAGCAGATTCTTACAGTACTTATGGAAGTTGATCAGTTTTGTTATTCCGTAAATGTAAATCTGATCGTCATCAACAATACAAGCTATGTCTACCATGGGTGCTAAAAATATATTTTGAAAGTGGTTCCATTCCCAACTTTGCTTTCCACTTCAATTCTTCCACCCATGCTTTCTACCTGGTTTTTTGTTATGAAAAGCCCTATTCCCTTCGCGTCACTGTTTCCATGAAAAGTTTTATACATTCCGAATATTTTGTCTTTGTGTCGGTCAAGGTCAATACCTAAACCGTTATCTACAATTTGCAGAAATTTTATGTTATTTTGGTCAAAAAAATCGATATTTATTACAGGATTTCTGTCTGGGTGCCTGTATTTAATGCCATTACTTAGAAAATTTAATATTATACTTTCTAAGTATGCTTTATTGTATTTGATTGATAAATCGTCTGGAAAGTTAAGATTTATCTGAGCATTTTTTTCTTTAATATCTCCGGAAAGTATTTGAATGGATTTTTCAAAATATTCTTTTAGGTTAAGTTGCTCTTTTTGCGTGTTAATGTCGATTTGAATTTTAACCACCTCATTAAGGTTCCTAATGGTCTCGCTGAGGCCGCCGGAAATTTGAGATAGTCGCTGGATTAATTCATTTTTCTCATCTTGTGAGTTGGAGATGTTGATCAGGTTGATCATCATTTCCAAATTTCCAGAATGCGATCGGAGATTGTGCGATACAATATGAGCAAAGTTGAGCAAACGCTTGTTCTGCTCGCTAATGATATCAAACGAATGTCTAATCTCCTCTTCCTTTTCCTTTCGCCAGCTAATATCGGTGTGGGTTCCAATGGCCCTTGTTGGAGTTCCTTTTTCGTCAAACTCAACAGCTTTGCCTCGGTCAAGTATCCATACATAGTGCCCATGAGCGTGTTTTACGCGCAACTCGTTGGTATATACGTCTGTCTCTCCTTCCAGATGCTTTTCCATCTTCAGGTAATACGAATGCCTATCGTCAGGGTGAATTAAATCATCCCACTTGTCGGCTGTTAGTAAGTGATCATTATTGCTTAATCCGATAATTTGCATCGCCTTGTCCGAGAAAAACACTTCACCAGTTTGGATTTTCCAGTCCCAAACCCCTTCCCCTGAGCCATCCAATGCAAATTGCCAGCGCTGTTCGCTTTCCTCCAGGGCACGCTCTATAATTTTTCGGTTTGTGATGTTGTAGCTGATCCCGATCAACCCTGTTATCTCCCCATTTTCGTTGTAAAATGGAATCTTTGAGGTAAGAAACCAATGCTCCGACCCGTCATTTTTTTTATTAAATGTCTCCCTATTGACTATCGGAGTTCCCGTTGAAATAACTTGAATGTCCTCTTCTATCGAGGTTTTAGCTGTTTCTTCAGGATACAAATCAAAGTCGGTTTTCCCTAGCACTTCCGATTCTTCGACTACTCCCAGATACTCCATTTCCAGCCTATTTGCCAGTGTTTTTCGGGATTCAAGGTCTTTTATATACACATTTACAGGTATGTTGTCGATAAGCGATTTCAGTAATTGGCGCTCCTCTTTTAACGCAGCTTCTGTTGCTTTCCTCTCAGTAATATCTTTTACCTGGGAAATAAAATGGATTGGGTTACCCGCCAGGTCTTTCAGAAGCGACACATTTAATTGGACCCAAATAATTGTCCCTAATTTGTGGAGGTATCTTTTTTCAAGATTATAATTGTCGATCTCCCCGGAAAGTAGCTTTGAAGCTAATTCGAAATCAATGTCTAGATCCTCTGGATGAGTGATATTTCTGAAGGTGAGCTCCATTAGCTCGGCACCGGAATACCCAAGCATTTGGCATAGTCTTCCATTCACATTAATCCAGTTTCCATCGAGTGAAATCAGTGCCATACCTATGGCGGAATACTGGAACGCTCCGCGAAATTGCTCCTCGCTTAATCTCCAGTCCATCTCCGCTTTTTTGATCGAACTAATGTCCTGGACAGTACCGAACCGTCGAACACAAATGCCACTTTGAAACTCGCCTTCTCCGATGAGCCTTACCCACCTGGGATAATCACTAGTCGTTCTTACTTCAAGTTCCAGGTCGAAAGGAGTGCCATTTTTTTCTAATTGCACAATTCCATCTTCCAATTTTTCCCTACTTTCTTGAGTATAGGTATTAATAACAGCTTCTCTGGTAGCAATAAAGTCATCCGGTAAACCATAAATTTGGTTGGCTACCGCGCTCCAAACAGTTATTCCGCTCCCTATTTCCATTTCCCAGGTGGCTATCTTAGCTACCTTATTCGCATTCTTGAGTATTCGTTCTATTTTTTCCCGCTCAGCCTCCTTTTTCTTCAGCTCCGTCAAGTCCGCTGTGTACATTACAAGTCCGCCAATCTCGCCAGGCGATACATACCAGGGCCTAATATCCCATTCGAACCAACGGACAGACCCAGCCGGCGTTTTGAATGATGCCTCATCGCTCTTAAAAACAGAACCTTTCATGCATTCTTCAAAAATCTTACTCCAATCGTCTCCTGTTTCTGGCAGCACTTTATCGGGTGGACGGCTCAACAGATCCTGGGCAGTTAGCCCGAAATCCTCCCTCCACTGCTCTGAGGCAGCCAAATAGTTCAGTTCTTTGTCGAACATGGCGATAGCGGTGGGGGCTTGCTCGATAAAGAGTTGACTCCTTTTATTACTTTCTATCAGGTTGAGTTCTGCGATTTTTTGATCAGTAATATCTATGTGTGCGCCAGCAATTTTTACCTGTTTTCCAGCACCATCTTTGTAAATTACCCCTGTTACCCTGATCCAGCGCTGTGAGCCGTCCGGCCTGACGATCCTATGCTCGAAACTGGTCCTTTCACCATTTTTGAAATCACCGATAAAAGCTTCATTTACTATTTTTTGGTCATCGGGATGAGCTCTGGCTTTCATCTTCTCGAGAGTTACCTCTTCTTCTTTGCCAAATCCCCAAATAGTTCTTACAGAATCGTTGCAATCAAAAAAACGATTGGGCACGTCAAATGTCCACAGACCAATATGAGCACTTTCACTGGCTAGCTCTAGCTTTTCGCTGACCTGAAGCAGTTGAAAGCTCCTTTCCTTTACTTTTACCTCAAGTTCTTGATTTAGTTCAAGTAGCTGATTTTGAGCAAGATTCCTTTCGTTTTCTACTTTAGTGAGCGCCTTGGAGGCAACTACAATAAGTATGAGTGACATGAGCAGGAAAGTCACTATAGTTAATAGAATGCCTGATTGTTCAGACACTAGTTGGTATCGGAAGATCAGTATCCTGATAAATCCAACTACTGAGATAAGGATGGCAAATTGTGGAAAGAGCCTTCGTGCAAGCCAGTTGTTTGAATAATATCCCCTGACAAAACCTGTAAACCCAAGTTCCGGCTTTAGTAAAGAGGCGGCTATCGACAGTAAAAAGAAACACGCTGAAGTATGGACGGCCATACTTCTGAAAAACCACATTTTTTCTGTAATGGGAATATTGTAAGCGTAACTTATCATCGACAGAAAGGAAATAATAGTAATTCCATGAAGGCAGTACTGGCTTACGAGGGTAATTTTTCCTGAAAATTGCCTGAGAATACAAAGCGAAATACTGAAAAGAAGGAAGCACGTTGCGGTGGTCGCCGACATCCTTCCAGGATGAGGAATGCTAAGGATACTTTGACCAATGTCCTTTACTAGTAATTGATCAATCCTCAAATCGGCATCAAAAACATATTCTGATACCGTCATACTCCCGATCAAAAAGACTACAAAAATGGCAGAGAAAAATACCCCTTCAGCAAGTGGTTTTGTTTTTTGAAAAGAGAACAATGAAATCGACGTAAGCAGCAGACCCAGCGCTGTATTGAATTTCATTGAGGGTAAGCCTGGCATTATCCGGAGTAAACCATCTATGCCATTTAGCCAGCCAAACACAACTGTCAATGAAAGCAATCCCACAAAGGATGCAGCAAAATAGATAAAACGATGAACTGCGCCAGTACTCATTTTTATTTGAATTAAATGAACCTAGACCTCTCACTAAAGGGCATTATTTTCCCGAGGGCTATTGCTGGGGAGTCAAAATAACAATTAAAATCAAAAGAATGGAAACCAGAAAGTCCAAGGTCCCCGGGTCAGTTTTTATGTGGTGACCAGGAATATTAATTCGAGCAAACCCTTGCGTCGATTAAACGGCTGGTTGGAAGTCTTTACCCCTGTTTCTTACCGTTGACCATTTTTTAATTAAAACTATAGAAGAGCCTGCGTACTTTACCACTTGTTTAATGAATCCTCCTTTATGTTGGCAGGAACGCAATAAAAAATTGGTATTACTACAAAAGCAATAATATTTTGAGACGCAGAGATTTTGTTCAGTTAGCAGGTTTAGGAATGGCTGGTGCCGCTTTGTCCATTCCAATTGTGGGGAATGCAGTGCCAGTGCAGCGCTTGTTGGAGATGCCGCTCGATACAGCCCAAAAGAAACAGTTGGCTGATGTGGCGTTAAATACAGCGAAGGGAAATGGGGCCAGTTATGCCGATATCAGGATAGGTAGGTATCTCAATCAATACGTGTTCACCAGGGAAAAAAGGGTGCAAAGCATTACGAGTACAGAGTCCTTTGGTGTTGGTATTCGAGTAATCGCGAATGGTACCTGGGGCTTTGCTTCGACCGATAATGTAACAACTGATGGTATCAAAAAAGCTACCATGCAGGCGGTGGCTATCGCTAAGGCCAATTCAAAATTTCAAACTGAACCTGTCAAGCTGGCGCCGGTACAGTCGTATGGAGAGGTGAGCTGGAAAACTCCAATTCAAAAAAGTGCCTTTGAGGTACCAGTTTCTGAAAAAGTTGACTTGCTGCTCAACGCCAATGCGGCTGCTATCGAAGGTGGAGCAAGTTTTGTGAACTCTAATCTATTCATGATCAATGAGCAGAAATACTTTGCCTCGACAGAAGGCTCATTCATCGATCAGGATATTCACCGTATCTGGCCCACGTTCACTGTCAATGCGGTGAATAGAGCCGAGGGATTGTTCAAATCCAGGAATGCGATGAGTGCCCCGATGGGTATGGGCTGGGAGTATATGATTCCCAGGGAGGCCGATAAATTAGAGGGCCCCGGCGGCACTAAGCTGTACAAAAACAGCTACGATATCGTCGAAGACGCGGCCATTTCTGCAGCTCAGGCTAAAGAGATGTTGTCTGCCAAGTCGGTCGATCCCGGGAAATATTCGATGGTGCTTGAGCCTAACCATCTTGGGCTTACGATTCATGAGTCGGTGGGGCATCCTTTGGAGCTTGATCGAGTGCTTGGCTATGAAGCCAATTACGCAGGTACCAGCTTTGCCACACTTGATAAATGGAAATCCGGAAACTTCAACTACGGTAGTAAGCAGGTAAATATTTTTGCAGATAAGTTGCAAGAAGGCTCTTTGGGAGCAGTTGGATACGACGATGAAGGAGTGAAGTGTAAGCGATGGGACCTTATCAAGGAAGGTGTACTTGTCAATTACGAAGCTATCCGTGACCAGGTACACATTCTTGGGCAGAACGAATCACATGGATGCTGTTATGCACAAAGCTGGGAAGATGTTCAATTCCAGCGCATGCCAAACGTGTCGCTGGCGCCAGGGAAAGAGAAATACTCGTCGGCTGAAATGATCAAAGATGTTGAAAAAGGCATCTACATAGCTGGCCGGGGTTCTTATTCCATTGACCAACAGCGTTATAACTTCCAATTTGGAGGCACAGTGTTTTACGAGATCAAGAACGGTGAAATTGTCGGAATGCTTAACGACGTGGCTTACCAAAGCAATACCCAGGAGTTCTGGAATAGCTGCGTGAAGGTGTGTGATGAGAACGACTACAGGCTTTTTGGATCTTTCTTCGATGGAAAGGGGCAGCCTTCACAGGTGAGTGCCGTTTCCCATGGGAGTTCAACAGCCAGGTTCGATGGCGTGAATGTGATCAATACTGGTCGCACGATATAAACGACATTACTTAAAGAACATATGATCAGTTTTGGTTCGAGGGTTATCCATCATCAATTAAAGATTTATAAATGAGAAGACGGGACTTTATTCAAATGGCAGGCCTGGGAGCAGGAGCCATGATGTTGCCCTTGACTGGGTTTGGCCGCGAAGTGGACGTTGCTGAATTGCTCAGCCCAGGGATGGACGTCATGCAAAAGAAGCAACTGGCCGACGTAGCACTCAATACTTCGCGAGGCTTGGGAGCTACTTACACTGATGTAAGGATTGGGCGCTACCTGAATCAGTTTGTATTGACCCGCGAAAAGCGGGTGCAGGGCATTACCAATACCGAATCTTTTGGGGTAGGTATCCGTGTCATTGCCAATGGCACCTGGGGCTTTGCATCTACCAACGACGTTACTCCTGATGGAATCAAGAAAGCTACTACGCAAGCAGTGGCCATTGCTAAAGCAAACTCCAAATTTCAAACGGAACCTGTTAAGTTGGCGGCTACACCTGCTTATGGAGAGGTAAGTTGGAAGACGCCCATAGTGAAGAATGGCTTTGAAGTGCCTATCAAAGAAAAAGCTGAATTATTGCTCAATGCCAATGCGAGGGCACTGGACAATGGAGCTAGTTTTGTGAATAGCCTTTTATTCCTTGTCAACGAGCAAAAATATTTCGCTTCATCAGAAGGGTCTTATATCGATCAGGATGTGCACCGTACATGGCCTAATTTCCAGGTATCGGTTGTTGACAGAGCCTCCGGATCGTTCAAAACAAGATCGGCCTTTAGTGCGCCAGTGGGAATGGGGTATGAATACCTTGATGGTAAAGCTGAAGATAAAATACAGGGCCCTGGTGGAGTAACTCTGTATAATAAGTCATACGATATCCTGGAAGACGCAGCCATGGCTGCTGAGCAGGGCAAAGAAATGATTGCTGCTAAATCGGTGGAGCCAGGTAAGTGGGATTTGGTACTTGATCCTTCGCACCTTTGGCTGACGATTCATGAATCTGTAGGCCACCCGACCGAACTAGACAGGGTGCTTGGCTATGAAGCCAATTATGCTGGCACAAGCTTCCTTACGTTTGATAAATGGGAGTCTAAAAACTTCAAATTCGGCAGCGATATTGTCAATTTTAAGGCTGATAAAACGCAGGTAGGGTCACTTGGCGCAGTAGGCTACGACGACGAAGGCGTAAAATGTAAGTCATGGGACCTTATAAAGGATGGCATACTTGTTAACTACCAGGCTATTCGAGATCAGGTAAACCTGCTTGGAGAGAAAGAATCGCACGGATGTTGCTACTCGCAAAGCTGGGAAGATGTTCAGTTTCAGCGGATGGCCAACGTATCGTTGCAACCGGGCAAAGAGCCACTCACGCCGGATCAAATGATCTCTGGAGTGGAAAAAGGTATCTTTATCGTCAAGAACGGTTCATTTTCCATCGACCAGCAACGCTATAACTTCCAGTTTGGAGGCATATTGTTTTATGAAATCAAGGATGGAAAAATTGTAGGCATGCTAAAAGACGTTGCCTACCAGGCCAATACTCGGGAGTTTTGGAATTCATGCGTACAGATTTGCGATGAACGAGACTATCGGGTGGACGGGGCATTTAATGATGGAAAAGGGCAACCAGCGCAGTCGAATGCTGTATCTCATGGTTCAGCGACCACACGATTTAATGGCGTGAACGTCATTAATACGGGTCGCAGTATATAAATCAATTACAATCGAAAAAATCACAAATAAGTTATGGCAATACTTTCAAAAGATGAAGCTAAAAGAATCCTGGAAAGGGTAGTTGGCTTTTCCAAAGCCGACGGGATAGAGGCAACTCTCAATGGAAGCAATAGTGGAAATATCAGATATGCTAGAAACTCAGTGTCTACCTCAGGCGAATCCAGCAATGTGAGCCTTGCGGTACAGGTGTACTTTGGCAAACAATCAGGGTCAGCCACCATCAACGAGTTCGATGATGTTTCTCTTCAAAAAGTGGTCAGCAGAGCGGAAGAGTTGGCAAAGCTTGCGCCAGAAGATCCCGAATTCATGGAACCGCTTGGCCCACAGAATTATGGTCCGGATTCTCCTACCTTTTCTCAGTCTACAGCTAGCATCACCCCCGACTATCGTGCTCAGGCTGCTGCGGATAGTATTGGGCCTGCCACCAAAAAAGACGTTACTGCTGCAGGTTTCCTCGAAGATAGCGCTGGGTTCAGGGCATTGATGAACAGCAAGGGCTTGTTTGCTTATAATCAATCAACTGATGTGAACTTTACAGTCACCATGCGCACCAACGACGGCACAGGTTCAGGCTGGGTAGCAAGGAATTTTAATGATGTGAGTAAACTGGACACCGCGGAGGCTTCTGCTATTGCCATTGAAAAATCATTGCGATCCCGCAATGCAAAAGCTATTGAACCAGGTAAGTACACGGTTATCCTTGAGCCAAATGCGGCATCTGACCTGATCGGCTTGATGTTCGGCGGATTCAATGCACGGACGGCAGATGAAGGACGTAGTTACATGTCAAAAAAAGGTGGAGGCACGAAGCTGGGTGAAAAACTAGTCGACGAACGCATCAATATTTACACTGACCCCTGGAATACAGAAGTACCGGAAGGCACCTGGTCTGGCGGCGGTGGTGGTCGTTTTGGTGGAGGCGGAGGCGGAGGCCTCCCCACAAAGAAAATGGACTTGATCAAGGATGGCGTCGTTTCTAATTTGATTTATGATCGGTATTGGGCTTCTCAAAAAGGTGTAGAGGCATCTCCATTTCCTGCCAACAGGATCATGGAAGGTGGAACTGCCTCGATTGAAGACATGATCAAGGACACGAAAAAAGGCGTGCTGGTTACTCGTTTCTGGTACATACGTGCCGTCGATCCTCAAACGCTATTGTATACAGGCCTTACCCGTGACGGCACTTTTTATATTGAAAACGGTAAGATCGCCTACCCAATTAAGAACTTCCGTTTTAATGAAAGCCCAATCATTATGCTAAATAACCTGGAAACTCTGGGTCAACAAATGAGAGTTGGTGGTGGAGGTACTTCTTTGATACCTGCAATGAAAATCAGGGACTTTACCTTCTCAAGTCTTTCCGACGCCGTTTAGTTTTTAGTTCGGATATGGACAAAATCAAATCCTCGACATTATGTTGGGGATTTGTTGTTTTAACAGTGATTTGACTATATGTGCCAATATTTCAGTTACTTATAATTAAACAGGTGTTAAAAAATGAGTCAGACGCAACATATCGGCTGGCAACACGTCTTGAAATAGTATTATATAAACAACTAAAACCTCACTAACTTGTAGTAGCCAATCATTGCGATTCCTTTTTGAAATCGATATTGTTTGTCTTAAAACAAACTAACACGCTCAATGGGTTTGGTAATTCCTATTGGCTATTAACGGTCAAAACTAAATCAAATGAAAAGAAGAGACTTCATGTACCTTTCTGGCATGGGTGGCGTTGGCGCCGCGGCATTGCTGGCAGGTATCCCTGCAATGGGGAAACCTATTGACCCGGCTCGGGCACTTGAAAGAGTCGACGTCGGACTGAAAAAGCAACTAGCGGATGTCGCGCTCAATGCAGCCGGTAGCAAAGGCGCAACCTACACCGATGTGCGGATTGGTCGATATCTTAATCAGTATGTAATTACCCGGGAAGACAAAGTTCAAAATATTGTCAATACTGAGTCATACGGCATGGGAATCCGGGTAATTGCTAATGGTGCCTGGGGCTTTGCTGCTACAGATAAGTTAAACAAAGAAAGCATTGCCCGCGCGGCGGAAGAAGCAGTGGCTATTGCGAAAGAAAACTCAAGGCTCTCTACCGAACCTGTTCAATTGGCACCACAAAAAGGATATGGGGAGGTGAGCTGGAAAGCTCCTATCGAAAAAAATTCTTTTGAGGTTCCGATCAAGGAGAAAGTTGATTTATTGCTCAGCGTCAACGATGCAGCGATGCAGTCAGGTGCTGACTATATCAATTCATTTTTGTTTCTGGTCAATGAGCAAAAGTATTTTGCTTCCACAGATGGATCCTATATTGACCAGGATGTTCATAGGATTTGGCCAACATTCTTTATCACGAAGATCGATCAGGCCACAGGTAAGTTTGAGACACGCAATGCATTGAGCTCGCCTATGGGCATGGGGTTTGAGTACCTGTACGCACGTCCGGAGGATAAGATACAGGGTGTAACTACGCTGTACAAAGGCCGCTACGACATGCTGGAAGATGCCAAGGCTGGCGGATTGCAAGCAGGGCAAAAGATGCAGGCAAAGTCTGTGGAGCCCGGGAAGTACGACCTGATTTTGGATCCATCTCATTTGTGGTTGACCATTCACGAATCTGTGGGCCACCCAACTGAACTTGACCGGGTTTTGGGATATGAAGCCAATTATGCAGGAACCAGTTTCCTCACATTGGATAAGTGGGAGACCAAGAAATTTAACTTTGGAAGTAACATTGTCAATATTGTGGGTGATAAAACCCAGGTAGGCTCTCTGGGAGCGGTTGGGTATGACGATGAAGGTGTTCAATGCGGGAAGTGGGATATCATCAAAGATGGTACTTTGGTCAATTACCAGGCCATCCGTGATCAAGCACATATTCTTGGCCTGGATGCGTCGCAGGGTTGTTGCTATGCGGATAATTGGAGCAGCGTTCAATTCCAACGCATGGCCAATATTTCCTTGCAACCGGGTAAGGAAAAGAAGAGCGTAGAAGATATGATCAAAGGCGTGGAGAAAGGAATCTATATTATCGGAGATGGCTCTTTCTCTATCGATCAGCAACGCTACAACTTCCAGTTTGGCGGGCAGCTGTACTACGAAATCAAGGATGGTAAAATAGCCGGCATGCTGAAGGATGTTGCCTATCAGGCCAATACGCAAGACTTCTGGAATAGCTGTGTGGGTATAGCCGATGAAAGTGATTATCGTCTCGGGGGCTCATATTTTGATGGCAAGGGTCAGCCTAGTCAGGTAAGTGCCGTTTCTCACGGTTCGTCTACTGCACGATTCAACGGAATTAATGTCATAAACACAGCAAGAAATATAGGATAAGCTATGCCAATACTAACTAAAACAGAAGCGCAGGCTTTGCTAAAGAAAGTGCTGAGCTACTCAAAAGCAGAACAATGTGAAGTGAACATTTATGGTTCTGATAGAGGCAATATTCGATACGCTCGTAACGCGGTATCAACCAGCGGAAAGATCAGCTCAAGTACACTTCAGGTTGCATCAGCCTATGGCAAGAAGCTGGGAATTGCCACGATCAATGAATATGATGATGCTTCCCTTGAAAAGGTGGTCCGTCGCTCTGAGGAGTTAGCTCAACTTGCTCCCGAGAACCCTGAATTCATGCCTTTCTTAGGTCCTCAGACTTATGAGGAATCGAAAACATTTGTTCAGTCTACTGCCGATATCAATGCCAAGCTCAGGGCTGATCTGGTCGCTCAAAGCTTAAAGGTCACCAGGGATGCTGGAGCTGTCGCGGCTGGGTTCCTGTCCGATAGCAAGGGATACGCAGCTATGATGAACAGCAATGGACTTTTTGCTTATAACACCTCCACTGATACCGCTTTCTCCATAACCGTTCGAACAGAAGATGGAAAAGGCTCTGGTTACGCCACGCGCAGTTACAACGATGTTACCAAGCTAGATACCAAAAAAGCCACTGAAATTGCAACAGATAAAGCTTTAAGATCAGTAACTGCCAAAGCGATCGAGCCTGGCAAGTATACCGTTATTCTTGAGACTGCTGCGGTAGCTGTGCTGCTGGAACGAATCGCTTTCGGCTTTGATGCACGCCAGGCCGACGAGGGTAGAAGTTTCCTTAGTAAGGCAGGTGGAGGAACCAGACAAGGCGAAAAGCTGATGGACGAACGAGTGAATATTTACTCAGATCCATTTCACCCTGAACTGCCTACAAGTACATGGAATGCGGATGGAATGCCTCAGAAGAAGGTATCTTGGATAGAAAAGGGAGTAGTCAAAAACCTGATTTATTCGCGGTACTGGGCACAACAGAAAGGGGTTGATCCTATTCCCTTTCCTGATGGAATGGTAATGGAAGGCGGCACTAAATCGCTTGATGATTTAATCAAAGGTACCAAGAAAGGGGTGCTTGTAACTCGCCTGTGGTATATCAGAGATGTTGATCCACAGTCATTGTTGCTTACTGGCCTTACCCGCGATGGTACTTTCTATATTGAAAACGGTAAGATCGCCTATCCGATCAAAAACTTCCGTTTCAACGAGAGCCCGATCATCATGCTGAACAACCTGGAGGAGCTGGGTAAAACTGAGCGTACCGTCAGCGTTGAATCAGAGCAAAGTTATATGTTGCCTCCACTAAAAGTGAGAGACTTTACCTTCTCGAGCTTATCAGATGCGGTATAAATAGATGATTGCATATAACGGGATGTTGGCGGGATGCCGACATCCCTTTTTTGTTTTTTGTAGTAGTTTGGTCGACAAATCCCTGGCCTAAAAGGTCATTCATCCACTCATATAATAATCGACTTTAGAGGGCAGCTTTATGCCGTTAAAATCTAAAATTGCATAGCAATTGGGGCACTAACTTCATGCGTTTCGACAGCAAATTCTTCTTTACACGTCTTCAATACGAGTCAGGTGACTGGGATGTGGATCAACGCATGCCATCCAATGTTTTGAATTCGCTGGTAGAGTATACAACCCTACCTGTAAATACTACTGAGAATATTGTTTCGCTGGGCTCAGACGAGCTATTCAACTGCCCGTTTTGTTACCTCAGTGGGCACAAGTTGGTAGAGTTTACGGCAACAGAAAGAGAAAATTTTAAAAAGTACGTCGAAAACGGTGGTTTTGTATTTGTGGATGATTGTAACCACGACATTGACGGATTATTCGCCAAGTCGTTTGAGACCCAGATGGAAAAGCTTTTTGGAGCAGGCAACCTCAAAAAAATACCCAATAACCACCCTATTTATAGCTCGTTCTTCCAATTCGATGGACCACCAACCACTTCACAGGAATTGAATGGTTGGGGTGACGATATCGTTCACGATTATCTTAAAGCAATTGAGGTCAATGGAAGGATTGGTGTGCTTTACAGCAACAAAGACTATGGTTGTGAATGGGACTATGATTTCCGAAACAAGCGTTTTTATAAAATTGATAACACCCGGTTTAGTATTAATATAGTGATGTACGCCATGATGGCCTGAGAGGAAGCTCCAGGTTTGAGAAAACAAAAAGATGACTCCAGAATTAAAAGAAATAGAAAAATCAGCTGAAAAGCTGGTAGCCAGCCTTGACGACCTAAAGAAGGAGATTGGTAAGGTGATTGTGGGCCAGGAAGACACGATTGAGCAGCTACTTATTACCTTTTTGGCTGGTGGCCATGGTTTGCTGGAAGGGGTGCCTGGTCTTGCGAAGACCCTGATGATCCGGACGCTGTCGGATGCCATCGATCTAAAGTTTAGGAGAATACAGTTTACACCAGATTTGATGCCCACCGACATTATTGGGACAGAGATATTGGAAGAAGACCATACCACCGGTAAAAGGATTTTCCAATTCAATAAAGGCCCAATCTTTGCCAATATCATTTTAGCAGACGAGATCAACAGAACTTCGCCAAAAACGCAATCGGCATTGCTGGAAGCCATGCAGGAGTTTGAAGTGACCTATGCTGGTACTACATATGCTTTGGAAAAGCCGTTCTTCATTTTGGCCACTCAAAATCCCATAGAACAGGCCGGAACATTTCCTTTACCGGAAGCCCAGTTGGATAGGTTTCTGCTTTACATCAGAATTGGGTACCCAACAGCTGAAGAGGAGCTCAATATACTAGAAGCCACAACCGGTAAGAAGAAAGAGGCGGTGAAGAGTGTGATAACAGGAGAGCAGATTTTGGAAGCCCAAAAGCTGGTCAGGGAGGTTCACATTAGCAGTGACCTAATTGGCCTGGTTAGCAGGATAGTGCGTGCTACCAGAGCGGGAGATAGTGAGGTGGCATTTGTTAATGAATGGGTACGATGGGGAGCAGGTCCCCGGGCAGGTCAGGCCATGATATTGACAGCCAAGGCAAGAGCTTTGTTAAAGGGTCGTTTTGCCGTTACGATGGAAGACATCAAAAGTGTGGCCTTTCCGGTGTTGCGCCACCGTATTCTAATGAACTTCAGGGCAGAAGCAGATGGCGTTACGTCGGATCGGGTCACTGCTGAGCTTTTGGATAAAATAAAACTCCCTGCCGGCGTATAGGGTAAGTAGTAGTTTGACTAAACCGTAAGCTATTTTAATAGACCCCCATTGTGAATCCACAAATACGAAAGCTACTCACACCAGAAATTCTCTCTACCGTCAACGGACTGGAGTTGGTGGCTCGTGTGATAGTGGAGGGATATATGAGCGGAGGTAATCCAAGTCAGTCAGTGGGCGCTGGGCAGGAGTTTAGCCAATACCGTAGCTACCAAGCAGGCGACGACCTTCGTCAGCTCGATTGGAAGATGTTTGCCCGATCAGAGCGTTACTATATCAAGCAGTCTGAAATAGAAACCAATATCACGGTCAAGTTCATGTTGGATGCCAGCCATTCCATGGACCATACTGAAGGAGGCATCAGCAAACTGCAAATGGCTCGGGTGATGATTGCTGCGCTGGGCTATTTAGCCCGCAAGCAAAGCGATACCTTTGGCTTATATGCCGTCAACGACCAGCATATTACGGTGGTTCAACCACGTTTTGAACAGCAGCAGTACATCAGGTTTCTTAATGAATTAATAAAGATCAAGGCAGAAAGTACCTGGAAAAAAGGAAATGGCCTTGAGCAAATCTATAGCCATCAGGGCAAAGAAATGATCCTCTTCTTCACCGATATGTATGATGCAGGTGGTGACCTGCAGGATTTCATTCGCAGACTGAAAACGCCTCGAAACGAAGTAATTGTTTTTCATTTGATCGGGAGGGAAGAGCTGGAGCTCAATTATAGCACACAGCTTACTTTTGAGGATTTGGAGACGGGCGAACGATTGAAAGTTGATCCTTCAGCTCAGCAGACTACTTATAGGCAGAAGTTCAATGATTGGATAGATACCACGAGAGATTGGATGCTTCAAAAGCAGGTCGTTTACCAGCCTGTTTACATCGACCATCCTGCATCGGACATTTTGCGGACGTTTTTGAAAGTGCGTAAAACAATGATAAGATGATGCAATTGGCGAATCCGTTATGGCTCTGGGGTTTGCTTGGACTACTTGTCCCATTGGCTATTCACTTGCTCAGCCGTAAGGAAGGGAAGGTGATCAAAGTGGGTAGCCTTCGCCATCTGTCAGATGCTACTACACGACAATTTAAAAGCCTAAAGCTCAACGAGATTTTACTGTTGGCATTAAGAAGTCTACTGATCACGTTGGTAGTGGCACTTTTAGGTGGGGCAATGGTTAAGTCAACGAACAAATTGCCCAAATGGGTGCTTTTAGAGAGAGGAGTGGAGACTAGCAAAGAAGTGGGCCGCATGTTGGATAGCCTTATTAGCGACGGTTATGAAGTCCGTTATCTTGAAAAAGGGTTTCCAGTCCCGGATGATACGCTTCTCTCAACTGCGACACTCGATTACTGGTACCTGGCGGAAGAATTGGGCGAAATTGACCTTAAAGATGCTGTTATCTTTTCTAAAGCCAAATTATCAGGCTTTAATGGACAAAGAGCTTCAAAACCAGTCAATGCCAGCTGGTTTGATGTGCCGGTTGATAAAAATGAAAGTCCGTCAGTATACATTTCTGAAGGAGATAGTGCCTGGCAGGTAGAGTCTTCCAGTAACGAGAGTTTTGTGGAGTACTCAGTTTCTAAAGTAATAGCAAATGGACAGACGGCCTTAGCCAAAGGAGTGGAAGAAATTAAAATCGTCTACGATGATAAGCATGTCTATGATCAGCAAATTCTCGGCGCAGCATTAAGCGTAGTAAATAGCCTGCCTGGAATGGCATTAGAGATTGTGTCGGAAAAGGTTGACGCCTATACCAGTGGCACCGCAACGGTCGTATTCTGGTTGGCAGACGGGGAAACACCTCAGATGGATGGAAAATTGGTTTCGATCGACGAGAAGGAGTCTGAAGATTTTTTGGTCAGGACTGGTCTGAAGCAATGGACCTTCAACGATCGGCTTAATAAAAAAACAGTACTGGAGCATCACCTTGTGATGAAGGTCGCAGCGCTATTGCAGACGGAATTACCATCTCAAGCGCAACATGACCATCGGGTAATGCCTGAGTCGTGGAGGTGGAGCAAAATCGAGTCTGGTGACGCAAATGGGCAGCTGGCCACCCTTGGTTTCGTTTCGATACATGAGTGGCTATTGGCCCTGTTGGTCATTACATTGATTACAGAAAGACTAGTAGCGGGGAGGAGGGGACAATGATGAGACAAGACAGTCAAAGACTTAAACAGCTGCAGTTAAGTTACCTGGCTCTTCGCTTACTGGAAGTGATTTGTTTAGGTGTGGGAATTGCGTTTGTCTTGTTTGTACTGGGGCGCATGACTGGGCTGGGAGACATAGATGCGTTGGTGCTTTCAGGTACTGTTGGGATAGTTGTTGTTTTGCAAAGAGTGTATAAGCTTAGGCTGCATCAGTTAAACCAGCAGCGAATGGCTTCATTCGTGAATCGTTATTATCCTAACCTGGAGTGGAGTACAGATTTACTGGTCTCAGATCAGCCATTGTCCGGCCTTCAACTTTTGCAAAGAGAAAAGGCACTTTCTCAGCTCTCGATACTGAGTAGCTGGAGATTCCCTAATCAATTGATGGCGGCGGGATCTACTTTTGCGATCGGCCTGGTTTTGCTGTTGTTTGCTCCCACTCATTTAGAAAACAACGCTGACTCATCGACTTACCTGGCCAATAGGAAAGCAATCGAGAATGCTGGACTTGTTGAGCCAGCCCCTATCTTCATCGAGGGTGTAAGTGGCACCATCAATCCCCCTGATTACACAAGGCAGGCAAGCATTTCCTTCAAAAGCGCTGACATCAAGGCAGCAGAAGGAAGTGTGGTCAGCTGGCAAGTGCAATTTTCATCAGAACCAGAAAAGGCGATCATCGTTTTTTCAGGAGCCGACAGTCTGGAATTGACCCCAAATAATACATTGCTTGTCGGAAGTGCCAGAGTAGTGAGCAAAGGGTTTTATCAGGTTATATGGCTTGACAAATCGGAATGGAAAGCCAGTGACTTCTACAAACTTGAGGTGGTGTTGGACTCGCCGCCTCAATTAGCGGTGAAAGACATGCCTCAGTTTCAGGAGTTTGAGTGGTACGAAATTGAGAAAGTAAATGTGAAAGCTCAATTGTCCGACGACTACGGATTGAACGATGCGTACCTGATCGCTACCGTAGCCAAAGGAAGTGGGGAGTCAGTAAAGTTCCGCGAGGAAAAACTATCTTTTGATAAGCCCACCAATATTGTTGGAAAAAGGATCAATGCAGAGCGTTCGATTGATTTGAAGAAGATGGGGCTTGAGCCGGGAGACGAGCTATACTTTTACGTGGAAGCCTGGGACAATAAACGGCCGTTTCAACAGAGTGAAAGAACAGAGACCTATTTTCTTCAGTTGAAAGACACTGCTTCTTACCTGGTGTCGAGCGAAGGGGGGCTGGGCGTCGACTTAATGCCTGAATATTTCCGCAGCCAGCGTCAGATTATTATTGATTCTGAAAAACTTGTAGCTGAGCGTGGAAAAATAAAGAAAGAGCTTTTTGACAATACCAGCAACGGCCTGGCCTATGATCAAAAGGTGTTGCGACTCAGGTACGGACAATTCATGGGCGAGGAGTTCGAGTCCGGAGCGCCGGCCAACCACGACCACGAAGATGAAAGCCCATCAGCACCTGTCGATATGGAGGAAGCCGTAAAGCAGTTTGGGCATGCTCATGATACCGAAAACGAGCATAACCTCGTGCCGGCTAAAAAGGAAGATCATCACGATGCTGATGAGGAAAACCCATTAGAAGCTTTTGCGCACATGCACGATAGCCAGGAAGAAGCAACCTTTTTCATAGAGTCTGTTAAAACGAAGCTGAGGGCGGCGCTTTCCATGATGTGGGACGCAGAACTTCACTTAAGAATGAATAGCCCGGAAGAATCGCTGCCCTATCAATACAAAATTCTCAAACTGTTAAAAGAGATCAGCAATGACTCCCGGATTTATGTACATAGGACTGGTTTCGATGCACCACCAATTAAGGAGGAAAAACGATTGACTGGCGATTTAGATGAAATCAAACCCGCTAGAGGTAGGTACAATACAGCCTTATTGAGATCATTCCCAAATACCAGGAAGGCTTTGTTGTTGCTCGAAAGATATATGCAAACATCATCGGTTATTCCGACTCAGGAGGAGAAAGCAGTGCTGCAGTTGGCAGGAAATGAAATGGCCCAAGAGGCCATTGAATCACCTGGAAGATACCTTGAAGGGATGAGCATGTTAAAGTCCCTGATTGATCAGGAAGAGGAAATGAACCAGGCAACTTTGGTAAGCTTGAGAAGTGTATTGTGGAACATGCTTCCTGCTGAGATCGCTGCTCCATCACTTATGTCAAGTCCGGCCAACAAGCTCGATCAGCAGTTTTTAAAGCAAATGGAGGCCAATGACTAGCTGGAACCTATCTTTTGATCCCTTGATGAACATTCATTTGATCATTTGGGGCCTTGTTTTACTCTTCATTTTCATCGGAGCATTGGAATGGAGGAGGAAATTAGGTCGAAGGTTGCTTAGGATGATATCCTTAACTGTCGCCTTTATTGGTCTTGCTGGAATTCTTCTCAGACCTCATTACCGAAGCGAAACGAAGCTCTCCGGAGCTATGATACTTACTAACAACTACAGCCCTGTAAGAGCTGATAGTTTACTAAGGCAGTATCCAGCACTATCTGTGTACAAAACTTCAGAATCGGCCAGCTTTGTGGGGGCGGTCGAACTCAGATCATTTCATACCTTAAAAGAAATCCCGGAGTCGATTGACTTTGTTCTAGGCGACGGATTTCCGTCATATGTTTTTGAAGAGACTGATGACCTTCGTTACAGTTATTTACCATCAGAACCGGCTCATGGCATTCAGGCAATAAAAATGCCGGGCAAAGTAAGTGCCAATAGGCCCAACATCCTGAGTGGCCAGGCACATGCGTTGGAACAGGATAGCTGGATCAAATGGAGTGGCCCAGAGGGGGTAATTGATTCCTTAAGACTAGTAGCCGGTGAGCAGGGTTTTTCATTTAGTTTTACACCAAAAGTATCCGGTAAGCTGGTATATGAACTAGGCCTTGAAGATAGCGCAGGCATCTTGCGAAATCGGTACCATGTACCTGTAGTAGTGGCCGAGGAACGCAAGCTATCTATTCTTTTTGTAGCTCAATTCCCCACTTTTGAGTCAAGGGACCTGAAGAACCTGCTAGCAGAACAAGGCCATGCTTTATCAATGCGCTACCAGTTGTCGAAAGGTAAGTTTCGCTACGAGTATGCTAACCAGGCTGAGTTTCCTTTTTCACGACTTACTTCAGCAGTTTTGAACGAAGCAGACCTACTTTTTATCGATCAGGCTTCGCTTGAGGCTTTAGGAACGCAGGAGAGAAATGTATTGAATAAAGCAGTTGAAAATGGCCTTGGTATCCTGATTGGCTTGTCTGAAGTCCCTGTTTCAAAAGCGATTAAAAATTGGATTCCATTTGACCTTAAGGAATATAAGCAAGATACGATCGCTGTTGCGTTGGCCCCAGATAAAATAGCAATTCTTAATGGGTCGGGTCGGGTGTTCCAACCATCGGCTGAGTTGAATACCGTTTGGAAGGATAGTCAAAGTAACTCAATAGCAGCCTGGGGGTACAGTGGGCTAGGTAAAATTGGCAGTGCTTTATGGCAAAATAGCTACAGATTGATGCTAAAAGGGGAGGAGCTTGTTTATGTTCATTTGTGGATAGAACTAATAGAGGCAGTGGCAAGGAAGTCCTCTGCTCTTCATTCAGTTGAATGGCAAAGCAAAGCACCGTATTATGTTGACCAACCTATCGAACTGGCGATCATCAGTGCTTCACCAGTAGCTCCGGAAGTATGGTGCAAAAATGGGCTTGTTCCATTGAAAGAAGACTGGCAAATTGAAAATGTTTGGCGGGGTACGATTTGGCCCTCTGCCTCTGGTTGGGACTCCCTTTTGGTAGGCGAAAATGCTGATGTAGAAAATTTCTTTGTCCATGACCAGCCCGATTGGCAAACTATTGCCACTTCACAGCAAGTAGCGATTACCGCTTTGTATGCCGCTGGAACCCCTGACAATGCCTCTGTGGCTCGCACACAAATGATAAAACGGCCATTACCTCCAGCTATCTTTTATTTATTGCTCTTGTTGGGATTTGGCGGTTTGTGGCTAGCACCTAAGCTTTAGCGATAGAAAGGATCACTAAATTTTTTATCTGTTATCAGGCTTTCGTCGGTGAGTGTATTCATAAAAGCCACAAGGCCTTGTACTTCTTCTTCAGAAAGATGCAGTCTTATTTTGAGTCGATCATCAGGAAAAGGCTGTGGCTTCACTTCTGTTTGATAGTGCTCTACCACTTGTTCCAGGGTTTCAAATCTGCCATCGTGCATATAGGGCGCAGTGAGCGCCACATTCTTAAGGGATGGTACTTTAAATTTCCCAATGTCTTCTTCCCGTCCTGTCGTTTTACCCACTCCCTTATCTTCATACACCACGTCTAGGCCAATATTGGTTGCCTCGGGTGCTGAAAAAGTAGGTGGGATGTGGCAGGAGGCACAATTGCCTTTTTCCTCACTTATAAAAACCGACATACCAATGTTTTCCAATGCCGACAGTCCGCTTAGCGTGGTCTCAGCAGTTAGTTCTCCATTGTGTTTGGCAAGCGCCTTATCAAATTTGGATTGGTAGGATACCATTGATCGGATAAACTGTGCTATTGACTTGGCTATTCGTTCACTGGTCACAATTGAATCTCCGTATGCCTGCGCAAAAAGATATTTATAGTATTCTTCGTTCTGGAGTTTTATCTCCAATTCTTGCAGCGTCATGCCCATTTCGGTTTCATCCTGGATGGGCATAAGGGCTTGTTCCTCAAGCGAAGAGGCTCTTTCGTCCCAAAAAAACTTTCCATTTTCATAGAAGGCTGCATTGGCCAGTCCCATAGAGTTTCTGCCGGTTTTGCCGCCTTCAAATCCATTGGATAGTGTCAAAGGGTCCGAGAAACCAAAAGCTTGCTGGTGACAGGAAGCACAGGAAATTGTATTGTTTCGTGATAGCTTGGTATCGTAAAAAAGAACCCTACCAAGTCTTGCTCCCTCATTGGTGATGGGGTTGTTTGATGGTGTGTTATCAGTTGACGCTACCTCCGCTTTATTAAGAAAGGAAGGTGTTTTCTGACTAGAAAAATTGGCGGGTGATGGGGCGATATTGAGTATGTCCGTTACATAGGTTGGGAGTGGAGCCTCCTTTTCTTCCTTTGAACAGGAAATAGTAGTCGCCAGAGCAGCAACTACCATTACTAAACGAATCGATTTTCTTATAACGGTTTTAGAAGATTTCATTATGCTGCTTTCATTTGTTGAATTAGGACGTCTTTGCATTTTTTGAACGCTACAAGAGTCGACTTAATTTGGAATTATTCGATAAACTTCACCGGTAAAAGATAGTATAAGCGGTTCTCCATTAGGGTCAGCATTAACTGAAACCAGTTTGTCTTTTAACATTCCAGATGGAGCGAGTTTATCAGTAAGATCATAAACTGTCGAAATACTTGAAGGGGAATTAAGGCTCGAAGACCAAATTTTGCCCGCGATAAAATCCCCACCATAAATCAATTGACCTTTCATGTCTGCAATGGCAGATCCCTGATAAACGATGCCTCCTATGATTGCTTTGCTCTGGAAATGGGATACCTGAAGTATCGGGAAGTTTATTTCTTCCTCTTTAACGTTGCAATCCTGATTGCCTGAAAAACAAATAGGCCCTTCGAACACATTCCATCCAAAATTAATCAGGTTACTTCCTTTGGCGAGGTAATTCATCTCTTCTACATCATTTTCGCCCACATCAAAAATATACATGCCCCCCTCAGTGTCGAAGGTAAATCTGTACGGGTTTCTAAAACCATAAGCCCATATTTCCTCTCTTGCACCCTCTACACCAACAAATGGATTACTTGTTGGTATGCTGTATCCCTTGCCGCCTGCATCACTGTCGACATCGATTCTTAATATTTTTCCCCTGAATGAAGAGATGTCTTGCGCCTGGTTGCGGGTGTCTTTACAGCAACCACCATCGCCGGCAGCTACATACAAAAAGCCATCAGGACCAAATTTAACCTTGCTGATATTGTGATCGGCGTTATTGTACTGCCCCCAGCTCATTAGCTCCTTTACGGAAGCAGGGTCAAATTGTGTCGTTGTTTCGTAAGGAGGAATAGCCTGAATCTCAGCGAGTACGGACACCAGACTATCTCCGTCGACATACTTTACCAAGGAAAAAAAAGCACGGCCATTGTTAAGAAAATCTGGATGGAATTCCAATCCGACAAGTGCCCTGGTAGAAAAGCTGCCGCTGATATCTGCCGCCTGTTGGAATTCCTGTTTTTCAATATTATAGCTGAATAACTCATTCACGTCGAATACCAGCGTATAGAAAAAGATATTAGGATCTGCTGGGTGAAACACCAGATTAGTCAATCCGTTGTGTGTCTTGGCTATTTGTTCTAAGCCGATATCGAATGTACTCTCAGTAAGATCGATTAGTTCAATATCTGATTCGTCATTTGGCAAATCGTCTGTTCCTGGCCCGGAGGGATCATCTGTTTTGCTGCAAAACGTGAGAACAGAAACAATACTAATTAGAGCGATCGCTGGTAAGACTCTCTTATTCAACATGGATACTTTATAGGAGGATATTAAATATATATGATGCAAAAATAAAGATAACAATCGTTATTACTGCCTAAAGTTTTGCCAATATTACGAAATGGCGTATTTAACACCGTTCTAGCCCTATACCACCACCCTTGGAATATCCTTGTCCAGCCTTGTCAATAACTCATAATTCAACTGGTCACTCAAGTTTCCAAAATGTGAAACACTGATCGATAATTCTCCATCGGTGCCAATAAGCGTCACGGTGTCACCTATTTTCACTTCGGCGTGGGTTATCTCCACAAGAAACATGTTCATATTGACAACACCTACCACGCTAAGTCGGTGGCCATTAATCAAAACCCTTCCCTGATTGCTCAAGCCTCTGCTAAACCCATAACTGTAGCCCACAGGAATACTTGCAACTTTCATGTCATATTCGGCCAGAAAGGAGGTGCCATAGCCTATGAATTCACCCATTTTGACCTCTTTGATGTCCATGACGTGACTTTTCCACGAAATGACTCGTTTAAGCGGGTCTTCCATAAGCTTATGTTCCCGCATGTAACTCACCTGAGTCTCCTGACTTGGCCAAAGCCCGTACTGTAAAATGCCTACCCGGACCATACTTAGATTGTTTTCCGGGTACATGATCGTGCCTGCGCTGCAAGAGGTATGGAGAAGTTCCGGGTGTATGCCCTTACTTTTAAAATATGTTACCCCTTCATTGAACAAGTGCTTTTGCCCCATGATCCGTTTGTAATTGGAGACACTTTCAGCCCCTGCAAAATGGGTGCATAAACCAATTACTTCAATGCAATCTTGAAATTCATTGATCGATCTGGCCATTTCCTCCCAATTGTCAGGGTTGATGCCCGTTCTATTCATGCCCGTTTCAAGCTCCAGGTGGATCCTGGCTTTTTTCTTCATCAGGCGTGCCTGCTTACATAATGCTTTGAGCCGAATGCTATTGAAAACGAAACATTCGATATCATTCTCAATCATCCATGGAATATGGTCATCAAGAATATCGCCCATGATTAAAATTGTGGATGCCTCTCGGCTAAAACTGGCAACGTCTAACGCTTCAAAGGATCCAAAAACTGAAAAGTGCCTGATGCCCAATCTTTCGAGCTCGGGCACCATATGCTTTACACCGTGCCCATAAGCATTCCCTTTGAGTACAGAAGAAATAATTACCTCTGGCCCCACGAGCTGCCGAAGGAAGGTGATATTATTGGTCAGAGCAGAACGGCTAAGCTCAATGGCAGAGCTGGAATTTGGAAACATGCTTTTTTGATAAGGACAAGCTTTCGGAAAAACACCGGTTTGTGATATTAAACCAGGATAATACGCAATATCACGCCTCTCTTCGCCAGTGGCAAGTAAAACATTGACAAAAGGGTTTTGACTAGAATAAAATTCAAATGCATCAAATCCCGCATATCCCTATCTTTGCCCTATGACTCAACAGGAATTATTCTCCAATATCAAAAGAAAGCGCTCCTTTTTGTGCGTTGGTTTAGATACCGACCTAACTAAAATACCATCTCATCTGCATAAGGAAGCCGATCCAATTTTTGAGTTCAATAAGCAAATTATTGATGCTACAGCTGATCTAACCGTCGCCTACAAACCCAATATTGCTTTTTATGAGGCCCTGGGCGCCAGAGGATGGGAATCGCTGCAAAAGACTTTGGAATTTATTCCCAAAGACATTTTTACTATCGCTGATGCAAAAAGAGGTGATATTGGTAATACATCTTCGCTATACGCAAAAGCATTTTTTGAGTCAATGAATTTTGACAGCATTACCGTTGCGCCTTATATGGGCCGTGATTCAGTGAAGCCCTTCCTTCAGTTTAAAGATAAGTGGGTCATATTACTTGGACTAACCAGCAATGAAGGATTTGCTGATTTCCAGAATGAAGCCTTGCTAAGCGGCGAGAAGCTTTTTGAGAAGGTGATCGCTACCAGTCAGCAATGGGGCACCACAGACAATATGATGTACGTGGTAGGTGCTACCCGGGGTGAAATGTTCAAAGAGGTGAGGGCCATTGCCCCTGACCATTTCCTGCTGGTGCCTGGCATTGGCGCGCAGGGAGGTGACCTGGAAGCAACTTGTAAATATGGTATGAACAGCCGTTGTGGCTTGTTGGTAAATTCTGCCAGAGGCATCATTTATGCAGGCAGTGGAGCTGATTTTGCACAGCAAGCAAAACTAGCTGCCGGCGATCTTCAGCAACAAATGGATGTAATGTTGGATAAGTATTTATAAATTGGGTAACCGTGAGGTGCTAATTGATTCAATCCAGTTTATTTTTTATTTGGCCGAATGTTTCCTGAAGAATTTCTCCATTTCGTGTGGCAATTTCAATATTACGATGCTTCAGCATTGCAAACTACTGATGGTCAGCCGCTAGTTATTTCTAAGCAAGGGTTTCTTAATTCTGATGCCGGTCCTGACTTCAAAGAGTCGAAAATCAAAATAGGCGATATTGAGTGGAACGGTCAGGTAGAAATCCATTTGAAAAGTAGTGACTGGCATACGCACAAGCATCAGTTTGATAAGGCCTATGACAGCGTTATTCTACATGTCGTTTGGGAAGCTGATCGCGAAATCTTACGAACTGATGACACTTTCATTCCGCAACTGGAGCTTAAAAACCGGGTTGCGCTAAATTTATTGAGCAGCTATCAAGACTTGATTCGTCAAAACCTGGAAGTCCCTTGCCAAACGCACACGAAAAGGATCGACCGACTGAAACTCCAATCAATGGTTGATCGGGTGTTGGTAGAAAGACTTCAACGAAAAACACGTGACGTGGAGGGACTTTTAAAGAAGTATGGTGGAGACTGGGACGCCACCGCTATTCACTTCCTGATTAGATATTTTGGGTTTAAGAAAAACGAAGAGGGTTTTCAGCAGTTGAGCAGACGGGTTTCCTATAAGATCATGCAAAAGATTGCTTTTGACAAGAAGGACCTGGAGGCGTATCTGATGGGCTTGGCAGGTCTGCTTGAAGAGGAATCGGGTGACTTTTACTCGAAAGCCCTAAGGGAAAGGTTCGACTATATCAACCATAAGTACCAGCTCATAGCAGCTAAGCTTCCATCTATTCCCTGGAAGTTCATGCGCATGCGCCCCGCTAATTTCCCAACGATACGACTGGCACAGCTGGCAGCCATCATTCACCAGTCACCCAGACTTTTTACTGCATTCACGGAAAGTGATTTAGCTGCTCTTCGTCAACTATTCAAATGTGAAGTGTCAGAGTATTGGACTACCCACTATCGATTTTATAAAGAAGGAGAAAAGCCGGAAAAAGCTTCAAAGGGTCCATCTCACATTGGCGGTAAGAGTATTGATGTACTTTTGATCAACTGCGTGATCCCATTGTTATTTGCTTATGGCCGGCAACAAGGGGATAATGAACTGGAGGAAACGGCCCTTGACCTACTAACGAAGCTTAAGAGCGAGACCAATGCCTTGACAGAAAAACTTTCTTTTTTACCTATGCAGCAGCATACAGCGTATGAGTCACAGGCATTTATAGAGCTTTACCAGCAGTATTGCCAGCCACGAAGATGTCTTTCATGCCAGATCGGTATTGACCTTATTCGTCAAAACCAATAACATGCTTATCGGGGCTTTTATTTTGTTGCTGACAGGATGGGGATGCTATCAGTATGCAAAGCCGGTTTTTGGTGCATGGGCAGGGGGATGGCTCCTACTGGTCAAAGTGATGGCAGGATTTGTAGCCATGGTATATTACCTTCTGATAGTCAGGGAAGGAGATTTGTGGTTTTACAATAGTCAGGCGATAGCATACGTCAACTTCATCGACGCAGGCTTTCCCTTGTTGGATTTTCTTCAGCAGAAGGCAGATCCCTCAGCGCATGCAACTCCTCAGGGTAGGACTTTCTTTTTTCTTAAGGTACTGACGATTATCTACTGGTTAATAGGTAACAATATTTGGTTGGCAGGTATGCTTTTTTCTTGTGTCAGCTTTTTATCTGTTGTTTATCTTGTAAAAAGGCTGTCCCTGGTGGGGATTGAGATACCCTTAGAGGCTATCGTTATATTTTTTATTTGGCCAAGTATCGCTATTTGGGGAAGTGGGCTTTCCAAAGAAACGCTCATGTTAGCATCTATGAATGTGATGGCAGGCGCTGCTTTTCCGCTCATGAATGGTAAGGTTAATAATTGGCTGTGGCATGGTTTTCTATTGTTTTTAGCCACTGTGTTTTTGGCGAAACTCCGCATGTATGTGCTACTGAGTTTGATGCCTTTTCTGTTAGGCGCTTTTGTGATCAAACTAGCCAGGCAATACCTTGCTCATCGCTGGTCTCAGATTGTCATTGCTCTGGTAGGTGTTATTAGTGTGGTGGGCATTGTGATGGCTTTTAGCTATAGCGACACTAGTTTGAACCCCCGGTATGTTTTTAAGGCATTTGCTGACAATCACGCAGCGATTGTCGCTAGCTCTTCCCCACAACATGTAGTGATGGGGCTCGAGACACTGTGGGCCTGGCCTCAGGTTATATTCCAATTCCTCCTGGCTGTTTTAGCTGGAATGTTAGGGCCCTTTCCCTGGGAAGTCAATTCTTTTTGGGAGGCACTATTGATGCTAGAGGCTTTAGTGCTTGCTTGTTTGTTTGTTTCAAACACCTCACTGAAACAACGCTTACCCGGTTTTGTGTGGATGCCAATGATTGCCTACGCATTATTCTCTGCTGGGATGATTACACTTGCAACTCCTAACTACGGATCACTGTCGCGATATAGGTTATCGTTTTATATTGTGTTCATTTTTTTGGCCTGTTTCCAGCATCCTTTGTTGACTAAAATCACCTGGATGAATCCAACTAAGGAATCTTCAGATGTTTGAACATAAGTTCATTAGCCCTACCTTTGCATTCTCAAAATAGACAACAATTAATTTTAAAAAATGATCAACCCAGTTATCATATTCGGTACCGGCCCAATGGGGCACCATGCGATGGAAATATTTGAAAGCAATGGTGTGACGATATATGGTTTTTTGGATGAGGACGCCTCTCAGCACGGCACAGAACTTAACAGCATCTCGATTCTTGGTAAACCTGACGATGATGGATTCCTAAAATTGATCGGAAAAAAATGCGATGCCTTTGTAGCAAGCGACGATAATTCCTACCGCAAGTCAACAGTGAAGATGCTCAATGAGAGACGACATATTCAGCCAGTAAATGCGGTGCACAAACGAGCAGTGTTAGGTGTATCTGTGTCATTGGGGCACGGTAACATGATTAATTCAGGGGCTATTGTAGAGGGTGGTGCCATCATTGGTCAGCATTGTGTGATCCACTCGAATGCGGTTGTGGGTGCAATGGCTAAATTAGGCGACTATGTGCAGGTCGGTATTGGCAGCATTATCAATTCAAATGTTGAAATCGCTGACGAGGCGTTTATTGGCAGTGGGGTCACGATAGTGGCGGGCGTTAAGATAGGAAAGAAGGCGAGGATAGGCGCTGGCTCAGTAGTAATTGCCTCCGTGAAAGATGGTGAAACAGTATTTGGAAATCCGGCGCAGGCCGTAAAATAAAAAAGGTTGGCAAGTTGCCTTCCTCAAGTAAAACGTAACACCTTGTTGAAGCAAGGCAAAGTTATCACAATGAAAGACTACAGCATACTTCTTTATTACTGCTATGCCAGGATCGAGGATCCAGAAGCATTCAGAGTTCAGCATCACCTTTATTGCATTGAGAACAACCTGAAAGGCAGGATCATCATTGCACAAGAAGGAATAAATGGCACCATCAGCGGACGCCGCGAAGATTGCGAGCGTTACATGAATGACTTAAAGGCCGATCCAAGATTTGCCCACACCGATTTCAAGGTCGATCACAACGATGCAAATGCCTTCGCTAAACTGCATGTGAGGGTCAAGCCCGAAATTGTCCACTCAAGCCTGAAGCATATCGACCCCAATGCCCGAACTGGCACTTATGTAGAGCCTGCGGAGTTCAAAGAAATACTGAAGAACAAAACTGACGACGTCGTGATTCTAGATGTCAGATCAAATTACGAGCACTCACTTGGGAGATTCAAAGACGCAGTGACCCTGGACATCGATAATTTTAGGGATTTTCCTGAAAAGGTGGAAGAACTAAAGTTATTAAAAGACAAAAAAATAGTTACCTACTGCACAGGAGGTATAAAATGTGAAAAAGCCAGTGCGTTTTTGCTGGAACAGGGGTTTGAAAACGTATATCAACTCCACGGCGGAATTATCAAATATGGCATGGAAGAGGCAACTCAGGGCGAAGATTTTGAGGGCAAATGCTATGTGTTTGATAACAGGGTGGCGGTCGATGTTAATAAAGTCAACCCCAAGGTAGTCTCCACGTGCTACGTTTGCGGAACCACCAGCGATCGTATGGTGAATTGCGCCAATGCGGAATGCAATCGACATGTGCCTATATGCGAAAAATGCGGATGGGAAATGGATGGTGCCTGTTCCGACGAATGTAAATCGCACCCGGAGAAAAGGGCTTACGATGGAACAGGCTACTATCAAAAGGAAATGAATGGCTACAATCCGTATCGCGGCTTATATAGAAAAAAGGAAGAAGAGCCTCAGTGCAATCCATAAATTAGGATGGCAAGAATCCCAGAATCAGAGCTTATTCTTAACCCCGATGGAAGCGTCTATCATCTCAATTTGCTTCCCGAGCATATTGCAGATACGATCATTGCAGTAGGCGACCCTGGGCGAGTTCATCAGGTGAGTCAGTATTTTGACTCGATTGAATTCGAAATGAACAAAAGGGAATTCATTACCCACACTGGCTACCTTAATAAGAAACGCATCACCGTCATTAGCTCAGGTATCGGAACGGATAATGTAGAGATACTGCTGACAGAATTGGATGCCCTTGCCAATATTGACCTACAAACCAGGGAACCTAAAAAGAAACTGAAAAGCCTTGATATTATTCGAATAGGCACCTCTGGGGCTATTCAAGAAGACATCCGACTGGGTAGTTACGTCGTTTCTGAACATGCTATTGGCTTTGATACCCTTGGTTTTTTCTATCAATACCCCCAATCAGCTAAAGAAGCCTCGATCGGAACGAAGTTGCGGGAGTCTATAGGGTTAGGCTTCACCCCCTATGTTGTGAAAGGTTCTGACAAACTACTGACCAAGTATGCATTTGATATGGTCAAAGGCAATACAGTTACCTCGCCTGGCTTTTATGCCCCGCAGGGGAGGGCACTCCGACTTCCCATCAATCATCCGGGAATAGTTGATAAACTGATGTATTTTCATGAAGGAGATTTTTGGGTGACAAACTTTGAAATGGAAACGGCAGGTTACTATGGGCTTTGCAAACTAATGGGCCACAACATGATCAGCCTTAATGCCATTGTTGCCAACAGGGTAAAGAACACTTTTTCAAAGAACCCAATGAAGGTGGTTGATGGACTTATCAAAAAAGTTCTCTCCAGCATATAGCTTCTAGTTTAATCAAAGCCATTTTGTGAAATATTTTCATCAGATGTGAAACATTTCCACTCTCTCAAATGTATATACATGTACATACATATAAATACATCAATACTAAACTAAAAACGCATGTTAAGTACAATTTTCACATCATTGGTTTTTCTGTTGGTTAACCCAACAGTTGACGACGCAAAGGCAATTTTCAAGGTAAGTACTGCAGAAAGCAAGGTAGTGTGGACTGGCGAAAAATTAGCCGGTACTCACACCGGTACCATCAACATCACTCAAGGAGACCTTCAATTTGATGGTGACAACCTTACGGGTGGTTCGTTCACTATTGATATGAACAGTATCGTTGATACTGATCTTGAAGGTGAATACAAAACAAAACTAGAAGGGCACCTAAAGTCCGACGATTTCTTTGGAGTGGCAAGTTATCCAACTTCTACTTTCAAAATTACCAGCTTAAAATCAACTGGAAACAACAAGTATGAGGTGACAGGTGATATTACTATCAAAGGCACTACTGAGAAGATCACTTTTCCTACAGAACTGGCAATCAAGGGTAGTCAAGTAACTGCGAATTCAAAAATCACAGTTGATAGGTCGAAATTTAATGTGAAGTATGGCTCTAAAAGCTTCTTCGCGGAGATTGGTGACAAAGTAATCTATGATGAGTTTGTGCTTGACGTCACACTTATTGCGACCAAGTAATTTAGCTAGATTACAAATAATGGAGCCGGATCGGAAAACTGATCCGGCTTTTCTTTTGTATTTTTGGCACAGCATTTGTCAGCAATAGAGCAACACTTCTTTTCGAAGCATTTTTAAACTAACGGTATGAGAAATTTTTTAATCGCTGCCTTTTTCATTGCGTCAAGCGCAGCCAATGCTCAACAAATAGTCACAGATTTTGAGTCTCAAAAAAAGAGCATTATCAAAATGGAGTTTTTCTCTCCATTGACAGGAAACACCACTTTTGGTTATGAGAGGTACATCAAGGACTGGATTTCATGGGAGGCTAAGGTTGGAATCATAGGTTTAGGCCTTGACCCCAATGAAATTGATCCTGGCGGAGCACTTTTCCGTGTTGGACCCAAATTCAAGCTCAATCCTGATTTCGTTACGGATGGAATGAAAGGTTCTCACTTGTTGAGTGGAAAATATATCAAACCGGAAGTAGCCATGAGCTTTTTTGCTCAAGAAAACATAGTATACGATGAATTCAGTGGTAGAGAGTCAAGGAACAGAGAGGATTATTCAGCCGTGGCAATTTTGATAAATTACGGTCGCCAGTATGTGCTTGCGGATGTCATGAGCCTCGATTACCATGTGGGACTTGGCTATGGGTTTAATAGCGGTGGTGAAGGAAGATACAATTATAGTCACGCTTCAGGTGGGAGTGACTTTCCAATTGCTGTGTCTGCTGGTTTCACGATTGGATTTCTTTTGAAGTAAGCGATTTTGGTAGAAATATTGTATCCGTCTGATGGGATCAAACCTGCTAGACGGCTATTTCTTTTTTCTTCCAAGGTTCCAGAGTGTCTCAGCTTTTTTGCCCAGCAACCAAAAGATGATGGCCAATATGATGAAGAATACTGCTTTGTGAAGCGTATCCCATCCGTATTCAACATACCTCGACAACAAATTGATAATAAGGAAAACAAGCCCAAAATCACGACTTAGGAAATCATCGTTTTTTAGTCCATAGATAATAGCCACTATACTTACTGCTGCCATCAGAACAGCCCAGCCCCACAGCTCCATCTGATTGACTTCGCTCCAAATATCAAAGTCTGTATGATTCCCTAAAATGGATAGCAACCAAAGTGATACAAACAGCTGAAAAAGGCCGAAGGTGTAAGTAGTAGATCTAAATTGCCGTGTCAATGGACGGTTAAGTAGAAATGACCCACCTACAATCAGAAAACTGAAGAGAGAAAAACGCAAAGGATAGTTCATTCCCCAGAATAGCCCTTCCCAATCGGTTACATACCCTGTTTCTGTTCCAAACCAGCTGCCCATTGCGATCAGAAAAAATAACCAGATCATTTTTGAACCCACTGCAAAAGCAACCGCTGCATAAATAACTGTAAGCAGTAAAATGATAAGAGAGAAATGACCTGAACCTGTGTCGAATTGCAAGCCCAGAAAAGTGGCAGCCACTGCCGTGCTGACTACGCCGAGAATAAACAGTGCCTCAGTGCTGTATACCTGTTCCGGCTTGCTTGCTTTCCTTCTAAACCCAAACATGTAAAAGAAGACAGCAATCACGGTAAAGAGCAGGCTTTTTACCCAATGAGGAGCGTCAATCAGGTCCTCAATTAACTGCATCACCCATTCGTCGGCCAGGAGTAAAAAAACACTCACGATGATGGACCCAATGGCAAAAAGAAAAGCGTAAAAAGATAGGCGCTGCCAGTCAAAACCAACTGGTTTTAAGTCACTATTGAGCTTTTCTGACGTGCTCGTGTCGATCAGTCCCGATTCCTCCCAATGGGCGATGGCTTTTTTAATTATTTCCGCTTCCTTTTTTCCGGTTTGAAGCATGGTTAGCCATTTAGTTCAGAAAGTTCAAGCCAACGCAACTCTTTTTCTTCCAATAAAAGGTCAATTTCTTCGACTTTGGATGCCCATTCGGATAGTTCTTCATGTGAACCACTACCACCATTCAACTTTTTAATCAAGCCTTCTTTTTTTGCTTCCAGTTGTTTGATTTCGGTTTCAATGCTTTCCAGCTCTCTCTTTTCTTTGTAAGAAAGCGCCTTTTTTTCTGTTGGTTTTGGTGTTTCCTTAGGCTTTTCTTTGGCAGCAGGCTTTTCGACTTTGGCAGCTTTCTCTGCCTGCTGCTCCCTGAAGTCTGTGTAGTTGCCTGGGAAGTCGTGGATAACTCCGTCGCCTTCAAATACAAACAGGTGATCTGTGGTACGATCAAGGAAGTAACGATCGTGAGAAACCACCATCAAACAACCCGGGAAACCTTCAAGGAAGTCCTCGAGCACATTCAATGTCGTAATATCAAGATCATTGGTTGGTTCGTCGAGAATCAGGAAGTTTGGGTTCTTGGCAAGGATCAACAGCAACTGTAAACGGCGCTTTTCACCACCACTTAGTTTGCCAATGATTTGGTATTGTTTTTCAGGTGGAAACAGGAACCTCGTAAGCAGTTGAGATGCCGTGATGATGGTGCCATCAGGCCCAGGATGTACCTCGGCTACTTCCTTCACAGCTTCAATTACTTTTTGGCTATCGTTGAAGGTGAAGTCTTCCTGGGTATAGTATCCGAACATGGTGTTCACCCCTTTGTCGGTACTACCTCCGTTTGGCAGCTGCTTTCCTGTTAGGATATTGAGAAATGTGGTTTTGCCAGCACCGTTTTTACCAACTATCCCAATACGGTCATTTTTCTTGAAAGTGTAATTGAACTTATTAAGAATGGTGATATCATCATAAGCATGGGATACGTCTTTTAATTCCATGATCTTGCCACCTAGTCGGCGCCCTTCAGCATGGAGTTCCACTTTTTCCTGACCTATCTTTTTTGAAGCGGTTTCTTTGATGCCTTCAAAGGCTTCCACTCTGTATTTTGCTTTCGTTCCTCTCGCTCTCGGCTGTTTGCGGATCCAGTCCAGCTCTTTTTTCATTAAATTCCGTGCCTTGTCAACCACTGTAGACTCCAGCGCTTGTCTTTCCGATTTTTTCTCCAAAAAATAGGCATAGTTGCCTTGATAGCGGTTCATTTGGCCACCATCAAGCTCGAAGATCAGGTTACAGACGTTGTCGAGGAAGTACCTGTCGTGGGTAATGAGGAGGAGCGTGGTGTTTTGTGTAGCCAGGTGTTTCTCCAACCATTCTACGGTTGCAAGGTCAAGGTGGTTAGTCGGTTCGTCCAGTAGGAGCACGTCTGGCTGCTCGATAAGGATTTTGGCCAGCGCCACTCTTTTCTTCTGACCGCCAGAAAGTGTACCCATCAGTATATCTACATCTAGCAGGCCCATTTGACCTATTACCTGACGAACGAATGCTTCGAAATCCCAGGCCTGCAGCTCGTCCATTTTTTCGAGTACACCGTCAGGAAAATCCTTGCCATGGTGTTCGGCCTGGTACATGGCCTCTTCGTAATCGCGAATGGCCCTGATCATTGGAGAGTTAGCTTCAAAAAGAGTGTCCAGAATAGAAGTTTCCGGATCGAACTCAGGCTGCTGGGGCAAGTAGGACACCTTAAAGTCCTTGCGAATGGAAACTTTACCGCCATCGGCCGCTTCCCATCCGGCAATTGTTTTTAAAAGTGTTGATTTCCCACATCCATTTACGCCAATAATAGCCGCTTTTTCTCCCTGAGCTAAGCCAAAAGTAAGATTGGTGAATAATGGTTTGTCGGTGAATGACTTGGCAAGATTTTCTACTGAAATTATATTCATTGCGCCTGCGGCTGTTATTAGTTATTTGAATCTGGGTGCAAAAGTACCAGAAGCAGATCACGATTAACTAATAACAACCAACAAATAACTTGTCGCTAGCTTTTCATTTTTTTGAAAGCGGCTTCTGCTGCAGCCCGAATTTCGCCAATGGCATTTTCTAGGTGCTCTCTCACTTCAATCCATTTGGGCTCATTACTTGCTTTAAATGATTCGAATTCAGCTTCCAGCTTCTCTTTTTGGCCTTTCAATTCTTCAATTTTCTCCTCTATTTCATCCGTCAGGCCGTCTTTTTTCTTTTTGCCCTCAACGATTAACTGATCAATTTTTTTACCTAATTCGGAAAGTAATGATTCTACTTTACCTTGTTCTTCTGTTGACATAGCTGCAGGATTTGTTTGATAAGGGAAGGTAGAAGGATAGGGGGATTTATGCAATGACTTTGACGCCTTTACGCACAACTTTGAGTTTAATCTTGTTCACCTTGGCTCTGGCCTCTCCATCGATATGAAGGTAAATGCCTTTTTTTGACTCGATGGTTGCTTTCTTAACGGCATACTCTTTTTGTAGGCGTGATTCGTGAATGGACTTGCTGAACAGCTGCCATACGAGAAAAGGAACATCCAACCACCGGAATTTCTTTAACACGACAATATTTACTTTACCGTCGTCTAACTGTGCTTTTGGTGCGATAAAGGCATTGTTTCCAAACTGGGTACTGTTAGCGAAACTTACCATCATGGCTTTCTCTTTGATGGTTTTGCCCTTGAATGAAATTTTCACCAAACGGTCTTTCGACTTGCCGAATTCCTCCAGCGTGATTTTCGCATAAGACTTCAGACCTCTTACCTTGAGGTTTTTAAACTTATGCGCGACTTTGGCGTCGAAGCCAATACCGGCCACGTTAACAAAGCTGTCGTCATTGATCTTCACATAGTCAATTGCCTTTACCTTACCGTTGTTCAGTGCACTAAAGGCTCCTTCCATATTCATCGGAATGTTGAGCGTGCGAGCCAGGCCATTTCCGGACCCAGAAGGTATCACACCAAACCATTTCTTTGAGCCAAGTACTCCTTTGAAAACTTCGTTCACAGTGCCGTCGCCGCCCACTGCAATAAAGCCATCGAACTCCTCGAGTCGTGCTTTAATTGTTTCAGTGCCATCGCCCGCATGTGTGGTAATATGCATTTCGTAGCTAAACAGGGTGTGGTCCAGCCATTTCTTAATCAGGGCTTCTTCAAACTTGTGGGTGCGGGTGCCAGCAGTTGGGTTGACGATGAAAAGGATTCTTTTTCTTGATGGCATTTTACTCTTTGAAAAGTGGCACAAAGCTAAACCTTTCGCCATCAAAAAGTCCCTGGTCACTCAATTTTAACATAGGGATAACAAGCAGTGCCATAAAGGATAAGGTCATAAATGGGGCGGAAAGCGTAGCGCCCAATGCCTTTGCCATTAGGTCAATTTCTTGATACTTCTTACCCACTGTATGGCCGTCTTCAATGGCCATAAGGCCGGCAACAGGTAGTGGCAGCACTTTTTTTTGACCTTTACCAACAACGGCCACGCCACCTTTCTGTTCAATCACAAGATTAACCGCTTCACATATCGCTTCGTCGGACACACCTACGACCAGAATGTTATGAGAATCGTGACCAACGGTAGATGCGATGGCCCCTTGTTTTATCCCAAAATTCCGAATAAAGCCCAGCGATGGCTGCTGGTCACTGTACCTATTCACAACGGCAAATTTCAATACATCGTGCTCAATGGATGTTTGTGTATCCAGATGTAGAAGATGCGTGTCAAACCAGGCTTCCCTGGTAATAAGTTGCCCGTCGAGTGCTTCGATAACCCGGGCTTTTTTCCCTTCAATGGCCACTTTGAAGTCAGTTGGCTTTTTTGGTAGGCAGTTAAATTGGTTAATGGGAATGCAGGGCGATGTGGTAAACAATGACGTGTTGCTTTCAGCCACTTTTTGTCCGTCTATCCAGGTTTGCTTTATCGCGAAGGTTTCGAGGCTATCTACTATAATGAAATCGGCTGGGTCACCTATTCTTAATAGACCTACGTCCAGTCCATAGTGCGCTACAGGATTAATGCAGGCAGCAGCCAATACGTCAAAAAGATCATGTCCTTTTTTTAGCGCTCTGACCACAAGTTGGTTGATATGACCTTCGATTAGGTTGTCAGGATGCTTGTCGTCTGAGCAAAACATCAATTGACTCGCATGGTCTTTTATTAATGGAATGAGTGCTTCGAAATTTTTCGCAGCACTTCCTTCTCTGATGAGAATTTTCATGCCAGCTTTTAGCTTGTCGATTGCCTCTTCGATGGTGAAGCATTCGTGATCAGTGCTAATGCCCGCGGCAATATAGTTGGCTGCATCTTTGCCTTTAAGCCCTGGTGCATGACCATCAACAGGCTTGCCATGTTTTTGCGCCACCTTAATCTTGTCCATTACTAGCGCATCCCGATGAAGCACGCCAGGCCAATTCATCATTTCCGCCAGGTACTTTATTTCGGGCTTTAATAGAAGATAGTCGATGTCTTCTGCGGTGATGATAGCACCTGCTGTTTCGAAAGGTGTGGCAGGCACACAGGAAGGTGCTCCAAAATTAAACTTGAGCGGAACGGTCTTCGCATTGTCGATCATGAACTCCACGCCAGCGACACCCAGCACGTTACCGATTTCATGGGGATCAGACACCGTGGCTACGGTTCCGTGGGTCACAGCCAGCTTAGCAAATTCCGACGGAACCAGCATGGAGCTTTCAATGTGCACATGCGCATCGATAAAACCGGGCAGAATAAACTGTGTAGGAGCATTCGAAAGCTCTTCGATCCGGTCGATCCGACCATTTGAAATGGTTAATCTGCCAGGGTAAATCCTTCTGCCTTGAATGTCTATAATCTGTCCTTCCATTTTATTGTCTTTATTAGGATTTATAAGATTAAAAGATGGTAAGATTAGTATTTTGTGTTAAAAATTGATCAAAAGGGATGATTTACGGAGAACTTACACACCGTATAATTGGCTGTGCCATGAAAGTGCATACATTCCTAGGTAATGGCTTTCAAGAGGTAATATACCAAAGAGCGATCGCAATAGAAATGGAAAAGCAAGGTCTTGGGTACGCAAGAGAAATGGAAATGACCATTTATTATGAAGGTATTGATATTGGGACTCGTAGAGTAGACTTTTTTGTTGAAGATAAGATCATGGTTGAGTTGAAAGCTGTGATCGAATTGAATGATAATCATCTTAACCAATGTAGAAATTACCTTGAAGCTTATAATTTGCCTGTTGGTCTGCTAATCAATTTTGGCAGTAGAAGCCTCCAATATAAAAGAGTCTATAATACTAAACACCCGGATGTGAAAGCTCCAAAATCCTAAAATCCATTAATCTTAGGAATCCTAGTTAAGACAGTGTCTGATAAATTAAACTACCCCTGCAAATAGTGTATTAAGCCGTTAATTCAACTCTCAATATTTTAAAACCACCGATGGATCTACCGGATACCTTCCGAAAGATTTTCCGTACACCGCTACTCCTCCCTCACCTTCGGTCCTGATTTCAATAACAAGTTGGCCCGTAATAGCGGCATCTTTCAGCATCCTTCTGCTAATGGGCACCTTGGTAAGGTAGCCATAGGAGCCTGCTTCTCTTAGTTTTTTATCTTTCAACTGGTGATGCCAGCTCAAAATACCCCTGTGGTCGGCAGGGTCATCGATCAGGGTTGTGGTTTGTACTTTTGAGCCATTTATCCAAATGGAGACCGCCGATGGGAACATCGTTTCGTCGGTCATCGGGTAGGAGTTAGGATTGCTGCTTGGTTCTGCTTTAGCACCCAGCATATAGTCTTTATTGGTGTCGAATGCTTCTCTGTCTTTGGCGAAGAGCTCTTTTGCCGATAGCTCCACAATAAAATAAGCTTCCTTCGCACTGGCCGTTTCAACACCATTTAAATTAAAAGTGTACTCGAAGCTACCTTTCCCGGCTCCGTTTATTTTGAGGCCATCGAGTACATCCCACTGCTTTTTAGTCCAATTTGCCTTTGTGAAGGCAGCTGGAGCAACGCTTATCACCTCCGATTTGGGGGCCTTTTCACTCCCTACAACTTCGAAGGCTGTGAAGTTACGGTGCACGATGTTTCCATTCGCATCCTCTAGCATTAGCTTTAAAACAGAAAGGCCTGATGTTCCAGGCATTGTCAATTCAATGGGTGTTGGGGTAGATTGTATGTATGGTGTATACTCGACCATCTGGTTGCCCTGTTTAATCACTGAAACCTCACCCAGGTAATTGGTATGTACCAACTCGTAGACGATCTTCAGCTGATTGCCAAGCTCCCTACTGCTCATGGACGACAGATAAAGCGGAACACTAACCTTGTCACCTCCCTGAACGGTTTTACTGATCTCATTTCCAGTCGATAGGTAGATCAGAGAATGAAAATCCAGGGTTGACATGCCGTCTACGATTCCACCCAGCCCTGTTTTCTTTTCTGTTCGATCAAAACGCCAGTAGCCGTTCCATTCGTTGATGACATCATGGTGCTCGGTATAGAGCCAGCCCGACATAAATGGATACTTACGGAAGGTGTTCATCATCCGATGATAGTCCCAGGTCCAATCTACATCTCCTGTGCTGCCTTCATAACCCCATACATTACCACACTCTGAATTGATATTGGGCTGGTTCCCCTGTTTGAATCCATCCTCAAAGTCATAGGTGCTGCCCGGGTAAGTATTTTTTTCCAGGTTGGCCATGTACGCTTCCCACTCCCAACCGGGCAGATAGCTGTGCCATGAGTTGATGTCTGTTTCGGTGTGGCCTGCCCCACAGCAAATGGAGTTATCTTCCACCAGCCTGCTGCCATCCAGAGATTTGGTTAGGTAGTACATAGAGGCTACCCAGTTTTGAGTCCTGGGCAGGTATTTATTTTGTTTTTTGCCGTCAACATCCACGGCAGTTCTTAAGCCCCATGTCTCGTTGAATACAATCCAGGAAAAAATGGATGGGTGATTATAATCCCGTTTGATCATTTCACGAAGCGTAAACTCAGCTTCGGCCTGCATTTTTTCGTCCGGCTCGCCCCAGCTGTTCGGTAGGTCGGCCATCACGAGCAATCCCAGTTTATCCGCCCAGTAAAGCTTGCGGGGTATTTCTGCTTTTATGTGCACTCTTATGCCGTTGAGACCAATAGACTTGCTGCGCTCGATTTCCTCCCGCATAAATTGATCGGAAGGAAAGGTATAGAACCCATCTGGGTGATAGGACTGGTCTAGCGTGAGCTGCACATAGATCGGATTATTGTTAAGCGCTATATAAGGGTACTCTGTGCCAGGTAAGTTGACGACAGAGATTTTTCTCATGCCAAAGTAAGTGCTCACCTGGTCATTCTCTATGCTCGCTACTGCCGTGTAAAGAAAAGGATCTTCAAGACTCCACAAGTGAGCATTGGGTATCTTTATGCTAAAACGGATTTTGTTTTTGCCTTTTGGTACTGTTGCTTCTTGTATGATCGGGCTAGCCGCTCCATTGATCGTTACCTGCACTTTAGTGTCGCTTGAAGCCTCTGTGGGTAAATAGGCAGTAACGTCGACTTTGTTATTGTCTATGTCCGGAGTAAAAAGAATGGCATCGATGTATTGGTTACCCCTTGCTTCCAAATACACTGTTTGCCACAAGCCACGTGCGTTTCCATATCCTTGCTTACCGTAAAGAGTGAAGTCTCTTCGGATGTCATCTACCCTAATGACCAGTTTTTGTGGCTGCCCATATTTGAGGTATTGGGTAAGCTCAAAAGAGAAGGGGGTATATCCACCCTGATGACTGCCCAGTTTTTGCCCGTCGAGCCAAACTGTGGTCTCCCAGTCACTGGCACCTATTGTGATAAAAGTTCTTTTTCCCTCCCACGATGGATCTACAGTAATTTCTTTTTTGTACCAGGCAATGTCTGCTTCGTCCTTTACACCACTAAGCGTTGAGCCCCATGGAAAGGGAACAAGAATGGTTTTGTCGAAAGAAGTATTGCCGTCGCTCCAGTTTCCCTCAATGCCTTCATTTTTTCCATCAAAACGAAACTCCCATATACCATTGAGGTTTTGCCAATCGGCTCGCTCAAAATCTGGCCTCGGATGTTCTGGTAAGGGAATCATTTGAGCAAAAATGCTTAATGATAAAATGCTGCAGAGTAAAGTAAGTAGGAAAGGCTTCATAATACGGAGTAGGTAAAGTGTCTATCCTTAAAACTATATGTAAAGTGCTCTTTTCACAAATAAAAATACATCCAGGGGATGAAATTGATGGCTTTGAATTGAAATGTGGTAGTTGTCGTAATATTGTGATGTTATTTGTTCAAAAAGCCATTATTTGCTTAAGCACTATATGCGCTGATGAATCAGTTCGTACTTCCGAGTGTGGACTTCAAAAAAAATAACCCCTGCCGGAAATGATTCCAACAGGGGCTTTGCTAAAAAGCGCTTACGAACTATTTCAAATTTGCAAGGAATTCCACCATGTCTCTGATTTCTCTTTTGGTCATCAGCCCACCCATCGGTGGCATGGCCGAAGGAGAATTGGTGCGCTCGCTGATCCTTGCTACTGCAATATGAAGTGGCTCAGCTTCTGAAGTTTTCAATACGATTTCCTTGTCTGTTTCTTCCATTAGTATGCCGGATACTTTTTGTCCGTCTTTCAGAGTCAAAGAAACAGAACCGAATCCGGGAGCAAGACGGGCCCCTGGCTCTATCAGCGCCTGAAGAATTTGCTCGCGGCTTAATTTACTTCCAATTCCGCCAAGCTGTGGGCCAACATTGGTGCCCTCTCCTCTGATTACGTGGCATCTGGTACATTGAGCAGCTGGGTGAGTGTAAAACAACCTCCCACCTAAACGGGCATCACCACCGTATAGAGTTTCCTGAAATGCGGCAACCGTGTTGGTATCGTCAGACTTGAGCGGTTCAAGCTTAGCTACAAGGTTGGCTGATCCGTTAGCTTCTGATGCTTCGATAAGGTCAAGTGTCAGGCTCTTGTCTAGTTTTTTAGCAACAAGTTGCTCAACAAGCCCTGACAGGATGGTGGAGCTTTTCTCAGCAGGCATTTTACCCAGTACTTTCAGCATCTCCTGCTGCTCCTGAAGTGAGCCTTTAGCAAAAATAGGTGTTACAATACCAGGTAGATTCTCCGAAGAAATTTCCATTCCACTCAAAAGACCAAGCGCTGTAGTTCTTACCTCACCTTCTTTGTCGTTCATTCCTTTCTTCACCAGGGCTTCCATGTCGCTGTAGTTTAGCTCACTCAGGCTTGTTAGCATCGCTGCTCTTACTTCTGGCATCGGATGACTTGCCATCATTACAGCCAGTTGGTCGTTGAAGTCGGTCACCTGAAGATTACTCAGCATTTTTGCAGCAGCAATCACTACTTCGCTATTTGAGCTTTGTAGAAACGTCGCTGCGTTGGCCTTTGCTTTTGACTGGGCCAGCATAGGATCTCTGCTTATTTCACCTCGGTAGCGACCATCTACTCTGTCCATTACCGATGGGTTGGCCCATGTGCCAAGTGTGGCGAGGGCCTCTGCCTGAATGGCAGGAGCAATGCCGTTGCGCTGTGCAATTGCGATTACGAGGTCAAGTTCTTTCTCGCCACCTACTCTTAAGGCTGCATTGATGCCTCTTCTCAATAAAGGCTCAGAAGTGAAACGGCTTTCAGCCAAGGTTGCCGCTAGTGCCGGTAAAGCCGGCTCGATGGACCAGTCGTCGTTTATGGCCCTGGCGGCTTCTGTCACTATGTATTCATCCTGATCAGTAAGGAATACTGATACTTTTTCGCTTTGTAGTCTCCTCAATACCAGTACTGCGGCTATCCGCAAAGCCCTGCTCGAACTACTGGCAAGTGCCACAATTGGTTCTTGCTTGCCAATACGACCTAAGGCCAGCACACCAGCATGCCTGATATACACGTCTTCGTCATTATTGGCTTCGATCATTTTTAGAAGATCGGGAATGGCCGCTTCATATTTGACCCTTCCGAGTGCTTCAGCTGCATAGAACCGCACCCTTGGATAGTCATGGCTAAGCAATTTAACCAACTGACTAGCTGCCTCAGCATATTTAACATCGCCAAGCATTTTGGCGGCCTGTGCTACAATTTCAGGGTCGCTGTCACTTAATAGGCCCACAATTGGCGCTGCATGGTCCAGGCGCTGTCTGCCCAATTGTCCGAGACCCCAAATGCCGTGAATTCTGGCTAGCTGATTGTCAGTTTGATCGATTGCTTTCTTGAAGATCTGAGCGCCCAGTTTTCCTCTGGTCACCAATTCAAACTGTGCTTTCTGCCTGATGCGCATATCGGCGTGAGAAAGTAGTTCAAATAACCTTTCATCACCTTGTTCAGCGTAATCGAGTACCATCAGCTCTTTTACTTCTTTTCTGGCCGCGGCAAGGTCATTTTTGTCACTTGCGACGTCAATTTTCCACACACGGCCATAGTTCTTGGTGTCCCAGCCATTGATCCAGTCAGCCGCATATAGCGCGCCGTCAGGACCAAATTTGATACCTGTCGGAAGGATACCTGATGCCAGCTTTTTCTCCTGCTCCAGTTCAAAACTTGCACCTTTTGACTTCAGTGTGAAAGACCATATCGGAGATCTGCTTGGGTTACCGACAAACTCCACCAGGAAGAAATGGTTTTTCCATGCTGAACCGAGGGCCGTACCAGGATTGTATACCATACCTGTCGGTCCGTTGTGGTAGTTCATGATCGGAGGGATGATATAAGCAGCCTGTCCTTCCCAGCGTGGTTGAAACAGTCTTTCGTCCATCCATACATGATAACGATTGTTTTTTGGGTCTGTGTACTTTCCGTACTGCCAGTTGGCTCTCCATCCAGCGTCATGTCCTTCTACGATATGCACCAATCTTTCACTTTCGCCACGGTGGTCACCGTCGTTGTCAGAACTGATGATGTTGCCGTAGGCATCGAACACAAACTCATGCGTATTACGAAGACCAGCCGCAAATATTTCAAAATTACTTCCGTCAGGGTCACACCTTACAATGACGCCCTGGTTAGGATATTTGTATGTGCTGCCATCTTTGGCAGTCAGGTTGGCGCCAATGTCTCCTATACCCCAGTATATGCGACCATCAGGTCCTTCAATCGCACCGGACATTCCGTGGCCCCCAAATCCAATATGGACTGCAAATCCTGTCACCAACGATTCCATCTTATCAAGCACTTCATCTCCGTTAGTGTCCCAAACCCTCCACATATCGGGGCCTACGCCAACAAAAACATCATTTCTTCGAACCAATAATGCCCCGGCCACATCAGTCACTTCGTCGTGGAAGGCGCTCAAAATGCGCTTCGAAACATCGGCGATGCCATCCCCATTTTCATCTGTTAGCTTCCAAACTTCCTCTTCCTCCACGGCAAGGTCTTTCCAGTCATGAGAGCCGTCGTTGTTAAGGTCAGGGAGGTATTCATTTCTGGCACTGTTTTCTGGCGCAAATTCCGTGCGTAAAAAGGCCCTTCTATCTTCTACCGTTTTAAATGCGATAGATCGAGTCATCCAGTCCTGATGGCCTCTGATGTCGAATTCAGAATGCTTCGGGCGGTTAGCACGAGTAAGGTATACGTTTCCGTCATCATCGATCGACATGGCGATGGGGTCCGGAGCCAGCGAGTCGGAGGCCCAGAGGCTCATGGTGATGCCGTCATAGAGCTCCAGTGAAGTGTTTTCTCTGATTTCCTTGGCTCTGTTGTAGGCCGTAGCCTGGTCTTCTTTTATCGTTAGGGGTGTTTCTTTTGGTAACTCTTCTCCGCAGCCAAGCAGGAGGAGCGTCAGAAAAAAGGCAGGCAAAAACCTGCGGGTGTTCTGTAGGAATGTCATAGTAAACTGGTAAAGATATATGTATGAAGGTATAAGTTTATGCTATTTTAGACGAGGAAGCCAGTCATTTCCCTTAAGCGGCAGAAAAATTAACCAACAGTTTCCTTTTGAGTATGGAAAAAATAAAGAAATGGAGAACCTTATCCTTTTGGAGACGGTGGAGGACCAAGGAGCGGTTCCCCAAGCGGTTCGTCTTTAGGCTTAAAAAGAAAGTAAACTACTGGAATTGCAGCCACCGACAAAACCTGAAGTCCAAGGGGGAATTTTCTTCTTATTTTGTACGTCCTTGTTTGAACAACTTCGCCACTGCCTGGTGCACTTATTTTGAAAGAATAATCGTCGGCAGGTTTTATTTTTTTTGAAAGTGTGATTGAAGCGAGCCCTTGGTTGTCTGTTTCCCAGGTGTCTATCACTTCACCTCGCCTCAACATTTCAATTTTCATTTTGCTATCGCTACCGCCGCCTGACCAGTTAAATTGATAGGTATTCCCTCTTTTTAATGGTTTTACTTCCGAAAGGCCTTCGAAAACTATTTGTTGGGAGTAACATTGACTAACTGTAAGTATAGTAGCGGAAATGAGTAAAAGCAAACGAATAGGTTTCATGTTAAATTGTTGAAAAATGACGTATTGAAGCTACAATATACTATTTTCAATTAAAAATAGGGGGTTCTATATTATTGGAGTCATGCTACTTTTTTATGGCACTTTTTCGCTTGCGTTGATCTGTTTGTTATCCTGGGTTTGATTTTGGTCAGGCTGCTTTTGAAGCGATCCACGGCCTGCATCCAAATGTTAGGGCTGGCCATGTGGAGAAAATGATTTTAGTTAAATCTGATCCAAAGTGTTTCCAAAGACCGAGTATGTAAATACCGCTTTAGCAAGGAGGGGGAAACTGATCAATGCGTGTCGAATATTGTTAACTACTATGTGCACTATTCAGGATTTGTGCAAGACTAGCCTACATGTCGGTACTGAGTTCTCTCAGAATTCGCATCAAAGCAGGAAATCTTTTAAATGTTGCCCATAGATTTTTATCCTAAAAAGGAGATATTAAGCTGTCAAAAGGCTTCTACGTTTAAAACACCATTTTGGACATACTCCACCTAGGCGAGGATCCGCTCTTTATTCTAACGATTGGCATACTTGTCGTTTTCGTGGGTATTATCGGATTCAGGCTCCATGCCTTCCTGGCGCTTTTGTTGGGCGCCTTCATTGTAGCGCTTATTACGCCTGAAGCAGCTATCGTTGTTTATCAGATGGGTAAGGGGCTTGCAGTTGATGCCGCTCAAAAATATGCCAGTCAGCATGAGGGAATACGCATAGCCACCGAATTTGGGACGACTTGTGGCAAGATTGGAATTTTGATAGCCATGGCATCAATCATAGGTAAAACCATGCTAGAGAGTGGAGCAGCAGAAAGAATTGTGCGATCAATGTTGACAATTACTGGCGACAAATATGCACCGGCCACCTTTCTTGGAAGTAGTTTTTTTATAGGTATTCCTGTTTTCTTTGATACCGTTTTTTATCTCATGGTGCCACTTGCCAAAGCGATGGCATTGCGAGTAGGGAAGAACTATGGACTGCTTGTGTTGTGCATCGCGGCGGGTGCAGCGATGGCCAATTCACTGGTGCCTCCCACCCCTGGGCCACTTTTTCTGGTGAGCGAAATGAATATTCCGATAGGAATGATGATGATAGGTGGGCTGCTCGTTGGCCTCGTAACAATCAGCGCAGGCTACTTTTATGCTACCTGGGCCAACCGGAAGTGGCCCATACCCTTGAGGGATTCAGTAGACGCTCCTCTGGATGAAATCAAATTGCTTTCTGAAAAAGATGAAAATGAACTGCCCAGGTTGTGGGTCTCGCTGCTACCAATCATCATTCCCATTGTTTTGATCAGTGCGAATGCTCTGCTGGGACCATTGTTCAAAGCAGTGGACTCAACAGCTTCTTCCTACTTGATTGTTTCACTGTTGAATTTTGTTGGCGAAAAGAATGCAGCCCTTTCACTTGGAGCTTTGTCATCAATTCTTCTTCTCGCGCTTCAAAAACGAGGAGACAGCAAAGGACTAATGGCTTCTGTTCAAACAGCACTGATGAGCGCCGGAGTTATTATTCTCATTACCTCGGCTGGTGGCGCTTTTGGTGGTATGCTACAGCAAACTGGTATCAGCCTTCGACTGGCCGAGCTGACCGAAGACTACCAGATGGCGCTGATACCACTGGCTTTCTTAATTACAGCCATCGTTAGAACTGCCCAGGGTTCGGCTACTGTGGCAATGATTACTTCATCAGGCATACTTGCCGGAATGGCCACCACAGGCGCGCTGACTTATCACCCTTTGTATCTTGGTCTGGCCATCGCTTGTGGTTCGAAACTCATCCCATGGATGAATGATAGTGGTTTCTGGATAGTCTGTAAAATGAGTAATTTCACAGAGCAAGAAGCGTTAAAGACCTTTTCGCCATTGCTCACCATTATGGGACTTGCCGGCCTTGTTGTCATTCTTCTAGCTGCCAATTTGTTTCCCTTGATATGAGCCAGGTGAAATATTAGAAGTAAATAGTACCAATGAAAGGACCGATCATAAAGGAAATCATCATTACCCCCATTGCCACCGTTGACCCGCCGTTGCTCAACGCTGCAGGATTACATGCCCCGTATGCTTTGCGCACGATTGTTCAGCTCGTTACCGACGATGCCATCGTTGGCATTAGTGAGATTCCCGGCACAGCCGACACGAATGAAGCATTGGAACAGGCTAAAGAACTAATTATCGGTAAAGATCCATTCCAGCTCAATATCATCAGGGACGCTATCGAAGCCCATTTCGACCATGAAACAACGTCGGAGCGAGGAGATGCGCCTTGGGACCAGCGGAAGATAGTGCACGTATTTAGTGCCATTGAGGTCGCATGTCTCGATATTCAGGGAAAGATACTCGGCCGACCTGTAGTTGATTTACTAGGGGGTAAGCGAAGAGACTGCGTGCCCTTTGCTGCCTATCTTTTTTATAAATATGAAGGAGCAGGGGGTAAGTTGGAATTCGGTACCGACCCCGGTGCTACTGGCTGGGAGGCAGGCCGACAGGCCGAAGCCTTAACACCAAAAGGAATTGTTGAGCAGGCCATCGCCATGGTGAAAGAATTTGGCTTTAAGTCGATTAAGTTAAAGGGTGGGGCGTTTCCGCCAGCAGAGGAGGTGGCTGCCATCAAAGCGCTTTACGATCACTTTGGTCCGGATTTTCCTTTGCGCCTTGATCCCAACGCTATCTGGAAGCTGGAAACGGCTATTGAGTATGGCAAAATGATGGAAGGCATTTTGGAATACTTCGAAGATCCGGTTCGTGGGCAGCAAGACATGGCCAAAGCCCGGCTGGCATTGGAAATGCCACTAGCCACCAATATGTGCACCACTAGCTTTGAGGATATCCCCAGCAGCATCGAGCTAGGAGCTGAGGATATTATTTTAAGCGACCATCACTTTTGGGGAGGACTGAAAAGCTCCATGGAGCTTTCTAAACTTTGCGAGACTTTCGGTCGGAAGCTGTCGATGCATTCTAATAGCCATTTGGGCATCTCACTGGCAGCCATGGTGCATCTCGGTGCCGCTTTGCCTGAGATTCCCTATGCCCTGGACACCCACTATCCCTGGCAGTCGGAAGAGGTGATTAAGGGGGGAAGAATGAAAATAGTTGACGGCTCGGTGGCTGTGCCAACCGATCCCGGATTGGGCGTAGAAATTGATCAGAATTCCCTCAAGAAGCTTCACGCCAACTACCTTGCCTGTGGACTTACCAAACGAGATGATCTGGTAGAAATGAGAAAAGTAGTGCCTGATTGGGAGTTCAAGAAGGTAAGATGGTAGGTTTAATTGTTTTGACAGCCCTACTCCGTCATCACAATCGTCGTAAAACTCTCGGCCCAATTAACTAACAAGTCTCGTTGCTCGTTAGTTAGCTGTGCTTCTCCGTGGATGAGGGTATATGAGTCGAGAGGCATTTTCCCTTCTCCCACTTCTTCCATGAGGTCTTTTAGCTTATTTACCTTTTTACTTTTTCTAAGACTAGCCCAATTGGAGAAGTTCAGCTCCTCACGGCCTTCATTTACATGATCAAAAATAGACCACGATATAGGTGTGATGTAGGTATGCCAGGGATACTTGGTTTCGTTGGAATGGCAATCGTAGCAGGCAGCCTTAAGGAGCGTACTTACTTCACCTGGGATTTTAGCAGTGGCAATCAAATCATCAGGATTGTCTGCGATTACTTCCGGAGGCGTCCCTCTAAAAAATTGGAGTCCTACAACGAGGACTCCAATGCCTAAAAGTATCTTTTTGATCAAGGTCTTATTCTAATTTAGCGAGAGCAGTTTCTGCCCACTGGTGCAACTTGGTGTTTTCTTCGTCGGTAAGTTTCATGTTAGGATATTTCTCCAACATTTTTGCTGGGGGCATCTCTCCTTCGTCGAGTACTTCCAAAAGCTCGTCCAGCATGGCCATGGCATCGGCTGCGTTCATGTTTTGGAGTTTCTCCCATTGAAACTTCTCCTTGGCTTTGTCATTTTTTCCTGATGGCGAATGGCAACCCAGACATTTCGTTTCTATCACCGACATAGCGTCGAGCGTGAAAGAAACGGCTCTGTCAGCATCGGCTTCAGCTACAAGAAGGATCTTTGTGGGCTCTTTTTTCTGCGCCATACCAGCGCCAGCAAAAAACAAAAGAGCACCTGCTAGTAGTAGTAGTTTTTTCATAGATAGTAGTTTTGTTCGTCTAATATATCAAAAAAAGACGGCAATGCATACCTGTAGGATACAATTTCAATAGGCTTGCACCAAAGGGAAGCCTTGCCCCCTCCTCCCGCAAGCATCCGCTTGTGGGTTTCTTATTTCGGCGTCTCGCCGCTATCATTATTAGCCAACCAGAACCCCCTGGTAATTTAATAGTCTGCTTTATCTAAATACTTATTTGTTATTTTATCTGATAGGATGAGCCGCAATTATAAAATAGCTGACAGTGGCTATCCATATTTTGTAACCTATACGGTTATTGAATGGATGGACCTATTCGTTAGGAATGTGTACCGAGAGGTATTTCTAGATAGCGTCAGGTATTGTCAAAGGGAGAAAGGGTTGGTAGTTTATGCATGGGATATTATGCCAAGTCATATTCACATGATTTTGGGGTCAAAAGGTAAAATGCCGCTGGAGGGGATCATAAGAGACAACAAGAGCTTCGTGTCTAGAGAGATTAGGAAGCTGCTGGAAAGCCAGGAAGAAAGTTTTGAAAGCAGGAAGTCATGGATGTATCAAATCATGCGGTCTGTCGGAATTAGAAACCCAAACAATAACGATTTTCAACTGTGGCAGCAGCACAACCAGCCGATTGAACTAAATACCAATTATCTAATGGATCAAAAGCTTAACTATGTTCACAATGATCCGGTTGAAGCTGGTTTTGTGCATAATCCTGAGGAATGGGTATACGGAAGTGCGGTTGATTATGCAGGAGGTACGGGGTTTTTGGAAGTTGAGTTTTTGCAGTAGTGTTGATGGAAGAAGCGAGAGTCTTCAAGGGAGATGGTCCAAGCCTGACTCTGCCGGGCTGATGCTTGAATTAGATGTTTATAATATTTCAAGCGTCCGCTTGGAATGGTCTTTCTTCAGCGTCCGCTGAATAAGGATATATTTTCTGGTGTAGTGCGAGATCATTTGTTTGAACATGCCTTGTAGTCTCTCGATTTCTGCGTTTGTTTTTTTAGTGGTCGAAGCGAGACGCTTCATTGATGACGGTCCAAGCGGACGCTTGAACCATGTTGGGAATTTCAATACGCTTGAGCCGGCGGTCAGCCTTGCCACCCTCCTCCCTTCCGCCTATATTTACCTCAATGACTCCCGAACCTGAATCGCTCAAGTCCTTCGTTATCTACCGCTCCTCAGCCGGTTCAGGAAAAACCTACACCCTGGCCCGGGAGTACATCCTGTTGGCGCTTCAGTTTCCCGGCTATTTCCGACACATTCTGGCAGTTACTTTTACCAATAAAGCCACAGCCGAAATGAAGTCTCGCATCATCCAGAACCTGGATGCGCTGAGAAAACGAGAGGGCAAAGGTTTGAGGGCAGAAATCAGAAATGCCCTGGGAATCACCGATCAGCAGCTCAGCAAAAAAGCCGACGAAAGTTTGGCGGCCATCCTCCACGACTATAGCCATTTCAATATCAGCACTATCGACAAGTTTTTTCAACGGGTGCTCCGGGCATTTGCCCGGGAGGTGGGGATTCAGGGTGGCGTTACCCTCGAGCTCGACCAGGAGAAAGTGCTCGACGAAGTCATCGATCGCATGCTTTTGGAAGTGGGTGACAACCCGCAACTCACCCGCTGGCTTACCCAATTTGCTGAAGACAAACTGCAGCAAGGCAAGTCATGGGACATCCGCAAAGACATCAAGAGCCTGGGTCGTGAGCTGTTCAAAGAGCGGTTCAAAGTAGTGGCCCCCATGCTGGCCGAAGTCGCCAAAGACGATAACCGGGTGCAGCTGTTCATGAAAGGCATGCAGGAACTGCAGGCTGTGTTCGAAAACACCATACAAGGATTTATTGTCAAGTTTGACAAGGTGCTGCAACAGCACCAACTCACTGTGGCCGATTTCAGCAGGGGAGGGAGTGGTCCGGCAGGACTTTTCGGAAAGTTCGCAAAAAAGGAATTTGAAATCTCCGATACCCGTCGTGGTGCGACAGACAACCTGGATGCCTGGATTACCAAGACCAGCAAGATCAGGCCGCAGCTGGAACAGGCTTTAGAGGGTGGTATTTTGCTGGCCTACAATGGCATGATCGACTACCACGATCGCAATATACTAGCCTACAATAGCGCCAGCCAGGTGATGCGTTACCTGTATACTTTGGGCATCATTTCTGACCTTAGCCGCAACCTGGGCGACTACCGTGATGAAGAAGAAGTGATGCTCATTTCCGATGCACCGGATTTCCTCAATCGCATTATTGGTGACAACGAAACCCCTTACATCTACGAAAAGGCAGGCACCTTTTACCGTCACTACCTGATCGACGAGTTTCAGGATACCTCCGGGTTTCAGTGGCGCAATTTCCGTCCGCTGGTCGAAAACAGTCTGGCACAAGGCTACAAAAACCTGGTGGTGGGCGATGTAAAGCAATCTATTTACCGGTGGCGGGGCGGCGATTCTCAACTCCTGCTTGACCAGGTGGCCAACGATATCGGCGAAGCCTATACCCAGGCCGAGCAGCTCCAAAACAACTGGCGGAGCTATTCCAACATTATCAATTTCAACAACTTACTGTTTGAACTTGCTCCAAACTTTCTGGCCGATCTTTTATTAGATGGTGCTTCTGGTATTCCTGATCCCGCCATGCAGGCAAGGGTAGAAAAGGAGTTGGAACGTTTCCGACTGTCGTATCACGAAGCAGCCCAGGGACAGGGCAACGAAAACAAGATAGGTGGCCTGATCAAGCTTCAATGGTTTGAAAGTGAAGGCACAGATGACGACGCTGGCGAAGAGGAGGAAGTCGGAAGCTGGGATCAGCAGGCGATTGACAACGCCATTGCGACGATTGAAGAGCTGCAGCCAAAGTATGCACTAAAAGACATGTGCATTTTGGTGCGTCGGGCGGAGGAAGGAAGAAAAATGGCCAAAGCACTGCTGGAGAAAAAGGAGAATAGCTCAGGTAAAAAGCGCTACGATGTGATTTCACCAGAGTCACTTTACCTGGGAGCCTCGCCGGTGGTTCGCTTGCTGCTTGCAGCCTTCCGATACCTCTATAACCCTAAAGACAACCTGTCGATGGCTCAGCTGGTATACGAATACCACCATTTTTTAACAAAGAAAGCAGTACCAGGGCTGTCGGAACTATTTGTGTGGGCAGGGAGTAAAGAAAAGATGTCTCAGTTTGAGCAGCTTTTGCCCCCAGACTTTGTCGGGCAGCAACCATCGCTATTGAAGGTGCCGTTGCTTGAGCTCACCGAAAGACTGATCGGGTTGTTTGGTCTCACGGATTACCCCAGAGAATTTCCATACCTGCAGGGATTTCAGGATGCCTTGTTGGAATACAGCAAAAACAATCGGGGCGATGTGGGCTCCTTCCTGCAGTGGTGGACAGACACGGGCTCTCGCCGCAGTGTTCAGGTGCCAGAAGAGCAGGATGCGATACGAATCATGACCGTCCACAAAGCCAAGGGGCTGGAGTTCAAAGTAGTGTTGGTGCCTTTTTGTAGCTGGGATTTTGACCACAAGCTGGAGGAGATCCTTTGGTGCGAGGCGCCGCCAGTGGCCCCATTCGATAAGCTGCCGTACTATCCTGTTCGGTATTCGAGTAAGCTGACGGCCACCTATTTTGCTGAGGCCTACTACAGGGAAAAGATGCAGATCTTCCTCGACAACATAAACCTCCTGTACGTCGCTCTGACACGGCCCGAGGAGGCGCTGTATATCTACGCCCCTCTGCCCAAATTCAATAAATCCGGTGGTTTTAACATCAATAAGGTATCGGACCTCCTTTATCATCTCTTCTTTCACGAAACTCAGGATTTCGATATCACACCGTCTCCCGAAGTCGATGTTGCAAACTTTTCAGCCCAAATAGGCAGCTTACCCTTGTACGATCAGGAGCCGATAGGTGACAGACAGCCAACAGGAGGCCTCAAAAACTACCTTTCCACCAACTGGCGAACTCGGCTAAGCATCCGCTTGCAGGGCGGCACACTTGATGACGAAGTGAGAGAGAAAAGCCTCATTTCTACTCAACGGGGAACGGTTTATCACCGATTGCTCTCACATATCAAACATGTGGACGATCTTTCGCGCGTCATAAACGACTTGCTGCCATTAGAACCAATGGACAGTGAGGAAAAAATGTCGATTCAGCATCAACTAGAAAAGCTGTTTGCATTGCCAGAAATGAGTGGATGGTATGGTGGCAACTGGGAAGTGCGCACCGAAAGTCCTGTGCTTCCTAAAAGTGGAGACGTCCGGCGTTTTGACCGGGTGCTGTTGAAAAAAGATGAAGCAGTTTTGATAGAATTTAAAACAGGCTTGCCATCCAATAGCCATATCAGGCAGACCAAGGAATACATGAGCCTGCTTTCGGGTATGGGCTACGCCAGCGTCAGTGGTTTTCTGGTTTATATCGATGAACTTACAATCAACCAGGTCGCATGAGCCAGCATTACACATTTCTGGAAGAGATTGCCGACGCACTCATCGCCGAGGGCGGCGAAGACTTGGGCAAGGTAAAACTTATTTTCCCCAACCGCCGGGCAGGGCTTTTTTTGCGCCGCGCCCTGGCTGCCAAAATCGTTAATCCGGTTTGGGCGCCAGAAATTTATAGCCTTGAAGATTTCCTCTTTCAATACACCGACCTCCAGGTGGCCGATAAATTGACGCTGGTATATGAAATGTACAGTGCCTATCGCAAGGTAAATCCAGAGGCGGAGTCGCTAGAGAAGTTCTTTTTCTGGGGCGAGGTGCTGGTGGGCGATTTTGAAGACATTGACCAATACCTGGTGGAGCCAGCGCATTTGTTCCAAAGCATCCAGACCCAAAAGGAATTGGACGACGCTTTTGCCTACTTGGGCGATGAGGAACGGCTTGTAATTCAGTCTTTTTGGAAGAGCTTCATGCCACAAGCCAAAGGCGATCAGCTTCATTTTTTGAAAACATGGAAGCTGCTGGTGCCTATTTATGATGATTACCGCAAGCGCCTAAAGGAAAAAAAGCTAGCCTACAAAGGCATGGTGTACAGAAGCATGGCGGAAGCCTGCAATGCCGATACTTTCGACCCCCAGCAGGGTGACTCGCAGTTTTGGTTTGCCGGATTCAACGCTTTGACCGCTGCGGAAGAAGCGGTGCTCAAGTACTTCGTTCGGGAAACCAACGCCCGTATTTTCTGGGACATGGACGATTACTATGTTCGCTCGGAGCAGCAGGAATCCGGGCAGTTCTTTCGGCAGTATAAGGAAGATACGCTGCTTGGTAAGACCTTTCCTGCTGAAATACCCGCCAACTTTGAAAAACCTAAAGAGATCGATGCCATTGGTGTATCGTTGGAAATTGGGCAGGCCAAATACGTCGGTGAGCGATTGGAAGAGCTAGCCAATGATCCTAACTGGGTGCCGGAAGAAACAGTCGTCGTGATGCCCATGGAACATTTTCTCTTTCCCGTGCTCAACTCCTTGCCTGACGGGGTCAAGCGGGTAAATATTACCATGGGCTATCCATTGAAAGACACACCGCTGTTTGGCTTGATGGATGCCGTGCTGGATTTACGCAAAAACACCCGGATCAAGAAAGACGGAGATGAACAGACCGAAGTCTATTCTTACCGGGATGTGCTGGCCATTTTGAGGCACCCTTATGTTTTCTCTACAGTCACGAAAGAAGCAGGCGATCTCATTTATCGCATCGAAAAAGACAATATAATCTCACTTGATAAAGCAGACTTCTCTCAGGCCGATAGCCTGATCAAAACGCTGTTCTATTCTGCCGTGACTCCGCTTGATCATTTGTTAGCCATACTCAATTTGCTGTACGCCTCACTAGGCGAAAATGAGCAGGAGCAGGCGGATCTTGAGCGGGAGTATATCATCAAATTTCATGAGCAGCTGATGAGGCTAAAGACCCTCCTGATTGGGAACGAAACGCCTGAGGTGACGCTGTTCCAGAAGCTTTTTCGCAAAGTCGCCCAATCGGTGCGAATACCCTTCAACGGTGAGCCACTTAAGGGGCTGCAAGTGATGGGTGTGCTGGAGACCCGTAACCTCGACTTCAGGCAGGTATTTGTGATGGGAATGAATGAAGGCTACTGGCCGGCAGAGGCTTCGACTCAATCTTTTGTGCCTTACAATCTTCGGAAAGGGTTCGGAATGCCCACCTTCGATCAGCAAGATGCTTTTTACAGCTACCTTTTTTACCGACTGCTTCAGCGGGCGGAAAAAATTACCTTTCTGCACAATACCAGCAATGAAACTAATCTAAAGGGGGAAATGAGTCGCCTGCTCTATCAGCTTAAATATGAAACGGTACATGGAGAGCACATTAGATACAGATCGCTCAGCAGCGACGTGGCTATCAGTGTACCCCAGCCGATCCTCATTCAAAAGACGTCAGAGGTGCTCGAGAGACTACAAGAGTTCTTGCTCGCAACCGCTTCAGGCAGTGATGATGAGCATGTAGGAGATAGCCGACTCTCACCCTCTGCTCTTAACACTTATTTGGACTGTCGCCTGCGTTTCTATTTCCGCCACGTAGCTAAGCTCTATGAACCTGAAGAGGTACAGGCGGAGATTGACCCAGCTGTGTTTGGAAACATTCTCCACCATGCACTTGAATTTTTGTATGCCGATTTTTTTGAGAAGAAAGGTTCGAATCGAGTTGAAAAAACTGACTTTGAAAAGATAAGAATGACTGTGCCACATGCGTTGCAGAAGGCATTTGAAATGCACTATAGCCTGGGTAATGGAAAGCAATTCAAAGCAGAAGGTCGCAACCTGATTGCCCAATCAATTGCTCGGAAGCTTACGATGGAAATCCTTCGGAACGATGAAAGCTATGCGCCCTTCGAAATCCTTGGGCTGGAACTGGACGAGCTGCCGCTCGACTTTGCCATTAATGGCGGGCAACGGCGGGTGAAACTGAAAGGTATTATCGACAGAGTAGACAGCAAGGAAGGCCTTGTGCGGGTAATGGATTATAAAAGTGGTGCAGACAATAAGATCTTCTACGGCATAGAGAGCCTTTTCGACAGGGAGCACCCCAAAAGGAACAAAGCGGCCATGCAAACTTTCTACTATGGCATGCTGTATCTCGACAAGCACCCGATTGCGGAAGACACAAGGGTATTGGCCGGCCTATACAATAGCAGAGAGCTATTCAACGATAACTTTCAGGTCGAACTAGAGCTCAAAACAGAAGGAACAAGGGGTAAGGGGAGCCTTATTGAGGATATCAAACCTTTTATGCATGAATATGCTGCTGGCCTAAAAGGACTGCTGGAGGAAATTTTCGACAATAATGTGCCTTTTGATCAAACGGAAGACCTGAAGAAATGCAAGAACTGTCCATATAATGCGCTTTGCCATCGAGACTAGGTCATTAAACGGCGGCCACTATGTCTATTGACATAAGGGCATAAAAAAACCCCTCTTTAAAAAAGAAGGGCTTTTGTGACAACTAATACTAATCAACCTAACCTTTACTTTTATACTCCATAGCTGGGATGTTCACTGTGTGAACAAATGGATTCATACATCATTTAACAGTTGGTCTCTTTGGTCATCTAACCTATTTCCAATTTCAGTGACAACCTTATGTCTACTTAACGGAACCTGGCGACAAATGTTATATGAAAAGTATAAAAAAAAATTAAATTAATTATATTTCAATTGAAATATTTTTTATCCCTATAAGTAGCACTCAGTCTACTGATAATGACAAATGAGCGACTAGGGCTTATTTTTTATTGAGGGAGATGGCTGTCAATAGCCAGCCAGTAATGAACAATAGACCTCCAATGGGGGCGACCATGCCTAAATAAGTGAGTTGAGGCGCAAGACACAAAGTGTATAGGGAACCACAAAAAAATAGGATGCCGGCAAAAAATGAGTTGCCTGCCCAATTCAACAGTTTACTATCATACTTCAATTGAAGCAAACCAACAAATATCAGCGCAAAGGTGTGGTAAAATTGGTACCTCACAGCTGTTTCAAAGGTATCGAACCGGCCAATTTCAAGTAGGTATGGCTTGAAGGTATGGGCACCAAAGGCGCCTATTGCGACAGCTACCCCACCAAAAATGGCGGCTACTGTAAGCGTTCTTCTGGCACCTGTTTCTATTGCGTCGGACATGTCGATAATTTTAATTTTGAATAACGTATTGACCTGGAAAATACCTAGGCAGAGTAGTTACGCTGCCCGAAGATAGCGCTTCCTACCCGCACCATCGTACTTCCTTCTTCAATAGCCAGTTGGTAGTCCCCACTCATTCCCATTGAAAGTTCTTTCATTATTACTCTCGGGTGTTTGATGGCCGAGCCAAGCCCATCGAATAGGTTTTTCAGGTGCCTAAACTCGTTTTTTACCTGAGTTTCGTTTTCTGTATTAGTAGCCATCCCCATTAGACCAATAATTCGGACATTAGGCAGACCATCAATCACGTCTGGTAGCAGCAGTTGTTGCACTTCTTCCTCCGAAAGACCAAATTTCGTTTCTTCCTCAGCAATATGCACTTGCAGCAGGCAATCTATCACTCTGTCGGCTTTGGCTGCCTCTTTGTTGATGGTTCTTAACAGCTTTTCGCTATCTACACTATGGATGAGGTGTACAAAAGGGGCAACGTATTTCACCTTGTTGGTTTGCAGGTGGCCAATCAGGTGCCAGTGGATATCTTTGGGCATTTCCTCATATTTCTCCACCATCTCCTGTACTTTGTTTTCTCCAAACTCCCGCTGTCCGGCTTCATAGGCTTTCATCACCAGACTCACAGGTTTTGTTTTGCTCACGGCAATGAGCTGAGCCTTTTTCTGATCAATGGTGCTTAAAAAAGTTTGAAGATTTTTACTGATGTCGATATCCATTTCTTACTGATTTTCGTAATCCAAAATTAATGAAGTGAGTTACTCAATCCTCACATAGTTGTGTAACTTTCTAACTATTATCAATTAGGGTTGGTTATGGAAATTATTGGAAAGCTGTTGAAGAAGGGGATAAGGCTCAGGGAGAGTTTGGAACAGGATTATTCTTTTCCTGCTGACCTGCAAAAGATGGAGCTGAGAAAGTTGCTGATTCAGGCCAGAAGTACCGAGTTCGGACACAAGTACCACTTCAATGACTTGCTTACAAGTTTCAAACATAAACACAGCGACCATTTTTATCAGGAATTCAGAAAGAGCATTCCTGTACACAATTATAATAGTATGTATGCCAATTGGTGGCATAAGTTGATGCAGGGTACCCCAGATGTGTGCTGGCCCGGCAAGGTGAAGTACTTTGCCCTAAGCTCAGGCACCTCTGAGTCGGCCTCCAAGCACATTCCTGTCACTAAGGACATGATCAAGTCGATCCAAAGAACCAGCATCCGGCAGATCCTCACCCTTTCAAAGTACAACGTTTCTGATGAGGTGTTTTCCGCTGGTATTCTAATGCTGGGTGGCAGTACCCAACTGCAACGCAATGGGTCCTATTTTGAAGGAGACCTGAGCGGCATTACCACTGGACAGATCCCTTTCTGGTTTCAGCACTTTTATAAGCCGGGAAAGAGGATAGCTAAAACCCGTGATTGGAATGAAAAAATTGAAGAAATCACCCTGAAGGCCAAGGACTGGGATATTGGAATTATTTCTGGAGTGCCTGCCTGGTTGCAGATATTGATGGAGAAAATTATAGCCCATTACAAGGTGGAAACCATCCACGATATATGGCCCAATCTGACGATTTTTGTTCACGGTGGCGTGTCCATGGACCCATATCGGAAAAGCTTCGAAAAGTTGCTGGCCAAGCCTTTGATTTATATGGAGACCTACCTTGCATCAGAAGGATTCTTTGGTTTTCAATACATTCCCTATTCGAAATCGATGCGACTGGTGCTTAACAATGGCATCTTCTACGAATTCATTCCATTTAACGAATCCAATTTCACTGCAGACGGTGAGATAATCGATAATCCAGAAACTCTTAAAATAGACGAAGTAGAAGAGGGTAAGGAATATGCCTTGCTTATTTCGACAAACGCAGGTTCCTGGCGATACTTGATTGGCGATACGATCAAGTTTGTTTCCAAAGACGACTGTGAAATAATGATTACAGGTCGTACCAAGCATTTCCTGAGTCTTTGCGGTGAGCATTTGTCGATGGATAATATGAACAAAGCTGTTGAGTTGGTTTCGGATAAGTTAAATATAAGAGTGAAGGAGTTTACAGTAACTGGAGAGAAGTTCGGTTCTCTATTCGCTCATAGGTGGTATATAGGTATTGAGGATGATACCGATCCTATGGCTTTCAAAGAATTGCTGGATGCTAAACTCAAGGAAATCAACGATGACTATAAAGTAGAGAGAACTGCCGCTCTGAAAGAAGTATTTGTAGAGTTGATACCATCCCAGATTTTCTACAAATGGATGAAATCGCAAGGAAAAGAAGGTGGACAGCATAAGTTCCCACGGGTATTGAAAAAGGAGAAATTGGAAAGCTGGAAAGCCTTTTTGGATCAGGAGAACATCCAGTTAAAAATGTCTTGACAAAACAACAACCTATTGCAAGCAACCTTTGAGTCGAATTCTGGTTATCACTATATGAAGTACTTCGCTTTCGCGCTCCTCTTTTTCTCATTCTATACAGTTGCTGGGCAGGAACTGGCAGTCACCGATTGGCAACAACTCGATAGTCACAGGATAGACGTAACAACTACCGGAATGTACATATTAGGTGGTTGGGCGCTAGGGAATATCATTATTAATCCCATGCTACAATCGAAAGCTACAGGGTCGGATAAGTATTTTTATCAAATGAACACGATGTGGAATGTCGTTAATCTTACCCTTGCTGGTGCTTCACTTTGGCAAAGTTCCAGAGGCAATGCAAATGCCGCAGATTGGCAGTCAGCCTTCAGCGAACAACATTCGATAGAAAAAGTGTTCCTGGTGAATACGGCATTAGATGTAGCCTATATGGCTGGCGGGCTTTACCTGATGGAAAGGTCAAAAAATGTATCAAAGCAGGCAGATAGGCTTAAGGGCTTCGGAAAAGGAGTGCTGCTACAGGGAGGCTTTTTATTCGTGTTTGATCTTGGCATGTACCTTGTTCATCAGGGCGCCCAAAAAAATTGGGCCCAAATTTTACAAAACGTAAAATTCGGGCCCGAAGGAATTGGGATGATTATCCCGCTGAGGTAGTCATGGGTATTCCTATCTCAGCTTTGTTCGTCAGAAGGTTTCGTCTCAACTGCTTCTCTTGGTTCGCACCAATTATTCCAACGGTTTTTGTACCGCTCCCTCTCTTCTTCTGACATGTTTTTCCACCGACTAGCCCAATAGTCACCTTTGGAGTGTCGCCTGTTACCCTTGCCTCCACTAAAGCCTCCAAAAAGAATCTTTGAAAGAATGGTCAATGCAATGGCTTGCCAAAATGTAATGGTAGTAATGCCAAAAATGGCTGGCATGGTGTAATTCCATAACGTCATCACCACAAAGCCAAAGACAAAGACAAATACAGGCACTAGCACGATGATCAGGCCTATCTTCTTGGCCCAATGTTTGCCACGGTTAAACTTATTTTCAGTATACATAACTATGCTATTTTTAATTCATTAATTCATTGTAAAGCGGCAGCAGTTTTTTTCTTAGGTGCTGCACAGCGTACCTTTTCCTTGATATCAAAGTTTTGATGTTCTCTCCTGTTAAATCCGACATTTCCTGAAAAGTCATGTCTTCCATCTCATTCCAGATAAATACCTGCTGCTGATTGATCGGAAGTTCTTCGAGCGCTTCGAATAACTCCTTTCTGAATATCTCTTTCAGGTTTTCAATCTCAGGGACATCGTCTTCCGATGGCAAAAGGTCTCTCAATAAATAATCACTGTCACCATCTTCATCGAAAATTTGATCATCAAGAAGGTCGACCTTCTTTTTGCGATAGTTGTCGGTGATTTTGTTTCGCGCCACCCGAAAAAGCCAGGCATTTACCTGCTCAATGGACTCTGTGTCCACCAACTTGCTGAATTGAAACCACACTTCCTGTGTGATGTCTTCCGCTTCTTCCAGGGTCCTTACTCTCGATCTGATGAAGCCAAACAGCCGTCTACCATATTGCTTTAATGCATCAGCAATATTTTGAGATCTTCTTTCGGTCATCGGGAGTGAAACAGTTTCGTTCATCAAATAAGCAGACGAACATAGATTTGATTTTACTTTAAAGGTTTGAATTTTTTTTGAATAAATGATTGTGACCGTGCAACCAATCCCGGGCCTGCACCATCTAAGAAGTACAAAAACTCAAAAAAAGGACTATGAAAAGATTTACTATTTCGGCGTCAATAGCGCTGTTGCTATTATCGCATTTTGCATTTCCACAGGGCTTTGGTGTGCCTTCAAGCAAAGGCGTGATTGGTTTTGGCAACCTACCAAGCTTCACCGGTATCCGTTTCAATTTCAAAGACAGCAATATTGAAAAGGTCAATGGGATCAACATTACTGCCTGGGCACCAAAAGATGACGACCTTCACACTGGGGATATCAATGGAATTTCATTGGGTGTCCCCATGGCTTTAGGCTCAGAAAACAGAAGCGGCATTAGTTTGGGAGTCTTCGGTGTAGGCGCCAAAAGAAATGTGTCTGGTATCAACATTGGGGGCTTAGGAGTGGGTGCTGGCAATAACCTTTCTGGCATCAATATCGGTGGTCTTGGTGTGGGTGCAGGTGGGGATATGGTGGGCTTTAACTTCGGTGTTGTTGGTGTAGGGGCTGGCGGAGACATAAAGGGGATCAATATTGGTGGTATTGGAATGGGAGCCTCAGGCAATGCCATTGGTTTAAACATTGGAGGCATTGGCGTTGGTGCAGGGGAAAGTATTAAGGGTATTAACCTGGCACTTGTGGGAATGGGAGCGTCGGAAGATGCCATAGGAATTAATGTGGCAGGATGGGCGCTGGTCAAAGGATGGCGGGTGTTAACTTTGCTCTGGTTGGCATTGGCGCAGGCGAGTCGTTAACGGGCATTAACGTGGCTGGGCTTGGCATGGGGTCTAAGAAAATCAGTGGTATCAATGTGGCGCTTGCAATAGGTGGCCAGCAAGTATCTGGCATCACTGTCGCACCGGTTTTTTTAAAGGTAGAAGGAACTGATAGCTCGATGAATGGCATTTCTTTAAGTGCCGTCAATGCTGTTCAAGGCACGCAGAATGGCCTTAGCATTGGGGTGGTCAACACCACAAACAAGCTACGTGGGATTCAACTTGGTATTATCAATATTGTGAAGGACAATCCAAAAGGGTTAAGGGTACTGCCTATCATCAATATGCATTTTGGAGGGAAGAAGAATAACGAAACGACGGAGGAATAATGGTGTTAGTCTCTTAATATATTACTCATAAAGCTGCTCTTTAGCATTAGCCACACGAGCAGCATCACAATGGCCCATTTCAGGTACACGGTGTAAAAATCTGTGGTGTCTTTGAATTGGGTCGTTTTTATTTCAGCCTTTTCAAACTCGTTGATTTGCTGAAATACTCTTTCAAGCGCATCGTTGTCGATGGCCCTATAGAATCTTCCTTCACCTATTCGCGCAATTTCACGTAACGTAGTTTCGTCAAGGGTGTTTTCAACAAACCGTGTTCTGCCAAAAAAGTCGGTGCCAAAAGGCACTTTGCCTTCTTTACCAATAGCAATAGTATATATTTTAATGTCGTATGCACGTGCTAGTTCTGCCGCTGTAATAGGGTCGATGTTTCCGGCAGTGTTGTCGCCATCACTAAGAAGAATGAGCACTTTTGATTTTGAGTCTGATTCACGCATCCGATTGGTGCCAACCGCCAGCGCACTTCCTATGGCTGTGCCACGGCTTTCTATCAGATCGAAAGTAACAGTGTTTATGTTCGCATTGAGAAGGTCGTAGTCGGTAGTAAGCGGCGACATGGAGAAAGCATCTCCTGAGAAAACTACAAGCCCAATTCTGTCTTGAAAACGTCCCCCAATAAAATCTCTTGCTACTTGTTTGGCTGCTTCCAGTCTATTTGGCTCAAAATCCTGTATCTGCATAGATTCAGAAATGTCAATAACCAGCATGATATCGATACCTTCCGTCCACTGTTCTACCTTTTCGTTGGTTTTCTGTGGCCTGGCCAGTGCTACAATTAGCAGGAGAAAAGTGGCAAACAAGAATACACCGGGCAAGAAACGCAACAGGCTCATTGGATCAGAGCGAAGGTCTGTCTTAGTAAGAGCAATATCCAACTTTTGCTGTCTCTTGAAAGTGACAAGCCACTTCAGGAGAAAAAGCACTGGTACCATTGGCAGCAGGTACAGTACCATAGGAAATGCCCAGTCGTAGTTTTCAAAAGTTGTTGGTGTAAACCATTTAAAGAAAAACCAGGGTGTGTCTTGTGCCATTGTTATCGCTTCCTCACCCATGCTTTACCTCCTCCACTTTCTTATTGTATTTCTCCTGGCAAATATCTTCAAGTGTTTCAAATTGCTTGAATAATTCCTTTTCGCTTATTCGACCATAAATACTTCGGTCTATGCTCTTCAACGCTGCACGAAGCTTTTCATTCTCTTCACCTTTTAGAATTTCCTTGGTGGTTAGTTTGGTGTAAGGTATTTTTTCGAGTGACTCAAGGTAGCTTTTCCAGGAAATAAAAGCTGACTCTGATTCTCTTACGTTATTCTCTGCCCTGATCGCCCTTAGTTGCTCAGTGAAGCTACTGGAAAACTTTTCATACTTTTTCCTCATTCTGTAAAGCGTGATTTTCTTTCGAACTGTTTTTCCAAACACAAGGGTCAATGTGATAGATAGAATAAGTAGAACAATGATGCCAATGACGAGGTAAGGATAGTTGAATGCAAAATCTAAGGGGTTATAATCAACTGTTTCTTTTAACTGGGCATCCTGTGGAATTTCCTGTATCAGGCCAGCGATTATGATCGAATCTGCGGCAGCCAAAACTGCTAAACTATCCTTAGGCCTTAATTGAAATACTGGGAGCTGAATTCCCTGGTAAGGCTCAAGTTCGAAGGTGCTCAGCTGGTAGATAACACTATCTACAATTCCGCCATCTTTAAGTCTTGAAGGAAAAAAGGTTTGCTTGTTGAACTCGAATGGAGCAAAGCTATAGGTAGAATCCGGAAAAAGCACTTTCACACTTCCGGGATATTCAGCCACCAGGACATAATTGGCCGGACTGCCTAGCTTAACGCTGTCTTCCAGAAAATAACCCCTAACACTTACCGACTGGCCCTGAACACTACTCCACGTGAATAGCAATGCAACCAGGAAACAAACCGTTGTTTTACCCACTTTTCCTTATTTTATTTCTCACTTTAAACAAACGGATCAATTTTGGCACGTATTCATCTTCTGTACTTATAGAAAGGTAGTTGGCTTGGTTCTTCTTGCACAACTTCTCCAATTCATACTGCGTTCCCTGATAGATAGTTTCTACTTTTTTACGAAAGGCTGGAGCTGATGTATTCACCCATATCGTCTTTTTACTTTCTTTGTCGTAAAGAGGCACAATACCGAGTTTTGGAAAATGTGTTTCTCTTCTGTCGCTTAGGTGAATCACCACAAGGTCATGCTTTCTTGCCAGCGCCTTGATACCATGTTCGTAATTGTCATCAACAAAATCGGAGATCATGATAATCACACTCTTGCGATGAATCATGTTCATGGCGCTTCTAATGCCCAGGTTAAGGTTAGTGCCAGTAGAGGCTGGTTTCAGGTTGAAGAGGTTGTCGATAATCTGATAGGCATGCCTAAGCCCTTTGGCCGGCTTGATGTATTTCTCTTTTTGATCAGAATAGCAAAGCACACCAACCTGACTTCCCTCTTTGATCGCCGAAAGAGCCAAAAGCCCACACAATTCTTTGCCAATATCAATTTTCTGCTGTCCGTCGGCTCCGATTTCCTGGGAAGCGCTTACATCCAACAGGAAGAAAACGGTTTGTTCTTTTTCTTCTTTGAAAGTTTTAACAAAAGTACCGTGCCCTTTGGCAGTAACGTTCCAATCTATCGTTCTTATATCATCTCCGTATTGGTACTGACGTACATCATCGAACTCAAGGCCAGAGCCTTTAAAGATAGAATGATAATCCCCTTGCATTTGTGAGGTGATTGCCTTCCTGATCTCAATCTCATATCTTCGCAGCTTCTTGAGGAAATCCTTCATCACTGTTGGTTTGGGGTTTAAAGTTAGAATTTATTTAGCTAAATTTTGTCGGTGAAAAATGTTTTTTGGAGCCTTTTCGGCCTTTTCTTCTTAATGCTCTTTGGATGTAAGGACAAAGAGTTGATTCCTGAGGGCGTACTTGCGCCTCAGCAAATGATCGATATCCTAACGGACATACACGAGTTGGAAACGAAAGTAAGTTCCCTAAGGTTGACCCACGACTCCTCAACCCTCCTTTATGCGGAGCAGCAACAGCTATTGTTCGATAAACATCAGGTCTCTGACTCAGTTTATACCCTGAGTTTCGATTACTATCTCCAGCATGTAGAAATGTTTGATAAAATTTATGCCGCTGTTGTAGACAGCCTTTCCGTCCGCCGAAATATGGGCACCCGCAAGCAACCTGATGAATCAGGTGAGTCGATATGAGAGTTTTTCCAGAATCCTTCGAGGCAAAAACGGGGTTTGATAGGGTGCGCGAGATGATCTCTGCACGGTGCCTTAGTAACCTCGGTGCCAGGCATGTAGAGAGAATGAAGGTGTCTGATGACCTCAAGCTTTTACAGAAACGCCTCATTCAGACGGAGGAGCTGCGGAAACTTTTTGTGGCCGGAAATAAACTCCCGGATAACAATTACATCGATCCTACCGACCAGCTTAAGAAGATAAAGATTGAAGGGGCTTACCTTGAAGAGGAAGAGGCCTATGACTTGAAAAGATCCTTGAGTACGATTGTTCAGCTTCGGGCCGTGCTGAAGAAGCATGCGGATGAGTGCCCCACTCTTTTTGACCTGTCGGGCATGGTTGATTTGCCGGCTGACATGATTAAATGGTTTGATGCCATTATTGATGAAACTGGACAGCTAAGGGCTAATGCATCCCGCGAACTTATGCAAATCCGTTCCTCGATGATATCTGAACAGTCGTCGCTCAGAAGGGTAATGGACCGCATTGCCAAAGACTCACAGAAGCAAGGCTGGTCGCCAGAAGACGGTTCAATTGCTGTGCGCGGCGGACGCTTGGTGATTCCAGTATTGGCCGAGCACAAGCGAAAGCTGAAAGGCTTTATTCATGATGAGTCTGCGACTGGGCAAACAGTCTTTATGGAGCCAGCGGAGGCGTTAGAAATCAATAACCGAATCAGGGAACTGGAGCTAGAAGAAAGAAGGGAGATCATACGCATTCTCCGTGAGCTGACTAATCAGTTGAGGCCCCATGTGCCAGCGATGGATAAAGCCTACAACTTTCTAGGAGCTATCGATTTTATTAGAGCTAAGGCATTGTTTGCAGTGGAGATAGGTGCGTTAATGCCCACTTTGGATGAAAAGCCAGTGATAGCCTGGCAACAGGCAGTTCATCCGCTCTTGTACCTTCTTCATAAAAAGGCAGGCAAGCCAATCATTCCCCTGGATATTGAGCTAAATGCCGATAAGCGAATACTGATTATTTCGGGGCCAAATGCCGGCGGTAAGTCAGTGTGTCTAAAAACAGTGGTCTTGCTGCAGTATATGATGCAATGCGGATTGCTTGTGCCTGTTAGGGACGATTCGGTGATGGGTGTATTTAACAGGATTTTCATTGATATGGGTGATGAGCAATCCCTGGAAAATGACTTGAGTACTTACAGTTCCCATTTGACATCGATGCGCTTTTTTCTTGAGAATGCTGGAGGCAAAACATTGTTCCTAATCGATGAATTTGGTGCAGGAACTGAGCCGCAGTTTGGTGGAGCTATTGCTGAGGGAGTCTTAGAGCAGCTGTATCAGAAGCAGTCGTTTGGGGTCATCACTACCCACTATGGTAACCTCAAAAGTATGGCTGAGAAGAACCCTGGGATTGTGAACGGAGCCATGAGGTACGATGTCAACCAGCTGAAACCATTGTATCAACTAGAAGTCGGGAGGCCTGGAAGCTCTTTTGCGTTGGAAATGGCTGCCAATATAGGATTGTCAGAAAAAGTAATTCAGAGGGCCAAAGGGCTTGTGGGGCATTCTCAGGTGAAATTTGAGACGTTGATCAATGAATTGGAGACAGCGAAGAATGATTTTCAATCGAGATATGAGAGTGTTAACCGAAAAAACATCGAGCTGGAGAAAGCGCTGAAAGACTATCGGGAACTAAAGACCTTTCTTGAAACTGAAAAGAGTAAAATTATCAAAGAAGCCAAGCAAGAGGCCAAAAGAATTGTGCTTGACGCCAATAAAGCAGTCGAGAACACGATAAGAGAAATTAAAGAGAACAAGGCAGAAAAGGAAAAAACGCAAGAGATTCGCCAGGAGTTGATTAAAATTCAAACGACCCTTTCAGAGGAGTTGGAAGAGAAAAAGCCAGTTTGGAAAACTGTGCCAGGAGAAATTAAGGCAGGGGACAAAGTGCGAATGGCAGGTCAGGAGACTGCCGGAGAGGTTTTATCGATCAGAGGAAAGAAAGCTGAGGTCCTCATGGGCGAATTGAAATCGCACATAGAATTAACTCGTCTGGAAAAAGTAACCTCAACTCAGGCTAAAAAAAGCCTAAGGAAGGAAAAAGTGGGCGGGGTTTTCAAGGGAATCGATATGAACCAGAAAAGGGCTGAGTTTTCACCCAATCTGGATGTTAGAGGAAAAAGAGCCGACGAGGCCATTCAGCTCGTAGATGATTTTATTGATAGTGCTGTTTTATTTAGTATGCACGAAGTGCGGATCGTGCACGGGAAGGGAGATGGCATCCTCAGGGAGGTAATTAGGCGATACTTGAGCGGTAATAAGTTTATTGAGAGGATGGCTGACGAACATGTTGAAAGAGGTGGAAGTGGCGTGACGCTCATCAGCTTCAGGTAATAAAAAAAGGGCCATATAGGCCCTTTTCATCACTAATATTCTGACAACTAGTTATATCGGAAATTCAAATACCCAAGTTCCAGTCACACCTTGCGTACGACCTGCTCCGGCCTCTTCAATTAAGAATGTAAGACTGATCTTAGTAGAAGTTACTGAAAGATTGATAGTTACATCGTCTGGTTTTCTGACAACCTTACTAACATCTTTTTCGCCAGCTGTTGCTGCGTCGGCAAATGCCCATGTGCCGCTTGCTGGCCATACTACGTCAACGTTCGGCACGTCTGTGCTACTTGGTCTCCCAGTCGTAGTGAAACTTCCGCTGCTTCCTGAGCCAGTAAACGTTATTGCGAAACTGTCCCACTCGCCTGCAGCGATACCGTCTTGCTTAACGCCACCAGCCGTGGCTGTGAATGCCTGTCCGCCATTTAGAAGGACTGCCAATTGATCCGCTATCGGATCTGGATCTGGGTCTGGATTGTCACCTCCGTCGCCGCCGCAGCTGATAAAAATAACCAGAGCGAAAATTGTTGTTGCTGTAAACAGATTGAATAGTTTGTTCATGTGGATTTTGTTATTTCTAAAAATTAACCTTGATCAAAAATAGAAGAATTTGAAAATTTTACCTAATTACCTGATAAAAAAGTCAATAGGAATAATACAACGTCTCATTTAAATTCTTCAATTGAAATCACATGCGAACACATCTGATATTCATGAATTTGATTTGAACAAATGACTACTAAGCGATCATTTTGTATCGACGCCAGGTGCTCCAAATACCAATTTATTCCATGAGAATCCAGGTTACTGGTTGGTTCATCCAAAATAATAAATGGCGTATCACTTAAAAAACTTAATGTTAGCTTAAACCGCTGCTTCATCCCGGACGAAAGATGTTTTACCTGTTTGTTTGAGGCATTCTCCAAAAGTCCATAGGCTAATACCTCCTCTGCAGACATTTCTTTAGCTAGCTTTTTTAAGCCAAAATGGAAATTCACCATTTCTGCTAACGTGAATTCTTCAATGAGTTCAAGGTAGGGAGCAGCCATGCCAATATGCCGATAAACCATATGCTCATCGATTTTTTCATCGTTGATGGTATGGGTTACTTTACCTTCTGTGGGTATGATTTGTCCACTGAGTAGCCCTGCTAGTGTTGATTTTCCACTTCCATTTCTTCCTATAATAGCATAGGAAGAACCTTTTTGGAAGGTGTAGGTGAGGTTTTTGAAAATCCACTCACGCAGGTAGCGTTTGCCGGCATTTTCAACGATTACTTTCATATCAAACGGCAAACCCTTTCATGATCCCTCTTTCAGAGGTTCTGATGAAGTCTACAATTTGATCTCTTTCATTAGACGGAGGTGTTTCAGATAATATCAGCTCTATGGCTTTAGAGTGGTTCAGACCTCTAAAATAGATATACCGGTAAATATCCTGGATTTCGTTGATTTTCTCATTGGAGAAGCCTCTTCTTCTTAAGCCTACTGAGTTAATACCGCAGAAGCTTAATGGTTCCCGGCCGGCTGTTGTAAAAGGTGGAATATCTTTTCGCACGAGGGAGCCTCCTGAAACCATCACATGAGAGCCAATTCGGGAGAACTGGTGGACAGCAGTGGTTCCGCTAATGATTGCCCAGTCGTCGATAACGACGTGGCCTGCGATTTGAACAGAGTTACCTAAGATGCAATTATTTCCAATTGTGCAGTCGTGGGCCACATGGGCATAGGCCATGATTAGGCAGTCGCTACCAACTACTGTCTTAAGTTTATCGGAAGTTCCTCGACTGATAGTGACAAATTCTCTAATGGAGGTGCCGTCCCCAATGAATGTTTCTGTGGACTCACCTTTGAATTTCAAGTCTTGAGGCACGGTCGAGATAGAGGCGCCGTTAAATATTTTAACATTTTTTCCAATCCGGGCACCCTCGTAAATAACTGCATGAGAGCCAATCCACGTGCCTTCGCCGATTTCTACGTTATGATGAATAACAGCGAAAGGTTCAATAGTGACATTAGGCGCCACTTTTGCCTCGGGATGAACATATGCTAAAGGATGGATCATACGTCTTTTCTAACTATGCTGGCTGTCATGGCACCTTCGCAAACAAGGTTGGACCCAACATAGGCTTCTCCCCGCATTTTAGCAATTCCCCTTTTTATCGGAGCTAGTAACTCACACCTGATCACAAGCGTATCGCCCGGCAACACCATTTTTCTAAACCTGAAGCCCTCTATGCCTAGAAAATATGTCCAGTAATTTTCAGGATCTGGCACCGTGTTGAGTACTAAAATGCCACCAATTTGAGCCATTGCTTCTACTTGCAGCACGCCGGGCATTACTGGATTACCAGGAAAGTGCCCCTGGAAGAATGGCTCATTGAATGTCACATTTTTTACGCCTGCTACCCACTTTTCATCCAGGTGAAATATTTTGTCTATGAGGAGGAAAGGATATCGGTGCGGTAAGATATTAGTGATTTTATTGATATCCAGAACCGGAGGAATTTTGGGGTCATAGTAGGGCACACCATCGTTGGTCGTACTTTGCATGACCTTCTTCAGCTTCTTGGCAAATGCCACGTTAGCAGCATGGCCAGGTCTTGCGGCAAGAATTTGCGCCTTTATCGGCCTGCCGACCAGCGCCAAATCGCCCATTACATCCAATAACTTGTGACGGGCTGGCTCATTCTTATACCTCAGGTCGACATTATTGAGTATGCCTTCCTTTTTCACCTGCACTTTTGGCTTGTTGAGAAGCTTAGCGAGGCTATCCAATTCGTGTTCTTCCACCACTCTGTCAACGACGACTATTGCATTGCTCAAATCACCGCCCTTAATAAGGTTGTTTTTATGGAGCATTTCCAACTCATGTAAAAAACAAAAAGTGCGACAAGAGGCAATCTCGGTGGCGAATTCGCTGACATTAGTCAAGGTGGCATGTTGACTTCCCAACACAGGTGAATTGTAGTCCACCATTACCGTCACCCGATAGTCGTCGAGCGGCAATGCAGCAATTTCTATTTCATTGTCCTTATCCCGGTAGAAGATGCTTTCAGGGACTTCAAAGAAATTCCTTTGGGCATTTTGTTCTTCTAAACCTACCCGTTCTATGGCTTCAACGAATAGCAAAGAACTCCCGTCCATAATAGGTACTTCCGGGCCGTCGAGCTGAATAAGCACGTTGTCAATTTCCAAGCCAACAAGTGCGGCCAATGCATGCTCTGTTGTGCTCACTCTGGCGCCGTTCTGCTCCAGGGTGGTGCCACGTGATACATCAACCACTAAATCGGCGTCTGCATCAATTGTTGGTTGATCTTCAAGGTCTACCCTTTGAAATTTGATCCCGTGATTCGGAGGTGCCGGAACGAATGTCATGTTAGTACGGACACCTGTGTGTAATCCTACACCCGAAACGGTTACTTTCTCCTTAACGGTTTGTTGCCTAATGTTCATCGTCTGTCTTTAGCGATGTCAAATTTATAATTTTTTCTTCAAGTTCTCTGATCTTCTGGTTTAGTTCAGGAAGTCTTTTGAACAGCATGGCCGATTTCATGTATTGCAAATGATCAAATGCCGGGCTTCCAAAAAGAATTTTCCCCTCTTCCTTCACCGACTTATTTAGTCCAGACTGCGCAGCAATTTTCATTTTCGGACCTAATTGAATGTGTCCTGCTATACCAACTTGTCCGCCGATCATGCTATACTCACCGATTTTGGAAGAGCCTGATACTCCTGTTTGAGAAGCAATTACTGTGTGCTTCCCAATTTCTACATTATGTCCTATTTGGATCAGATTGTCAAGTTTTACCCCTTCTCTAATGACTGTGGAATCGAATGTGGCACAGTCAATAGTCGTATTAGCGCCTATGCTCACAAAGTCTTCCAACACCACGTTTCCCACTTGAGGGATAGTTTTGTAACTACCGTCTGCTTGAGGGGCAAATCCAAACCCATCGCTACCAATGACCGCCCCTGAGTGAATTGTGCAGTGTTTCCCTATTTTTGTTCTTGAATAGATCTTTGCTCCAGCGTATATAATGGTATTATCTCCGATGGTTACGTCGTCCCCTACATAGGCATTCGGGTAGATCTTTACATTGTCTCCCAATTTGACGTTCTGCCCAATGTAGGAAAAAGCGCCTCTGTAAACGTTGGCCCCTTCTTTGGCGCTTTCTGAAAAAAAGCTAGGTTGCTCCACACCAACTTTCTGAAAGCTCACAAGCTTGTGGTATTCTTCCAATAAAGCAGTAAAGCTCAAATAAGGGTCGTCGACCAGGATAAGGCTAGCTTTTATGCTAGCTTTTGGGCTAAAGTCTTTCTTGACGATTACTGCAGAGGCAGTAGTTGTGTAAATGAAGGGCTCGTATTTTGGATTTGACAGAAAGGTAATCGCCCCTTCGCCTCCGTCCTCAATTTTGCCTACTCTGTTTACTTTTGCTTGACCGTTGCCTTTGAGCTCACCACCTAAGATATGAGCGATTTGTGCCAGGGTAAATTCCATGCGAAAAGGGCCTCAATTTAATGTTACAAAGATATGATTTTGGGCCAGCATAGATAGTGTTTAGTGACGATTTTGCTCATGGCCTTGATATTGGGCAAATCTGAGGCAAAAGCCACATCCACTATTTCCCCCGTTTTTGTTAGAATATTGATTGTTTGCCCTTCTGCTATGTAAGCTTTGTTGCTAATGCTTCCCTTGCCGATGAAGTATTTTGCCTCCTGCTGACTGATTCCAAGTTGAGATTGAATTTTTGATGTCAAGTCTTCCACGATCGATTTCTCAATCTTCTTATTGGACATGGTGATTTGGAATAGCTTGCGTTGCAGAAGCATTGTTGCCAGCATGCTCAATACTTTGTCATCGTAGGTGGTCCAGAATTTAACCGAGCCCCAAATATCGTAATCGTCAAGAGATGCAAATACGTCCAGTAAATCAGGATCCTCTTGAAGATCACTAAGAGAAATGTCTCGCTCCAGAAATAAACTGAATGCTGGAGTGGCTTTGATGGGTGTGCCTTGTTGTACTAAAAACTTGGCTCGTTTGATGAGCTGAATCATCATCTTTTCAGCGGCCACTGATGTTTTGTGAAGGTATACTTGCCAATACATTAGCCTTCTTGCACTGAGAAAGTTCTCGATACTATAAATGCCTTTTTCTTCAACGACTAACCGGTCGTTTCTAATATCAAGCATTTTAATGATGCGATCGGCGCCAATGGTACCTTCAGAAACGCCAGTAAAGAAGCTGTCTCTCTTTAGGTAATCGAGCCGGTCGATATCAAGCTGGCTGGCCACCAGTTGATTGAAAAAAGTACGGTGGTACTTATTCTTAAAAATATCAAAAGCTAAGGCAAGTTTTCCGCTAAAGTATTCGTTTAGTTTACTGATCAGTAGCACTGATATGTGTTCATGGCTTATGCCATTCATCAGGCTAAATTCAAGGGTGTGAGAAAACGGACCATGACCAATATCGTGCAGTAAAATGGCAATTAGAGCGCCTTCATATTCTTCGGGAGAAATATCATGGCCTTTGCTGCGTAAATTATCGAGCGTTACAGACATTAAGTGCATGGCACCCAACGCATGATGAAATCTGGTATGAAGAGCTCCCGGATACACAAAATCACTCAGTCCAAGTTGTTTGATTCGCCTTAACCGTTGAAAGTAAGGATGTTGTATAATATCGAAGATAAGATCACTGTGTATCGTGATAAAGCCGTATACTGGATCGTTAATGATTTTCTTTTTGTTCAAACTAGTTGTACTGAATTTTGGGTGTAAATTGATCACTCAGCTTCTTAAAGTAAAGCCACTATGCAAAAATATTCCATTCTTTGGGCCGATGACGAAATAGATCTACTTAAACCTCACATACTGTTTCTTGAAGCCAAGGGATATAAGGTTACACCTGTGATTAGTGGTGCTGATGCGCTAGATCAATGCGACCACAATGATTTCGATATCGTTTTCCTTGACGAAAATATGCCGGGGATGACTGGTCTAGAGACCTTGAACTACATAAAATCGACTCACCCTAGTTTGCCGGTGGTGATGATCACCAAAAGTGAAGAAGAAGAAATTATGGAGGAGGCGATCGGTTCAAAAATCGCTGATTACCTGATCAAACCCCTCAATCCAAATCAAATACTTCTTTCGGTAAAGAAAATCCTGGACAATCGCAGGTTAGTAAGTGAACATACCAATCAGAGCTACCAACAGGATTTTAGAAATATTAGCATGGCCTTTAGCGAGGACATGGATTTTGAAGAATGGGTAGAAGTGTATAAGAAGCTTGTCTATTGGGAGCTTGAAATAGAAAATACAGAAGATAAAAGCATGGCCGAGGTGCTCGAAATGCAGAAAGCTGAAGCCAGTAAAAACTTTACGCGGTTTATCACAGATTATTACAAGGACTGGCTGAACGATCCGCAATCCAAAAAGCCAATGCTTTCTCACCAGCTGATGAAGAAAAAGGTTTTTCCTCAACTCAAGGAGAATGATCCTTTGTTTTTTATTGTGATAGATAACCTCCGTTATGACCAGTGGGAAATACTTGAGCCTATTATTTCTCAGTATTTTAATGTGAAGGAAAAGGAAACGTATTTTTCCATTCTTCCAACCACAACGGCATATGCGAGAAATGCTATTTTCTCAGGTATGTTGCCAAGCGAAATGGAGAAAAACCACCCTGATTTATGGGTCGGTGAGGATAATGATGAGGGCAAAAATAATTTCGAAGAAGAGTTTCTGAAGCGCCAAATTCAACGAAACAGGCTGAACATAAGGTCTTCCTACCACAAGGTTATCCATGTGAATCAGGGAAAGCAGCTGTTGGACAACTTCAACAACCTCCTGAATAACGACTTGAACGTTATCGTGTACAATTTCGTGGACATGCTTTCTCATGCCCGCACCGACCTGGAAATGATACGAGAACTGGCGCCCGACGAAGCTGCCTATCGTTCGATCACCAGGTCATGGTTTGAGCATTCACCACTTTTGGATGCACTTAAGAAGATTTCCGAGAAAAAGTGCCGTGTAATTATTACCACTGATCATGGTACTGTGAGAGTCAAGAGGCCATTTAAAATTGTGGGCGACAAAAACACAAACACCAACCTTCGTTACAAACAAGGTAAAAACCTCGGCTACGACGGTGATGATGTATTTGTAGCACGTAAGCCTGAGGAGATTTTCTTGCCCAGGGTGAACGTTTCTACTTCCTATGTATTCGCAGTGGAGGACTACTTCTTCGCGTATCCGAATAATTACAACTATTATGTCAATTTCTACAAAGACACTTTCCAGCATGGTGGGGTGTCACTCGAAGAAATGATCATACCCATCGTTTACCTGACACCAAAAGGAGGCTGAGTTGAAAGCTACGCTGGTATGTGATGAACTATTAGAGCTTCCCGGAATTGCGGAAAAGCTGATCGAATTCGCAGGAGATCATAAGGTTTGGCTTTTCGAAGGGGAAATGGGCGCAGGGAAAACTACCTTGATCAAGGCAGTTTGTGAAAAAATGGCGGTGGAGGATATGGTAAGTAGCCCTACCTTTTCTATCGTTAATGAGTACGAAACAGCTCAGGGCGATTCAATTTATCATTTCGATTTTTATCGAATCAAGTCTGAATCTGAGGCCGCTGATATTGGTGTGGATGAGTATTTTCATTCTGACAATTACTGCTTTATTGAATGGCCATCGAAAATTCCATCGTTACTGCCCGACAAATACCTCAAAATTAACCTTATCTTAGTGTCAGCAAACCAAAGGAAGATTTCGCTTCAGACATATGGCTGACAGGTATCGTAAGAGTGTGGAAGAACTGGCAAAAGAACAATCCCTATATCCACAGGAGTCACTTTTAAAAGTTCGTGAAGGTGATAAATCTCTTTTTATTGGGATTCCCCGCGAACGATCACTTCAAGAAAATCGGGTCGCACTTAAGCCATCCTCAGTTGCGGTACTTTCTGCCGGTGGTCATGAAGTATGGGTCGAAACGGGCGCTGGGAAGGCAGCCAAGTTCCTTGATAAAGACTACAGTGAGGCTGGCGCCAAAATAGTGTATTCAGCAAAGGAGGTCTATTCCGCTGATATTATTTTAAAAGTAGAGCCGCCAATTTCGGAGGAAATTAGTTACATGAAAAGCGGTCAAGCTCTTTTCTCGGCCATTCAAACAGGTCGGCAGTCGGCCCATTTTATCAATGCATTAAATGAAAAGAAGGTGACTGCCCTTGCTTATGAACTCATAGAGGACAAAGTCGGTGGTCTGCCTATCGTTAGGTCAATGAGTGAGATTGCAGGAAGCACCGTTATGCTTATAGCAGCAGAATATCTCAGTAATGTAAACGGCGGGCAGGGAGTAATAGTGGGAGGCATTACAGGTGTTCCGCCTACTCAGGTGGTGATTCTCGGTTCCGGAACCGTAGCAGAGCATGCTGCGCGGGCAGCGCTTGGCCTAGGTGCTGATATACAGATTTTCGATAACCATATCTACAAACTTCGGCGTATTAAGCATGCGCTTGGTCAGCAAGTATATACGTCTACACTTGACCATTCTACACTACTTTCAGCACTTAAGAATGCCGATGTGGTGATAGGTGCCATGCGGGTCGAGAAAGGCAGAAGCCAATGTGTGGTGACTGAAGAGATGGTTATGGAAATGAAGCAGGACTCTATTATAATAGATGTTACAATTGATCAGGGCGGCTGTGTTGAAACTGCTGAAATAACCACCCATAATGATCCGGTTTTCAGGAAGCACGGGGTCATTCACTATTGTGTGCCCAATATTCCTTCAAGAGTTGCTCGTACAGCCTCAACTGCACTAAGCAATATTTTCACGCCTGTGTTGATGCAGATTGCTGACGTAGGAGGGGTAGGGGATATGATTTTTGCTCATAAATGGTTTATGAAGGGCGTCTATACATTCAAAGGAAGCCTGACAAACCCTCACCTTGCCCGCAAGTTCAATCTCAAATACAAAGACCTCAATCTGCTTATGGCCGCTCGGTTTTAAGCTTAAAGCCATCGTTCTGCAGATCATCCAGCCTGCTCGTAAGCATCCCTCAGCCAGCCAATTATTTCAGGCGAAATGTCTTCTAATGCTCCAATTTTGATGCGATGAGAGCACATGGAATTAGCAGTTTCAATTTTCTCCAACACGCCACTACTTGCCGTTGCTTTTAGGTTGATTCCAATTTCAAATCGGGTTTTTGTGGCTGGGGTAAGCATGGCAAACTGTTTTTTTCTTCTGAGGCTAACGTAGGCTTTTTTAGGAGCTATTTCCACCTCATTGCCGAATTTCTTGATTTCACTAATCAGCTGATCATATATCGGTTTAAGTACTTCTTTGCCTTTATATTGGTCAATAACCAAATCGTCAATGTTGCTGGCAGAACCTGCGTCAGACCCTCTGGCCTTGTGCGCTATCAGGTTGGCATAGCCATGCGTTAAACCATGGTTTTCCTTCAAAAAATTGATTATTTCTCCATGCTTTTCAAGGCTACTTTTTTTAACGATACTGACCCACTCAGTCAATGACTTGCCAGAGTTCTTTTCCAGGTTATCAATCATACTTTTTCCAGCATCTTCCATTTGAAAAGCATATTTGTTGAGTATTAAATATAACCATTCTGTGAGAAGGAAAGTCAACTAAATGTGAACCAATTTGAACAAAAAATCCCCTAAGCCCACCATTTTTCTATCTGTCACAAGGAAACAGTAATGCTGACGAGGTGGGAAAGTCACCGGAAGTGGCTGAAGTTTGCCGTTGATAAATCATTAATTGTCATTCATCAATTATTGCTGCCCTTGAAGTTTTCTGAATAACAGAATTCCGTACCTTAAATCATGAGAATTAAACGATGGGTGCTAAAACTTTGTAAGCACTCTGTCGTTTAAAAGCAATATCAAAAGCTTCAAGTTGTACAGACTGTTCCTCACCGTTTCTCTTTGTTTTCTAGGGCTACTTTCAAGCAGCGCCTGGTCTGTCAACGATTATCAAGCCGCGAACGCTGAAACAAAAAATCAGATAAAGAGCGTCGTTCATCACTCTTTGGTTTGGCAGAACTTACTAGCTGAGGAAGAGTTTGAAGACGATTCAAAATCTAAGCATCAAACAACGAATCAAAACCAGTTTGATGCGAGCATTCCGGTAAATAACAAGGGTGTTTCTCTAAAAGAAGAACGAGAATTACCCCCATCAAATGCTTTAAAGGTTTTTTCCCTCTATCATCAGTTTTTCTAAGACTCCAACTTTTTCTTCGATGAGTTAACCTGATGCCAAATTATGGCTCAAGGTTAGTCTATGCTATTACCTCCAATCATTCACAGAAAAAGATATAAAAAATGAAGACTATAGAAATATTGGCCGCATTGGTCGTTGTGCTTCCTATTGCACTTTTGTACATAAAGAAAAGACTTATTGCCAGGAGAAATCCACCAGAGTATTTGAAAAAGATAAGCGCAGAAAACCAGATGGATATAACCGATTACGAGGACCTTCCAGGTAAGTTCCTGGTAATTGACAGGCTTCACAGAAAACTGCTTTTCAGTAGGTATGCAAGTAGCAAGGTTCAATCATTGCTTATTGATTTAAGCCATATTCTTAGTTGCCGTATGGAAAAAGTGGTGACGATGACTGCAGGACATGCCCATATCGAAAAGATTGGACTTGTTTTTAAACATAAGTTTCATCAGGGAGGAGAAGATATACATATAACGCTCTACGATAGCCATACGGACGGGATGGATGAAGCATTTCAATATTATGAGATGGCAAAAGGCTGGGCTCAGAGAGTAGAAGAAAGTCTCGACAAGCAAGTGCAAGTCAATTGAGTGATAGTTTCAGGTACACCCTTTTGGATATTCCGGGAGGGTGTATTTTTAACAGACTTGTTTTTAAGGCATGTACTTCACTAAGCGGTTGTTGAGTAAGTTAACGTCTCAATTCCTATCTTTACCTGATGAAGTTTTTTGGTCGGCGGGCTTCAAGCCTATTTGCTCTATTGTTGATTTTGCTAACATCCTTAATTTTTGATGGATGTAAGGCGAAGCAGTTTCAGAACCGGAAACCTCGGATGATAAAAAAAGGAAAACCCATCCCTTGTCCTTTGAAAGATTGTTAACCTCCTTACCTAAAACGGATGCAGAAAATAGTCATAGCAATAGATGGTTATTCTGGTTGCGGTAAAAGCACCACTGCCCGAGCTGTGGCAGGACTTCTTGGTTATATATATATCGATACTGGTGCCATGTATCGGGCGGTTACCCTGTACTTTATTGAACATCATGTTGCCCTAACCGATCCTAAGGCCATAGAAAAATCATTAAAACAAATTGATATAACATTCAATTATAACCCTGTAAGTAAAGTGAACGAAGTATACCTCAACGGGTTGAATGTGGAAGGTAGCATTCGCGAAATGGAGGTTTCGCAGCGGGTAAGCGAGGTAAGTGCCTTGAAAGAAGTAAGAATGGCCATGGTAGCCCAGCAACGAAAAATGGGTAAGAACAGGGGGGTCGTGATGGATGGAAGAGATATTGGAACAGTAGTGTTCCCGGAGGCTGACTTAAAAATATTCATGGTGGCCGATCTTTATGTACGGGCTGAAAGACGTCAAAAAGAGCTTTTAGACAAAGGAAAGATGGTTGAGCTTGAAGAAGTAATAGAGAACCTTCGATCCAGAGACGAAATAGATACGACCAGAAAGGAGAGTCCGCTAAAGAAGGCGATAAATGCTATTGAAATTGACACCACACATATTACCTTTGAGGAACAAATAGAACTCATTACCAACCTGGCCACTAGTGAATTGATTTCTGGAGTCGCTCAAAAAAAGCCTTAGGGCAAAAGTCTGGGCTTGAATACAAAATGACAAATGAAGCTAAGGCAGGAAAGAGAGTTATGAATATTACGATCGACAAAAATTCTGGGTATTGCTTCGGAGTAGAATTCGCCATCAAAATGGCAGAAGACGAAATGGAAGAAAGTGGCCAGCTATACTGTCTGGGAGACATTGTGCACAACGATATGGAAGTTAACCGTCTTTATGAGAAGGGACTTCGTGTCATCAGTCGCGATGAGCTAAAGAAACTTCAAAATACCAAGGTATTGATAAGGGCCCACGGCGAACCGCCGGAAACTTATCAACTGGCCCTTGAAAATAACATAGAACTTATTGATGCGTCCTGCCCGGTAGTGCTCAAACTTCAAAATCGAGTAAAGCACGCCTATGATAATATGAAAAAGGTAGGTGGTCAGATTGTTATTTATGGCAAGGAAGGTCATGCAGAGGTTATCGGTCTTGCAGGCCAAACAGGTGAAGAGGCCATCATCATTACCAAAGATGAGGACCTGGATAAGTTAGATTTCTCAAAGCCCATAACGCTATTCAGTCAGACAACGAAGTCCACAAAGGGTTTCTACCATTTTAAGGAACAAATAGAAGAGCGCATTCGTCAAAATAAGGGCGAATTGAGGACGGAAGATTTTGATGCCAATGATAGTATTTGCCGTCAGGTTTCTAACAGAGAGCCTCAAATGCGTAAATTCTCCGAGGAGCAGGACGTTATTCTTTTCGTTGCAGGCAAGAAGAGCTCCAACGGAAGAGCGTTGTACGAAGTTTGTTTGTCAATCAATCCTCATAGCTATTTTATCGAAAGTGAAGAGGATTTAGATCTAAATTGGCTTGTCGGCGCTGAAAATGTAGGGATTTGCGGCGCTACCTCCACGCCAATGTGGTTAATGGAGCGGGTGGCTGGTTTTATTGAAGAAAAAAGTAAGAATGAACCAGCAATTGCTTAATAGCGCTGTTTATGTAAGTGAAAATGAGGGTTGTATAAAACCTTGATACTAATAATTTCACTTACCTTTTAGTTGAGTGAAATTTTATTAATTTTGCCACGTTTTAAAGGATTTCGGTCTATTTTACCTATAGAAAATGTCTAAATTCGTAAAGCTCAAAAAAGGGTTTAATATCAATCTCGCAGGCAAGGCCGAGGAAAAAATTGGTGAAAATCAACAACCTGAGACTTTCGCTGTCAAACCAACCGACTTTCAACGAATCACACGCCCTAAACTTCTTGTAGAAGAAGGAGCAAGTGTGAAGGCTGGGACAGCTTTGTTTTTCGATCGTCTTCAGGAGGATGTGATGTACACAGCTCCAGTGAGCGGAGAGGTCGTGGAAATCAAAAGGGGAGAGAAAAGAAAACTTCTTGAAATCAAAATTCTGGCTGATAAAAAAGTCGACTTTGAAAAATTCAAGAAGCATTCGGTTTCTGACATGAGTTCTCTAACCAGAGAAGCAGCCACCGATCAGTTGACCAAAAGTGGGGTTTGGCCCAATATTATTCAAAGACCATACGGTTCGGTGGCAGATCCATCTTCAACGCCTAAAGCTATATTCGTATCGGCATTTGATACTAATCCGTTGTCACCTTCTTATAGTGTGCTTTTTAAAGGTCAGGATCAGTATTTTCAAGCTGGAATCGATGTGTTGAAGAAATTCACGGCTGGTCTAGTACACGTGAATACCAACGCTGACGACGAAGTACTTTCCATGTTTTCGCATGTGAAAGGAGCCGAAGTCAATAAATTTTCAGGTGCTCATCCAGCAGGAAACGTAGGTGTGCAAATCCACCATCTTGATCCTATCAATAAAGGCGATATTGCATGGACTGTATCTCCTTACGGCGTGATACAAATAGGGAAATTATTCCTTGAGGGCGTTTACGATGCATCTAAAGTCATTGCTGTTTGTGGTTCCGAAATAAGCAACCCGCAATATTACAGCACTTATACAGGCGCCAATGTTGGCAAGTTCCTGGAGGGTAATCTTAAGACTGATCACGTCAGGGTGATTTCAGGGAATGTACTTTCGGGTGAAGCAATTGCGAAAGACGGTTTTATTGGCTTTTATGCTAATCAGGTAACAGTTATACCTGAAGGGGACAAGGAAGAGTTTTTAGGTTGGATTTTACCATCATTCAACAAACTAAGCTTTCAAAGAGCCTTTGGATTGCTGGCAAGCACTAAGAAGGAATTTGTTTTAGATACAAATACGCATGGTGAGCAGCGCTCATTTGTGCAATCAGGTAACCTTGAAAAAGTGTTGCCAATGGATATTTATGTTACTTACCTCATGAAGGCCATTTTGGCCGAGGATTATGATGACATGGAAGCTTTGGGGATTTACGAAGTCATCGAGGAAGATTTGGCCTTGTGCGAGTTCGTAGATGTTTCAAAAAATGATCTCCAGAAAATACTTAGACAGGGACTCGATTTAATTCAATATAGCTAATCGTATTTATGAAGTTCTTACAAGATGCCTTCGATAAACTAAAACCTCTGGTAGAGAAGGGTGGCAAGTATGAGAAATACCATACTCTGTATGAGGGACACAGAACAATATTGTTCGCTCCTGACATCACTACTAGTAAAAAGGGTGCCCAGGTAAAGGATGCTGTTGATTTGAAGCGAATGATGTTTACCGTTATCATTGCCATGATACCTTGTTTGCTTTTTGGTATGTGGAATGTAGGCCATCAGCACTTTCTTGCGACTGGAGCTGATGCTGAATTCATCGACAAAATATTAATCGGCGCACTTAAGGTGGTGCCTATTATTATTGTGTCATACGCAGTTGGTCTCGGAGTAGAATTTACTTTCTGCGTCATCAGGCAACATCCTATAAGTGAGGGGTTCCTTGTTTCGGGAATGCTCATTCCATTGGTAATGCCAGCAACTATCCCACTATGGCAGGTGGCACTTGCAACAGTATTTGCAGTTGTTATTGGAAAAGAAGCATTTGGCGGCACAGGGATGAATATTCTCAACGTTGCACTGGTAGCCAGAGCATTTTTATATTTTGCTTATCCAACCAATATAAGCGGTGAGGTGTGGACTTTTCTTGGAGACGCAACACCTGTTGCTGCTTATTCGGGAGCTACACCACTTGCGGTGGCAGGAAGTACTGTAGGAAATCCCGGAGCCACGCCAGTAGTTGACTTGCTGAACAATTCGTGGTCGGCGGGTATTTATGATTTTTGGAATATGTTTATGGGTATTATGCCAGGTTCCATAGGAGAGACTTCTACCTTGATGTGTTTAATCGGTGCTGCGATATTGGTGTTAACTGGTGTTGGCAGCTGGAAGATTATAGTGTCAGTTTTTGCGGGTGCTTACACAATGGGAATCATCTTTAACCTTGTCGGCCTTAATGAGTTTATGTTGATGCCGCCTCAATACCATTGGGTTATTGGAGGTTTGGCTTTTGGGGCTGTATTTATGGCCACTGACCCTGTAACGGCTTCTCAAACCGAAACCGGAAAATGGATTTATGGATTTCTGATAGGATTTTTAACGGTATTAATCCGTGTGTTTAATCCCGCTTATCCTGAAGGAATCATGTTGGCAATACTTCTTATGAATGTATTTGCTCCACTTATTGATTATTACGTAGTTCAAGCAAACAAAAAACGGAGGCTACAACGTGCGACAGTCTAACGCTTATGTTCTTTTATTTTCGGGAGTGATGACCATCATACTTGGTGGGGCTTTATCACTTGCGTCGGTTGGTTTAAAGCCAGCCCAAACCAAACAGATCGAACTCGATACCAAGAAGAAAATTCTTGGTGCTGTGATGGATATTTCCAATCTCGAAACTGGCGAAGAAGTTTTGGCATTGTATGAAAATCGATTTAAATCTGCTGTGGTAGACATCAATGGAAACCCTGTTGAAAAAGATGCTAAAGGCAATCCGCTTATAGCAGAGAAGATCGACATTCAGAAGAATAACAAAGTGCCGAAGGAAACAAGGAACTTCCCCGTCTTCATGTTTCTAGATGAAAATGATTCGACTAAGGTGATTGCTTATGTATTTCCTATGTTTGGAAGCGGCTTGTGGGATTGGATTTCCGGTTATATGGCTTTGGATGGAGATCTTAATACCATCAAGGGTATAGCATTTGACCACAAGTCCGAAACACCTGGACTAGGAGCAAGGATCACGACTCCGGAAATACAGGGAAGATATGTAGGCAAGGAGATTTTCGGCAACAATGGGGACCTTGTGTCGGTAACAATGGTTAAAGGGGAAAGTGGTAAGCCACAGGATGTTCATCATGTAGACGGCATGTCGGGAGCGACGCTAACAGCGAAAGGCGTCAATGCTATGCTTGAGAATTATCTTTCTTCCTATACAGCTTTTATAAAAAATGAAAAGTCAGGTAGCGGTCAGTCAGCTATGGCTTTTTGAGAGAAGAGATTTACTAACACTAAAATCAGTTTGCGATGAGCACTGAAACGCTAGAAAAACCAATAGTAAAAGAGGCAGAACCTTTATTCTCGAAAAGAAGAAAGAAGTTTGTTACTGATCCATTGAATGATGACAATCCAGTGACTGTACAAGTGTTGGGTATTTGTTCAGCGCTGGCGGTAACTGTGAAAATGCAGCCCACACTTGTAATGGCCATAGCTGTTACCCTGGTGATTGTGTTTGCAAATCTCCTGATTTCTTTGATGAGAACGCTCATCCCTAACAGGGTTCGTATCATTGTCCAGTTGGCTGTTGTGGCTACACTAGTTACCCTTGTTAGTGAAGTGCTAAAAGCTTATGCATTTGATATGTATAAAGTGCTTGGTGCATATGTCGGTTTGATCATTACTAACTGTATAGTGATGGGACGTTTGGAGGCATTTGCATTGGCAAACAAACCTTACGATTCTGTTCTTGATGGTTTGGGTAGTGGTCTTGGTTATTCATGGATCATCCTGGCTGTTGCCTTCTTTAGGGAATTGTTTGGATCGGCTTCGATCTTTGATTTTAAGGTTTTTGCAGCCATGGGACTCGATTTCCCAACTAACGGCTTAATGGTAGACCCTATCGGAGCATTTATGATCCTTGGATTGATAATTTGGGTACAAAGAACTAAAAACGGTTACGTAGAACACTAATATCATGGAAGCATTAAATATTTTCATTAAAAGTGCATTTATCGATAATATGATATTTGCCTACTTTTTGGGCATGTGTTCATTCCTTGCCGTTTCCAAAAAGGTAAGTACAGCAATAGGTCTTGGTGCCGCCGTAATTTTTGTTTTGGGTATCACGGTGCCTATTAACTGGGTGATGCAGACTTTTATTTTGAATGAAGGGGCACTTAGTTGGCTGGGAGCAAGCTTTGAGACAATCGACTTAAGTTTTCTTACTTTCATCATGTTTATTGCGATTATTGCCGCTATTGTGCAGTTGGTGGAGATGATTATAGAGAAAGCTTCTCCTGCTTTGTATGGTTCTCTTGGAATATTCCTTCCGCTGATTGCTGTTAACTGTGCCATCCTTGGAGCTTCACTTTTCATGATCCAGAGAGACTACACAATTGTAGAGGCTACTGCCTATGGTCTTGGGTCAGGAGTGGGTTGGATGCTGGCGATTGTGGCACTTGCTGCTATCAGAGAAAAATTGAAATACTCTCATGTTCCTGATGGTCTGAAAGGCCTTGGTTTGACCATGCTTATCACTGGTTTGATGGGTATTGCGTTCAAGTCTTTTATCGGTATTGCTATCTGAGAAAATAAAAATTAAGAGATAACTGGGCTTTGCAGTAACTTGCAAAGCCTTTTTTTATGTATATGAACAAAGTAGTTAGTTATTTTTTGAAAGGGTTAGTGTTTGTGGTTCCATTAGCGCTGACAGTGTATGTAAGCCAGGCAGTTGTGCGATGGTTGGATGGGCTTATCCCAATCGATATTCCTGGTCTGGGTATTTTGGTGATTCTATTGGGGACACTTCTTATTGGGTACTTGGCTACCTATTTTATCACGAAACCTTTTTTTGAATTTTTTGAAAGGATTCTTAAGAAATTGCCATTGGTCAATATGATTTATTCGTCCTTTAATGACCTCATGACGGCGTTTGTAGGAGATAAGCGTAAATTTGACAAAGCTGTGGTAGTAAAAATGGACCCCCATGGCGTTCTTCAGAGAATTGGTTTTATCACTAATGAGGATTTGAAGGCAATTAACATGCCCGGTAAAGTGGCGGTGTATTTCCCCCTGTCTTATAGCATAGCAGGAGATTTGTTTATTGTAGATAGGGAAAATATATCTCCGCTTGATATTCCAGCTATGGAAATTATGACTTTTTTGGTATCAGGAGGAATGACTGACTCTTTCGGGAAATACAAAAAGAAATTTCGGGATACGCCCAAAAAATAAAACAATTGCTTGTATTGATTCTTCTAGCATCATACATTTGTTCACTTAAGATCAAACAGTTGTTTACAATACTTACATATTGTCCTTCAGTAAACAATTTTAGGCCAAGCACTCCGAGGCCCTAGGCCTTGCTATACCCCAGTGATACCTACGTGGTATCCGTTTCTCCCAAGCTTCTTTTACTTTTTTTTTAAAATCTAATCCATTAGGGTTTTTATACAATGACACAGTTTTCTGTCAGGGTAGCTACGGCTGCCGATGTACCATTTGTTGAAATAATTTGCCAGCAGATCGAGGAAAGTGCTCTTAAAAGAGGTACAGGTATCGCCAAAAGATCACCTGAATACATTGCCAAGAAGATGTTGGAAAGTAAAGCCATAGTGGCTTTTACTAAATCAGGTGATTGGGCTGGGTTTTGCTACATAGAAACCTGGAGTCACGGAAAGTTTGCTGCTAACTCGGGCCTTATTGTTCATCCCGATTTTCGGAAGGAAGGTCTAGCCAAAAGAATCAAAGAAAAAGCATTTGATCATTCCAGGAAGATGTACCCGAATGCAAAGCTGTTTGGATTAACGACGAGTTTGCCGGTGATGAAGATCAATTCTGATCTTGGATATGAGCCAGTTGTTTATTCGGAGCTAACAGAAGATGAAGACTTCTGGAAAGGGTGTGCTAGTTGTGTGAACTTCAGCATTCTGACAAGTAAGAACAGGACTAACTGTATCTGTACAGCCATGCTTTTTGACCCAAAGGAGCAATCAGACAAAAGATGGAACTTCATTAAGAAATCGAAGGTTTATGAGCGCCTGGTTCGGCTCAAAAGGGCAACATTTCTTAAATTCACTGGTAAGAAAGCGTCGGAACAAGTTGCCTTACAGCAGGCCTAATAAATCAAACCTCAGGAGTAGAAAACATTTATAATGAAGAAAAAAGTCTTATTGGCATATAGTGGGGGTCTCGATACCTCTTATTGTTTGATCTATCTACAATCTTTGGGCTATGAAGTGCATACTGCATTGGCCGACACGGGTGGTTTTACGAAAGCGGAACTTGAGGTTTTGGCGAAAAAAGCTGTAACACTTGGGGCAGCCAGTCATCAGGTGCTTGATATTGTGGAAGAGTATTACCAGGAAGGAATCAGGTTTTTGTTGTACGGCAATGTGTTAAAAAACCAGGCCTATCCGCTTTCTGTTAGTGCTGAGCGAGTTTTTCAAGCCAGAGCGATTGCCCGGTTGGCCAATCAGCTAGCGGTAGATGCAATTGCTCATGGATCAACGGGTGCAGGGAATGACCAGGTGCGCTTTGATCTTGTATTTCAGGCATTGTGTCCTGGAAAGGAAATTATAGCCCCCATTCGCGAAAAGAAGCTAAGCCGCGAAGAAGAAATTCAATTCCTGAAAGATCATCAAGTCGAAATGAATTTTGATAAGGCCCTCTATTCAGTGAATCAAGGACTTTGGGGTACATCGGTAGGAGGGAAGGAAACCTTGACTTCCAATGGGTTTTTGCCGGAAGAGGCTTTTCCAAGCAAAGTCACAGAAACTGAGGCAAAATCGATAGTCATAGATTTTGAGAAGGGGCAACCAGTTGGCCTTGATGGCAAGAAGATGAAGCCTGTTGATGTCATCAAGGCACTCAATGTTTTAGGCGGTAGTTATGGTGTTGGCAGAGACATACACATTGGAGACACTATCCTCGGAATAAAAGGACGTGTTGGCTTTGAGGCACCAGCTCCTGCTATTTTGATAAAAGCTCATCAAGGCCTCGAAAAGCATGTACTTAGTAAATTTCAATTGCAGATCAAAGAGCAACAGTCGCTATGGTACGGACAATTAATGCATGAAGGCCTTTGGCTTGACCCTGCTTGTCGTAACCTTGAGGCATTTTTAGAAAGCTCGCAAGCCAGAGTTACCGGGAAGGTGTTTGTGGTATTAGCTCCGTACAGGTTCCAGGTACATGGCATAGAATCGAAATTTGATCTCATGAATAACCTGTTTGGTAAATACGGTGAAATGAACAGTCTTTGGACGGCCGACGATGCCAAAGGGTTCGCAAAGATTTTTGGAGTGCAACAAATGATCATTCAAAAAGTAGGTGAAAATGCTGGAGAGTAGCGAAGAGAAAGTGGATGTCGGTATATGGGGAGCTGCAGGGTACACGGCAGGAGAACTAATAAGGATTCTTTTACATCACCCAAAAGTTAGGTTGACATCGCTTGTAAGCGAAAGTCAGGCAGGGTCTCCAATAACTGCCATTCACACAGACCTTATTGGTGAAACTGGGTTAAAATTCGTGGAAAAGTTTGACTCATGGCCTAAAATTTTGTTTTTGTGCAAGGGCCATGGAGCTTCGGTTGGATTTTTGAAAGAGAATAACATTCCTAAGTCGACCAGGATAATTGACCTGAGTCATGATTTTCGCTTGTCCTCAAACCCACTCGGGTTTGTTTATGGCCTTCCGGAGCTCAATGAAGATAAAATTAAGAAGGCACACCTAATTGCTAATCCAGGTTGTTTTGCCACAGCAATGGAACTGGCACTATTACCTGCAGCAAGCGCCGGATTGCTAAAAAGTGAAATCCATATTTCGGGCATCACTGGGTCAACAGGTGCAGGACAAGCGCTTAGCACAACCAGTCATTTCACCTGGCGTGAGGGAAACATGTCCGCTTACAAAGTAATGGAGCATCAACACCTCGCAGAAGTAGGCGAAACATTATCCTTTGCATCATTGGCTGAGGTACCAGCCATTAACTTCATTCCTTACCGGGGTAATTTTACGCGGGGCATCATTGTCACGGCATATTTTGATTATGCAGGTGACGACGATAAGCTTCAGAAAGTGTATGCCGACTTTTATAGCAAAACGCCTTTTACCCATGTTGTTGCTGCTAACCCGGACCTGAAAATGGTCGTGAATACCAACAAATGCATTGTGTTTCCTAAGAAGATAGGTGGAAAAGCAGTAGTGATATCTGTCATTGATAACCTATTGAAAGGGGCCTCAGGTCAGGCTGTTCAAAACATGAACCTTGCGATGGGGTGGGAGCAAAGGCAGGGCTTGGAGCTAAAAGCAGTAGTTTTTTAGCAAGATAAAATGCCTTGAAACTTCATAAAAGTTGATAAACTTTTGTGATTCTGACGATAAACCGAACCTATAATGAATAATTTTCTTTCTGCGGACGACGTGAATGATCCGATGGCTTTTGCCAAAGAAGCACTAGAATTAAAAGCCAACCCTCTAGCTGAAATGAACCTTGGTAAAGGTAAAATGCTTGGAATGGTGTTTTTTAATTCAAGTTTAAGGACAAGAATGAGTGTGCAAAAGGCTGCTTTCAATCTAGGCATACAAACGATGGTGCTCAATGTCGGGGGCGATCTTTGGACGCTGGAGACGCAGGAAGGTGCCATCATGAATGGAAAGGCCGCTGAACACATCAAAGAAGCCGTTCCCGTCATGGCTAATTATTGTGATATAATGGCAGTTAGGTGTTTTCCTGCTTTGGAAAATCGAAAAGATGACGATGAAGAGAAGATATTAACGGCTTTTGCCACTCTGTCTGGTAAGCCCATCGTCAACATGGAATCGGCTACTTTGCACCCTTTGCAGTCGCTGACTGATTTAATGACAATACTTGAGCATCAAACGAAACCCAGGCCAAAGGTTGTTTTGTCATGGGCGCCTCATATCAAACCAATACCTCATTGTGTATCAAATTCCTTTTCGCAGTGGATGTGCAGGGCCGACGTGGAGTTTGTGATCACCCACCCAGAAGGGTTAGAGCTAGGCGAAAAATACACCGGCGGCGCAGTAATTGAGCATAATCAACAAATGGCTTTTGATGGAGCAGACTTCGTTTATGCAAAGAACTGGTCTTCCTATATTGACTATGGTAAATTTTTAGATGCTCCGGAATGGATCATCAATGCTGAAAAAATGGCCTGGACTAACAATGCAAAGTTTATGCATTGTTTACCAGTTAGGAGAAATGTGGAAGTAGCTGACGATGTGCTCGATGGATCACACAGTATTGTGGTAAAGCAGGCTGCAAACAGAGAGTTTGCGACGCAGCGTGTGTTGAAAGAATTATTGAAGGGACTTCATTCTTAACAGTGAATGATAAAAAGAAAGGTTAATAATTGCCTGAGGGCATTGACACAGGTCGATGCGTTCCTTGAGTAAAATGGCACAGGCGCTTTTTGTAAAATTTAATTTATTGCTGGAGACTGATTTTATTGCGCCAAAACAAATGGGTTCGGGTTGAAAAAATAATCAATGGGACATTTAAAAGTTGTGAAAGTAGGGGGAGGGGTGCTGGAGAATGAGGAATCATCTCGCCAGTTTTTAACTGCTTTTTCTGAAATAAAAGGGCCTAAGCTACTGGTGCACGGTGGCGGTCGGTTGGCTGATCAATACTTGCTGAAGTTAGGTTTGGAACCTAATATGGTGAATGGAAGAAGGGTGACTGACAAGGACACGCTGGATGTTGTTACAATGGTGTATGGAGGGCTTGTCAACAAGCAGCTCGTTGCTAAGCTGCAGGCAGCTAAGGTGAATGCCATGGGGCTTACAGGAGCAGATGGGAATTTGATAACAAGTGTAAAACGGCCATCTACGGATGTTGATTGGGGCTTTGTGGGTGATCCTGTGCACGTGAATGCTACATCCATTAAGGAACTGATTGATCAAAAAATAGTGCCGGTCATAGCTCCTTTGACACATGATGGGAAAGGCACTTTAATGAACACCAATGCTGATACCATGGCCACAGTTGTGGCTGTAGCGCTGGCAAGTTACTTTCAGGTAACACTTATTTTCGCTTTTGATAAAGCAGGTGTTTTAACCGACGTTGATGATGAGGATTCTGTGGTAAAGTCCATAAGTGAATCATCATTCACTGAAATGAAAAGACTGGGGCAAATCCATTCAGGAATGATCCCTAAACTGGAAAGTGCGTTTGAGGCCTTGAACAATGGGATAGAAAAAATAAGAATTGTAGGCTTCGCTAATATTTTCAATGAGGATGCAGGAACCACCCTTCAGCTTGAAAACAAAAACGGATAATGGAAAGTGAGCTTACACAAAGGGCAATCCAACTTTTAAAGGACCTTATAACCATTCCTTCATTTAGTAGGGAGGAAGTACATACAGGCAATGTGCTGGAAAAGTTCTTCGAACAACAAGGGGTTCCAGTACACAGGGTTGGACACAATATCATTGCTAAGAACAAGTATTTTGAGGTGGGCAAGCCAGCCATTTTACTTAATTCCCATCACGATACTGTAAAACCCAATAAAGGATATACCAAAGATCCATTTTTGCCTCATGTCGAAGAAGGTAAACTTTTTGGATTAGGCAGCAACGATGCTGGTGGGCCGCTGGTATCACTGATTGCGACCTTTATGCATTTTTATGAACGAACTGATTTGGCGTACAACCTCTATATGGTCGCATCAGCCGAGGAAGAAGTGTCCGGACGGGAGGGCATTGAACTTGCGCTTCCTTTTTTAAATCATGTAGAGGTAGGCATAGTGGGTGAGCCTACTGGAATGAACATGGCCGTTGCTGAAAAAGGGCTGATGGTGTTGGATTGCGAAGCCAAGGGAGTGGCTGGTCATGCTGCTAGGGATATTGGAGAAAATGCTATTTACAAAGCGTTAAAAGATATAGAGTGGATTAAAGAGCAAAAATTATCAAAGACTTCGCAATGGCTTGGTCCAGTAAAAATGTCGGTCACTGTTATCAATGCAGGTGCTCAGCACAATGTAATTCCGGATTCATGCAAATTTGTAGTGGATGTCAGGGTCAACGATTGTTATAGTCTACCTGAAGTGGTTGACTATATCAAAGGCGGAATTAGCTCGGAGCTTGTTCCAAGGTCTATGCGAATGAACCCTAGTACAATAGCACTTGACCACCCGCTAGTATTGGCTGCAAAAAATCAAGATGTTCTTCTTTTTGGGTCTGATACCACATCGGATCAGGCACTGATGCCATTCAGTACCGTAAAAATGGGCCCTGGCCTGTCTGAAAGATCTCATACTGCCAATGAGTTTATATACCTTTCGGAAATAGAAGAAGGGATAAAGATATACATTGGCCTTTTGGAACAAGTATTAACCAAACAAGTGGCTGCACCTTGAGCTACAAGCAAAAACGATCATGAAACTTTGGGATAAGAACATTACAACCAACGAGGCTGTCCATCAATTTACTGTTGGCAACGATCAGGTACTGGACATGCACCTTGCTGCCTTCGATATCTTTGGAAATATGGCCCACAGCCGCATGCTGCAATCCATAGGAATTCTCACTGAGGAAGAGGCCAGGCAATTGCACGAAGGGCTGTTGACACTATTGGCGGAGGTAGAGTCAGGGAGTTTCTCAATTTCTCCGGATACTGAAGATATTCACTCGGAGGTTGAATTTCGTTTGACAGAAACCTTTGGCGATCTTGGTAAGAAAATACATACTGGGCGTTCAAGAAATGATCAGGTACTCGTTGATCTCAAGATGTTCGTAAGAAACGAAATAGAAGAGATCGTCCGATTAATTCAAGAACTGGCTTCATTGCTGATAAACAAAAGCGAGCAGTATAAGGATACCCTTCTTCCTGGTTATACGCATTTTCAGGTCGCCATGCCTTCTTCGATCGGGCTTTGGCTAGGTGCCTATGCCGAATCGCTAGCCGACGATATCGAACCATTGCTTGGCGCTTACCGACAGGCGAACAAGAACCCATTGGGATCAGGGGCAGGCTATGGATCCTCGTTTCCCCTTGATCGAGACCTGACAACAAGCCTGTTGGGCTTTGATGCACCCAATGTGAATGTAGTGTATGCTCAAATGACTCGTGGAAAACTAGAGCGTACAACGGTCTACGCCCTCGCCGGTATAGCACAAACCTTGGCTAAGCTGGCGTACGACAACTGCCTTTATATGAGTCAGAATTATGGTTTCCTTTCTTATCCGGATGAATTAACGACGGGATCAAGCATTATGCCTCACAAAAAGAACCCTGATGTGTGGGAGCTGATTCGTGCGAAGTGCAACGAAGTGGCTGCTACTCCTACAGTCATTCAACAAGTGACGGGAAATTTACCATCTGGTTATCATCGTGATTTCCAAGTGTTGAAAGAATACCTGATGCCCTCCATTCAGAAAGTGAAGGATTGCCTGGCAATGACCAAATTGATGATTACCAATATCAAGGTGAAAAGTGACCTGGTTGCAAAGCCGGAATACGACTATCTTTTTACCGTAGAGCAGGTAAATGAGCTGGTTCAAACGGGCGTCCCATTTAGAGAGGCCTATCGGCAGGTGGCAAAACAGATCGGGGACGGCACATATGCACCTAATAGAAACGTAAAACACACCCATTTGGGGTCTTTAGGTAATTTGGGTAACGATAGGATCATGACAATGATGGAGGATCGAATAGCATCTTTTAACTTTAAAAAAGTGCATACTGCAATTGATGCGCTAAAAAACTGGAAATGATACTGCTGGAATGACAGCGCCTTGTTGATCACAGGCATCCGGAAACCTTTTCCTTCTGTTAGGTACTTTGATAAAAAGTAACTGACATGAAACATTTTATTTTTTCTTTTATCGTTCTCCTGGCATTTGCTCAAAAGATGAGCGCTCAAAATGCCTTGGTTTCGGAATTTCGTGAGGTTCCTCCTTTCAGTGCCATATATACTAAACATGGTATTGATGTTTACATCAAACAAGGAGATACTACCAAAACGCAAGTAGAAGGTACATTATCTGAAATAGCGTATTTGACAACCAAGGTGGTAGAAGATGTGTTGTACATCTACTACTCTGACAAAAGTGTTAAAGAAAGCAAAGGTAGAAAGGGCCGGGTGTTTTTAACCGTAAAGGAGCTGAGGGGAATTAAAACAAGGGGTGGTTCAGGTGTTTTCGGACAGGGTGTTTTTCACTTAAGAAACCTGGAGATAATTGCCAGTGAAGGGAGTAATATACAGATGGAGGTGGTAGCGAAAAGGCTTACTGCGAATTCATCGGGAGGATCCGACATCCTTCTTTCTGGAGTGGTTGATGTGTTTCTTGCTGAAGCATCAGGAAGAAGTAATATTAACGCACAAGAGCTGAAGATCCGCCGAGCTGAGCTACGAGCAGGTAGTGGAGCAGACATCCACCTCTCCTTTATTGAAGATTTGTCGGCAGAAGTGCATGCGGGCGCCGACATCACTTATTTGGGATCACCTGATAGGGTGTATGTAGTTAAAAAAGGTGGAGGCGACGTAAAGAGAAGGAATTAATCGTTCACTTTTACTTTTAGTCGTTTTTGACTTTCTATTTATTATTGAGCTTGCTGCCCAAAGTAAGCAGGTAAATTTTTAGACGATCATCCTAACGAAAAAATGATGATCATCCTCCTTGTGTCGGAGGATGATGGCCATTGAGTCTACAAATATCTATTTCACCAACTTTACGTTGATAGCATTAGCTCCCTTGGGTGTCATTTCTGTTTCAAAGGTAACTTTATTGTCCTCTTTGATAGGTTCAGTCAACCCTTTAGCGTGCACGAAAACACTTTGCTGCGATTCGAGATCTTTGATAAATCCATACCCCTTAGATTCGTTAAAGAACGTAACGATACCTGTGCGAGTGGGGTCAAAAGGCTCGTTGGAGTGTTTTGGAACGCCGATTTCTATATCTCCTGCTTTAGTAACTTTCTTCTTCGTTGGGTCAGGCGGGGTGGAAGTAAAGTTCCCGTTTTCATCGACATACACGAGCATATCTTCAAGGCTTTGGCCTTTAGCTGAATTGGCTTTTCTCTCTTCTTTCTTTTCTTCTTTTTCCTTCCTCTTCTTTAACTTTTTCTTCTCTTTCTCTTTCTTATTAAACGTTTCTTGCGATTTACCCATTAGTTGTTTTTTGGTTTTAATTGAAATTTTCTAGACCGACCTGGGTAGCGACAATTGGCGTCTCAAGAACTTGAGTTTTGCTCGCGACGAAAGAAAAGGAACCCAGTAATAAATCCAGTGACCACAAATGAGTGGCTACTGCAAAGGTAGTGATAAAACAGATCAACCCCTCTAAATTAAAGGGGTTTCTATTGCGCCTGAGCAATAGTTGATTACTTCGTCAAATTAAGCGGCTTAATTAAAAAAGCTGCCCTCGGTATCCCTGATGCTAGAAAGGTGTCAATTCTGAAAGGACCGTAGATTTCCTTTAAGTTCAGTCTTTGAACCAAAGCCATATTTATACGGCACTACATCCCTTTTTAATTTTTCATCGAGCGCATATTCACTATATTTCGATTCATTGAGTGACTCGAAAGAGTTTCGAATTTTAATCTTGAACTACAAAATCATAAAAGTATGAAGACCATTAAAGGCCCGGCCATTTTTCTGGCGCAATTTATGGGTGACACAGCACCGTTCAACGACCTGGAAAGTATTTGCAAATGGGCTGCCAAGCTTGGATACAAGGGAGTGCAATTACCTGCCTGGGACCCGCGATGTATTGACCTTCAGAAGTGTGCGGAAAGCAAAACATATGCTGATGAATTGAAAGGCAAAGTACAAGCTTGCGGAGTAGAAATTACAGAATTATCTACTCACCTTCAAGGGCAATTGGTAGCCGTACATCCCGCATATGATACCATGTTTGATGGGTTTGCACCAGCTGAATACCATGGAAATCCAAAGGGAAGACAGCAGTGGGCAGTTCAGCAGGTAATGTGGGCGGCAAAGGCATCACAGAACATTGGGATTGACGTTCATGCAACCTTCTCAGGTGCTCTTGTATGGCCATACCTGTATCCATGGCCTCAGCGGCCAGCTGGATTGGTTGAGGCAGGTTTTAAAGAACTTGCTAAGCGTTGGACGCCCATATTGAACCATTTCGACGAGTGCGGAGTGGATGTGTGCTATGAAATTCACCCGGGAGAAGACTTGCATGATGGTGTAACATACGAGATGTTTCTTGAAGCCACAGGTAACCATTCCAGGGCCAACTTGCTTTATGACCCAAGCCACTTTGTGCTTCAACACCTTGACTACATACAGTATATCGACTTCTATCATGAACGCATTAAAATGTTCCATGTAAAGGACGCTGAATTCAATCCTACTGGCAAGCAGGGTGTGTATAGTGGTTTCCAGTCTTGGATTAACCGTGCTGGCCGTTTCCGTTCTCTTGGTGATGGACAGGTTGATTTCGGCTCCATTTTCACAAAGCTTTCCCAGTATGGCTTTGATGGTTGGGCGGTGATGGAGTGGGAGTGCTGTATCAAAAGCCCAGAGCAGGGAGCAGAAGAAGGAGCTCCATTTATCCAAAGTCATATCATCAAAGTGACAGAAAAAGCTTTTGATGATTTTGCCTCTGCAGGCATGGACGATGCTACCAATAGAAAGATTCTTGGAATTCAATAACTGATCGATCGGAGAGAAACTCCAAGGGATCGTTCAACTACAATAAATTGCAAGGGATGAAACACATCTCTTGCAATTTTTTTGCAGAGACTTCTGTTCATGTAATAGATACAATATGAGCTGAAGTAGCCATTTTTCTCAAAGTATTTCTGTAAGTGCAGCACTAGTTTTTTGCACATCAGATCTGCTTGAAGTGGCGAGGGTTACGCATTTTATAAATTTCTAAAAGTATAAAAAATTGGTTGGCCAGATAGGATGGCTGATCATATCGAAAACACAATGAGAGCACTATTTGGTTTGTTAGTTTCCTTGGTGTGGTTTGCATCACTTGCTGAAGCAAGGCAAGTCACCAACACAATTAGAGGGTCGGTAGTAGACCATTCAACGAATCAGCCACTGGCTGGCGCTTCAATTTCGCTGCTCCCCCTAGGTAGCGGCTTAGGTGCTTCCACCGATGACGAAGGTAAGTTTGAAATAAAACAAGTTCCGGTTGGTCGTCAGTCCATTCAAATTAGCTTTACAGGGTATGAGACCAACGTAGTTAGAGAGCTCCTCGTGGTTTCAGGGAAAGAAGTAGTCGTGGAACTACAGCTTGAATCTGCACCTTATCAATTAGAAGAAGTAGAAGTCAGTGCTGAGGTGCCACAAATTGAGGAAATGGATAAAGTTGACATTAATGCAGAGCAATTTCAGCGCATTGCAGCCAACTATCTTGACCCGGCTCGTGTAGTGATGAGCAGTCCGTCTGTTGCTAATACCAATGATCAAAATAATGCGGTATCTGTTCGTGGTAATTCACCGATCGCCAATACATGGAGGCTTGAAGGAGTAGAGATCGTCAATCCCAACCACCTTGCTAATGCAGGCACCATTAGCGACAGACCCACCCAAAACGGTGGAGGTGTCAATGTGCTAAGCACGCAAATGCTCGATAAATCTTCGTTTTTGATGGGCTATATGCCGGCCGGCTATGGCAATGCGCTCGGCGGTATTTTTGATATGAATTTGAGAAAGGGCAATAATCAACAGAGAGAATATACTGCACAGGCTAGTTTGATCGGGCTAGACTTTGCCGCAGAGGGACCATTTAAAAAAGGTGGCTCGGCCTCCTACCTTGTTAATTACAGGTATTCATTTACCGGTGTTCTGGCTTTAATGGGGGTAGATTTTGGAGGAGAAACAATCAAGTTTCAGGACCTCTCTTTTAACGTTTCGTTGCCAAAAACACCTATTGGTGAGGTAACCTTGTTTGGTGTCAATGGCTGGAACAGTAATGTCTTTAAAGGACCAGATGATAAGAATGACTGGACAGAGGACAAAGACCTTTCTGATATAGACTATGCTTCTTCCATTTATGCTTACGGCGTTACACAGGAAGCTACAATTGGCAGTAGAAGCAACTGGAAAAATGTTGTAGTATATTCTTCAACCACCACCGAAAGAGATCAAAACAGCAGGTCGCTGAATTCACCCTCATTTACGTCGACTACTCAGGACAATGAACAAGTGTCCAAACTATCTTTTGCGTCAATTGTCTCTACAAGATTGGGAAATAATATTACCTCCAAAGCGGGAATACGAGGCACTGCTTACCAATGGGGGAATGATCGCACCGAATCACTTTTTTTCAACAATAATTCTGCTGGTGCCGGAGCGCCGGATTTTAATTTAGCTATTAATGGCTTGCTTCTGCAGCCATTTATAAGTGGCAACTTTGCGCTTGGTTCCAGAGTTGATCTCGATCTTGGTTTAAACTCCTCCTGGTTTGACTATACCAATGAGTTTCTGCTGGAACCAAGGGCTAATCTGGAGCTGAGATTGGCGCCAAAGACGTCCTTATCCTTCAGAAGTGGTATTTACAGTCAGGTACTGTCGCCCTATGCCTACTACACAGCGAATTCTTTCCCAGCCTCAGGGCAGGCCATTGCACCATCTGACCGAGGGAACACAGGTCTTCAATACACTAAATCATGGTCAAGTGAAATAGCCTGGACTCAAAAGATAGGTACTTCTTCAACATTAGGTGCGACAGCATTTTACCAATCTTTGTATGACCTTCCTTTTGCATATAATGGCTTCTACGACTACTTCAATTACATGAACTTTGATGGCACTTATCCGCTTGAGGCGCTTGCTACAGGAGGAAAAGGCAGGGTATATGGTATTAGTTTGGAGCACCGCCAGCAAATAGTAAACGGATTTTATATTTGGTCGGGTGGTTCATTGTATCGTTCAGAGTACGAGGATTTATTTGGCCAATACCGCGCCTCTAGTTTTGACGGTCGGTATAGTCTAAATGCTACCTTGGGGAAAGAATGGATGAAAACGAAGAAAAACGGAATTGAGCGCCTATTTGGTGTTAATTCAAGGGTTCTCTATCAGGGAGGTTTTCTGCAGCAGGAACCAGGTAATGTGGAAGGGATATTTGGTGCAAATCGACTTGGCGATTATTTCCGACTCGATTTGAGAGTGCAGTGGACCAGATTTAAGAAAGGGTACACACAGATGTTTGCCATCGATGTTCAGAACTTGTTGAATGTGGAAAACCCAGCTTACTATTACTTTGACACTGTCCAAAATAAACAAGTTTTAAAGACTCAGTTAGGTCTTATACCGGTGCTAGTTTACAGAATCGATTTTTGATATGAAGAAGAAAGTAATTCACGGCATTCTTGCTGCTCTGTTTGTAACATTTACCTACGTGCAGTTTAACGATCCTGACCCGGAGAGGTGGGTAACACTTTATGGTATGGTAGCAGGTTTAAGCCTCCTTCATGGCTTTTGGAAGCCACTTCCCTATGTAACTGCCGCTTTGATGGGCCTTTGTTTGATATGGGCGATCACGCTTGTGCCTGGCATGCTGGAGTGGTTTGCTTCCGACGAGAAATCGGAAATGCTTGGTCATATGATGGACAACAAGCCTTATATAGAACAGACACGAGAGCTCGGAGGATTGCTCATTGCGTCCGCTGCGTTGTTCTATTTGTGGAGGAGCTCAAGGTTAATAGAAGGTGATCAAGCATAATTACCAGCCTGATTTTACTATATAGGGGGCCACACGGTGCCTGTTCTTTTCATACAGGTAATGCATAATACCGTCTTTTAGACCAACGTCAGGTACTACAATGTACCTGGCGTGTGCAGCTTTCATGGCGCCTAAATAAATTTCAGATGCTGGGATGATAACATCGGCTCTGTCATGGTTGAGTTGCAGCTTGAAAATCCGCTCTTCCAGGGTCAGCACGGAAAGATGTTCTATCACTTCCTGAGCCTTTTCGTAGCTAAGTTTTTTTCCTTTTTTGATACCGGATAACTCAAATATTTTTGAAATGTTGCCGCCAGTACCGAGAGCCGTTACTTTGGCAGTTTGAGCGGGAAGCTTTGTGCCAATCCATTCATTCATTTCTCTCCAAACTTCCGGTGAGTCTTTCTTGTCGAGCCGCCTTACACCACCAAGCCTGAACGACTTAGAGGCAACGATCTTTTTTTCCAGGTAGATGTTTAGTTCAGTGCTACCACCTCCTACATCGATATGAAGAAATGGCGATTCGGTAATATGTGCAAGGATGGCCCGATTGACCAGCTCAGCCTCTGCGTCGCCTTCAATGATAGTGATATTTAGTCCAGTATCTTTTTTAACTCTTTCCTTTAATAGGTGCCCATTACTTGCTTCCCTCATTGCTGAAGTGGCACAGGCGAAATAGTCGTCAACCTCGTATAGGTCAATGAACGACTTAAATGCATTCATGAGCTTGATAAACTTGAGGCAGTTTTTTTCGCTGATTTCACCAGCCGAAAAAACGTCATGCCCCAGGCGTAGAGGGAAACGTATGTATTCGAGCTTTTTAAAGACCACCTGATTGTCATATTCTATGACATTGGTGACCTGCATTCTGATGGCATTTGAGCCAATATCAACGGCGGCTAGTTTCACAAGACGAAATTAGGAGAAATCTCGATACCAATGAGCGGGACACTAGATTATACCCTCTCTTATCGCATATTTCACTAAACCTACGGTAGTGGTTTTGAGCTTTCGTCTGATATTGTTTTTATGTTTTTCTACAGTCATTGGAGAAATGAAAAGCTGTGCTGCAATCTCCTCTGCACCATATTCCATCGCAACTAAACGGAGAATTTCAGTTTCTCGTTTGCTCAATATAACACCGTCCCGCTGGGGTAAATTGGTGACGTTTTTTTGTTGAGGAAAATACTTTTTCCCGTTTGAAATTTGAGAAAGCGCTTCCAGAAATGTTTTTATATCAGCTGTTTTATGAACGTAGCCGTCTGCTCCGGCCTCAATCATGCCAGATAAATCCACAGGATCGTCGGACATGCTAAGTGCCAGGACTTTTATTTCCTGGAGTCTTCTTTTGATTGTTTCTGTCGCTTTTATGCCATCGATGGCGGGCATTTTCACGTCCATCAATATAATGTCAGGCTCTAGATCTTCGGCGGTTTTGATTGCCTCAAGGCCGTTTTTACAAGTGGCAACTACTTGTAATCCATCTTTGCTGCTCAGGAGTGAGCTAATACTTTCTCTGAATATTTCGTGGTCGTCCGCTACTATGATCCTCATTTTCACTAATTATCCCTATTACCAACCGCTCACGATTGCAACTTGTTTCAAAATGAATGATTCGAAGTGAAGATTGTTGTATTTCCCTTCCTACCAAAGCATAAGTAGAAGATTCTTGCTGCGGGTAGGTATGATTAACTTCAACTGAAAGCTGAAAATGTCTACCGCAAAGCATGAATATTTCAGTGCTTTCGATTTTTGTTTGAACCATTTTTTCCGATAGCCGAAATATGATTCTCAACAGTGTGAGTGTTTCTTTGAAAGAAAGGCAATCTTCTGTATTTACTACTGACAGTTTAAAAAGAGATGACTTGTGCGATTTTTTAACGAAATGAGCAATGTAGTTGATAAAGTGATTTGTAATATCTAGCGACTTTTGACTGCTACTTAACCCTTCGTTGAAAGGCGGTAAGGTTGTTTCATTAACTTTGAAGGCATGTTTTTTTGCCTTTAGTGCTGCGTGTACTTTGTCGATATATGCTTGTTCGAAGTCTTCTATAGAATGGAAGCTTTCGTCTTGATAAGGTCCTATGCCACAAGAAGCTAAAGTTCTTCTAATTTGAAGACCTATCAAGGCCAGGTACACATACCCGATCAACATTACACTGATACCGCAAAAAATTAGGTAGTTCATAAGGAATTAATTCCTGAAACTCTGACAATCCCTACCGAAAGTAAATACCTTAAAATAAGTAATTTTACGCCAATTGATTGATAGCTACCGGTATTTCCAGGAAGTAAGTGCATCCATGCCCTGGGGATGATTCTAATGTAAGCTTGGCGTGTAATGCTTCGGCTCGATCATTGATATTACTTAGGCCAATCCCATTGGATATTTTATTTGTTTCGAATCCAACACCATCGTCCTCAGTAGTTATTTGGAGTGAGCCGTCTTCCTCGTGAAATTGAATACTGAGTTCAGTTGCTTTTGCGTACTTAAGACAGTTGCTAACAATTTCCTGGAGTAGTCTGAATAAATGTGTTTCTGCAGCGGCATTCAGAGGGTACTCTTTCTTGTCGAAGTGAAGATTTATCCGAAGATTGGTGCTTTCTGATAGTTGCTTTCCTAGGTCATTTAGTGCTTCAACAAGCCCATATTTTTTTAATACGCCGGCAATCATATTGTGCGAGATTTTTCTCACTTCATCTGCAGACTTTTCGGCAAGTAAAAGTGCCCGATTATTAGTGGAAGCATCCTTCAAATCGGACTGTAAGCTTATTTTGAGCGCAGCCAGCATTCCACCCAAGCCGTCATGAAGCTCCCTGGCAATCCTTTTTCTTTCTTCTTCCTGTCCTTTTAACAGCGATTCTATTCTTGTAATTTCTGTTTCCTTGATCATTTGTTTTATTTTTTGATCAAATACGAGCTTTTCTTTTTCGGCTAGAAGTAATTCGGCTTGGTGCTTTTTTCTTTGGAAATAGAAAAAGCCAATACCCCAACTGATAATAAAAATAGCGGCCACAAAGTAGATTAGTCTTTCAGTACCAGCCTGCTTTATTTTTTGCGTTTGCAACTCATTATCTTTGGCTAGAAGCGCTATTTCATTGTCCTTTTTTTCTGTTTCATATTTTTTTTCGAGTTCCTCAATTTTTTGTTTCGTGTCTTCGCTTTTGAGAGAATCATTGAGCGCTATAATCCTTGATTGTATATCTAATGCCGATTTGTAGTCGTTAGTTGATTGATAGTGTTTAAAGAGGGTTTTTGCGGCCTCTTCCTCAAGCACTGGACTCACGTTTTTCGCCATTTCATAGCCTTTCAACATGTATTCTTCTGCTTCCGGGCGGCTCAAAAGGGAAAGTATTGATCCAGTATTGTAATATGCAGAAGGGATACCGTATCGATCATTAGAAGCTATCTTGCTTTCGAGCGCTAATTTGTGGTAGTGGAGCGCACTATCGAGCATGCCCAAATCGCGGTATACGTTGCCCAGGTTATTTTCGGACATTCCTATCTCCATGCGATTCCCGAGGTCTTTTCGTATTACCAGTGACTTGGCGAAGTAAAAAGCGGCTGAATCAAACTTCTGTTGCCGTGCCTTACTTGTTCCAATATTATTGTAGGCCATAGCGGCACTTTGCTTTATCCCCATTGCTTCGGCCACTCTAATCGCTTTATGGTACGATTCCTCAGATTTGTCAAATTGCTCAAGTCTGGAATAGATAACCCCCATGTTAATATAGGAGCTCATCATCCCCCGTTGGTCGTCTGTTTGTTCTTTTATCCGAACGGATTTAAGGTGGTAGTTCAGAGCCTCTTCATAGTCTCCTTTTTGAGCCATTACATTGCCGATATTCATAAACGCAAGTGCTTGAAGGGAAGAGGTGTCACTGAGATTAAGGGCAGACCTATAGTAATGCAACGCTGAATCCAATTCTCCCAGGTTACGCTTGGCGTTTCCAATACCATTTATGGTACTTGCATATTTGTTGATATTGCCTGTTTGAGAAAAGTGCCTTGATGCTTTTTTGTAAGTGCTGATAGCTGATAGAAAATCGCCTGTTTGCTTATACAGATTTCCCAAATTGAGGTAGGCACTACCTAGCCCACCCAGATTATTTAATGTTTGGTAGGACTGAATGGTCTCTTCTATATAATACCTCGCGGAATCTATATTTCCCTGACTATTATAGTAAACTGATAAATTGTTAAATCCTTGTGCAAGGCCCTTTGTTAAGGATGCTTTCTTCGATAGAAGAATTTGTTCTCTCGCATATTTTTTTGCGTCCTCCGGCGATATTTTTATTGCTTCGATGAAAAGCGCATTAAGGATGTCGGATTTTTTTTCGTCAGATGATGTTTGTGCAAGCACCATCTCTAACGAATCTGTGGTTGTAACTGGTTGGCCTTTAATGCCCAAGGCTACTAAATACAGAAATGTAATAATTGTGAGTTGGCGAATGTGATGCTTGTGCATAAAACAATGATTTTTAGCTCGGTTTAAATAAGCAAATATTTTTAGTTATGCCAATTGTGGTATATTTGCAGCTCTTATCAAGAAAGACTGAGGGATGGGCCCTTTGAAGTCTTGGCAACCTTCCACCTCCAGGGGAATAGGTGCCAACTCCCACTTGGAACAACAGCGCAGTTTATGCCCGTTCCAGGACAGATAAGCGTAATCCTACCATCGGTTACCTATCCTGATAAGAGAATTAATGTGAGGTGCAAATTGTTCTACGGTTTCGCAGAATGCTTTACCTTAAATACAAAAAGACTTTTATGAGTATAGAAGAGATATTGAAAGAGAGAATTCTTGTGCTTGACGGCGCCATGGGAACCATGATTCAGCGCTATAATCTCGAGGAAAAAGACTTCCAGAATGAAGCACTGAAGGATCACCATATTCCATTAAAAGGAAACAGTGATTTGTTGAATATCACCAGGCCCGATGTCATCAAGGCGATACATCAAAAGTATTTTGAGGCGGGGGCTGATATTGCTGAGACCAATACTTTTACAGGCACTTCTATTGCCCAGGCCGACTATGCATTGGAGCACCTGGTCTATGATATAAATTTTCAGGGAGCAAAACTAGCCCGCGAAGCAGCTGATGAAGCCACAGCGCTTAATCCGGATAAACCTAGATTCGTCGCTGGCTCAATAGGCCCGACTAACAGAACCGCTTCACTGTCACCTGATGTGAATAATCCAGGCTACAGGGCGATTGATTTCGACGGACTTAAAGACGCTTATAAAGAGCAACTTAGGGCTCTAATGGATGGTGGCGTGGATTTGATCCTTGTCGAAACAATTTTTGACACCCTTAATGCTAAAGCAGCGCTTTTTGCTATCGAGGATGTATTTGAGGAGAGAAATGTAAGACTTCCGATTATGGTTTCGGGCACAATTACCGACGCTAGCGGCCGTACCCTTTCTGGACAAACAACAGAAGCTTTCCTGATATCTATGGAGCATATGCCATTGATGAGCGTTGGACTCAATTGTGCCCTCGGTGCTTCACAATTAAGGCCATATCTGCAGATCATGTCTGAGAAATCGAATTTTAATGTGAGTGCGCACCCTAACGCTGGCTTGCCAAATGAATTTGGTCAATACGATCAAACTCCTGAACAAATGGCTGCCCAGATTGAGGAGTTTTTGAAAGAAGGGATGATCAATGTAATAGGAGGCTGTTGTGGAACTACTCCCGATCACATCAGGCAGATTGCGGAAACTGCAGCAAAATATAAACCCAGGAAAGTGAACTCACTTATTGAAGTTGCCAATTAGTGATTACTGGTAAACTTCGAGCGAACAATAGCAGGAATCGGAAGTTCAAACATCAAGATCTTTTAATAACAAGAATTAGTAGATGACGAGTAAAGTCGACCAAACTGTGGATAGCGCAATTGAGCCTCTGCCGCTCAAGCTTAGCGGGCTAGAACCACTCATAATTAGTAAAGACACCAACTTTGTAAATATTGGTGAACGTACCAATGTAACAGGTAGTAAAAAGTTCTCAAGACTTATACTGGAAGGCAACTATGAAGAGGCAATCAGCATTGCTTTAGAGCAGGTGCAAAATGGCGCTCAAATAGTTGACATCAATATGGATGAAGGAATGCTTGATGGCGAAAAAGCCATGATCACCTTCGTTAATCTGCTAGCCTCAGAGCCTGAAATCGCCAGGGTGCCCTTCATGATCGATTCTTCTAAATGGCATATTATAGAGGCTGGTTTAAAGTGTCTTCAAGGAAAAGGCATTGTCAACTCAATTAGCTTAAAGGCTGGAGAAGCGGAGTTTATTGAGCAGGCAAAAAAGGTTAAAAAGTATGGGGCTGCGGTGGTCGTAATGGCCTTTGATGAAGATGGACAGGCGGACTCTTACGAACGACGAATCGAGATATGCGAGAGATCTTATCGCTTATTGGTCGATGTTGTGAAGTTCGCTCCCCAAGATATTATTTTCGACCCTAATGTTTTCCCGGTTGCCACGGGAATGGACGAACACAACAATAATGCGCTGGACTTTTTCAGGGCTACTAAATGGATCAAGGAAAACCTGCCACATGCCCGGGTGAGCGGTGGTATTAGTAACGTTTCCTTTTCCTTTAGAGGCAATGATACTGTTCGTGAGGCAATGCATACCGTTTTCCTTTACCATGGCATCAAGCATGGGCTCGATATGGGCATTGTAAATGCCGGACAGATTGAAGTCTACGATGAGATCAACAAGGAGCTGCTCGAAAGGGTGGAGGACGTTTTACTCAATCGTCGGCCAGATGCCACAGAGAGGATGCTGGAGTTCGCTGAGACTGTGAAGTCGAAAGGCAAAGTAAGGGTAATAGATGACACCTGGAGACAGGGAAGTGTCGAAGAAAGGCTAAGTCACGCACTCGTAAAGGGGATTGTGGAGTTTGTGGAGGCCGATACTGAGGAAGCAAGGGCTAAATATCAAAGCCCATTGAAGGTGATTGAGGGGCCGCTCATGGCCGGTATGAACATCGTTGGTGACCTATTTGGTGAAGGGAAGATGTTTTTGCCGCAGGTGGTGAAAAGTGCACGGGTGATGAAGAAATCTGTAGCCTACTTAATTCCTTTCATGGAAGAAGAGAAACGTAGGACAGGAAACACATCGTCAAATGCTAAGATCCTGCTGGCTACCGTTAAAGGCGACGTACATGACATAGGAAAAAATATTGTAGGTGTTGTGCTGGCCTGCAACAATTTCGACATTGTCGACCTCGGAGTAATGGTGCCAGCTGAAAAAATACTTGAAGCCGCAGTAAGGGAAAAAGCTGACGTCATCGGCCTAAGTGGGTTGATCACGCCATCATTGGATGAGATGGTGCATGTGGCAAAGGAAATGGAACGCCTGGGAATGACAACGCCATTGCTGATAGGCGGTGCTACCACTTCCAGAATTCACACTGCAGTTAAAATCGCGCCGAATTATTCCGGGCCGGTGGTGCACGTTCTCGATGCTTCAAAAAGTGTACCCGTAGCCAGCGAACTCATAAGCAAGGAGACCAGAGATGCCTTTGCAAGTCGAATTCGTAAGGAATATGATGAGGCAAGAATTGACCATGCGGGAAGGCAGAAAGAAAAGAACTATATATCAATAGCCCAGGCAAGGCAAAAAAAGGTGGTGATTGACTGGAGCGCTTTTACTCCTCATAAGCCCAATGCATTAGGAGTTACAGTATTCAAAGATTACCCGTTGGAAGAAATTCGTCCCTATATCGACTGGACACCCTTTTTCTCCACCTGGATGCTCAAAGGGAAGTTTCCAGCCATTTTTGACAATGCAGTAATAGGTGAGGAGGCGCGAAAACTCTATAATGATGCCAATGCCATGTTGGATGAAATAATTTCAGCAGGTTCATTGAAGGCCAACGGAATTGTGGGCCTATTTCCAGCTACTTCTGTCGAGCACGACGATGTGAAAATACTTGATGAATCAGGAAAGGAGTTAACGACCTTTCATTTCCTTCGCCAGCAAGGTAAAAAGGCCGCCGACGTTCCTAATTTGAGTCTCGCGGATTTTGTGGCTCCTTCAGATAGCGGCAAAACTGACTACATGGGTGGTTTTGCAGTAACCGCAGGGGATGGGCTCGATGCAATAGTCAAAAAATATGAAGCCGACCAGGACGACTACAATAGCATTATGGCCAAAGCGCTGGCTGATAGATTGGCTGAAGCGTTTGCCGAGTTGTTGCATGAAAAAGTAAGAAGAGATCTCTGGGGCTATGCCAAAGGGGAAACTCTTGATACAGAAGGTTTGATTAAAGAGTCATATGACGGTATCCGACCTGCTCCAGGATATCCGGCCTGTCCCGATCATACTGAAAAAAGACTTTTATTCGATTTGTTAGCCGTCGAGAAAAACACCGGAATCATTCTTACCGAATCATTCGCTATGTATCCCGCGGCCGCCGTAAGTGGATTCTACTTTTCACATCCTGATTCAAAGTATTTTGGCCTCGGTAAAATTGAAAAAGATCAGGTGGAGGAGTATGCTGCTCGTAAAGGTTTTTCTATCGAAGAGATGGAGAAATGGCTTGCGCCGAATCTAAATTACGACATCTGAACCTAATCAAACCATAAACACTAAGTAACCAGTTGCATGAAAGTAATTGACCATTTAAAGAAAGCGAAGAATACTTTATTCTCTTTTGAAATACTGCCACCATTGAAAGGGCAGAGCATGAAGGCAATTATAGATACCATCGAACCTTTGATGGAGTTCAAGCCACCTTTTGTGGACGTGACCTATCACAGAGAGGAATACATGTACAAAAAAAAGCAGGATGGTCTTTTAGAGAAAGTTACTATTAGAAAACGACCTGGTACGGTTGGTATTTGTGCCGCGATCATCAATAGATTTAAGATTGATGCGGTGCCTCATATCATTTGTGGCGGGTTTAGCAAAGACGAAACCGAAGACGCATTGATAGACCTGGATTTTCTTGGTATTGATAATGTGCTGGTGCTCAGAGGAGATCCGATTAAATCGGAAGGCTCTTTTGTAGCAGATCCCAATGGACATCGGTATGCCTCAGAGTTGCTTGGGCAGGTGACAAACATGAACAAAGGACGATACCTGCATGAGGAGACAGAAGGTAATCACACCAATTTTTGCATTGGAGTGGCTGGCTATCCCGAAAAGCATTTTGAAGCACCGAACCTCGAGTCCGACATAAGGCATTTGAAGCACAAAGTTGATTTAGGGGCAGAATACATCGTGACTCAGATGTTTTTTGACAACAAGGAGTTTTTTGCTTTTGAGAAAAAGTGTCGGGAAGAAGGCATTACCGTCCCCATTATTCCGGGCTTGAAGCCGATTACTTCTGTAAGGCAAATTACTGCCTTGCCTCGTTCATTTTTTATCAACCTGCCCGATGAATTGGTAAGAGAGATTGAAAAGTGTAAAGACAATGCGGCTGCAAAACAAGTTGGCGTTGAATGGTGTATCCAACAGTCTAAGGAACTGATGGCAGGCGGAGTGCCAGTACTTCATTATTACACGATGAGTAGGGCGGAGTCGGTTAAGGAGATTGCAAGTGCGTTGTTTTAAACTGAAAACCTTGCATTAAAATTGTAGATTCCTGTTCGAGCTATACTTAGAAGTATTTTGGTCAAAAGAAGTAAGAATGAAAATCGTTGAGTGCCCACGAGATGCCATGCAAGGTTGGGAGAGCTTCATTCCAACCACCACGAAAGTTGAATACATCAATCAGCTACTAAAGGTTGGTTTCGATACGATCGATGTCGGAAGCTTTGTTTCTCCAAGGGCTATTCCTCAAATGAGAGATACAGCTGAGGTTTTAGCTGCCATCGAGCTTTCTGACACCTCTTCCAGGCTCCTTACTATTGTGGCTAACTTGCGTGGCGCTGAAGAGGCATGTAAGCACCCACTAGTAAACTACATAGGATTTCCTCTTTCGCTTTCTGAGACCTTTCAACAGCGAAACAATAATAAAAGTATTGCTGAAGCTTTGAATGATTTACTGGAAATTCAAAGTCTGTGCATTAAGAATGGAAAAACACTCGTTGTCTACCTTTCTATGGGTTTTGGAAACCCTTATGGCGACCCTTACGAGCCAGCACTGGTTGCTCAGTTCGTTGATAAACTAAATGATATTCAAGTTTCAATTGTATCGCTTTCCGACACCATTGGCATTTCTTCCCCTGCAAATATTACCTCCTTATTTACCGAGGTTATACCTGCTTTTCCACATATTGAGTTTGGCGCTCACCTGCATTCGGATAGAGACACAGCGCTAAATAAGGTTGAAGCTGCTTACCACGCTGGATGCCAGAGAATAGATGGCGCAATCAAAGGGTTTGGTGGTTGCCCGATGGCAGAAGATGAGCTGGTGGGCAACATGCCAACTGAAATAATATTACAGTTTTGTAATCAGCGGGGAATATCAACCAATCTAGATACTAATCAGTTTGATAAATGCTTAAGCCTTGCCAGCGGTGTCTTTGTTGGTGCAACTGCTCATTGACAGTTTTTAATAAAGGCGTCTCTTCCACCTTTTGCTCCGAGTTTTTCAGCCTCAACGAAGTCCTGACAGGCTAGTTCAGGGTGGTGACTTTCTAGCAGTGCCATCCCCCTTAAATAGAACCCTGTTCCCCGGTCAACTGACGAATACTTTAGGAACGAGTTGAAATCCAGGACGGCAATGTCGAAATTCTTGCGTTGGTAATGACAGTAGCCTCTTCCCATAAAACAGTCAGCGTAGTTTGGGTTTATTTCCAGTGCCTGGGTAAAGTAGTTTGCACCAGTCTCATAGTTTAGCTTCCCAAACGTATTGATCTCCCCAAGATAGTAGTATGCTGAGTCCCATTGAGGCTTTTTCGCCAGGGCATCGAGAAACGCCTCCTCGGCCTTATCGAAATCGGAGGTATTTTTCATGCAAATACCTTTTTTGAATAAGAAAAAGGCACTATCACTGGCGTTTTCTGCATAGCGCAAGCCCCGACTAATATGTGGCAATGCCTGGTTGTAGAACTTCAAGTTCTCCGTCATTAATTTGGTAATCAGGGTGGCGGTTTCCAGGTTTCTGATGCCGAGGGTTCTATAGGCCCATTCGAGTCGTTTGAACGCTGGGATCCACTGTTTGTTGTTATACAGCGCTTTGCCTTCCTCGTAGTTGTGGATAGAAGCATACACTTGCAGGCTCATAGGTATCGATACAACAAGCACCACAAGTACCACCATGAAAGCAATTCCCATTCTCTTTACACTTTTTGAAAACACTACAGGTTCGGGTGGCTTCCTTGGCTGGGCTTTCTTGTTTCTAAAGTAGGGGTCTCTGCTTCTTGGCGTTTCTGGCTCTGTTGAGCTGCTGGCCGGGCCATTAAAGTGCTCGTAGGTGAATGTGGCTCCTGGGGCAGTAAGTGCCTGGTAGGCTTCGACAATTTGTTTAAAATGCTCTTCCGCCTGGAGGTTTCCTTGGTTTCTATCCGGGTGGTATTGAAGCGCCAGTTTTCTGTAGGCTGCTTTCACTTGAGTGACAGTAGCACCGTAGGGTAACCCTAATATTTGATAGTAGCGTAGCATGGCCCTAACGGATCAATTTGAATTGCTTACCTGGTAATGATTTTACGTGGCCCTCAAATTCCATGTTGAGTAGTTCGGAGGCCAGGTGATGAATTGGGATTTGTGTGTTCCAACTGAGCGTATCCAGGTGTATGCCGTTGGGCTGACTATCAAGCGAGTCCCAAATCTTCGATGCTGTTTCCGAGAGTGAGGAGGGTTTGATAAAAGCTTTTTTCTTAGAATTTGCAGAGGAAAGATCCCAATTCAGCAAAGAAGCCAGGCTTTCTGCTGATGTATAAATATGTGCTTTTTGTTGTTCTATCAACTTATTGCACCCTTCTGAAAAACTGTTGCCAAGGTTGCCCGGGATGGCCAACACTTCTCTATCATAGGAATTGGCAATTTCAGCGGTGATAAGGGCGCCGCCACGGTTAGCTGCTTCTACAACAATAACTGCTTCGGCAAGCCCTGCGATTATCCGGTTTCTGGCAGGGAAGAAAGAAGCTTCTGGTTTTGTGCCTGGGGCATACTCAGTTACCAGCCCTCCTTTCTCGAGCATTTTTTCCGCAGTATTTCTGTGCACAGAAGGATAAACGATGTCAGGTCCTGATGCCATTACGCCGTAGGTCGAAAGTCCGGCGTCCAAGGCTGCCCGGTGTGCTTCGATATCAATTCCATAGGCAAGACCGCTCACAATGAGCGGATTGTAAGGGATCAGCGATTGCACGATTTCCCTTGTAACTTGTCTGCCATAATCTGTCGCACTTCGCGTGCCAACAATTGCCACCGATTTTTGAGAGTGAATGGCCCCTTTGCCTTTTTGAAAGACAATTAGCGGAGCGTCGTAAATGTGCCTGAGTCTCTCTGGATAAGCCTCGTCTGTAAAGAAAATGGCTTCTGTGTTTTTGTTAGTGCAATCGTTCAGTACTTTTTCGGCCTTCTTTAGCAGGTCAGCCTGAACGAGGCTATCAGCAGTTTTTTCTCCAATGCCATTTATTCTTTTTAGTTTTCCTTTGGGTGTGCGGAAAACAGATGATGCAGAACCCAGATGGCTGATCAGGATGCGGGCCATTCTTGGGCCAACTCCTGGCACCAGCTGAAGGGCTAATTGATATAACTTTTCCTCTGTCAATCTTTATGTTCTAACTCGCCTCTCAATTTAACGAGGAAAGACCTGACATTCTTTAATCCGTCAATCATTTCTAGTGTATCCTTGGCTTTTTTTGCATTGGTTTTCAAAAAATCACGTGCTCCCTGCAAAGTGTAGCCCTTTTCCTTTACTAAATGGTAGATAAGTTTAACGTTTTCAAGGTCTTCTTTGGTGAACTGTCTGTTCCCTTTTCTGTTCTTTTTCGGTTTGATGATATCAAATTCAGTTTCCCAGAATCGGATAAGTGACGTGGCTACATCCATCATTTCGGCGACTTCACCGATGGTGTAGTATTTTTTCTCGATCTCTTTTTCTTTGTATGGCACGTTAATTATTGATTTTAAAAGTAATCAAACCATCATCTAAAATTTCTAATGCTGTCTCAGGAAAATCCTGCAAGGTTAATTCTTTAATTTTATGTAGTACTTTATTGCTATCATCGATCACCGGGCCGCCCGAACCAAGCTGATGAGTAGAGTAAATTTGCCCCTTCAGGAAGTTTCCCTCAGCGTTTACCCAAAGTTTCACGATAGGCGCAATTCCATTAGGGCCCTTAAGGTTAAACCTGCGATAGGTGCAAAAATTGCCCATGCTGTAGGCAATAAATTTGTTTTTATAAAGGTCCACAGCCCTGGTAACATGTGGTCCATGACCAAATACTATATCGGCACCAGCGTCGATGACCAGTCTGGCAAATTCGTACACATTGCCTCTGTTCTCGCCAACAAAAGACTCTTGTTTTCGCGTAACATGTTGAAAGTCGGCCCCCTCACCTCCTCCATGAAAAGAAACAATTACTACCTGACAAACAGAATCCAGGTGCTGGACAATCTCCTTGGCTCGGTCATAGTCGTGAAGGCTGATCGTGCCAGCATTGGGCGCAAAGGCAGCAAAGCCAATTTTGATCTTCTTTGCTTCAAAAATGGTGTAGGGAATCGATTGTGTTCCAGCAACGGCAATTCCAAGCCCTGTTAGCACGTCAATCGAACTTTTTCGTCCTTCCTCACCAAAGTCGCCAGCATGGTTATTGGCCAGGCTTATCACATCAAAACCTGCGTCTTTCAGGTGAATGGCATAGTGTTCTGGCGTTTTGAAGAGGTAGCAGAGCTTTGGGTTTTTACATTCTTTGGGCGTTCCTTCTTCGTCCAGGATGACCCCTTCATAGTTGCCGAAGGTGATATCAGCATCTTTCAGTATATGAGCAACATCGCTTAGCAACATGCTGCCATCTGCGGGTGGGAGATACTCTTCTCCCGGAAACTTGGTGCCAAGCATCATATCGCCTACGCCAATCACAGACAGCGTGTCAGGCATCACGTTGAAAACTTCCAACGAGACCTCTTCGCCCAAGGCGTCAAGTGTATCACCATCCATGGTTACATAGACAGGCTTTTGTATTGCTGAAGGTATTGTATCGGCGCTTACTTGAACAGGGGTGCTGTCTGTCGAGGTAGCTACTTTGCTTGTTTTGCAAGAAAAGGCAGCCAATGATAATAGTAATAAAACCCCTGATTGTTTGAGCATGGTTTGGAAGGTGTGTTACAAAAATAGAGGATACGAGGGAAGGGGCTTTTCGAAATGCCGGAATTTTATCCACAATTTATAGACACAAAAAAAGGCAGCCATGTGAATGACTGCCTTCATGCTCAGATTGAACTCTTTTTATCCAAGTGATTGATTTTCAACAGAGGATAGTTTTAGTATTTCTTCGTATTCTTCCGGAGTCAAATCCTTAAAGAAGTAGTGAACTGGATCAGTTGCTTTGCCATTTACATGTACCTCGTAGTGTACGTGTGGCGCAGTAGACTTTCCAGTGCTGCCTACAAAGCCAATGGTTTCACCTCTTTTTACTTTCTGGCCAACTTTCACGTTTTGTGAATCCATATGACCATAAAGTGTTTCGTATCCAAATCCATGGTCAACTACTACATACTTTCCGTATCCACCCAAATCGTATCTAACGGATTTAACTACGCCATCTCCAGTTACATAAATAGGCGTGCCTCTTTCCGCAGAGAAGTCAATTCCTGCATGCATTTTCGATATTTTCAGCATTGGATCAATCCTGTATCCGTATCCAGAAGCAAGACGCTTTAGCTCTTTGTTTGACACTGGTTGAATAGCAGGCGTAGCTGCCCACAAATCTTCCTTGTTTTTAGCCAATTTCATGATCTCATCAAACGACTTGGTTTGAATGTACATCTGCTTATTCAGCTTGTCGATTTTCTTGAAGGACTCAACAATCAATTCTTCTCTTTCAAGATCTGATTCGATCATTTCTTTGTAACGTTCTGATCCTCCAACGCCAGCCTCTCTGATTGATGATGGAATAGGCTCAGCTTCAAAAATAACCCGGTAGATTTGGTCATCCCTGTTTTGTAGTGATGCAAGCATGTCTTGCGTCTCGTTCATGTCTTTTCTGAGGAGATCATAGTACATGCTTAATTCCTCATTTTCCTTCTTTAAAAGCGCCTCTTTTGGGGAATCAAAGTAGGTGTTGTACCCTAACAAAATGGCAAGGGCCAGAATGAGAGATACAGTTAAAAAGCCAAGAGAGTTGAGAAAAATATCCCAGGAACTGACCTTCACACGCTCATACTTGCATGTCTCGGTGTCGTAGTAATATTTTATCCTAGCCATAGGTTGACAGTGTTTCTTTTATTATAACTTTGCTTTTAAATAAGCGAATCTCATCGCTTTAACGGTAAAATCTCAATTGCGTTATAATTTCGGGCGCAATATACGGATTTTTAAATATATTCTGGATATAGCCCAATTTCTGGTTGATTGGTAACGGCATGAACCCCCTTGATGATTTGTGGAAAATGAGGACCGAAAAGTGATTAATCAATCATTGTAAAGAGTCACTTTTGCGGTCTGGTCAAAGTTTGATAAATGGAAGCAGCAGAAATAAGAAGGAAGTTTCTTGAGTTTTTTGAAAGCAAAGGACACAAAATAGTCCCATCAGCACCCATGGTGGTTCAAAATGACCCCACATTGATGTTTACCAATGCGGGTATGAACCAGTTTAAAGATTACTTCCTGGGGAACAAAGAGGCGCAGGCGAAAAGAATTGCCGATACACAGAAATGTCTTCGCGTTTCTGGAAAGCACAACGACCTGGAAGAGGTTGGGTTGGATACCTACCACCATACCATGTTCGAAATGCTTGGTAATTGGTCGTTTGGAGATTATTTCAAGAAAGACGCTATCAACTGGGCCTGGGAATTGCTAACGGAAGTTTATCAGTTGCCAAAAGACAGGTTATATGCCACCGTGTTTGGCGGTGATGATGCTGAAAGTCTTGACAAGGACAATGAAGCTTATGACCTGTGGAGAACCCATTTGCCAGAGGACCGTGTACTTGATGGCTCCAAAAAAGATAATTTTTGGGAGATGGGAGATACAGGCCCCTGTGGTCCGTGCTCCGAATTACATATTGATTTAAGAGACGAGGGCGAGATTGCCAAAGTGCCAGGCAGAGAGATGGTCAACATGGGTCATCCTCAGGTGGTTGAAATTTGGAATCTTGTATTCATTCAATACAACCGTATTTCTGATGGAAGTCTAAAATCACTACCAGCGAAACACGTGGACACCGGAATGGGCTTTGAGCGCCTGGTGATGGCACTGCAGGGCAAAAAATCAAACTACGATACCGACGTTTTTCAGCCTTTGATTGCTGTTCTTTCTGAGAAAGCAGGCGTTGGATATGGAGACGATGAGAAGACGGATATTGCTATGAGGGTGATATCTGATCATATCAGAGCGATTTCGTTTGCTATTGCTGATGGTCAATTGCCGTCCAACGTAAAAGCAGGCTATGTGATCAGAAGGATATTGAGACGTGCGGTTCGATATGGTTATACGTTCTTGAAATTTGATGAGCCATTCCTGCACTCGTTGGTTCCGGTGTTATCCGATCAGTTTGCAGACGTATTTCCTGAGTTGGCGGGACAAAAAGATTTCGTAGCAAAAGTAGTACTTGAAGAAGAGTCATCGTTTCTGCGCACACTTGAAAAAGGTTTGAAGCGAATTGATGTTATCAAACAATCACTCAGCGGCGCTGAAATTAGTGGTGCGATCGCTTTTGAATTGTACGATACTTATGGGTTTCCACTCGATTTAACAGCGCTTATTGCCAGAGAAAATGGATTGACTGTTGATGAAGAAGGCTTTAAGGCTGAAATGAAACTGCAGAAGGACAGGTCTAAAAAGGCCACCAAGGTATCGACAGGCGACTGGGTAGAAATAAAGCAGGAAGAAGCCATTGGTTTTATAGGCTACGACAACCTGGAAGCCACTGCTCAGGTGGTTAAATATAGAGAGGTTGAGGAAAAAGGAGGTAAACTTTATCAGCTTGTTCTCGATAGCACTCCTTTTTATGCTGAAAGCGGTGGTCAGGTAGGGGATAAGGGCTTGTTGATTGCTGGTGACCAGAAGATTAAGGTGTTAGACACAAAAAAAGAGAATGACCTGATTATTCATTTTGTATCTGAGTTACCTAAGGACCCAACGCAAGCTCTCGAAGCAAAGGTTGATAGCTACAGCAGAAGACTAACAGAAAATAACCATAGTGCTACGCACTTGTTACATGCAGCATTGAGACAAGTGCTGGGCAACCATGTGCAGCAAAAGGGATCTCTTGTATCTCCGGATGTGCTTCGCTTCGATTTTTCTCACTTTGCTAAAATGACTGATGAGGAAATCAGGGAAGTGGAGGCGATTACCAATAAGAAAATTAGGGAGAACATTGAGTTGAACGAAAAACGCAACGTTCCTATTGCTCAGGCCAAACAATTGGGAGCTATGGCCTTGTTTGGCGAGAAGTACGGTGAGTTTGTGCGGGTGATTACATTTGATCCTAAGTATTCCGTAGAATTGTGTGGCGGCACGCATGTACAGGCTACTGGGCAAATCGGTTTTCTTAAGATAGTATCGGAAAGTAGTGTAGCAGCTGGCGTGAGGCGTATTGAGGCTGTAACTGCCGATAAAGCGGAGTTGCTGATCAATGAGCAAAACCTGCTGCTTAGTGAAATGAAGGAGCTTTTGAAGAATCCCAAGGATTTGGCAAAAGCTGTTTCTCAGCTTTTGGAGGAGAAACAGGCGATGACCAGGGAGCTGGATGCATACCGTGTCAAGGATTCGCACAGTGTGAAGATGGACCTTTTGAAGGCAGTAAAAGGCATCGATGGCATTTGCCTTTTGGTGGCTGAGGTGAAGCTGCCAGATGCTGATAGCCTTAAAAAAATAGCCTATGAGCTCAGAAATGAGCTGAATTCATTGGCGATGGTGCTAGCTGCAAATATTGATGGCAAGCCACAGGTGGCCGTCATGTTTGATGATTCGCTTGTTGAAAAATTTGGATTAAATGCCGGGTTGATTGTTAGAGACCTGGCTCGGGAAATACAAGGTGGTGGAGGCGGTCAGCCGTTTTTTGCTACTGCAGGAGGAAAAGACATTAACGGATTGCCCAAAGTGGTGGATAAAGCAAATGATTTACTGGCAAAAGCGCTCAATTTGAGCTCTATCGCTTAACCGAAGTGCATCGAATGAGTGAATTGAAGGACAAGAATAGCTTTGAGGCCGTTATTGGACTGGAAGTGCATGTACAGTTGCTTACTAAGAGCAAGGTGTTTTCACCAGATGCTAATAAGTTTGGCTCAGAGCCTAATCAGCATATCCACGTCATTAGCCTGGGGCATCCAGGCAGTATGCCGAAGCTCAACAAAAAGGCACTGGAATATGCGATCGAAATGGGACTCGCCTGCCACAGTGAGATTACTCGTTACAATTTCTTTGACAGGAAAAACTATTTCTACCCAGACCTTCCGAAAGGCTACCAGGTAACTCAAGACAAGACTCCGGTTTGTAAGGGAGGATATGTAGAGATTGCTTTCGATACTGAGACACCCAGAAAGATCGTACTCCACAAGATTCACATGGAGGAAGATGCCGGAAAACTCATGCATGTAGATGGCAAGGACATATCAGCAGTAGATTACAACAGAGCCGGAGTGCCATTGATTGAGATTGTCACTGATCCTATGATCACCTCGTCTCAGGATGCCGGATTGTTTTTGACTGAAATCAGGAAGATGGTACGTTTTCTGGGCATCTCTGATGGGCATATGGAAGAAGGCTCATTGCGCTGTGATGCCAACGTGTCGATACGTAAAAAAGGAGTGACCACACTAGGCAATAAAGTGGAGGTAAAAAATCTGAACAGTATTCGTTACGTGCAAAAGGCCATAGAAGTAGAGATAGAAAGGCAAACCAACCTGACTTTACAAGGCCAACCGATTATTTCCGAAACGAGACTATTTGACCCCGAAAAGAATCAGACTTATGGTATGCGGATGAAGGAGGAGCTCAATGATTACCGCTACTTCCCTGAGCCCGATTTGGCACCTTTTGTAGTTGACGATGCGATGCTTGAGGGCATTCGTAACAAAATGGCTAAGCTCCCCCGCCAATATTTCGATGACTTTACTCAAAAGTATAGCCTTCCAGCCTACGACGCGCTGGTGCTTACTGAAAAGCGAGACTTTGCTCATCTATTTGAAGACACTATAGCCCACACCAAGTGTTACAAGCAGGTAAGCAACTGGCTGATGGGACCGATAAAGAGTTATTCTAAGGAAAACGGGATTTCGCTTGCCAAACTTAAGCTGACAGGTGTGATGCTGGCCGACCTGGTAAACCTTGTGGAAAAGGGAACGGTGAGTTATACAGTGTGCTGCCAGAATATTTTTCCGGAAGCATTGAAAACTGGTAAGGCGCCCCATGATATTGCTCATGACATGAACCTGGTTCAAGAGTCGGACAGTGACGTGCTGTTGCCTATCATAGAAGAGGTAATAGCCCAAAATGCAGACAAGGTTCAAATGTACCGGAACGGTAAAAAGGGTCTTTTGGGTATGTTTATGGGCGAAGTAATGAAAAAGACCAAAGGCAAAGCTGATCCTAAGCTCGCCAATCAATTGCTGGTTGAATCATTAGCGTAATGCTTTTGTTGAAGAAAAAATTGGAAAAAATGAGACAGCTTTTACTTTTTTTTATTGGAACAGTGCTTTTGGTGTCGTGTAGCGAAAAGCCATCGCAGGAAGGGTTAAAAATTGCCGGAAAGGTGAAATTCCCCCAGGAAACTGGGATCATCCAGCTCGAGATGTTGGGGCTGGAAGGAATTAATGTGATTGATACGCTTGTCCTGGCTGCTGATAGCACGTTTGAAACTTATGTTCAGCTTACTGAACCATCTTTCTTGCGGATTAATTTTTATGGCAAGCAGGTGGTGCCTCTTGTTCTGAACGATTCCGATGTATATGTTGAAGCAGAGGCATATTCTCCACAAGCGCCAGTGACAGTTACAGGCTCAATCGACACAGAGTTGTTTGAAGCCGCAGGTAAAATGAATGCCAAGTTTCAGTCGGACGTACAACTACTGAACAATGACTACAGCCAGGCAATGATGTCGGGCGATATTGAGACTGCCACAAAAGTTCAGCAGCAATATGTGGATATCGAAGCGAGATTCAGCAACGATATGAAGAAGCTGATATGGTCGATGGATAATTCTGTGTCTGCTATTTTTGCACTGAACTACCTGGATGAGGAGGCGCAATTCCCGTTTTTCGATAGCCTGGCAACCAGGTTTCAGACAGGATTACCTGATTCACGTTTTACTAAAGAATTGGTCGCACGGGTGGATAACATGAGGGCACTGGCTGTTGGTGCAATGGCTCCTGAGATATCCCTTCCGAGCCCGGGAGGAGAACAACTGACATTATCATCGCTGCGAGGTAAATACGTACTGGTCGACTTTTGGGCAGCTTGGTGCAAGCCATGCCGTCAGGAGAATCCTAACGTGCTTGCTTCCTATAATAAGTACAAAGACAAAGGTTTTGAAATTCTGGGAGTGTCGCTCGATAGAACCAGAGAGGCCTGGCTAAAGGCAATAGAAGATGATGGCCTCACCTGGAAGCATGTTTCGGACCTTAAGTATTTCAATTCGGAGGCTGCAGCTACGTACCAGATCAACGCCATTCCTGCTACTTATCTCATTGGCCCTGATGGGAAGATCATAGCGAAAAACTTACGGGGACCTTCACTGGAGGCAAAGCTGCTGGAGATTTTTGGATAGGTGTAACGTTATTGCAGCCTGTCTGACCTCTGGCGTAAAGGAACAAATGATTGTTTTTCTAGTTTGACGATTACCGTGCGACTGTGGTAATCTGTTCATTGGGATACGTTTCATTAACAGCAGATTGCCGCAGTTGTTTGTCCTGCTCCGGCTACCAAACGCCTTCGCAAAGACGGTGGGAATTATTTTTTGGTCAGTGCTTCATAAACAGTTGAACAACCACCTTGAAATCCCCACTTTACCTCCTCTTCTCCAATTCACGGATCACATCGCTGGCGATCCACTTCTTTGTTTTGTCCCCGCTGGCATGTAGTTCTTGTGCCACGGCAATCACTTGATTAGCCAGATGTGGTCTTTTTTTGCCGACCTGCCGCATCGCCCAACTCACAGCTTTTTTCACAAAATTTCGAGGATCGTCAGCGATGGAAATTGCCTCTTGCAGCATGGCTATTAACTCCTCATCGGTCACATTATTTTTCTGGTGCATGGTAGCTTCCGCAATCAAAACGATCCCTGCTCGCCTGGTAAACTCGTGGGACGACCGAATCCATTCAGTGACTTTGCTTTTCCAAAAGGGCGTGTAAATCAATAAATTACCACAACATTGATCGCATACGTCCCAGGAGTAAATGGCGGCTACCCAGTTATTTGCTTCGCCGTTTGTCATCAATTTTGGATCGGCGATCATGCCGGCCAACAACCGTGCTTCGTGGATGTCGGATTCCCAAAGCTGTAGGGCGAGAGGATGGTTTCTTTTAATCGAGCGGGCGAGTTGTCGTAGTTCTGGCATTTTTATGCCCAGTACTTTTTCTGAAGGGATGCCAAACCGTTCGACACTTTTCTTTACTGCTTCATTGGCCAATAGTTTCAAACCACTGATAACACATTCAACCGTCTCCATAAATTGATGTTCCTGTTTGCTTGTAAACTTATTACTTTAGGCAAATAATATTTTACTATTCATATGATACGCCCTATCAACTTAAAACTAACTATTTTCTTTATCCTGTTGGCATTTAGTGTAAGCGCCCAACCCGACCGATGGCAGCAGCGTGTGGAATATACCATGGATATCGATATGGATGTTTCGGTGCATCAATTCAAAGGCAAGCAGAAGCTTGTTTACTATAATAATTCCCCGGACACGCTTACCAAAGTGTATTATCATCTTTACTTCAATGCATTTCAACCAGGGAGTATGATGGACGTGAGGTCGAGAACCATTGCTGATCCGGATCGTCGGGTGATGGACAGGATCTACTACCTGAAAGACAGCGAGATAGGCTACCAAAAGATCAATAGCCTGAAGCAGGATGGTAAGGTAATTACCTATGTGGTAGAAGGCACGGTGCTCGAAGTTAACCTTGCCAAACCCATTTTACCTAAGTCAAAAGTTACTTTTGATATGGATTTTGAAGCACAGGTACCTTTACAGATTCGCAGGAGCGGATGGAACAATAAAGAGGGAATCGAATATTCGATGGCACAGTGGTATCCAAAAATGGCTGAATACGATTATGAGGGATGGCATGCCGACCCCTATGTAGGCAGAGAGTTCTATGCTCCATGGGGAGATTTCAGTGTTAATATAACCATCGATTCAGCTTATATGATTGGAGGTTCTGGTTATTTGCAAAATCCGGAACAAGTAGGGAAGGGCTACGCCAAGCCAGGAGTTAACATTAAAAGGCCAAAGGGAAGCAAGCTTACCTGGCAGTTCAAGGCACAAAATGTGCATGATTTTATGTGGGCAGCTGATCCGGACTATATCCATGATATCGCTCAGGTACCGGGTGGCCCGGCTCTGCATTTTTTCTATCAGGGCGATACCCTTGTGGATCGTTGGAAGGAACTTCAAGTATTGGCGGTAAAGGCTTTCGATTTTCTAAATAAGAATTTTGGTGTCTATCCTTACGACAAGTTTGCGGTCGTACAAGGAGGTGACGGAGGGATGGAATATCCTATGTCGACATTGATCACCGGTCACCGATCGCTTCGCAGCCTGGTGGGCGTCACCGTGCACGAAGCTTTGCATAGCTGGTACCAGGGCGTGCTTGGCACTAATGAGTCGCTTTATCCCTGGATGGACGAAGGCTTTACTGACTATGCCACACAAATCACTAGCCACTACCTGTTTGATGGACCTAATGGAGGAAATTACATCAATCCACTGGAAGGTTCGTACCGGTCTTATTTTTCGCTAGCGGCAAGCGGACTGGAAGAACCCATGTCGACTCATTCTGATCACTACAATACCAATAGAGCCTACGGTTCTGCTGCCTATTCCAAAGGGGCGGTTTCGCAGCATCAGTTAAGCTATATTGTGGGGCACGATACGTTCATGAAAGGCCTGCGCCGCTATTTTGATACCTGGAAAATGAAGCATCCCAACATGAACGATTATATCAGGATCCAGGAAAAGAATTCAGGTATTGAGTTAGATTGGTATTACGAGTATTTTGTCAACTCAACGAAAACCATCGATTATGGTATAAAATCAGTGGAAGAGGAGGGGGAAACAACCAAGATTACCCTCGAAAGAGTGGAGAAGATGCCCATGCCTATCGAGGTTTATGTTGAATATACCGACGGTAGCAGGGAGTTGTTTTACATACCACTTGATTTGATGCGGGGAACAAAGCAGCACGATGATCCTAGCATCCCTAGAACCATCCTGTCGGACTGGCCATGGACACACCCCTATTATACGTTCAGTATCCCAAAGAAGCCAATGGACATAAAATATATGGAAATTGACCCAACTCAGCGGATGGCTGATGTGAACCGGACCAACCAAAGCTACCCATGGCGCTCAGCTGTGGAAGCCGAAGGTGAAGTGGTCAATAAGTAGAGTCAAATGCCTATTTCCTATATTGGAAATTGCGAGGGCTATATCATGATGTTGGTAACAAAAAACTAATTATGTGCCCGTGGCAATCTGCCTGATATCTAGCAATTACATCAGACAGATTACCACGCTCTTTTTGTATTACGACCGATCGATAGGCAAAAGAATCATCGCTCGCAATGACTAAATGTTTCTGGCGTTTTGCGGTGTAGCCAACGATGAATTTTGAAGCCCCGACGTAATTAGCCGACTTTATGCAACTCTCGACACTCGATTACGCCATTATTTTCAGCTTTTTGGTACTGACCCTATTTATAGGGCTTCGGTTCCGTAAGCAGGCAGGGGAGGATATCACCCATTTTTTTCTTGGTGGCCGTAATCTCCCCTGGTACATCGCAGGGTTGTCGATGGTGGCTACCACCTTTGCCGCAGACACGCCTTTGGCTGTCACCGAGCTAGTTGCCCAAAATGGTATTGCCGGCAACTGGCTTTGGTGGAATATGCTGGCAGGTGGTATGCTTACGACATTCTTTTTTGCTCGTTATTGGCGAAGGGCCGGCGTGCTTACGGATATCGAACTGATTGAACTGCGCTATTCAGGGAAGGCAGCATCCTTCCTTAGAGGTTTCAGGGCTATTTATTTCGGTATCTTCATGAATGTGCTCATCATTGGCTGGGTGAACCTAGCCCTGATGTCATTGCTTCAGGTTTTTTTTGATATTCCCGAGGGTCTGTTGATTTGGTATGTAGGCGCCGCCATGCTTTTGGTAGTGGTGTATTCGGGCATGTCGGGCTTGCTAGGAGTAGCTTTTACCGATGTAGTGCAGTTTGTGATCGCCATGGTGGGAAGCATTGTGCTGGCAGTGCTGGTGCTTTATTCCGACGAAATAGGTGGGATCGATCAGCTGAAAGCTAATTTACCAGTAGGGTCGCTAGACTTCTTTCCAACGATAGGCGGAGGGGGAAATGGTTCGTTGCTAGCACTTGGCTTGGGAAGCTTTTTTGCGTTTATCGGCGTGCAATGGTGGGCCAGCTGGTACCCTGGTGCTGAGCCAGGTGGCGGCGGTTATATTGCCCAGCGCATGATGAGTACCCGAACGGAGAAAGATGCGGTGTACTCGACCCTGTTCTTCCAGATTGCGCATTACTGCCTTCGCCCCTGGCCGTGGATTATAGTGGCATTGAGCGCTGTTGTTCTTTATCCCGACCTTGGTGCCGACGAAAGCCGGCTGGGGTATGTGATGGCCATGAAAGACTACTTGCCTTCTGGCTTACGAGGGTTAGTGTTGGTGGCTTTTTTTGCTGCCTATATGAGCACTATTTCTACCCAACTCAACCTGGCGGCCGGTTACCTGGTCAATGATTTTTACAAGCGCTTTATGAAGCCAAAGGCCAGTGATAAGAACTTAGTGAATGCGTCGAGGCTGGGAACGGTGGGTTTGATGGCCATTTCGCTTTGGGTCACTAGTTATATTACCAGTATTTCGGGTGTGTGGGCCTTTATTATTGAATGTGGGGCAGGACTAGGTTTGGTGATGATTCTCAGGTGGTATTGGTGGCGCATCAGTGCCTGGAGTGAGATAGTAGCTACGGTAGTGCCTTTTCTTGCCTACGGGCTTTCGAAGTTTGTGTTAGTGCAATATGACCCGGTTTGGGGAAAAGGTATTAGTGAAGACCCCACTAGCTTTTTCTTCACTGTGGGTGTTACTACGATTGCCTGGCTAATGGCTACTTTTCTGGCGCCTCGTACCAGTATTGAAAAACTGCAATCATTTTACGACAAGATAGAGCCTGATGGCAACTGGCGCCCCTTTCGGAAAGACTGGAACAGAGTAAAGCTCTTGCTGCTAACACTTTGTTGGTTGAGCGCTATCGTAATGGCCTATTCGGTCCTTTTTCTTGTAGGCAGTTTGATTTTTAAGGAATGGGGGCAGGTCATGATTTACGGGCTGGTGGCTGTAGGGTCATTTCTCGTGCTAAGAGGCGCTTCCCGAAAAGTGAAGATTTTTCAAGATTAGGATTACAGACCGATTTTCAAATTGTTTCCTTTGCTATAAGCCCATGGTTTTTGAATTCGTTGAAAAAAGGCTAGTTTCATTAGTTACCAGATTGTTTTTCAGTGGGGACACTCATTTTTTGTCTGACTTACGAATGATAGTATTCACTTATTTATCGCAGCCTGATGGAAAAGAAATATAGATTGTTGGGTTACTTCCTGCTTACGCTGATCCCCCTCACCCTACTCGGGTTTTATGAGACCTACTTTGGCCTGGCTCCAGAGTTTAATGAGCAGACCGACTTTTACATACACTTTCATGCATTTATCGCCACTATTTGGATTCTGTTGCTGATTATCCAGCCTTTTTTGATTCAATACAGGAACCCTTCATTTCACCGAAAATTAGGCAAGGCCTCCTATGTCATATTCCCTTTGTTGGTCGTATCGTTCATTCCGCAGGTGGTCAAGAATTTGCATGCGGGAAACAGTCTTGGTTTGTTTTTTCCTGTGAGAGATACGGTGTTGCTGCTGATATTTTACGGACTGGCTATTTATCATCGACGAGACAGTTCATTGCATATGAGGTATATGATTGCGTCGGCACTGGTTTTTATTTTCCCAACGGTTGGTCGTATTGTCTATACATGGATTAGTGCACTGAGTGGTGTTCATGTATCCTATTCTGTTATTTACTTGGTGTTGATCGGATTGATTTTTTACGACAAATTGAATCGGAAGAATTTTCAACCTTACCTACTGGCCATGGTCTGCATGCTATTGACCCATGGCTGCTACTTTTTAATTTTTGGGTAATTTGCTCGTCAACTTTTTAATAAGGCTTTTGTATTTTGAAGAGACTGCTTTACCGACCTTTCTTTTTTCAATTTCCTCTCCTGTCGTTGAAGCGCTAAAAATTCAGTTTTGCTGCCTACAAAAGCATTATGGTTTTGTGCAGTTTATAGATTGACTGAAATTGAGTACGAGATTTCTAATTTCAGAACCAAAGGCACAAAAGACAGTTTGCATTTTATCCATATCAAACCGCTTCCCAAAGCTTTGATAAAGAAGAGTATTAAATTAAAATCAGCACAAAATCTTTAAATATTGGCAATGACGACAACAGCAAAGCACGATGAAAAAATAGCAAAACTGACTTTTGCTTCAGTATATCCGCATTACATCGCCAAAGTTGAAAGTAAAGGCAGGACGACAGAAGAATTACATCAAGTAATCAAATGGTTGACCGGCTTTGATGATAAAAAGTTGCAAGCACTCATTGATGAAAAATCCAGCTTTGAAACATTCTTCAAGAAAGCCAAATTGAACCCAAATGCTAACTAGATAAAAGGAGTGATTTGTGGGTATAGGATAGAGGAGATTGAAACTCCCTTGACCAGGCAAGTGCGGTATTTGGACAAGCTGGTGGACGAGTTAGCAAAAGGAAAGAAGATGGACAAGATATTGCGTGATACCTAAACAGATTCCAATCGACAGGATGGAAGAAACATGCAGCGTACTATCGAATAGGAGGCTATGCCTCCTTCTTGCAAAATTGTTCGCTTGTCTTTTGACTCATAATTGATGAATCAACTAATAATACATAATAGTTTTTCTTTTTTCCTCGGAACCAATGCTGTTCCGGTACGCACGCATGGCCACCCAAGCATACAATTTGTGATCTCTACATCGCAGCCGTTTAAGTCTAAAAATGCGAAAGGAGAATGGGAAGAAAAGAGAGGGCTCTTAATCAGTCCCAACCTGGTTCACGAATGCGATGCGCAACATATTGAAATCATAAGTATCGACATCGACCCAGAATCTGCGCTGGGCGAATGGGTGCTTGGCAACTTTTTATCTACACACAAAATAGTAGAGTATCCTTCGGACAAAATACCAGCTTTAAGCCTTGGCCTACTTTCGGATTATATTGAAAACAGAAGATGGGAAGATTTGATCAACTATGTTTTTAACTATTTTAATTTCAAACCAACCGCTTCTAAATCGGAAAGAGATACAAGGATTGCGAGAGTGTTAAGTAATATCAAAGAAGAAATTCATAGCGAAATCACTACCAGTGGATTGGCTGAGGTAGCTCATTTAAGTGAGAGTCGGCTGTTGCATCTATTTAAAGATACTGTCGGATTGCCTATCAGGAATTACATTTTATGGCTCCGATTAAAAGTAGCGTTTTTGGCTGTAATGGAAGGGCAATCGCTGACAGAAGCTGCCTATAGTGCTGGTTTTTTTGACCAGGCGCACATGACAAAAACCTTTGTGAAAATGATGGGAGTTTCCCCGTCTACCATTTTAAAGAATAGCAAATTCGTACAAGTTTCCTTTTACGAATAGTGGCTCATTTGTATTCTAAAAAGGATACATATGAAGTTAACAGTCGCATTCGTCATCATAGTAAGTCTTGCTTCTTCGTGCAGGACACATGAACCTACACGTATTAAATTCAATCAACCTTCGCAGTCTCACGGTATTGATTGGGGTAGTCTTGAGGATTCCAAAATTGATTCATTTAAAATTTTGAATACCGGTTCTGTGAAGGTTCCGCTGGATGGAATGCTTAATACTAAAAAACTACCCAGTCACCACGGGCTGGAAGAATACTTGTGGGTCGATGTGTTTGCATTTCTCTTCCATCATCGTGACAATGGCTGGTTTCTGATAGACACCGGTTTGGATAGTACATTTCAGGAATCCGGTAATATTCGTGGGCTGCTTGCAGGAAACTATATAAAGGAATCCAGGCAGCAGCCTGGGCAGAACATTGCCTCACAATTACGAAGAGAAAATAAAAAGATAGCCGGTATTTTCCTTACTCACCTTCATGGTGATCACACAGCCGGTTTACCAGAAATAGACAATACCATACCAAAATACATAGGCCAAGGGGAGGAGCATATCCACTACCCACTACTTTATCATTCCAATCACCTTAGTGCAAGTGACACACTCATAGAAATGGATTGGTCGGCATCACAACCTGGCGGTCCGTTCGATAAGCTATTGGATATTTTTGGAGATCAATCCCTTTTTGCAGTATCTACACCAGGTCATTCCACCGGACACACCTCTTATGTGATTAATTCTGTCAGTGGCCTTATTTTATTGACCGGCGATGCATCTCATACGAAGTATGGTTTTCAAAATGGCATTGAACCTGGTTGGGTTGACGACGAACAAAAAGCAATTAACAGTTTAGATCAACTAATACGGTTTAAGGAACTATATCCAAATACACGTATTATTTACGGTCATCAAGAGTAAAAAAGGTAGTCTAACAGAAGTAGCCTATGAGTTTAACAGTGGTTCCACGGAATGTTTGAAACCTCTGGCATTGGCAATCGGCCTCATGCCGTGCGGCAAGTAAGACTACCTAGAATCTTGTTACATACCCGATGTGGAAGGCAGCATCTGGAATAGGATGACCATTTTTCTGCCATTCCATAAGTTTGGCTTTTAGTAAGATCGCTAGCTTCTCATTATCTTGTATGCCGTGATCGCCAACCATCAATACTTTCATTGGCTCTACCATAAGCAAGGGCAAAAAGCACTGTTTGTTCTCGGTTCTGGAGCGTTCATGTGGCTTTTTCTGGCCCTGGCCAAGCCGTTTGGTATCAATATTACCGATTCATCTGAGCTTGTCATAGGTCTGGTCCTGCTTCCTGTTGGGGTCACCTGGTGTTTGCTGGTTTATATTACTGACTTTGTGGCAATCCGATTAGTCGGGATTAGAATTGATAAAGACATCAAGCTTGATTTGATCGTTTGGTTTCTAAAGGTGATTGGAATTATTCATTTACTTTTTCTTGCCAGGGGACTACTTTGCGATTGGGAATGTGTTGATCTGGCCGAGTATTTTGAACTATGGATGGCCATGTTCCTGCTTGTAGGTCTCGCCTATTTGCCTTTTTTGCTTTACGCCAGGTATAGGTATTACCACAGCCTTTTAGCCCAGGGGCCGTCCTCTTCCTACGACCTGTTGCTTGAAGGCCTTGGCGCGGAGGTAGTGAAGGTCAACGCCAGTGAGCTCGCCTACATAAAAGCTGACGATAACTATTCGGATATCTTTTTATCAAAGCAAGCACTAGAGAAAGCGTCTATAAGGGCCACGTTAACTTCAATTGAGCAGCAGTTGGACGGCCATAACCAGTTCATGAGGGTCCACCGTTCCTATTTAATTAATACCGGCTATTTTTCTTCTTACGAACGGGCAAACAACCGTATCGTGCTCGATATTTCTGGTCAGCAAATTCATATTCCGGTTTCCAAAACCTACAAGCCAGCTGTTGATAAGGTATTCATTCACCCCAAATAGCCTTTCGTTGGCCACAAAGCCACTACTTATGACAACTTCATGAGCATTGCACCCGATTACAGAGTCATTGTTTCACTAAAATCTCACTATCATGAATTGGATGTATGTAGCGTTACCGCTTTTGGCTTTTTACTTGATTTGGTTTGGAATTCTTATCAGTCGAAAGAAATACGATAGGACTTCACTTGTTTTTGCGCTGGCGCATTTCCCTTATTTACTGGTCAACCTTGTGGCGCCGTTTCGCGGCTTGTTCGACTCGAACTATGCCGGCTATACTTTTGGTTGGATATCGCTTCCAAAAGGGCCCATTGTTACGCTGGTGTCTGGGGGGATTGTTTTGGCTTGCTTTATCCTAATGACGCGGGCACTTAAGAATGACATGTCGGGCTGGTGGAAACTTGCCTTCCCCGTAGACCTTTTCCTATTGGTATTTACCGCTTTTCCTGTATTGTTAGACATTGTGATGGATCCAGCTGCTTCACGTATAGAGCTTGGTGAATACCTGCAGTTGAGCGGATGGGTAGTGGCTGGGATTATGTTGGGCTTGTTTACCGGACCAACGTTGTTTGCTACCTGGTATGCTGGTAAAAGAGCTTTTATGGGGATGAAAGAAAGCTCTTCAAATAAATTGACCGGCCGGGCAAGCTTAAGTGGAGATAAATTGAAGGCTGTTGTTTTGGCTGTATTGTTTTTCGGAGCTGGCGGAAATGCAATGGCACAGGATATTCATGAAAGCGAGACGGCTCCGAGCAAGTATTTTGTCGATATTGCTTCATCCCGCCTGGGAAAGGAAGCGTCGGTCGGGTTGAGTTTGGGCAGAAAATTTTATTTAGGCGCTGCTGGTAAGTCCTACGTAGGTGCAGGACTTCGATCGTCTGGCTTTTTTGCAAACAGCAAAGACTATTACTCGGCGCCTCCCGAATTTTGGAATGATAAGGCAAAAAGAGATACACTCAGCATCTCCCGCCCAAGACAATTCAATACTTCACTTTTTATTATGGCGAGCACCACTATATTTTGCAAGCTGGAACTGGGCTTTAATATCGATGTAATCGGGTTGACTTTCGGTGGCCCCAATGAAGGCGAATTTGTTAGCAGTGGAGAGAATACGACAACTTCACTCAAAGCAGCAGGGGCCTCATTGCTTTTGTCAGGTGCTCATGACATCGGTATGCTTAAGTCAGAGTTTTTCACTGGCTTCCACTTCAACAGGCAATGGATGATAAGGGCGGGAATTTCCAGTTTGGTGACCGAATACAAAACAAAAACGGAAATGCAAGAAGGCAATAGCCGTTATCGAGGAATGAGTATGCTGCCGTTTGTTGGGATAAGGTACTCGTTGAATTGATGACCCTACGTTAGCTCTTAGCGTTACCCAATAAATTTGAATAGCATGTGTTATTATAAAGGCAATTAATCTCCAACATTTTGTGACCAAGCAAATGACGCGCCGGTGCTGGTTCTGCAGGATAGGGGCTATCAGTATTTTAAATACCAACTGAAGTTGTGCTCCAGTATGTTTTGCTTGTTTATTCTGATGTAGTCTAAAAAAGCCTGACTCACAGGAGAAAGCTTTTTTCCCTTTAACCAAATGAGGCGCCATTCTGTAACGATCGGAAGGTCGGCCATCGGCAGAATATGGATTTCTTTATTTACAAGTTCATTTTTCATACCAATCAGGGGCATGATGGACAGCCCAATTCCCGCGATTACAGCCTGCTTTACGGCCTCGTTAGAGGTCAGTTCCATTCGCTTTCTTTGTTTTCCTTCCCGGGATTCAAAGTAGTGTTCCATGGCCATGCGGGTTGCAGAGCCTTCTTCTCTATAAATCAAGGGTTTGCTTTCATTCCTTTCCGGGGTATTTCCCATGAGGTAAAGCTTATTTTCAATTAGTAGCTCTCCCTCCACTTCCAACCGCTCAGGAATAGTTGATACCAGGGCAAAGTCCGTCTCATTGTTTTTCAGACTCTCAATTACACGACTTTTATTGGTAACATCCAGCACCAGGTCTATGCCCCTGTGCTCATCGAGAAAGCCAGATAGAAAATAGGGGATGACGTACTTACCTGTTGAAGCTGCCGAAATAGTCAGTTTCCCAGTAAGAATTCCTTGAAAAGCCTGTGTTTTATAGTTGATATTCTCCAATTCCTGAACTACCCGTTCTGCAATTTTGGCAACCTCTTTTCCGAAATCGGTAACATAGAGTTGCCGCCCAATCACCTCTGTAAGTGGTATATCAAATTGATCCTGGAGATTTCTCAATTGTATAGAAATCGCAGGTTGTGTCATAAAAAGCTCTTCCGAGGCCTTTGTAACACTTTTCGTTTGAACCACTTTAAGAAATATCTGAAGCTGATGGATTGTGTAATTCATAAAATAAGTTTATGTACTGCATAGCAAATATAAATAAAAATTTATGAAATACTTTTTCAAGCTTTGCAGCACAATCAGACGATCATCAACATGCCGGCACTAAAGGGAAAGCTAATTCCCGACAGAAGAAAAGAGCTTTGTTACAGTCAGTTGCTTCATTTCAAAATAATTAAAAAAAACACAATCAAATCGAGATAAACTATGTTAAACAACCTGCTTGTTTTTTTTGCTTTCTTACCTCCTGCATTATTTACGTTGACCGCCCTGGCATCTTGGTTTCAACCTGGGATTCAACCTACCTTAACTAAGCAAATTGGAACCTTCTCAACAATATTTAGCATCATTGCCGCAGTTTTGGCTGCTTATGTTGTTTACAACGACGGTTTGTTTCAAACTGATCTGATAGGTTGGTACAATCTTGGTTTTAGCCTGCGCCTTGATTCCCTGACTGCCCTTATGGTGGGCATGATAGCTCTATTGGGATTTATTATTTTCAAATTCAGTATTAATTATCTGGAAGGAGATCAGCGCCAGGGAGCTTTTCTGGGCAGATTAGCTGCAACTATTGCCTCGGTACAGTTATTAGTGTTGGCTGGCAACCTGGCCCTTCTATTTGTTGCCTGGGTGTTGACCAGCGTCTCTTTGCATCGTCTTCTGGTTTTTTATAACCATAGAGCTGGGGCTGTAATTGCGGCAAAAAAGAAATTTATTGTGGCGAGGTTAGCTGACGTTTGCCTACTCATCGCATTTGTTTTACTGTACAATCAGTTTGGTTCGGGGAACCTCGAAGCCATTTTCAGCAATGTCAAGAGTGCAAGTTCACCAGGGATGGCCTGGGAAGGTGTAGAAGTTGTCGCTTTATTTTTAGCAATGGCTGCGATGCTCAAATCGGCTCAGTTCCCAACTCACGGTTGGTTGATCGAGGTTATGGAGACACCCACGCCGGTTTCCGCCTTATTGCATGCTGGTCTTTTAAACGCAGGACCTTTCCTTATTGTCAGAATGGCTTATGTAATGGATGCTAGTACCACAGCCCCTCTTGTTTTGATCGCTGTTGGGGGTATTACAGCACTTTTTGCTTCAGTGGCCTATTTAACACAACCCTCAGTGAAGACGGCACTTGGCTACTCAAGCATTGCTCATATGGGCTTTAGCCTGATGGTGTGTGGCCTGGGAGTGTACCCGGCAGCCATGCTTCACCTGGTGGCACACTCATTCTACAAGGCACATTCGTTTCTGTCTTCAGGCAGTGCCGTTGACCTTTTGAAAGTGTCGAAAATTGCTAAGCTCAGTAGCTCCGGCAGCCCCTGGAAAATGGCCTTGGGGTTGGCAATAGCATTGGCACTTTATTCAGGCTTCGCCATGCTGTGGGGAATGGATCCGGCGAAAGATTTTTCACTGCTTGCGATTGGGGCAGTGATTGTCATGGGTTTATCAAAAATATTTGTTTCAGCCATCGAAGAGCGAAAAAAGCCGTCTCTGATGCTTCATGCTATATTGCTTGCTTTACTTGTGACAGTCGCCTTCTTCACTCTCGAAACAGGCATGCACTATCTGCTTTCGGACCAGGTTCCTGAGCTTGCTATCCCAGGAATTGGTATGATGACGCTCACTGGAGTATTACTGCTAGTATTTGCAATCGCAGTTGTGGTTCAAATGGCATCTGTGAATTTTTCTCAAAACGCTTTTTACTATTCATTCGCCATCCATTTTCGAAACGGCTTCTATGCGAATGCCATTTTCGACCGAATGATCAGCTCGTTGCGGGTCCCGTCGTCCGAAGCCTCTCATATGATAACGCAGGGTGCTTTTCGTCGAGGTGAGGGCAAATCAAGTGTTGTTAACAAGCAGGAAGAGGAGCTGACCGGAGTATAGAGAACTCACCTAATTCAATTGAAGTTTCACCGAAAATTCTGACATCACTAGACATGACATACCAAAACCAAACGAATACCTTGAACATAGGCACTACTTCAGGTCTGGAGGTTTTACGACAGGCTTGTAAAAAAATTGCTCCGGTTTGGCCGCTGGAAAACTTTGTAGCCGTGAACCCTTATTTGGGCCACGCAAATCAAACATTTGAAAACACTGCGCAAACCCTTGCAAAAGTAGGTGGCATTCAAATGACTTTGCCTATCTCATTCTATCTTGAAAAGATCAAAGAAGGCCGAATCACCAAAATTGACCTTCAAAAGGCTTTGTCAAAATCTAAAGAGAAAACGAATGTTGCCGATTTTATAGCATTTCTTGAAAGCTCCAAGGAAGAGAGCCAGGTAGGCTCCACAGTAGCAAATTTGGCCGACGTGGCTACACAGGTAACGGGAAAAGATTGGAATCGGTTTGTTACCTCAAGGATTTCAACCTGGGCAGCTTCTTATTTTGATGACGGGCAGGCAAGTTGGGTGGCCTCTGATAAGAAATTGGGCGTTTATTCGGCATGGAAATTTGAGGCCGAAGTGGACAGTACCACAGAAATTATGGGACTGAAAGGCTTTAAAAAAGCAGCGAGATCATTGCCGGGCGACCCAATCAAAGCGATGGAATCTGCGCTTCAAATTCTGGAGATACATGAAAATGTGTTACCCATTTATCTGCACCGTTTGTTGCTGAGCATCGGCGGTTGGTCGGCTTTTGCGGCTAGGTTGGATTGGGACAGTGAATTACATGGTGGTAAAGACGGCAAGTTGATGGAGTTTCTGATCGTTCTGCTTTGTTGGGAAGCTTGCCTCTTTCAATCTCTTGATAGCCCAAAGCTTCGTGTAAAATGGTTAACTGCCAAGAAATCGATGTCGTTGGCATCAAAGTCGTCTGAAATCAACCAACAACTTGCACAAAAATTGATCTTACAGGAAGCATTTGATCAGGCTGCCCAGCGCGAAATAATTGAAAAATTTAAGACGCCCCAGCCAGATAAACCCCTGTTAGCTGAGCAGACCAAAGCGCAGGCAATATTCTGTATCGACGTTCGGTCTGAGGTATTTCGCCGAAACCTGGAGTTAGTCGACCAGGAAATTGAAACCATAGGGTTTGCGGGATTCTTCGCCTTTCCGATTACTTACGTGCCCCTCGGTCACGAAGAGGGAGCTGATCAGTGTCCGGTTCTTATTCCAGCAGGCCCTACAATCATGGAGACCATTCCCGATCGGCCTACATATGAAACGGCACGTGAAAGCAGAATGCTGGAACATCAGGTGAAGCATCTCTGGAAGTCGTTCAGGTCTGGTGCTATTACATGCTTTAGTTTTGTGAGTCCCCTTGGGATGTCTTATTTGCCCAAGCTTTTTACCGACACATTCGGTCTCACACGCCCGGTCCCTCATCCTGATCATATCGGATTAGATGACAAGAATATCAAGCTGAAAGGAGCTAGTCTGGAAGTGGCAACGCACCATCATGTAGCTGTAGGTATCCCATTGGAACAGCGTGTGCAGATGGCAAAGAATGCCTTGAACGCGATGTCACTTACTAGTGATTTCGCAAGGTTTGTGCTCATTGTCGGACATGGGTCTACCACGGTCAACAATCCTCATGCAAGTGGCCTGGATTGTGGTGCCTGCGGCGGACGGAGTGGTGAGCCTAATGCCAAAGTAGCTGCTGCAGTACTTAATGACGCAAAGGTGAGAGAGATGCTGAAGGCAGAAAGTATCGACATACCCGATACAACTATATTCCTGTCTTGTTTGCACGATACCACAACTGATGAAGTCACAATTTTTAACGAACATGAAGTGATAGCCAGCAGGACAGAAGAACTGGTTGAGCTAAAAAAATCTTTGGCAAAAGCAGGACACGCTTCTCGTACTGAACGAGCGCTTCGTATGTCGACCACAGGAAACGTGGATGATGCGATCATGAGTCGAAGCAAAGATTGGTCTCAGGTTCGCCCAGAATGGGGGCTTGCTGGATGTTCAGCTTTTGTTGTGGCTCCCAGGTCCAGAACCAAAGGGCTTGACTTACAGGGCAAGAGTTTCCTTCATTCTTATGACTGGAAAAAAGACAAAGGATTTTCAGTGCTTGAACTTATTATGACGGCTCCGATGGTGGTCACCAGTTGGATCAACTTACAATATTTTGCTTCCACTGTCGATAACAAAAATTTTGGCTCCGGAAATAAGACGCTTCACAATGTGACTGGCGGTGTTGGTGTATTGGAGGGGTTTTCGGGAGACCTGAGAGTTGGGCTACCAATACAGTCAGTACATGATGGAAAAAAATTCCAACATGAACCGTTAAGACTGAACGTTATTATTGAGGCGCCCATTGAAGCCATGAACGCCATATTGGAAAAACATGAATCAGTAAGGAACCTGGTTGACAACGAATGGATACACCTGCTGGCCATGGACGCTGAGGGTAAGGTTGCTCATCGTTATGCTGGTAAGCTCACTTGGGAGGATGTTGAGACGGTTTTGGTGTAGTTGGTGAAGGTTGCCAGTAGCATAGGATTAATTAATGCACTTAATGAAAGAAAAGTCAAGAAGCTTTTGGGGGGTTGGGGATAGTGAAATAGAACCGACTTCCTTTTTTTGGCTCACTTTCAACTCCAATAGATCCGCCGTTTTCTTCCACAAATTCTTTGCATAAAAACAAGCCAAGGCCCGACCCAACTTCATTATCTGTTCCGTTTCTTTTGTGGGTTTGGTTGCCCATAAATAATGATTGCTGAATTTCTACAGGTATCCCCGTACCCGTGTCTTCGATGACTACTTTCGTTTCTTCTGACGATTTGGTTGCGGTTACTTTGATTCTACCACCTTTCTCAGTGAATTTCACTGCATTGTTTATAAGGTTCCTAATTACACAGTCTATTTGATTGACATCAGCCAATACTTCAAAGTCACCTTCTAATTCCGCTGACAGGTCTATATTTTTAACATCGGCCATTTGTTTGAAAACCTCAATATTTTGATTGATGACTTTACTAAGATCAAAGGTTGTTTTTTCGTTAGACACCCCCTCCATCTGACGTTTGGACCATAAAAGAAGATTATTCAATAACTCGTTGAGCGTCTTAACCCTGCCTTGTAGTTTGTTTTTCAACATTGTGCGTTCTTCTTGGGAAAATGTTTCCCGGTCCATTTCTGCGGTGATCACATGCAAAGCATCAAATGGACTTTTAAGGTCATGTGAAATGATAGAAAACAGTTTATCCTTTGATCTATTGGCCTCCTCGAGAAGGGATGCTTGTTTCTCTATTTCTTCTTTTTGTTCGGTAAGCAGCTTATTTGTCTTTTGCTTAAGTAAATTTTTTCGATATTGAACGACTCCCAAAATGACAGAAAGCGTAATAATGATCATCAATCCTATCATGATCATTCGCTGTTGATGGCCTTTCTGCTCCTTTATTTCGTTTTCAGCCGTTAAAAGTTCAATCTCCTTTTGCTGTTGTTTGATTTCAAAATTTCCTTCCAACTTTTGTATTTCCCTATTCTTGTCACTACTGAACATGGTGTCTTTGGTAGTAGAGAACTTGACATAGTAAGTATATGCATTATCGAAATCTCCAAGAGATCTATAGTTGTCCGACAATATTTTTGCCGCATTTCGGACGTTTTCTAAGTATCCAATTTCTTCGCTGATATTGAGCGTCCGCAAAGCATATTGATTGCTCGCTTCCACATCCCCCAAGTTCTGATAGACCTCAGCCATACCACGTGTGCTATAAGTGATGATCCTCGAACTGTATAGTTTCTCAGCTATCTCCAGCCCTGTTTTGTAATATTTCAAGGCCTCAGCATCCCGACCAAGTTTCTGATAGATATCGCCTGTGGTATTATACATGATCGATTCTCTTACAGAACCAGTTCCCAATACAACATCCTTTGTTTTTTCTATATAATACAAGGCTGTATCATAATTGCCCAGCATATAATTTACCCTGCCTACATTGGATAGTCCCCTTGACAAGGCGTCGATATCACCAAGTTTAGCAAACAAGTCAAGCGATTTCTTATAGTATTCAAGCGACCTTTCCAGGTCATTGTCCATGGCATTTGTATTGCCCAATACGTTGTAACAATCAGCTATTCCACGAGTATCTCCAATTTCTTCAAAGAGCTGCAACGATTCTTGCGCGGTTTGTAATGCTTCCGGGAATTTGGCAGCAATCCAGTAGTATCCGCTGATTCTATTCAGTGCCCATGCCTCAAGTGCTGTAATTTTTTTTTCTCGGGCAAGACCCAAAGCACGGGTGCCGATGGTAAAAGACGAATCTGGAATAATTTGAGTATAAGCATATGAAAGCTCGATCATCGTGGCGATCCTGGCGCTATCCGTCAAGTCACTTTTGTTCAATACGTTGGAAAGACTATCAACAGGGGTAGTCTGAGCCTTCAACTGAAGAAATACGGTTGCAAGAAAAATGACAGAGAGGAATAGGCGCATAAAAGCTTTTTTCGTGGCGCAAGATAGTGAAAGTACTTTTTTTCTTTGCGCTGTGCCGGTCTATAATATGAACCAGGTTCCCATGGGAAATAGCAATTGGTGCCCTCATTTTTTTCAGATGATTGAGGATGAATAAATGGGGCTGTTCAAAGCGTTTCGGTTTATGGTGATTTTTGAGCCCTACGGTGACTTTTGATGGCATGAAAAGCCAGGATGTTACAGATCAAAACTTCGACAAATGATTTCGGTTCGTTTATTGGTTCATCCTGCTATTCACAATAAATTCATGCAGGCTGGTGTGAGTTTATTAGAAAGCCAGGTTTGCTAGGTTAATCAAAAGGCCCCGATCTCTCGAGGCCTTTATAATCAGTTTACAGTTTAAAGTCAGTTTTTGTAAGCTTTGTCCAAAAAAAGGTATCGTGCGTCATCTTTAGCATCTACCGCTTTAGACTCTACGTCGATAATCATAACGGGAGGAGTGGTGTCTTTTGCCTCTGCTGCTGGCCAGTTAGGTACACCTTCACCATTAGGGTTACCAGTTTTAATAAAGTTGGCAAAGAAGTTTTGCATGGTTTCTGACACTCTAAAGTCGTCCGGTGTCCAGCCATAGTCGTCCACCAGGTACAGGTTACCCATGCAGTATTCAATTTCCGATGCATGTGAAGCGCCTACTGGTTCCGGCATCTTTGGTGCATTATCATCCCTTTTTACTGTTCCGCCTGCAAGTCCTGAAGCCAATGTCTGGTCTTTTAAAGGTGGTCTGATCCTGCTAAAGAGGTAACGGTAAACGGGCTGGTTGCTATTTTTTCTGTGTAAGTCAAACCACTTCCAGGTGCTGTAGGAGATGAATCGGTCTGATGCCAGTGCAGTAGCAGAGAGCTCGATCTCTTTTTCTGACCCATGAGGGTATAGTTTGAGTACCTCACTGTGGGTCTCTGGGTATGTTTCTTTTACCTTGGCTACGTAGCTTTCTTCATTGTAAGGTTTGCCTTGCATAAAAGCCATACCAGGAATTTCGGCAGAGTTCCAGCCCAGTAGCAAAGGCACCATCGACTGTTCCTTCGCATTGAAGATCTGTGGGATCGTTTTAGGATAGAAGTAGCCGTCAATAACAGTCGGAAAACCGAATCTTTTTGAGTCCTGGTATATCTCGTACACTTCTTTGGTGCTAAGTGCTCTCAGCTCTTTCAGGGTCGGATAGCCAGCTTTTTGTGCAAACTCCAATCCTGTCTTTTCAGCCTCAGCCAAAGGAACAGGAGCTAGCGTCGGGTTGATAGCAGCACCACTTTCACCAATGGCACCGGCAATGAGGCCTTTAGATAGTGGAGAAGCCATTTGCGCACTTACGGAGATTGAACCTGCGGATTCGCCGGCAATGGTCACTTTCTTTGGATCACCACCGAAGGCGGCAATATTTTTTTGTACCCACTTCAGGGCTGCATTCTGGTCAAGTAAACCATAGTTGCCAGAACCTTTATAAGGAGACTCAGCACTAAGTTCCGGGTGGGCAAAGAAACCAAAAATGGCCAGTCTATAGTTAACTGTCACCACTACGATGCCCTTTTTGGCCATGCTGGCTCCATCGTAGCGCGGTTCAGAACCATCGCCAGCTACAAAACCTCCACCATAAAAATAGACCAATACTGGCAGGCCAGTTTGCTTGACTTTTGCAGGCGACCATACATTCAGATACAAGCAGTCTTCGCTAATTCCGTTTGAGCGGAAATTCATGTCCCCGAAAACAGCAGCTTGAATGGCACGGGGGCCAAACTGTTTGGTTTCCTTTACACCGTTCCAGTTATCAACCGGCTGAGGGGCTTTCCAGCGCAAGTCGCCCACGGGCGGCTTAGCGAAAGGAATGCCGAAGTACATCGACAGACTAGAAGTGACATCGTAGTTGCCTTCGATGGTGCCATTTTCAATTTTAGTTTGTACGGGAAAACTATTGTTTTTCTGTGCCATTGCTGTAGCGCTGATTAAACATAGCCACCCGAAGAGTAGCGTTAATTTTTTCATGTGCATGTAGGTGTTTTATTATTGTCTCAAATTGTAACAATAGTAAGAAATGTTTTGGATTACTCCTATTTATTGCCAATCATTGACAGAAGAAAAGTGTATGCTGGTAAAGTCGTTGGTGCCTGACCCGCCATTGATGTACCTTATTCGTACTACATTTGCATGACACATCCATCAAATGAAGAAGAAGGAATACCTCCCACATATTGCCTACGACTCAGTCGTTTTCGGTTTCTCGGGCGATAAGCTGAAAATCCTGATCATGGAGTATCATAACACAAAACTGTTTGCGCTTCCGGGTGGGTTTGTCGAAATGAATGAGTCTTTGAATGACGCCGTTCGACGTGGGTTAAGGGAGCGAACTGGCCTCGATGATATTTACCTTGAGCAGTTTTACACGTTTGGTGATATGGCTCGTTTCAAACCTGAGGTAATGAAAACCATTCTTCATGGAATTGACGGAAATGTACCTGACAATCATTGGATGCTCGGTAGATTTATTTCCGTGGCCTACTATGCTTTGATTGACTACAAGAAAGTGGTGCCGCGGCCAGATGCTATTTCCGACTCCTGTACCTGGTACGATGTAGAGAGCCTACCCACATTGATGCTGGATCACGAAAAAATTGTTGGAAAGGCATTAGTGACCTTGCGTCAAAACCTCGACCATAAGCTGACCAATCTGCTGCCTGAAAAGTTTACGATGAAGGAGTTGCAGTCTGTTTACGAGGCCATCATTGGTCAGAAGCTGCGTCGGACGACTTTTCAGCGAAAGCTACTAGCCTCCGATTTATTGCTTAGACATGAGAAGCTCTACAATGGCAAAGCGCATAAGGCGCCTTTTCTTTATTCGTTTGCAAGAGGAGAGGATTCGAGGAACTGAGGATTTGAGTATTTGATGCCTTGGCCACAGTTACTTAATTCCTCGAATAGTCATTTTTCGTAGGAAAGACGGGATGACAGGCGTCGGTAAGGCAAGAGGGCAAAAGGGTAGGGTCGTTAGACGCCCATCAGCAACCTCGGCGTCTGACGGTCCCTTCGCCAATAGCCAATGCTACCGTCCCGACGCCTTTGCCATTACAGCGTTTCCCCTACAAACTCCACAAATCTCTCCACTTCCTCTTTTGAATTGTAAATATGTGTAGACACCCTTAAGGCATCGAGGTGGCTTTCAGGTACCACTCTCAATCGGAATCCAGCCTTTGCGCCCAGATCATTGAATTCCCTATAGCCGATGTTTTTTGGTTTGAAGGTGATCATGCTAATCCGCGAAGCAGCTTCTTCGGGTGTTAGAATGTCGAGCTTTTGTTTGTACTGGCTGAGCCCTTCAAACAAAAGCGTCGATAGCTCTTTCACCCTTGCCTCTATCTTGTCTTTTCCAACAGAAGCATGGAATGCTGCAGAGGCAGCGGCGCCCATATACATGGGCATGCTTTGGGAGCCATAGTCGTAGCGATGGGCGGTGGGGACGTAGGCGGCCATGCTGGGTGGGTTGGAGTAGAGGTCCCAGCCTGTGTCTGAATAAGCCCCTACCTGATACGCTTGAAGTGAGTCGAGCAGCTCCTCCCGTACATAGAGAAAGCCGGTACCATTTGGCCCCAGCATCCACTTATGGCAGGAGGTAGCGTAGAAATCACAGCCAAGATCTTTCAGATTCAAGTTGAATGTGCCCGATCCATGCGCTCCGTCGATAGCGGTAAAGATGTTTCTACTCCGGGCCCAAACAGCAATTTCTTTTATGGGTAAAACCAGGCCAGTTGTACACGTGACATGCGGAATGGCAATAACTTTCGTTTTTGGGGTCACTAACGCCTTGATGCGATTGAGATTCTCATCCGCCGTCATGGCTGGTTCAAACGGCTTGAGAACTATCCCATGCAACTTTGCGCGATTGAGCCATGGAAGAGCGTTGCCCACATGTTCGTGTAAGGTTACAATCACTTCATCTCCTGCCTTTAAAGGAAGTCCCCAGGTCACGATGTTGATGCCTTCGGTGGTGTTATGGGTGAGACTGAGTTCTTCCGCTTTAACTCCGACAAAGGCCGCCAGTGCTTCTCTTGCTTTGTCGGTATGGCCATATTCTCCTGTGGTATTGCTTTCGTCGAGGTACTTTTTGATAGTATCCAGCACAGGGCTAGGGGAGGGTCCAAAAGTGCCATTATTGAAATAGACCCTTTTGTCCTGGAGCGGAAAGGCCTTTCTTAGTTCGGTCCAATAAGCTTCTCCTTCGCTGGTTGGAAATTGGAATCCATTATGTTCAATAGAAAGCAACGGAGCGATGGAAAGGCCCAATGCACCCTTGGAAGCATGTTGAAGGAAGCTGCGTCGGTTGGTCATTTTGTAATATTCTTTTCTCTCGGTGCTATTATGGGTGTTTTTTATAAACGTTTAAGGGTTGGTTGAGCCGCCTAATTAGTCGACAAAGGTCTCCTTTATTACCTTTTTCACTTCAGCAATTTCATTTGAAACCAACTTTCCCATCGACCGAATGATTCGCTGTTTATCAATTGTCCTGATTTGGTCCAACACTATCCATCCCTCTGTTTCATTATGTTTTACAGACACCCTCGTCGGGTATTTTTTTGACGTTGAGGTCATCGGGGCAATGGTTACCGTACGAATATTGAAATTCATTTCATCAGGCGAGATGATGACACAAGGCCTCGTTTTTTTGATTTCACTTCCTATTGTCGGGTCAAGATTGACGAGAACGATGCTGTATTGGGTTAATTCCATTCGTCAAAGTCTTCTTCGGCCAATACATCATCTATTAATAGATTGTCATCACCTTCTTTCGCCATCTGTTTAAATGCATCGCTCCACCCCTTTCTGGGTTGCTGGATTGGCCGTAAAACAATCTGGTCTTGTTCAAATATCAGTTCCACTTCATCAGTGATATGATATTGCTCGAGCACTTGCTTGCTTAACCGAAGCCCTTTAGAGTTGCCTATTTGAATAATCGAGGTTTTCATAACGACAGAATGTAATTACAAAGTTATTACTTTTAGGCAAATAATCAATTCATTTAGCATTAGGCCATTAAACCTTTTATTTGATAAATATTGTGCTATTTGTTCTGAAACGACTTATCAGGATAGGCCGGTACAGGCGGCACAAGTCTTGGATCTTCTTTGATTTTCTTTTGCAAGAAATCAATGGCTGCCTTCAGCTGTGCATCGTCTCCTTCAAAAGTGGCGTGAGGAAGGTTGTCAACTACGATGTCTGGCTCAAATCCATGTCCTTCTACCAACCATTTTCCTTCCGGACCATATACGCCCATCATAGGAGCCCTGGCAATGCCTCCATCGCTCAGCGTATTCACGCCACTCAACCAGATTTCACCTCCCCAGGTGCGGGTGCCGATAGCTGTGCCCAGCTCCAGTCTTTTGAAACCATCGGCAAATGACTCGCCATCAGAAGCAGTATTTTCATCTACCAGTATCACGATATGTCCTCTGAAGGCATATTGCATATTCCAGTAAGGCTTGCCAGATCGGCTTTTCCAATACATCCATGCCTTTCTGAGTAGTTTCTCCAGTACGAAGCTTTCAATATTACCACCCCGGTTATGCCTCACGTCAATAATCAATCCTTGTCTGTCAAACACTGGATAGAATTCCCGGTACCACTGTTCAAGATCACTGCTGCCCATGGCTTGAAGGTGCACGTAGCCCACACTGTTGGCGGTGGCTTTGTCAACCTCAAGTCTTCTTGAATATTCCCAGTCGCGGTAACGGAGGCTGTAGGGGTTGGCCATTGGCACCACAATTACGTCTTTCTCCGTTGTTCCCCGTTTAACGCTCATTCTCACTTGCTTTCCCGCCTGGTTGCGGATCAGCTCACCAATATCTACAGCATTCAGTGCAGCCTTTCCATTTACACTTGTGATCACGTCGCCGGTTTTAATATCAAGATAGGGGTCATCCAACGGCGATTTTTCGTCAGGGTAGTCTGGATCTGCTTTGTAGATATACTCAACGGTGTAGCCACCTTTGGTTTCGTCTCTTGAAAAGATAGCGCCAAGACTGGCAACTACTACGTCCAATTCATCCTCTCTGGTATCGCCGCCACGCACACTTGTGTGCAAGGCAGAAAGCTCCCCTACAAATCTGCCTATCAGGTCAGAGAGCTCTTCTCTGGTAGTTACCCGATCTACCAGTGGGAGGTATTTAGCATGCATGGCGTCCCAGTTGACACCGTGCATATTTTTGTCGTAGAAGTAGTCACGCTCCATGCGCCAGGCATCGGTGAATATCTGCTCCCAATCTTCTTTTGGTGTGATAGCAAATTTCCAGCCACCAAGGTCAATTTTTTTATCATTTAAGTCGGATACTTTGCCAGTTCCCGCTTCGATCATGTAGTAGTTTCTTTGCTTCACAACCAGAAGTTTTTCTCCATTACCAGTTATGTCGAAACCATTTACATCTTCTACCATCGTCTGAAGCTTCACATCCTCATGATCTATTTTCACTACTGCCAGGTGGGTCTTGGCGCCGACTCCAGTCTCTCGTTTCAGTAAATACAGTGCTTTCTTAGTGACTCTCAGTCCCCGGTAATTACCTGGTTCAACTGGTATTTCTTCGATCCTCTCAATAATTCCCTCTTTGTCAATGGTCACTTTCGCCGCAGCCTTGGCCTCGTCTTTTTTATCACCGTCTTTGCTTTCGGCCTTATCTGGCTGTGCGGTCAATTCATCCTGGGGGCGGAAGGGAGACCGTGTCCCTTTTTGCAAAGCAATATGGTAGAGCTTTTCGCTGGCATCGAAGTAGGGTTCCGGCTGACGCGGGCCCCAGGGTGCCCCTACAAGTGTGGTGAAGCTGCGGTCGGAGAGGAAGTAAATAAACTTGCCATCGGGGCTCCATGCTGGCCAAAGGCTATTCGCCCTGTCGGTAGTGATGGGGAAGGTATCGCCTGTATCAACGTTTGATACAAAAATCTGCATCATCGTATTGTCGGCTGATTGTGCGAAGGCTACCCACTTGCTATCTGGAGACCAGGAGAACATGCCAATACCTTCTTCATTGGTAGAAATTCTCTTGCTGACACCTGTTGCAAGGTTAAGTATGAACATATGCCTTTCCAGGTCGTCGTAGGCCAGCCATTTTCCGTCGGGCGATGGCTTCCCTTCATATCTTAGTACGCTTCCGTCTTTCGTAATGGCTTTTTGGGCTCCAATGCCGTTAGCTGGAAGGCTCACGAATTCAAACTCTCCACTTTCGTCGGAAAGTGTGTAAATGCTCTTGCCGTCAGCTGAAAAGACAGCATCGCGGTAACGTACATCTTTTTTGTCGGTGAATTCAACTACTCTTCCATCTTTCACTGGTACTGCAAACACCCGTCCCCTGGCCGTAATAACGATTCTTTCTCCTTTGGGGTCGGGCGATATGGCAGTGATGTATTGGGCTGGATTGTCCACCCATCTTTCCCGCAATTGATCCAGGTCGGTGGGTATTCTGATGTCGATTTTTGCTTGAGCGTTGTCGGGAATACTGTAATGCCAGATATCGGCCCCCCACTGATAAACGATGTGTCCATTTGAAATGCTTGCATCTCTTACGTCAAAGTCTTTGTGGGTAGTGTGTTGCTTTAAGTCATTTCCATTTTCATCGCTCGACCAGATGTTCATCGTGCCATCTCGATCGGTAATGAAGTACACTCGTCCATTGTGCCACATAGGGTGATGGCTTTCTCCGGCATACCCATTTGTGATGCGAATAGCCTCCGGACTTCCTTCAGTATATTTCCATATTTGCCTGGCGGTGCCCCCTTTGTACCGCTTGGTAACGTTTCCATGATAAGAAGGGGTAACAAAATATACCGTCTTGCCAGTAGCGTCAAAAGAAGCTTCACTTGCTTGAGCCAAGGGGATTCTTTCTTTCTTTTTGGTTTTGGTATCGATGGCTACGAGTTGGCGGTCGGGAAGGGTGGAAAATGCTCTGGTATCGTATACCACTTTTCCGTCAGGTGTCCAGGTGTTGACAGTGGACGCATCGCTTTCGTAGGTCCAGCGAATGGGCAAGCCGCCATTGATGGGCATGGTATAAACCTCTTTGGGTCCCTCGTAGCTGGCCGAAAAAGCAATCGTGGTGCCGTCTGGAGAAATGGTAGCGTCAGTTTCTTCTTCAGCATGAGTAGTCAGCCTTTGCGCCAAACCTCCTGAAAGTGCCACTGTCCATAGATCTCCTTCAGCTGTAAACACGACGGTGTTTTCGTGGATATCGGGGAAACGGTAATAGCCTTCTATCCCCTGGGCCATAGAGAATGGGGACATGCCCACCAGAAGCATGATTGTCAGTAATAGAGCAAATGAACGAGTCATAGGTTAATGATTTTTGTTGAAGCTAACATTTGATTGAATGAGTCAACTTTGAACATCTGGTCTTTCATTTTGAACAGGCCAGCGCAAATCAAAAATAGTAGAATATGTCTGAAAGGACATGCCATTGGTGGATAAGTGGCTTTGATATTCGAGTACATATTTTCATTATCTAGGGTTAGTGGTTAATATTGAAAAAGGGATTTGAACAATATCATTGAAATATGAAAGGGCAAAAAGTTAGATGGGGAATACTAAGCACGGCTAAAATTGGTCGTACCAAGGTGATTCCTGGTATTCAGGCTAGTGAACGCTGCGAAGTAGTAGCGATCTGTTCAAGAAACCAGTCTGCCGCTGATGCAGCAGCAAAGGATCTAGGTATTCCAAAAGCCTTTGCCTCCTACGAAGCGCTATTGGCCGATCCAGCTATCGATGCTATTTACAATCCATTACCCAACCATATGCATGTTGGGTGGACCGTCAAAGCGATGCAGGCAGGTAAGCATGTGCTGTGTGAAAAGCCGATTGGGTTGGATGCCGCAGAGGCGGAAAAATTACTTATGGAAAGTAAAAAGTACCCTCATTTAAAAGTAATGGAAGCCTTTATGTACCGTTTCCATCCGCAATGGATAAAGGCCAGGGAATTGGTGGACGCTGGTGCGATCGGTGAGATGAAGGTAGTGCAGTCATTCTTCTCTTACTTCAATGCTGATCCGGGCAATATCCGCAATATGGCTGACATTGGAGGAGGGGGCCTCATGGATATTGGTTGCTACTGCATATCTTTTCCCAGGTTCTTGTTTGGTACGGAACCAGCGAGAGCAGTTGGCTTGCTTGATTATGATCCAGTGATGAAAACAGACAGAATTGCTTCCGGACTACTTGATTTTGGCTCTGGAAAATCAGCCACCTTTACCTGCTCCACCCAGCTTATGCCTTATCAAAGGTGTATGGTAGTGGGTACCAGCGGATACATAGAAATAGAAATTCCGGCCAATGCGCCACCCGATGTACCCTGCCGAATCTGGTTGGTTACAAATGATAAAAAAGAAGAAATTTTGTTGGAAGTGGCTGATCAATATACCTGTCAGGCCGATGCGTTTGCGAAGTCGGTTCTTGATAATACTCCTGTGCCAACGCCGCTAGAAGATGCTATTGGCAACATGAATGTGATTGATGCCATTTTTGCCAGCAGTAGAAAAAATGAGTGGGTGACGGTTTGATCACCCACTTTAACAATTAAGCTTTTACCAACATTTTACCAGTATTGTCGCCTTTAAAGAGGCCAAGTAAAGCTGTTGGAAGCTGCTCAAATCCTTCCAAAATTGTTTCTGTCGTTTTAAGCTTACCCTCTTGCACCCATTGGCTCAGGTGCTTGAAGCCCTCTGGGTATTTGTCCTGGAAGTTGAAAACAATGAAGCCTTGCATTAGCACGCTGCGGGTCAGTAGCATCGGTTGTAGGCGTGGGCCCATAGCCATTTCTGTGTTGTTATACAGGGAAATTTGACCGCATAGAGGAATGCGTGCATGGAAGTTGATATTGGCGATCACTGCATCTGAAATTGGGCCACCCACGTTATCAAAATAGACATCAACTCCGTTGGGACAAGCCGCTTTAATGGCTTTCCTCATATCTGGGGTAGTTTTGTAATTAATCGCCTCGTCGAAGCCAAACTCTCTTTTGATTAGTTCCGTTTTTTCGTTGGTTCCAGCGATACCTACTACCCGGCAACCATGAATTTTGGCGATTTGCCCTACAAGTACGCCTACAGCACCGGCAGCACCTGACACGACAACAGTTTCTCCTTCCTTCGGTTTCCCAATATGCATCAGCCCGAAATAGGCGGTAAGACCCGGCATGCCCAGGATGCCCAGATAGTAGCTGGCTGGTGCAATGGAAATGTCGACTTTTCTCAAGCCCTTTTCATGAGCCACCATTTGCTGCTGCCAGTTTAGCATGCCCAGTACTGAATCTCCAGCACTGAATTGCTTCGATTTGCTTTTCAATATCTTGGCCACCACACCACCGTGAATCGGTTGGTTAACTTCAAAAGGTGCGGCATAGGATTTAGCGTCGTTCATGCGCCCACGCATATAGGGATCGACAGAATAGTATAATCCCTCTAGCAATACTTCACCTTCTTTCAGATCAGGAAGGTCAATATTTTCAAACCTGAAAGTTTTCTCAGTAGGGGTGCCAACAGGTCTTTCTGCCAGTACAATTTGTTTCGTGGTCATGATTGGGTGTTTGATGATAAAGGTAAACGAAATAAGGCGGCGCTATGTATGTGCAATTCGCCACCGCACTTCGGTTAAAGAACAACTTAGCAGGTTTATGGTTCCTTGCTTTGACGAGCGTATTCACCAAAAAAGCATAACTATTTGTGAATACGATCACTAAAAGTTATGCTTTTCTACCCCGGGGGTACTTAAATGTTGGTCTCGCCAGAAAGAGGCAAGAAGCTTTAGTTTCCCGAATTTTCTTCAATCCCACTCTTTTTAACCCAAGTGGATTGTTACGTGTGTTTACTCCAGGGTTAACGTTTTTACATTGTCGCTATACACCCTGTCTATCAAAAGCTTTCTCGGGTCGATAGCTGCTTTTATGGGTAGTGAGTCTACTTCGAAGGTGAACGTCATGACGGGTTGATTAATTTTCACTCTTTTCTCAAAAAGTAGGTGTTCTTCGTCCTTATCTGAAAACACGCCAATATCCACCCAATCGTCCATCGGCACCTTTGTTTCACTACCAATGGTGTCGGCTTTGATTTTTGACGATTCAATATTCATAGAAACTTCGAATTTGCCATTGCCAAGTTCTTTGTAGGTTGCTTCTGTTACCCTGTTATCGTAAAGCGTAATCTCTTTGAACCAGTCGGTAATCAGATACTGTAGGGAGTCAGGGACCTCCGGCTCCAGGTATTTGAGGAAATCCAGCGAAGTGGGATATGGAGGTTTCCGGTACCTGAACTCATCTAGAAAATTTCTGATCGCTACGTTTACCTTTTCCTCTCCGATATAGTCCTGCAAGGCATAAAGAATCACGCTGCCTTTTCCATAGTGTATATATCCCTGATTCTCTACCTGATAAAGTGGGAGCTCACTATCTACTTCTCCGCTTCTGCCTCTCAGGTAGCGATCGTGATCATACTTTAGAAATTCACGCATCTTCATGGCGGTTTTGGATTCCTTTTTCATTACCATCAAAGATGAATATTCGGCGAAGCTCTCACTCAGCATGGTTCCACCTTGCATATTGGCCCCTACTACCTGGTGTGCCCACCATTGGTGCCCCATTTCATGGGCGATTACAGCATCAATCACATTGTTTTCATTTTCATCTTCAAGATTGATGATAAAGCCAAAAGCCTCAGAGTAAGGCATCGATCCCGGGAAGGCCTGGGCAAAAGTGGAATACCTTGGGAACTCAATGATCCGGCATTGTTTGTGGTAGTATGGCCCGAAATTCTTGGTGTAGTAATCCAAAGAGTTTTCTATTGCACTTAGCATGCGTGCTATATTCACTTCATGCTTTTTGTCGTAATAAACCTCAATATCAATCCCATTCCATTTCCTACGGGCTACCTCAAATTTGGCAGAGATAAAAGAAAAGAAGTTTTGTGAAGGATGATCCACTTTATAGTGGAAATAGTTTCTTCCATTTTCATTCCATTGTTTAACCAGGCTGCCAGGTGCAACTGCAGTTTGGTCTCCTGCTGTAGATATGATGGTTTCTGAGTTGATATAGTCGGCATGGCCATCGGTTAGGTAATTAGCCATGCAGTCGTCTGTGCAGTTTTCCTGTAGCTTCGGCATTCTGTCTTTAGGAGGCAGGCCGAGCTTCTTTCGAGTGTTCTTATCACTTAGCTCAGCACCAACGTTATAGCCCAGGGAGGGCAACATCTGGAAGTTGTTTAAAAAAGTGCCGTTGTTTACAATACTGGTATTGCCAGCGCTGTTTCCAAAACCACTTGTGATGTATTTGGTCTCAATTTGAATGGGTATGGAATCTCCTGGTTGCATGGGCGTGTTCAAAACATAAATCATGTAACCAAAATGCTTGTCTTCAAATGCAAGTGTCGAACCAGGTATTTTGATTTCGGTTTCCCATTCATCGCTGAGGTTGAAGTGAATGGAATCTACAGGTACAGAATTTTCATTCGTCAACTGAATTTCTGCTTTCACAAACACATCCCTTTTGTAAGGAAAAACATCTATATAATACTTGATGTCAGTGACCTTGGGAAGCTTAACATTTTGATACTTCTTGAACTGCTTTTCGTATTCAGCCGCCAGCTCTTCATTTTCATCAGAAGTTCTATATTCGTTGAGCACCTGTGTGTTGTAGTAGACAAAGGAAGCTACCATCACCCATGCGGTGAAGGATACAAGCATCAATACTTTGTATCCTTTCGAAAGTTGATGGAAGGCCGTTTGAATTCTTTCTTTAAGTGAGCCAAGGATGCCTCTGCTCCACAATGCCCCGGCAATCAGCAAACAAGTGAATGAAAACAAGAGCCAGTAAATATTGAACCAAGTGGCTCCAAGAAGACCGGGACCAAACTGATTCATATCGGAGTAGCGCAGCGACGGTCCATCGCCGATTAGTAACATGCTGCTTTGAATGTCTAATGCAACCATCACCAACTCCCAAATAAAAAGTACGATAATGGAGACAAAATACCCGATGTATTTATTGTTAATCACGACTTGTATCATGATCAATACACCAGCCGTGATTGTGTACAGCGGCAGCGTATCGTACAAAAAGTCAAGCAGATAAACATCTAATTCAATTCGTCCATAGCCTTTTGCCAGCTGATACACGATACCGCACAGCGTAAGCGAGAAATGCAAAATGACTGTAATGGCAATCAGTGACAAAGCTTTGGCCGCCAGTGATATAATGGAGGTGTGAGGAGTGGCGTCTACTACTTCATTGATCTTGCTGTCACGGTCTCTCCAGATTAATTCTCCGCTAAAAAACACAAGAATAATGATTACAAAAAGGCTTGCCACACCACTGACGATATCGATCATTTTATAGGTTACCGGATACGACTGTAAGCCATAATACTCAAATCCATTTATCAGGTTAGAAATGACCATTATCACCCCAAAAAACAAGAGGATTTTAAATGTGACACTTTTGGCAATGCTCAGGAAGTTGGTGTAGAAAAAACTTTTGAACTGTAGCCAACCCGTTTTCGCCGTATACACTGGGTGGAGCGTCGGTAATTGAAAGGCTGTATGATCCTCGTTTTTCGATGCCTTTGGAGCCTTTACTTTCTTGTTTTTTTGCTGAAAGGAAAACCCAAAATAAGAAGCGATGAGAATGATCGTTCCGACTGACACCCAAATAAGCCGATTCCACAGAAGAAGGCCTTCGAAGACAGGACTAAGGGTGTTCTTTTCAATTGGGGTAAAATATTTTGAATAGGTTGAATAAGCTCTGATGCCGAAAATATCAGTCAGAGCACCTATGGTTTCATTGTCCAGATCGGATACCAGGGAGCCAGAAATGATATAGCCCATCATAATGATGATGGCCCCAATGAAGGAGACTACCGTACTCTTCCAAATATTGGCCATGGCAAAAATGATGGTCCCGGCGAAAAACATATTGGGAAGAATGAACAGCAGGTAATTATTGACGAAGGTCTGTAAATAGAAGTCACCAAATCGGTCCTCCCCGATCCATCCAAAAGCTGGCCCAAGAAAAGAGCCGATCAATGCCCCCAGAAATACCCCAAGTAAGGGCATAGTGGACAAAACCAGGGCACCAAAAAACCTTCCAAAGAAATAGCCTGACTTACTTATTCGGGTGGTGAAAAGTATTTCGTTGAATTCGTTTTTATAATCCCTTAGCGCAGCATTATTAAAAAAAGCAGTGGCAAACAGTACGCCAAACACACACATCACGGTGGTCCAGATGGTTATGGTGTAGGGAGCGTTTTTATACACATTACCCACCGAGCCACCAATCGTTACATTGTCGCTGGCAGCTGCCCCAAAAACCAACAAGGTGAGCATACCCATGAAAATATACACCATAGGCTGCTTCAGCGCATATTTCAACTCTGAGAAAAAGAAAGTCTTCAGCATAATGAGGTTTCCGTGGGGTTAGACAAGTTCGTTGGTCGTGTTGATTTTGGAGAAGAACACATCTTCCAGGTTGGGCATAATTTGCTCAAAACCATTTTTAGGATCCGATTCACTGAATACATGAATCAATGGTTTGCCTCCCACCATTTTATTGGAGATAATGGAATATTCTGTGGCATACTCCTGCAACTTGTCGCGGTCTACAATCTTTTGATATACCTTGCCTTTCAACTCATCAATGGCACTTTGCGGCGCTCCCTGGAACACTATTTGCCCGAGGTTCATGATCGCCATATTGGTACATAATTCACGCACATCATCCACTATATGCGTGGAAAGAATTACTATCACGTCATTCCCAAGATCGGCTAGCAGGTTGTAAAACCTGTTTCTTTCCCCCGGATCCAACCCTGCGGTAGGCTCATCTACGATGATTAATTTTGGGTTGCCAATAAGCGCTTGAGCAATGCCTACTCTTTGCTTCATACCTCCTGAAAAGCCTTTGACACTTTTATTTCGCTTGTCATAAAGGTTCACTTTGTCCAGCAAATACTTCACGAGCTCTTTCCGTTCTGAAGAATTGGTTATTCCTTTCAAGATCGCTAAGTGGTCGAGCAACTGCTCTGCTGTGATGCGGGGATATACACCAAACTCCTGGGGTAGGTAGCCCAATACCCTGCGAAGTTTTTCGGGTTCATTAAGTATATCAATATCGTCGAGGGTGGCAGTGCCCTGATCTGCTTCCTGTAAGGTTGCCAGGGTGCGCATCAGGGAGCTCTTACCTGCACCGTTCGGCCCTAGCAAGCCAAACATGCCGTTTTCGATTTCGATGCTTACGTTGTCGAGTGCTTTGGCACCATTAGCGTATGTTTTGGAGAGATTGTGTATCGTTAATTTGTTCATTGGGAAAATGATGGTGATTAGTAAAAGACATTTATAAGATTAAAAAAAAGTGCTTCAAGACTTAGGGCATTGTATTGAAGAATGTTCTGAGATTAAATTAATGAATTTTTTTGGTAAACAGACAAGTGGACTTTTTTGCTTAGCCGGGCTCGCCAGTTGAAGGGAAGTAAAAAAATGCTCAGGCTGGCTAATAGGTGGAGTTAAGTTGCTTTCAATTACAAGGCATTCATTATTTATTGTAATTACCAGGACAAAATCTGCGAATTTAATGGTAAAATTACTGTTGGCAGGCAGCCGAATCTTTGATCGAATGATGTTGCCTAATCCCATCACCACTCAAACTTAAGTAGTGAAATCCCCTGCCTTGGAAGCTCAATGTTGAAAACGAATTTCCCCTCTTTCACATTCACCCATTCTGGTGAACCAAAAAGTTTTAGTTGACCAGCTTCTTCCAGTTCAGCGATTTGCTCTGAAGTTGGATTTTGAGGACTGCCCATCTGCTTCCAAACAGTGTAGGAGTTGCTGTGTTCCTGATCGATGCGATAATGAGTAAGTAAAGCCCTGCTATCGATTGGAAAGCCTTGGAGCTTAATTTCGACAGGAGAATCTTCTACATTCAGGTCATTGGTGTCGTGATAGTTCCAAACCATTACAGTCGCTGTATTTTCAGAAATAGCAGCCAATGCATTTACGTCAGGAGCGGCACCCCTCACACTTTCGTTCCGTACTTTCAAATAGTCGTAGGCCAGGTTGTTTTGTTGTACTTCTACCTGTTTGCCTTCCATCATGCCAAACATTCTGAAGGTATTGAGCACTGGTTTGTCGACACCATTGGTTGCCATGTCGCGGAATCCAGCAAACCAGGGCTGCTCTTCAAATTCGAATCCCCATGTAATGGCCCCCAGCAGGTTCACGCCGTGGTGTTTGGCTAATTCATACTTTCTGGCAAATGCGGCGGCGGTATAGGCAGCGTACATGGTGCCATTTCGGTAGGCATTGTGTGGGTAATCAGCTTCGGAGCAAGCGGCACAGCCCTCCGGATCCGACTCGCCGATGAGAATAGGTAAATGCTTCAAAGTGGGGTAGGAGGCTACAATTTCGAAACCTTTATCTATATCTCGCAGCTGGGTACCCATATTCATTTGCACCATGCCATCCACCAACTTGGGGCTGCCTTTGGCATGAAAGGAAATAAAATCCAGCGGTGAACCTGTCCCGCCTGTTGCATAGTTTTTCCCCGACACTACATGATCGAGAAAAGTACGAAGAAACTCAGCGGCTTTGTCCCATCCTGGTCCTGTGGTTTCTGGTCCACCTACTTTAGCCGTTGGTAGCGCTCGCTTTACCGCATCTGCGCTAAAATCGTAAAGTTTGATGTACTCCTCGGTGGTACCTTGCCAGTACCCGATATTTGGCTCATTCCAAAGCTCCCAGTACCAGCTTTCTACTTCTTCTTTGCCATATTTATCTACACAATGCGTTACCCATTGGAATACAAGTTCAGCCCATTTCTGATAGTCTTTGGGAGGGTAAGCCCATCCGGTGTATATGTCGTTGTACTCAGCACCCGGTTTCCAATAATGGCGGTAGGGTTCAGGCTTGCTGGATAGCGCCTGAGGCATAAAACCAATTTGAGCAAAAGGCTTCATGCCTCGCTCAACGTAGGTGTCGAATATCCTGTCGACGATCGTCCAGTCGTAGATGGGCCTTCCTTTTTTGTCTTCTGTGTAGGCATTCGTAGAACCCCATTTCAATCCATACGTTCCTTCTCCCGTGACCAGTAAGCTATGTGCTCGCACGTACACAGGCCCTTTACTTAAATTTGATATTTCACTTAAAAGCTTTTGCCCATCCTTCATGTAGGTGTAGTTAGGCTCGTCGTAGCCCCACCAGGCCCAGATAGGGCTCATGTCGCCGACTTCGTTTTTCAGGTCGATCTCTATCGTTACTGGTTCAACGGCGTACTGGCCAATGGAACGACCAAAACATATTAAAAGCAGCAGAAAAGGCAATAACTTTAGTGCAGAGGTGGGTGTTGACAGGCTCATAAACTTTTAAGTTGGGTATTATCTCAACCTAAAGTAGGCATAAATTTTGGCCAATGCCCATAATAAACCTGAACGCGGAAAGATGGCTAGTTGAACATTAGTAGATAAATAGAAAGCAAAGAAACAGCACCTGTCACTGCCAAAAGGAGGAGCTTTTTGATGCTTCTATTCCTATTTGCAGCCGCCAATTCTAATTTAAGTTGTACCAGGTATTGTTGGGTAGCTTTTTTGTAAACTGGAGCTTTTCTTGACACGATTGAATCAGTGATGTAAGCAGTGTCAAAGTTTTTATAGTGCCCCGTATGTTTTCCTTTCAACAACGATCGGTTGCTCCGCTGAGTGTTAATAGCATCGAAAACAAAGCCTGCGCCGTTCATGATGGTCGGAATTAAATCTTGTTTGTTTTACGAGAAAGCAGGTTATAAGGTTCGTGGTCGCTGTTTGTTTTGACTCATGAAGGTTTACTTTCCCGGGAGATTTTATTGAATAGTTTTTTTAAATGATTACCTCTATTTGAGAGGGCTTATTCCTCTCGCTGAAGACTTTCAATATCCTCAATCATCTGTTTCATTTCGAGGCTAAGTGTTCCATTGTAGACCCCCCGGATTCTTTTTGTCTTATCGACCAAAACGAAATGCTCCGTGTGGAGAAATTCGGAGCTGTCCCGGCTAAAACCGATGTCTTCTTCTGCAAAATAGGACTGTCTGGCAAGCGAATAAATTCCTGCCTGACTTCCGGTGAGAAAGTGCCAGTTTTTATTGTTGATATCATGGTTGCTTTTATACCGTTTCAGCACCTGGGGGGTGTCGATCCACGGGGTGACAGTATAGGAAAGTAGAAGCACTTCGTCGGAATCGTTTAGCGCTTCATTTACGATCTTCATGTTTCGTGTCATGTCCGGACAGATGCTGATGCAAGAAGTGAAAATGAAGTTGGCGACATGAATTTTCCCTTCAATATCTTGTTGGCTAAATCTCATACTGTCCTGATCAAGCAAGCTGAAGTCGCCGATGGTGTGAGGAACAGTAGCGGCCACTTGCGATCGATCGGATATGAACAAAGGAGTGAAGTCTGGCTCATTGTAGTAGGGGAGGTCAACTACTTCCTTCTTTTTGGAGCAAGCTCCAATGATGAAGCTAATTAGTACTAAATACGCTATCCGATACATTGGTGCAGTTTTTAGTCCCAAGGAGCCCATATCTCTTTCCCTGTAGGATGACGTAGTTGGCACGAATCTTTCCATTGTCATAAAACAATTTTTGAGTTCCTTCTTCCTGCCCATTTGCAAAATTACCGAGATGAATCAGGTCGCCTGCTTCATTCCACTCTTTCAATTCACCTTCGTAAGCATCTTTCACAGCAGTAAATTCAAATCGCTTGTTCCCATTTTCCCAGAAGGAGAGCTGCTTTCCGTTTTTTTCACCGGAAGTATAATGTCTTAACTCAAGCAACTGCCCATTGGGATACCATTTCTTCGAAACGCCATGTAATTGCCCACCCAAAAAGCCCTGGATGGTGAGGGTGTCACCCGTCTCCGAATTTAACTCTATGCCATAGCCAGAGTATTTTTTGCCAGCAGTATAGGCCACCCCGTTTTTCATTTCTATTGCCTCAAATGGGACCGTTGTAATAGACTCGCCACTTATTTCCTCCTCCAGAGAGTTGAGTTCAATGGATGGACCATGGCAAGACCCCATCAGCGCAAGGAAGAGTACATGTAGGCACTTTTTCATCTATTGCGAAACGGTTCCTGCCTTACCATAGTAGCCATTCCCATTCAAGTAGGGAGCATCACTGCTGAAATGGTAATGATAGATGCCTTCAGGATAATCTACTGTTGCATGTTCATGGCCGTGGAAATCGTCGAGCATGCTGCTGGTAATCGTAGTGCCGTCTTCTTCCTCCGGGCCATAGACAGGAAAGCCGTCAAGCAGGAATCCCATCAGCCCTGACTTTGTAGATTTTACCGTTGTTAGGTAAAGTGGTTCCACATGGTAATGGTATTGTCCAGTCGCTTGAGGATGTCCGCAGTATTTGTCGAAGCTGGCAATTTCGCTGGTGAGGGCCTGATTGTTAGGGCCGGCATACTGATTATATAAAGCCACGCCGTTCAAGGCCACACCAATAGGTCCCAGTGGTGTTGCCGAGTTAACTGTAGCAGGTGTTGGCTGTAAAGGTATTTTGAATGTTAGCGTTTGTGCAGAAATGGAATTGGGATTTTTTTTAAAAGTATTTCCACCAAACGTTTCCCCTGAATACGCTTGATACAATGAATTGCTGGTTTGATAATAAGGGCTTACATGATCCGGTATGCCTTTTGTTTTTATTGTGAGATAAGTACCGTCGCTTGTGATACTGGAGGCACCGTAGATTTTCTGATAAACCGTAGGGATATCCAGTGACTGTTCTGGTTCTGCTGCATCATCCTTGCTCCCACAATTTGAAAGGGCGAGTGTAAGTGCGGCTAGTATTACCACTTGAAAGCTTTTGCGTACTTTGATTTTCATAGTTGTGTTTTTCAAATTAGATAACCAATTGAGAGGATGGTTTAATGAAGGGGAATAATTTTTTTTCTCTCAAATTGGATTCGTATCAAAAAGGCATTTCTCCGCTAAATGCGGGCTCTAATAAAAACGCAAAATAAACATAGAGAAGATACTATACTGCCATAGAATCCTTTTTGAGCCGCTTCCGAAGCAATTGCTCTTGCCGGGCAATAAAAAAGAGCTAACTTAAAAAGAGCTAACAACACAACTTAACCCACTTATGCTTAACCTATCTTCCTTGCTCGAAGCAAGTGCTGTCAAGCTTCCTGGCAAAACAGCCTTTATCTTTGGGGACCAGTCATTTACATACGCACAAATCAACGGGGCTGCTAACCAGGTGGCGAACGGATTAGTGAAACAAGGGATTGTGCCTGGCGATAAAATAGCACTCAGCTGCCTGAATCTACCTTATTTCCCCATTATCTATTTTGGGATTTTAAAGGCAGGCGCTGTGGTGGTGCCGCTCAGTGTGCTGTTGAAAAAGGATGAAATTGCCTATCATTTACAAGACAGCGACGCCAAGGCGTACTTCTGCTTTACCGGCACCGACGAGCTTCCAATGGGAACCATGGGATATGCTGGTTTTCACGAGGCGCCGGAATGTGAGCATTTTTTTATGATTATGCCCAAGCCTGATATGCCTTCATCTATTGAAGGAACAGGCACTCTTGGCCAGTTGATGAATGGCCAATCACCAAATTTTGATACTTGCCAAACTAGCGCTGAGGATACTGCTTTAATTATTTATACTTCCGGCACCACAGGCAAGCCGAAAGGAGCGGAGCTCACTCATTCTAATTTGCTGCAAAACGCTATACTTTCGGCCGATCTTAGCACGGCGGAGGCTCATGATGTGATGCTGATTGTGCTGCCTCTGTTCCATATTTTCGCTATGACCGTGCTCATGAATGCGGGGCTTTACAGGGGTGTAACCAGTGTTTTGCTGCCCAAGTTTGATGCAAAATCGGTCTATGGATTAATGCAGCAGCACGGCGTCACCATCTTTGCTGGAGTTCCCACTATGTTTTGGGGGCTTAATCAATATAAGGAGGAGGGGTTTGACTACGCCAAAATTGCAAGCACTTTAAAGATTGCCTGCTCTGGTGGAGCTTCTCTGCCATTACAGGTACTAGAAGAATTTGAAAAGCGTTTCAATGTGCCAATTGTTGAAGGATACGGAATGTCGGAAGGCTCACCAGTGGTCACGTTCAATCAGCTGGATGTTGGCAGAAAACCAGGTTCGGTAGGTACGCCAGTTTGGGGAGTAGATGTAAAAATTGTAGACGACAAAGGAAATGAAGTGCCTGTGGGAGAAAAGGGCGAGCTTCTCTACAGAGGGCACAATGTGATGAAGGGCTACTACAAACAACCAGAAGCAAATGCAGAAACCTTCACCGATGGCTGGCTACACTCTGGCGATATTGCTATCAAGGACGAAGATGGGTTTTACTTTATTGTAGACCGCACGAAAGATATGATTATCCGAGGTGGCTTCAATGTGTATCCAAGAGAGATTGAGGAGGTAATGATTAAGCATCAAGCTGTTTCATTGGTGGCGGTGATTGGAGTGCCAGACGAGAAGTTTGGAGAGGAGGTGAAGGCTTGCGTAGTATTGAAGCAAGGGATCTCAATTTCGGAAGCAGAGTTAATCGCCTGGAGCAAAGAACAAATGGCCGATTATAAATACCCGAGGGTCATTGAGTTTATGCCTGCCCTACCAATGAGTGCCACTGGTAAAATATTGAAGAAAGAGCTGCGCTAGCCTCCGAAGTTTTGATTTATAATCTCTAGTTATTTTTCGGCAATATTCATTGTTGATAGATCATTGTATCCCATAAGTCGATCATGCTGATGGCCTGCCAGGTCTCTATTTCTCAAAATTATACTTTTCACATATTTCATTATGCCATTCGATTATTGCACGATTTGCAATGATCGAAATGGTGTCATTGAAATCTTCAGGAAAACTTCAGAACTGCTTCCAAAATACTTCAGAATCTGGAGATGAGTTTTGTACAGTGAAATTAACAACTAGGATATTTCAATATATTTGAGAATCATGAAAGGGGAATTATTATGAAGAAAATGTTGATGTATATCGGCTTTGGGGCCTTATTGTGGCATACAGGCTGTCATACTGAAAAACACAAGGAGGAGGAAGAAACTAAATTTTGGTGACTTGTCCGATAAGAAAGGACACTACGATCACCAAAGACTACTTGTGTCAAGTTCGGTCTATCCAACATATTGAATTAAGGGTGTTGGAAAAAGGCTATCTGCAAAACATCTATGTAGACGAAGGCCAGCATGTAAAGAAGGGACAACTAATGTTTCAGATCATGCCCCGTCTTTAACAGGCTGAATATCAAAAAGAAAAAGCAGGTTCCTAGCCGCTTACATAGTTGGACTGGTTTTTCTGTTAAATATTCGGTCCAAAGACCGTCCCACTGAAACGGTTTTTGCGCTGTATCTCACCATGCTACGCAGAAATGCCTCTCGTTAATTACCATTATTGTTTGTAATAAACAGAAAAGCCACTTTAAAAGTGGCTTTCTAAATAACTGTTCCCGGGTACCGTTTATTCAGTTCTGAGCGACTTTATGGGGTTTACGCTAGCAGCAGTAAGTGACTGATAGCTTACAGTGAGCCATCCAATCACCACGGCGGTGAATGCGGCAACTACAAATGTCCAAATACCAATATCTATTCGATAGGCAAAGTTATCCAGCCACTTGTCCATTCCCCACCATGCCAGCGGAACGGCTACCAATACAGCGATTAGTATCAACTTGGTGAAGTCCTTACTAAGGAGGAAAACAATGTTGAATATGGAAGCCCCCATCACTTTGCGAACGCCAATTTCTTTTCGTTTTTGTCCGGCTGTGTAGGCCGCTAAACCGAAGAGACCAATGCAAGCAATCATGATGGCCAGTGTTGTGAAAATCGTAAACATATCTCCACTGGTTTTCTCGGCATCATAGAATTCCTTCAGGTTTTGATCGAGATAGTAGTAGCGCAATGGCGTGTCTTTTGTGAACTCATTCCAGGTACCGTCTATGCCTGCTAATACTTCCTTTGTTTGCGCAGGGTCAATTCTCGCGACCATTTTGCTGATAAAGGCGTTGGCTGACGACGTGTGAATAATGGCCATAGGCTCAAGTCCAACGTGCAGAGATTGTAAGTGAAAGTCTTTTACTACTCCAATGATTGTGTAGGTAATGTCTGTGTCGCCTCCATCGTTGACGTTGACAATCTTTTTTCCTATCGGATCTTCAATGCCTAGTTTGGCGATCGTAGATTCTGCTAAAATCATCGACAGCGAATCGTTGAATTCTCTGGAGAAGAGTCGGCCCTCCAGGAGTTCAATTTCCATGGTATCAAAAAACGACTCATCTACTGAGAGCCCTCTTGCTACCATACTTTCTTTTTCACCACTGCCTGGCACCCTCACTATAAATCCTGGCAGTAAATCGCCGGGCATGGCTGATGTGAAGGCTGCATTTTTTATTCCGGGTATTTTCTTGATCTCATTTTCAAATGTTTCGTAGCGACTTCTGATCTGCTGTATGTCGGGATTGGGGTTCTGAAAATTAGCTGAGTTTATATTGAAAGCACTTTCGATCACTACTACATGGTCTTTATTGTAGCCGAGTGATTTGTTGAGCATGTAACTCATTTGATTGAAGATAATGATGGTACAGGAGATCAATGCGATGGAAATGGCAAATTGAAAAACCACCAGGCCGTTGCGGAGCAGCACGCCATACTTTGAGGTTTGCATCTTTCCTTTGAGTACAGCAGCCGGTTGAAAAGAGGAAAGCACAAAAGCTGGATAAACACCAGCAAGAAACCCAATAGCCAGAATAGTCGCTACCATTACCGCAATAGTGCCCGGCTGCAGTAGAAAGTCGAGTGTTAAAGCACGATTGGAAATCGTTGAGAAAGTAGGCAAAATGAACACCAACACAATAATGGCCACAATAAAGCTCACCACCGTGAGCAAAACTGACTCAGTAATGAATTGCCCTATCAGCTGACTGCGAATAGACCCAAGTACTTTTCTAATGCCCACTTCTTTAGCCCGTTCAGTAGACCGGGCAGTAGACAGGTTCATGAAGTTGATGCAGGCGATTAACAATATGAAGATGGCAGAGGAGATGAAGATATATACATAGGTGATATTGCCATTCGGTTTGATTTCTCCTTCCAGGTTCGAGTGTAGGTATATGTCTTTAATGGGCTGCAAAGAGTAGATATAACCATTTCCAGCAGCTACATATTCATCATAAGAAATGCCGTTTCTCTGTTGAACAGGCCCTGCGGCATATTTCTTTACAAATTCAGGAAATTGCTTTTCAAGTACTTGGGGATCTGCCCCTGGTCGTAGCCTGAGATAAGTGATCACGTCAAAACCAATCCATTGTGGCTGGCTGAGGAAAGGAAATGTTACTGCTGAACCGATAAAATCAAAGGCCAAATGAGAATTGACCGGGTAGTCTTTGGCTATGCCCCGTACCACAAAGTCACCCTGGGCGGTTTCCATGCTCTTTCCCATAGGAGATTCTTCCCCGAAATATTTCTTAGCGATTGACTGAGTGATAATGAGGCTATTGGGGTCTTTTAGTGCGGTGGTTGGGTCGCCTTCTACCAAAGGTATTTCCAAGACGTCAAATACATTGCTGTCCGCAAATACGACATGCTCCTCATAGAAATAATTATCCTGATACCGTATAATAACCGGCTGGCCTGCCTGAAATAGAAAAGTGTTTTGAAGTACCTCAGGGAAGTCTTGTGTTAGCTGCGGTCCAATAGAGTGTGGAATAAACGCATAGTCTACCGACCTTTCCGGGTATACCCGCTTGAGCGCTATCCTATATACATCGTCTTTTTGAAATGTATCGAAGGAAAGCTCGTATTGTACAAAAACCACAATAAGCAGGCACACGGTAATCCCTACGGCAAGCCCGAAAATATTGACCAGAGAGTAGCCGACCTTTTTCAGAAGACTCCTGTAGGCAATAACGATGTAATTCTTAAGCATAGTCCAGTTGTTAAATTGAGTTTGACTGTATTTGTTGTTTCTTTTTTTCCATGTAAAAGGTTGGCAAAACCTGACCACATGCCATATATATTGAATCGATGCTGTCCAGCTATTTTTCTCCGCTAATGTCTCTTCAAATATTTCCCTTATATCGCCTTCTATCTCCTCAGCTAGCTCTTCTTTACAGTACCAGTGAAGGAAACGTGTAGCCCAGGCAGGCGGCAACTTCCTCTTCTTTTCTTGGCTGTCGGTATTGAGCTGTCCTGCCATGCCTCATTTGTTATATTGCATCACTAGAAAGCTGTGGTATTTCCGTCCAGTAGCTTTCTCTTACTTCTTTAGCCTGCTCAAGTGATTTAATCCCAAATGCAGTTACTTTGAAAATACGCTTCCTTTTTCCTCCGCGCTCAGGTGTAGCATCTCCAAGGGCTGATTCCACAAATCCCTTGGCGTCAAGTCGGTTAAGTGCACTGTGGATGGCGCTAATGGCAACATTGCGATCAGTTTTCTTTTTCAGCTCTTTCTGAATGGCCACCCCGTACGCCTGGTCGTTAAGAACGGTTACAGTAAGCAATACCAACTCTTCAAATTCTCCCAGATATGTTCCTTTCATTTTCCAATATTTGAAATAGATGCAAGCTTCATTTATGGCTTCAATATCTTCTATGTACGCAACTTTTTGTGCTGAGTTCTTTTATTTTTCATATATGTAGATAAAATACCAAAAGAATTTCGCAGAGCCCAAGGGAAATTAACCAATATGCCTGTGGCTGAATAGTAGAAATATAACGATATGTGCATTTTAGGGCGGTTTTTAGCAATGTTATGATAAGAGTCATGTAGTCAAACTGCCAACCATCATTCAGCAAAAGCACCCCGATGCTGATATTTGAGCCATCACAGTATTTAAAACAGTGATGGCAATGACACCCATTACAGTTAATAGTGTCTTGCGCTTGATACACAAAATGGATGTCAAGCGGGCTTTTTTACATACTAAATGAATGAAGAAAAGTTACAGGGAGGATATAGAGAAGGAGTCCTGGAACTTCGATTTAATAAAAATATTAAACCAACAAAGCCAGCTGTAAAATGGCTGGCGGAGTGATAACTTTTTTGGGATGATGGTTGTAAGCAGTCCTGCCCTTTGAGGCAGGATTGCTTTTTTTGTGCCTTGATGTTTCATGCGGCGTATGCTTTCATTTTGTTAAATTGCCGTATGAACTGGCCGCTGATGATAATCGCTCTTTTGGGTTGGGAACACGCATTATATGTCTCTGTGACTAAGGTGCAGTACCAACAGAACCAAACCTGGGAAGTAAGCTGCAGGCTTTTTAATAACGATCTTGAAGATGGCATTAGAAACCTAACAGGTGAAAGTGTCTCGTTAAGAACTGATGATGAGATCAGCAAATCGGCTACACTTGTGGCTGACTACATCAAAGAAAAAGTCCATTTGGTAGCCAATAATGGAACGGCCCTCAAATTAAGCTGGGTAAAAGGCGAGGCTGAAAATGATACAGTATGGGCTTATTTTACTGTTAATGCCATGGAAATTGCAGCGGTGGAGAATACCTTATTGATTGAGCTTTTTGGCAGCCAGGAGAACGTTGTCAGCATTGAACGAGAGGGGCAAAAAAAATACCTAAGGTTCAATGCAAATGTCAAACGACTTCAATTGAATGAGTAAGCGCTCATTTTTTACCATTGAATAAGTCTAGCAAACCAGTGCTTGTCACTTTTACGCCAGTAGTAATCGAAGTTTCGATGGCTGGGTAGTAGAAGGGCGAATGCAGCCCAGGTAGTGCCATTTCTCCCGCAGCCACTTTTGCTGTTCTTTCAGGTGGTACCGTACCCAACCAAAAAAGCGTTGTTGGCACTTTGTGCTCCGTTTTTCCATATCTTGAAAAGTCCTCTGCTACCATTTGTGGGTCGGCACCTACTACATTGTCGGCGCCAATGGCCTTTACAGCTGAAGCTGACAGTTTATCGACAAGTTCCGAATTGTTGAAATTGGCTGGTGTGAATGACTCTGGAATGATTACCTCCGGGTATTTGTCTTCTGGAAGGCCCGCCGAAATAGCCACTCCCTTCGCTATTTCTTTGATTCTCTTGTGGATTTTGAGTCGCACTTCCTCTGTAAATGTCCTGACTGTCAGCTGTAAAAGCACTTCATCTGGGATAATGTTGTTTTTTGTTCCACCTTTTATCGCTCCTACTGTCACTACGGCATTGTCGAGCGGGTTGAGCGTGCGACTGACAATAGTTTGTAATTCCATGACAAGCATGGAGGCCATCACGACTGGATCGATCGACATGTGTGGGGAAGCTCCATGGGCACCCTGTCCGAACACTTTTATATCAATGGATTCTGCATTGGCCATCGTATAGCCTTTGCCAAAGCCCACTTTTCCTGTGGGAATAGAAGGGCTGCAATGTAAGCCTACGCCATAATCAGGAATTGGAAATTTTTCGTATAGTCCAGCATCGAGCATCAATTTAGCACCGGCACCAATTTCTTCAGCTGGTTGACCAATCATCATCAGCGTTCCTTTCCATTGACTCTTCATGTCTACCATGGCTTTGGCTGTGCCTAGCCACACGGTCATGTGCATGTCGTGACCACAAGAATGCATAGTGCTTACCTCAGCCCCTGAAGCGTCTGTTACTTTTACTGCGCTTGCATAGTTAAGCCCTGTTTTTTCAATCATGGGCAAGGCATCCATGTCGGTGCGATAGAGTACTGTCGGTCCTTTGCCATTTTTTAACACACCTACTACACCGTAGCCACCCATGTTTTCAGTGACTTCAAAGCCAAGATTACGCAACTCGTTAGCTAATGTTTTCGATGTCTCCTTCTCAGAAAGGGATAGCTCAGGATTTTGGTGTCTGCTGAGATAAAAACTCTTCAGTTCTGGCAAGTGGTCGGCAATAAATATGTCAAGTGCTTGGGGGCTAGGCTCAGAAGCAATGGAAGTAAGACTTAGGCCAAGGGAAAAGAGTAAAACGAATGGTTTGCGCATTGAAGTACTTTTAATGATGCATCAATGTAGTTCATGATTCTTGGATTCTCAAACCTAAAATGATGATTGGGACTAAAAAAGAGGGCCTCTGTAGGGGGCCCTCAATTAATAGTAGCTAGTTGAAAAAATATCCGTTAAACAGCGGATCATTTTTTAAATATCACTTTCGCATAATGATTTGAAGGGTCAATATTCTTTGTGGTGTTGGGGTAAGGAAGTAAGTCAATCAGGGTGACTTCATAGCCAAGTACGTCTTTAGAGAGCCTTGGTTTCTGGGGGTCAGAAGTAAGCGTAAAGGTTTCTTCATCATTACCAACTTTGACTTTCATTTGTATGGTCATCATCCCTCCCCAAATACATACAACATCCTCCGGGCACCGGGAATCCTCGATGATTGCCTCAAAAGAAAGTTTTTCACCCGTCAATGAGGTAAAGGCTTCTCCTATTTTAATATCCAAAGTGTCAATGCTTAGATTTTCATCGTCAAGTGAAGAATTGAGTTCATCTTTTCCACAACTCATGCCAACACAAATGATGGCGACAAATAAACCTATGATGGCTAGTGTGTTCTTCATGTCAAAAAATGTTTGATTAAAGACAGTATCAATCGGGAATTCGTTGGATCAGAGAAAAAATATTTCAATTACTTTTTCAAAGAAAGAATGGAGAATTCGTTCTCGTAGTTTTTGTAGATCTTGTACAGCCCCTGCGATTCATAGAAGATGATGGCCACTTCTTTGGTGGTTTCGATTGGTCTGAAATTGACAAGGTTGCCTTTTTCGTCGTAAAGATAGCTGAACGCTTGCACCGGGTCATTCACGATAAAGAGTTTCCTTCCTCCGCCAAAATCATAAAACTGTGAGCTGGCAATGCCAGTCGACATGTAGTCTTTTTCAAAGAGAACTTTTCCGGCCTGGTCGATGATGGCAATTCTGTTGGCGTCTTGTCTTGTAAAAATATATCCATTGCCTGACGCTTCAGGAACCAATTTGAACTTAGATTGGGCAGAAGGTCTGTAGAGTTGTTCCCGTTGAATCACTTTCCCCGCCAGGTTAATCTGGATGATTGATCCATCGTTTGTAATAGTAGTGAGCTTACTATTGCCATTGCTTGATCCGGCTTCGGCAAAGACTTCGTTATTGACTGGCGTTTTAAAATCAACTGGAAACCCTTTTATCGACTGTCCTCGCCTGTTGAAGGCGTGCATCACACCGTTGCTTTGTAATGCCACTAAAAAGTCCTGCCCTCTCACTCTTACGTGCAGAGGAGCTGACGCCAGCGGATGCTTTATTTCTTTTGGCCCCCAGCCATCGAGTAGTTTTCCATCCTTATCGGCTATATAGAGATCCCCTCTGGTGTCGGCGAAGAAATAGCGGTAGTTTTTACTCTTGTCGTAGTCTACCAAGGTAAAAAAGGCGATATCGTTTTTGCCGCTGAACGCTACAGGGAAGCCGGGAAGGTACTCACCGGTTCTGTCAATGGCGTAGATATACCTTGGCGTCGAAAATAGGTACTGAAGCTTGCCATTCTTATAGTAGTCGATCTGAAATACAGGGCTATTTATTTTTCCCTTAATCGAATCTATCCAAAGCACTTCCTGATTAGCTGAAAGCAGGTAGATCATTGAAGTGGAGTCTTGAACGAGCGTCTCCAGTGTCTTATCAGTATGATTGCGGACTACATAGGGCTTAGTGCTAAGTGGTTGCGCAAATGTGACAGTGTTGTCGGAAAGTAGTGGCTTTTGAATGCCTTTTTGAGCTGTTTTTTCTGATTGCTGAAAAACTACACTTGTATAAAATTTATCCTCAATAAAAGACCATTGCATAGCCATTAGGTCAATAGATTGAAGGGTAGTAGAGGCATCGGAAAAAGGCTGTTTCCAGGCCTCGTCCAGGTTTTGCTGCCAAAGGTTCCATGCCCTGGGTGTATGAACAAAAACACTAAGATTGGCTTCTCTCAGTGTATTGTCAAGAAAGGAGTTGATCTGAACTGATTTGCCCCAGGTATTCTCATTACCAATATCATCAATCACAGTTTTCAATACCTGAACCGACGCCGCTCCAATTAAATAGTCACGATAACCTGTATAGTACAAGGTAGAAAAACCACTAAAAGGCTCCCCAAAAAGCTGAAACGGCAGCTCATTTATTTCAAGTTGCCCGATCGAGAAGTCAGCATACTCTTCGTAATAGAGCGTATCTCCTTGTGATTGATTGATCCTTTCTGATAGTTGTTTGAATTGACTGAGTCCCTCGGATAGGTCTTTCATTGCAAGATAAAATACTTTATCAGCCTCATGGCCTAACGAAGATTCTTGCATTGACACTCCCACATGTCCATCGATGGAATTATAGAAAGAAGTGACGTCGATGTCCAAATCTTTGAGCGTTTGACCACGCAAGGCGATGAGTGCTGGCGCTGATTTTTCCCAATAGGGCAGTGTCTGAGTGTTCCAGGTTTCAGCAGATTCAAAGGTCATGTTCACGAAAACCGCTGTTCGGTTGCTTACCACCTCTTCCATCTTGAGCCCCAATGCAGGATTATTGACAAAGCCACTCAGATATCCGCTGTAATTAGGTGGAAGTATGGTAAAACCATTCATTAGGAGTTGTGGCTCCGTTACTTTTATATCTAAAAATGAAGAAGAACCAAGTGCTGTGATCGCCTTCAAATCCAGTATTTTCTCGTCAATAAACGTGTCGGCGAGCCTGTCCAGTTTGTTAGTATTGACATACAGATTGCCTTGATCATTTTGGAGCCTGGAAAGCAAAAGCAGGTCCTTGTTTTTGTCAAAAAAGCCACTGCCAGCAGTTTCGATGTTTCTTACAGCATCCTCTACCAAAAACGGTGTGAAGCTGCCTATGAAGAAATTTCGGTAGTAAATGAAGGTGAAAAGGTCATTGGTCTGCTGAGAACGGATTTCGCTGATTGTATAGCCCTGATAAGTTCTGCTGCTAAGGTTGAAACCGTTCTTTTCGGAAAAATATGCCAAAATATCGTCCATATTCCTCCTGCTAGCAAGAGTAGGCATATCAACTAGTAGCAAAAAGTCGAGAGACTGACTGCCGATGCTGTGCAAGCTTGTTAGGAAAGTTTTGCCTGTAAGTAGTGCTGATGTTTTTTCTTTGCCGCCCAGGATGGTATCGAGCTTTGAAAGCATCTGGCCAGGACGCTGAAAGGCATCAATGGATTGAAGACCTTTACCAATATTGGACGAAGTAAACTCCATCCAGGCATCCATCGGTGCTGTTGATTCATAAACAAGCAGTGCATTGTCGGGGACCAATGCCCACAAGGAGATGTTGCCTCTCTCAAAATATGTTTTATAGGCAATGAATGCGCCTCCGCCAATCAACAGGATGATAAAAAAAATGAGGAACCTCTTCAATGCGCAGTAGTGTCTATAGCTTCAAATTCAATAACGAAAGTTACACAACAATTTATTCTCAATGCAATAAGGTTCTTTGAACGGGCTATTTAACTCTTCTTCGATCCTCCATACATGTCGTAAGCCACCAGACGAGAATCGATTTTTGCATTGAAAAATGGCCATTTTGCTGATGAGCGTAGGCCGACCTTTTTGATGAGGTTGAGATTTCCTGTAAATATGAAAGCTCGCTTGCCCTGACAACGCTGTTTGAAAAAATCTCCAATTCCTTTGTATACAGACTCGAGCTCCGATTCTTCACCCATCCGCTCTCCATATTCGGGGTTCATGATAATAATGCCTTCGCCTTCTGTAAGCGTGGTGTTTTCGTATGGACAAAGCTCCCACTTAATCATAGATGCTACGCCGGCTTCTGCTGCATTGGCTCGTGATGCCTGCAAAGCTTTCATGTCCCTGTCACTTCCAATAATCGTTACATTGATTTTGGTGTTTACTTTGGATTTGGCATTGCCCAACATACTTTTCCATGCATCATTGTTGAAGCCAATCAGGTGTTTAAAACCAAAGTTGAGCCTGTTAAGGCCCGGAGCAATATTGGCTGCTTTTAGTGCAGCTTCGATGGCAATGGTGCCGCTGCCACACATAGGGTTGATCAAGGGCATGGAGGGATTCCACTCCGACGCTTGAACGATTGCTGCAGCCAATGGTTCTGATACGGGAGCCTTAAATGGCATTTTTCGATAGGTGTGCTTGGAAATGGTTTCACCTGAGGTGTCAATATAAACGGTACAGTTCTCTCTATTCCAGAAAAAATAAACTACTGCTTCGTTGAAGTCGTTTCCTGAGTCGGGCCTCCGACCAGTTTTCGATTTGATGCGGTCAACAATGGCGTCCTTGGCTTTTAGGTTAGGATACCTGGTGTCGTTGATCGACTCATGCTTAGCAAAAGAATGGATACTGAAATAGCCATCATTGGGTATAATAGCTTCCCAGGGCATCTCAAAAATGTTTTTATACAGGCCTTCCGCATCGTTCAACTCAAAACTTCCCATTTCCCAAAGGATACGGTTACCGGTGCGCAGGTGCAGATTGAGGTACATGCAATCATGCAAGGTGCCTTCCGTCGTCACATGCATATTGGCTTCGTCTGCCACTGTAAAGCCCAAACTTCTAAGTTCATTGGCTGCGAAAGGGGGAAGCCCCGGATGGCACTGGACTGTAATTTTTCTTTTGGTATTCCACATAAGTGCGCAAAGATAGTTATTAAAGTCGGAGAGTGGGAGAGAGGAAAGTTAATAGTAGGGGATGACAGAAGAGACAAGCCGGGAGACCGAAGACCGGAGGATGACGCAGGCGTCGGAACGGCAGTGCGGCATCCTGCGTTGGAGCCATCAGACGCCAGGGAAATTCAGATAAACAGATGATATAATTTATTGTGTCGTTTAACTGAAGCTTGAGTACAGGCAAAAGCGGGTTTTTCAAAAAAAAACCGTGACAGTTTTGGTGGAGGCTTTAGCCATTTTCCATAAGGATAACCTATCTTTGAAGCCCAATAAAAAAAGGAAAGTCTATGCGTATTTGGTTTGTTTGCAAAGCGAAGTATCAAAAGGAAGACGACGAAGGTCACTTAAAGAACCTAACGGAAACTTACCTGCTTGATGCAGTGAGTTATACTGAGGCGGAGGCCATCATGTACGAGAAGCTGAGCGAAAGAGTAAGAGGGGAATTTGTGATCACCAGCCTGACCAAAAGCCGCATCACAGATGTGTTTTTGTACGAGGATGCCGATTTCTGGCACAAGTGTAAGATTACCTATTTCGTGACCGATGCTGACAGTGGTAAGGAAAAGAAAGTAACTAACTTAATGATTGTTACTGCGCACGACGTGAAAGATGCTTACGACCGAATTCATCAGAGTCTTAATAATATGCTGGTATCGTTCAGGGTGCCTGAGGTAGTCGAAACCTCTATTGTTGAGGTATTTGCCTATGGTCAGGACAAAGATGAAGAAGATGAGGTAATACCCGCCGGGTTTAAGCCCGTGGCCGAAGTAGAGGAGAACGATAATTAGTAATAAAAAAAAAGGGGCTGATGCCCCTTTTACTTTTTATACCAGTCTAGTCTTTAAACGTTCTCTGAAGTCAATTTTGCGCCAATGAAATCTCTGTTCATTTTGGCTATGTTAGCCAATGGAATTTCTTTAGGACATTCAGCTGCACAAGCACCAGTATTGGTACAAGCACCAAATCCCTCTGCATCCATTTGGGCGACCATATTTTCAACCCTTGTTTTCTGCTCTACTTTACCTTGGGGTAATGATCCCAGGTGAGCTACCTTGGCAGATACAAACAGCATCGCCGACGCATTCTTACAAGCAGCCACGCAGGCACCACAGCCAATACAAGTAGCTGAATCCATGGCTTCGTCAGCTATTTTTCGAGGAATTGGAATCTCATTAGCGTCAGGTACACCACCGGTATTTACGGACACGTAACCACCAGCTTGTATAATTCTGTCAAACGCCCCACGGTCGGTGACCAGGTCCTTGATGACAGGAAATGCTTTGGCTCTCCATGGCTCGATCCATACAGTTTGGCCACTTTTGAAGCTTCTCATGTGCAACTGACAAGTAGTCGTCTGCTTGGGCCCGTGTGGCTTACCATTGATGTATAAGCTACACATACCGCATATTCCTTCCCTGCAGTCGTGGTCGAAGTGTACAGGCTCTTCACCTTTCTCTTCCAGTCCTATATTCAAAACGTCTAGCATCTCCAGGAACGAAGATTCCGCTGAGATATCCTTCACATCATAAGTGACGAATTTGCCTTCTGTTTTGCTATTTTTCTGTCTCCAGATTTTTAATGTTAAGTCCATGGTTAACCTGTTAAGAGTTAATCGTTAAAAGTTATTGGTTATTTGTAGCTGCGTTGCGTCAACTTCACGTTTTCGAAAACCAGGTCTTCTTTGTGTAAAGTTGCCTTTCCAGGTCCATTGTATTCCCAGGCTGCTACATAGGAGAAGTTTTCGTCGTCCCTCTTGGCTTCACCTTCTTCAGTTTGATATTCCTCTCTGAAATGCCCACCACAAGATTCGTTACGGTTCAAAGCGTCGTCAATCATTAACTCGCCTAGTTCCAGGAAGTCAGCCACTCTATTGGCCTTTTCCAACGACATGTTCAACTCGTCGCTAGTGCCTACTACTTTCACGTCTTTCCAAAACTCATCTCTCAGTTCCTGAACCATTTTCTTGGCTTTCTTCAAGCCTTCAGCGGTTCTTGACATACCACAGTAGTCCCACATAATGTGCCCAAGCTCTTTATGAAACTGGTCTACAGGTTTTTTGCCATTGATGGATAGCAACTTCTCTATTTGACTCTTTACACCAGCTTCTGCTTCTTTAAAGGCAGGGTGGTCTGTGCTTACTTTTCCTGAAGGGTTTTGAGCCAGGTAATCACCCAGGGTGTAAGGAATTACAAAATAACCATCAGCCAATCCTTGCATCAATGCCGAAGCACCAAGTCTGTTGGCGCCGTGATCTGAGAAGTTGGCCTCGCCCAGTGCGTATAAGCCAGGTACGTTGGTTTGTAGGTTGTAATCCACCCAAAGACCACCCATCGTGTAGTGAACGGCTGGGTAGATCATCATAGGTGATTTGTAGGGGTTATCGCCTACAATCTGGGCGTACATATCGAAAAGGTTACCATACTTGGCCCTTATTGTGTCTTCACCATCACGTTTGATGGCATCTTCAAAATCGAGGTAAACAGCAAGGCCGGTTGACCCCACACCCTTGCCGTTATCACAAACGTCTTTGGCATTTCTGGATGCCACGTCGCGAGGTACCAGGTTGCCAAATGATGGATATTTTCTTTCTAAGAAATAATCACGATCTGCTTCTGCAATATCACCAGGTTTAATTTCGCCTTTTCTTACCTTCTCAGCAGTGGCTTTGTCTTTAGGTACCCAAACCCGGCCATCATTTCTCAGTGATTCTGACATTAAAGTCAGTTTCGACTGGAAGTCTCCGTGAACAGGGATACAAGTGGGGTGTATCTGAGTAAAGCAAGGGTTTGCAAATAAAGCACCTTTTCGGTGAGCTCTCCATGCCGCTGTAACGTTCGATCCCATCGCATTGGTCGAAAGGAAGAAAACGTTGCCGTATCCACCAGTACAAAGCAATACAGCATCTGCACTGTGCGACTCTATTTCACCAGTAATCAGGTTCCTCGCTACGATGCCTCTCGCTTTGCCATCTACTGTCACGAGGTCCAGCATTTCTGTGCGAGGGTACATTTTTACTTTACCATTGGCCACCTGGCGACTTAGCGCGCTATATGCTCCCAAAAGCAACTGCTGGCCAGTTTGTCCTTTCGCATAGAATGTACGTGAAACCTGTGCGCCACCAAAAGAGCGGTTTGAAAGTAGCCCCCCATAATCCCTCGCAAATGGAACACCTTGTGCAACGCATTGGTCGATGATATTGACACTTACTTCAGCCAGTCGATGTACATTGGCTTCACGACTTCTATAGTCGCCACCTTTTATGGTGTCGTAGAAAAGTCTGAATACGCTGTCACCATCATTTTGATAATTTTTCGCGGCGTTGATACCTCCCTGAGCAGCGATACTGTGTGCTCTTCGAGGGCTGTCCTGAAAACAGAATGACTTGACATTGTAGCCCAGCTCAGCAAGAGAGGCCGCAGCCGAAGCACCAGCTAAGCCAGTACCCACCACAATCACGTCGTATTTACGTTTGTTGGCCGGGTTAACCAGTTTAACATTGAATTTATGTTTGGTCCATTTTTCAGCCAGTGGGCCTGCAGGTATTTTGGAATCTAGCTTCATATATCTATGATGATTATCCTAAACTCTTGATATAAATGACAATTGGAATGAGTGCAAACAAAGCCGGAACGATGATGGCAAAGCCTTTGCCGATCACATTGATGGCCGGGGTATACTTCACATGGTTGAGGCCAAGTGTTTGAAACGCACTGGCAAAACCGTGAGAAAGGTGAAAGCCTACAATGATCATACTCACTACATAAACCAGCACAATCATAATATTACTATAAGCCGCCTCTATGGTTAGAAATACATTGGGAATACTTTCCCCATCGTAAGTGACCATTGGAATGCTGCCATTCTTAAATTCCCACCAAAAACCTCTCAAATGAACAACTATGAAAACCAACACCAGTGTGCCAAGAATCCCCATGTTTCTGGAGGTCCATGGGCTGTTCGTGCTAGCCGCAGAATAGCCATATTGAACAGGGCGTGCCGCCTTGTTAGTTCTTGAAAGCCAAATGGAATAGATGACATGGAGAATAATAAAGGCGAAGTTGAATTTGGACACAAGCTGAATCAACGGATTGTGCGCCATAGTATGAGCATAGATATTAAATGCCTGTCCCTCATCGTTTAAGATTATCTGGAGATTGCCAGCGAGGTGGACTACCAGGAACAGAATAAGGAAAAGCCCGGTGAGCGCCATAAGGAGCTTTCGAAAAATGCTGCTTTTAAGTGAATCAGTTAACCAACTCATAGGATTTGTGTATTACGCAAACGTTTTAAATAGAACCAGCCAAAGGTAATCCCCGGATGCCACTTTAACAATCCGCCTGTCCTATTTTGAACGCTTCTAAACATATCATTGGGGGAATCTTATCCTCCGTTGTTTATTGTTTAAATCGTTGATGGGTCAACAGGCTGTAAAATGGTATTGTTTATAAATTTCTGATATTTTATGAGGTATGTCATTTGTTCAATATTCTTTTTTGCGGGCTGTATAGATGTTGTGCAGGCTACCCATGTGCGGGGAGGATATATTAGAGTGATGGCCAGCAACGGTTCCCTCAATTATAAGATCGAGTTCATTGGCTTTACAGACACAGGCTCCACAGTGAAGTTTGGTGGGGGGGATCTTGACTTTGGAGATGGCACAATTATTAACCTTGAAAAGGAGGCTATTGCTGTAGAATCAATAATGGTTGATAATGCGACCAAAGGAATAAGGTTTGTCGTTCAGCATACTTACCAGGCGCCCGGGAATTATACCATCGGATTCAGAGAGTTTTATCGCAATGCAGGAATACTAAATATGGAAGCCTCCGTCGAGACTCCCTTTTTTGCATCAGCCAATATAGTCGTTGATCCACTATTAGGTAGTAATTCCATGCCTCAACTGGCAGGCTTTCCTGGAATTTACAAAAAGGCTGGAACAAGATCTTTCACTTCTCTGGCCTTTGTTGATGAAGAAGGAGACAGTCTTGTCTACAGTTTGGCAGTCCCGCAAAGTAACCTGAGCGAAAATGTGTTGGACTATAGATGGCCCAACGATGATCGCTTTTATTCAGGCGAAAACAGGGCTGAAAAGCCAGCTTTTAGATTGGATAGACTCAGCGGTCAACTTATATGGGATGCACCGACCATGGAAGGAGAATTTTCAGCTGCCTACCGGGTCATCGAATACAGGAAGGTTGACGGCACAGTATACAAGCTTAGCGAGACAACCGTTGACTTGCAGCTTTTAAACAAAGAAAGCGAGTTATCAGCTCCATCTATCGAATTTGACTACGTAATAGCAGAACCGGGAAGGATTGACTTTACGGCCACTTATGCTGATGATTCTGATTTAATACCTTGGACACTTATTTATAACCACGGGACAGTGACACTGGGAAATACTTCTTTTTCTGAGCGTCATCTGAGTGATACGATACAAAATCGCGGTACTTTGACTGGTTTCTTTAACCTGGGGCCTGACCTTGAATCGCCGTTAATTGTGATATTAACTGCAAAAAGCCTTACGCCTGGCAATCCTTTCACAGTCACCAGGTCGTTTGCTATCGACCCCTCGGGCAAAGAATTTGTGATTAATTCTGTCAGCAAGCCTGACCAACCCGGGCAAGTCGATGTTTATCCTAACCCGGTCAGCGAATGGTTGACGATGAAGTTGATAGGAATTGATCGCGCCAACGATGCCGACATAGAGCTTATTAACGCTGCAGGGCAAAGTATTTTAAAAACGACTCTATCGGTTAATAGTAATTTGGCTACCTTGAACGTTAACGGTATACCTGGAGGAATTTATATGCTACACACGCATTTGAATGGAGGAATTTATTATTCACGATTGATCAAAGAGTAATTCATAAAATACTTGCAACCGTTTAAGTGAAACAAGTGTTTACTTTGTTAATCGAATACATTGACAGCAGCCTATGTGGAAAAAGATATTTGTAGGGCTTAGCGGGGGACTTATACTTCTACTTGCTTCATCCAATCGTTTATTGGCTACCCATATACGGGCTGGAGAGATCATTGCCAGACGTATCTCAAACTCTAGCCTTGAGTTTGAATTTTCTCTAATCGGGTATACTGATACTGGCTCAACGGTTAAGTTTGGTGGAGGCGACATCGATTTTGGAGACGGTACGGTGGTAAATATTGAAGCTGAAGCTGGTGCACCCATTACTATCAACCTTGGCGATGATGTTGCCTCAAATGTGTTTACCGTTCGGCATACCTATCAGGCGCCTGGTCGCTACACTATTCGTTACAGAGAGTTTTACCGAAATGCTGGTGTTGTCAATATGGCCAACTCTGTAGAGACACCCTTTTATACTGAAACGCAGCTCATTATCGACCCATTTTATGGTTTGAACAATACGCCAGTATTACTAGTGCCTCCGGTTGATAGAGGAGCTGTGGGCGCTACGTTTATCCATAATCCAGGGGCCTATGACCCTGATGGTGACAGCCTTTCATATGTTCTTTCTGTGCCAAAAAGAAATTTCAATGATACGGTGTTCGATTACAGAAGCCCTAATGACGCTAAGTTCTATGCAGGGGTGGATTTCAACAATGCCAACCAGGAACAAAACGGTCCTCCCACGTTTACACTTGACCCAATTTCCGGAAACCTGGTATGGGATGCGCCCGGGATGCGAGGCGAGTATAACGTGGCATTTATAGTGGAAGAATGGCGAAATATCCAGGGCACATGGGTGAAGTTGGGGTATGTTACCAGAGACATGCAGATCATTATCGAGGACTCAGAAAACGAACGACCTGAAATTATTGTGCCTGAAGATATATGTGTGGAAGCAGGTACGCTCATTGAAGAAGAGATATTTGCTACCGACCCCGAAGGACTTGCTGTGTTGATGGAGGCTTTTGGTGGCCCGTTTGAGTTCTTGGGTTCACCTGCCACTTTCTCGCCTTCTCCGCCAGCGTATCAAGATTCTCCTGGCACTTTGCAGTTCACCTGGCAAACGGTTTGTGGGCATGTGAGAGACAGGCCTTATGAGATTCAGTTTAAGGTAGTAGACACACATCCGCCGCCAAATGCAGGGCCCAAACTGGTAGATTTCAAAACTTGGAATATTACCGTTGTTGCACCGGCTCCTACAGGTCTAGTAGCCAGCGTAGGGCCAGACAAGGTAATGGATCTTACCTGGGATGCTTACGATTGTGCCAATGCTGAGTTTATCCAGATATGGCGAAGAGTAGATAGCTATGATTTTACGCCTGTCAACTGCGAGGTCGGAATGCCCGATTATGCTGGCTATGAGTTGATTGATGTGGTAGACGGAGGAGCAATGTCTTACACAGATGATAACAAAGGACAGCGACTGGACATTGGTGCCAACTATTGCTATAGATTGGTGGCTACTTTCCCGAACCCGGAAGGTGGTGTTTCCTATGCCTCTGCCGAAGCATGTAATGTGTTGCTAATCGATGCTCCAGTAATTACCAACGTAGATGTTGTAACTACTTCTGAAGTCGCGGGTGAAATTGAGGTAAGGTGGTCGCCTCCTGTAGAGGTTGACCCAGCAAACTTCCCGCCTCCGTATAATTATGAAGTCTTCAGGGCAGAAGAATTTAATGGGGAAGAAAACATTGTTAGACTTGGCGCTACGTCAGACACGGTACTAACAGACACAGGTCTCAATACCAGGGACGTAGTGTACAATTATCGGGTCCATTTAGTTGATAGTGAATCAAATGTTATTGACACGTCTGGTGTGGCATCCTCGGTGAGATTAGAATTGAAACCCTTGCTGCAATCTATTGAATTGACCTGGTCGGCTGATGTGCCGTGGTCGAACAATACGCAGGATTACCCCATTCACTTTATTTATCGGAACCGGGTATTGGAAAGCGATCCTTCACAGCTTGTTCAAATTGCTCAAGTCAATGTAAACGAGGAGGGCTTTTATTTCTGGGATGACGGATCTTTCAATGGAGTTACATTGAATGAAAATTTGGAATATTGCTATTACGTCACTAGCCAGGGTGCTTATGGTAATGATAAATTGCCTGAGCCTTTGACTAATCGCTCTCAGCTAATTTGCGGACAGCCAAATGACAAAACACCTCCGTGCGATCCAATAAATTTGACATTGGATGATTCGTTCAATTGTGAGGCTGCGATAGAGAATCAATCTTGTGACTTTAGCGCCTTCAGCAATCGCCTGTCTTGGGCGAAAGAGTCGTCTGAGGAGTGTGAAGATGATGTTAGGAGCTTTAATATATATTTTAGTGAGACTGGCGCCGAAGGCACTTTCAACCTCATCGACAATGTGATTGTCACCAACTACAATCATTTTGATTTGACTTCTTACAAGGGATGCTACAAGGTGTCAGCCGTCGATAGGTCTGGTAACGAGAGTGGGCTTACCGAAGCTATTTGCAATGACAATTGCCCTTACTTTGAACTGCCTAATGTGTTCACCCCTAATGGTGATGGGAAAAATGACCTATTCAGACCATTCTACGATGATGGGACAATTCTTGGATTTGATCGCTCTAAATGTGTACGCTTTGTAGAATCGGTGGAATTCACAGTATTTGACAGGGCTGGCAACGCCATTTACAACTTCACATCTGAAGGAGTAGAAAATAGCATCCTTATCAATTGGGATGGTAGGACTAACGAGGGAGCAGAACTTGTACCTGGTGTTTACTTCTACAGTGCAGATGTTGTTTTCGACGTCCTCAACCCGCTACTCAAGAAAAAGCAATACAAAGGATGGGTGCAGATAGTCAAATAGAGGGCATCCCCGATAACCTGGTCCTTTTTGATGGAGTCTGCAACCTTTGCAATGCCTCGGTCAATTTCGTGATCGATAGAGACCCAAACCGGGTTTTTACATTTGCGTCCCTTCAATCTGAAGTAGGAGGGGTGCTTCTTGAGACTCAAGGAGTTTCTGGTAAAGAGTTGTCGAGCGTGATGCTCTGGAAGGGTGGAGTACTCCACAAGAAGAGCAAAGCTGCGCTTGAAATTGCCAGAAAGTTATCCGGCCTTTGGCCGCTGCTATATGTTTTTATCATCGTCCCAAGGTTCCTTAGAGACCTTGTGTATGACTTTATTGCCAATAACCGCTACAAGTGGTTTGGGAAGACGGATCAATGTCGATTGCCAGCGCCAGGTCTTAAGGATAGGTTTTTAGAAGCAATGCCTGTCTGACCAGCATCAATTTTGAGCGCTTTCCGCCGCTGGCATTCAGCTTTTTTTTTGCAGTAGATTTATTCAATCTTTGTAGCTTTGTTCTTTTGTACAAATTCACATCCTATATGAATGCATATGTTTTCCCCGGACAAGGGGCTCAGTTTTCTGGAATGGGGAAAGATTTATACGATGGTAATACCGCTGCCAAAGCCCTGTTTGAAAAAGCCAATGAAATTCTCGGTTTCCGCATCACCGACATCATGTTTACTGGAACTGCTGAAGAGCTGAAGGAAACGAAAGTGACCCAGCCGGCGATCTTTATTCATTCTGTGGTAATGGCATTGGTGTCTGAGGAGTTTAATCCTGATATGGTGGCTGGTCATTCCTTGGGTGAATTTTCTGCACTTGTAGCCAACAAGTGTCTTTCCTATGAAGATGGTTTAAAGCTGGTAAGTCAGCGAGCGCTGGCTATGCAGAAGGCTTGTGAATTGGAACCCTCAACCATGGCTGCCGTTTTAGGCCTGGACGACGCCAAAGTAGAGGAAGTTTGCGCGTCTGTAGAAGAAGAAGTGGTTGTGCCAGCTAATTACAACTGCCCTGGTCAGCTAGTAATTTCTGGCTCTGTAAAAGGCATTGAAATTGCCTGTGAAAAAATGAAAGAAGCTGGCGCCAAAAGGGCCTTGGTGTTGCCAGTGGGAGGGGCTTTTCACTCTCCGTTGATGGAGCCAGCTCGCAAGGAATTGGCAGCAGCTATAGAGGGAACGCACTTTTCTAAGCCTATTTGCCCTGTGTATCAAAACGTAACCACAAAGGGATCGATTGATATTGAAGAGATTAAGAAAAACCTTATATCGCAGCTAACGGCTCCGGTAAAATGGACCCAGTCTGTCCAGAACATGGTGGCAGATGGTGCTTCCAACTTTATCGAGTGCGGACCAGGTAAAGTATTGCAGGGTTTAGTGAAAAAGATTGCCCCAGAGACACAGGCGCAAAGCTTGTAGACTTGAAATACTTAAACAGAATCTTTGATTAGTTAAAAATAAGCTACCGAAAAAGGGTAGCTTATTGCAATTTGAGGCGAAACATTACATTACCTTTAAGTCCTCAATTTCTACGATCTTCTTTTTCATTCGTTCGAGTAGGAAACTGAAATGAACATTTATTTTCTCAGATGCTTTATCTGCATCAATCGATTTCCCCGCATCAAGCGCTTCCTTCAAGTCGGCAAGGAGTGTAATTAGTTGATGGCAATCGAGTGTATTGAGCGTAGATGAGAGTTTGTGCCTCGTATGAGAAAACGTGCTTGCATCTCCATTTTTCAGACTTTTAACTAATTGATCCTTCGCTTTGTCAAATTCGACATGCATAAATTCCAATAATTGTTGGTAGGCACCAGGACTATTACGGAATAAGTTATCGAGGATGTTGAAAGTCATTACAAAAATAAAGGGGTAACATTAATTGTTACCCCTAAATTTAAATATTAGGTTCTTTGTAGAATATGGAAAATCTCTCCGAATCTTACTCGGACATCTTTGATTCCATTCTTTTTCTTTCGTTTTCGTCGAGGTAAATCTTTCTCATTCTGATCGAAAGTGGTGTTACTTCTACGTATTCATCCTTTTTGATGTACTCGAGTGCTTCTTCCAAAGAGAACTTTCTTTTTGGATATATTTTAGCGCTGTCATCGGTTCCCGATGCTCGTACGTTGGTCAGCTTCTTGCCTTCCTGTATGTTGACCACAAGGTCGTTATTTCTAGAGTGTTCTCCGATCACCATTCCGCCATACACTTCGTCTCCAGCTTCAACAAAGAAGGTGCCTCTGTCCTGCAGTTTATCAATTTTGTACGCAGTTGCACTTCCTGTATCTACTGATATAATCGAGCCATTGATTCTGCCAGGTATTGGTCCTTTATAAGGCTGATAGCTCAAGAAACGGTGTGTCATGATCGCCTCACCTTGCGTAGCTGTAAGTACACTATTTCTTAGTCCTATGATGCCACGTGCCGGGATTTCGAATTCCAGGTGCTGAAGGTCACCTTTAGGTTCCATTATTTTAAGCTCAGCCTTCTTTTGGGTGGCAAGCTCAATAACTTTACCTGCAGACTCCTGAGGTACGTCAACTACAAGAAGTTCGATAGGTTCGTTTCTAACGCCATCAACTTCTTTGAACAAAACCTGAGGCTGACCTACCTGAAACTCATACCCTTCGCGACGCATGGTTTCAATAAGGATGGACAAGTGTAGTACACCTCGACCATATACCAGGAACTTGTCTTCAGAAGTAGTTTCTTCAATACGAAGAGCCAGGTTTTTCTCAATTTCCTTGAATAAGCGATCTCTAACGTGACGTGATGTTACAAACTTACCTTCTTTGCCGTAGAAAGGCGAGTTGTTGATAGTAAAGAGCATACTCATGGTAGGCTCGTCAATAGATATCCTTGGTAGTGGCTGTGGATTTTCAGCGTCTGTGATAGTGTCGCCGATTTCAAAATCTTCAATTCCAACAAGCGCACAAATATCACCAGCAGACACTTCAGGTACTCTCAAGCGTCCAAGGCCTTCAAATACACTGATTTCTTTTATTTTAACTTTCTTAACTACACCATTTTTCTTACAAAGACCCATGATGGCACCTTCAACGAGTTTACCCTGAAACACTCTTCCGATTGCAATACGGCCTGTGTAAGCGTTAAAATCCAGAGAGGTGATTTGCATTTGGGGTAAACCAAGTCTCAAAGGAGCTGGCGGGATTACCTCCAAAATAGTATCCAGCAGTGCTGTAATATCTTCCGTTTTTTCTTTCCAGTCGTGGCTCATCCAACCGTGCTTCGATGACCCGTAAACAGTTCTAAAATCCAACTGGTCTTCAGAAGCGTCAAGATTGTACATCAGCTCAAAGACTTGCTCATGTACTTCATCAGGACGGCAGTTTTCTTTGTCCACCTTGTTGATCACAACAATAGGCTTAAGTCCAAGTGCGATGGCTTTGCTAAGCACAAAACGTGTTTGAGGCATTGGGCCTTCAAAGGCATCCACCAATAACAAAACGCCATCAGCCATTTTCAATACCCTTTCTACTTCACCACCGAAATCGGAGTGACCTGGCGTATCAATAATGTTGATTTTAACGTCCTTGTACCGGATTGAAACGTTTTTTGAAAGGATGGTAATGCCACGCTCTCTTTCCAGATCGTTATTGTCTAGAATGAGGTCGCCCGATTCCTGGTTATCCCTGAAAAGCTTGGACTGGTGGATGATTTTGTCAACCAAAGTAGTTTTACCATGGTCAACGTGCGCTATGATAGCGATATTACGGATATTTTCAGACATGTCTTATGAAATTCGCCCGCAAAGGTACGAATAAAACATGGCTAAAAGAAGCGATGTTAAGAAATAGTAATTTCAAATACAACATAAGTGTGAGGAGGGGAATTTTGTATCCTATCTTATTGCCCTTTTCATTGTTATTTGGCTTAAGCTGCCAGATATCCAAAGGCATCCTATTAAATTTCTGAAACCTTTAATCCCAAAGCTCTTTCAGCTATCTTTGCAGCCCAAACGAGGAATAATGGCTAAAAAGACTTACAAAAGACATACTGTTACCGCCGCCCTGATATATGCCAATGGCCCAATCCATATAGGTCATTTGGCTGGATGCTATCTCCCATCCGACATCTATGTGAGATATATGCGCTCAATGGGAGAGGACATTGTATTTGTTAGTGGTACTGATGAGCATGGTGTGCCCATTACTCTTAAGGCCAGAAATGAAGGAACAACGCCGCAAGCCATTGTGGACAAGTACTATGAGATCATAAAAGACTCATTCGCAGACTTTGGCATTTCCTTCGATACCTATTCAAGAACCAGTCGCGAAATACACCATAAAACTTCTCAGGATTTCTTTACCAACCTGTACGAGAAAGGAATTTTCGAAGAGCAGACCACTGAGCAATATTTTGACGAAAAAGCCAATCAGTTTTTGGCCGATCGTTACATCGTTGGTGCTTGCCCCGCTTGTGGCAATGAAAATGCTTACGGCGATCAATGTGAGAAATGTGGCAGCACGCTAAGCCCCCAGGAGCTGGGCAATCCTCGTTCTATGCTAAGCGGCGAGAAACCGGTGATGAAGCCTACTAAAAACTGGTACATGCCTTTGGATAAGCTTCAGCCAAAAATCGAAAAGTATGTCGACAGCCATCCAGAATGGAAGGCAAACGTATTTGGCCAGTGTAAAAGCTGGTTGAATCAGGGGCTGCAGCCTCGCTCTATGACCCGTGACCTCGATTGGGGGGTGAAAGTGCCCTTGCCTGACACTGAAGGAAAGGTGCTTTATGTGTGGTTCGATGCTCCTATCGGTTATATTTCAGCTACGAAAGAGCTCAAGCCCAACGATTGGGAGAAATATTGGAAAGATGAGGATACCCGTTTGGTGCACTTTATAGGCAAAGACAATATTGTTTTCCACTGCATTATTTTCCCTTCGATGCTGATGGAGCATGGGGATTTTGTGGTGCCTGATAATGTGCCTGCCAACGAGTTCATGAACCTGGAGGGTCAAAAAATAAGCACCAGCCGCAACTGGGCCGTTTGGTTGCATGAGTACCTGGAAGAGTTTCCTGGTAAGCAGGATGTGCTTCGCTATGTTTTATGCGCCAACGCTCCGGAAACGAAGGACAATGATTTTACCTGGAAGGATTTCCAAACCAGAAATAATAGCGAGTTGGTAGCCATTTTCGGCAACTTTATCAATAGAGCTGTAGTGCTCACTCATAAGTATTATGAAGGTAAGCTGCCAGCGAAAGGCGAACTGTTTCAAAATGATCAGGAGGTTCTACAAAAGTTGGCTGAGTTCCCCGGAATTATAGCAGGTTCTATTGAGCAATTCAAATTCCGCGAAGGTCTTGCTTCGTTGATGGACCTTGCCCGATTAGGTAATAAATACCTTGCCGATACAGAGCCATGGAAGCTGATTAAAACTGATCCGGAGCGTGTAAAAACCATTATGAACATTGCCTTGCAAATTGCAGCCACGCTGCAGGTAGTTTGCGAGCCATTTCTGCCGTTTACATCCAAAAAATTGGGTGCTATGCTCAACTTTGAAGGAGTGAAATGGAAGGATTTAGGGAATGCCGCACTGCTGTTCGATGGGCATCAATTGGAACAAGCTACGTTGTTGTTTGATAAAATTGAGGATGAAGTAGTAGAAGCACAAATAGCGAAACTAGAAAAAAGCAAAACTATCAATGAGACTGCTGCTGTAAGCATAGCTGCAAAAGATAAAGTAAAAATGGAAATACCTGGATTGAAAGAAGAAATCGTTTATGATGATTTCATGAAGTTAGACCTTCGTGTGGCGACTGTTGTCGAATGTGAAAGAGTGCCTAAATCGGATAAACTTTTGAAGTTTTTGTTGGATACAGGCATAGACAAACGAACTGTATTGAGTGGTATCGCCAAACACTATGAGCCGGAAGCACTCGTTGGACAGCAGGTGGTTTTGTTAGCCAATCTCGCACCCCGAAAAATGATGGGCATCGAATCGCAGGGAATGATTTTATCTGCCGAGGATGAAGAAGGCAATTTGAGGCTGCTTCAAGCCAACGCTGTGACCAATCCTGGAGCAACGATCAGCTGAGGCTTGTTGTTTCTCGCAGAAACGCAGAGAAGGGTGCTCGCAGAGACGCAGAGACGCAGAGAAGGGTGCTCGCCGAGACGCAGAGAAGGGCGCTCGCAGAGACGCAGAGAAGGGTACTCGCAGAGGCGCAGAGAAGGATTGATGGAATAGCTGCAGATAGTAGAGCAAATGTAGGACAATTGGTCTCATTGATTTATTTGATATAGCCCAATAATTGTAGCTTACAGGTTATTCACGATTCTCACAATGCCATGCTTAATAAGTGTTTCGTTGAAATTGATGAGAAGACCCAATTTGATTCTTGTGAGTTTCAGGTAAGTCAACAGCTGTTTCTTGTGCACGTCGGCAAGTGACTCAATTGACTTGATTTCTATAATGACTTTTCCTTCTACAATCAGGTCTGCCCTAAATCCCTGATCCATTTTTATCCCCTTCCACTCTACAGGAATAACTTTTTGCTTTTCAACGCTTAACCCTTCAGTAATCAGTTCGTGATTTAGGATGGTTTCATAAACGCTCTCAAACAACCCTGGGCCAATTTCGCTATGAATTTGGTAGCATTTGTCAATAATTAACCCTGATATTTCATTTTCAAATAGCGATTTCATTCTGATAAGAATATTTTAGTTATTGACTAAAATAACTTTTTTATAATATAAAATATCTGTTTGTGTCCATATTGGGTTTATGATAATAGTATTCAATAATTAGACAATTATAATTATGTAGTGAACAGCTTCTATTGACGTTGTACCGAACAGTACTCCGTATACCTAAGCAAGTCACTTATAGCTTCTCTGCGCCTCCGCAATCAACAAACCTTCTCCTACACCCACTTCTCTGCGTCTCTGCGCCTCCGCGAGCAATAAATCTTCTCTTATTCCACTTCTCTGCGTCTCCGC
>CAYGOF010000004.1:291649-352968 GCA_964351395.1 uncultured Roseivirgaceae bacterium
CTTCTCTTATTCCACTTCTCTGCGTCTCCGCGCCTCTTCGACAAACAAACTCTTTAACTTCCGAGAGAAATTAACCGGCTCTAAAAATCCAAGTTGTTTCTTGTACCAACCCATATTATCTTAGCACGCCGTTAGAAAGACTATACAATGAGAGAGATACAATTCAGAGAAGCCCTTCGTGAGGCGATGAACGAAGAGATGAGAAAAGACCCCAATATATTCCTGATGGGGGAAGAAGTGGCAGAGTACAATGGTGCTTATAAAGTAAGTCAGGGTATGCTCGATGAGTTTGGCCCGGAGAGAGTAATTGATACACCGATCGCTGAATTAGGTTTCGCTGGTTTAGGAGTAGGTGCCGCTATGAACGGTTTGCGACCGATCATCGAATTTATGACCTTCAATTTCTCTTTAGTAGCCATTGACCAAATCATTAACGGCGCTGCCAAAATGATGTCGATGTCTGGTGGTCAATTCAATGTGCCGATCGTATTTCGTGGACCTACCGGAAACGCTGGGCAACTAAGCTCACAGCATTCTCAGAACTTTGAAAACTGGTTTGCTAATACGCCTGGTCTAAAAGTAGTTGTGCCTTCAAATCCTTATGATGCTAAAGGACTTCTGAAATCTTCAATCCGTGATGATGATCCGGTTATTTTTATGGAATCAGAGCTGATGTACGGTGACAAGGGCGAAGTGCCAGAAAGCGAATACCTCATTCCGCTTGGCACAGCCAAGGTAGTGAGGGAAGGAAATGATGTAACCATCGTTTCATTTGGCAAAATGATGAAGGTGGCCTTCGAGGCTGCAGATGCGCTTCAGCAAGAAGGTGTATCCGCTGAGGTGATAGATTTGATGAGCGTTCGTCCGATCGACTACGCAACAGTGGTGAGTTCAGTAAAGAAAACGAATAGATTGGTGGTTGTAGAAGAAGCATGGCCTTTAGCTGCTATCTCTTCGGAAATCACTTACCATATTCAGCGCTATGCATTCGACTACCTGGATGCACCAGTTAGAAGAGTAACGAACCTTGATGTGCCACTTCCTTATGCGCCTACATTGATAGAGTTTATTTTGCCAAATGCGAAAAAGACAATTGATGCAGTGAATGCGGTGATGTACAGATAAGAAAAACTGTCGGAAATATAAAAGATGGAGAAGGCTCGGGGACGGGCCTTTTTTTTATATGATAAGTACTTCTCCTTCTATTGTAGGCTTCTATGATAATAAACCAGAATTAATCGGCTTATGAGAAAGCATACCGATGGTAATTGGTAATTGTAGAAATTATAGTAGTTTAGAAAAGCTATGCCATCATTGTGTGGTTCGTTGCTTTTCACATTTTTGGTGATGATTAAAAGTAGTATCCGGTTGCCCATGGTTTGTATGGTAGTCATTCATTCAACTGAATAAGTTTTCAAACTGAGACCTGGTTCTTGTCTATGAAAGCTCCAAAAGTTCATAATAATAAAGATCGGCTTTTTTATCCGGCGCTCGCCGTCCTGATCAGCGCAACTGGATTTGCAGGGTTCACTTTCACTTATTTTGGCCCTATCATTAGCGGATCGTATCCATCTTCCGGGATGATACTTCACATCCATGGTTGGTCCTTTTTTCTTTGGTACCTGTTGTTTCCTATTCAGGCAATAATGATAGCCCTCGGAAAGTATAGGCTCCATATGAGTTTAGGTAAAATCAGCCTTTTTTTGGTTGTTCTGATGGCCCTGACCGGTGTTTTTGTGCTTACGAAACGTGTGGAAGACGCAGTGAATAATGGGAAGCCGGAAACCTGGCTCCTCTATGGGCCGTTGATTCTTTCTAATTTAGTGCTTTTCGTTGCGTTCTATGTTGCTGGTATTTACATGGCAATAAAGAAGCGCCTTCAATCCCATAAACGCTTGATTATCGTCGCCAGCTCAATAGGGCTAGGCGCTGGATTCTTTCGACTAATACTTTTCCTGAGTGGTTTCAATCCCATGTCCTTGCCGGTTGGAGTGATAAGTTGTAGTGTTTTCATCATAATCGCTATTATTTATGACCGGATAACAAACAAGTTTGTTCACCCTGTCTACTGGATAGGTCTAATAGGGATGCTGGTGGTGGAGGTGTCATTATTACCGCAAGTGAACGGTGATTTGATCGCATGGATGAATGGAGGACTGGCAGTGATTGGGGGGTACCTAAGTGTGTTTTTTTAGCTAAACCTATCGGTTATTCAGTTTTCTGTATGTAAAATGGGTTAAGTAATTCGAGAAAAAGAAATAATCAGGAATACTTAAACTGACATTCAATTGCATTCAAACTGCATTTAAAGTCAACCAGATGAAATACGAAAAATTAATCATGGGGATAGTATCCATAATGGTCATAACTGGTGCCATTATGCGAATTTTCCACTTACCTTTTGCTTCGACTATTTTGGGGATCGGATTCGTGGGAGGATTTGCGTTTCAATTTTGGTTGGTAACTCAGCTTAAGAAAAAAATCAAGGAGCTAGAGGGAAGATGAACCCTATCGGCATTTGTTCCCAGTCTACCAGAATCCTTTTTGTGCCTACTATTGTTCAAGTTATAGCAGGGTGTAGGCTATTGATTTCATTTTATATTGGTAGATTGTTCTATTGCAAAGTTCAATTTTGTGGCATGAAAAAATATTTATTTGTAGTCTTTCTGGCAACCTTTGCCTCTCCTTCCTTCTCTCAGGAAGCATTCACAGATGATCAAGGCTATGAGTATTTTGAGTTGCCGGATGGCGACACTACTATCTTGATGAAGAAATATTTCTTTGTCTCGCTTAATTCGGGACCCACAAAAAGTCAGACCAAGGAGGAGGCAGCAAAAATTCAGCAAGCGCACCTGGCCCATATAGCCTGGATGGGAAAACAGGGCTATGTTGACCTGGCGGGTCCTGTAGAATCTGAAGACGAATTCCGGGGTATACTTGTATTTAATGTGCCCACTATTGAAAAAGTACAGGAATTGGTCGCGATGGATCCGGCCGTAAAAGCAGGGAGGTTGGTGATGAAGGTTTACCCCTGGTGGTGCGCCAAGGGAGCTCAGTTAAAGTAAAGCAGACAAAATGCCATAAAAAAAGCCCTGTCGAAGGGCTTTTAGATTTTCTGAATAGAGTATTAGCGCCGCATCATATTACCAAGTGCCGCCTTCGCGCCACCCATTTTGTTCATGGTTTTCATCATTTTGCGCATTTGCTCAAACTGTTTCATTAGGTTGTTCACTTCCTGAATACTGGTGCCGCTACCTTTGGCGATCCTTTGCCTGCGACTACCGCTAATAATGTCCGGATTCTCTCTTTCTTTTGGTGTCATCGACTTAATGATCGCTTCAATGGGCTTGAACGAATCATCATCAACATCCACATCCTTTAGTGCTTTTCCCATACCAGGAATCATGCCCATCAGGTCCTTGATATTGCCCATTTTCTTGATCTGGTCGATCTGAGACAGAAAGTCGTCAAAGCCAAACTGGTTCTTTCTAATTTTCTTATTGATTCTTTCAGCTTCCTGCTGATCGAAGGCTTCCTGGGCTTTTTCTACCAAAGAAACCACGTCGCCCATACCAAGGATTCTCTGCGCCATCCTGTCAGGGTGGAACAGGTCGATGGCGTCCATTTTCTCACCCGTAGAAATGAACTTGATGGGCTTATCGACAACTGCTTTAATAGATAGTGCCGCACCACCGCGGGTATCACCGTCTAACTTGGTAAGGACTACCCCGTCGAAGTTGAGTCGTTCGTTAAAAGTACGGGCAGTGTTTACTGCATCCTGGCCCGTCATGGAGTCAACAACGAATAGTGTTTCGGTAGGCTTTAGCGACTTTTTCAGGCTTTCAATTTCCTGCATCATCTGCTCATCTACCGCCAATCGACCCGCTGTATCGACGATGACTATTTTCTTGCCTGTCTTTTTTGCCTGGGCAATACCATTCTGGGCAATTTGCAGGGCATTCTTGTTTTCTGGCTCAGCATATACCTCTACGCCTACTTGCTCACCTAATACTTTCAACTGGTCGATGGCGGCAGGGCGGTAAATGTCGCAGGCAATGAGCAATACCTGGCGACCTTGCTTTTTTAGTCTATTAGCGAGCTTTCCGGTAAATGTCGTTTTACCAGAGCCCTGGAGACCAGAAATAAGCACTACGGCAGGGTCACCGGTGATGCTGATATCGGTTTGGGAGCCGCCCATGAGCATGGTGAGCTCCTCGTGTACAATTTTGGTAAGTAATTGACCAGGAGATACCGCGATGAGTACGTCGCGACCCATGGCTTTTTCCTTGATGGAGTCAGTAACGTCTTTGGCTACTTTATAGTTTACGTCAGCTTCTACCAACGCACGACGAATCTCTTTGATCGTGCTGGCTACGTTTATTTCTGAAATTTTGCCCTGACCTTTTAGGGTCTTGATGGCCCGGTCGAGCTTTACACTTAAACTATCGAACATGCTTCAAATCTATTTTAGGCTGCAAAGATAGGACAAAGTGACGAAGTGTGCATGAAATCATTTGGATAAGTGTCGAAGCATTGTGTGCGAGATTTGTCAATTTTTCAGGCTTACAATGACATCGCATGATCGGCTGGCACGTTTTGACCCGACCATATTTTCTTTGAGGTCCAGTCGATGGCGGGACCTGACCAAAAAACATTCGAAGGTGGTAAGCCCAGAGGGAGATAGGCCATAGAGCAAAGATACAGGCTACCTGTAGAGATGTAACTTTCTGCGATCTCAGGCTGATGCCCGCAAAAGCCAATTGTCAGCCAACCATTTTTGTCGAAGGTTCCTTCGGCTCCCATGATCCTGTTCATCGAAGTAGTAAGGGCCGATCGTATACTTGCCGGTGAGATACCATCACTTAGTCTTTCCATCAAAGCCACCTGTGCGAGCAGTTGAAAAGCTCCAATCCGATAGGGCAATGACCTCCCAATAGGAGGGAAAGTACCGTCTGGCATAATAAGTCTCTCCTGAATAGCGGCATACCGTTGGGCTATCTTCAAAAACTTGTCGTAGGTTTTCTGGAAGTATTGATCGTTTCTTTTATCGAAAGGAATCATTGTTGCTGTAATGTCCAAAAGAAATGGCTGGATCACATAGCTGTTGTAGTAATCCCAATGAAAGTCTTTGCCATCACCAAACACGCCGTCGCCTTTGTACCAATCTTCCATTTGCCGCACAGCTAGCTCTATGCGTACCGCATCGCCTTCGTTGTAGAATTTAGCCAGGGCTGCTTCCACCATGGCACTGAAAAGTATCCAATTGCTATGGTAGGGTCTGATTACTCTACTGGAAATGAAGGCATTTTTTAAGTTGAGTTTCGTTGCATCGTCGAGTTTTCCCCATAATTCTTCCGGAGCTCTTAGTAACGCATGCGCCAGAAATGCCGCATCCACCAAAGGCTGAGCATTTTCAGTGAAGTTCATGAAGTCAGGAGAAGAGGGGTCCACACCCTTGCTGATAGAGGTGCGGGCGAGGGCCGCATATTTTTTACGCAAGGCTTCTTCTTGCCCATTCAGGCTAGTTGATCCCAACCAGGGAGCCATGCCAGAAAGAAGTCGCCCAAACGCTTCCAGGTAGGTTACTGTTCTACGGGATGCCTCCTGGCCTTCTTTGCACTCTACGGGCATGTTTTGTTTCAAAGTACCTGCCGCGAGGTTGGTCAGCACCGGGTCGGCTATTTTTACTAACATTTGCACCCAAGTATTCCTGTCATCAGCCGCCATTGTTGCTTTATTGTCCGAAAAGGCCGACAGTGAAGTGGGAGCTAGCATACCTAAGGCACCTACACCAGCTGCGTTTTTTACGAAGTGTCTTCTTTCCATTTTTATAGTTAGTAGAAATTGGCTGAAAACACAAACGTCCGGCATTTTTCAATGTTGGACGCTGTGCTAATTTGTATTGATAACTGTATTTTGTTTTGCTCCACTGTCAGGCCACCGACCAATTATTTTTCTGATGTGTCCGATAATAAATGCCCCAGCGCCTCAATCAGCTTATCAGAAATGACTGAATCTCCTTTGTTATCACTAAAGAAAGGCTGTATCTCTTTTACATAGTTTTCGAAGCCTTCGAAGTCTCGATTTTCTATAACGGAGAGAAGTATTTCAGCTTCCTTCATAAACAACTGGGTAACTTCTTTTACAAAAGGATTGAAGATTTGAATTTCGGCGTAAAGTCGTGGATTTTGCAACACATACCGGGTATAAAACAACAAGAAGATACGATAGGTTGGGGAAGAGAGGCTCTTGATGAATTCGAGGTCTGCACCCATGTGTGCCAGCGTTTTTGCGCTGACAAATACGTTAAAGTGGTTCAATCCCTGTATCAGCCCCATGAGGCGATCGTGTTCATCATAAGTGATGTCTTGCACTAAAGCCCCTTCGTTTGAAAAGAGTGTTTTCCAGAATTGTTCTTCATCCGGACTTACATTCACAGCATAGTTGAAAATGACTACCTGGCCTTCAACATTCTTCACTGAAGGTGCAAACATTGGGTGGATGGAAATGTATTTCGTCGAGATGCTCCGTTGTTCCTTCGACAGTTGTATATAGGCGGATACAACACCTGATTTCACACTGCAAACATCAATCAGAAGTTTGCCATCCAACATTGGGTATACTTCCCGCAGCACTTCTTCCATCCTTGAAATGGGAACTGCTAAGATTATGACATCAGAAGCTGCTACAAGTTCGATGTTGGAAGCATATTGACTTGAATCGTCATGGGAAGTGAACGAAACCTGAAACCCGTGGATCGACAAAAAGCCCATAAGCCACTTGCCCATTCCCTGGCTACCTCCTATAACTCCTATTCGTTGCGAATGATCGATTTTCATATTTTTGCGAGCGTCGCCGAATGAATTGAACGGCATCTTTTCTTCTAAAAGTCTGCTAAATACATAATTTTATCTTTTCGAACCTCCCAAATGAGTCAATTTAATCCCTCAGTTGGTTCCTAAATCGATATTGAAATTATATTATTGCCGATTGATACTTTAGTTAAGCAAAGAAAGCTACCAGAAACCTCTTGAGCGATGGGAGCCGCTTGAGCTACAGCCTGATTGTTCCGACTTAGGTGATTGTTCAGACGTTTTTTGGTAACTTTTGCCGTGTAGTTTCAGCATTAGCTGAAAAATAAATGAAGCACTATGAAAATTACCTTTAGCAAGAAGGTTATACATCACTTTGTCGCAGTAGCGGTTTTCTATCTGCTGACAATCTTTTTCTTTCATCCAGTTTTTTTTGAAAATAGGTCGATCAAACAACAAGACATCCTGGAGTGGCAGGGCTCTTCGCAGGAAATAAAAGAGTTCAGGGAAAGCACTGGTGAAGAGCCACTTTGGACCAACTCTATGTTTGGTGGTATGCCTGCCTACATGATTGATGTTGATTGGAGCAACGACATCATTGAGTTTCTTCAATCAGCCTACAGCTTATGGCTCCCGCATCCAGTCCGCCTTGTTTTTGCCAGCATGGTCTCCTACTATATTTTGCTGCTGGCGTTCGGTATCACCCCATATTTAGCGATGGCGGGGGCAGTAGGCTTTGCTTTTTCTTCTTACAACATCATTTGTTTGGTGGCAGGTCACAACGCCAGGCTAGGAGCAATTGCTTTTGCGCCACTTGTGCTTGCTGGTATCCATAAAGCCTATGATGGAAAGAAGCGAATTGGGTTTGCGTTGGCTGCATTGGGACTGTCTATGCATCTTAGAATCAACCACTTGCAAATCACTTACTACCTACTACTTATTATCATTATTTATGCAATAGCCAGGCTGATTGTAGAACTGAGGCAGGGAATGCTTCAGCCATTTATTAAGCGAAGTGTGGTACTCATCTTTGCTGCACTTCTTGGCCTTGGCACTTTCTTCGGTGAGTTTTGGGCTACCTATAATTACGCAAAATATACCCAGAGGGGTACGCCTGAATTGGCTGTTCAAAAACAAGCGACGCCAAATGCTGACGGCTTAGATATAGACTATGCATTTTACCATAGCAACGGGATTTTTGAACCGTTAGTGATGTTTATTCCCAACTTTTTTGGTGGCGCCATGGTTGGGGGTTTTGATACAGATGGAGCAGCGGCCACCGAGCTGCAGAAGATGGGGGTTCCGCGTCAACAGGTAGCACAACAGTTAGAAGGAATTCCAGCCTATTGGGGCGAACAGCCCGGCACTTTGCCCTATTACGCTGGGGCCATTGTGATTTTTCTGGCTATTTTAGGTGGAGTAGTTGTTCCAGGGAAGCACAAATACTGGATGTTTGCAGTAATTGCATTTGGAATTGTACTCACCTGGGGAAAGAATTTCTCTTCCTTTAACTACTTTCTTTTTGATTATCTACCGGGGTACAACAAATTCAGGTCCGTCACCTTCGCATTATTTATGCCATTGATTTGCCTCCCACTTCTGGGTATGTTGGGACTTCAGCAAGGAATGGATAGCTCTTTTGATAAAAAATGGATGAAGGGCTTCTACATAGCGCTTGGTACATCTGGCGGCTTTGCTCTGCTGGCTATTGTACTTGCAGGGATGGGAGGATATGTTAGTCCCAACGATGTTGGACTGGAACAATATCCCCGCCTTTTGCAGGCTGTAAGAATCGACCGGGAATCTATACTTAGGGTTGATGCGTTGCGGACACTATTTTTTATATTGGCCGCTGGTGCTTGTCTCTATTTCTGGGCTAAAGGGAAAATTTCCTCTGTTTGGGGTCCAATTTTGGTACTGTGCATCTCAGCTGTTGATGTGATTTCGGTCAGTAAGAGGTATTTGAATAGCTCAAACTTTCAAGTTAATCCAGCCCGCCAGTTCTTTACGCCCTCAGAAGCAGACAAAGCCATATTGGCTGATACTGATTATTACAGGGTGTTTAATTTCAATAATCCATTTAACGATGCCCGCACTTCGTACTTCCATCATTCTCTAGGTGGGTATCATGCTGCTAAACTTAGAAGGTACCAGGACCTGATAGAATATTGCTTATCGGGTGAAGCCAATCAGCTCTATTCGACCGTGAAGTCGGGTTCTCAGGATTTCTCAGGACTGGGCGTGATGAATATGCTCAACACCAGATACTTTAAGTTTGGCGATAAAAAAGGGGAGGTATTGCAAAACAGAAATGCCAATGGTCCGGCGTGGTTCGTTAGCAATGTGTTCAAGGCAAACACACCTGATGAAGAAATAGACCTGCTTTGCGGTGCTGATACTAAATCGGTGGCCATTATTGATGCCAGTAAATTTGATGTAGCTACCACCGAATTTGATGATTCCGGCGAAATTTCGCTGCAAAGTTATGCACCCAACAAACTGGTATATCAAACGGATTCGCCAAGCGAGGCCCTGGCGGTTTTTTCAGAAATATATTACCCGGAAGGTTGGGTGGCAAAAATTGATGGACAAGAGGCGCCTATTCTACGAGCCGATTATGTGCTGCGGGCATTGAAAGTGCCAGCTGGAAGCCATGAGATTGTTTTCAGCTTTGAGCCAGTTATTTATTCGGTGGGCAACAAAATAATGCTTGGCTCCTCCTTTATTTTGCTGATCGTGGTAGTTTTGGTTTTCGGCTATCAGGTAAGAAAGATGTTGTTTGATCAAGTATAATAGGTCATGTCCGAAGTGATTAATGAAAATATAAATGATCAGCTGAGAAAGCTGGAAATAAGAAAGAATATTTTCAGGAACCTTTCTATCATTTTCAACTCGATCCTGATTTTCGTTGTGCTTTGGAATATGTTTAATTTCACTGCTTTTATCGACCTAAACAAAGAAGGTGCCTGGATAATTTTGTGTGCAATTCTTTCAACAGGTATTAGTCATCAAGCTGATTCCAAATCACTTAGGCTTCAGAAGCGACAGATGGGTCAGAAGAATATCCGCGAGAAAAAATGACACTTGCGGCGCCGGGGAGAGATTTTTTTAGCCGATCACGCAACCTTTCCTCCCGAATCTAGTATATACAGTACCTTGTAATACAAAATACTAAACTCATGAAAAGGACTTTATTACTAATTGGCTTATTGGTTTTTACTTACGCTTCAGTGAATGCGCAAAAACGGGTGAAAGAAAGCGACCTTAAGGGTGTTTGGAAACTCGTTATCGATGTGGACAAAGACGAGGTAAGGGAGGAGATTGAAGACGAGGATAATATTGTTGCCCAGATTTTTGCAGAGACAGTTACCGACTTTGCTTTTAACATCATAGAGAAGATCGATATCAGATTCGAATTTCTGCCAGATAATCGCCTAAGAGTTGAGGCAAACGTATTGGGTGAGTCAGAAGTTGATTACTCTGAGTGGCATATCAATAAAGATGGTGAGCTATGGATCAGCGACTCAGTTCATTTTAATACCAACGACGACGATGATAATGACAACGACTTTTGGTTAATGGAAGATGGAAGGTTGGTGTCGTATGAAAAAGACGGTAGTGGTAAAAAGAGAAATAAGTCCATATATATGGAGCCAGTTAAATAGCGCACAGCTTTCGGTGCTATCAAAGTAAAGGGTAGGTGCAAAATTGCAGCTGCCCTTTTTCTATAGCGGTTGGTAGGTAATTACTTGTAAGCTCTGCCCTTTTTTGAATGACGACTGGTCGTTGGGAAGTTCGATAAATGCATTGGCAAACAGCAAATTGGCCAGGTCGCCCGACCCACCACCACTTCTTGGTTGCGCCCAAAGCACTCCTTGATCGTCGAGAAAGGTCTTTACCTGTAGAAAATAGGTGAGTGGGGCGTCAAATTGAAAATCTTCGCTCAATCGCGCATGCTGTACTTTTGGTGTTATTTCAAGGCAACTTCTTAGCCAGGGCAAGAAATAGCGGTGAAAGCACATGAAAGTTGAAATAGGGTTGCCCGGAAAAGCGAATACAAATTTTTTGTCTTCGATATGTCCGAACCAAAAGGGTTTTCCCGGTTTTTGTGCTACCCGGTGAAATACTTTTTGTACCTGCAATGATTCAAGCACTTCAGGTAAATAGTCTGCTTTTCCTTTAGATACGCCGCCACTTAATAAAAGTACGTCATGGCTTTTTAAAATATCGGCTAGCTGGATGCGCAAGCTTTCTTTGTCGTCTTTGATATGAAATATGTCAGGCTCGACACCCCAAGTCATAAGTGCTGCTGCCAAAGCCTGGCTGTTGGATGACCTGATTTGATAGGGTTCTGGATGGGCGTCAACTGGTATTAACTCGTCTCCCGTGGCTATAACGGCCACCTTTGGCAAGCAAAATACTTTGGGGATGGCTACACCAACTGTAGCCAGCACTGCAATTTCAGGCGCTCCAATCAGCGTACCCGGACTTAGTAGTTTGACGCCTTTTTTCTGGTCTCGCGCCTCCTTGTGAACATTTTGACCATCTTTAATGGAATCTACCTTCAGTGAGGCAGTAGCATCGGCGATTTCAATGTCTTCGTAAGGGATTACAGTATCGCAACCAATCGGTAACACAGCGCCTGTCATCACCTCCAAAGCTCCGTTAGCATGGATCAAAGTTTTGGCTTCCTCGCCAGCCAACTGAGTTGCTTCCAACGGAAAGCTTCTTTGTCCTTGCTTATAGGCCTCGTAGGCAATTGCGATCCCATCCATCGTTACTCTGTCGAAAGGAGGGAAATTTCGATCTGCAGTCACCTCTGTGGCCAGCACCCGGCCATTGGCTTCCAGAAGATTTACGTGTTCTTTTTTCAGCCTAAGCTTAGAAGAGAGAATGAGTGTGGTTGCTTCCTTAACAGTAATCATAGCTTTGTGTAGAGAGGACAACTGTCCAATTTTATTTTTTACCTTTAGCAAGTATTCCCTGATGTATCAAGCTCAAAGTAAATGAACAATAAAGAAAAGGAACTAAGTCATGTAAACAAAGACGGGCAGGCGACTATGGTCGATGTGGGCGAAAAGAAAGTCACACGGCGTGTTGCAATTGCAGCCGCCACGATTGATTTGCCTGACGAGGTAATGACTATTCTAAAAGATGGAGAGCTTTGGGGGAAGAAGGGCCCGGTAATTCAAACTGCAATTATTGCCGGCACCATGGGCGCCAAAAAGACATGGGAACTCATACCCATGTGTCATCCGTTAGGACTCGAGAGCTGCACTTTCGATGTTGAGTGGCAGGGCAATCAGCTTACTATCAGCTGCACTACAAAAATTGAAAGCAAAACTGGTGTAGAAATGGAGGCGTTGACAGGCGCTACGGTAGCGGCACTTACTGTTTATGATATGTGCAAAGCATTGTCGCACGATATAGTTATTCGCGAAATAAAATTATTAAAAAAGAGTGGAGGAAAAAGCGATTTCAAACGAGAAGCATAAGAAGCATGCCAAGTTAGAGAAGCCAATGATCGGCGAGTACCACCGACAGGAGTGGGCTATTCTAGGTACTCCATGTGGTGAAATAAAGGGACTGGTTAGCGCAATTTGCAAGGCTTTAGGCGAAAAATGGAAGTTGGCCTATCTTGATGAAGACCATAAAGGGTCGGAAGAAACTCTCAAAGGATCAACTCTTGAGCACCACGCTTTTTTGGAGGCCACCAATAAGATCAATTATTTTAGGTTTGATCACGCTAAGTCTCCCAACAACTTTGCTGTAAAGGGGCTGTTCAATGAGCTGGACGCAGTTTTTGTAAATGGCAATCATTTTGTTGCTTCAAGGCAAATTGTAGTAATTGATCCCAGGAAAGATGTAGTGAAGAAAATTGACCGTCTCACAAATGTGTGCCTGGTTTTAATGGCCGAAGGCCAAACAGCTATTCCTGAGGCGGTTCAATTGAAAGTGCAGTCTGGTACCCCCATCGTCTCCATCAATGACCATGATCGAATTATCAGCTGGGTACGGCAGCAGCTGGAATTGTCAGTGGCTCCGGTAAAGGGGCTTGTTCTGGCAGGCGGAAAGAGTCAGCGAATGCAAACTGACAAGGGGCTGATTTTTTATCACGGAAAACCTCAAAGGGATTTCATGTATGACCTGATCAATACCTCTGGCATTCAGCCACACCTTTCTATAAGGACTGATCAGACCTATTCGGTCGCCGAGGAAGTAAACACCGTTACTGATACATTTATAGGACTCGGGCCCTATGGGGCAATTCTTTCTGCCTTAATGAGTGATCCAAATTCGGCCTGGTTAACAGTGGCGTGCGATCTACCTTTGTTAAAGGAAGAGCACATCCGAACTTTGCTTGAGCATCGTAACCCTTCAAAATTGGCTACGGCATTTTATAACCCTCAAACGGACTTTCCAGAGCCCCTTATTACCATTTGGGAACCAAAGGCCTATCAAGTATTGCTTAATTTTTTATCACTCGGCTATTCATGCCCAAGAAAGGCCCTTATTAACTCGGAAATTGAGTTGGTTAGGATTGAAGACAGTTCGTTTATGATGAATGCCAATACGCCAGACGAAAAGGACAAGGCATTGAACCTGATTGCTTCTTCCATCAGATAAGATTTATTTTTTCCACAAAAACCCTTCTTTCTGATTCAGATAAGCCTTTTGTTAAGGCTGGTTGAAAAAATATAACCAGATGTGAAACAATTTCACACATATATATGTATATACATATAAGTATCAACATTTAAATAAACATCAAATGGAAACACAAACTCTTACTCAATGGAACCTTGACCTTATGCACTCTGAATTGCAGTTTAAGGTGAAACATCTTGTTATTTCAACTGTAACGGGTGCATTCAAAAACTTTAATGTAGAGGTAGCAACAGAAGGTGAAGATTTTGCCACTGCGCAAATCAAATTATCAGCTGATGTAGATAGTATCAGCACTGGCAATGAGCAAAGAGATGGTCACCTGAAAAGCGATGATTTCTTCAATGCCGAGAAATTTCCAGCCCTTACATTCGAAAGCACAAGCATTAAGAAAGTTGACGATGAAAATTTCGTATTGACTGGTAATCTGACAATTCGCGACATAGCCAAAGTGGTTGACCTTAACGTAGTACTTGGTGGTGTGGCTGTAGACCCATATGGTAATACAAAAGCTGGTTTTGAGGTAGAAGGCAAAGTGAACAGAAAAGAATTTGACCTTAAGTGGGATGCGGTAACTGAAGCCGGCAGTGTGGTAGTAGCCGATACAGTAAAAATAATTGGTAATATCCAGGTTGCCAGAGCTTAACCTGAATCAAAAAAACCTAAAAGTGAAAAGCTTCTCATCATGGAGAAGCTTTTTCTTTTTTTGAGGGCAATCGATAAAATGGAAATGTTATTTCTTGAAGAAGCTCACTCTCCTGTTATTTCTTGATCATGTATTTTGTTGCCAATTGACGAAGGAACTTTTTGCTGGTACTAATTTCCGGATCAGCGTAAGTGAACTGCGACAATTCGGCTATAACACCCGGGAGGTAACCAAGTTTAATAGCAATTTTCTCACAAAACTCAATTTCACTGGTGAAAACCTTGCCGTCAACTTTCATCAGCTGAACAATATTTAAAAGATAGTCCAGTCTGTCGTCATCGTTGGTTCCGTCTAAATCGGGCATAGGTTTTGGATGATCGATGAGTGTTTCAATCTGGTCCTTTGACAGGCCATTTAAGGCTCCTATATAGTGAATGAGTTTTGACTCGGAAGGGGCGACGTATTTGTCGACTCTCGACAAATGAACTAGCACGCTAACTTGATCGACAACATCCATAAAGCAAATTTAAGAGTATCTAAGTTGGGGAAAAGTGATTAAAAAGTGCAAAATGGTTAGGTTGGATCTCATTAAAATTACAACTAATTATTAATTATCTGCTTTTTGTGTCAAAAAAAAGTGCCTTTGATAGATAGTGATTCGCTGCACGAATCAAGCTAATTAGGCATCGAATGGGAGAAAATGTAGGTGGAAAGATTGTTTTGCGATTACTTATTTCATAAAGTTTTTTTAAAAACCTTCGGTAGAGTTTGCAGTATAATTATTGCCCTACTACTTTAGTGCTCTTTATGATAAAAGCAAGCGCTCATATGATCTGGTGGTGGCACAATTCAACATTCGAATCGTGAACCGGTAGATTATATGATCTTGATAAAAAGGGCCTGTTCACACAGGCCCTTTTTTGTTGTACCCTGTAACCAAAAATCTATGTATCATATACGTCAATCATCAAAGAAGTTGTTGGCAGATACTCATACGCCAGTGAGTATTTACCTGAGACTGAGAGATAAATATCCAAATACCTTCCTCCTTGAAAGCTCCGATTATCATGGGCAGGAGAATAGTATGTCGTTCATTTGCTGTCAGCCAATGGCGTCGATGAGTGTCAAAGGCAGACAATTTTTAGCAGAGTTTCCCGATGGCGCCAATGAAACAACGGCTATTACAGAGCAGGTGAAGCTTACTGATTTGATGGGTACATTTATGGGTAAGCTGAGTATCAGCGAGGAGTCTGGTGTGAAGTTTTCTGTAGCTGGCCTTTTTGGTTACCTGGCTTATGATGCGGTACAGCGTTTTGAAGAGATTGAATTTGATCAGACAAAGACCGATCAGTTTCATATCCCCGATATGCATTACTCTCTCTTTAGGTACGTGATAGCGATTGATCACTTTAAGAATGATCTTTTCATAGTAGAGAATCAAATCGCGGGACAGTCATCCAATATTGACGAAATGGTAAGCCTGATCACTAGTAGGAATGTGCCAACTTTTCATTTTGGTATTAAGAAGGGAGAGTTGTCTAATTTTACCGACGCCCAGTTTTTGGAAATTGTTAAGAAAGGCATTCACCACTGTAAAGTAGGAGATGTGTTCCAAATTGTGCTTTCCCGACGATTTCAATCAGCCTTCGATGGCGACGAATTTCAGGTATACAGGGCGCTCCGTTCCATCAACCCCTCTCCCTATCTTTTCTACTTTGACTACGGTAATTTCAAAATATTTGGCTCTTCTCCGGAGGCTCAGATTGTGATAAAAAATGGAGAAGCCACCATTTATCCGATAGCTGGAACCTTCCGACGAACGGGGAACGATCAGTCGGATGCAGAACTGGCGAAGAAACTGCATGCTGATCCAAAAGAAGACTCAGAGCATGTCATGTTAGTAGACCTTGCGCGGAACGACTTAAGCAAAAGTAGCGATGCTGTGAAAGTGGAGACCTACAAAGAAATTCAGTACTATTCACATGTAATTCATCTGGTGTCGAAAGTCACTGGTAAGCTGAAAAAAGATGCATCTCCTTTAGAAATGGTGGGAAGCACGTTTCCTGCTGGCACACTTTCGGGAGCACCGAAGCACATGGCCATGCAGCTGATTGATAAATATGAGGCAGTAAAAAGAGGGTACTACGGTGGCGCCATTGGCTACCTTGGCCTTAATGGTGATTTTAACCATGCCATTATGATTCGCTCCTTTCTTAGCCAGAACAACACTTTGTATTATCAGGCTGGAGCGGGTGTTGTGGCAAAATCGGACCCAGATAGTGAGGTGCAGGAGGTGTATAATAAATTGGCGGCTTTACAATCAGCTTTGGCGTTAGCTCAGGAAATATGAAAATTCTGGTATTAGATAATTACGATTCATTCACCTACAACCTTGTTCACATACTTGTTGACCTTGGCTATGCTGACTCGACTGACATTTTCAGGAACGATAAAATCAGTCTTGACGAAGTGAATAAATACGACAAGATACTGCTCTCTCCCGGGCCCGGTTTGCCTAAGGACGCTGGCATCATGCCGCAGCTTTTGAAGAAATATTCGCCTACCAAAAGTATCCTGGGTGTGTGTCTTGGTCATCAGGCTATTGGTGAAGCATTTGGAGCCGAGCTATTTAACATGCCGGTAGTTTTACATGGGGTAGCTAATGACACGATCATGACAGATGTTCAAGATGATTTGTTCGATTCACTACCAAAAAGGTTTAAAGTGTGCCGCTATCACTCTTGGTCGGTCGTTTCGAAGAACCTGCCGTCAGACTTGCGGGTGACATCAGTAGATGAAGAAGGTAATATTATGTCGATGCGGCATAAGCAATATAGTGTGAGGGGCGTTCAGTTTCACCCCGAGTCCATCCTCACAGAGCATGGCAAACAAATGATCAATAACTGGGTAACAAAATGTTAGTGTGATGAAGGAAATTCTAAACGAATTATTTGAATACAAATCATTGACAAAGGAGAGGGCCAAAGAAATCCTTGTCAACCTGGCAAAGGGAGAATACAATGCTTCCCAAATGGCCGCTTTCCTTACCGTTTTTATGATGCGCTCCATCACTGTCGAGGAACTGGAAGGCTTCAGAGATGCGATGCTGGAGCTTTGCTTATCCCTTGATCTGAAGAAATACGATGCGATCGACCTTTGTGGTACAGGTGGCGATGGCAAGGATACCTTCAATATTTCCACGCTTGCCTCTTTTGTGGTAGCGGGCGCAGGACAAAATGTTGTCAAGCATGGTAACAATGGGGTTTCATCCATCTGTGGCTCGTCTAACCTGCTGGCACATTTTGGGTATGAATTCACCAACGACAAAGACAAGATTGAGAAGAGCATAGCCGAAAGTGGCATCTGTTTTTTACATGCGCCACTTTTTCACCCAGCCATGAAAAACATCGCTCCGATACGTAAGGAGCTAGGGGTGAAAACCTTCTTTAATATGCTTGGGCCCATGGTCAATCCGGCGTTTCCAGACAAACAATTGGTGGGTGTTTTTAGTCTGGAGTTAGCGAGGTTGTACGGCTACCTTTATCAGCGGTCAGGCAAGCAGTTTGTTATTCTGCATTCGCTTGATGGCTACGATGAAATATCGCTAACTGGGGGCTTTAAAATGATAACCAACCAGGGAGAAAAGGTGCTTTATCCGGAAGACCTGGGTTTGTCTACTGTAAAGGCTAGTGAGCTGAGGGGAGGATCGACCATAGAGGAATCGGCAGACATATTCCTTAAAGTGATAAAAGGAGAGGGATCCAAGGCGCAAACAGAAGCAGTTCTGGCTAACGCCGGGTTGGCACTTTATGTAGGCAAACAACTTGGATCTGTTAAGGAAGGAGTGCAAATGGCCAAAGAATCTCTTGATTCTGGGCGTGCATTCCAAACATTTATAAAGTTAGTAGGGGATTCAAAGATATCAGTAAGTATTTCATAATTTTGTAAACAATGGAGAACATCCTGGATAAGATTCTTGCTGTAAAAAAGCAAGAAGTGGATCGTCGGAAAGAGTTATTTCCAGCCAAGCTACTGGAAGAGAGTATTTACTTCCCATCTCCGACCGTGTCGATGAAAAAATACCTTCTTCGACCAGATAAATCAGGCATTATTGCTGAGATCAAACGAAAGTCTCCCTCAAAGGGTATTATCAATTCGAATGTATCAGTGGAAAAAATATCGATTGGCTACATGCAGGCCGGAGCCAGCGGCTTGTCGATATTGACTGATAGCGAATTTTTTGGCGGCAAAAATGAGGACTTGACAACTGCCAGGAACTTTAATTTTTGCCCCATTTTGAGGAAAGACTTTATCATCGACGAGTATCAAATCATTGAAGCCAAGTCAATTGGGGCAGATGTGATCTTATTAATTGCTGCGGCGCTCGAACCGAAAAGGCTTAAAGTTCTCGCACAGTTTGCCAAATCGTTGGGACTGGAAGTGTTGATGGAAGTCCACAACGAAGAGGAACTATTGAACAACATCCATTCCGAGCTTGACATTATAGGTGTGAATAACAGAGACCTAAAACGCTTTGTTACTGATATTAACATCAGCAAAGAGCTTATTGGAAAAATTCCAGAAGACTTTGTGAAGATTTCTGAAAGTGGCATAAATGACCCGGCCGTTATGCTTGATTTAAAGAAATGCGGCTTTGAAGGCTTTCTGATTGGGGAGCAGTTTATGAAAGAAAGCAGGCCGGAAGTGGGCGCCCGGCTATTTATTGAGCGATTCCATCATCTGGAGAAAAACAAAAAGGTTTAACAATATGGGTAACCAACGTTTTCAACTGAAAGTGTGCGGGATGAAGTACCCCGACAATATTAGCAGACTCAAAGAAGTAGAGCCTGATTTTATGGGGATGATTTTCTTTTCGAAATCGCCTCGTTTCGTTGGAAGCGAATTGTTATTCACAGGAACCAATATTTTTCCGCCCGATGCAAAAAAAGTTGGGGTGTTCGTGAATGCCCCCATATGGGAAATTATGAATGTGGTGGAGGAATATAAGCTGGGATATGTTCAGCTTCATGGTGATGAGTTTCCTCAATACTGTGGGGAGTTGAAGAAAAAGGGCTTGAAGGTGATCAAAGCGTTTCAAGTAAGCAACTCTTTTGATTTCAAGAAGGTAGAGGCGTTTGAGGGGCAGATTGATTTTGCTCTGTTCGATACAAAAACGCCCAACTACGGTGGATCCGGTGAGAAATTTGACTGGACTTTGCTGAATTCGTACAAATTGAATATTCCCTTCTTTTTGAGTGGAGGTATCGATTTAGACGATATAGATGCTATTGAAAAGCTTGACTTGCGCCAACTTTTCGGAATCGACGTGAACAGTAAGTTTGAGGTGTCGCCAGGCTTGAAGGACATTGAGAAGCTGTTGGCACTCAAGAAAAAAATAAAGAAATAAAAAGAAGTCAATCTAATGGAACAAACTATATCCAAATACGCAGTAGATGAGCAGGGGTACTATGGTAAGTTTGGAGGTGCCTTCATTCCCGAAATGCTTTATCCAAATGTGGAGGAGCTAAAAGAAAAGTACCTTGGAATTATATACGCACCCGAATTCCAGGAAGCTTTTCACGCATTGTTGAAGGACTATGTGGGAAGGCCAACACCACTATATTTTGCCAGCCGTCTCTCAGAAAAGTATGGAGCAAAAATCTACCTGAAAAGGGAGGACCTGTGCCATACGGGAGCACATAAAGTCAATAATACCATTGGACAAATTCTTCTCGCTCAGCGTTTAGGCAAAAAGAAGATCATTGCTGAGACAGGAGCCGGACAACATGGTGTTGCCACCGCCACAGTTTGCGCCCTTATGGGGATGGAATGTATTGTTTACATGGGTGAGGTAGATATGGCCAGACAACGGCCGAATGTGGAGCGTATGCGGATTTTAGGAGCGGAAGTTAGGCCGGCAAAATCGGGTAGCCGAACCTTGAAAGACGCCACCAATGAGGCCATGCGCCACTGGATCAATAACCCAAATGAAACGCATTATATCATTGGAAGCGTCGTTGGGCCGCACCCATACCCTGATATGGTGGCACGTTTTCAATCTGTGATTAGTGCAGAAATGAGAGAGCAACTTTTAATCAAAGAAGGAACAGAAACTCCCGATTACGTTCTTGCCTGTGTAGGTGGTGGAAGCAATGCAGCCGGCGCTTTCTATCATTATCTCGATGAGCAGGATGTTCAATTGGTGGCGGTGGAAGCGGCTGGTCATGGCATTGATTCTGGCAAGTCAGCAGCTACCACAGCATTGGGTCGTGATGGTGTATTGCACGGCAGTCGCACCATTTTGATGCAAACCGAAGACGGACAAGTGGTGGAGCCACATTCCATCTCGGCGGGTCTCGACTATCCGGGTATCGGGCCCTTACATGCTCATTTATTCGACAGCAAACGAGGGGTTTTCCTTAGTGCAACGGATGAAGAGGCCATGGTAGCCGGTATTGAATTAAGCCGCCTTGAGGGTATTATTCCGGCCATTGAGTCGGCACACGCTATTGTCGCCCTGGGTAAACTAACTTTCAATGCTAGCGATGTGGTTGTGATTAACCTTTCTGGTCGGGGCGACAAAGACCTGGAGACTTATATCAAGTGGGGAGGGTATTGAGGAAAGTGAGGGAGTGAGGAGTAGGAAGTAAAAAGTGCGAAGGTTGGTAGTCGGAAGACCGAAGACCGAAGTAGGCGTCGGCACGCAGACGGGGGGCTTTGTGTCTGGGGCGTCAGACGCCGGTTAATGATAAAATGACTTTGATTATGAGTGAAATAGTAGATGCAAATAGGATAGACACCCTTTTTACTGAAAAGGCTGAGCAGATATTGTCCATGTATTTTACTGCTGGGTATCCTGGCTTGAATGACACCAGGCTGATCATGAAAGCGCTACAAGACGGAGGTGCCGATGTGATTGAAGTAGGTATTCCTTTTTCTGATCCAGTGGCCGATGGTCCAACTATCCAAAAGAGCAACCAACAGGCTTTGGAAAATGGAATGTCGATGAAGTTGCTGTTTGACCAATTGGAGGGCATGCGGTCTGAAATTGATATTCCAGTTCTACTTATGGGTTATTTTAACCCTGTGATGCAATACGGACTTGAGAAATTTTGTTCCAGGTGCCAGGAAATTGGGATTGATGGCCTGATTTTGCCTGACCTTCCGGTCTATGAATACAGAAAATTCTACAAAGAGATCTTCACCAAATATGGCCTTCATAATATCTACCTGATCACTCCTCAGACGTCAGAAGAAAGAATCATTGAAATTGATCAACATACAGAAGGCTTTGTCTACATGGTTTCTTCCTCTAGCACTACAGGTGCCAAGGGGGAATTGAGCAATGTACAAGAGGCTTACTTTGCCCGTATTCAGATGATGAGATTGAAAAACCCAAGACTGATAGGTTTTGGTATTTCCAACCAGGAGACCTTCGAAAGAGCCTGCCGATATGCAAGCGGAGCCATTATTGGCAGCGCTTTTATCGACCTGCTTGAAAAATCGTCAAGTATGGAAGCAGACATTATTCAATTCGTAAAGACTATCAAAGGAAACTGATTCAAAATTCGATTCTAACAAACACTCGTTATGATTATCCAGCTTGATCCAGCCATATCTGCAGACGCCAAAGCAAAAATTATTGATACCCTCGGCGCTTTGAAGTTCAAAGGTACCGAAGTGCAAACCCAGATGGGTGACTATCTCGTTTGCATCGGCAAAACCAATATCGATATAAGGCAGCTCGGATTCCTTCCGGGGATCATCGACATACATAAGGTGTCGGACGACTACAAGTTGGTGTCCAGGAAGTGGAAGGTAAATTCTACTAAAATTGACCTGGGGGATGGTGTAGTGATAGGAGACGGTAGCTTCTCGATGATGGCTGGCCCCTGCAGTATCGAAGGAGAAGAAAACGTACGTGAAACGATTAAGCACCTTAAAGACAATGGCGTTCGCATCATGCGGGGAGGGGTATTCAAGCCCAGGAGCTCGCCCTATTCATTTCGTGGAATGGGTATTGACGGACTTAAGATGTGGTACAATATTGCCAGAGAGGAAGGTATCAAGATAGTGACCGAAGTGATGCAAGTGTCACAAATTGAGGAAATGTATCCTTACGTCGATGTATTTCAGGTAGGAGCCAGAAATACACAAAACTTCAATTTGCTGGATGAACTGGGTAAGGTGGATAAGGCGGTCATGATCAAGCGAGGCATTTCAGGAACTATTGACGAGCTTTTGTATTCTGCCGAGTATGTCTTTTCCGGTGGCAATGAAAAACTGATTCTTTGTGAGCGAGGTATCCGTACCTACGAAAAAGCAAGCAGAAATACGCTCGACCTGAATGCTGTACCCATTTTGAAAGACAAAACGCATTTGCCTGTAGTTGTCGATCCATCACACGGAATTGGCATTCGCGACTATGTCGACAGTATGTCTCTAGCTGCGGTGATGGCTGGTGCTGACGGCGTGATCTTTGAGATTCACCCATTGCCCGAAAAAGCAGCCAGCGATGGGCAGCAAACCTTGGACTTCCAGCAGTCGGCGGCACTCATCAGTAAAATGAAAAAGACGTATGCATTAAGGGAAGAGTTTGAGATGGCGGGGTGATTGAAGAGGCTGTTTGACCTGGCAAAGTGACGATTAGCCGGCAATAGTTGCCTACACCCTCCCCATAAACGGATCCGAAATACTATCTTCTCCAGTTTCCAGCCTGCCGCCAAACCGCACTTTCAGGTTTGGATCGTTGGGACTAGTGATAGAAAAGTCGTACCAGCCTCTACTGGACATTGTATTTAGCGTTAGGCTTTCCAGGTCGCCAGCTTTAAGTGTTAGCTCTTTTTCTACATGTTGATACTTATCATCGGTGATCTCCAATTTCAACACACTTTTGCTTCCGTTGATGATCGAGATTTGGAGCTTGCCATTGGCTTTCCTTCCAATCATTTCCGGGATGCAAGTCACATCCACACTATTGGTTTCATTGCCAGCAAACTCTCTGAAGAAACCATTCGGTCCATAGACCCTCAGATGGTATTGACCATCCTCAAAGTCGTCAAGCGGCCACTGGTACTCGATTTCGTCACCTGGTTTTACAGCAAAAGCCCAGGTTTTCACTGGTTCAAAAGTATTGCTAGCTCGATTGCGGTACTTGCCTGGTGCATATATGTTGAATGGTGCGCCCAAAGAGTTCTCACCAAAGAGATCTTTTCCGGCTTTGAATCGGATATGGAAGTGCTTGCCGTCGTGGGTTAAATTGCCCGTTACATGCAGTTCATAGGCCAGCGCATTGGAAGGCTTAGAACCAGGTTCCTGTTGGGGTAACTGGACTGACAACATCTCGTCATCAGCTTTGAGTGTCTTGAAATTATTGGGTAGGCCTTTGAAGCTGGCATTGTAGATTTCCTGCATGTAGGTATTTCTATCGACCGGGTCAGGCAAGTCAATAGATTCGCCATTGTACGGCCTGAACACGGAAGTAAGGTCACCACTGATCGCCCGCCGCCAGGAGCTGATATTGGGCTCTTCAATTTTTTTACCGGTCTTTTTGGAAAGGAACTTCTCCATGAATTGAATGGTGGACGTGATGTCGCATACCTCCGAATTGACCCAGCCGCCTCTTGTCCAGGGTGAAGCTATGATCAAGGGCACACGGTAACCCAGCCCTACCGGACTGGTTCGCGACTCCTCTTCCTTGAACCCGGCTTTCATTTCTTCTTCTGTGGTGACAAACTCTCCAGATACGTCTAGTCCTGATGACACCTTTCCTTCATTTGGATCAGCACGGTTGGGAGCGACAAACGGAGGGATATGGTCAAAGTAACCATCATTCTCATCGTAGTTGAGGATGAAAATCGTTTTCTTCCAAACTTCTGGGTCCTGCGTCAGAATGTCCAATACCTCAGAAACATACCATGCACCATACCATGGAGCACTAGGGTGGTCAGAGAACTTTTGAGGCGCCGCCAACCATGATACTGTAGGTAGAGAACCTTCCTTCACATCTTTACGAAATTGGTACAAAACGTCGCCCTTCGGCACTTTGGTCGTCCGCTCCGTTCCGTTGTCGGAATAAGTCATGTCTTCCACCTTGTGGTAGTCGGGATCGCCGATATTGGTGGTAAAGGCTTTATTATGCAGGTTTTTATCCCTTTCAGATAGCTTCTCAAATGCTTTCGGTGTCCATTTTTTCAGGAGCTCGCTTACCTGAACAATCCCTTGTTTGGTTGCTTCAACTTGCTCCTTTAATTTGACTATGTCTGCGCCAGGAACGCCCAATTGTTTTTCCAATGCTGCCAGCTCAGCAGGCAGCTCCTTTTCTTTTGTTTTCAAAAACTCGTGGAAGCCTTTACTGTAGCGAACCCCAAATTGAGTAAACCATTCCAGGTTATTGTCGGTGAAGTTGGCAAGCAGTGACTCATCCTCTACATTGGTGGGAAGGCTGATTTCATTTTGATACACCTTCCACGAAATGCCATTGTCTTCCAGTCGCTCTGGGAAAGTAGCCCAGCTGGCTTCTTTGTCATAAGTCAATTCCCCGTTTCTTACTTTGGCTTTTTCGCCGGGTTCATCATGCGTTTTCCCTGTCCAGTGGTAGCTGCGGTTAGTGGTAGTGCCTGTGAGAGCTGCGCAGAAATGCTGGTCGCATACTGTGAAAGCATCGGCCAGGGAATAGTAAAAAGGAATGTCTTCACGGGTATAATAGCCCATGGTAAGGGGCATATGTTTAAAATCTTTGTTGCCGGGCCTTTTGGCTTCTATCCAGCCATCATATTTGCCTCCATTTCGTGCATCGACTTGATCTTCCCATGAATGAGGCACTCCGCCCATCCAGGTGGCTTTGGTGTCTTTCATATCGAGCCGAAAAGGAATGAATCTATTGCCGTTCTTATCTGGCTGGAACCACACCGGGTTATTGTCAGGAAGAGAAATAGCTAGAGGATCGTTGAAACCACGCACCCCTTTTAGGGTTCCAAAGCAGTGGTCGAACGAGCGATTCTCCTGCATCAGTATGACTACATGTTCTGCATCATAAAAAGTGGTGCCTGGATCTGGCGTGATAGCCAATGCTTTTTCTATTGAAAAAGGCAATGCACTCCATACGCTGGTGCCTCCTGCCAACAGTGCTGCTTTTTTTAGAAACTCTCTTCTTGAATCGCTCATGATAGTGGTAATCAAATAGGTTCCGCGAATTTGATTCGCTAGCCAATGCAATAATATCAACCTGGCTCACCAAAGAGAATGGCAACGCCATTAATTGTTCTTTAACAACTTACGAATCTGTTAACATATACAAAATAGACCAAGGTGATGTGTGTGCAGGGTGACAAAGGAATGCCCAAAGGTTGCTCGTTTTGTCCTTCCATCCATTTGTCGGTTGAGTAATCGACGATTGCTTGATATCTTACAGTCCTCAAATACCTTACTATGATTTCCGAAAAACGACTCAGATACATTCTATTTTTTGCATTAAGTGTAGTTACTCTTTCTGGTGGCCTGGCGCAAAAATTTCCCTCTGATAAATTCCAAAACCTAAAAATCAGGAATGTAGGTCCGGCTAATATGAGCGGACGGATAACCACTATTGCTGCTGTGGCCGATACCCCCACAAAGGTCATTTACCTTGGAGCAGCATCGGGCGGCGTGTGGAAATCAGAAAATGGAGGAACAGCCTGGGAAAGTATTTTTGACGACGCCCCAACAGTCAATATCGGAGCTGTTGCCGTTCAGCAAAGTAACCCAAGTGTGGTGTGGGTAGGCACCGGAGAAGGCAACCCCCGTAATTCAATGAACCTTGGCCTTGGCTTGTTCAAATCCATTGATGCTGGTAAAACCTGGAAGCACGTAGGGCTTGAAAACTCAAAGACTATTCACCGGATTGTTATTGATCCCACCGATGGAAATACGGTGTATGTCGGTGTGATGGGTGATCCTTTCACTCCTCATGCGGAACGAGGGCTGTATAAAACGAAAGACGGTGGGACAACCTGGAAAAAAATCCTTTATACCAATGATCAATCAGGTATTGCAGACCTGGTCATGGATCCAGCTAACCCCAATAAATTGTTGGCTGCCATGTATGAGCACCGTCGGACGCCTTACAGTTTTACTTCTGGCGGACCAGGATCGGGCCTTTATATGACGTACGATGGCGGCGACACCTGGAAGAAGCTTGGTGAAACCGATGGGCTCCCCGCTGGCGAGCTAGGTAGAATTGGTTTGGCGATTGCCCCAAGTGACCCCGACCGAATTTATGCCAAGGTAGAAGCCACCAAAAACGCTTTGTACCGCAGCGATGACGGAGGCTTGTCGTGGAAAATGATCAACGATAACCCCAGGTTTACGAACAATAGACCGTTTTACTTTCAGGAGCTGGCCGTTGATAGCAAAGACCCCAACAGGCTCTACAATATCTACCAGCCGCTTCATGTGAGCTACGACGGAGGCGTAAGTTTCGATCCTGTGCCCATGGTTCCGGCTGATGAAACCAAGGGCATTCATGCCGATTTCCATGCCTTTTGGGTCGACCCAAACGATCCCACTTTCTTTATCATTGGTGGCGATGGCGGCATTGGCATTACCCATGACAATGGCAAAGCCTGGTATTTCCCAGAGACGATACCCGTGGCCCAGTTTTATCACATCAATGTAGATGAAGACATGCCCTACAATGTGTATGGAGGCATGCAGGACAACGGCAACTGGTCTGGCCCTGGCTATGTGTGGAAGCGAGGAGGCATTCGTACCCTGTACTGGCAGTACCTGGTGGGTGGTGATGGATTTATCATTCAACCAGATTCAGTTGACTCCCGATTTGGTTACGGTACCTCCCAAAACGGCGAGCTCTATCGCTACGACAAACTGACTGGCTACTATCAAAACATACAACCCAAGGCACCCAATATGACCACCCGCCTGCGTTACAACTGGAACGCTGGCTTTGCGCAAGACCCAAATAACAACAATGTGGCCTATCACGGCAGCCAGTTTGTGCATAAAACGACAGATAAGGGCCAAACCTGGACCATTATTTCACCTGATCTTACCACCAATAACCCAGAGCACCAGAAGCAGGATTACGGTGGGCTGACCATTGACGCTTCCGGTGCCGAGATTTACAACGCTATTTTAAGTATAGCACCGAGCTATTTGGATAAAAATGTGATTTGGACTGGTTCTGATGATGGCTTGGTTCACCTGACCAGAGATGGAGGAAAGAGCTGGACCAATGTCACGGCCAATATCAAAGGCCTGCCTAAGCAAGCATGGATCGCTCAAATGAAAACCTCACCGCACAAAGCCGGTGAAGTATGGCTGGTGGCCAACAATTATCGCCAGGGTGACTATGCTCCCTACCTGTTTCGTACGCAGGACTTCGGGAAAACATGGATACGGATGGCTGATGCCGCCCAGGTAAAAGGTTACGCATTATCGGTAATGCCCGACAGCAAAGAACCAAAGCTGGTGTTTATGGGGACAGAGAATGGCCTGTGGATCAGTATTGATGAAGGAAAAACCTGGGAGCAATTCAAGAATAGCTTCCCTTCTGTATCTACGATGGACATGGCGATTCAGCAGCGTGAATCGGCGCTGATTGTGGGCACCTTCGGACGTGCCATTTGGGTGCTTGATGACCTGCTTTCGCTGAGAAAGCTAGCAGCTGGACAGCTTGAGCAGTCTCCACTAACTGCTTTGCCAGTCAACGACGCTGTGCAGGTGAAGGGGCTGTTTATCAACCCTCCAGGCAATATCTGGACAGGCTTTTACACTACTTTCGAGGGAGCCAATAAGCCCTTTCAGAAAGTGGAAATTCCATTTTATGTGAAAGACAATGCAGTAGGCGATAAAGCGATGGCTGAAGTGTACAATGCCCAGAATCAGCTCATTCAAACGATCAGTACTGACGGCCTTGTTTCAGGACTCAACTACCTTACCTGGAAGCTCGATGAACAAATGGCCTGCCTGCCCGGTGCCTGGGTAGACGAAGACACAAGAGACATTCCGGTGTTGCCAGGCGATTATAAGATCATTGTCAAGTATGGCGACGCCAGCTCCGAAACAAATGTGAAAGTCATTCCTGACCCTCGTTTTGAGTACAAGGAGGAGGTGGATAAATCAGTATATCAGTTGAGTAAACGTCTGAATGTTTCCACTGAAAAACTGGGAACAGCGCTGGCTAAATTGCAAACGAGTAGCGAAACAGTCGACCATGTGATGACTCAGGCCAAAGATGGCGCTGCCAACCAGGTGGTAAAAGCTTCAGAAGCCATACAGCAAAAGATCAAGGCCATCAACAACTTGGCTCGTGCCCCACGCCCCGACAAGCAGGTGGGTGCCTGGCAGTCGTTTGCTGTTACGGCTACATCGAAATTGAGTGAAGCAGCCCAAGCTTTACGAGGTCGCTTGTTTGTGCCCACTGCGCAGGATGTAAAAGTGATAGAAGAAGCAGAGCAGCTGGTAGGGGAAATTGTAAAGGCAGTGGACAGCTTTTACACCCAAGAATGGCCGGTTTACAAACAGCAAGTGGAGGAGGCGAAGCTGAGCTGGTTTCGGGAGTGATTTCCTAGTAAATACACTTGCTGCAGTAAAAGAGAAGGAGTGATACCGTTGCAGGCTCACTCCGAACTCGTTTTTATGCTTATCACAGTGAGGATGCAAGTGATTATAAAGAAGAAATGATTCAATTCATGCATTAAATTTTGTTTCATCATTCTTTTTTCAACTCCACTAATATTTCTTCTAAATGATTTCTAATGAGCGAGAAGTGGCCTTCATCCTCAACTATTTTGAGGCTGGCATTAGGGAGTTCATTTTTATAATAAGTACCCCTGGCAACTGGCGCCATTTTGTCTTCTGAGCCATACCATAGATTGATTGGGAAGTGGATAGTATTTAATTCCATATTCCAATCTGAAACGTATAGCTTCCATTCTTGAACCACCGCGTCAATGCTTTGTATATAGCTCTCCTTACTGCCGTCGATAAACTCCCATCCATATTCTGGGTGTTCTGTGAGTAATTTTTTATCTGCTGCTGGGAGATAGTTCTGGAGTTGCTTAAGTCGCTTTTCTGGCTTGTGAAGCAGATCGTCAAAATCACTTTCAATAAACTTTCGCAGCGGTTTATCATTTTTCCAACTGGCCATCCAATGGATAATTTTAACGGGAAACCACATTCCCTTTAGTGTGCCTTCATAACTATAAGGAGTTGCACCAGATACAATCGACGCATTTTGAATTCTTGATGAATCTGAAAGTATACAAGCCACGACATGGGGAGCGCCACCCGATAACCCGAAGACGGAATATTCGGACAGACCAAGAGCATCTGCTAATTGGACAATATCATTTCCCCAATCCAGAAATTGCCTGTTATCCTGAAAGGTGGAAATGCCAACTCCTGGTCTGTCTGGTGAAATTATTCTAACGTGTAATTTCTTAGCTGTGCTATCCATAAACATTGATGAAAGCCTGCTCTCCTGGCCTCCATGAAAATAGAAAATTGGGTATCCCAATGAATCGCCATATTCGGCGTAGCCCAAAATTCTTCCATCTGATAACTTTATCTTATTTGTAGTTTGCATGGTATGATCATATTTAATTTCCTTGTCTTCAATCTTACTTGTGCTCGACCGACACCCGGTATTGAATAGGCAAAGTGTTAGTATAGCTAATACGTTGATACTGGGTTTTCCGTAATTCATGCTGTTTCGTTAAATATTACAATACGACGATTCTCTTTCTTTTATAGAAGCTACTCAGTTGAATAATTTCTAATTCCAGTGGGCCAATTAAACTTTCACTTGTTTGAATCGACTTCCATGACTAGTCAATTTGAGCATAATCCTAAGACGGGAAAGGTTGGCGATTGATGCGAAAAAGTGCCTTTTAAATCTCCTGAAACGTGTTTCAGGAGAAAGAAATGGTAAAATAAGGCCGTCATAGTGTGCACGGCGATAGGGGCGCCGGTGTATTCTTGGCTGCGATGTGAAAAACTGAACTTGATGTTGTAGCATGAATTGAAAAGCATTAAATAAGCGCACAAAAAATAGTTCGTGCGCTTATCGAATCAAGATTTAACTTTCACTGTTTATCAGTCAGATGAAGTGTTCAACGTATCTGCTATTGTCTCAAAAAATTGTAGTAGCTACCGAATTGCTCTCAATTTGCTTCTGCCAGTTGTCAATTAGTTCTTCAGCAGTTTTACTAAACTTTCCTTTTAGAATTGGATGAAGCAGCCAGTTTTGAAACTTCTTTTTATACTGAAATTCAAATAGCATCACCACTTTTGTACGAGACATGTCTATTTCCTCGACTTGCCAATTTCCTTTCAAGTATTTAAACGGATAGGGATAGTCAGAAGCAGAAGTTTGCACCTCAAATGCATATTCCTTTTCCTCAACCCACAATGAACAAGTTTCAGTCCAGCTATCTTTCCCATGACTACAGCTTCGAACCATTCCCTGTCCCTTACCTGAAACAATTTGTACCTCATCAATATTTGGCGCTACCTGGTGGTAATTTGATACGTCAGAAATTACCTCCCAGACATTTGTTTTCGATGCCTTGATTATTCGTTCAAAACTCAATTGTTTGACACCTTTTTCCTGGTTAGTGTCCGTGCTAGCCAGTGCTTTCGCCTGATTGATTCCGATCAACAAAACGACAACTGCAACAATAGCAATCATAGTATTGCCTGTACTTGAAATAGCAAACGGTTGAGTGATTAATAGTATGATACTGCCAAGGACCCAGATGAAATCCTGGATGATTATTGCCAATATTCCCAGGAGGTTTTGTCTTCTTATTTCGAAAATGATTATGGCCGAAAAGAAAATAAGGGCTGCACCGATTGCCCAGAACACTGCAGTATTTGAGGTGTCGAATAAATGAGCAATATATTTGTTTCCAGCAACCAGGAGAATACCTGAGACACTTGAAAATAGGGCATTGATTCGAAGTGTTTTTTGTAATTGATTCATAGGATTTATTGTTTAGAAATGACGATGGGAATAAGTTCAATAGGGTATCCGTCTTCGTTTGTTTGTCCTCCATCATTTTCAAAAAGAGCATGATGCATGATCATCTCAGCCCCGGAATCATCCACCAGGAATGTTTGTTTGAATTTCTCGACACTCCCGTCCATATAAGTCGCCGTTCCATCAATTGTGTTTACTACAACCGTTTTCCCTTTGAAAATGACAGTAGTTGTACCAGATTGGCTAAAACTAATGGCTATTGTTTCGACGAAAAGGGCAGGTCCATCGCATTGCAAGTTGTCTGACTCTTTAATTTCAATTTCGAGGCTTTCATTGTTAAAGCTTAAAGTTTCATTTAGGATAAAGCCATTGTTGGCCTCAACGCATCCTGATGACCAGGTGCCATTCATACTTACTTCATTTCCTGTGACAGATGTTAATAAGTGACGAGGCCTGATCGTAGTGTCTTCCTCTTTTTGGCAGGACATTAAAGTGATGCCTGCAGCAATCAGCAACAAAGTTTTTTTTCGGACGCTCAGGTCCATTAAGGTCGTTTTCATTTGAATTAAGTTTGTGTGAAAATTTGAATTTCATTCAAACCTTAGACGGGCACGGATTAAAATTGATGCTGAAAAGAAGGGGCAATCTGTCCTGAAACATGTTTTAGGAGAAAGTCAGAACGCTAGGCGAGGTAGTCTTTATTTTCCTTTGCTGAAATGCCGGTTTTTTTTTCGATTTCAGTGTCAACTGAATGTGATTTGCGGACGGGAAACACTTCCATAAGAGAGACAAAAAGATTAACAAGGTGAGCTTCTTCGTCTATGCAGGATCGAATGGAAATTGAAAAATTTAATTGTCCAACCAACGGACATTTTCACACCCATATGGTAGGTTTCTTCCTGCGGGAACTTCCCCGATTGTGCCAGATAGTTTTTTGAATGAAAGGGAGGTTAAAGTACTAATGCTAATTCATCATTAATGGATGGTTTCACTTCCATTTTGAATGAATTTTGGGCATTTGCACTCGACCCTGGTGAGAACACCAGATGATCAATTTCAAACGATTAACCATAGCCTTATTTTTCAGTCTTTTTCCAGAACAACCCTAAATCCTAAATTGATCGTGTTGAATTTCGCTCCTGCGGCTCCTCTATTAGAGATCCTTGCATTAAATGGAGGCGAATCCCAACCACCACCTCGATCAACATACTCATTTGGTTCAGGGTCGTTCAAGGAAATTGGGTATTGCTTTACGTATGGGCTGGAACACCACTCCCATACGTTTCCGAGCATGTTGTGTAAGCCATTTTTATTTGGCTCAAAGGAGTCCACTGGAGCTACAAACTTGAATCCATCATCAAAACCAAAATAGCTATCAAGACCATTGATCTTGCCCAGCCCATCGCTCACTTCATCTCCCCATGTAAAATTATCTGTGGTTCCCGCACGGCAGGCATATTCCCATTCTTGTTCAGTGGGTAGCCGGTAGCTGCTTCCAGTTTCCTGACTAAGCCATTGCACATATTCGGTGGCGTCATTCCAACTGACAAATACTACCGGTTGATTTGGTTGTGGTTTCCATAGTCCTGGATTCTGCCAGCTTACTCCAGTAACTTCCTCCCAATTTCCATTACTATTGTAGCTATAACTTCCAATTCCTTGTTCAGCATGTGTAACATAGCCAGTCTTATCAATGAATTTTTCGAATTCGGCCACTGTCACTTCATATTTTGACATGTAAAACCCTTTTTTAATTGAGACTTTGTGAGAGGGGAGCTCTATTAGCCATCCGTCTTTTGTAACCTCTGTGAAGTCAAATCCATATTGATCTTGAATCAAATCTGGGTTGAGTTTGGACCCCATTAAAAATTCTCCTTTTGGTATAAAAACCATGTTTTCAGGAACAGCGTCACTGGGCCGGCAGGCGCCAATGAATAATATTAAAAAAGAAAAAAGAGGTAGTTTCATACTCAATCCAATTGAAGTCGTTATTTAAAAGTTTGCCTGTTTTTAAAACATACTATACATGTTTTGTAGGGTCCATTGTACTATTAAAGAGTTGGGCAATGGAATTATTGAAGGCTCATTTTTGAGCGTACCTGATTGCTTGTGGATGTAATCAAAACTCTAACCCAGGAGCTAAAACCAAATGAAAGAAGATCAACAGTAGCACAAGTAAAACTATAGGACTCCAATATATTTTTTCATTTATTCTGTTCGAAGTACCTCTGACAGGCTTGCCTACTGATGCTGAGGCCCAAACCCATGGAATTGAAAAGATGAAAATAATAAATGGAGTAATTGCCTGGCCCACGGGAGGAATCCTGAAGGGAACAACTAGTATGCTGCCTATCATAGCAGCGCCTACGGCGATAAACCGAATATATTTGAATTTTGCTTTAGGTGTGTTCAAAACAACGTCGCTGGAAACAAGTCCCAATAGTTGCCTGCTAAACCAAATATTGAGCAGGCCCATAGCGACAAGACTTGTTATCGCTAGAATAGCAAAAAGAGGTCGACTTAAGTTCAGGTAGCCAGCAAGTGCCTCACCAACATCCGTTCCTGGATCAAGGTAGGAGACTGCCACCTGGGGAAGAGAATGCACTAATCCATGAAATGCTAACCATAAGACGAACAGTTTCCAAATGCTTCTGGAGTTTTTGATGAATTGAAAAATTACCAAACAGATCAATCCAAACAAAAAAATTACCAAAGCTCCAGTGCCTTGCATCAACAACATCATAGGATGTTCTCCTTCCCAGGTATGATTGTTATGGTATAGAAATGCCTGAAGTCCAAGCAGCTTTTTACCCAAAACAAGAAATAGTTCTTGGAGGAAGAATATTAGATTGAAAGCCAAAGCGTACAGAACCGAAGAATTAATCATAGTAGTGTAATCGGCTATACCTTTAGGAGCGGAATCGCCCCTGTACTTACTATAGTTATAGGCGCCCCACAGTATGGGCCCCAATAAATGGGCTGCAAAAAATAGTTGAACAATGATCATTTTTGAAAAATTTGAATATGTGAGTGATAAACTTGTCTTCTTTGTTGGCTTTGGCACGGCTAGATGAATGGATGCATTTCAATCGTTCTTTATTTCCTGCTCGTGATGTATATTTTTTTTTCGCAGGGCATTAATGCCATTACTGTCGCTTTCAGCAGCAACTTTTTTCTGGCGCTCAGCTCTAGTAAGGTTGTTTTCATTTGCATCAAGTTTGTGTGAAGATTTGATTTTCGCACAAACATTAGACGAGGGAAGGATAAAAACTGATGCTAAAATGAGGGGTGCTTTTCTCCTGAAACATGTTTCAGGAGAAAATTAGTGTGCTAGTCGAGGTTGTCCTTGTATTGCTTTGGGGTAATGCCGGCGTGTTTTTTGAAAGCGGAGTAAAAAACAGAGCTTGAATTAAACCCACAGCTTTCAGCAATTGCCACCATGGTATAGTTATTTGAAGCCTCTTGTTTGATTAATTCTTTGAAGCGCTCGATGCGGTAGCCATTGATGAAATCAACAAAATTTTGGTTAGCCAACTGATTTAAAGTAAGTGATATAACCCTTTGGGTCAGTCGCGTCTTTTCAGATACCTTAGCTAATGATAAATCTTTATCGAGAAAAAGACGCTCTTCGGTGATCACTGATTTGATCAGTTCCAAATGCTGAGATAATTGCGTCGGACTTAACTTGGAGTCCTCATATTTCTCTTTTTTGGCAAAGCCAACATTGCCAGCAGAATGCACGTAGCTAAGAAGAATAGCACAACCGCCAAAGAGAAGCGATAGGTTTAGCGAGAAAAAATCAGGTATAAAGATCCCAAATATATTATCAGCTAGCAGAAATCCCAGATGCAAAATCCAGGGAACGACTATAAGCCATGTTGCAATTCGTATCCATTTTAGCGTTTCGGGAAGTGGTTTTAAACTGCCCAATTTGATCAATGAAAATCCCAGATAAATGAGAAACTGAATATTAAATATGAGGTAGGCAATATTACCAACGGTGTCGACAATATGGCCTTGTAATTGCAAAAGAGTAGCGCTTGCAATCTGAAAAATAAAATATCCTACAAACGGCAAGTAATGAATCCAGGATGTGATTTTCAACGGCAAGTCCCCGGTTTTGACCTTGATAAACAGGAAGATGGACGGAGATATGATAAGTAAGAAGGAATTTGAAAAAGTTTCGAAGAACCCAAGAATATTAATGTAGTAGCTTAATCGAAAAATGGTATTGAGAATTGTGATGGACATTGCCAGTAATAAGAATATTAAATAGATATTCTCTGGTTTTGACTGCTTAGTTCTCCAAAGTGTGAAACATAAGAACAGGGCTTGGCCAAGCCCAAGAATGTTCAAAAGGATGCTAATGTCAATCAGTGTTCGTGACACGATTACTAACAGATAGTTATTTTAAATCAAGTACAGCCTACCGGGAATGGACTGGTCCATACACCGCTTTTATCTTTGACTCAATTTAATGCCATTTTTCAAGAAGTCAATCAACTTTTTTTGCTCAGACAGCGCCACATCAGAAGTCGTTCGATAGGCTCCAAAGTTCCGTCAAATGCCATTCAGGAGTGTATAATAAAAGATCAAGGCCTCTCTATAATTTGACTTGTGCTCCCAGCGTCATTGAACAACACAATGCTCATCCAATCTTTTGAGCATCTATTTGTGTTTGTCAATAAACCCGATGAGATGATTTTTAAACTGCTCAGGCTGTTCCAAGTACCCCTCATGTGCACTGTTTTCAAGAATGATCAATTCCTTTTGCAAGGAATCTGTCCCTAAAGAGTTGTAAGCGTCGTACCCCATAGCAAGTGTATTTACGCCATCGTGTTTTCCCCATAAAACCAATGAAGGAATTCTGATACTTGCCATTTTACTCGATAAGTTTAATTCCAGGATATTAAAGTTTTGTCTTAGGTATTGTCCTCCAACTAACATAGCTAAACTTGATCGAGAATTTAATATGTCTGCCAATGTCACCCTGTCCACCTCAACTTCCAGGTCATCATGGCGATAAGCATCAGTTTGATTTAAATGCTCCACATAGGTAAAGAAGTTATCAGGAACGGTCATATCGGGGTTTTTGGCACACCATTGTTCTACTTTGGCCCAATAACTCACCTTGTTGTTTAGTTTGATTTGCTGGCTCGCATAGCTTTCCACCCAATCAACTGATAAGGGCAGTCCCACCTCAAGGTTATGCCCACTATCCATACAAATGAAGCCTGTAATTTGAGTTTGATAGTTATTGGTTGCCAAATAGGCTGCCCCAAGCGCACCACCCCAACTGTGGCCAAAAAGGAATATCTGTTTACCAGGGTATCTTACATTTAATGCTTCAATCACATGGTAGGTGTCTTCAACAAATTGTTCGATGGAAAATGTTGATTTGTCCGGGTTGCCCTGCGATAAACCAGATGCCCGTTGATCCCAGTAGGCCATGGCATAGGAATTTTCTATCTCCTGAAAGGACGGAATAAACGTCGCCGCTGATGCATTTCCTCCGGGCCCGCCATGCAGGAATAAAATGATTACATTCGATTCAAGGTTGCCCCTGATGTATACAGGCATGATGGCGTCGTCATTAGAGACAAAAAAATGATCTTCGGGAAATAAATCTTCTTTTTGACAGGAGGAGATGGTAAAAACAAAAATCAAAAAATGTAATAGTCGACTTTTCATGATATTATTTCTTTTTTAACCTGTAGACAATTCCAGCTCGAAATGCAGCATGAGGAAGCATGGAGTGATTAAAGTGCGACTGCCAATAGGCCTCGATTCCAGCATGAATGATCAAAGGGATATCCTTTTTACGGGTTCCATCCCATCCGAACAAAATTAACATGGTTGGTTTAAGAGCCGATTGGTAGGGTCTGCCTTTTGCCGATAGTTTTCCGCTAGCATCTACAGCATATACATCGCCATTAGGTGTAGAAAGCATATAGCCAAGACCGGCATTAACGTCCACGAACGCTGAAAAGGAACTGATAAACCGAGTGCCCAGGGTAGACTGAGCAAACAATGCACTATTATTCCATTGATGATAAAAGGCGCCTAATTCTGAATCCCAATGCAGATTAAACCAACGGTTTTGATGTAGGGCATAATCAACACCGACTATGAAACCGGGATGCAAAACAAATTCGCCAAAATAGCCTGCTTTAATGCCAAGTTTGCTATTCGAATGGTTGGATTCTTTTTCTTGCCCAAACATCGGAAAAGAAATGAAATGACAGATAAAAAGTATCAGTAATGCTTTCAGTTTCATGATCTTATATCAATTTCACAAAACATAAAGGTAAAAATTATGTAAGGGTTTTAACCAAATCCAATGCATTTTGCGCCTCAAACGTTCCGAAAATCAACTTAAGGTGATCAACCGATAGGAGGAGGCCTCAATAAACAACCCCCTAATTGTTATTCTTTTTAGCAAGTGGCTAGCCAATTACCAACCAGCCATTTGGACTATCTCTTCAAAAAGTTCAATCCAAAGTCGATGGAAATATTTTGATCCAGGTATTCTTCCCGCGCCACCCATCCCTGACTTTTAATTGATCCCTTGGTATAATGGATTGTAGATGAAAAATGGATTGTAACCAACCTATGGGGTAAATCAGCAGGCCAGCGCAAAATGAGCCATGGGGTGCGGAACGAACCGCGGCGCCCCGTTCGGTGTCGTTGGGGAATTAACAGTCCGAACACATAAAATCCAGTGGGCCGATTATAGTAGGACGGGCGACGATACAATGGCTTACTTAATCATCCTTGTTTCCGCTATAGCTCAATCATTAGCCAATTTCTTCAACGCAAAACCATCCATTTGGCGTGAGGTGAGGGTGGTTTGGGCTGTAAGGGTCAGTTTGGCTTGTGGCACAAGCATTTCCTTTTTGTAACCCCACCAGGTAAGGCTCTGGCCACATACTAGAAACTTTACGCCAGCATTGCTTAGCTCCTCCACGAGAGGAAGGTTGGGATTATCGATCTTGTATTTTTCGTTGTAAGCTTCATTGGTAAAGAAGGATTCCATCGCATTGGCATGAACTGCCGCAACAATTTGAATCTTATCTTTTGGAATTCCCGCCGCCACATGAAGGTTATAAATTCGGCCTATTTCTGGAAGCGCCCAGTTCAAGGCTGAGGAGTCAATCTTTCCCTTGCTTTCTTTCAGTTGGGGAAAAGCAACAAAATCAACTACAATTTTATAATCTAAGGTAGGATCAGGCTTTTCGTCTATACCTTCTACCACCACCACGCCAGAATTCGAGGACCTGATCAGCGGATACATCATTTTATGTTTGCTTACCATGGTGTCCTTTCTGGTGGGACAAGTCTCCCAGAAAGTTTGAAATAGTTTTGGGTCACTGGCTGCAGCACGTGTTTTCCAGTCACTGCTTATTTTCTTAAATCGATCTTCGTTCTCAGAAGGGATCATATAGACGAGGTTTACCTTGTCGGCGTCCTCCTTCATGTTCACGTCAAAGTTGACTATAAAGCCTTCTTTCGTCATTGCAGTCAATGTACTTTCTATCTGTTTATGAGCGTTTACGGCCATCTCTTTTTTATCCAGGGGACATTCAATCTTGGTCATGAATGTTGAGTAAGTAGTTTGCGCCTGAAGGGCAGAGGAGATGAAGACAAAAAACACTAACAGGGTTTTCATAAGGGCGGTGTATTTAATAAGATAGGAGGATACGTCACTTATATCTCTCGCACAATGTAGAGCCAATTTTTGATAAAGCATTCACCTTTTTTATAACTGGTGATGATCAGTTAGTTTTTCAGTGTTTGAAGACTTGACGGGTTTTGTTGCTTGAATGGTCGGCGAGTGAACATACGAAAAGCGGCCGTACAAGTGTTATGGTCGTCATGGCCTTAGGAAATGCTCCTGCAGGCTGCAGCAGCTTTTCCTAACTATGGGTGAGCTTCCCGCACCGGTGTAGCAGCTTTCTTAAGCTTATGATTTCCTCCTGCATATTGCAGCGGCCTTTCATGAGCTTGGGATTTCTTCCTGCAAGCTGCAGCGGCTTTTCCCGATACTCTGAAAAGTTGCCGCATCAGTCCGACAACTTTTTCATAAGGTATTTGAATTCCTTACTTCTCCTCGGCTAGCCTTGGGTCGGGTGCTACTTTGAGTTCGAATTCTTTAGGTGGCGTTGCTTTCATCAGGTGAGTGACAAAATAGTCCCAACGCCTGCGCATCATGTAATAGCCGTCGCTCCCGTAGCCGTGCCTTGCATTGGGAAGTAAAATGAAGTCGTAGTCTTTATTGGCTTTGATGAGCGCATCTATAACCAAATATGAATTGTAAGGGGGTACATTGTCGTCCATCCCTCCGTGCGCAATCAGTAGTTTTCCTTTCAAGTCTTTGGCAAAAATCTGATTGGCCTGTGCCTCGTAGTTTGTTATGTTGTTTTCTCCCATTTTTTCCAGTCCGACATACCTTTCTCCCCAGTCGTCCTCATAGCCCCGGTTGTCATGATTGCCGGACTCTGAAATGCCTACTTTAAAGAAATCAGGGTACCTGAACATGGCAGCAGCTGTGGCAAAGCCACCCCCTGAATGCCCCCAGATGCCTACTTTATCTAAATCCAAAAATCCATATTGGCTGCTCAGCTGCTTCAGTCCCGCTATTTGATCGGGTAGGGTATTTTCGCCCATATTGCCGTAGCAGGCATCATGAAATGACTTGGAACGCTGAGGGTTGCAGCTTCCTTCCAGCTCCACCACCACAAAACCCAATTCTGCCAAGGCCTGGTTGTCTCTGGAGGATGCTGAAAAACCCCAGCTGGAAACGCTGCCTCCCTGAGGGCCAGGGTAGATGTAAACGATGACAGGGTATTTTTGCGAGGGGTTCATTTGGGTGGGTGTGTGCATGAAGCCATACAAATCCCATTCTCCCGAAGCGGACTTGACTGTAAATGGAGTGGGAGGCTTCCATCCGGTGGCCTCAAGGCGTGCAATACTGGTCTTTTCAAGCGTAGTGACCAATTTGCCTTTGGTATCTCTTACTTCCGTCACCGGCGGCGTACTGGATGTTGAATACGAATCGACAAAGTACTTGCCGTTGGGAGAGAAGGTGGTTACGTGATCTCCTTCGCCAGGAGTGAGTAGCTTCAGCTTTTTACCACTGAAATCCACACTGTATACATAGCGGTAATACGGATTCCCGGCTTCCTTTCCTCCACCTGAGAAATAGATGGTTCTGTTTTTTTCGTCGATATGGAGGATTTTCCGCACCACAAACTCCCCTGAAGTGATGGTGTTTTTAATTTTTCCCGTTGTGGCGTCATACAAGTACAAATGCCCCCAATAGCTTCTTTCTGAATACCAGATGATTTCGTTGCTTTCCGAAAGGTAAGTCCAGCTAATGGCATCCTGACCTGACTCAAATTGAGTGGCGGATATTTCCTCGAAAAGAGAATTCACCTCGCCGGTGGGGGCGTTAGCAATCTGCACTTTAGCTTGCTTATGGTCGCGGCTGGTGGACACAAAGGCAAGTTGCTGGCTGTCCTTACTCCATTCCACATCCACCAATTTGCCTCGTTGCGAGATATCGTCCGACAGGGAGCCTCTTCTGTCGTCTGGCTCCATTTGAAACCTTGTGATTTTGGGCGTGGCGCTGATATCAATGATCAACCGATGGATTTTAATGATCGATTCATCACCCGGCAGAGGGTATTTCCATTCCATGAGCTCGGGCTCGCCTACCTGTGTTTTTACGAGGTACATGTTGCTTACATGCCTTTGATCTTGCTGGTAGGTGGCTATTTTTTTGGAGTCGGGCGACCAGCTCACGACCGGCCCATCGCCATGTTTCCAGCCGGCATTGTCGGTGGCATAGCCAAAGTCTTTGACGCCGTCAGTGGTCAGCGCCTTTTCTGTGCCTGTCGTTTTTTCTCTTAGCCACAAGTTCCAGTCTTTGATAAACACCTCATATTTGCCATCGGGCGACACTGCCGCACTTGCTTTGGCCTCATCTGCTGGAAGGCCGGCTTTTTCAAATAATTCCTTTTTGGAGTTGGCAGTGATCCTGCTTCCGTCGGCCGGATTGACCAGCTTGAACTCTGACTTATTTTCCGTTAAACTCTGATACCACAATCGGTTGTCACGCAGCCACTCTGGCTTTATCAGGTTGTCGACTAATTTGCTGGTGTTACCTCCCAGTCTTTGGCTGGCCCGCTCATAATCAGCAGCAGTAATTGTTGGTGTATTTTGTCCTGAAGCCATAAAGCTTGTAGTAATGAACAGGGCAGTAGCTAGTGTTATTTTGCCGGTCATGCCTGGGTTGGATTTGCAGTTGTAGATAAGTGACGAGTAACGTGAATTCCCAAGAGAGATTTCAGCGCGGCTAAAAGTATTCGTTTCGGACTCTTTTTGCAAGCAGATTTTTGTTCAATAGTGAGGCACTACTGACCAATTTGTCTAACGAGCCGGGCTGAAGAATGAGCGGCACCCCAGGCTCTACACCCGAAAACTGAAAATCCCGCAACTGCTTGCGGGACTTTTTTGTACTGATGGCTGAGCAGGGCTCGCCAAAGTGAATGGTTGCAGCATTATGGCGGCCGCACTTTTTCTGCAAACTTCGATGTGAAACATAGGGCTCACAACGTTGTGTATTTGGTGCATAGTTCGTAAGGTATCCACTATGCTGCTTGTCGCACTTTCGCTTTTTAGTTGTTTGTTTTTAGTTGTAAGGTGATTTCACCAATATTATAAGCATATATGGAGGCAGGCACGAACGTAAATTTTAGGTCATCTATTTCCTTCACTCCTAAGTGGTCTATTGAAGTGACAAGTGCAGATTCAAATTTATTTTCTTTGCAAAAACCTATCAGACTTTTTAATTCCAGAGGTTTCATATAGTATCTGTTGCTCCAATTGATTTCTACTCCCCAAACTGGTTGATAGCTTTTGTCATCTACTAACACAAGATCTACCTCACCTTCCTTTCTACCTTCTTTCCATCTTGCATAGGTTAAATCAAGTTGCTCACGATGCATCCACTGTGAAAGGATAGCTGTTTCAACCATGTTGCCCATTTCCTTGTCAGTTTCAGAAATGGGAGAAAATAGTGCCGTTCGTAGTGATGGATTAGTTAAATAGACCTTAAAGCTTGTTATCCTTTTTAATCTTTTTGCATTGATTCCCACCTTGTTGAGTACTTTGATTAAAAAGGCAGCTTCTAAATATTCAAGGTATTTTTTTAACGTGTCTTTTTGAATGCCGCTGTCTCTAGACATGGCTTCATAAGAAAACTCATTGCCTGTATTGTAGGCGATGTAGGTAAAGAACCTATTTAGTTCTTGAACATCTTTTATTCCATATAAACTTGGTAAGTCTCTTAATAGCACTTTGTCCACTATGTCATTCTTGACATATCTACCCATGTCACTTTGTATTTTTTCCGACAATACCACTTCAGGGTATCCTCCAAAATTTAAGTAGTTGACAAACTCTTTATTTAATTCTTTAATGTCATGAGTTAAGCAATACTGTAGGTCTTTATTTCCGTATTGAATGTGTCCGTTATATATTAAATGATCCAGTTTTTTTAAAAGGATGTATTCTTGAAATGTTAATGGAGGTAATAGAAAATCCGTGAATCTACCAGCGCCACTTTCTGTACTATGCCATTTCAAAGCGGCAGCGGCTGAACCTGAAACTATAAATTTTGTTTCAGGGTAGGAGTCAACTAATACTTTTAAGTGTCTTTCCCAATCTTTTAAATATTGCACCTCATCAAAAAAGACAAAGCAACCATTTAGATTTTCAAGGGCCAGGGAGTCCTTGCATAGCGTTAATATATCTTCCAATCCTAAATTGACATATATGGGGTTGTCGATACCTATAAAAAATATTCTTTGAGGATTTACCCCCTCTTTCAATAGTTCTTCGATGCAATGAAATAGCATGACAGTTTTACCAACTCTTCTCGGTCCCATAAGAACCAAAGCCCTTTTTATGCTTTTTTCAATCACAAAAGGATAAAACAGATCGAAAAATAGCCTCCTCGACATTGAACTATATGTCTTCGGAATCTCTTTGGTGATCCACCAAGGGTTCTCATAGCGAAGCCGTTCAATTATCTTTTCTGTAGGAATAAGGTTTACCACTGTTATTTATTTTCCTTAATATGACAAATATATACATAATAAGAAGAATTGAATCTATCTAATATTACAAAAAATGAATATATAAGGTAATGATTGGAAGAAGAGCTGGTTAAATCGACAATCAAATGGTTTATTCAATGAAGCACAATAATCGTGTAACACGAACCGTGTATATTAAGCCCATATGTGACCGGTGAATAGGCGGAATGTGAGGTACGCCAACTACATTCCTTTGCCCACCCACTTAGTGTACACGAGCCAGTCGGAAGAATGAGCCGCACATCAGGCTTCTCGCCCGAAAACTGAAAATCCCGCAACTGCTTGCGGGATTTTTTTGTGCTTATGGCTGAGCAACTAACATACGTGCTAGGCCTTAGGGTCATTTTTGTGTAACCATGGTTCAACACCCTTTTCCTTTGCTGTTTTAATGGTTAGATCTCTCCATAGGTCAATTATCATTTGCTTGAAGGTCGCCCAAAGTTGATCTTGAGCTGCAACAATCAAAAATGGATTGTTACCTCTGTTCGTTAGGAAGTCGAATCGTTTCGTTGCTGTTGTTTCCTCAGGTGTAAGAAAAGTAATGTATTCATTAAGAGTTAGAACATAAGTTCCATCATTGGACTTGGTAGCATAAAGGAAATTTGAAGTCTGATCTTCGCCTTTCATTGACCTCAGAACAACAAGTGGAATGTTATTCAAGTCTTGATCTTCAGGAGCGTTCAATAAATCTTGCAAATTCTGATGTCTGTGGTTTACTAGGAGTCCACGAAGGTATTCAGCTTCTTTAATTTCAAATTCAGCAAAGGGAGAGACAGAAGTTATACTACACCTCCAATAGATTGAAATGAAGAATAGTCTGGTGATTAATAGGTTCAAGCTGCTACAGACTGCATATTGGACGTTACCTGGATTAACGTTGTATGAAAAATCTGCCTTGTATTTAGGGTTGAGAACTCTCTTGTGAAGATGTTCAGCCACATAAGTTTCTAGCACTTGCAAATACTCCTCGCAGGTTGGGCAGAGAATGTAACTTTCTTTTGCTGTGTCCTGTCCTTTATAAGGCTTCTTGTCGGGTTTATTCGTGCTAATTGTAAATCCCTGTCTTGCGCTATCATTTCCTAAGATTCCTTTTGACATGAACTTCGAAACAATGTGCGAGTTGGTTTTGGTAGCATTCTCGTTTTGACAGAGTAAGCAAGGTTCATTTTGGGTTCTGCTCATGAAAGTGAATTGATTCTATGGCCTAGCTCGTATGCTAGCTAGCGCTTATTCAAAGTAGTAAAATAGCTAATATGCGCCATACGCACAAAAGTCTCATAAAACTGCTGCGACCAGAAAGAAAAACTTCAGAACCACCAAAGCTGCCAAGGGAAACAGTCGCTTGCAAAAGGCGCAGATTGGCGGTCGGATTGAATGGAAATTTGCTAGAGGTAAGTGGCATACACATCTTCAGTATCCCTGTTATAAGCTTTATTCTTCGACAAAGACACCAACTTTCTCGGACTTGATTTGATTAAGTAACTCAATATCAAAGAAATAGATGTCTGGGTTAACTTCTTCAATTTTTCTTGAGGCTAAAGAAAGGCTAATGGAATCTGAACGATCAGATTTTTTAACTTCTTGAAGATAGTTTCCAATACTACTAAGCGAGGAATGAATTTCATTAAAATCTGTCCTTTTTGATTCTCCAAAGTATCGTTCAGTTAAAGCTAAGTTTTTATTGATTTGACTGTTCCACACATACAAGAATTCAGAATAATCATCCCATCTTTTTTGTTCAGTTGTCTCGTCCAGCGAGTCAGTGTAAATCCAGCAGAGCTTACGTGTCAGGTACATTCGTGTGTCCAATAATGAACTGAGAGTTTCAAAGTGTTTCTGGGCATTAATTTTTTCACTTTGCAGAAGATTTCTCTTGTAGGTGTAACCGTTATGAATGTATTGCGCAAAAAATGCTATAAAACCTCCAACAATTGTTGTTAGAATAAATCCAAGTAAAATTTTCTTGATTTCGAAAGATTTGTTTTTCACAGCTTTGTTGTCTATACCATTATGGTAACATACACTGTGCATGTTATACCTTTTATTTACCGTCTGTGAATATACGCCAAAATGATGCTACTGAAACTATGTTTTTTGGAAAGATCACTCCACCAATTGCCACCAGAAGCAGGCCCCACCCTGGTGAGTGGGTATGGCGCCAGGGGCATCGGCTGAGCAGAGACTGCCAGCCTTTGGGTCAACGAACAGGTACTTGTGGTTGTACAACGACATAAGCATCACAGTGCCATCGGTTAGCTCCTGCCACTGGAAGGTGGAGGCATTACCCCGCAGCTCCGGCTCAATGCGTACTTCGGCCATGCCAGCCAGGCCTTTTACGGTAACAAAGCCACCGCTTGATACTGATTGCAGGGCCACCCTGCCATTGCCCTGGTCGATCACCTTAAAGTGAGACGCCTTGTCACTGGCGAATCTACTGTCGGCAGCCACCGGACGAACAAAGTCTTTCCAGTTGACCAATAGGGTGCTGTCGGCCACGGAACGGAAGGAAATCACCGAATTCACGGGAATAGGACGCATCAGTCCTTTTGGCCTTGGTTCGGCAATGTCAAAGCTGTTGAAATCAGCATAGCCTCCTGCTTTTCCGGTTGTGTTGAAGTTGAACAAAGCATAGCGCACGCCCTGGAAGGTTTTGAGCTGGTAGGGGAGCAAGACATCGCCGCCAAGGTTGTCGAAGTGTTCTCCATCGAAGCTATAGCTCAGGCGCCCCAGGTCTTTATCGAAATCGCAATGCGCCCTAAACCAGAGGGTTTTTTGAGTAGAGGGCACGTCAGTGGTTTCCTGTGTCTGCTGGTTGAAGAAGCGGAGCACTTGTCCTTCCTTTTCTTTCACGACACCAATCCACGCATAGGGCAGGTTGAGCAGGGCCAGTCCGGCCATATCACCTTCTTTGAGGCCTGCTACATCCACTTCGGTAGTGGCATAAGACTCAGGCCCCACACCCCGCTGGGTCAGTGAATTACGGGCATGGAAAAAGTCAGTGGCTGGCAGAGAGGATAGGCGGAGGTAGCCCTTTCGTTTTTTCAGTGACCACTTGCTGTCTTCGGGCAGGTGGTTCCATTGCCAGGCGTTTTTCAGGGTGGGGCCGCTGAAGTCGTCATCTCTTTCGAACGGTGCCATGGGCTCGGAGCTAAATCCGGTGTTGGGTTTTACCCAGGTGCGTGGGGAGCGGTTAAGGTTGCCCGGCAGCCCAAAGTGAGGCCAGCCATCCTCCCAGGTCACAGGCGACAGGGCAGTGACCCTGCCAATCGAATTGTAGTCGAGCATCGACCAGCCCCACCATTCACCTGATTGCACCTGTACAATGCCACCCTGGTGCATGGGGATGCAGCCGACGTAGTCGTCGGGGTAGGTGGTGATGTTGAACGGAGGGCCGTCTTTGGTATTCCAAATGCGCATGCGCTGGCCTTCGCCCAGGCTCTCTTCGGCACTCATCACATTGATTTCGTAGGGTCCGTAAGGAGCATCGGCCCGCAGCATCACCTGGTAACATACCGGATCGTAGTTGGTGCTGGTGATATAGTAACGGCCGTCTATTTTGTAGATATGAACGCCTTCGCCGGCACCGCTGCCTCGTGGTACAATGACTTTCTCGGTGCCTGGCACCAGGTCCAGCAAATCATCCGTCAGCTGGGCCATTTTGATTTCGTCGTAGCCCCACACCACATAGGCTTTTCCGTCGTCGTCGAAGAGGATGGACAAATCATGCAGGCTCACCTTCATTTGCTGCTGCTTCCATGGGCCACGAGGGTCGGTGGCAGAAAACACCTGCGTACCCACCTTGTTCACATTCGAGATGATATAGAAGGTGCCATTGTGGTAGCGAAAGCAGGGTGCCCAAATGCCTTGTCCGTAAAACTCTTTGCCGGCCTCCATCCTGATCTCCGGCCCCACATTGAGTCGGTCGACAGCGTAGCTTATAAGTTCCCAGTTCACCAGGTCTTTGGAATGAAGTACAGGAAGCCCGGGCATGGTGTGCATGGTCGTACCGGTGAGGTAGTAGTCGTCGTCTACCCGAATCATGTCGGGGTCGGAAAACTCCTCGAAGAACAGGGGGTTGGTGAAGGTGCCGTTGCCATTGTAGGCATGCCAGGTGCCTTTAAAGTCAGTAAGGTTCTGGCCTATGGCAGAAAGTGAAACAGCCATAAGAAATCCCAGTACGACGATAGAGCGAAAAGTAAACTGCATAGCTTTCATAGGCTGTTTTTATTGGGTGATCACATCAATTTCCGCATAGCCCATGCCATTGTCTTCGTTGACATTGTGCTGTGCCCGAAGTTTGATATAGCGTGCTTTTTGTGGCGCAAACTTTTTGGCTTGCCAAAACGGATTATATTGGATGCTGGAAAATTCTCGGTCGCTCATCAAATGCGTTTCATTTCATTTTACCCTGCTGTTTTCCACATAATAATCCTTGTCCACTTCAAGTTTTTGGAAGGCTTCAGAAAGATCCAGGGCCTGCCACTGATTGGTCGGTGTGAGTTTCCGTTCTTTACCATTAATGATTACTTCAACTGGCATGGCAAAATTGTCCACTATATTCACCCAGCGATAGCTAAGTGTGTTCCCATCAGCTTTGTATTCCAAGGTGGGGAGCCTTGTGTCACGGAGATACTGATTGAAAAAGGGCCTGAGATCATCTCCAAACTGCATCGCCAGGAAGTGTTCCACCTGATCGCTCGTTACCGTCTGATGGTAAAACTCTCTATTCAAACCTCGCAGCATCATTCGCCATTTTTCGTCATCTCCTACCATTTGTCGCAGCGTGTGCAGCGTATTGGCTCCTTTTGAATACATATCGCCAGAACCTGAGTCATTGACTCCATAGTTGCCAATGATCGGTCGGTCGTTTCGGATGTTTTTTCGTGTGCCGATCACGTATTCAGCACTGGCCTCCTTGCCATATAAGTAGTCGAGAAAAAGGCCCTCTGAATAAGCGGTAAAACTTTCATGCACCCACATATCTGCCATGTCTTTATAGGTGATGTTGTTGGCAAACCACTCGTGCCCCGACTCGTGCACGATAATGAAATCGAAGTTGAAGCCCCAGCCGGTGCCACTTACGTCGGTGGTGTGGTAGCCGTTTTTGTAGAAGTTGCCATAAGTGACACTGCTTTGGTGTTCCATGCCATAGTAGGGGACTTCCACCAGCTTGTAACTGTCTTCGTAAAAAGGGTAGGGACCAAACCAATGCTCAAAAGCCGCCAGCATTTTGGGCACTTCTTCAAAGTGGGTTTTGGCCTTTTTCAGGTTGTCGCGAAGCACATAGTAGTCGCAGTCGAGCGGACCTTTTTCTCCCTGGTAAACCTCCCCAAAGTGCACGTAGTCACCGACATTCACATTCACGCCGTAATTGTTGATAGGATTGGATACAAACCATTCGAAGGTTCTGGTACCGTCGTTGTTAACCGTTGTCTTGCGTAAGCGGCCGTTGGAAACATCCATCAGGTGCTTAGGCACTGTCACACTGATGGTCATGCTGTCGGTTTCGTCGTACATGTGGTCTTTGCAGGGCCACCATAGGCTGGCGCCATCGCCCTGGCAGGTCGTCACCACAAAATCGTTGCCGTTATTGTCTTTGGCCCAGGTTACGCCTCCTTCCCAGGGTGGTCGCTTGCTCTCCTGCGGCACACCTCCATAGGCAATTGTTATAGCATTCACCGCTCCGGTTACTTGTTTTTTCTTGAGAGAGATGAACCAGGCATTGCCTTCTTGTGTCACCTTTAGCGGTTTTCCATCTTCCGTTACCGCTGTGATTTTCATCGGAGGCTGCAAGTCGATTTGCATCGTTTTGGCCGATTTAAGCACTTGATAGGTGACGGTGTTTTTACCACTGAAAGTTTTGGAAGCAGGATCCACCTTCACGTGTAGGTCGTAGTGGACTAAATCCCACCATTCTCTTTCAGGGGTTACAGACCCACGCAGGGTATCCTGGCGGGTGAATGTGGGAGATTGAGCGTTCGCCAGATGGACAATTAGAAGTAGGGATAGAAGTGCGAAGACAGATGATTTCATAAAGGTTGTTTCAGTAGATAGCAAGATATGAATTTTACAAATAGCTGATTTACCAGAAATAACTTACGGTTGTTTGTTATTGAAACTCAAAGCTTTTTTGCTAGTTTCTATTTTTAATAATACCCAGTCAAATAGCTGGTTATTTGTAAATTTGTTTGTCAATACGATTGCGACTAACAAAAGCTTATTGAATAAACATGCCACTAACTAGTAGTTTAACAGAGACCTTCTTCATAAAAAGGGTCATCTATGTCGCACTTTGTGCATCTGTAATTTCTGCTTCTATCGATCTTATTGCTTCTGGAAAAATAACAAACAATAACATCATTGATCTCCTCATTGTGGGAGGATTGGTGATAGCGCTTGTGTTTTTGCTCGTTGGGAAGACGATGCTGGCAGGCGTGGTTGGTGGAATGCTGCTAACGTTCCTTATGTCTGGTGAAATTATCATGGCTCAGTTTCTGAAACCCGGCTCTACCGGCGTTATTCTTGTGCTAGGTATGCTCTCTTCTTTGGTCTTTAAAGGCATTTACCGGTTAATAGTTCATGGTGTGGTGGTATTGAGTTTGTGTACCGCTTTGGGATACCTCGTTTACATCGACGTTCCGTTTCCCGACAATTCGTCCATGGTTGGCAACGCCATTAACATTCTGATTATCTATGCACTGATTGCCATTACATCATCCATCATTAAGCACCGCTATGACGATTCAATCAAAGAGCTGATCGTAAAAAACGATGAACTGAAAGAAGCAAAGATGGAAATTGAGAACAAGCAGGTGGAGCTCAGCAAAAGTGTGGAAAGAGTAAACAGCCTAAATTCGCAGCTGGAGAAAATGGTGGAGGACAAAACAGTACAAATACGCAAACAAAACGATTTGCTTGTTCAACATGCCTTCGCCAATGCCCATCATATCAGAGGACCACTTGCCAGAATTCTGGGCCTAGCACGCTTGAACTCAATGGATCCGGGCACTGATCATATTTGGTTGCTAGCGAAAATTGAGGAGGAAGCCAATGAACTTGACGCAATTGTACAAAATATAGACAGTGACTTAAACGGCATTATTGATTAAATACGAGCTATTTTGGCTCCCAGTCGTATTTTTAGCGTGCTTCCTGTAACAATGGCAGTTACTAGTGTGCTCTTCAAACAATCTTTCAAAGATTTTCCGTAATATCCAGTGTGTCCATTAGTTAACTCTCTCGGAAGATAACTTTGTTTTGAGCAATCCAAATGCAGGCACCTTAAGCAAGCAACTCCAAAACTGGTTTTCCCTGGCCATCAGGAGTGGTATAAAAGGGCCGGCCTTCGATGGTGTAATTGGTCTCAGGGTGAATGCCCAAAGCATGGTAAATGGTTTGGTGGATCTGATCAATCACAACAGTATTTTCAATGGATGAACAGGGTCTTTCATCGGCTGTTTTGCCATACACTAAGCCCTTTTTAACACCACCTCCCCACATCAGAATCGAACTGCCATCGGTAAAATGTCGGTGCATTCCGTAGAACTTCTCGTCTTCAATAATGTCTGGTTGATTCACCTGGTCTTGTACTTTTTCGCCCGGGCGGCCTTCAAGCAAGCAATCTCTGCTGAATTCGCTGGCCAGCACAATGAGCGTGCGGTCCAAATGGCCCGACTCATCCAAATCTTTGACTAGCTGCGCAATGGGGCCATCGATCAGTTCTTTCATTTTTACTACGCGGGAATGTCCATTTTCATGGGTGTCCCAGCCAAGAAAGGGCTCATACTCTGTAGAAACGCTTATAAATCGGGCGCCGTTTTGGGCAAGTCTTTTGGCTGTAAGGCAGCCCAATCCAAATCGACCTGTATTGTAGATGTCGTATTTCTCTTTTGGCTCCTGCGTCAAATCAAACACCTGCGATTCAGGGGAATTCAATAGCCGGTATGATTGCTCCATCGATCTCATCAACGATTCTCTCTGATAGTCGCTCCCTCGTCCCATCACCAGGCTCTTGTCAGCCAATTCTTTGTAAAGTTGATTTCTTGCTTCGAACCTTTTCAAAGACATCCCCTGCGGTGGGCGAACACTCTCAAGTCCGCTTGACGGATCCGGGATTAAAAATGGACCATATTCACTTCCGAGGAAACCTGCGGAGTGAAAAGCTTTCAGTTCTTCCCCTTCTCCCACAGTGAATCGCTGGCCCATAGCAATAAAGGGAGGAATGACCGGATTGACAGGTCCTAATTCTTTGGCGATCCAGGCGCCAATATGTGGTGCCTGCACCGATTGTGGCGGCTCGTAGCAGGTATGCCAGTGGTATTGATGCCGGGTGTGCAAGATATGTCCCAGGTCTGCAGATTTGTAAGAACGTATGATGGCTCCTTTGTCCATCACGCTACCAATGGACTCAAGCCCTTCGGAAAAATACAGACCATCCACTGCAGTCGGGACTTTTGGAAACGAACTCAAAACTCGCTTGCTCTCAACACCTTTTGTGTACGGAGTATAGGCCTTGGGATCGAAGGTTTCCGTATGCGCCATGCCTCCGGCCATCCAAAGCAATATGACTGTGTCAGCAGTAGAGCGCATCGCAGGGGCAGGGCTGCAAGAACTCAAAAAGCTTGCAGAGGGAAGGCTCACAGCTGCAGCAGCCAGACTGGCTGCCCCCATTTTCTTCATAAATTCCCTGCGTGAATTGGCTATGTGATGGTCCATTCTTTTTATCTCTAGTAAATAAACTGAAATTCAGGCAGCAGCAAAGTGGCCCAAAATAGGTCTTGTAAGCCTTCTTTGTCTGGAGTGTCTCCCAGCGCACTCAACATAAGTTTCTTTTCATCGTTAGACGGTTGGCGGCCCAATGCTTTTAAATAAAGGGCCTCTACAAGTCCGGCTCCATTACTGCCATACTGCTGCAGCCAGCGGCCGGCACCTTCTTCGAGCACCTGGTTAAAATAATCTCCGTTTGTCAGTTCCAGCGATTGCAGTAGTGTAGCCTGATCGTCCCTCGAAGTGGCTACATTTTCCCGGCTTGGCCGGCCCAGGGCTTTCAAAAACGGATGTTGCCTGACCAAACTGGCTCGCGCATAGTCAGAGGTATTGTCGTCGAACGTGAAACTCAAAAGATGATCCCAATGCATCGAGCCATAGTTGCGGACGTTTCCCCATTCCGAATCGTCAAATGCAATGTTCAGCCATTCTTTTTCGGGACGAACGTCGGTGCTTTTCCAGCCCTCAACGCTGGCTGACTCTATAATAGATTCGCTGCTGTCTTTCTGTAGGATCCTCATGGCAAACAATATTCCAGAAGGTTTGGCTATAGCGCCTTCATTTGTTCCCTCTATTGCGATGATATTTTCCCCGCTTGTGAGAAAAGTAGTCACGTCCAGCTTATTTACTTTTCTCCAGTCGTTCCCGTCAGCTACTTTTTGCCCATTTAGGTAAAACGAATAAGTATCATCCACTGAAATCAGGGCCAGAGCATTTGTGATCTCTTTGTCTGTGAGTGTGAACTTGTGGCGGAAGTATCTCGTGCCCGGCTCAGGTAGCACGTCACGATCAAATTTCCTTTCCCGGTGCCAAATCCTGTTTGATGACAGGCTGCCACCAGAGGGATTGAATGCGGCAGCATAATAGACTGGAGAGATGACCTGGCTTACCGCATCAGAAAATTGCTCGGCACTCATTCTTCTTATAATTGGCCCGTTGAAAACATAGCGCGCTGACTTCACCTGTTCTAATTTTTCATAGTTTACGGTAGGCAATTGGTAGGCTTTTGAGGTCATGATGGTGCGCATCAGGCGCTTAAGGTCATAGCCTGTGTCAGTAAAATCCGCTGCCAGCCAGTCGAGTAAATTGGCATCCCAGGGTGCATTGTCCATTTCATCCACAGGCTCGACAATACCGCGGCCCATGAGTCTTTGCCATATTCTGTTGGTAATAGTGCGGTACAGTCTTCCATTCTCAGGCTTTACAATTACCTGTGAAAGTTTCAGTAAGCGTTCCTTCAGGCAGTCGGCATCTACCGATCCCAACTCTGGATACAGAAAGCTAACCTTGGCCATTTTTCCGATAGGCTTGTCACACCGGTTGAGTTCCAGCACCGAATCGGCAAATATGGACGCAAAGCCATAAGCCTGATCCAGGGTGAGGTTGCTGACAAAGCTGTTGTGGCAGGAAGCACATTTCACATTCACTCCCATTAGTGATTGCCCAATATTTTGAGCGGCCTGCATTTCGGTTCGCTGGCTGGCGTTCACTACACCTCGCCATTCGATGCCTTTAATGAACCCTTCGGAGGCAGGCGTAGGGTTGACTAGTTCACTCACCATTGCATTGTAAGGCTTGTTGTCAGCCAATGCTTTGTATAGCCAGTCAGTGATCTGCTTTCTGCCACCAGTAATAAAGCCTGTGCCGGAGTAATCGTTTCTTAGTAAGTCGTTCCAAAAACTCAGCCAGTGTTGGGTATAATTACGGTTGTCGGCTAGCAGGCGGTCGATCAGTTGCGTTCGTTTATTGGGATTCGCATCATCAACGAACCGATTGATCGCATCAGGTTCCGGCAACAATCCAACGATATCCAGATAGGCCCGTCTGATGAATGTTTTGTCGTCTACCAATTGCGGCCAGGTAATGCCGTTCTTTTCAAAGTAGACATCCAACAGTTTGTCTACGGGATGCTCTTGCTCCGAGGAAGCCGGCAAGGCTGGCTTTGACAAGGCGAGGACCGCTTCCGGGAACACTTTCAGCGCCCGGTCCGACCAATGGGCACCCTTTTCAATCCATAATTTGATCAGGGCGATTTCATTTTCCTGAAGCACCTTTCCCTTTTTCGGCATAACGTCATCGTCGTTGGACGAAAGGGTTATTCTTCTGTATATTTCACTTTCTTCCGGGCGACCCGGCACAATTACTTTTCCGGATTTGCCGCCCTGGAAAACGCCTCTTTTGTTTTCTAATACAAGCTCCCCTTTTTGCTTGTTTTCGCTGTGGCATTGGTAGCAGTTATGCGCAAAGATGGCTCTTACTTCCAAATTGAGATTGTCGAGCTCGGTTTCTGACAAGGAGTCCAGTTGCTTCAATTGAGCCAACAATGCCACGCCTCGGGAATCGTCATAATCATCTGAGTTGCCCGGCAGCACACTTGATAGAAAATCTTCGCCATGGGTGAGGTTAGCCCCCAAATGTCCAGTTATGGTAAGAGAGATAACCGATAGCACCAGCAGCGACCGATAGGCCAGGTAATTTGGCATTTTTCCTGCAATGGTTTTTTGGAGGAGGAAAGCGGCAATGATAGAAAGTATGGCTGTGGTGATACCCAGGTTCTGATGTAGCTGCACCAACTCGCCTGTGTAATCATCGAAGGTGCGAAGGAACCACCCCAGGCTGGTGGCTAATACAGCAGAAAAAGCCCCCAGGTACACCATCCAGTTGATACCCTCCCTCAGGCCAGGTCGTTTGCCATTCAGGGTGAGCCACTCCAGAAAAAGGGCAACAACTAATAATCCAATTGGAAAATGGACGATCAGGGGATGAAGTCGGCCCAATAACTGAAACATCCAAATCCATGCATTTTCCTCCATGTTCCAAAATAAGGGTAAATCTTTAGAAAAGCATTTATTAGGTTATGATTGGCGGGTAGTTATAAAAGACGAACAGCAATAGTGGAAAAACGCTGTGCCCGAAACGGTTGGATGAAGCTATTTTCGTAGCGGCATAGTCAGACGCACCGTGGGCTTATGGCTCACGGCCGTCTACTCGATTATGTTCAATTTATCTATAATTTCTTGTTTCTTAAATATAGAATAATGTGATTGACGAACAAAAAAATCATCAAGGGGTAAATAACAATATTCAATTTTAAAAGAATCAATCTCTACTAATGAAGTCAAAGAACTAAGGATTTGATGGCTGCATTTCCCCTTTTTTTTAATTTTAGCAGGATACTTTTTAAAACCAATGATGTTTCTGATAGATGATTTGAGTTGATAGCCTTTGTCTACTGTTTTATTCTTGTTTAGTTCAATAAAATAGTTGTACTCACTATTGCGAATTAAATCGATTATTCCTTCACATTTTCTATTACTTAAGAGGAAGTAATCTTCATAATTTGCGAATCTCATATACTTAGTAGGCATTGGTTTTTCCATTAGGGTATAATACTCTTCAAACCCTATGACAAAAGGATCTTCATATTTTTTATTGAATTTTTTGATTAGTTTAATTTCGTCTTGATAAGTGAAAGGAACTTTATAAAACAGTACATCAAAAAAATTGTATGAAATAAAAATACCAACAAGAATAGAACCAAAAAGCTGGCTTTTGATTGAAGACTTGATTGATAGAATTACGAAGGTGCCAAGGATTACTATTACAAATAATAATGGGATAATATCTGGAGGTCCTTGAAATTCTAAGGTGTTGAATGCAAACCATACCAGAGCGTATGAAATTAGAAAATAAATTGCCCTCTTATTTCGTATGATTAACAAGCACTTTTCTTTGAAATAAATAGCATAGCTAATAAGTAACAACAGGCCCATAGATGCTGCGATGAAATGGCCAGCTTCTGTTATAAAAGATGGGAATATAGCTCTATAAAGCCATTTAAATGGCGTTTCACTTAGTTCCTCTCCTTCTACTACCAATTTCCTGAGAATAGCCTGATTCCAGAAATCCAGCCAGCCATTGGTTAAACTTAGGTAGAAAATGACGGGAATAGTGGCAATTAATACCCCGCCTGCCAAATTCAATAGTGCTGGTTTAATTTTATTTGAATGCCAAGGTAAAACGATTGAACAGGCTATTAAACTTATCACAGAAACATGCCAGCACATGGCTGCAGCTGAGAAGCAAAGACCCGTTATTAACCAATTGTCTTTGATTAGGAAATACATCCCTACTATAGAAAAGAGGAGAACGAAAATTTTTGGCTCTGCATTTACTCCCGATAATATTTGCAAATACCCTAAGCCAACAAAAAGCGACATGCCTATCCAAGTACCTGCTTTGTCATGAAAAATCTCTTTTAGAAGTAAAAAAAACGAGCCACACATTGTTCCATACAGCATCAATCCAAACACTCTTGCAGACTCTATTGTGTTAAAAGAAAAAAGTGATCCCAATTTCATGATTAAGGCCACTATAATAGTTGATAGAGGAGTATAGCCAAATGTTGTTGACTGATATAAAGGTTCTCCTCTAAAAACTACTTGTGACATATAAAGTAGATAAGCTCTATCGAACAGTATGGGCTGTTGAAATGGTTTGTAGAATATTACTGTAATTAATATTCCTGTAGTGCACCATAATAGGAATCCTATACTATTTTTATCATGGAATAACGTCGGTATCTTTATCATCGATAATTGAATAATTTAAGGTCTAGTTTCAAAACTACGTTTAAATGGATGATCATGAAAGTTGCATTGTTGAAAAGAAGGCTATTGTAGCTGGAGCAACAGGTTTTATAGGTGCCAACATGGTCCGACGCTTGATAGCACAAGGTTATAAGGTGGGTGGCATGACTAGAAAAGAATCTAGTATTTGGCGCATTGAGGGAATAATAGATCAGGTAGAGCTTCACAGAGTTGACTATGGTAATCAAGAGGAAGTATCCAATATTATGCGAAAGTATCATCCTACGCAACTCTTCAATTGTACTCAGCCTGACTTTATGTTGCTTAATGATAAGAAAAACTTCGGAAATGTGCTGTGCGAAAGTATACAGGTACTTTCCTGTTTACTAGAAGCGAGCACAAAACTTAATGGGCTTAAGTCATTTGTCCACTGTTGTAGTTCTAATATCTATGATTGGTCTTCAGACGCTTACCTTCTTAGTGAAGGGACACTAATCAACCCAACAACATTGAGAGGGATAGTAAAATCCACAGAAAGAGATTTGTGTAGATACTATGTTTCAAAAAATAATTGTCCAGTAAGGTTAGCCAGGATTTTCCGTGCATATGGGCCTTGGGACGCAGAAGATAAATTAATTGTGAAAACGTTGCAATCAATCTATCAGAGTAAAGAGTTATCAATCGCCCAGTCTGAGTTTAAAAGAGACTATGTCTATGTTGGAGACTTAGTAAAAGGAATGATTGCTTTCGCTGAATCTGACGCTGAAAGTGGAAGTGAAATAAATTTCGGAGGTGGTCAAGATTACAGTGCTGGAGAGATCGTGAATAGAATAGAAAAATTGTCTGGTTTGAATGTAGTGCGAAGTTCAGCCGCTTACCCAAAGAATAATTATGACAAAGGTCGATTTTTGTCTTCCATACAAAAAGCTAAAGATGTACTGGGTTGGCAGCCAAGGACAACAATTGATGAGGGTTTATCACGAACCATTGATTGGTACAAACAGTATAATAAGCTATGAGGGATTTATCAGTGGTGATTCCTGTATATAACAATGAAGATATTTTACCACTTCTAAACAGGAAACTGATAGAATCGACATTAGGAAGGTTAAAAGAGATTGTCTATGTTAATGATGGGTCAATAGACGATTCCTTAAATGTCCTTACAAAGCTGTCAGAACAAAACGATTTCATCTATGTCATCAATCAACAAAATCTTGGACAACAAAAAGCAATACAAAATGGGTTGAAGAAAACTCAAGGTGAGCTAATAGTGGTGATGGATGCCGATCTGCAGGATAATCCAATGCATATTGCTGATATGATTTTATTTCACAAAAAACATGGATTTTCTTGCTTCATTAAACGAAATGGGTTGTATCAGGGGATTGGAAAAATGTTTACTTCAATGATCCTCAAAACCATCATCTGGGCTATGTCTTCATTACATTATAAGGCAGGTAGTTACTATTTGATAGATAGGTTCACACTCCTCAAAGTATTACACTTATCAGATAAGTGTAAAAATGTGTACATGTCAGTATTAGTCGCTCATGCAAGTGAAAACATCGGGTATATAAATGCAAAAAGAGAAAAAAGCCAAAAAACAGGATATAATTTTAAAAGACGCTTAAAAGCAGGAATATCTGCAGTTAGATGCTCTTTTGAATGTCTACTCATCAAAGTATAGCCGAGGACATGATCTCACTATTTTTACTAACTTCTATGATATGCTCTTGTTTATAAGTATAATCAGAAAACTCTTTTCTTAATTCATATAAAATGTTTGGGATGGTATGACCAAGAGCATCTTTGTAGAAAGATCTCCTCAAAATACCGTAAGTCGCTCCCAGCCTTTTCATTTCCTCGATGAGAACTTTGCAAGGAATTGGACTTCCCATCTGAGGGTGTGTGAGGCCTCCGAAACCAAATTTATTTGAAATTTTTGGACGAATAGTATCCAGCATGCCATCTGTCACAGGTCCAAATAAGTTCCTGGAATTCAATTCTATACTCAAATCATTGAGGCCAATATAGATCCTCTCAAGGGGAAGTTTATTCAACTGGTCTATGGCTGCAATACCTGCTGTTGTTTCTAACATAATGCTTGTTTTTGCTCGATCTTGTACGATTTCTAAAACATTTTCGACTTCTCTCGTAAGACGCACCATTGGAATGATGATCTCATTCGCTCCTAAATCAATAGCGGTAATGATTTCTTCGGAATTGACTTTGCTTTGTGGGTTAAGCCTGCATATTATATTAGGAATTTCTAACTTACTGACTGCATTGAGATCTTCTTTGCTGTGCTGGTTTACTTGAGTGTTATATAGCTGCTGCCTAAGTTCTTTTCCCTTTCTTTCCCAGTCTACAATAATTCCATCTATACCTGATTTTACTAAAATATTGGCATCTTCTATATTAGAAAAGAAGGCAATCAATTCAAATGGTTGGTTCATACAGGTTTGCTTACTACAACGAGACAGCTGGTTCCAAAAGGAATTTTTATTTTACTCACTAATAAATACTCTATATACAATAGTGATTTTAATGCTTTTCCTACTACCGACTTTTTATTTGTATGGCCAAAAGACCTTTTAGCCTCTGTAGTTTTAATAAATGGATATATTTTTCTCAACACGAACATGGGAAGTAATAAAAAAGAGAATAGGTAAGATGAGTATTCGACTTTGAATCCGCAACCTTGAATCATATCAACCAATTTGGAGATTCGATACCTTCTGTAATGTCCTACATCCTTATCAAATTTCGAATAAAGTGCTTGATAAGCAGGAACTGTGATAATAAGTTTTCCACCAGGTTTTAAAGAAGAATAAATATTACTGATTAACTGTTTGTCGTCTTCAATATGTTCCAAGACGTCAAAAATTCCGAGATGACTAATCGAATCTTGTTTTACAGAGATAGAAGAAAGTGTTCCATGGACGACATTCTTAACACCCTGATTTATTGCGTTCTTAACTCCCTCTATTTTAGGCTCAACTAATATGGATTCAATATTGTTTTGTTGAAAAAAAAGAGCCAATTGACCATTTCCTCCTCCAAGGTCAAGAATTTCTTGTATATCAAAAATCTTTAGACATTTAAGAATACATCTAGCTCGGTGATCAAACCAAAACGAGTTTTCTTCACTTTCTTGTATGAGTTGGTGACCGTTCTCCGTGTATGAAATATTCTCTACTACATTGGTTGAATAGAACCCTTGTTTACTATCAACTAATTTCTCTGAAAGTTTTTTCAACATCATAACTACTTAGGTTTTTCAGCAGTGATAAGTAAGAAAGCAGAGAATGGCTTCAGAATTTTCATTCTTTCTAATAAGGATTCCGATTTTTTACCTACTGGTTTATTCACTATGAATGGAGGGAAGAAACCGTATTTATCAATTTTTAACCCTTTTAGGTTTGCCCATTCAGTAGCCTTTTTAAAATTATTACGCCTCATTTGTGCTACGCCTTTATCTCCTTCCCATGACATAGTAGGAGAAAAAAATATTTGGAAGTAATACAACACATTAAATGCATTGGGTTCTATGAAGACAATTTTTCCCCCTGGTTTAAGAACTCTTGCCATGGCTTGATAGTATGTCTCTAAATGATGAAAATGGTGTAAAGTAAAATATCCGATCACATAATCAAATGACTCATTATATTCTTCAGGTATATCCAAAATGTCTGAGCAGATGAGGTCGACATTGAATAGGTTCTTGTTGTATTTAAGGAGATTTTGTAACAGGAATGCATTGAGGTCTAACCCTGTAATATTTAATCCCTTTTTTAGCATTGGGAGAGTAAACTTACCCATGCCACAACCTACTTCTAGAACTTTATCATCTTTAGAAATTCCAGCACTTTTGATCATTTCTTCGACGTGCCTGTTAACATAATGTGAATCAACTGGAACCATTGTTGGCTTGATATTTTCAGCGAAGTAGTCCAATTGAACAGTATTATGCTTTTTAATTGCTGATTTTACTAATTGATTACCCATTTCCTGAAATTAGTCTCTTTGAATATAACGCCTCAGTAAAGTGAGTGTGGGAGTTTTATGCAGCTCCGCTTCCACTACATCTTAGCCATGGCGATGTTAAAATTATAAATTGTGGCGGGCAATCCAAGCCAACTGCTAAATGACATCCGTTGGAGCCCACATTCACTTTACTGTTGTGTGTGCCCAGCATGGGTATCTGGTATCTAAGATACCAAATTATTCCAGAGGGTGAAACCGACGTGGAACGGACCCTTATGCGCGGATTCGTAACCCGAAGCATTAGCAAGTCGCAATGACTTGGCGTCCCCGTTGTTTACCGTGAGGTATACACTGAAGGAAGCGAGGCGGCGTGCAACGACTGCAAACCTCGGTTCTAACGAACAGGACCGGGTCGCCGGGCGACCGGATACAGAGGCTGTAAAGGACTAGGCGTCCCCGACGTATGAGGTAGCACTACCTGTCCCGTTTTTACGGGATCATACTGACGTCCAAAGGGTGGGAGACCATCATGTACCTGTGCAGTAGATCCAGTGGAATTGAGGGAAGCCTTCGCGGCCCGGAAATATGCTCTTACCTGGGGAGATCTCGGACTGTACGAGTTATAGACTGAGAAGTCACAGGGCCGCCTGCCGGCAGAGGCCATAGTAGTCAGCAGGACACGAGCCTACAGAAGAGTAGGAGTTCTCA
>CAYGOF010000005.1:0-171362 GCA_964351395.1 uncultured Roseivirgaceae bacterium
GGTAATCATTCTTTTCCCCTAATTCCAAAATAATTTTTTAAAATATTTTTGGGGGAGAATTGTCAGTAGTTCAGTTGGGATTCCTTCTTCGTTTAGAAGGGATGCAAAGGTACTACTCTAGAGCAATACTTTGCAAACCTTATTGAAAAAATTAATTGAAATCTTTTAGAACAGTTTCGCTTCTGTCTGGTCCTGTGGAAATTAAGTTAATTGGAACACTTACTTCTTTTTCGATGAAAGCTATATAATCATGCACTTCTTTAGGAAAAGCTTCGTAAGTTTTAATTTTATTGATTGGAACTTTCCACCCAGAAAAGTCGGAGTAGAGGGGTTTATAATCGCCATTGATGAGGTCATGGGGGAGCTCATCGGTCTCTTTACCTTCGACTGAGTAACTAGTGCAAATGCGAATTGGGTCAAAATCGGTTAACACGTCACCTTTCATCATGAACAATGAAGTGACCTTGTTGATCATGATGGCATATTTTAAAGCAGGCAGATCCAGCCAGCCACATCGTCGTGGGCGGCCTGTGGTTGCGCCAAATTCGTGGCCCACTTTTCTTAGCCTTTCTCCTGTGTCATCCAATAGTTCTGTCGGAAACGGACCACTCCCTACTCTGGTGCAATATGCTTTGAATATACCGAAGACTTCACCAATGTTGCCTGGGGCGATTCCAAGGCCAGTACAGGCCCCGGCGGCAGTTGTATTTGAACTTGTCACAAATGGGTAGCTGCCGAAGTCGATGTCGAGCAATGATCCCTGTGCGCCTTCGGCAAGGATTTTAGCACCGCTACTAATATGCTTATTTATCACATACTCACTATCGATCAACTGGCAATCCTTCATGAATTCTACCGCCTTAAAAAAGGCTTCTTCCTTTTCGGAGAAGTCGTGGGTATAGTTGTAGAAATCAAGGATCTTAAGATGCTGATCTTTTAGTGCATTATATTTCGATCTAAAGTCTGGTGATAAGATATCACCAACCCTTAACCCCAGGCGAGCTACTTTATCCTGATAGGTTGGCCCTATTCCTTTTAAAGTGGACCCAATTTTCTTTTCTCCTTTAGCGCTTTCGTAGGCTGCGTCGAGCTGTGCATGGCTTGGCAGAATGAGCGCAGCCTTCTTTGAAATAAGCAGTCTGCTGAATACATCGACATTGTATTTTGCCAATGCCTCCACCTCTCTTTTGAATATAACAGGATCAAGAACGACACCATTCCCGATAATGTTGATAATCGAACTATGGAAAATACCAGAGGGAATTTGATGTAGCACATGCTTTATTCCATCGAATTCAAGGGTGTGTCCGGCATTTGGCCCACCCTGGAACCTGGCAATCACATCATACTTAGGCGCTAATACGTCCACAATCTTCCCCTTACCTTCGTCTCCCCATTGAAGGCCCAAAAGCACATCTACTGCCATTTCTTTAAGATTTTTTCAATTTTTCAATCGCCTGTTCTTCACTGTCAACTATAGAAAAGATGGCATTAAGCTTGGTAATCACCAATAACTTTTTGACATGATCTGACGGATTCACAAGTACTACTTCACCTCCTTTATTCCTAAACTTGGTTAAAATCGTAATGAGCACTCCGATTCCACTACTGTTAATATACCTCACGTCGGAAATATAAAGTGCACATAAGCTTATCTGCTTATCAATTGTGTTCTTTACGACCTCCACTAATTCGGCTCCATTGTTCTCTCCAATGAGGTCACCTTCAAAATGAAGGTGAAGTATTTTATCACTTATGTTGTGTGTATATTTCATTCAGGCACAATTATATAAGGAGAAAGTTCAGATTAAAAGCTTGGTGACAAATTTAGTTGTATTAATTCTTTGCCTGCTCCTCTCGGTTTCCGCAAGTTGGATTGGTGCAATTGCCATAAAGAATAAGAGAATGATGCATTACATCGAAATGTAAAAGGTCTCCTACCGTATTCTGAATATTTTGGATCCGTGGGTCGCAAAACTCCATTACTTTGTGACATTCGGTACAAATTAGGTGATCGTGCTGCTTGTAGCCGTACGATTTTTCATATTGCGCCATATTTTGACCAAACTGATGTTTGGAAACCAAGTCACATTCGACAAGCAGGTCAAGTGAGTTGTAGACGGTGGCCCTACTCACCCGGTAGTTCTTATTCTTCATACTTATGTATAAAGACTCTACATCAAAATGGCCACCCCTGGAATAAATCTCCTCGAGGATGGCAAAGCGCTCAGGAGTCTTTCTCAGCTCCTTTTTTTCGAGGTAAGCAGTAAATATCTTTTTTACCTCCGTAAATATCTTTTCGTTGAGTACCATACTTTCAAAGTCACAAATATAATAAAAGCTGGCTTAGTTAAGCTGTTCTAAGTCATCGTATCTAGACACGCTATAAACATCGCTGATTTCCTCTAGTTTTCGTATCAGTGTATCCAAATGCTTAGTGTCTTCTATGTATAACTTAATACCGCCCTGAAAAATCCCATTGTCTGTGTCAATTGTGATTGACCGCATATTGACTTTAAGTTCGTCGGATATCACTTTGGTAATGTCATTGATCATTCCCATTCTATCGGTACCGGTGATTTTCAATCCGGTAAGGAATGCTATTGCTTGCTGAGAGGCCCATTTGGCCTTCACAACTCTATATCCATGGTTAGAAAGTAGCTCAGGGGCATTGGGGCAGGAAGTGCGGTGAATTTTTATGCCTTCATTAACGGTTACAAATCCAAAAACCTCGTCGCCCGGGATTGGGTTACAGCACTTGGAAAATTTGTAGTCGATCACGTCCATGTCTTCGCCTATTAGGAGCAGGTCATGGTCTTTTCCTTTTACTTCTGCTATTTGCTTTTCAAAGGCTCGAGCGTCCTGAATTTTGCTTCCGTTTCTTTGGACGGTTCCTTCCTTATATACCTTGAACCTCTTGATGTCTTTAGCGTCGATTTTGCCCTTACCTACCTCAAAGAAAAACTCAAGGGGGGTTTTAGCGCCAAAATATGCTACAAGTTGGTCAAGAATCTCGCTGGATAGCGTAAGCTTCATTTGCTTTAGCTTCCTCAAAACAATCTCCTTTCCCTCGGCAGCTGCAGCTTTCCTTTCCTCCTTCAGGAGGTCTTTGATTTTTGACTTGGCTTTTGAGCTCACCACCAGCCGTAGCCAACCTTCATTCGGTTTTTGTTTGCTTGAAGTCAGTATCTCGACCTGGTCTCCATTTTTCAATACATGATTGAGCGGTACCAGTTTTTGATTGACCTTGGCCCCTATGCACCTGGCACCAATTTGTGAGTGGATATCAAATGCAAAGTCGAGGGCTGTGGCTCCATGAGGTAAAGTGCGCAAATCCCCCTTAGGTGTGAAGGCAAAAACTTCTTCCTGGAAAAGGTTGGATCGAAAGTCATCAACAAATTCAATAGCAGAGGAATCATTCTGCTCGAGCATATCTCTCACACGAGTGATCCACTGCTCCAATCCAGACTCCTGAGGGTTAGACTTGCTTTCTTTGTACTTCCAATGTGCCGCATAGCCCTTTTCAGCAATGTCATCCATCCGACGGGAACGTATTTGAACTTCTACCCATTGACCCTGATGAGACATGACGGTGGTGTGCAACGATTCGTATCCGTTGGCTTTTGAAGTAGAAATCCAATCCCGAAGTCTATCAGGGTTTGGTTGATAGTAATCAGTGACAATAGAATACACCTGCCAGCAAGCAGCTTTCTCATTTTCGTATTCCGTCTCAATTATTATTCTGATGGCAAACAAATCATACACCTCTTCGAAAGGTATATTTTGCTTCCGCATCTTATTATAAATAGAGTAAATAGATTTAGGCCGTCCCTTTATTTCTACATTAAGGCCTGACCGTTCGATGGCTGATTCTATTGGCCTGACAAACGACCTTATATATTTATTTCGCGAAGCCCGGCTTTGGCTGATGCTATTTGCTATCGACTTGTAGGTGTCAGGCTCGGTGAATTTGAGGTTGAGGTCCTCCAGTTCGGATTTAATTGTATAAAGGCCAAGCCTATGAGCCAAAGGTGCGTAAAGGTAGATGGTCTCCGATGCGATTTTAAGTTGCTTATTTCTCGGCATACTGCCCAGCGTCCGCATGTTATGCAGTCGGTCCGCCAGTTTCACCAGGATAACACGCACATCCTCAGACAGCGTGAGTAGCATTTTTCTAAAGTTTTCAGCTTGCTGGGAGCTGCCGTACTCAAAAACGCCGGAAATTTTAGTAAGCCCGTCAATGATACGTGCGATCTTCGGTCCGAATTCGCGCTCTATGTCTGCAATTGTTGTTTCTGTATCTTCGACCACGTCATGCAATAGTGCAGCGACAATCGACGTTGTGCCAAGGCCAATCTCTTCAACACAGATTTGTGCAACAGACAGCGGATGGAAAATGTAAGGCTCACCACTTTTGCGCCTCATTTCCTTATGGGCCTCCATTGAAGTATTGAACGCCTTCTTTATGAGCTTAGCATCCCCATCTTTGAGCAGTGGTTTTGCCAGTCTGAGCAAGCGCCTATACCTTCTGATAATCTCTATTTTTTCTACCTCTATGTCTACGGCCTGCATGTTCCTTTTTTAACGGTTGACTAATTAATATATTTTTTAGTTACCGAGCATTGACTAAATAAAATATTTCTCTACATTTGCATTCCGTTTTCGAAAGCGGGTGTGGCGAAATTGGTAGACGCACTAGACTTAGGATCTAGCGCCGCAAGGCATGGGGGTTCGAGTCCCTCCACCCGCACTAACAAAACAAACCCTCCTACGCGACAGCTGAGAGGGTTTTTTTATATTGGTTTGACTCAACAAAATTCGACACCATTGGATATCCAACTCGACAAGATCACCAAGACAGAAGCCCTAATTAAAATTAAGGTTTCAGCAACTGATTATCAACCCAAAGTTGAAGAAAAAATAAGGGAGTACAGTCGCAAAGCTTCTATCAAGGGCTTCCGACCTGGGAAGGTGCCAACTGGCATGATCCGTAAAATGTATGGCAAGTCAATTCTGGTAGAAGAGGTCAATCATATGCTTTCGCATAAGGTATCAGATTATATCAAAGAAAATGAGCTTGAAATTATTGGAGATCCACTTCCAAATGTTGATAAGGCTCAGGAGATCGATTGGGATCAGCAAAAAGATTTTGAATTTGAGTACAATGTCGGCCTGGTAGACGAATTCACAGTTGACCTATCTAAAAAGGTGAGTGTTACTTCATACACCATTAAGGTAGACAAGAAGTTAGTGAACGAGACCATCGATAACCTTACCGGTCAGTTTGGTGAGACAAGTGACCAGGAAGTAAGCGCCGAGGGTGATAATCTTTTTGGTACGTTGAAGTCAGAGGATGATTCAAAAGAGGATACGATTGTGCTTTATACTGATAAGCTTTCGTCAAAAGAAGCAAAAAATCTTATTGGATTGAGCAAAGGAAGCGTGGTGACTGTCGATATCAAAAAGCTTTACAAAGAAGAGTCAGATCTTGCCATGGCCCTTGGAGTTACAAAGGACGAGGCGAAAAAGCTAAAGGGGAAGTATACCTTTGAAGTAAAAAACATTAGCCGGGTAGTGAAGGCAGATGTTAACCAAGAGCTTTTTGATAAGACTTTTGGTAAAGATGCTGTTAAGTCGAAAGAAGAATTTGAGGAAAAAGTAAAAGCTACAATTTCTGAAAACTACCAGCAAGAAACCGATTTGTTTCTTGACAGGTCTATTAGAAATGAGCTTGTAAAAAATACAAAACTTGAGTTGCCGGACAGCTTCCTGAAAAGCTGGCTACTAAGAACCAACGAAGGACAATTAACACCTGAGGATATCGAAAAAGAGTTCGATGCTTACACCAAGGAGTTGAAATGGTCACTTATAAGGAACAAAGTAAGCAAGAGCCAGGAATTGAAGGTAGAGCATGAAGATGTGATGGAAGAAGCCAGAAAGATGATAAGAAAGCAATTGGCTGGCAGTGGAATGGGCTCTCAGTTTGAGTCAAGCATCGACATGTTCGTTAACAACTATCTTCAGGGTGAAAATGGCGACAACTATATGAAGATGCACAATCAGGTACAAAACCTGAAAGTGATGGAATATATCAAATCGCAGGTGACCATCAAGTCGAAAGACATTAGTCTTGAAGACTTCCGTGATCTTCCGATGAACTAAGAACCAACTTTTTGGGTTAAATTGAAGTCCTTTCACAGAAGGGCTTTTTTTTTATTTTTGTATCAACCCATTAACAACATATCAAAATGTACAAAGAACTTTCAAAAGAAGAGTTTAGAAAATACGCAGTGAAAGGCCAGGGGATTTCGGGCTCTGCTTTCGACCAGTATACGACCCGCGTAGAGAATATGACCAGGTCTGTAATTGAAGAAAGGCCAACAAGATTTGCGGAAATAGATGTATTCTCCCGCCTGATCATGGACAGGATCATTTTCCTTGGTATGCAGGTAGAGGAAAACATTGGTAATATCATTACTGCCCAGCTTCTGTTTCTTGAGTCGGTTGATGCAAAAAAAGATATTCTGCTATACGTGAATAGCCCAGGGGGGTCAGTTTATGCAGGTTTGGGTATATACGACACTATGCAGTATGTAACACCAGATGTTGCTACCATTTGTACAGGAATGGCGGCGTCGATGGGTGCAGTATTACTAGCTGGTGGTGCCAAGAATAAAAGATCTGCTCTACCTCATGCGAGAATCATGATACACCAGCCTAGCGGTGGTATGCAAGGCCAGGCCCGTGACATGGAAATTACCCTAAGGCAGATGCAAGAGCTTAGAAAAGACTTGTATACTATTCTTTCGAATCATACAGGGAAACCTTATGAGCAAGTGGAGAAGGATTCAGACAGAGATAACTGGATGAGGCCAACAGAAGCGAAAGAATATGGCTTAATTGACGAAGTTTTACAGAGAAAATCATCTAAATAATTTACTTTTGGAAGAGAAGATGGCCCAAGTAACTTGCTCATTTTGTGGGAGAAACAAAAAAGATGTTGACCTGATGATATCAGGGATACATGCTCATATCTGCGATAAATGTATTTCGCAGGCCCAGCAAATTTTGCAAGAAGAGACAAAAACGAAGACGAATTCGGCTAAACCAAAATTTAACCTCGTCAAACCAATCGAGATCAAAAATCACCTCGATGAGTTTGTTGTCGGCCAGGACGACGCTAAAAAAGTAATTTCCGTGGCCGTTTACAATCACTACAAGCGATTGACTCAGGTGAAAACGGAGGATGACATCGTCATTGAAAAATCTAATATTATCATGGTAGGCGAAACGGGAACAGGTAAGACTTACCTGGCCCGTTCCCTTGCCAAAATCCTTCAAGTACCTTTCTGTATCGCTGATGCCACTGTTCTTACAGAGGCCGGCTATGTAGGTGAAGATGTAGAAAGTATCCTTACAAGACTACTACAGGCCGCCAACTACGATGTAGAGGCTGCTGAAAGGGGCATTGTCTATATTGATGAGATCGATAAAATAGCCCGTAAGTCGGACAACCCTTCCATCACCCGCGATGTGAGTGGTGAAGGCGTGCAACAGGCATTGCTAAAACTTCTGGAAGGAACCCAGGTAAACGTGCCACCTCAAGGAGGCAGAAAGCATCCTGACCAAAAGATGATTACTGTAAACACAGAAAATATCCTTTTTGTGTGTGGGGGTGCTTTCGATGGCATACATCGGATGATCTCTTCCAGGATGACCACCAGGCCAGTTGGGTTTGCAGCTGGCGCCGACAAGGAAGACGATGTTTTTATCGATAAGGACAACCTTCTTCAGTACATAACGGCTCAGGATTTGAAGTCTTATGGACTCATACCAGAACTTATAGGCAGACTCCCTGTGCTTACCTATTTGGATCCATTAAACAGAGAAACCCTCAAAAAGATATTGACCTCTCCCAAAAATGCTCTCACCAAACAGTACAAAAAGCTGTTTGCTATGGAAGGTGTGGAGTTGGAGTTTGATGACGAGGTACTCAACTTTATTGTAGAGAAAGCTGTGGCATTCAAGCTTGGGGCCAGAGGTCTGCGCTCTATTTGCGAGGTAATCGTGAACGATGCTATGTTCGAAATACCTTCTTCGAAGGACATCGACAAATTGGTGATCAGTAAAGATTATGCAGAGGAAAAATTGAACAAGTCAAAGTTCAAGAGACTAAAGGCCGCTTAGGCCTTTTTCTTTTCCCTCAGCCAGGATACAATTTCCTTTGCGGATTCTTCAGGGGCATTCTGATCCCCAATTTTGTTATCGACCAGTTCGTAGCCCTGCAGCATAATATTTTTGTACTTCCCATCCGAACTCAGGATATTTTCTAACTCATCCATCACATTTTTAGGAGACATCTCTTCCTGAATCAGTTCCTTCACCACTTCCTTGCCGGCAATAAGGTTGACCAAAGAGATGAAAGGGACTCTAATCAACCTTTTGGCGATGGCGTAAGAAAATCCACTGGTGCGATAGATCACCACCTGAGGCGTTTTAAGTAAGGCTGCTTCAAGTGTAGCTGTGCCTGAAGTGACTATCGCCGCAGCACCCAGCTTAAGGATTTCATAGGTTTTGTTATATACCAACTCAACGTTGCCAGCTGTTTTTTTCAGCTCGGCGTAGGCGCTGTCTGGCAGGTTGTCTACCGCTGCCACCAAAAAAGTATATTCGGGCTTCCTTGGTACAATTTCCTGCAAAACCCTTACAACATTGGCCACTTCCTGCGCCCGGCTACCTGGCAGCACCGATATGACCTTTTTATCCTTCCAACCCTCCAGAAATTCTTCGTCGTATTCATAGGATTTGATGGCCTCCTTCAACGGATTACCCACATAGGACACTTCAAAATCATACTTTTTAAAGAATTCCTTTTCAAAGGGTAGTATACAGAATAACCTATCTATGAGTCGCTTAATTTTTAATGCCCGCTTTTGGTTCCATGCCCAAACCTTCGGTGAGATATAGTAGAAATTAGGGAATCCGTTCTCTTTTGTAAAGGAAGCAATACGAAGGTTAAAGCCCGGGTAGTCGATAAAAATAACTGCATCTGGGTTGAATGCAAGTATGCTGCTTTTGCATTCCTTCTGCAGGCGGGACAATGTTCTCAGGTTCTTTAACACTTCCAAGAAACCCATTATTGCCAATTCACGGTAATGCTTGAGCACTTTGGCCCCAGCATTTTCCATATAATCCCCTCCCCAACCAACAATTTCAGCAGCAGAATCTTTCTCTTTCAAGTACTTGATCAAAAAAGATCCGTGTAGATCTCCCGATCTTTCACCTGCGATAATAAAATACTTCATGCGGTAGGGTTTGTGGAGCTTGCTACGAGCTTTTGTCCGTATGGCATCTGGCTATTCCCCAAAATACTCGACATAGTTTCTTGGCGTCTCGTACAATTTGATGGCATGCAATGTTGCGTTTGGAGCTATTTCCTTTACTCCTGGGAACAAAATCTTCCAAAATTCAAACACTATGTTCTCGCAGCTTGCCATTTTCCCATGTAAAAAATCGACATCCAGGTTTAAGTTTTTGTGATCCACCTTATCGACTACCCGGGTGCGGATCAGCGTACTAAGCTTCTTAAGGTCGATAACAAAACCAGTTTCCGGATCGGGCATGCCCTTGACAGTGATTATCAAATCAAAATTATGCCCATGCCAATTCTCATTGGCACATGGCCCAAACACTGCCTCATTTTTTTCCTTCGACCAACCAGGGTTGTACAGTTTGTGTGCGGCGTTAAAATGCTCTTTCCTGCTTACGTAAATCATTCCCCAAACTTATTTTCGCAAATATAGCAAGAATGTCTACCTCTACAGCGCCCTTTGATCGAATAGCCTTCATCGGGCTGCGTTAATCCTGTATATTTGTCGTAAACTCATACGAATGATAGTAGTAACCGGTGCTGCAGGATTTATTGGCAGCTGTTTGATCTCTAGTCTTAATAAGAAAGGTTTCAGGGCCATTGTGGCAGTAGATGACTTTACAAGCCCGGAAAAGAACAAAAACCTGGAGGAGAAACAACTCATTGAAAAGGTGGATAGAAACGATTTTTTTGAATGGGTGGAGAACAATCAAAAGCAGATAGAATTCATCTTCCACCTGGGTGCCAGAACCGATACTACTGAGTTTGATCGAGAACTATTGTGGACACTCAATACCAATTATTCAAAAAGGGTATTTGAGCTCTGTACCAAGTTTCAAATCCCCGTGGTTTACGCTTCTTCAGCTGCCACCTACGGACTAGGCGAAGCCGGATACGATGATGATGAATCGAAAATAAGTGGGCTTAAGCCTCTGAATCCATACGGCGAATCAAAAAACGAATTTGATCTTTGGGTACTGGCTCAAGAGAAGAAACCATTTTTCTGGGCTGGCTTAAAGTTTTTTAACGTTTACGGACCCAATGAATATCACAAAGGGCGAATGGCGTCGGTCATTCTCCATGCCTTTCGTCAGATTGAAAAGACGGGCAAAATGAAGTTGTTCATGTCTCACAACCCAGCCTATAGAGACGGTGAACAAATGAGGGACTTTGTATACGTAATGGATGTATGCAAGGTGTGTCTGTTTCTTATGCAGCACCGCAAGGACAATGGAATTTACAACCTTGGATCAGGTAAAGCCAGAACGTTCAAAGACCTGGTGTTGGCGGTGTTTAAAGCACTCGGTAAAAACCCCAATATCGACTACATACCAACCCCTGAGGACATAAGGGACAAGTACCAGTATTTCACAGAGGCCAATATGGGTAAACTTCGGGCTATTGGTTACAAAGAACCTTTCACTGAGCTTGAGATGGGAGTTGAGGACTATGTCAAGTCTTATCTAAGCCTTGGCACCTATTTTTAAGAAACCTTTTTTTGAGCCAACTGAGCTAAAAAATCATCCTGTCCTTTGCGTAAATCAAGATCATGCTGGTCAGTTCTTTGCTTTGCATGGGCCTTAAGCTCTTGCTCTCTTGTTGCTATTTCCTCTAATTGGGATTGAGAAAATGAAGAAACGTTTTGCGGCCAATACCTTACCGGGTAACCCAAGGCACTCAGCGTAGCGCCAGCGACAGATTCATACACCTTTTGATCTTCCGGGCTCATTTCCTTTATATATTTAGCCTTGTTATCGGGAATAACAGGGCGAGCAACGTTTTTCCACATATCACCAGCATTGGCGGTCACGATGGACTCCTGAGACGAAGGGAAATCAAATACGTCGGCAGGCACTTCCATGCCAAGACCCTTGAACAGCCTATCCAATTCCTGCTCGGGCTGCTGAATTAAATCCTCATAGCTCAATGCTATTACTCGATCACCAAGTTGTTCCTGACATTTTATGGATGCTGACTGGTCACGGTGCCATTGGGTGGCACAGTAATAGGAAGACTTAGGGCCAACAATGGCTTTGGCGAAGGACAAAGCGACGTCTCTTCCATCTCTGTAAAGAAAAATATAATGGTCAATAAGGCCTTCGGACTCGAAATGATTAACAAATTCATAATTGGACATGCTTTTGCAGACCCACACCTCTTTTCCAGTGTTTCGAGCCTCCCAATCGTAAATTGATTTAAATATTTGGTAAACAGTTGGGTAAGTACATTGATCAATGATTTCATCTGCGGAAGGAGCAAACCGCTGCCAGACTACCGGGTTTAGTTTGACCCATTCTATCATGTCCCCGACCAGGGTACGAAAATTGTCTTTCAGCGATAAATCGCCGTAGCCCGGAAGCAAGGGGTGAAAAATTTTCAGTAGATGTGGGGGGTGAGGAGCACAAATATTTTGATGCTGGTTCAGCATCACCCTAAGCAAATTAGAACCCGATCGTTGGGTTCCTATTATCTGTATCCTCTTCATCCAATCCTGTTCCTAAACTCTATAAAACAAAGCGCGCAAATTAACGAAACATGTACTTAATCAGAAACTAAGTAATTTAAATCGTAATTTTGAGACTGGTAAATCTCGAACCTGCTTTCTTCCATATGAAGCTAACGGCACATTTCATTCAATCTATACTTACAGTGCTTCTACTGTTTGGAAGCATAAGCCATTCACCCGCTCAAAATGCTCCTGTTCTCACTTTTTATGATGACATTCAGCCCATCATCCATCAAAATTGCACGCCCTGCCACCAGCCGGGCAAAGCAGGTCCATTCAGCCTGATTTCTTACGACGACGTTTCCAATAAGGCTGATTTCATTGTCTATGTGACCAAAACACGCTATATGCCCCCTTGGCAGGCAGATCACACCTATCAAAGCTATTTGAACGAGCGCAGATTAACAGTAGAAGAAATTGCCAAGATACAGGCCTGGGTAGCAGGCGGTAAAAAGAAAGGCGATCAAAACGTATCCAAACCTTTGGAAATACCCGGTGGGCCCTACCCTGAACGTAAGCCGGACTTGAGCTTCAAAATGCAAAAGCCGTTTATGGTTTCCGACAAAGGCAGAGATGATTATCGATTCTTCAATATCCCTACCAATCTGCCAGAGGATACCTACCTTGAAGCCATTGAGTTCATTCCAGGAAACAAAAGGTTGGTACATCACAGTCGTATTATGACAGACACCAGCCATATGGTAAGAAATATTGAAGGGCTTTCAGCCAATGATTCGGCCATTTGGCAGTTCAATAAATATCCACCGCTGGACCGCTTTCTCTATGGCTGGGTGCCAGGAAATTTTCCTGTCTTTTTCCCAAAAGGGACAGGCAAAAAAATAAATAAAGACGTTGATCTTATCCTCAACATCCACTATGCGCCATCTTCGGTCATGGAGGAAGATCAATCAACGATCAACCTCTATCTCGCCAAAGGAAAAATTAAGAAAGAAGTAAAAACCATCACCGTTACAGAAGAATTTATTGTCAACAGGCAGTTTTTTATCCCCAAAAACACAAAACCGTACTTTGAGGCGGTTTATCCCATTGACAGTAATATTCAAGTTATTGCGGTAAACCCGCATATGCATTACCTGGGGGCGAGTTTCAAAGCTTTTGCTATTACCCCGGATAAGAAAGAAATTCCCCTGATCAAAATAGACAAATGGGATTTTAACTGGCAAACTACCTACCAGTTTAAAGAATTGGTCGACATCCCGAAGGGTTCCCTTTTAACCGTTCAGGCTACTTTTGACAATACTGCTGCCAATCCAGCGAACCCTACTTTTCCACCAAAGGATGTTAGCTATGGATGGAATACCACCAGCGAAATGATGAATTTGGTCTTGTATTATTTAGAACGAGATTAAGCATCGGCAATCATACTTTTGCTTTAGTGTACTTGACGCGAGGTGATTATTTGGGTGATTTCAAAAAAGATAGCGCATCTTCGCTCCTATAGTGGCCATATCCTCTCCAAAACGTAGCTCCTGTATCGTTGTACTTCCAGGCTACTTCGCCATTAGGTGTGACCTCCCAAAAACCAAAATCTCCTTCACATATCAAAGTATTTCCATTCAATAGCCTATCAGCTCCAGAAATTCTTCCATATGACAACAAACTATCAGTAAAACTCCAGGCAACTTGAGGTTCATTATCCGTGTTAGCCAGCAACTCAAATGGTAGTGGTATTTGCAGTTCATAAACGGTCGATCGTTTTGCTTTCAATCCATTTTCATAAACCAACAATGAGATACCGTCCTTTTCGTCCTGCCCAAGGATATTAGGAAAATGTAACCTATCAAACCTTCTTGCACCCCTGGAGTTGTTATAGGCTTCAGGATTACCAAAACGATAAACCAGGTCGCCTCCCAGGCCGAAATTACCTCCAATATGTCCAGCAGCTTCTGCTGTCGTGGTGCTGTGATCAATTACCCATACCTCACTATAGTAATTAACACTGACAAACACTACATCATTCGTCGTGTCATAGTCTAAACCATTGGCGTGCATGATATCTCCATCGTTTCTCAAAGCATAAGAGATGTTAATTTTCCCAGGATTCTCAGCTACCACACCATAGGTACTGGTGCCAGGTTCCTCCTGTTGAATGATATGATCCCAACTTTTCCATTCCCAAACTACTTCTTTTGTACTTGTATCAATCTCTACTAACACCTCGGGAAACAAATCATATCCTACATCAACACCAACCTTCTTAGCATTAGCTGAGTCGATTCTTTCCCAGGCCAGAAAAAGGATATTACCATTTGGTAGTAGCTCTAAGTCGTGATGGGCCAAATAATCATCGGACACATACTCAAACTCCCAGGCTACGCTGCTATCAGGGTTTATGATCCTGATCACTCCACCATAACCTCCGCCAAAACTAAAGCTTGGTTTAGGCGCCTTAAACATCCCTAATAGCTGTCCGTTTGAAAGTAATTCTATGTCAGCCCCAAGTGACAAATCAAAATTCCAATTATAGACTTTTTCGCCCGCCTTGTTAACCAAATAAGCAGATGTGCCGCCACTTTCAACTACAAACACGAGGCTACTATCAATAAGAGCAGGTTTGTATTCTTTAACCGTACTTGCCAAAACTGGCACTATGGCTGACTTTCCTGCTTCATTTGTTTCAGGCTTTCGGCCACTGCAGGCAAATGCTGCTAAGCCTATTAACAAAAGGTAAAATTTGTTCATCCTACTAAATTCTATTCCCATAGCGTTACGACTATAAAATACAACAATGCTTTAATCAAGTATATGGTCTTTTATACCTCAACCTGCGCTTTCAAGACATATGACAGTATTCTCTTCAAATAATCACTTCGAAAATACTTTCGAATTGACCAACAAAACCTACAAAGGTTCACCTTCCTCTCCACCCAAAAATACAAAGAGTTTTTAATCAACAAGCGTCGAACGACTGAACACTTTTTGTTCATGACTTCTAACAAAAAAAAGGCTGTCTTCCGAAAAAGACAGCCTTTCCAAATTATACTTATAATTTACTATTCGTTACAAAGATCCAACTTCACAGCTCCAATTGGAGGTGAAGGACCCCAAGCAGCAATAGTGTTGCCTGATGGAGATTTGATAGTAAATGATGCTTCTGAATCCCAATCACCAGACGTATATTCAAACGTCAATGAAGTAGTTCCAGCAGGTACACTAACAGTGTAGCTTGCACCAGCTCCTTGAGCAGAGCTTACAGTGTATACAGTAGGAGTGCCATCGATATAAACTACCAAAGTAGCACCGTTCCAACCGTCACCATAAGAGTCAACAAGCGTAAGCTCGTAGTCTCCTTCTGGGCTATCGATCTCAGCGGCACAAACAATTGCCCATGCATAAGTACAGTTAGCGCCAGGAAATTCAGTACAAACTGAAGGAGACCAGGAATCAAACAATCTGCCATCAGCAGTAGTCAGCTCCCAACGAATTGAGAATGAGTCACCAGGTACAAACTTAAAGTTTGTGCTAGCGGCATTTCTCGTTGGTTTGTCAGGGTTGCTCCATACTGGTGTAGCATTACCATCTTTGTCATAGTCAAAGCTAGAGTCTTTGAACATCTCATACATGTCATCCTGAGAGATGCTGAAAGAAGTAGTCACCTTATCAGCTGGAACAGCGGCGCCTTCCAAAGTAAGGAAAGATACACCATCGGCACCACCATAGTTAGCCACAGCTGGGTTGCCGTCTGGATCAACATATGATTCGCTGAAATAAGCAAAGATCTCTATTTTAGTTACTGTGTTCTTACCATCAATAGAGTTCCAAAGAATATCAAAAGTGATATCCTGCGCTGCATTCCCACTAAGGAAGTCACCCTTTGAGCCATCAGCTACAACTGCGAAACCATGCACTCCTGACTCCCACTCGGGAAGCGTAACCAAATCCTCGTCCTTACAAGCAGGGATAATGACCACCATTGCCAGTAATACCAGGATATATTTATTTAGTTTTTTCATAATTGTCTTCTTAACTAATTAAAACTGAAACTTAAGAGTATCCCAGAAAACAGCCGCTGCCGGATTGTCATAAATGATTTCTGGTGTCTTACTGTTCAAGTTGATTTCATCCTGAGCGTAAGGGAACCTCAATGCAAATTGACGTGGCAACTGAAGCGGAGTCTGAATATCGGCTGGTAAGCCTGTTCTACGGAACGCGTTATACTGCTCAATTCCGTTTCCAAAGTTCGCAAACCAAGCTTGCTTCAATACATAAGCAAGTCTTGCGTTAGCAGTACCACCAGTTGGGTAGGCAGCCCTAATTTCAGCACGAAGATCAGCTCTAGTTTTGAAAGTTACAGGCCAGTCATAAGCAGTACCCCAAGTAGACTCATCGGTCACTACAGTCTGTCCTTGTGAACCGAAGCTAAACACCTTGTTCATTTGGTCAGTCAGAGCAGAGTTCAACACTGTAGCTTCGTCAGCACCTACACTTGAAATGTCAGTACCTAAAGTAATAGCAGCCTCAAGTAAATAGAACTTAGTCATCCAGCTTGTGATCATAGGGAAATAGCCAATGCTAGATCCTCTGTTTCCACCACCTGAACCAGGAACAGCATCAAATACACCACCAGCAGGGTAAGATCCTGGAATTGTTCTGATTGGGTTATCATTTGGAATACCAGATGGATCAGCTCTGTCCCTACCGAAAATACCAGCCAGGTACTCCTCTTCATCTGAAGAAAGACCGTCTGGATCAACACCGAACAATTCGTTGGTGATATTTGGGTTCAACACAAAGTATCCATAAGTACAATCTGTTCTTTGCGAACATGGGATTGTTTGCTTATCTGTTGGATCGTCAGGATTCAGCTTAATTGTAGTTTGACGGTGGAAATAGAATGGGAAACGAGGGTCTCCATTCACCAACATCTCATACATAAACTGGTGCCCGAAATAGCTAAACCCAGCCTCACCACCTGCATAGCCAGCCTGGTACCAAGGGTGTCTAAAATCAGGTGTTATAGCAGTAGGGAAATTGTATAGGAAATCGTCACCAGCAGAAAGAATTAAGTCTCCTTCGTCAACCAATGCCTGGATATCTCCAGCTACACTATTCACATTCCTGGTTTGAAGAAGCAGTCTCAACTTAAGCGTTTTCGCCAGCTTTCTCCAACGAGGGATGTTACCATTGTAAATCAAATCACCTCTAACACGTACTGCGCTATTCAAAGCAAAGTTAGCAATCGCCTGGTCAATTAAACTTAGGCAATCAGCGTAAATCGCGGCACCACTATCATAAACAGGCTCCTTAATAGGAGTTTCTGCATCGCCCTGAAATGCTTCCGTGTAAGGAATGTCTCCAAAGAAATCGACCATTGTGCTGAAGTAATAAGCCTTCATCACCTGACCTACTCCAAGGTAGTGAGGGTTGTTGCCCTGAGCTTCAGCAGCAACTACCATCTCGTTCAAATCCTTCAAAGGACCACTGTACAAGAAATTCCAGGTGCCGTTCCATGAGGCGTTGCTGAAATTAAAATCATCGTTAGCAGTGGTTTGTGCCATGAAGCCAGTAGAAGCACCATTGAACCCACCAGCAAGTGATGAGGACATATTTGACTGAATGTTAGCCATTAACAAGTCAAGCGCTGCTTCAGATGGATTGTTAGGATCCGTGTTGACATCTAAATCAAAAATGTCGCACGAAGAAACAGAGAACAAAAGTGTTAGCGACAAGAAAGCAGCTAATCCTTTTCTATATAGTTTTTTCATATCTTCTTTCATTTTAAAAAGCCCTACTTTTAGAAGCTAAGTGAAACGTTGAATCCATAACGACGAGTAGTTGGCGTTGCACCATACTCAAAACCTTGCTGGTTTGAGTCGGCAGTAGTTGTCAACTGCTCAGGGTCAAGATTCAAGCCTTCCAATACGTTAGGTGCGTTGAACCAAAGGTTACGACCGGTTAACGAAATAGAAGCTCTTCCAAAAGGAGTATTTTCAAGAATTGACTTAGGTAGTGAGTAACCAAGGCTAAGTTCACGAAGACGAATAACAGTTCCATCATATACGTTCACCTCATCCTGACCATATGCACCCCATCCATTAGAGAAGTGAGAGTCAAAGGCAGTAATTGGAGTAGTATTTTGGATCTTGTTACCGTTCTCATCCAATGTAGCAGCATAAGTCTGGTTGCTACCATAAACACCTGGAACAACTCTTAGACCTTCACGATCAATAGAGTTAGCCAACTGACCACGAAGCATCAAAGAAGCTGCTGTAAAAGAATAGAAGTCTCCACCTTGCCTCCAGTCCATCAACGCCATCAAAGTAATGCCTTTGAACGAGAATGTGTTGGTCCAACCAAGTGTAAAGTCTGGGTTAGGATCACCAATGATTCCAGAAGTTTGCGTTGGGAAAGGTAGACCAGTGTTCTTATCGATCAATATGTTTCCTTCATCATCTCTAGCGTTGCTTGTTCCGAAAATCTGTCCATATGGAGCTCCATTTCTATGGATAGTTCCGAAAGTTGAGCCTGCACCACCGATGAAGATTTCACCTGTTGGTCCTGCATCAACAATTTCAGATCTGATCTTTGTGAAAGCAACGTATGAGTTCCATGTGAAGCTATTAGATAGTTTTACTGGAGTCACATCAACACCAATTTCCCATCCTTTGTTGGTCAACTCACCGATGTTCACGATTTCCTGAGTAAATCCGGTAGAACGAGCTACCGCAGCGCTGGCAATCTGGTCAGTAGAGCTTCTTGAGAAATAAGTAAGGTCTAATCCGATGATATTATTCAATATTCTCGTTTCAGCACCTACCTCAAACTCGTCGGTAAATTCTGGCTTCAAACCTGCGTTTCCAAGGGTGTTACCCAAACTAGCTGTGTTGAATGTTCCAGAGTACGTTGGTGAAGCAACTGGTAGTCCAAGGCCATACACAGTTCTTACCTGATATGGATCTGCGTCTCTACCTACTTTTGTTTGAGCTACCCGTACTTTCGCAAAGTTGATGAATGACGGCATAGTAACGGCGTCACTCAATACAAATGAAAGACTTGCACCAGGGTAGAAATAGTTGTTAGCACCTTGTGGAAGCGTAGAAGACCAGTCATTACGACCTACAACGTTCAAGAACAAGTAGTCTTTGTAAGCCAAAGAAAGGTCAGCATACACACCAATCAATCTTCTAAGTCTATCAAAGTCTCTTGCTACAATCTGAGTAGAAGTTGCATTTGTTTTTAACAGGCTAGCAGTTATAACATTAGCACCGCCAATTGTTCTTCTTGAATACTTTCTTTCGTTAGCATTTAAACCAGCCAATGCGCGGAAGGAAAAGTCTTCGCTGAAATCCTTGCTGAACGTCATGATCAAGTTATAATCCTGCTCAGTGTTAACAAGGTCATCAGTTGTTACTGCACCAGTTGGGAAGAAAATTCCACCTGGTCTGATAAGGTCTCTACGGAATTCGTGGTAGGTGTTTACACCACCCTTAAGGGTTACATTGAACCACTCTGTTACGTCATACGCAGCTGTAATGTTACCATATACACGGTTTACGTTACTTTCGTAAAGGTTGTTCTTAGCAATCCATCTTGGGTTGTCCAGGGCTCTGTAGAATACGTTAGAACCATCAACAGGATTTTCGAATGGAAGACCGTTCAAGTCGAAGTTTCTAGGTAAGTAGAAAAGACGAGCAAAAATGGATCCACCACCGCCACCATAGTAGTCATTGAATGCACTTGCACCAGACTGAGGCGACACCTGATTTGTGTTTACATAGTTAACAGTACCTGACACGAAAAGACCGTTGTCAAGCTGACCATTACCACCGAAGAAAAGGGTAGTTCTGTCTACTGTTTGGTTAGGAATGATACCTTCCTGGCTCATTCTAGAGAAACCAGTATTGATACTTGCTTTCTCGCTTCCAGAAGAAAGAGTCACACCATTTTCTACCACACGACCTCTTTGGAAGAAATCGCCAATAATATCATGGGGCTCAATTGCGTAAGGAGCAGAAACGCTTCTAACTGACCCGTCAGGCATTGTGTAGTCCTGCATTAATTCAGGAAACAAGCCTGGGAATCTGTTACTTACAGGGTTTGATGCAGTACCGTCAGGGTAAGGTGTGCCGTCAGGATACAAAGCGTAAGTCTTTGTATAGTTAGTGCCATACTGAGCATTGATCTGATCAACGTAGTCAGGCATAGGAGCACCCCAGTTACCAATGAAACCACCGTTGTATACCTGGTTAGAACCCTGAGTATACACGTCCTGATAATCAGGAATACCAGAAATTTCCTGGAAGTTCACAGAGCCATTGTAGCTGATCTCCATGCCCTTCTTAGTATTTTTCTTACTTGCTTTAGTGGTGATAACCACCACACCGTTTGTTGCTCTTGAACCATAAAGCGCTGACGCTGCAGCACCTTTAAGGATAGAGATGCTCTCGATGTTGTTTGGATCCATATCGAAAGCACGGTTTGACGTTACTGTGTTTCTACCTGGCTGATCATCACCGTTTACTCCATTGTCAAATGGAATACCATCAACAATGAACAGTGGCTGGGAATTACCAGTCATAGAAGAAATACCACGAATGTTGATTTTGGTGGATGAACCGGGAGCACCGTTTCCACCTGTGATGTTAACACCTGGCATTTTTCCCTGCATCGCACGCAGTGGATCTGGCTCAGCACGCTGAGACACCTGGTCAGAAGAAAGACTAGCTACGGAATAACCGAGCGCTTTTTTCTCTCTTTCGATACCTACAGCTGTTACAACTACTTCCGTCAATTGCTTAACGTCAGATGCCATTGGAACATCGATAACTGATCTTGCACCAATTACAGCTTCCTGTGTGGTGAGACCAATAAATGAAAATACGAGCGTTCCGCCTGCTGCAGGAACACTAATCTTATAGTTACCATCAATGTCAGTGATGGTACCTACTGTTGTACCTTTAAGTACAACGTTTACACCAGGTAGCGTAGAACCGTCATCCGAAGATGTAATAGTTCCTGACACCACTCTGTCTTGGGCCCAGACTTCGGATACGAAGACCGAGACCAGCATGAAACATAGTAGTAGAATCCTCTTCATACTGTTTTGTTTAAAGTTGGAAATAGGTAATAGTTTTCGATTGTAAGTAAACTCAAACTTAAAGTTTTTCGCTCTAATCTCAAAAAAATCTAAGATTCTTTCGTGGCGTCACATTAAATTAAAACAAGTGTTGTGAAATTTTCAAAAGGGACTAAACAGTTGTTTTACTTAATTTAATTTTTCATTGTCCCGCAATTCAGGGGATATCACCGAACAATATTTTGAGAATTTTAAGAAAAGTAAACTTGGAATAATTAATTTTTTACCTTTTTACAATACGAAAAAAAAATTTCGCATCGCTGGAAGCTACATTCAATAGATATAGGCCTGCCCCTAATTCATCCAGGTTAAGCTTCGTTTCCACTGAATTAACCTTTACTTCTTCTTGCAACAGTATTTGACCGCCCATGTTAATTAAAGTGATCTGTAGTGTTTCGCCAAGATTATCGGGGTGAACCAGGGTCAGCACATTTTCCACTGGATTTGGATAGACGCTCCAATCGTTTGTGTTGATATCCAAAGCGGTCAGGGTATTCTCAGTGTCGGTTTGAATCTTTAGATCATCAATCGACCAGCCCCATGCATTTTCTAATTGATCAGCAAATAGCCTAAACCTAAAAATAACAGTATCGCCTAACTGAAAATTATCAAGCAAATCAACCTCGTGCTGGACGTAGAGTGCTTCCGTTCCTTTACCTGTATTGCTATAGGCAGCGAGCCATGCAGTATTAGCCGATGCATCGTAACCATTCGCAATGGGCGTCCAAACTATTCCATTTAAAGAGCCTTCCACCACTACATAGTCGTAAAAATCAGGACTCCCAAATTCAGCGCCATCTTCTCCTGTTTCAATGATAGCAATATCTCGGTATCGGAACGTGTGATCGCCGTTGATGATGATGGGCGTTTTTAGACTAAACAGGTAGGTAGTATCATCAGCATAAGAATGCTGAGAATGGATAGCGGCAGATGTAAAACCAATCGGTTGGCTGATCGAAAAACCATTCCCGCTAAAATCGAAAGCTGCATCGCCATCAAAATTATTAGCATAGGCAGTTGCAGGCGCCCTTAAGTCGCTTGAAGCCGATTTAGGTATTGAAAGATATGCTTTGCCCGCTTTGAATGACTGGAGTACTATTTCCAGCTTGCCCTCTCCGTTGGTGAAAAAATTGACAGTACTTGTTCCGACAACATTCGGCCCAATTGTTCTCTCCACAAAGTTATTGACCAATACCTGAGTGCTATCATAAGCTGATCTTAGTTGTGCTTCCACCGTAAAGAGCCCTGAGGGCTTAATTGCCAGCGTCTCAATAAATGGGTTTACAATGAACTCAGGTAGGTCCGGTAGCTGTGCAGTAAAAATTCCACGGCCATGAGTAGCCACCACCAGCTGGTCGTCGACGACCTTCATGTCCCAAATCGACGCCGATGGAAGGCCCTGGAGCTGGCTCCAACTTGCCCCATCGTCAAGGCTTTCAAAAATTCCTATCTCTGTGCCTGCGAGGATAGTAGATGGACTATTCGGCAACACCAACAGGGAATACACAGCCACATCCGGGAAACCGGCACTGCTCACCGTATTGGCCTCAAACCCTGACAAATCCTGCCAGGTGGCGCCAAGGTCTTTGGTTCGTAAAACTTTTGGCAAGCCGGCGAATGAGAAAAGGGCAAAAGCAGTACTATCTTCGAATGGGTGGGTCGCTAAACCACTCACGACGCCTTTCAATTGAGTATTGCTCGAATAGTTATTTACCTTTTTGAAGCTTTTTCCTCTATCGGTCGACACTTGAAGTGTTTGATTAGACGACATAGCACCTCCAGCCCAAACAATTGTTGGGTTTGAAATAGATACAGCGACATTGGTGAATGAGTCTCTGAATGACCAATCAGCGGCCATTTGCGCAGGTACCCAAAGGTCGCCAAAGTCCTCAGATCGATAAACACCCTGTGCGGTTACACAAAATAATATTTCGGGCAGGGCTTTTGAATTGCTCAATCTGGAGAAAAAAGGAAAATCGTTTTCATTGTTTCCTTGAGGAAGTCCTGACATGGAAGGTGCCCAGGTGCCGGGGATGCCATATTCCTTTGATTTAAAGAAAGCGTTGAATTGGGCGGATCCGATCACAAACCTGTCATCTCCATAGTTCCAAATAGCATCGAAGCCATCGCCACCAATCACTCTCGTGTAGGGACTATTGGCAGTTGGCGAGATTCCTTCCCCAGAAATATTGGTCGAATTGTCCTGCAGGCCACCGATGTACTGATCGTGCCCTGGACGTTTATCAACTCCGTAGAATTGACCAGTCACCATACCACTTGCCGAGTAGGTCCAATCCCCATTTTGCGTGCCTGGATCCCTGTCAACTAAAGAACGATAGACTCCTCCATCATTCGCAGCGATGATCCTGAAAGTGGAGTCCTGTGCAGAAATAGAGGCTGCTGACAAGGAATGATGGTCGACATGAATGGCGTTGGTAGGGTTAACGACACTTCCTCCAGAAAAACTGGTATGCTCCCCGTACCCGTCGGCTACTACGGTGACTTGTTTTCTGAATTTTGTGATATTCGAAAATGAGACGGCAAGTTTCGATGCAGGAAGTTGTTTGGGTGACCAGGTAGCCCCTGCCGACAAGACTGGCCAAAGGTTGAATATCGACTTCTTTTCATGCCCTCCATTGGCAGCCACTTCCGGATCAACTACGTCTGAATAGTCGATCAGGTGAACATATAGGTATTCTCTGCTGTGTGTACTGCCATCGCCATCAGTATTTGAGGCTATTAGGTTGAAAGCGCCATCTTCCTGCTGGTCGCGAAACGAGACCATTAGCTGGCGGTTGTTCGTGATGTCCCAGGCTTGAAACGGCACCTCCACGTAGTCTCGATAGGTGTATTGGTTTGCCGGCACACCCGGTCCCTGTTTGTTGACGGTGAACCTTGCTGCCAACTGCGCTACGTCTGGACCGAAACGTATTTCAATATCTACCAGTTCGTTGTTGGGCACATCTCCCAGACCCAGGCCGGGTAGGTCGTTACCATTAAAAGAGATGAAATCGATGAAGTCAGCTGTTCCTTCTTTGGTAAAGGAGTCAATTGCCTTTAATTGAGTTGGATTAGCCGGGTCGATATTGAATTTGAAAATACTAACGCCAGCCACATAAACGATGTCGTCGTCAAACGGATGAAACATAATGGCATTATCGTAGTCTCCTTGTTGAAGGAAGTCAAAGTTGTTGTCGTTTTTTTCGGATACATAGGCCCAACTATCACCTCCATTGTCCGAAATATAAAGGTCAGCCCCTGCATCGCCGCTTAAACTTCCTACCACTGAAGCGGCTACCCTGGAAGCGTTTTTTGGTGAAACAGCCAATTCAATTCTTCCTGAAGCTTTTATTCCGCCAGATGTTGGCACCCATGTTGCTCCCGCATCATTTGACTTCAAAACACCCACAGCCCTTACAGCAGCATATTGAATAGCAAAATTTTCGGGGGCTGCCACTAGCTGCTGAACTGGCTGGTTAGCGGCATATACCTGGCTCCAGGTGCTTCCTCCGTCGACACTTTTATAAATACCTGAGCTTGCGGTATTGAAAATGTTGGTCGATGTATTGGCACAGGCAATTACAATGTTTGGATCATTTGGATCAACAATGATCCGATTGACTACCCTGAAGGAATTGTCTTGCACGGTTGAGGAAAGCTGGGTCCAGGTGGTTCCTCCATTATTAGACTTAAAAATCCCAGCCCCACCGATTGCGTCCAGGTTGCCGAAACCCTCACCCGAGCCAGCATAAACTACATTGGGAGCATTTAAGCAGACCGCAATTGTTGAAATAGCTAAATTTGGCAGGTTCTCAGTAGTGTTCACCCAGGTTTGACCACCATTGGTAGTTTGCCAAATGCCTCCACCGGCAGCGCCGGCCAGCCATGTATTGTCCGAGGGGTCGTTGGGCATTACTACCAGCGCCCTTGTCCTGCCCGCTATATTACCTGGGCCACGGGACACCCAGTCCAACGCCGTTCCTTTCACTCTGAAATTAGCTGCTGACACTCGGGACTTCTCCAGCTCAGCGAATATGTAATTGAATTTGTATCCTGGTTCTACACTCCCATCTGGTATTCTCAGCCCTCGTTGAAACTCAGCAAAACGGGCATAACCATCTTCCTTTTCTGCTTCCTCCTCCTCCTGTGGGGAGGCTTGAGCTGAAGTGCCTGGCTTTTTTCGGATGTGGACATCGGCTGCGTCCTCGTTGAGATGACCTTGTTGGGTTAATAGCACTGAGAGGGATGCAAGTAGCATCAAGCCAACTGCGGCGATTCCCTTGAAATACTTATTCATGTAGAGGTTGCTTGTCTAAAGTATTTTAAACTCAATTCGTCGGTTGAGTTGCTTCCCTTCTTCGGTATTGTTTTCAACTTTTGGTTTATCAGAGCCATATCCTTTGAACTGAATCCTTGCTCCTGGCACTCCAGCCTTTATTAGGAAATCATATACTGATTTGGCTCGGTTGGTCGATAACTCCATGTTGTGGGCAGCAGACCCTGTGTTGTCTGTATGCCCTTCTATTTCTACCCTAATGCCATCATTGTCTTTCAAAAACTTAATTACTTCTGATAGCTCTGTCTTTGATTTCTCCTTCAAAACGTATTGATCTGTATCGAAGAAAATGTTTTTCAACACTGACGTAGCGCCGGATTTGATTGGTGTGAGGTAAATATCCAGCACTTCAGGTTCCCGTGATTTTTTCTCCAGGTAGTTAAATGTGAGGTTTTCAAACAAATAACCTATTCTGGTTACATAAATGGAATATTCCTTTCCTTCGGTTAGTACAACGAAATATTTGCCGTCGGCCTTATCAGAAGTTACCTTATAATTAAGCGACGCATCGTTCATGTCAAACATTTCGATAGAGGCCGATAAAGGCTGTTTGGTATCAATATCAATCACTCTTCCTGTGAGGAAATTACTCTTGTTTTGTACCCGAATCTCTTCGGGCACATCGAAACTGTACAATGAGCTCTTGAAGGATTGCTTATCGTCAATTACTTCATGAGAGTAGTAAGCCTTTGTTCCGTCGGACGTAATCACTAGCGACACCTGATCATCCTTTGTATTGATGGGATAACCCAGGTTTTTAGGCTTGCTCCATTCCATTCCGTTCTTTTCACTTAGAAACAAATCATACTTACCTAACCCTAAATGACCTGATGAAGAAAAGTACAAGGACTGCCCATTGACATGAATAAATGGGGACAGGTCGTCAGCTTCGGTATTGATCACCGGCCCCAGGTTCACTGGCTCCATCCAATTGTCTCTTGCCGACAAGGTACTCACCCATATATCACGTTTGCCCTGGCCTCCCCGGCGATCACTCACGAAATACAAAGTTCGGCCGTCAGCAGAAAGAGATGGCTGCGACTCCCAACCAGGGCCGTTGATTGGCCTGCCTATGTTTTGAGGTGTCCCCCATTCATTGCCTTCTCGCTGCACCACATATAAATCACAGCTACCAAATCCGCCGGGTGCCTGACATGAAGTGAAAATCAGTGTGCGTCCATCAGCAGATACAGTACTAGTTCCCTCATTTCGACGTGAATTGATATTGTCGGAAATTTGAATAGGTTCAGACCAAACGCCATTGTCATTTTGACTTGTCACATAAATATCTTCATCGTCGTTAGGTGTATTGCCTTTGCGTACGGTAAAAAAAAGCTGTTTGCCATCAGCAGTTACAGCTGGAAAATATTGCATTACCTGATTATTCAGGGGTGCAGGCAGCGGCTGGGGATCGAACGGCAACGGATGAGACATCATCTCAAGGGCATAGTCAATTTGTTTCAACAAATCGCTGGCAAGTCCTTCCCTTCCTGCATTGCCCGGGTTGATCTCCAGGTACCTTGATAGGTATTTTTTTGCTTCCACATATTCTCCCCGGTCATAAATCATGAGGCCTAGTGCCAGGTAAGTGTCGTTGTTTAATCTACTAAGCGAATCGGCGGCCAATGCTTCCCTGTATTGTGCCTCGGCCAAATCATACCTGAGCAGGACTTTAAAAGCGGATGCCAGTCGTAAGTGTGCCTCGATAAATTGGGGATCGCGTAACAGCGCTTTCTCCAGCGACTCTATCCCACCGTTAAAATCCCGGCCCCGAATTTGCAATGCAGATTCTTCATATAGCTTTATTGCTTTCTTATCGTCAGTTGTATAGGGAATTTGGGCCATACTTTGAAAAAAGCACACCTGAACAAGAAGAACTAAAATGAGGACATTGCGTTTCATCTCACTAAATTAGCTATTATCCACTGATAAAAAATTGAATAAGTAACGACAGAAGGCATAGATTTGTGATAACATATTGAAGTACTATGACTAGCACTATAATTGTACATCTGCTTCTTTTCTTTGGCGGCATCGAATTTACTTCGGCAAAAGACTGTGAAGTACTGATGGAATCCATCGTTGGCGTTTATGATGGGGAGTGTAAAAAAGGCCTGGCAGAAGGAACTGGAACTGCCAGGGGAACAGATACTTACACCGGTGAATTTAAAAAAGGACTTCCAGATGGGCAGGGAAGATACATCTGGGAAAATGGCAACTACTATTCTGGGGATTTTGTGAAAGGAGCCAAAGAAGGCTATGGAGAATTGTGGGTCAAACGTGAAGGAAAAAAAGACAGCCTCCAGGCAGGCTATTGGTTCAAGGACATTTTTGTTGGTGCTTCCAATGTTCCTTACAAGGTGTCGCATTCCAGTAACATCAAAAACGTAATGATCGAGGAGATTACGGAGAACGGGAATGAAATCATGATCGTATACTCCCGAAGTAAGCGGGCAGTAGTGGCTGAGGGCATTAGGGTTGTTGCTGATCAGGAGGTGAAGCCACTGTCAGAATTTGAATATACGGTACTTCGGAAAGTAGACTTTCCGTTTACTGGAGCCAAAATGGATTTTCGAAGCCAGTCACTTACCAATTCCGAAATCATGGAGTATCACCTGGAATTTGATATATTCAAGAAAGCAAGGTGGCTAATAACGATTGAGCTGAATTGAGTATAGCGCAAAGGGGGCACAGATTTAAGTAAATGCCAATCCCTTGTTGTTCATGGTTTTGCCTCCCTTTTACTGGGTTTGAATTCATTAGATGCATAGTTAAATGATTTTTGCACACCCTATGTTATACCCCTACACTTAGAGAAAACGCTATGAATACATTTTTTTTACTCCTGTTTTCATCACTCTTACTCATTTTTACACCTGAACCTCAAATTCAAAAAGACTGCGAGGTACTTCTGGAAACAATTGCCCTTGAGTATGAAGGTGAATGTAAAAAGGGTCTCGCCCACGGGACGGGCAAAGCGATAGGCTCACACAGCTACGAAGGCAGCTTTAAGAAAGGTTTCCCTGACGGAGTCGGCATTTACACCTGGAGCAATGGCAATATGTACAAAGGTGATTTCAAAAGTGGTCTCAAAGACGGAAAAGGAGAGCTTTACATCAGAAGGCTTGGCGAAGCCGATAGCATTGTAAACGGCTACTGGGACAACGACAAATACATTGGAGCATATAAAACCGCCTACAGTGTTGGCCAAAAAAGAAATATATTGAGAACCAGGTTTGTTCACATGAGTGATACGCCCAATCAGGTGGAGTTTATTATCCAAAGAAACGGGCTTCCTATTGGTGTTACTCAGCTTCAAGCATCGGCTGATAAATCTCCTATGTTCGAGAACACCCAATCAATTGTGGCATTCACCAGGGTGGTTTATCCTTTGACAAATGCCTCGATTAATTTTTATTCAACAAGCGTCTTTAATTCCTTTCAGCTGGATTGTGCCCTAAATTTCGAAATTTATCGGGAAGGACACTGGAGGGTTTTTATTCAGATATAATCGCGAAGAAGTTCTTTCGCCTCAGCATCAAGGAATGTTCATGTACTTGTGCACCTGAAGCGAAGCCTGCCATTGCGGATTTGCCTTGATGTAGTCGACTATTAATGGTGTCATTTTCTCCTGTTGTGACCATTCAGGTTGAAGAAACAGTCGGCAATCTTTTCCAACAAGGGCTTCATATTTTTCTGCCCATTTAAAATCAGACTTATTGAACACGACCACTTTTAGCTCATGAGCAGCGGCAGCCACCTCTGGTAGAGGTTCTTTGAATTTTTTAGGAGAGAAACAGACCCAATCCCAATTGCCTGACAATGGATAAGCCCCCGAAGTTTCAACATGGGTTCTAAAGCCATTGCTTTGCAGCTGTTCTGTCAGTCCTTCCAGGTTGTACATCAGCGGTTCACCTCCGGTGACGACTGCCATTCTCGCCGGATACTTCATTGCCTCGCCTAAAATGGATGTTATCTCAGTGTTTGGATGGCTATCGGCTTCCCAGCTTTCTTTCACGTCGCACCAAACGCAGCCCACATCGCAACCACCCAATCGGATAAAGTAGGCGGCATGACCCTGATACGCTCCTTCACCCTGAATGGTATAGAAGGCTTCCATCAATGGTAATTCAGTACTTACTGAGGGCAATATAGTTTCAAGCTTTTTCAAGAAGCATTTCGTAAGCGCGAAGGGTATTCATCAATAGAGAAGCGATTGTCATGGGGCCAACGCCACCCGGTACAGGTGTGATATACGAAGTCTTAGGCGCTACATTGTCGTAGTCAACATCTCCTACCAATCGGAAACCGGACTTCCTAGTTGGATCTTCAATTCTGGTAGTTCCTACGTCAACAACCACAGCACCCTCTTTTACCATATCGGCAGTTACCAGGTGTGGTTTTCCTACCGCCACCAAAAGGATATCTGCATTTTTAGTATACTGAGAGATATTCTCTGTGTACTTATGACAAAGGGTAACGGTAGCCTGGCCCTGTTGAGTCATTAAAATCCCAAGAGGAGCACCTACCAGGCGGCTTGCGCCAACTACCACGCAATATTTACCTTTGGTTTCGATTTTATACCTGTTCAGTAGTTCCATGACACCGAAAGGTGTGGCTGGCATGAGCAAGGGGTTTTTCGAACCAATGCTCCCAAAATTCTGGTTAGTAAAACCGTCCACATCTTTTTCTGCGGATATGCTTTCCGTCACCTTTTCAACCGAAATATGCTCTGGCAGGGGGAGCTGAACAATGAAACCGTCGATGTCGCTATCGGCGTTGAATTGCTCGATGTGCTTCATCAGCTTTTCTTCGGAAATCGTCTTTGCGAAGTGCATCAAAGTAAAGTCGAACCCTACCTCTTTGCATGCTTTGATCTTGCCGTTAACGTATGTATGACTAGCTCCGTCATCACCGACAATGATAATTGCCAGGTGAGGTGCTCTTTTCCCCTGTGCGACGAACTCAGTTACTTTGGTTGCAATTTCCTGTTTGATTTCAGCAGCAATCTTTTTACCATCAAGTATTTCCGGCATCTTCTCTGGTTTAATCTATTTTCAATACGGCCATAAAGGCTTCCTGTGGGATCTCCACATTGCCTACCTGGCGCATGCGTTTCTTACCTTTCTTCTGCTTATCCAGCAACTTACGCTTCCGGCTGATATCACCACCGTAGCATTTAGCCAATACGTTTTTCCGCATCGCCTTTACCGTTTCTCTGGAAATGATTTTTGCTCCTATTGCTGCCTGAATGGCTATTTCAAACATCTGCCTTGGCAAAAGTTCTCTTAATTTCTCACAAAGCTTTTTACCCCAGTCGTAGGCTTTATCGCGGTGAACAATGGCAGAAAGTGCATCGACACGTTCTCCGTTAAGCATAATATCCAACTTCACCATGTTGGATTGTCGGTAGCCAATAAGCTCATAATCAAGAGAGGCATAGCCTCTGGAAATGGTCTTTAGCTTATCGAAAAAGTCAAAAACGATTTCAGAAAGAGGCAATTCGAAGGTAAGTTCCACCCTGTCGGAGGTGAGGTATACCTGGTTCTTAATTTCTCCCCTCTTGTCAATACACAGAGAAATAATCGGTCCAATGTATTCCGACTTACTTATTATTTGAGCCCTTATAAATGGCTCTTCGATATAGTCCAATGCAATTGGATCGGGCATTTCAGACGGCGCACTTACTTTAAGCAGTTCCCCTCCCTTGAGTGTCGCGTGAAATCGCACAGAAGGCACAGTCGTGATCACTGTCATGTCGAATTCGCGCTCAAGGCGTTCCTGGATAATTTCCATGTGCAACATGCCCAGGAACCCGCAACGGAAGCCAAAACCAAGGGCCGCAGAGGTTTCAGGCTCCCAAACCAGGGAAGCGTCGTTGAGCTGAAGCTTCTCCATGGATGCTCTCAGTTCTTCATATTCGGATGTTTCTACAGGATAAATGCCTGCAAACACCATGGGTTTCACGTCTTCAAAGCCTTTGATCGCACTGGCTGCGGACCTGTCTACGTGGGTAATCGTATCTCCTACCTTTACCTCCTTGGCCACTTTGATACCAGAAATCAGGTAACCAACGTTACCTGCACTTATTTGCTCCTTTGGCGATTGCTTAAGTTTGAGCACGCCTATTTCATCGACATCGTAGATGCTGCCGATGTTCATAAATTTCACCTTCTCTCCTTTTTTCATGGTGCCATTGAACACCCTGAAAATTACTTCAACCCCTCTGAAGGAGTTGAATACTGAGTCAAATATCATCGCCTGCAAGGGGCCATTTGGGTCTCCCTTAGGTGGCTTTATCCGGTGAACGATCGCTTCCAAAATACCGTCGATGCCAATACCTTCCTTGCCGCTTGCCAGTAAAATCTCTTCTCTGGTGCAGCCAAGCAATTCCACCACCTGGTCTTTCACCTCCTCTACCATAGCCCCTGGCAGGTCAATTTTATTGAGTACAGGGATGATCTCGAGGTCATGATTTAAGGCAAGGTACAGATTGGAAATAGTCTGTGCTTCGATGCCCTGAGACGCATCAACAATCAAAAGCGCACCTTCGCAGGCAGCAATTGACCGAGACACCTCATACGAAAAGTCTACGTGGCCAGGTGTATCAATGAGGTTAAGTATATAGTCCTGACCACCACTTTTATAGTTCATTTGAATGGCGTGGCTCTTAATCGTAATTCCACGCTCCCGTTCCAAATCCATGTTGTCAAGAAGCTGATTCTGCTTTTCTCGATCAGTGATGGTGTGTGTGGCTTCAAGGAGCCTGTCAGCCAGGGTACTCTTACCGTGATCTATGTGTGCTATTATGCAGAAATTGCGGATGTGATCCATACGTTCCTTTAAAAGTCTGCAAAATTAGGTAATAATTTACGATTTGAAGAGCCTGTTGAAACAAAGTTTCCCATTCCTTCCGTTGAATCAGAGGCTATTACAAAAATTACCCACAAGCGAGCGTATTTTCGGGATGAAAAACCACCAACGAGTCGGATTTGAACATTTGTTGCAATAAAACGCTCACGAGCATTTGGGCATTCCAACCATTTGTTAGCAAATTTGTCTTTTAGTCAAAAACATACATTTATGAAAAAGAGTGCGATGATTGCTGTAGTGGGTTTGGGAGCCTTATTCTCCTGCGACTTGGGCGAAGATGAGTATTTGGGGCCTATACAAAGCAAAATTGAGGTGACCATGGTGGAGGACCTCAGCTATGAAGAGCCTTTTTTTCAGATCATCTTTGAAACCGCCAATCTGTACGACTGCGCCAATTATAATATTCAAATGATAGCAAATGCTTCAGAAAGCCAGTTGGACATCGTGTTCAATGAAATATACAAGGATAATTCCTGCAATTCAGCAACAGGACCGGCATACAATGCTTACACTTTCACTAAAATTGTCAATGGTGTATACGATATCAGCCTCCAGGTGAAAGGCAAGAGTGCCGTAGCAGGCACACTCACCATTACCGATAGCGCCTATACGCTGGACATGGAGCAAAGCGAAGATTTTGAATTTGTAAATCCCCATCTATTCAGCATGCCCAAAGGGATTCTCTGGGGGTCCATTCAAACATATTCCGACAACCAGCAAACTGACGACGTAGTTGACAAGTTCTACACCCAACTCGCCGATTTAAAACTGGCCGATACACTATTGGCAGAGGGTGATTACACCTACTTTACCGTTGGGAATAAAAATGAAGTGACATTGAGAAGAACAGGCGCAGGTTCATCCGCAGAAGTCACTTCTTTTGTATACTTTATCAATGAGGACAGTGTCAGTAGAAATGATTTAAAGGTAGCTATTTCAGACTTCAGAGGCATCTACTCCGACTATGTTGACATCAATATGTTTGATTGGGATGGCACTATCTATTAGTGCTTTACTTTATACTTTCATAGTGCAAAACATTTACCTGAGTTGGTTCGTCTTTATAGCAAGTGTTTAACTAAACCGAATAAGATGAAAACTAACTACAAATTGTTCTTAATCGCTATTGGAATAGCCGCTATGTCATTTTCTGACGCTTGGGCCCAGGGTCGTCCTAGCCCTGCTGCCTCTGTGTCTGAAACGCTGAACAGCGGAGCGACAGTATCAATAGACTACAGCTCCCCTTCGCTAAAAGGCCGCACGGTAGGTAAAGATGTGGAGCCAATGGAGGGGAAAGTTTGGAGAGCCGGGGCAAACAATGCAACTGTTTTTCAGGTAGACAAAGACGTGAAAGTAGAAGGTAAGGCCTTGCCTGCTGGGAAGTACGCCTTCTTCACGGTAAACAAGGGCAATGATTGGACGCTGATTTTCAACAAAACCTGGGATACATGGGGCGCTTTCGATTATGAAAAAAACAAGGGCGACAATGCGTTGCAGGTAAAAGTCAAAGCAAAAAAGGCAACCTCTTCGTCTGAAAGTTTGACTTATACTATTGACAAGTCAGGTAAGGTTACACTGCTTTGGGGAGATGTTGAGGTGGCGTTCAGTGTGAAATAAGTCTCAAACCAAAACATATGTATAAAAGCGGAGATACTCCGCTTTTTTTTTGTTCAAGGAATAGGGATTCTCTTCGGATTAGCTGTTTTAACTGTTATATTGATTTCATTCAGCTCCCACCTGCTATTACATCACTTTTATGCACAAGGCCTTTATTTTTCTGTTACTACTATCCATGGCTAGTGCCTGTGAAAAAGTTGACCCACTTGAGGAGGCACTTAGTAGAAAGATTACTGAAGTAAATGGTGTTTGGATTTGGGTTAACACGCAATACCCCACCCCGTTTGGTGTTCTTACCGTTACTTCTTTAAAAAACGAAGTAGTATTCAAAGTATTGATCACGGGGGAAAAAGCCGAAGTATTTCGCCAGGACAAGCTCGTTCAGAAGTTTAGTTTTGAGATAAGAAAAACAGGCGAAGAGTTCTACCTCGATATTTTGGGAAAAGAAATTATCGAATATTCAGCCATCGACATGCTTGGAGGGAAAATATCGATTAACGACAAGGATTTAACTCTTTCGGTCGATAGCCGTACTTTCAAATCTGATATGCTCCTCAGCAGAGTTGAGATCTTTAATTAGATGATTCAAGTCGTTTGTGCAGTTATCGAAAAAAATGGGTTGCTGCTTGCTACCAGACGGCCTGCTCACAAAAAAGAGGGCTTGAAGTGGGAATTTCCCGGCGGAAAAATCGAATCAGGTGAAACCGAAGAAATAGCACTGGCCAGGGAAATCAATGAGGAGCTTTCTATTGATGTTTTACCTTCAAAAAAATTAGCCTCCATCACACTTGCCACTCCCTACCCCATTCAATTAGTCGCATGGAAATGCGAATGGATCACTGGAGAAATCAAATTAACAGAACACGTTGCTTATCGATGGATTTCTTTAGATGAGCTTGGAACAATTGACTTAAGTGAGGCAGATAGGATGCTGTTACCCGAATTGAGCGAGAAACTGAGATTTGCTCCATAAGCAGCATTTAATTCCTGAAATAGAACGCTATTCAGTATATTATTTTGATTTTATAAATTTTATAGTGAATAAGGTTTGAATCCTCGTAATAGTTCCGTAAATTATATTCCCTGTTTTACTCAGGAACGCTCAGAACCTATCACTTCACTTAAACAACTGATTTATGAATTTTACTCCCCCAAAAGACAGTGGTACGACCAAAACAGTTGAGCCAATCAAATACTCACCTGTGACCGATTACATGGCCAAGGATGTTTTTACATTCCATCCTGACCAAAATGTACAGGAAGCCATCGACTTAATGTTGGAAAAACGAATTTCTGGCGGTCCGGTACTCAACGACTCCGGAGAGCTTGTTGGTATGCTCTCGGAAAAGGATTGTCTGCGGATTATTATCGATTCAGCCTACCACAATCAGCCCAATCATGAGGGAAAAGTGAAAAATTATATGTCGAGAAACGTTAAAACGATGGATATCGACAAAGATATTTTTGATGTGGCCAATGAGTTTCTGACAACCCATTTTCGAAGATTCCCTGTGATCGACAGCAAGGGTGTGTTGAAAGGACAGATAAGCCGTCGAGACATCATGAAAGCTGCAAGAGACCTAAAAGGCACTACCTGGTAAAATTAACTTTTCTGGCCTATGAACTTTGAAACCCCGTTATGGGGTTTATTTTTTACCAAAGGGTGGTAAGAAAATGACAGGAGTTGTAAATTGAGGCAGCAATATGAAAGAGGCAAAAAGCATTATAGAGGCCTACAGAAAGGTCAACTTTTCAACCCAGAAAGCTGCATTGGCAACTGTTATGCGGGTGCATGGCTCATCCTACCGACGACCAGGTGCCAGAATGCTGATGACAGATGACGGCCGCTGGACAGGTGCCATCAGCGGAGGCTGCCTGGAAGGTGATGCCCTGCGGAAAGCACGTCAGGCAATACTCAACAACCGCCCGTCTTTGGTTACTTACGATACCATGGATGACAATAGTGCCACAAGCCTTGGCGTGGGACTTGGTTGTAATGGAATCATCGATGTATTGATTGAACCAATCAACGAACACGACGAATTTAACTCGGTTCGCCTTCTTGAAAAATTTGTCAACAACGGTGAATTGGCCGTCATGGCAACTGTTTTTGATTCAAGTGTTCCCGACAATCCTTACCAAGGTCAAAGGTTCTTGTTAAATGGAATCGGCGAAAAATATAGCACCATTGTACATCAAGGCCTTGAATCACTTATTGCTGCAGATGCTACAAAAGCTTTCGTTGCCAACCGCCCTGCCATATGTCAATATACCATTGAAGAAACCATGGTTGAAGTGTTGGTAGAGACGCTCCACCCAGGGATACAGGTAGTGATTTTTGGAGGAGGTTTTGATGCGGCTCCGGTAACCTCTATGGCAAAAAATCTGGGTTGGTCAGTCACTGTCACCGACGATTGTATTGCGCACCTGGGAGCCAAGCGTTTCCCTGATGCAGAGAACGTAACGCTCTGCCAAAGAGACCATGTGTCTACCGACATTTCGTTTAAAAGATTCAGTGCTGCCCTTTTAATGTCCCACAACTACAAGTACGATTACGCTGTTTTGAAAGAGCTGATTAAAAATCCACCAGCCTATCTGGGTGTGATGGGCCCAAAAAAGCGTTTTGACAAAATGGTGGATCAACTGAAAGAGGAAGGCATCTACCCCGGCGATGAGTGGGCCAACGGCGTTCATTCTCCGGTAGGTCTCGACCTTGGCGCTGAAACACCAGATGAAATCGCCCTTTCAGTCATTGCCGAGATTCAGGCCTTTTTTAACGGCTCCCAGGGTGGCTACCTCAAGCATCTCAATGGGCCCATTCATGATCGTAGTGCGTACGACGACCGCTTATTAAATAGCATTTACGACCAGCTTCATGCTTCAAAACCAAAAAAAGGCAAAGCTTAGCATTATCCTACTCGCCGCTGGCTCATCATCAAGACTTGGTGAGCCCAAGCAGCTGCTCCCTTTCAAGCAACAAGTATTGGTTCAGGAACGGGTTAGCACCATTCAAAATGCTTTCAAAGGCGCCTGTGAAGTTGTGGTTGTCACTGGCGCGAAAAGGAAAGAAGTTAAGCTGGCTTTGCGGGGCTTAGATTATTTGGAAGCTTTCAATGCCCATTTTTCCGATGGAATGAGTACATCCGTTAAGACGGGATTGCAGCATGTATCCTCCAACACCGACGCTGCTATGTTTCTTTTGGTAGATCAGCCTTTTATTTCGGAGAAACACCTGATTGAAATGGAGGAAAAGTGGCAGCAAATGACCAAAAAAGTAGTAGCCGCCAGCTATGCTGGTATATTGGGCGTACCGGCCATTTTTCCTGCCTCATATTTTGATCTATTACAAGCACTCAGCGGAGACCAGGGCGCCAGAAAAGTTTTGATGAAACTACCTGCCAATGACGTGCTACCTTACCACTTGCCAGAGGCGAGTGTTGACATAGATACACTTGAAGACTTAAAACAGATCGGGCTCTAGAAGATAAATTTTACATTTTTCACCAACGGGCTACACCGTTTTTTTATAGTTCCAGATAGCCAACGCATTCAGTAAGAACGCATAGCCCACAATCACGGCAAAAAAGAACTTCGTCTCCTGCCATCCGGCACCTTTCAGCATCACGAGCCTGATGAACTCAATAAAGTAACGGATAGGGTTAAATAATGTAATTGTTTGAGCCCATGGGGGCATGTTTTCGATAGGAGTGAACAGCCCTCCCATTAAAATGAAAATCACGAGGAAAAACCAGGCAAGGAACATCGCCTGCTGCTGAGTATCAGTAAGTGTGGATATGAGCAGCCCAAGCCCAAGCACCAGCAGGAGATAAAGTGCTGAAAAGGCATAAATCAATGCTACACTTCCTACAAATGGTATATCGAATACAAGTTTGGCCACGATAAGCCCAATTGTCATCACCATCAAGCCCAAAACCCAAAAAGGTAGAAGCTTGCCAATGACGAATTGGTACTTTTTGATAGGGGTTACGTTGATTTGTTCTATCGTTCCTATCTCTTTTTCACGCACGATATTCATTGAACTAAGAAAGGCTGAAATCATCGTGACCAATAGCACAAGAATTCCCGGTACCATAAAAGTTTTGTAGTTGAGGTCTTCATTGAACCAAAAGGAAGACTCAATATTGATCGTTTGAGCAGAAACACTTGGTGTTGTATTCACCACTCTCATTTGCAAATCAACCATCTGCTTTCGGTTGAACGCACCCAGTATTTGTCCAAAGTAATTGCTCGCCAGGCCTGCCTTCGTGCCATCGATAGCATTGACGATCACTTGTACCGATTGGGGCTCCTTTCTGATGATCTTTTTTTCGAAACCTTCCGGTATCTCAACCACCAGGTCAGTCTCATCACGATCCAGGGCCAAAGAGGCCTGAAAAGGATCAAACGCAGTGCCTACAATATTAAAATAGCCTGAAGCAGTCAAGTCTCGGTAGAATTGTCGACTGGCGCTGCTCTGGTCCTTGTCTATCCAATAAACTTTCAGGTTTTTGATCTCAAAGTCCGCAGCATAGCTCAAAACGATGAGCTGTATGACAGGCATCGCAAAGAGGATAGGAAGATTCGTCTTGTTACGAAAAATCTGCAAAAACTCTTTTTGAATGAGGTATAAAATGATTCTCATATTCCTTTTTGTTAAAATTCCCGGACTATCAACAAACCATGTTCTTCTAGCTGAAGCATGGTCTTGCTAGTCAAGCCTAACATTAAATTTCTTAATACTCAGCCCCAAAAAGGCTACCGTAAAACCCAACAGGATCAATGTTTCCTTCCAGAAATAGGCGATGCCAACTCCCTTTAGCATAATGGCTTTCTCAATAATGATAAACCACCTGGCTGGAATAATATTGGACACAATCTGTAATGGAAGCGGCATGTTTTCAATGGGGAAAATAAATCCTGATAACAGGATCGTTGGCAGCATCAACCCCATGAGAGACAAGAGCAGCGCAGTCTGCTGGGTCTGAGCAACTGTTGATATTAAAATACCTAGCGACAATGCCATGATAATGAACAACATGATCTCGGCAAGCAGCAAGGGCACACTTCCCATAATGGGCACGCCAAAAACGTACCGACCCAACAGCAGCACTACCACTGCATCAATAAATGACAAGAAAAAATAAGGAACCACCTTGGCAATGATTACCTGCCCGGGGTTCATGGGTGATGCTAGTAGCACCTCCATGGTGCCCGTTTCCTTTTCTCTGGCAATTGAGATGGATGTCATCATGGCCGACACCAGCATCAATAGTATTGTGATGATACCCGGTACAAACAAAAACACACCTTTCAGGCTCGGATTGTATTGAAGTCGGATTTCAGCATTGACCAATACAGGTGCCTGATTTGGTCCATTGAGGGATTTCTGGAAGTCCTGTATAATGGCTGTCGCATAATTCACCAGTGTGTTGGCTGTATTAGGATCGGTAGCATCTGCCAATAACTGTACTGAAGCTTTACCATCGTACTTAAGTTTCTGCCCAAAATCAGGTTCGAGCACTACAGCCATTTTGATTTTACCCTGACGGAAAAGTTGTTCAACATCCTGAATGTTCTCAGCCTGACCATCAGATAAAAAATAACCAGAGGCAACAAGCTTTTCTGACAACTTTCTTGAAACATTGTCCCTGGATTGATCGAGAATTGCAATGTGTGCGTCTTTGATCTCGTTGGTTATAGCATATCCAAAAAGCAGGATTTGAACTACAGGCATACCGAACAAGATCAGCAAGGTGCGTTTGTCTCTGAAAATGTGGTAAAACTCTTTTCTTATAAGTGAAATCAGTCTTTTCATATTGTGTTATGAATGAGCAGATAGCCGTCTAGGGCCTGGCCACTTTGATAAATACTTCGTTCATTGTTTGCACCTGGTACTTATTCTTAAGCCCTTCAGGTGTGTCGAATGCTTCCACCCGTCCATCTACCATCATGGAGATACGGTCGCAATATTCTGCTTCGTCCATATAATGAGTAGTAACAAAAACGGTAATACCTTCATGGGCAGCTTCATAGATCATTTCCCAAAACTGTCGTCTCGTGATGGGGTCTACCCCACCTGTAGGCTCATCCAGGAAAACAATCTTTGGGTCGTGCAAAATCGCAATAGAAAAGGCAAGTTTCTGTTTCCAACCAAGTGGAAGGTCTTTGAGTAATTTTCCTTCTACTTCATCTAGCCCCAGGCGTTTTATCAAGCGCTCCCCTTTTTCCTTCCATTGGCGTCGTTTCAATCCATAAATGCCACCATAGAACCTAATATTCTCCTTGATCGTCAGGTCGTCGTAAAGGGAAAAACGCTGGCTCATATAGCCGATTGACCGCTTGATTTGGTCTTGCTGCCTGAACACATCAAACCCAGCTACAGTAGCCTTGCCAGACGTTGGGCTGAGCAAACCCGAAAGCATCTTCATGGCCGTTGTTTTGCCGGCACCATTGGCCCCCAGAAAGCCGAAAATCTCACCCTGTTTCACATCAAGTGAAATAGCGTCGACCGCTTTGAAGTCTCCAAAACGTTTGGTCAGGTTCTCAACTTCTATTATAGACGTGCTCATGCTGCTACGTGTTGATTCATCAAGGCGATAAAACAATCTTCGATGTCCGGAGAGACCGACACAATTTCCCAGTTCTCTAAACCTTGATCTGTTAAATACCTGGCCAATACTTCGTCCGACAACTTTCCTTTTTCTGCTACCACATGAATATTTTCACCAAAAGGATAGACCAGCGTTGCCTGCTCCAGCAGCCTGAGAGAAGAAAGCATATTGTACTTTTCGTTGGTCTTAACAGCCAATAGTGAGTAGGCGTAAGCCTCGGTAATTTTTGCCGGAGTATCAATAGAGAGGATATGACCGTCCTGCATCAGAGCTACCCTGTCACAAAGACTGGCCTCATCCATGTAAGGAGTTGATACCAGTATTGTCATTCCGCGCTTTTGAAGCATTTGCAGAATCTCCCAAAACTCGCTTCTCGAAACGGCGTCAACACCAGTAGTAGGCTCATCTAAAAACAGAATTTCAGGACTATGGACCAGGGCGCAGCATAGGGCAAGTTTCTGCTTCATCCCGCCCGAAAGTGCCCCTGCCCGACGCTTCTTGAAGGGCTCTATTTGAGAATATATGTATTTTATATTGTCATAGTTCTCCTCCAACGTAGTGTTATAGATCGATGCAAACAGGTTAATATTCTCTTCGATACTTAGGTCCTGGTACAGTGAAAACCGGCCCGGCATATACCCCATGCGATTGCGTACCGAAGCATAGTCTTTTACGACATCGATACCAAGTACGGTAGCCTCGCCACTATCGGCTAAAAGAAGGGTGGATAATATCCTAAAAAGAGAGGTTTTTCCAGCGCCATCAGGGCCAATCACACCAAATAACTCACCCTTGTTGACGTGAAGGCTAATTTCCTTCAATGCCTCCACATGGGCATAAGTCTTGACAAGGTGACGAACGACAACTGCTTTTTCTTTTTCCATGGTATCAGAATTTAACTTCGCCTGGCATTCCAATCTTAATCGAACCGTCGTTAGGTACCACCACTTTGATGGCATATACCAAATTGACTCTCTCCTCTCGGGTCTGGATGATCTTGGGTGTAAATTCTGCCGACGATGCTACCCAGGAGAGGGTGCCATCATTTTCCTTCAGCGACCCATCGGCTCCGTCGGTATATACTTTCACCTTTTGGCCTATTTTGATAGCCCCTAATTGAGTGGCATCCACATAAGCTCGCAATGTCAACTCTTTCAAGTCGGCTACTTTGAACAAAGGCTTCCCAAATACAACTACTTCGCCAGCCTCAGCATATTTTGAAAGAACGGTCCCTGATATCGGGCTTGTTAGAATGCTGCGATTCAGCTGGTCTTCAATTTGCTCGATTTGAGCTTCAATAGGAGCCAATTCTGAAAGCAGACCTCGGTTGGCGGTGCTCAACTGGCTTTTGGTAGCGTCAATTCTATTGTTGAGCACCTTGAGCTCGCCATGAATGTCATCTCGTTGCTTGGCTGTAGCTGCAGCTTCTTCAAAAAGCCTATCGACCCGTTTGATTTCTCGTTCGAGGTTCTCTTTCTGCTCTAAAAACACGTCGATCTGAACCTGCTCATTTTGAAGCTTGCTACGAATAGCCATCTTGGCCGCCAACAGTTGCTTTTTCTTCAGGTGTAAGCCTAAAGTATCTACCAGCCCAATAGCACTACCAGCTTTTATTTGTGCGCCTTCCTCCACGCCTAGCGTTAGAAGTTTGCCAGTGGCTTCCGAAGACACCAATACTTCAGTAGCTTCAAAATTACCATAGGCGTCTGACCTGTCTTCGCCTTTGTTGCATCCTGCCAAATTGATCAGCAAGAAAGCAGCGGCTGTGTAAGTAAAAATTTTCATGAGTATCTAGTCTTAAAGATTTCCTGTAAGTGTATTGTATTGCACCTGGTACCACGACTTATCAATTTCGTGCATCCTTGTTGTAATTTTAGCTCTGGTTAATTGGTCAAGTGCTGTGATGTAATCGGAAGAGGTCACTGTGCCACCCTCAAGCCTGACTGCGTATTCCTTTACAATTGATTCCTGAAGGCGCACAATCTCGTTATCACGTTTCATTACCTCTTCTGAGGCCAACCATTTTTTGCGCCATTGCAGCGTTCCAGTTTCAAACTGTTGCTCTGCCTCACTACGATTGTTTTCCAATAGTTGCTGCTGAATTTGAAGCTCCTGACGTTCTTGCCTGCTAGCACCCCAGTCAAATAACGGCCAATACAAGCGCACACCAGCCATATAAAAGCCGCTGAGATCTGTTCTAAAAAAATTGTAGGGATTGGGGTTGCCAAAACCACCTCTTGCAAAAGCGCTTATTTTCGGCTTGGTCTTTGCTGCAAGTAGCTCAGCAGCCTGACTAAGCACGGTTTTTTGCTTGCTGAAATAGTTAAGCTCTGGCCTATTGATATCGGCTTCTTCATTCAAAGGAACTACTGACTCCGGAAGAAGGAATATAGCGTCGGCTGATATAGGTTCACCCATTTTACTTGAAAGCATGGCGATTAGGCCTTCTTTTTCGGCCTTCGATGTAAGTATTTGCTGCTCAATGGTAAGAATCTCTTTCTCAAAAGAAGACCTGTCACTGAGCAACACCACGCCGGTCGAATAGCCTGCATCGATTACTTTTTTCCGCTCCAGAAGCGTGTTTTTAGCCGCTTCCAGGTTTTTCTCTGCCTCCTGCATTCGTAAGATTCCAAAGTAGAGCGAGTTGACTGATTCTTTCACCTTGTACAGGTCAACCTCCACCTTTTGCTGATTGACAGCAGTCTCTCGTCTGGACGACTCCCTAAGCTGCTTCGTCATGCCTCCGTCGTAGATACTTTGCTCAATACCGAGGGAAGCCTGGTACTGGCTTTTAGGAATCACCGGCGTTTCAGCTCCCGGGATTGAAAACGGCAGTGAGAAAACATCGCTCTGGTAAGTCCATTGACCATTTAGGTTCACCTGCGGGCGATAGGCCATTCCCAGTCGTTCTTTCTTGGAATTTGCAAGTTCACCATATAAAGCCGACTGGCCCGACAGTGGACTTTGTTGAAGTGCCAGGTCGTAGCAAGCCTGCAAGCTGATGGCCTCCTGAGCAAAAAGCCCTGTTGCCATCACAACTACACTCATTGTTAGTACAAACCTTTTCATATTAATCGTTTGTTGATTTGTCGGTTAAATAATTCCAAATAATAATAGGTACCTCCTTCTTTTTCCTTTCCATAAACTGCTCATAGTCTTCCTCGCTAAGTCCGAAAACGGGCTTGAGAATGGGTTTAGCGATAACTGGGAAAATGCATAAACCCATGATGGCGCTCATTAAATCCACTGGTTGTATTTCTCTGATATTTCCTTTTTCAGCCTCCTGCTTCAATTGCACCCCAAGGCTGGTGGCCACTTGTGTCACTTGTTCGCCGATCTTTCCAAATAGCTTATCCGGGTTCCTGGAAATCTCATTGATGATAAAAAGAGGCATGAAAGGATTATTCTTCATCAGCTCCACATAATGCTCTACAAATCGAGTGATCTTTTCTTTGATAGGCATGTCTTTTCCGAATATGCCAAACAGAATAGGCGCATTAGACTTTAAAGTCTCCATGAAAACTCTTTCAAATAGCATATCCTTCGACCTGAAATAGTAGTGTAATAACGCCTTATTAATTCCTGCTTTGTCTGCTATGTCCTGCATCCTGGCACCACTCATTCCATTTTGCGTGAAAACTTGCTTCGCTGCATCCAGTATCTTCTTTTCTGTACTTATATCCTTGGTCATGTGACAAATATACGGATCGTTAACCGAAAGGTTTAACCATTTGGTTAAATTTTTTGGTTAATAATAAAAATACTTTTCAAAACAGGTCTCTAAGTCTCTATTTGGCCATTTAAAATGAGTAAGACCCCCTGGGCGAGTCTACTTTTAAAAAAGAAATAGGCGAAATCGGTCTTAGACTACCCTTCCTCCCATTGCACCATCCTTACTGATGCCAACTATTGCGAAGGCTAGTTCATCTAAGATATTTCGACTAAAAAAACATTTCTCTGCACCGTTTTTTCTTCCTGGAAGCACCATTAGTCAAGGAAATTATTAGATTGGACTAAACAGAAGGAAATATGGCTGACAAACTACTCACCAGGCCCTGGACAGAATCTGAACTGAAGCAAAAAGTGGCTAAAATGCCTATCCTACCCGAGTACAAAATGCTTATGCAGGTTAGGGAAATCCTACTTGACAGCCGACTCTCCAATGAAAGCCTGGACTCTCTCACTGAGATGATTGAAAAAATTCCACTTCATAGGTCACCGGAGGAACGCGACATATTCATAGAGCACCTTCAGGAAATACTAGTGGACGTACGCTTATCTTCTGCGCTCACAGGAAATATCGTGAGTCTCCTCAGGGCGATGGAGCGCCCGTCATAGCAAACGCAAGCTATTGATTACATTGAATTTCCGCCATATTTTATTACTTTAACTAACGAAAAAAATAGGTGGAATCTGAAAGATATATTCTAAGCTTTCATAAATTTCCACCCTGAAAAATAAAATAGCTACTAAACCAAAAACAAACACTCCAACTCGCTTGGAATGACCAATGGAAACTCGTGACTTACACCACAAAGTGATCCTTAAAACAGGACCCAATCAGGCTTATGAAGCCATTATTGACCCCAAAAAACATAGTGATTTTACAGACGCTCCGGCTGAAAATGACGGAAAGGTAGGTGGAGAACATAGCGCTTTTGATGGCTACTGCTTTGGAGAAAATATTGAACTATCGTATGGAAAACGAATTGTTCAAACCTGGCAGGCTGATGAAGATGAGTGGCCAGAAGGGCATTTTTCAAAGGTGGTTTACGAATTTACCCCTGTTCCGGGTGGCACTTTGCTCACTTTTAAGCAGCTTGGTGTACCAGAGGAAATAGCTGATACCATCGATCAAGGCTGGATTGATTATTACTGGGAACCTTTGAAAGCCTTTTTTGAAGACTAAGCAGGAATCAATTTTAATGGCAGCTTTCTTGTGTTCCAGACCGCAGATGTAGCTATAATTCCGTAATTTTGCGGCTTGCTTTTGCTAGCTAACTCAATTTGCCATGGATTTAACACATTTAACGGCTATTTCTCCCATAGACGGTAGATATAGAAAACAAACAGCTCCATTAGCTCCCTATTTTTCTGAATGGGGACTGATTCGCTACAGGCTGCTGGTGGAAGTAGAATATTTTATCGCATTATGTGAAATCCCTTTACCAGCGCTTGGAAGCTTCCCGAAAGACAAATACAATGGGCTACGGAGCATTTATAAGAGCTTTTCAGAGCAGGATGCACTGGCCGTTAAAGAAATTGAGAAGACGACGAATCACGATGTAAAGGCGGTTGAGTATTTTATCAAAGACAAAATGGATGCAGCAGGCTTATCAGCCTATAAGGAGTACATCCACTTTGGCCTCACCTCACAAGACATCAACAATACAGCCATTCCATTAAGCCTGAAGGAGGCATTACAGGATGTTTATTTACCTAAATTAAATGAAATAGTAGCCTCGCTGGCGACTATGGCTGCGCAATGGGAAAAAATACCCATGCTTGCAAAAACGCACGGTCAACCAGCCTCGCCTACCCGGCTTGGAAAGGAGATCAGGGTTTTTCAGGTAAGACTAGAAGAACAAATAAGAGGGCTTAAAGAGATCCCGTTTGCTGCTAAGTTTGGCGGTGCCACAGGCAATCTCAATGCGCACCATGTGGCATTCCCTACCTATGATTGGGCTGAATTTGCCAACGGTTTTGTCGCCAAAAGCCTTGGATTAAAAAGAAGCTCGCCCACGACGCAAATAGAGCATTATGATCACATGGCGACTCTTTTTGACGCCCTAAAGCGCATTAATACTATCCTGATCGATTTTTCAAGAGATGTTTGGCAGTATATTTCGATGAACTACTTCAAGCAGCGCATCAAAGCGGGCGAGATTGGTTCGTCGGCGATGCCTCATAAAGTAAACCCGATCGACTTCGAAAATGCTGAAGGCAACCTCGGTATAGCCAATGCGATTTACGAGCACCTTTCAGCCAAGCTGCCAATTTCCCGCCTACAAAGAGACCTAACAGACTCAACTGTGTTGAGAAATATCGGCGTACCCATTTCACATAGTTTGATTTCATTACTTTCGCTGGCTAAAGGCATTGGCAAGTTAGAATTGAATCAGGCAGCAATAGATGCTGACCTGGAGGACAACTGGGCAGTAGTGGCTGAAGCCATTCAAACTGTGTTGCGTAGAGAAGGCTTTGCCAACCCCTACGAGACCCTTAAAGCACTTACCCGAACCAATACGAAAATAACTAAGGAAAGCATAAGCACCTTCATTGATGAACTTGAGGTGACTGAAGACATAAAAAAAGAGCTGAGATTAATCAGCCCTTTCAGTTTCACGGGGATTTAAGGCTATATCATCAGCCCAGTCCCTTTTTATAGCTCTTTGATACGGATATTGCGGAACCACACTTTGTTTCCATGGTCCTGCAAGGCTATCTTTCCTTTGGAAGATTTCCCAAAGGCTTCCCATGTCGCAAACTTGCTTTCACTCACCATTTTATCCCAAACCGGTCCGCTGGTAGGATACTCAACTACTTTCTTTCCATTCATGTAGTGAGTGGCCTTACCGTCTTTGATCACTAATTTCACTTTGTTCCACTCCATGGCAGGCTTGTACGCAGAGGGGTCGCTCGGAGGGATCATGTCATACAACGAAGTAGCCAGGCGATTTCCGTTTTTACCCTGCTTGGCATCTGGGTGCCTCTCGTTATCTAGCACCTGCATTTCAGGCCCTGTGTAATAAGGGGCATTGTATTTAGGGTCTTCAATACAGTGAAACATAATGCCACTGTTACCACCTTCAGATATTTTCCATTCCAGCTCTAACTCAAAGTCGCCATATTCTTTATTGGTAACCAAATCGCCTGCACCGCCTTCAGTGAGTACAATGGCTCCGTCTTCCACTTGCCATTTAGGGTCTACGCCAGACTTGTTATAAATATGCCACTGATCGATGGTTTTTCCGTCAAAGAGAGAAACCCACTTACCTTTTTGTGCATTGGCAGTAAATGAAAGGCAAAAGCCAAGCAGAGCTACCATGCTCATTTGTTTTACTACTTTATTCATTTTGAAGAGTTTTATGCCCTAGGGCGTTGTTCAGTTTCAGAAAACACTAAGTAGATATGATTTTAATTACCTACCTAGAGAATATTTCTAAATGTACCGAATGAATGCCATATGGTCAATTTCGGCGATAAACTGGCAAAGATAAAAACGATAGTTGCTGGTTCAGAGGCATTGGGGAAGCGTCACCTACAAAATCTCCGGTATTGATCCGACAATCTTCAATCCGGTTTTTCAATATCAGCTTCCAAAATGGGGTACGGCGGAAAACGAGACCAGTTTTAACCCAGAAATTATGGGTCATCTTCGTCCAGGGTGTTTCATAGCCGGGCTGCCCTTCTTTAAGTAAAACGTACTCAAAACCCATTCTTTGGGTTTCCTGTACAGCACACGGATTGCCATACAGCACCCCTTTGGTTTCAGTGATGATAATATAACGCGGGTATTGCTGCCGGGGGAAATCCTTCACCGCATCATTCTTCTTCTTTTGTTTCAGCACCCACGATGGAGATTCCTTGCTGATGGCCTTTTCTTTTGACTGGGCAAATACACCATCCATACTAGCTACATAGAAGCCGAATGCAATTATGAACGTAGAAATAAGAAGCCGTTGGCGCATGGTTTCGAATATACTGTTAATTCTCCTCAATCAATATTTCCTTATTTCGATTCCAAGCTGGTTTAGGCCTCGAATCTACTATATTTGCAGGCATTTTGGAACCAGAACGTCATAGTTTTGAAGCACATCATCAGTTTTTTATTACGTACAGTACCCAGAAAATACCTTCAGCTATTTAGCCACTGGGTGCTCAAAGTCGTATCTATTTTCTACATCGGCAACAAAGTCGAATGTCCGGTATGCAACGCCCATTTCAGGAAGTTTTTGCCCTATGGAAGACAATCGAGGGAAAATGCACTTTGTCCTAATTGCCTGGCCCTGGAACGACACCGCCTGATGTACCTGTTTTTGAAGGAGAAAACTAATTTTTTTACAGCCAACTTGAAGGTGCTTCATGTCGCACCAGAAATTTGCTTTATCGACGCTTTTGAGAAGCTTCACAAAGACAACTACATTACCGCTGACATAGAGTCGCCATTGGCAAAAGTGAAAATGGACATCCATCAGGTTCCTTTCAACGATAATTCATTTGATGTGGCGTTTTGCAACCACGTAATGGAGCATGTAGATAGTGACATAAAAGCCATGAGTGAATTATGCAGGGTGTTAAAACCAGGTGGCTGGGCCATCATTCAGGTACCATTTTTCTACCCACTTGACGACACAACAGTAGAAGACATCACCATTACCGACCCTAAAGAGCGCTATCGTAGATTTGGCCAGGACGATCACGTAAGAAAATACGGAAAAGACTATGCCCAGCGATTGGCCAGTGCCGGATTTATCGTTGATGCCAATGAGTACGTTAAAGAATTACCAGAGGAAACAGTGACTCGTTATGCGCTGCCTCTCAACGAAACAATCTTCTTTTGCAAGAAACCTTGAGCTATTTATAGAAGCTTTCTTTAAAACCAAATTTTGGTTTTCTTCTGAGAACAAACACTTCCCAGGCACCCTTTAAAAAGCCTAAGCCGTAACCAACAAGCTGCACAAAGGCAGCTGGTATGGATAGTATTCCTGCAGAGAGACCGTTTTTTATCGTAGAGTCAACGAGAATAATTCCTGAAAAAATTAACAAAGGGAAAAGCCGATTAGCGTTAAAAAGCAATGCCCATACAGCGAAAAAAACAACCCCTATTGTAAACAAAGCTGGAAATGTATGCACAGCTTTCATTGACCCTGGATGCAATAATTGCAGATGAATCCGTGCTACACCGGAATTGAAGACTTGTTTGTAAAAAAGCCTGAAATTACTCCGTCGCTTATGAAACACCCAGGCTGCTTCGACCAAGACACCGCCAACGCCTGCTTCTTCAACACGCAAACTGAGGTCAATGTCCTCACCAAACCGCATGTCTCTGAACCCGTTGATCTTCCGGAATAAAGAGGTTGCAATTCCCATATTGAAGCTGCGGGGTTTGTAAGCTTCCATCGACTTTTTTCTTCCGCGAATGCCCCCTGTTGTGACAAAAGAAGTCATAGAGTAATTGATTGCCTTTTGAATGGCAGAGAAATCAGAAGCTGCTTTATCGGGCCCTCCAAAAAAGGAAGGTATTTTCGAAAGCGATTCAATGGCAGACAAATATTCAGGCGGAACAATAACATCGGAGTCGAGAAAAATCAAACAATCGCCTTTGGCTTTTGAAGCCCCATTGTTTCTGGCAGCACCAGGGCCACTATTGGGTTGAAACAGATAAGTCAGGTCGAGTCGGTCAGCATATTGCCCAACCACTTCGTCGGCCTTGCGGTCCGAGCCATCCTCTACCACAATCACTTCAAAATTTTTACTTGTTTGGCCGCAAAGGCTATTAAGAAGTTCGGCAATTTCTTCCGGCCTGTTATACACAGGCACTATAAATGAAAACCTGGGCTTACTCATAGACCCGATCTTTCTATGATCAGGTAGTCTTTGTCTTTGTTTCCGGTGATGCTTACCATTTCAGCCAGAAAGCCAACCAGAAAAAGCTGCACGCCTACCACAACGGCCAAAAGTGAGATGTAAAACAGGGGTTGATCGACTATTTCCCGTACCTGTAGCTTCAGCCTGAGACCATTCCATTTTTCAAAAGCCATATAGGCGGTAACTCCTGCACCGAAGAGAAAGGATAGTGTGCCCAAGGTCCCAAAAAAGTGCATCGGCCTTCTTTTGAAACGGGTCACGAAAGAAATAGAGAGCAAATCCAGAAAGCCAAATATGAAGCGCTCCAAACCAAATTTTGTCTGGCCATGCTTTCGTTCATAGTGAGTGACTTCCTTTTCGCCTATGCGATTAAACCCACTCCATTTAGCAATAAGCGGTATATAGCGGTGCATTTCACCATACACTTTGATGTTTTTTATCACAACGGATCGGTATGCCTTCAGTCCGCAATTGAAGTCGTGCAATGGAATACCCGACATCAATCTGGTAACACCATTAAAAAAACGAGATGGAATTGTTTTACTGATGGGGTCGTGTCGTTTGCGCTTCCAGCCCGACACCAAATCATACCCCTCTTCGTTGATCATACGATAAAGAGGAGGGATTTCGTCCGGACTATCCTGCAAGTCGGCGTCCATGGTGATCACCACATGCCCTTCGGCTACTGCAAACCCCTCATGCAATGCGGCAGATTTGCCGTAATTTCGATTTAGCCGTAAGCCTTTGACGCAGGGATTACCCAGGCCAATTTCCTGTATAGTTACCCAGCTCCCATCTGTGCTCCCATCATCGACCAAAAGTACCTCATAGGAAAACTGGTTGTCCTCCATAACCCGCTTGATCCATTCACACAATTCCTGCAATGATTCCTCTTCATTCTTGAGAGGAATCACTACAGAAATATCAGGCTTATTTTTTGTCATTAAACTTCAAGTTGCGGATCGGTCTTTTTGGTAATCGCCGACACAATAAGGCTCAAAATAAACCCTAAAAATAAAAGGCTTACTATACCAATTACAAACATCATTCCCGGGTTCATAAAATTCTCGGTAATGGCCATAGCCTGGTCAATCTGTGCATCTGGCATACCTTGCTCTTCCATGTTGTACCTGGTCTTTTCCAGCATAGTTTCTATGAACGAGGGGTCGACAAAAGTTATATAAATAAAGCTGAATACTGAGCTAATCAGGCCACCTACCAGTGATATCCAAAACCCAATCCCGAGGCCCTGACCAAAGGAAAGAAATCCATCTCCTTCTTCTTTATATTTTTTGTGGGCGAGAAAGATGATCGCTGCTAAAAATATGTAGTTGATCCATGATGCCCAAGATTCAAAAATCAAGCCTGTTAATTGAAGTATCAGGCCATAAATGATCATCACAACGCCGGCAATAACTCCATATTGCAGACCTACTCCTCTTGTTGTTACTTCCTTTTCCATAGTGTTTAGTTTTTAGGTTTAGTTCTTAAAATCATTGAGAGGATGATCGTGAAGAGTAAGCCATAAACCATTTTTTGTAAAAAAGATTCGAAGGAGATTTTGATGGTGCTTGTTGCACTAATACTTTGAATCATTTCATCAAAGCTTTCCTGCCCAACCTCTGCAATGGTTTCGGCTCTGTCACTTTCAGCGCTCGCTAATGCATTAGTAACAAAGTCAGTTAAAAGATTACAATCGTAATACTCCAAAAATAACAATGTAAACATTGCCAACAAGACAGCTATTGAAAAATAACAAAAGAAACCGACTGTCATTCCCTCCCAAAAAAACATCACTTTCCCGTTGTTGCTATCTCTAAATTCCTTGATGGCTGAGAATATAAAAAGAGCCAAAAGCGCTTCATCAACCATGCCTTCTGCCAACAGTGGGTTGTCTCCAAATGAATATATGACGACAAACAGAATCATAATGACAACCGCGCCAATCACCCCATATTTGAGAGGTACGTTAATCAATGGGTTCTTCATCTCCTTAATTATTGCTAGCGTACGTGTAGCCGTTGCCCACAACCATTGCCACTTTGCCTTCGAGCTCTTTGTTTAAGAAAGGGCTGTTGTCGGACTTGCTCATGTTTGTTTTCCGGTTGAATGTCCAGCGGGCAGATGTGCTGGCTACGGTGAGGCATGCAGGTGCCCCTGCCTCCATGACTACCTGCTCAAATCCGAGCACCTTTCTTGGCCCCTGAAAAACAGCTGGTAGCGACTGCTCGAGCGAGAGTTCTCCTTTAGCATCGAGCTGATTGAGAATCGGCCATAGCGTCTGCAGGCCGATGATGCCAAATTCAGCCAAGTCAAACTCCAGTTTTTTACTCTCCTCGTCATGAGGCTCATGTGCTGACACGATGGCGTCGATGGTGCCATCTTTTACAGCGGCAACAAGTGCCTTCCTGTCTTTTTCAGTTCTAAAGGGAGGCGATACTTTATAACTCGTATCGAACGAGCTTAGATGAGAATCGTTGAATACAAGGTGGTGCGCTGATACATCACAGGTCACAGCTAGTCCACGTTTCTTGGCTTTTTTGATCATGTCGACTGCCTCAGCCGAAGACACAAGAGAGAAATGCAGCTTACCCCCAGCATACTCAAGTAAACGCAGGTCGCGCTCCACCATGATTGTTTCAGCAGTTACCGGCACACCCCTCATGCCCAGTTGAGTACTTTCTAGCCCTTCGTGCATCACACCAAACTTGGCCAGCCATTTATCTTCTGCCCTGTTCATCAGCAAACCATTGAGTGGCTGCAGGTACTGAAGTGTTTTCAACAGAATATCAGTATTCCAGATCGGCTGATGTCCATCGGTGAAAGCTACGGCCCCGGCATGGTGAAGATCGATCATTTCAGAAAGCTCCTCCCCTTTACGGCCCAGCGTCACTGCTGCCATAGGGTGGATTTTCGTGACTTTGCCTCGCCCCTTCGATAAGAGGTATTCAATATCGTTTTTGGTTTGGATCGTAGGCAGTGTATCGGGCAGCAAGCAAACGTCGGTAAAACCACCGGCGGCAGCGGCAGCTAAGCCAGATGCAAGGTCTTCCTTGTGCTCTAAGCCTGGGTCGCAAAAGTTGGCCCGTAGATCGAACCATCCCGGTGTTACTACCAAATCGTTTCCTTCAATTACCTTTCCGGAGCCACTGGTTTCTTTTAAGCCGATATAGTCAATTTTTCCGTTTTTCACGGTTAAATGGACTTTTTTCAGATGAAATTCCGAGGAGGGGTTGATTAATTGTACACCTTTTAGGTATAGACTACTCATAGGAAACGAAGTAATAAGACCTCAATAAGTAAGAATGCTAAGGCCAAAATTAAGGCATATTTCCACAATTCCTTTCCATCGAAGCGTTCCTTCAAATTATTTCCCAAATCCTCAGGAGTAAACACATTGATTATCTCCTTGTTTGAGACGGTATTGAACAACTCCAAAATAGCCTCTTCCTGAAGTGGTTTGAGTTGAGACTCACCTTTCTCAAGGTTAAAAGCAACAACATCCACCGGCTTTTCACGGAAGTTGACATCATAATAACCAGCTTGCATAAGGAACCTCGGAAGCTCCAATCTTACGCTTGCACCTACCGACTGTTGCCCGGGAACAATTTCTTTTCCATTACCATTCAATTTATATAAATCGGTATCCGTTGCAGCAGCTTCATTAACAGTTAAAAGCGTTTCGTCAAGGGTATAATAGAGTCTGTTTTTTGAATTGCGAGCTCCAATAGCCACTTTGTACATAATCGGCACGAACAAAGCATTGTTCGAAAAAGTGCTATAGGAGGCGTTGAGAGACGAAGCTAACAAATAGAGTGTGCCTGAGGAGTCACTGACTTTGCTCATAAAAGGCGTCCCTGACCGGTACTTAAGCAGGTGATCACCTGTATTACCCCAAGTCATTAATGTTGCTGCTGATGGCATATCCATTTTTTCGGCAGATGATTCAAAAATGTTTTTGAAGAAGGGATTATTGAGGTCGGGCTGTGCTATTTCTTGCAAATTTGTTTGAGCACTCTGCCTCAATCCACTATAGATATTTGTCAGTCCGGCATCAAAGCCTTGAGCAGAAGGAATGAGCATTGCTGTTCGCCCATTTTCTAAAAAACTATTGATAAAAGCTTCCAATCCGCCGTTAAGCTGATCTACCTCATTGATGATAAGCAGTTCAGCTCCTTCGAAGCTTCCATAATCAATATTGCCCGCATCAAATGTTTGCAAATCAAATAGTAATGTATTTCCGAACACCCTGGAGATGGCCGATGAGGCACCTTTGCCCCGGATTTCCATGATCCTCACCCGTGGCGACTGGTTGAGCGCGAGGTAAAATTCATTATCAAACAAAATAGGAAAGTCGTCAATTCTCAGGAAACAACGATTAAATTCCTCTAAGCCCATATTAAGCTCAAAGGACAGTGTTGTTTGGCCATTGGGTACAAGGTCAGTCGTAAGCGCCCCCACCTGAATGTCGTTAACAAAGAACTTCACCGGAAGGTCTGTTCTGGTATCATCACCCGTATTTCGAAGCGAAACAAAAAGTGTATTGGCTTGCCCTTCAATCAAGAAAGGGCTCTCCAAATAAACGGTATCAATGAAAATATTGGCTGATACCGGAAATTGAATCGGGAGCAATTTGAAATAATTGACCGAATCTTGTTCAGAGACAGGCTCTTCAGGGCTATTGGCGAAGTCGCTTATCCAGTAAATATCTTTCTTGCTAGCCTGTAGGTCCATGCGCCCAATGATTTCATCAGGTGAACGAACAATGGACGAATAGCTCAGCTCAGTCAGTAACTCCTCTACATCAACCTTACTTTTGGCGTGGTTCGAAAAAGGTTCAAAATCATTGGTCAGCAGTTGAAACCTGGTTTCCCGGGGATAGGCCCTCAATATCTCATTGATCATTCCAATGCTCACATCCAGGCCCGGAGTCTCAGTGAGTGTAAGATTGCTCATGCTTTGCGAATTGTCCAAATACACAACCACATCACCTGATAGCTGGCTACCGTCCTGTGAAGGCAAAAATGGTTGAGCAAACACCATCACAAGAAAGAAAACAGCCAATAGCCTCGAAAACAGCACAAGCCAATGCTTCAACCTAAGCTTCGAACTGCTGGTTTGCTTCACATGCTTTAGCATGTTGACATTGGAGAAATATACCTTTTTTGCCCTGCGAAAATTAAACAGGTGGATGAATATAGGAATCGAAAGTGCAAGAAGAGCCCAAAGGAATTGAGGAAATAGAAAATTCATGAAATGACTGTCTTCTTCGTTTGTTAGTTTCTAAACGGAATCCAAAGTAGAAGGATTGCCGATGATTTGAAAAGATATTAGAAAGCTTTATCATTTTTTTTCTATCAAGGGTATTAAGCCCTAACTTTAAGGTATGAGTAATTACAGATCCATTTGGTCAGTAGTCTTTATTTGGCTGGCAATCAACCTGCTAACGGCTGCTTCTATATTCGCTCAGGCGATTCCAACTGAACTGGGCAATTTCGGTGAAGCCTTAAAAAAAATAGAATTAAAAAACTATGATGGTAGCTCCTATTCTCTCGCTTCATTTTCAGAACAAAAACTAACTTTATTGATCCTAATGGCTCATGATTGCCCCATTTGCCAACAGTATACTGGAAAGTTCCGGGCGCTTTCATCGATGAACAAAGAACTGAAAGTGATTGGCATAGCTCCGAGCGAAGGTGAGACGAAGGAAACAGTTCAGGCATTCGTGACGAAGTATAAATTTGACTTTCCCATATTGCTAGATAGTGAACAGGTGCTCACCCATGTACTGAAAGGCAAAGTCACACCTGAGGTGTTTTTGTTCATCCAGAACGGGGAAATGATCTATCGCGGTAAAATCGACAATTGGTTTTATGAGCTGGGAAAATATCGGAACGTGATTACCGAGCATTATTTGGATGACGCTATTTCAGCTGCTTTAGACGGAAGAGCCATAACTCTGAATAAAACAGAACCCATTGGCTGCATGCTAAATATGGGCATGAAACACCATTAATTCTCCACATGCTATGCTATCCGGCTTAGCTTCAAACCATTCCGGTAACGTCTGCGATCAAAAACGAGCACGGCTTACTACCTCCCTAACTTTGTTTTTCCTAATTTCGCCGATCAAATAACTAAGCAAACTAATTATGAGCCAATACAGTAAGTGGTTTCATCCATATAAGTACAACCCGAAGTACAAAAAGAAAGTAGCCTATTTTAGTATGGAGTTCGGCATAGATCAGGCATTGAAAATCTATTCCGGCGGACTGGGTTTTTTAGCAGGTTCTCACATGCGCAGTGCCTTTGAACTTAAGCAAAACCTTGTAGGCGTGGGCATACTCTGGCAATATGGTTACTATGATCAGTCCAGGCACCCAGACCAGTCATTGGCCGCAGTTTGGACAGAGAAACATTATAGTTTTTTGGAAGACACAGGCATCATTGTGGATGTTCCTATTTTCGACAACCGTAGTGTGAAGGCAAAAGCCTATGCGCTTAAAGCAGACACTTTCGGCAGTGCCCCTATTTACTTATTAAGTACAGACATACCAGAGAATGACTACTTATCTCGCACCATTACCCATCGGCTTTATGATGACAATGAGCTTACCAGGGTAGCACAAAGCATGGTATTGGGCGTAGGTGGCTACAAAGTGATTGAGGCGCTGGGAGGTGCCGACGTGTACCATCTCAATGAAGGGCACGGACTTCCTGCATTTACTTATATGTATGGCAATAGTACCGATAAAAAGAAGCTTAAAACAAAATGCGTATTTACTACTCACACACCAGAGAAGGCTGGAAACGAGGAGCACGAATTAGATCTACTCAATAAAATTGGATTTTTCCCTAATGGGTGGACCGACCAGGAGGTAAATTGGATTACCGATGGAACAGGAAGAGTTAGCTATACAGTGGCCGCCTTACGCCTTGCGAAAAAAGCCAATGCCGTATCCAAAATTCACGCCAAGGTTTCAAAGGAAATGTGGGGATCATTCAAAGATACTTGCGAGATCATTCCTATCACGAACTCTCAGAATTTCACTTACTGGGCTGATAAGCAATTAAACGCAGCTCTAGTGAGTAATAACGACAAGGCACTGGTAGAGCGAAAAAAAGAAATGAAGAAAGAGCTCTTCAAGGTAGTGGCTGATCAATCGGGCAAGCTGTTTGACCCGGATGTACTCACTATCGTATGGGCACGCCGATTCGCTGCTTACAAAAGACCCGATTTGCTACTCAGAGATTTTGACAGGTTCCGTAAGCTTGTAACAAACGCCAAGAGACCCGTGCAGATAATATGGGCAGGCAAACCCTACCCAAAAGACCAGGGCGCCATCGACATCTTCAATCATCTTATTCGCGTTTCACGGGAGTTCAGCAATTGTACGGTGCTTACTGGCTATGAACTGTCGCTAAGCCGCCTGTTGAAAAACGGTTCTGACATATGGCTCAACACACCCAGAAAACCAAGAGAGGCTTCTGGCACCAGTGGTATGACGGCCAGCATGAATGGCAGTGTCAACTTGTCTATTCAGGATGGCTGGATTCCCGAGTATGGAAAACATGGGGTTAACAGCTACCTGATTCCCGATGGCAGTGACTTTAACGACCATCCAAAATTGGATCAGGAAGACTTCGAACAGATGTATAAGATTCTGGAGAAGGAAATACTCCCAACCTACTACGATATGCCGGAAAAGTGGCTGGAAGTAGTTAAAAACAGCATGAAAGACGTGATGCCGTATTTTGGTAGCCACAGAATGGCTGACGAGTACTACGAAAAACTCTATTCATAAAATACAAAGCTCACCAACTTTCGTAGTTGGTGAGCTTTGAATACCCCGGCCAATCGGCCCATTTTTTAAGAGCTACCCCACAAACGTCATTTCCGTTAGGTGGGAAGCATCTTTTTCCCCGAGTGCTTTCAATACTTTGAAATGGCTGTGAAGAGCACCACTCAAAGTCTTTTTCGATTTATAGGGATGCCCAAATTCTGCCGACGTTTCTTTTACGATTTGAGACAAATTATCGTAGTGAACATGGCAAATATTGGAAAATAAATGATGTTCTACCTGATAATTTAACCCGCCAACATACCATGAAAGCCATTTATTATTTTGAGCAAAGTTAGCAGTAGTGTGAAGCTGATGCACTGCCCAGGTATTGTGTATACTTCCAGTTTCATCGGGCAAAGGATATTCCGTACCCTCCACCACATGGGCCAACTGAAAGATGACCGCTAGGATAAAGCCTGCAATATAGTGCATGACAAAAAAGCCGATCAGCACATGCCACCAGGCAAAAGGCAGTACCAAAATAGGAATCACGATGATGTAAGAGTAATACACAACTTTGGTCAATATCAACACCGTCCACTCTTTGAGTTCAGTAGTTTTTTGCTTTTTGATTTGTCCAGCCCTTTTGTATCGGGTGAGTCGTTCAAAGTCTTTGAACACAATCCAGATAAACGACAGCAACCCATAGAAAAACCAGGCATAAATAAACTGGAATTTGTGGAAAGGCTTCCAGTCGGTATGCGGACAGAAACGAAGCACACCTCTTGGCTCAATATCTTCGTCGGTACCTTGTATATTGGTGAAAGTATGATGCAAAACGTTATGCTGCACTTTCCAATTAAAAGCGTTTCCCCCTACAAGGTTCAAAGAATAACCCAGCAACGTGTTGACCCATTTCTTATTTGAATAAGCACCGTGGTTCGCATCGTGCATCACCGACATTCCGATGCCCGCAAGTCCAATCCCCATCACCACATTCAGGGCATAAAATGCATACAGGTTCGAAAAAGAGCCACTTACTATAGCTGCATAGGGCCCGAAATACAAAGCAAACATGGCTATCGTTTTGATGACCATTGTTAAGTTAGCATGTCGGCTAATATCGTTTGTCTTGAAATATTGGTTGACCCGGTTGTTTAATGTTGTGAAAAAGTCGTAATCCTTAGACACAAATTTAATGGGTTGGCTCATATAGGTTAATGGGTGTTTACGTGGCCTTCGCTAGAAATGAGTAATCCAATGAAGAGCAGTTGATTAATTCACTGGCAATGAAGAATGCCAGTTATTGAACTTATTTCGGGACATTAAATGCAATGTAGCTGTAAAAAGGTGTGAAAACTATTTAATTCTTATATATCTGAGCAACCCTTTCGGACAATTAACAAGTGAATCTGGCACTCTTTGACAAGATTTAAGTTCCAATTGTCCACAATGGCTTTCATTTCAGGATTCAAAACATTCCGAAAATACAAAATCAGCATTTCCAGCTTCAAAATATTCATTTTATATTTGATGTAGCTTCAGCATAAACCGAGGGGCTTTCAAGCATGATCAGATAATTTTTTTTATCTCTAAGTGGCACAATTTACCGGCTAAACCATCTGCTGGTTAACTCACAACCACACAAACACCGCAGGTTTACGATCCCGATTGGGTTGTTACATCGAACCACCCATTTTCTTGGACCTATCCGGTTGTCCTTTGCCTAGCATTGCTATCAATTGACAAATTAAACCCTGAGTGCCAATTTCAACATCGGCCACTCAACTATTTTCTTCACTCAAACTAATTTCCATGCGAAAAATTATATACCATGTAGCATCGACACTCGATGGGTACATTGCCCACAAAGATGGCAGCACACAGGGCTTTCTAGAAGATGGAGAGCATGTTTCCGACTATCTGGAAAGTTTAAAAGACTACGACACTGTCATCATGGGCAGAAACACGTATGAATATGGCTACAACTTTGGGCTGCCTCCAGGGCAACCAGCCTATCCTCATATGATGCACTACATTTTCTCTAGATCGCTGAACTTTAAGGAAACCCACGAGCAAGTGCACGTCGTCAAAGAAAACCAAATCGACTTTGTGCTAGGTCTCAAAGAAACCGTGGGTTCACCGATATACTTGTGTGGAGGCGGAAAGTTTGCCAACTTTTTGCTAAGGCACAAGCTAATTGATGAGCTCAAAATAAAGATGAATCCGGTGCTCTTTGGAGAGGGTATTAAGCTCTTCGAAGGTTCATCGGAAACTTATCGATTGCATGAGCTAAACTCAATTGCCTACAAGAGCGGGGCTCTTCTTTTGAACTATAAAATCGACTACTTGTAGCCGCTTTTTAACCATCAAGTAAGCAGGCAGCACGGCATTTTATCACCTAAATTGTCGTGCCCTTGCTATTTTCCAGGAACCATATCACTTTAAAATGGTTTAGTTTTAAGTAATCCGAAAGCACGCCATGGAACTACTCGAAAATGTACCAACTCAACTAAAAGTCCAATTTGAAGAAGTAAGGAAACAGTCAATAAAACTCTGTCTGCCACTTCAGAAAGAAGACTTCGTAGTTCAGCCTGTACCAGAGGTCAGCCCTCCAAAATGGCACCTTGGTCATACCACTTGGTTTTTTGAGACTTTCGTCCTGCAGCCTTTTGTAAACGACTACCAAGTTTTCAACGAAAATTACAGTTTCGTTTTCAATAGTTACTATGAATCGGTTGGAAAACGGGTAGTAAGAACCAATCGAGGAAATTTATCGAGGCCCACAGTGGACGATGTATTTGCTTACCGAGCGTATGTTGACCAGCACATGGTAGCTTGGCTAGAAGGGGACAACAATATACCGGAGAGGGCAGCAGTTTTGCTTGAATTGGGGCTGAACCACGAGCAACAACACCAGGAGTTGTTGCTCACGGACATCAAATACATTCTCGGGAACAACCCGCTTCAACCCATCTACAAAAAATCATCTACAGCAGATAGCAATATTTCTCCGGACCTCACTTTTTCTGAGTTTTCCGAAGGACTCCACACCATTGGCTATACAGGTAAGGGGTTTCATTTTGATAATGAAAAAGGTGCTCATCAGGTTTTTGTTCATCCCTTTGCCATTAGAAATAGTCTTGTTACTTGTGGCGAGTACTTAGACTTTATGAATGAAGGAGGATATGCTGGTTTTAAATACTGGCTGTCGGATGGATGGGAATGGGTAAATACACAAAAAGCAGACAGCCCCATGTACTGGCACAAAATTGACGGCATATGGCACCAATACACATTAGGAGGTCTTCAATTGATCGACCCGAGCTTACCTGTTACACATATCAGCTACTATGAGGCCGATGCTTATGCCCGCTGGAAGGGGCTGAGGCTTCCCACGGAGTTTGAATGGGAAATCGCTTGCCAACAGCTAACCAGCGGCCTGGGAGATCACTCGAATTTTGTTGAAAAAGAGGCCTACCATCCCCTACCCCAGCAAGCCGGAAATAAACAGCTATTTGGGGATACCTGGGAATGGACGCAAAGCGCCTACCTGCCCTATCCTTATTTTGAGACGGAAGAAGGTGCCGTTGGAGAATACAACGGTAAGTTCATGGTCAACCAAATGGTACTTCGCGGAGGTTCATGTGCTACCCCATCGAATCATATAAGGTCCACCTATCGAAATTTCTTTCAACCCAACTTACGCTGGCAGTTTACTGGTATTCGTCTGGCAAAACACATCTAAATCAATGGATAAAGTCCTTAATGAAGAAACAATTCTTCCCGTCAACAGCCTGGCTATCGAAATAAGCAAAGGCCTTTCGGCGACCCCAAAAACAATCTCCTCAAAATACTTTTATGATGCCGAAGGTGACCGACTTTTCCAGAAGATCATGAACCTTGATGAGTACTATCTGAGTAGAACAGAGTATGCCATTCTGGAAAACCACAGGGAGACTTTGCATAAGCACCTCACAAAACAAGGAAGGGCTTTTCACTTGATCGAATTTGGCGCAGGTGATGGATGGAAAACCAAAGTACTCCTACGACACTTTGTTGATCAGGCAACTCAATATGACTACCGTCCAATCGATATTTCGGGAAATGTTCTCACTGAATTAAAGAATTCTTTGAAAGCAGAAATACCCTTACTGAGGGTAGAGACCATGGAGGGGGAATATTTCGAAGTACTAGAGGACATGCAAAAAACCGACGATAAGCAAAAGGTTGTGCTTTTTTTGGGCTCTAATATTGGCAACTTCAAGCAGTCGCAAGCCATTGGCTTCCTTTCGAAGCTCAGAGATAGTCTTAATACTGGCGACATGTTATTGATTGGGTTCGACATGAAGAAGGACCCTCATGTAATCAGGCAAGCTTACGACGACCCGCAGGGCGTAACCAGGGATTTCAACATGAACCTACTCAAAAGGCTGAACATAGAATTGGGCGCTAACTTTGACCTGGGCCATTTCAAACACTATCAATCGTATGATCCAGTATCTGGCGAGTGTAAAAGTTACCTTATCAGCCTTGCAGACCAAACGGTGACTATGGAAGCGTCTCAGTCCACCTATCATTTTAAAAAATGGGAGCCTATTCATGTAGAGATCTCAAGAAAATTTGATGAAGAGACAATTCAGGAATTGGCCCTCAGAAGTGGTTTTGATATTATTGAAAATTTAACCGACGAACGGGGCTATTTTATCGATTCACTTTGGGTAGCAGGACAATAGAAGGACCGTGAAAAAATTTTTGCGATTAACCCACGCAACTCTATATTTGCACCCCAGTTATGTTTTTAGGCGCAAGTGGTGAAATTGGTATACACGCTACTTTGAGGGGGTAGTGGGCGTTAGCCCGTGGGGGTTCGAATCCCCCTTTGCGCACTCCTTTTCCATCTCCCATTAGTTTTTATTTATACCTATTTCGCACATATTTGTGTGATAAATAACGCATTAATAACCTTCCAAATGAGCCTAAACATCCCCCTTCTTAAAAAAATCTGTGAAATGCCAGGTGCCCCTGGGTATGAAAAACGCATCAGAGACCTGGTCATCAAAGAGGTGACGCCATTGGTCGACAGTGTGGAGGTCGACAACCTTGGGAATGTAATTTGCCTGAAAAAGGGGAAAAATAACAGAGACAATAAAAAGGCCATGGTAGCGGCCCACATGGACGAAATCGGCTTTATCGTCAAGCACATCGATGAAGCAGGGTTTATACGGTTCCATACGCTTGGAGGTTTTGATCCCAAAACGCTCACGGCCCAAAGAGTAATAGTTCACGGAAAAAAGGACCTCATTGGAGTGATGGGCACAAAGCCAATTCATGTAATGAGCGCTGAGGAAAGGAAAAAACTACCTGAATCAACCGATTTTTTTATCGATATGGGGATGTCGAGAGAAGAGGTAGTGAAATACATTAGCATTGGCGATCCTATCACCAGGGAAAGAGAACTGATCGAGATGGGCGATTGTGTCAATTGTAAATCAATTGACAACAGGATTTCTGTGTTTATTCTTTTAGAGGCGCTGAGAAACATGAAAGACTTTCCATACGATGTTTATGGCGTTTTTACGGTTCAGGAAGAGGTAGGGCTCCGCGGCGCTCAGGTTGCAGCCCATCAAATCAACCCTGATTTTGGACTTGGGCTTGACACTACCATTGCATTCGACGTTCCTGGAGCGCTACCACATGAAAAGGTGACAGAACTTGCTAAAGGTGCGGCCATTAAAATTATGGACTCTTCCGCCATTTGTGACTACCGAATGGTCGACTACCTCAAAAAGACCGCTGATAAAAATAAGATAAAGTGGCAGCCCGAAATATTAACAGCCGGCGGCACTGACACAGCAAATGTGCAACGCATGGGAAAAAACGGAGCAATTTCCGGCGCTATATCAATTCCAACCCGTCATTTACATCAGGTAATTGAGATGGCACACAAAGAAGATGTACAAGCGTGCATCAATTTGCTCATTTCTGCGTTATCTGAATTAGACCAGTATGACTGGAGCCACTAATTATGAAAAAGTCCTTTTTCTGTTTAATTTTTCTTCTTGCGACCATCAGCCCTGGTTTCTCACAACAGCCTCCTTCTATTCAAATCACTGGCACACTGCTCGACAAGGAAACGCTTGACCCCTTACAATTTGCGTCAGTAGTTGTGACAAGTTCCTATCATGGTACTATTACAAGCTCGACCGGGCTTTTCACCCTTTTGGTTCACCCGGGCGACACGGTAAAATTCTCCATACTTGGATACAAAAGCACAGAAATGGTTATTCCCTATGGAATGAAGGAAAGCCGGTATGGTCTTCTGGAACTTATGGAAAAATCAACTATTTTGTTGAAGGAAGTGAATGTGTACCCCTGGCCTACTCCCAGTCAATTTAACTCGGCGTTTCTTGATGTAAAACTACCCCCTACAGAGGAGGAGAAGACGAACCAGATGCAGAAGGAACTGGAAACTACCATCCGAGAAACCTACGAGTCCCAAAAGTACTATGATGAGCAATGGAAAAATCGCCATATATACGAATTGACCGGCCAGATTCCGGCCAATCGCTTTCTTGACCCTGGTAGATGGCAGGATTTTATTATTGGATTGAAGAAAAACAAAAAATAGTCCCCATACCCGTAAAGAAACGCTGTTTTCCTTAAACTGATTGAAGAAAATTCATCAATTTGAATAGACACCATGAGTGATGTAATGGTAAATGGTTTTTTATTCCGTCAGCTAATAAAAGAGGAAATTGCTCTCGCTACTACACTTTTGGAACAGGCCTCACTTGTGACGGCCGACCTTTCGGAAAAAGTTCAGCTCTATGGGCTTTTCAACAAAGATGGAAAGCTCCTTGCCCTGGGTGGATTAGAAGTTTTTGATAGAGTGGGGCTCTTAAGATCAGTGTGCGTTGCGGAGCAAAAGCGACATGCAGGGCTGGGAAAAGAAGTTGTTCAACGCTTAGAGCACATTAGCCGGGACTCAGAAATAGAAGAGCTTTTTTTACTGACTACTACTGCCAAAGACTTCTTTTCAAAGCTACATTACGAGCTATATGACCGGGAAAACGTCCCATCTTCAATCAAGAGTACCCCTGAGTTTTCGAGTTTGTGTCCTTCCTCAGCTTCGTTGATGCACAAAAAGCTAAGAATACCCGTTTCTGGTGGTTAATCGGATAAAAAATAACTAAATACGCCTACTAATAGTTGACATTGTATGCATCGCCAGCTTTTACGTCCTCTTATATTTTTGTTGCTGATCCTGATCTCAGGATGCAAGGCACTTCTGTCTGAAAGTGACGTGAAAATAATGAAAGGCCCGCAGCTTCCGACTGGCATCTTTGAGATGGGATATGTAACAGATGGGAAAATAATTTTCTCCATCGGAGGCACTACCTTTCTTGGACCACGGCGTCAGTCTGTGGGAGAAATTTATCTCTTTTCGCCCTTTGCTGGTGGTTGGGAGAAATCTCATTTCAACGACAAGCCCATCGTCAAAGGACATACCAACAGCGTATACCTGCCCAACTTCAATGTGGTGTTATCGACAGGTTTTGTTAACAAAGAAAAAGGAGATTTATACACCTTCCCTCTGGAAATACTTAGCCTCAATGAATACCGAGTACAATACCTTGACAACAATCCGCATTGGGCAGAAGGGGCCAGCGCGGTATACTGGAATTCGAAAGCCTATATTTTTGGCGGAATGGTATATGAGGAAGATGGCTATGTGCACAGTTCCGATCGGTTTTTGTCGTATGATCCTGCAACTGCAGAGTGGGAAGACTTGAAGCCCATGCCTTCGGCAAGAGTAACTTACGGCACCGTGGTAGGCAACAACCTCTATACATTCGGCGGCTTTGATCAGGAAAACTCCTTTGCTGACATTTGGCGGTATGATTTTAAGGCTGATACATGGGAGACTGTTGGATACTTGCCGTATGCAGTAAGCCATTTTTCGATTACACAGCAGTACCCCTACATTTTTCTCACTAATGTTGGGCAAGAAAAAAACATGATAGGGCGGGTCGATATCAGAGACGGCTCTTTCAGAGAGTTCAAAACCTGGATGACTATTGAATCTCCCGGATCGGCTATCGTTGGCGATCATTTGTACATTTTTGGCGGTACCTGGGACGACGGGAGAACAGCAAGCAATAAGACCTTCAAGATTCCATTAACTGAGTTAATGCAGGAAGAATAAAAAAATCAATTTTTAAATGAGGAATTTTGGTAACACGGGAAACTCGACTATCATCCTTTTTATCATATGGCTTACGGCTTGCTCCGGACTTAAACCAACTTCTGATTTAACCATTCTCAAAGGGCCCAATGTACCTACAGGAGTTTACAGCATGGGCTACGCCACCGATGGGAAGAATATTTACTGTATTGGTGGAGCCAATCTTTGGAAAAAAACGAATCACGCAACCGACGATATCTATCTTTTAGCTCCTGTGATTGGAAAGTGGAAAAAGGCGGATTTTTATGATAAAGTGGTGCAGAAACAGGCAACTAGTAGCGTGTACCTTGAAGATTTAAACGTAATTCTTTCCACAGGATTTGCTTACCTTCCCAAACCTAACTTTTATACTTTCCCTATTGAAATCATATATCTTAAGGACTATCGGGTCATGTATCGATCGGATAATCCACATATGGCTCTACATAGTGGCGTTGTTTACAAAAATAAAAAAGTGTACGTGTTTGGCGGGCGCGCCTTTAATGAAGAGGGAATAAGTTACTATTCCGATAAGGTACTGAGCTTTGATCCTTTTACTGATGAGTGGAATGAGCTAAGTCCGATGCCTGCTCCACGTGTTACCTATGGGGCAGTTGCTGGTGATCAACTTTATGTATTCGGGGGACATGATGCAGAGGAAATTTACGACGAGATTTGGCGGTACAATATTACCCTAGATACCTGGGAAACATTAGGCCGCCTTCCCTATGCTGCTAGTAACTTTGGTATATCAATAAATTATCCTTTCGTTTTCCTTTGCAATATTGGCCCTGAACATAATATCATAGGTCGATTTGATATTAGGGACAGCTCATTTAAAGAAATAAAGACCTCAATTTCAGTTATTTATGCTGGATCAGTAATAGTTGGAAATTACTTGTATATTTTTGGTGGAACAACCGTCAGTGGTAAAACCGCCAGCAACAAGACTTTTAAAATTCCATTAGATGAGCTGATGTCAGTAAAATGAAAAACAATCCCTATCTTCAATAAAAAGCCCTCATGAGGACATTGCTAATATTACTGGTCGCTCTATTTTCTTTCAGCGCTTACTCCCAGGTTTCAGAAAGCACAGACGGGTTGAAAGTCATCAATGGCACCTCCATTTTCGTGAAAACACTAGGTACAGGCGAACCAGTTCTGTTTATTCATGGTGGGCCAGGCTTGAGCCACGACTACTTTCTGCCGCATGTAGCGGCTCTCTCCGATCAACTAAAACTGATTTTATACGACCAACGAGGCTGCGGGAGATCCGATGTGAATTTAAGCACCGACGACATGACCATGGCTCAGTTCCTTGGCGATATCAACGCCCTGCTGACAGAGCAAGGCATTGGCAAGGTGCATTTGTTTGGTCATTCGTTTGGGGGACTAATTGCGATGCAATTTGCCATTGCTTATCCCGACAAAATTAAATCACTCATCCTTTGCAACTCAGTAGCGGCCAGCAAGGAGTTTGACGCGCTAAGCGCGAAAAAACAGCGAGAAGCAATGACCGACCAGGACAATCAGGCCCGCTCTGCCATTTTTGCCTCCGATCATTTCAAAAATGGGAAGCCAGAAGCCTATGAGCTGTTGTTTAAAATCGGCTTCAAAAGGTCATTTTATGACACCCTGGCTGTGGATAAGCTTGAGTTGCATTTGATGAGCAATTTTTCTAAAACGTCGAAGCTCTTGTACGGCCTTAGCCCCGATCTGGTAGCTTACGACCTGCATCCAGCGCTAGCAAAGCTCAGTATTCCCTCGCTTGTTATTCACGGTAGTGCCGATCTTATTCCGGATGAGGTAGGGAAAAAACTGGCGGCAACCTTACCCAATGCTCAGTATGTCGTTTTTGAAAAAAGCGGCCATTTCCCATTTATTGAGGAACCTGACGCTTTCACAGAAACCATAACTTCTTTTGTTAAGGCCATTCATTAAACGAAATAGGATACTATTGTAATTTAGCTCCCTTCTTCTACACCAATTACCTAAACCAACTCAGACGAATGTCTCATCTTCAGTCGGATCTTCAGGCGCAGTACATGTCGCTGGTGAAAGACAATGCCGGCATTATCTATAAAGTCATCAGGCTTTATATCGATGATTCAGAAGACCAGAAGGACCTGTATCAGGAAATTGTACTTCAGGCATGGCATTCGTTTACCCGGTTTGACGGCAGGTCTAAATTTTCAACCTGGCTGTATAAAGTGAGCCTCAATACTGTGCTTACTTTCCGAAGAAAAAACAATCGACTACCAACTGAGAATCTGGATAAAGCGTATGGCTTTGCTTTACCTGGCGATAAAAGTGATGACACAGAAATGCTCATGATGGCCATCAAATCACTTGGAGAAACTGACAGGGCGATCATGTCACTCCATTTAGATGGATACGAAAATGAGGAGATAGCCGAGATCACCGGTTTAACTAAAAACCACGTGGCAGTAAAACTCCACAGGATCAAGCAACAATTGACCAAAAAATTAAACGGCTAAGGGTATGGATCTAAAAAAAACATGGGATAAAATGCAAATGGATCAGTCCCCATTAGGTGCGCTGGACGATCAGACCATATTGCAGGCAATGCACCATAAATCGCATGGCCCCATTCAAAAAATTCAAACTGGCTTTACTATTAAACTGGCTTTCATTGTGCTGTTCACTTTTGTCTTCCTTTACCTGGGAGTCAAAGTAAAAGAGCCTTTGGTTAGTGGCCTGCAGTTTTTCATGGCAGGCGTATACTTCACCGCTTTTTTCCTTTTCCTGAGTCAGCATAAAAGGATAAAGGCTGGAATTCCCATGGATGAAGGGATCCTTACCAACCTAAAAAACTATCATGGTTTTGTGAGCAGAGTGCTAAGGCAAGAAGAAAGGATCGCCTTGTTTATCTACCCCGTAGCGCTTACGGCTGGCTTCCTTTTAGGTTTTATATCCGAAGCTGAGTTGGACGAATTTTTCGAAAGCAAAACAGCTATTGTGATGCTAATAGCCTGCTGGGTTGTACTCACGCCGCTCAGTCATTTACTGGCACGCTGGATGAACAAAGCTTCCTTCGGAAAATACCTTGCAGAATTAGAGTCCCACATTGACAACCTGAAAAAAGAGTAGCTCACTCAGCTACCGTATTTAAATTTCTTCAAGGTATCGATGCACGAAGCTAATTGACATAGCCCCCTCTCCTACTGCTGAAGCTACCCTGTTCATTGCATTCATCCTCACATCACCAGCGGCAAAAATACCCGGCTGACAAGTTTCCAGCGAAAAAGGTTCTCGTGACTGTTTCCAGACCTTCTTAAACTCAGGGAATTGTATCAAATCCCGCCCTGTGGCGATGAAACCTTTTTCATTTTTGATAATCAGGTTGCCTAACCATTCTGTATAGGGCTTTGCACCAATAAAAATGAAAATGGCCCTGGCGTCCACGATCTTCTTTTCACCATTGGATATATTTGTTAGCTCCAGTTGAGTGAGTCTTTCATTTTCGCCAAAAGCTTCTGTCACTTCTGTGAAGGGCACCAGCTCTATGTTAGGTGTCGCATTGATTTGGTCGATCAGGTAGGACGACATTGTCGCTGCAAGGTCCTCTTTTCGAATAACGATGAATACTTTGCGGGCAAACCTGGAAAGATACATGGCCCCCTGTCCTGCTGAGTTTCCTCCGCCTACCACAAACACGTCGCCATCTTTGCAGGCAGCCGCCTCAGTAGTGGCTGCCCCATAATAAACGCCTGCGCCTGTGAATTGCTCCAATCCCTTGGTCTCCAGTTTTTTGTAATCAACTCCCGTGGTAATTACCACGCTTTTTGCATTAATCACACTTCCATTCGCCAAAGTGATGATCTTATAGGGATCTTTCACCTCTATTTTATTTACTGCTTGGGGCGATAAAAACTCAATTCCAAAGCGAGTGGCCTGGGTAATGGCACGTCGGGATAAATCAGCCCCACTCAACCCACTGGGAAAGCCAAGGTAATTTTCTATCCGAGAGCTGGTGCCAGCCTGCCCGCCTGGAGCCCTTTTTTCTACCAGGATCGTTTTTAAACCCTCTGATCCTCCATACACGCCTGCGGCAAGGCCTGCAGGTCCAGCGCCAATAATTACTACATCATACAGTTCCTCTTTGGCCCTGGGGTTGAGTCCGATACTTTCTGCAAGCACCTCCGCTGTAGCGCCTTTCAAAATAGATCCATTGTCCAGGACCACGGCAGGAAAATCAGTCGCCTGCAACGCATGAAGCTGGATGAGTTCCTTCGCTTTTTCGTTAGTTTCTACATCCAACCATTGGAACGGAAACAGGTTTCCTGACAAGAAATCTTTCAACGAATGTGTTTTGGGACTGAACTGATATCCGAGAATTTTCAATCCATCGAAATCGGGAATATAACCTGCCTGCCACTCATCGAGCAAGTCGTTCAGTATGGGAAAGAGCTTCTCCTCAGGCGGATCCCAGGGTTTCATTAAGTAATAATCCAGCTGCACGTCGTTGATGGCTTTAATGGCGGCGTCGGTATCTGAATAGGCAGTGAGCAAAACCCTTTTAGCATCAGGAAAGATTTTTCTGGCCTTCTCGAGAAAAGCTACACCTTCCATCTCGGGCATCCTTTGATCAGAAATGAATAATGCTACCTCATCACCTGCCTTCTTCATATCTACGAGCACCTCCAAACCTTCATTGGCTGACTCGGTGTTCATGATCCGGTACTCTTCTTTGAATTCATTACGCAGATCTCTGCGAATGGCCTTTAACACCTGAGGGTCGTCGTCGACCGAAAAAATAACTGGTTTTTTCATAGGTTATTTGTCTTCTAATGGGATGCACACGGTAAAAATAGTTTCTCCGGGTCTGGAGCTTACTTTCAGCGAGCCATTGTGTTGATCCACTATTTTTTTGGCAATTTCCAGTCCAAGCCCTGAACCCTTGCCAACCTCCTTTGTAGTGAAAAATGGGTCAAAAATCTTGCTCATCAAATCATCTGGAATACCTGGGCCATTGTCCGAGATCAACACTTTTACAAACTCCCCATCCTTAATTGATTTCACGACCAGCGTAGGGGATGGCGTATCTTCCAGGGCGTCAATAGCATTATCGATAATATTAGTCCAAACCTGGTTCATCGCCCCCGCCATCAAATTGATAGGCGGGACATCAGATGCAGCTTCAAACACAAGTGAAATATTACCTTTTCGTACCTTATGGTCAAGCATTGTCAATGTATCTTTTATTCCCAAATGGATATTGGTAAGGGCCTTATCATGACCTCTGTCCATATGTGAATATGACTTGACGGATTGCACCAACTTTGAAATACGTGTGGAAGCCTCGTTGATATCGCCCACCATTCTTTCGGTTGTCAATACATTATCGAGCCAACGCAATACGCCCAATAATTCATCGGTGGCGATGTATTCTTTCACCTTTTCGAGTTCATCAGTACCAATGCCGTATTCAATGAAGTTATCGGCCAGGTCATCTCCACCTTCCAGCTCATTGTCATCGAACCAATCAAGTATTTCCTCTTCCAGCTCGTTTCTCTCCCTCAATCCCAAATCTCTGCGTCCTTCTTCCGCCTTTGCATACAAAATGGCATTCACTGCATCCACCTGCGACGGCTCCAACTTCATAGTCATCACAGCCTTGAATCTCTCAGGTGTATTGTGCAAATGTTTTTTAAGCTCATCCGAGCTGCGTACAATTGCAGCTGCAGGATTATTCAACTCATGCGCCAACCCAGCTGATAGCTTGCCCAGTGCCATCATCTTGTCATTTTGCCGCTGTAGCGAAGTAAACTCCCGAACCCGGGACGTCATTTCCTGCACCAGTTTTTCGGTGAGTTCATAGTGAGTGCAAACAAGTTCTTTGAGTTTTTCTCTGGACGTGAGCAAAAGACTCGCAGGCTGCACTACTTCGGCATAACCAGCTGCCACCTTTAACCTGGAGAAAGGTAACAACCCGCTGATATTTGGGGGTTCAAGCTCGAAGAGTTCCCTTTTTTGATTGTTCTGAATGGCATAAATCCTTGCTTTTCCCGACAACACAATCATCATATGATCAGCCTGTTCATCTTTCTTAAACAAAAACTCACCTTCCTTGTAATCTCTGCGTTCAGAATTATCGATCAACCACTGAAGTTGATCTTCGGGCACTTCCTGCAGACTCGGGTTTTCTTTGAGGGTTTTTAGTAGATCCATAATGAGAATTGATGGTTTAAAAGCAACCATTGGCATTGAAGTAGGTTTGTGACTCCTTTCAATTTGGTAACTTTCACAAAAGATATCACCAAAATGCTAAAAAGAGGTTCTTTAGTTCCATTTCTTATCGGACTTGTTTGTCTGAGTCAAAGCTGCGATGCCCCAATAGTCTCTTCCGAAAACATCCCTGATTTGCAGGTAGCAGTATCTGCACCTCTCTACACTACCTACGCTGCACACAGAGACCGCTCTCACTTTGTGTTAGATGAAGGATATGAATTTTTATTTAATGATGACGAGTCAGGTCCTGTTTTTACTTCAGATACAGGGGGAGAAATTGGATTTTCTTTCAAAATAGGCGATCGCTGGCTGAGTAAAATAAGTGATTATATCAGCCCACCAGTTATTCATTCCTCCTTCCCTGATGAAGTAAATTTTTCGTTCTCCCCATTTGACGGAATGCATGTAGCCAACAAATTTCTTGTGTATAGTTCGAACTCGGCAGTGCTCGAAACTACATTTACCAATACCAGCGATTCATTCATCGAATTCGACTACATTCCTTTTGTTCAGGCGAAAAACAGGCTGTTTAACAGCTTCACTTCGGATAACGATGCATTGTATTTTAACCACGAGGAGTATCCAGACACCTGGACCGTGGGGCACGAGGTTCCATTCGCTGACTCTTTGCAGAACATCTTCAAACTCTCGGTTCTTCCAGACGATCTGGGTCACTTTGCTTCATTGTCTGGAGAAGTAAGCTACCTACCCTGGCAGGTAATGCCTGAAAAAACGCCCATAAAAGAGGTGAATGGACGGCTTTATAATCAAGGAGGACAGCGGGTAATGAGCCAACTTCCTTTGGTAAGAATGCAGGCCTACCTTGACGACAATAAGAAGTTTCTTCTGACTGAAAGCAGTCCGATTTTTGGCAGCCTTCAGGGCACACTCAACACTGACGGATATTTCAGGATGGAGCTCGGTCATTTGCCTGGATTTGAAGGTGCTAGTGAGTACACTTTGACAATCATCGAGGAAAGATTGGGCATTGTTGCACAACAAACGGATTCAATCCCTGCCAACGTCCGGCAGTTTTCCAGGTCAATGAGGCCAACGAAAACAATGCTGCCCGAATCGCCAGCAGGTTTTCGGGTGTCGATGCAGGAAAAAAGGAGAGCAGCGCTAAGCTGGAACCGCCCAAAAGAGGGCAACAAGGTGATTATTTACAGAAAAAGAGAAGGCGATGCATTCTTCACTCAGTTTACTGAACCACTAACTTCCAGCTCGCTGATGGTGCAACTCCCAAATGACGCTATCTATATTTTTACCGCAGTCACCCTCGCTCCATCGGGTCTGATTAGTATGCACGCCAGGGAAATGAACACCCTGGGAGGGCCTTCTTTATCCCATGCCATTGCCTCAGGTAGCTGGGAGAGTGACAGCTTGAAATACTTTAAAGTAGCCGCTTTTAGTAAAAAAATTACCTTGGCTGCAGGAGCTTCAACCAATATCAGGGTGATAAGGTCAGTGGCGGCACTGCACAAGGCCACCTCATGGGAAGAAGCGAACAGGTTGGCAGAAGAAAGTTTTGCTCTTCATTTACCTGGAAGGGAGGCCTATCTGGCAAGCATTCCTGCCCTTACAGGGCTTTCAGACGACCAGCAATTGCTGTACCTATCGGGCTGGAACATGATGCAGCAGGTATTTTATCCGGCAGAAGGAAAAAGCAGCTACCCCTACTATGTCTTTAGCCGGGAGCCTGTGTGGGGCTGGGGCCATGGAGGACAGGTGTTCCATGAAAGTCTGACCATGCTGGCATTAGCTTTACAGGATCCAGCGTTGGCCATGAATTCACAAAGAGTCTTCAAAGAAAGACAGTTCGAAAATGGCTATATCAACTACCGCACCGGAGGCTACCTGGATGAGATCATCGAGCATGAAGGTGAGCTCACCTCCTCGGCCCCCTGGTACGCCTGGATCAACTGGGAGGTATACAAAATTACACAGGACAAAGCTTTTCTGGAGGAAATGTATACGTCCAGCAAGCGTTTCTATGAGTTCTATATTAGTCATCGAGATAAAGATGGCGACGGACTCTGCGAGTGGGGCGGCCATGCCGTGCTGGAATCGGTGAGAGATGCCTCAGTGGCAGTATGGGACGAGGTAGGATGGCCGGCAAACTTTGAAGCCGTCGATCTTAATGCTATGCTGGTGATGGAGGCCAAATCACTTGAGCAAATGGCGGCTACCCTGGGAAAGACTGAAGAAGCCGGTCGTTGGAAGGCAGATCACGAGAAAAGAGCCCGCTTGATCAACGACACCTTTTGGGATGAATCGACAGGCTTTTACTTTAATGCCGACAAAAAAGACAACGACTTTACCTTCGAAAAAACTGATGACCTGAAGCGCATGGAAATCATCGGATTTTTGCCCTTGTGGGCTGGTGTTGCCTCCGCTGAGCAGGCAAATAAATTGGTGGCACACCTGACAAATCCTGATAAATTTTGGAGGAAGTTTGGCGTACCAAGTTTAGCAGCGGACGATCCTTTCTACAACGACAAAGGTTACTGGAACGGACCGGTATGGGTAGAATGGGACTATCTGATCCAGCGAGGCCTACAGGACTATGGCTATCATGAGGAAGCGAAAGAGCTGGTCGATCGGGTATCGGCCAGTATGATATTTCAATTGAAGGACAACCACAATTTGTGGGAGTTTTATAGCCCAGATACAACCTGGGCAGGCTATCACCGCACGTATATCTGGGCGGGAATTGTTAACCGGATGTTGTGGGATGCGTACCCAAAACATGAGTAGACCAACACAGCCAATGTTCAATAAAGCTACCAGCGGATGGTACTTGAAGGTCATCTTCATCACTTTCGGCTAACGGTTTATTTCAGAATTTCCTATATTCCCAAAAAACTACTTAAACACATCTTTTAAAATATACAGACATGAAAAAGATACTTTTCAGCACCTTCTCGGTCATTCTAGCTTTTGGAGCATGCGCACAAAAAGGCGACCCTAAACTAACAGAATTCTATGAGCCTGTACCTCCGGTAGTTACTCCAGGAAGCACATTTTCTGACGCTCCTTCTGATGCCATCATACTTTACAACGGAAGCGATTTAAGCGAGTGGGTTAGCACCAACGATCCTTCGAAGCCAGCTGGCTGGACAAGTCTTGGTGGCGTGATCACCGTTGACAAAAGCAAAGGCAATATCCAAACAAAAAGAAGCTTCACCGATTACCAGTTGCACCTGGAGTGGTATGAGCCAGTAGGCATTACGCAAACAGGACAGGCAAGAGGCAACAGTGGACTTTTTCTAGCCAGTACAGGTCCTGGCGACGATGGTTATGAGATTCAGATCCTTGACTGCTACAACAATTCGACTTATGTAAACGGGCAAACAGGCAGTATCTACAAGCAAGGCGTGCCTTTGGCCAATGCATGTAAGAAACCAGGTGAATGGCAGCAATACGACATTGTTTGGACAGCCCCTCGTTTCAATAGCGATGGTTCACTCAAAAGCCCAGCAAGAGTAACCGCATTTCACAATGGAGTACTCGTTCAAAACAATTTCGAACTTAAGGGTGGCACTGTTTATATTGGCCAACCTTCTTACAAAGCACACGGTGCTTCTCCAATAAAACTACAAGCACACGGTGACCCAAGTATTCCTATCAGCTTCAAGAATATCTGGATAAGAGAGTTGTAAAGAAGACTGAGCTTGGGAGAAAGAAACCTGAAGTGGTGCCCAAAGCAACAGCTGGTGGTACCACTGAATTTTAACTATCAAAAACCAACTATGAAAAGCATTCTACTTAGCACCGCAGCTATTTTAATGGCCTTTGGATCTATTGCACAGGTTAAAGAGGGTGAAGACCCAAAAACAACGGAGGTATGGGAGCCCGCAGTAACAAAAATTACACCTGGTGCTCAATACGGTGCGCCTCCTTCTGATGCCATTGTTCTTTTTGATGGCAAAAACCTGGACAAATGGGAGTCGGGTAAGGGCGGTCCGGCGGAATGGGCCATCGATGGTGGCGCTATGACAGTAACAGCCGGCAAAGGTGTGATTCAGACCAAGCAAAAATTTGATAATTACCAGTTGCACATCGAATGGAGGACGCCTTCAGAAGTGAAGGGTGAGGGCCAGGGACGAGGCAACAGCGGTGTTTTCATGCAAGGCCTTTACGAAGTACAAGTGCTGGACAGTTATGAAAGTCGTACCTATTCTAACGGACAGGCCAGTAGCATTTATAAGCAGTCACCACCCTTGGTGAACGCTACGAGAGGTCCTGGTGAATGGCAAACTTATGACATTATCTACACTGCCCCCATCTTCAACGACAAAGGAGAAGTAGTACATGAAGCAACGGTAACCGTATTGCACAATGGCGTGGTTACACAAAACCATACCCGCATTTGGGGTAATACGGCCTATATCGGTTCGCCAACCTACAAAGCACACGGCAAAGGCCCGATCATGCTGCAAGACCATGGCAATCCTGTGAGTTTTAGGAATATCTGGATCAGGGAGATGTAAAAACAAAGTGAGAAAGTGGTGAGTGATAAGTGCGAAAGGGGCCTTCTGCTAAGTAACTGGCGCCGCTCACTCCACTGCAAACCGTTCCTATCTCCCCTCATATAATTTTTTCTGCGCAGAAATCCTTTTCGAAGTATCTTGACATCTTATCTAATCCGACCTATCATGAACAGAAGGAAATTCTTCGACCAATCTATCAAAGCAACTGGCGCAGTAGCCGCCGTTGGCCTTACTGCTTGTGCGACAAGTGAAGCGCCGAAAGAAGCTGCAGCTGCTGCAGGACCTTTCGATCATTTGAAGTCAATGGTAGATGACATGAAACCCATCAGCAATGAAGAAAGAAAAAGCCGGATAGAAAAAGCCCAGCGACTGATGGTAGAAAATGGCATCAATGCCATGTACCTTGAGTCGGGTTCTTCTTTGGTCTATTTTACTGGTATCAACTGGGGGCGCAGCGAGCGCATGATGGCTGCCGTCATTCCTGCCAAAGGAGAGCTAGCCTATGTATGCCCCGCCTTTGAAGAAGAGCGGTTGAAGGAAAGAATATTATTTGGCAAGGACCTGCGGGTATGGCAGGAGCACGAAAGTCCCTATAAACTTGTGGCGGGTATTTTGAAAGACAAGGGCATAAGCACTGGCAAAATTGGTGTTGAAGAAAATGTTCGTTTTTTTCTGTTTGACGGATTAAGAAAAGAATTACCACAAATTCAGTTTGTGGATGCCTTTCCAGTTGCCGCTGGCTGCCGCATGATAAAGTCGCCCACAGAGCTGGCTTTGATGAAGCGTGCAAATGAAATCACCATAGAAGCTTACCGGGCTGCTATAGCGGTAATGAAGGAGGGCATGTCTCAATATGAATTCAGCGGAAACATCTCCGTAGCTTTCAAGAAATTAGGAGTAAACGGCGGAGCAAGCGTGATGTTTGGGGAGTGGGCGGCTTACCCACACGGAAGCCAAACTGCCCAAAGCATGAAGGAGGGCGACATTGTGCTGATGGATGGGGGCTGCAAGCTGCATGACTACTCGTCCGACATAACGAGAACGACGATTTATGGGAAACCAACACAGCGTCAGACAGATATCTGGAACAAAGTAAAAGAATCACAAACAGCCGCCATGGCGGCAGTGAAACCGGGGGCTACCTGTGGATCAATCGATGAGGTAGGACGTAAAATAATTGAGGACGCCGGCTTTGGCCCAGGATACAAAAACTTCTTCCATAGATTAGGGCATGGCATAGGCATGGATGGCCATGAGTGGCCTTACCTGGTAAAAGGCAACGACCTTGAACTACAGCCGGGTATGTGCTTTAGTGACGAACCAGGTATCTATATCTATGGGGAAATTGGGGTGCGCCTTGAAGATTGCTTCTACGTGACTGAAGAAGGCGGTCAACTGTTTACACCACAAAGCATCAGCATTGAGGAGCCTTTTGGGGTTTAGACTCATTACACCTGCTAGATAGATGGCAGATGGGTAATTTTAAATACCAGGAAGCTACCCCATTGTGGCCAACTCAATTGGAAATATCATCCTTAGCTCGGTGCCAGCGTTGCCAGTAGACTCGAGGAAAATATTACCATGAAGTTTTTCCGTAGCCAATTTGGCAAGGTATAGCCCCAGACCATTTCCAGTCGATCTGTTATCGCCTTTCACAAACATATCGAACGCCTTTTCAAGAAAATCTGGACGAATGCCTCTGCCATTGTCAGAAATTGAAAGTATAAAAAAGTCGTTTTCACATCTACATTCCACGAGGATACTAACATTTTCCCCACCAAATATGATGGCATTTTCAACGGCGCATTCTATAATGGCACGGAGCAAAAACCGGTCTCCCAAAAGAAGACAGGGTGATAAATTGGTCGTAATACTGTAATTCTCAAGGCTATATTGTCGGTCAATTTCATCAATCGCTTCTCCTACTATTTCTGAAATACTACAGTTCTCCTCATTCAGCTCTTCCTGATAGCAGAGACTGATGGCGATAAGCTTACGGAGCATTCGGTCCACATTTACCACAGTCTTTTGAATATTGGTGGTAAATGAAGCTATCTTCTCGATATCCGTTTCTCTTTGGATCAAATGTATGAGGCCTAAAATTGTCGTCAGTGGGCGTCGCAAATCGTGCGATACCCGGTAAAAAAACACATCTAAGTCCTTTAAAGCTGCCTTTAGCGCTTCAGTCCGACGCACAACCAATTCTTCCAATTGCTCATTTAGCTTTCTGATAGACAAAGACTGCTCAGAGAGAAGTTTTCCATTAGCTACCAACTCCTTGTTTGCTGCCTGCAACTCGTTTCTTTGTACTTCCAACGCTTGAAAAGCCTCCTGAAGCTGTTGGGTTTTACTCTCTACCTGCTTTTTCAGCTCTTCATTTTGCCCCTGTACAAGCTGCCTGTGCTCTTCTTGTAGCGACTCAACCCCTTTACGGAGGAGTCTTACACGGTAAGTAGATGCCACAGAAAAAATCAGCACCTGAGTGGATACTCCCAATAAATAAGGCAAATCGGATGTTAAAAAATTAGAATTCTCGAAAAAGACCGCCTTAAAGGAGGAGAAAAAACTGGCAGGAATAGTGGCAAGAATCGCTATCAATAGTATAATGGATCCTTCCTTCTTTTTGACAACCGATGAGGCCAGCACCAGGAGAATAACTGCATACTCCAGGTACCGTCGTTCGAAAAACAATAGCGACTGACTGAATTGGAAAGAGGCAATCCATAAACTAGCCATGAATAGCATAAATCCAGCCAGCACATAAAATTCCCAATTGTTGAACTTAAGTTTAAAAAAAGCCATCATAAATCCGCAAACCACAATTGGAATCAAAAAAGCCAGATTTAAGGCCAGGTACATCTCAAACGCTGTTGAGTTTGGGAATAGATAATTGGTTGTGATCCCATGGATGTTGGCAATTTCCAGTCCTACGACGATGAAATAAAGCGACAGGATCAAAGATGTTTTTTGCCCTTCCAGGAAAAATAGACTGAGACTGTACACAAACAAAATGCCTACAACACCAAGTACAAATACAACCAGCATTTGGTTGCCAATATATTTGCTATAAGCAAAACCCAGCTCATCTAATTCGATCTTTGATAAGAAGGAAAACTGCTTCGCATAGTATCTCATTAAAGGCTGAGAAACTTTGGTACGGATGAAAACTACTTTTTCAGTTTGCGGCTGAAGAACAAATGGGAAGCTTATCAACCGATGTAATGAAATCGGCCTATCCTCTACTTTTGTGCTTGTTCCTGTACGGGTTCCAACATATTTACCTCCTTCCAAAACAAAGAAATCAACTTCATTCCATTGGTCAATTGTTAGAATAAACTGTTCGAAAGAAGTCTCATTTCTAAAGGCTACTTTAGTCCAAAAAACAACATCAGACCTTTTATAAAATTCAGGGGCAATTGTTTTTGAAAAAGTGAGCTGCTGAACGTCCGTTATAGATAAGCCCACTGAGTCTACCAGATAGGTCGCATAATTGGACAGAACCTGACTTTCATTTGCAGACTTGATAACAAATGGCTCACCAGTCGCCTGGAAGCCAAAGTGAATAAGCGTCGACAAAAGCCACAGTCGAAAAAGCATGCTAGAGAGTACTATTCAAGGGTGCCATGAAAAATAGAGGCGCAAATATCTGAAAGATAAGTATTTGTTAAAAATTATTGATCCGAAATCCTTTCAATGAGACTGGTTTTAGTGACGCTGCTTCAACGCAATATCACCAATTTAGCAAAGGAATGATGTCGGATCAACAGCCTCATCCGTGTTCAAGCACACTGCTTAATCCACTTCGTCAGAAAAACGTGGATTAATGAAGCTATTGTTAACAGAACCAAACCGATAATTGATCCCAAACCTGGTCCCATATTCATAGCCTGAAGCTAGCTGTTTCCGACGAGCAAGTACGTCTTCGACGCTTGACTCACCCTTGGCAATGAATACCTGATTTCGGGATAAACTCCCATAAAAGTTGATATAAAAGCTAAGGTTCCCCTTTACCCTGACATCTGCGTTTAGGTCGATTCGGATATTATTCTGCTGCCAGTCGTGGAAATAGTTGAAATATGATGCAGTAGAACTCAAGTTTCCCCACTTCTGTTTGAAGCTCACCACAGCCTGGGCTCTATGGCCATACAGCCACTCTGTGTTCTTATCAAAGATAGTCTCCTCATAATACCTATTGTTCCGCATATCCATCATATAAGAGAAGGCAAAGTACCGGGTATTGACCTCCGAATAAGGAAAGATATTATACTCCAACGCAGGCCTCAATCGAATGCTGTGCTGGTAGTTGGAAAATGTGCTGTTCCTAATGTTAAAATAGTAGCCATAAGACCAATGCTCACTGAAGCTATTCACCAACAAATGGTTCAGGTACCAATCAGAATTCCTAACAGAAAAAGACTCAAGTGTTCCATCGTCGTTGATAAATTCAAAATCCGACCGCTCTCTGCCATATCCGGCCCGCAGTTCGGTTCGGTTTTCAGGTACCGTTCTATTTACAGAAACATAAGTGTTAAGTTCAGTTTCCGTATAGTTTTGATCCTGACTCAGGTCTCCACGTCCCCCTACTCTGATCACCCAATAGTCCCATTTGTCTTTTTCCAACTTCGATGAGAGCTTTTCAGCATCCAGGCCCGTTGCATTCATAGATACCACCATTTCTTCTACCCAGGCGGTTTCGGCTATGTAGGGCACGAGGCCTACTTTTATGTAGCCTAGTAATTTTTCACGGTACTCAAAATCAGTAGCTGAGGGCGGCATTGAAAATCTCAGTGTATCCGTCTTATCCGAAAACTCATTTTGACCAAAGAAAATAAGCTGGTAGGTCCTTCCTCCGCTACCGCCACGCTGATCGGTTAGTAAAAGATGGACGTCGGCCTGTACTCTGTTGTTAACAAAGTCTACCAAATTGATCTCTGTTCTGATAAATGTTCGATCGCAACGTGTATTGCTGCAATCAAGAAAGAGCTTTATTTTTTCAGGAGGTACTGTTTGCGAGAATGAGGAGGTAGCTATAAAAAGGTATACAAGGGCAAATAATAGATTACTTTTAAAATACATTGTTCAAGTTTACGAGTGTACTAATATGCAACGACTGAAGCGCCATGTGGTTCAATTTACTTTAGGAGTGGTTCCTATTGCTTTTGGTAAGGCAATGAAGGTACTCGTTCTGAGTCTAATCGGTAATTCTAAAAAAACACATGATTGTTTATCTGGTTTTTAATTATTTGCGTCTTCATTAATAAATATCGGGCATGAAGTATTTGAAGGGATCGTTTGTGTTGGCATTATTGGTGGGCTTCATTCTGATGCTTTCAAACTGCGAAAGGTCAGAAATGCAGGCTCAACTCACTTACAAAACCTACTGCGGAAACTGTCACTCACTGCCGGACCCTACACAAATCACTAAAGAACGGTGGCAGAACAAAATTTTACCAGAAATGGGCGCAAGGTTGGGAATGAGCTACGACTCTTATGATCCTTTTGCAGCAATACCTGCCAACGAAGCCATGCTTGTTCGATCCGCCGATATATATCCGGAAAAACCGATGCTCACCGAAGCAGAATGGAAATCTTTATGTACCTATGTTCTAGCAATAGCGCCAGATTCCATACCACTTGACCTCACTCGAAAAGAAAGAAACCAAATCTTAGACCTGTTTGAGGCAAAGGGTATTCAAGCAGACGATCGGCCCGGATCGATGGTAACAAGTTTGAACTGGAACAATACCAACAGCTCGGTAGTGGGCACCGATGCAGGCGGCAAAGTATGGAAATGGGAGGCTCAATCAGGAGTTAAGCAGCTACATAGCTATGGAAAAGCGCTGGTCGATTATAGTGAATGGGGAGAAACCGAACTGGTTACTGAAATTGGGACCATGCAACCGACCGACCAACAGCTTGGGAAGCTATGGATCACAAAGGGGGAAAACGACAGCACATTAATTGACGATTTACAACGCCCTGTATATACAAAAATAGCTGACCTCAATAGGGATGGAACGGACGAAATAATCGTTTGCGAGTTTGGCAATCGAATGGGACAACTTTCGTTATTGGTAAAAGGGCCACAAGGTTATCGTAGAAGTAGTATTTTGAAAGAAGCAGGCGCTATCAGCTTAAAAATAGCAGACTTCAATAAAGATGGGCTCGATGATATCATGGCACTCTTCGCTCAGGGTGATGAAGGTGTGTATATCTTTTATCAGGGCGCAAATCTTTCTTTTGTTTCAAAACGTGTCATTGGACTTGACCCCACTTATGGTACCAGCGCCTTCGATGTTTTTGACTATGAAAATGATGGCGATCTTGACCTGGTGATTGCCACTGGTGACAATGAAGAAAATCCACCCTTACTAAAAGCATCGCATGGGCTGAGGCTATTTATCAACAACGGAAGAAATGACTTTAGAGAGACCCTTTTTTATCCGATTTATGGTGCTACGCAGGTAAAGGCTGCGGACTTTGACCTTGACGGGGATATAGACTTTGCTGTTTCATCCTTTTTCCCTGATTTTGAAAATAACCCAGCAGAAGGCTTTGTATACCTTGAAAATATATATTCCGAAAAATACACACTAAAAGCCTACACAACCGACATGGCAACCAAAGGTCGTTGGATTGTTATGGAAAAAGGTGATTTTGACAATGATGGTGATACAGACCTGATGCTGGGATGTTTTACTATTCCACCTTCATTTGAGTCGCAAATGGAAATAAATGAGTGGTTCGCGAATTCCTACGACTTAATGCTATTTGAAAACAAACAAATTAGAATTCAATGAACCATAAGCCTTCCCTTTGGCACCAATTACTGTCAATTAAAGATTGATTAGCACCGGCTCTGTAATACCCTACTGAGAAAATGGGTTTCACCTGTTCTTACACGCAATGGTAAGGTGGTATTCACCCTGCCTTAGCGTGATGTATGTACAAACTACAATTAAGCATAACTTCCGTATGCCTAACACTAATCGTTTTTAGTTGCCAGCAGCCACAAAACTCACCAGAAGTTAAATATCGAGCCTACTGCGGCAGCTGCCATCTGGCTCCTCGCCCTGAAGACATGACAAAAGACCTTTGGAAGAACAAAATCCTGCCTGAAATGGGTGCGCGGTTAGGAATAAAGGTCGACGGCTACGATCCTTATGCAGGGAAAAACATGGACGAAAGGATGATGCTGGAAACCTATGGCGTTTATCCTGAACAGGCTCTGATACCAGAAAGCGACTGGGCTGCCATCAGTGCTTATGTGCTTCAACTCGCTCCCGATCAAATGCCTGTAGATACTTTGAGGGAGTTGGGAAGTGAACCCCTTGTATTATTCAATGCAGACACATTTTCGATTGATAATCAAGCTGGCTCGCTCATCACCAATATCAATTATCAAGCAGCGGAGGCGCATTTTGTAACGACAGATGCCATCGGAAGCATCTGGGATTGGTCACCAGACAGCGCAGAAATTTTGTACCAGGACGCTCAAAAGTCAATTGTTGACTACGCCTTGCAAGGCGGTAAAGAGTTTATCACTGAAATTGGGCAAATGCACCCCACGGACATGAGTTTGGGGCAATTGTGGGTTCGGGAAAATGGCCGAACAAACAGGCTTGCTACTTCATTGAAACGACCGGTGTACACTACCATTGCGGATCTAAACGAAGATGGAGTTGAAGAAATCATCATCTGTGAGTTTGGCAATTTCGATGGGCAGCTCTCGCTGCTTTCAAAAACCGATGGACGGTATCGGAAAACAACCCTGCTTGACCAGGCTGGTGGAATCAAAGTGGAAGTAAAAGACCTAAACGGCGACGGAAAAAAAGACATCATCGCCTTGTTTGCGCAAGGAAACGAAGGGATGTATATCTTTCTTCAGGAAGATGACCTGGTTTTCAAAATGAAACAAGTCATTCAGCTCAGCCCACTCTATGGATCAAGCTCTTTTGACCTGGTCGACTTTGATGGCGACGGAGACATGGACCTGGTGATTGCCTGTGGCGACAATGCCGACTACACGCCAGTGTTCAAACCGTATCACGGCATCAGGCTATACATCAATGACGGAGATCTCAACTTTGAGGAGTCGTTCTTCTTCCCGATGTATGGAGCTACCCAGGTACTTGCCGAAGACTTCGATCAAGATGGGGATATGGACATAGCAGCGTCGGCGTTCTTTCCAGATTTCATTCATTCACCACAACAGTCTTTTGTGTTTCTTGAGAACACCAATACTTCAGGCTTTGAATTCAAGCCCTATGTAACTCAACTGGCCACAGAAGGCCGATGGATCGTCATGGAAAAAGGAGATGCCGATAAAGATGGTGACACTGATATACTTCTTGGGTCATTCACCTACTCGCCAGCGCAAGCACCACCTGCGTATATTGCCAAATGGAATGAGTCAACTGTCGACCTTCTTTTGCTCACTAACAAGCTAAAGTAGCTTTACAGGGTTCTTACAAACAACTAAGAAATAGGTGACTAACTATTCATTTTATCTTTGTAGTGATGACATAGGGTTGACAGTGAGCTAGCTAGATTCGCATAAAATGGAGAACGAAAACAAAGTGCACACAACCAACTACTACAATACCTTCATCGAAATCGCTGAAGACAGCCTCCACGACAGTGGTGAAATACCAGTAGAAAAAAGTGAAAAAAAATCGGTGGCTCAACTTCAGTTTGATATGGTATACAATAACCCCTACAAGTACACATCAGACGAAGTGTTGTTTGGTGTATTTGCCATCAGAAAACAAATTGATCGAAACGAAATAGAGGAGCAGCGTGAAAGCTATTTTTCAAAGGGCCAGCCTTGTTTTAGGGCATCTCCACTTACGAAACAGTATGGCTGGGGACTGCATGCCAATGCAGAGGGAAAAATTGCTATCTACGGTGCCGAAACGGAAGACTATCAACGTTTCCTTGAGGACAACTCGATCAAGAAAGTAAAAGCGATGCGCTCGAAGAGAAACTAATCCCTCCTCAAAAATGAATTGATTTGCGGCAGATGACGAATGGTCGTAGTTTGCTTATCTATTTGATCTCCCTATGAACAATAACGACATCTTCCGACGCCTACGCTATATTCTCGATGCTGAAGACGCTCAGATGATTAATATTTTTGCATTGGCAGGCCATCAAGTGAGCCGCGCAGAGGTAAGCGACTACATGAAAAGGGAGGACGAAGAAAGCTTCCTGCAAATGCCCGACTTGAAACTTGCTATTTTCCTGAACGGATTGATCGTTGAAAAGCGCGGAAAAAAAGAAGGCCCAGCTCCAGCACCTGAACAAAGGCTTAATAATAATATCATCCTCAAAAAGCTGAAGATTGCCTTTAACTTTAGCTCAGACGATATGCTTGCCATTTTTAAATTAAAAGGTAAAAGCATTGGCCCCCATGAACTCAGCGCCTTCTTCCGCAATCCCAAGCAAAGCCAATACCGTCCCTGCAACGACCAGTATTTGAGGTATTTCTTAAGCGGCATGCAGATTAAATTCAGGGAGACGGAAGAGGGGGAGTAAACTGTCCGCTGATTTGTGAAGAGACAAAACAGTTAACAAAAAAGCATGATCATGTTCTTTTCAAAAAACTTCTTCTAAACAAGTCTGGTTGCTAAACTTTGAGACATCATCTATATTGAATTTCGGTTCATTTTGAGGAAGTAAGTAGTTGTTCCGCTTTTGTTGGAAAGAATTTTCTCGACTTTTTAAACATAAAACATGATCTCAACACGTCGTATCTATACCATCGTCCTGTTAACCTTCTTGCTACCCGCAGGTCTGGCGACTTTAGCGGCCTTTTTAGGTGGCTCAATTACAGCAGAACTGGTAGGCGAAATACTAACTTCCTGGCCACTGCCAACTGTTGTTGTTGTAAATACATTAATAATGGGGTTCATTGTTTGGAAGCAATTAAACACTCTGATTAAGACCATAGAAAATGGGCGACTCGATCAGTTTTCCAAACACTATAATCGCACGCTCCTAGTTTACGTGGTTTGTGCAATCATATACGGGTTAGGATCAATCCCCATAGCCTTACTCCACCAACAAGAAGAACGAGTGGTCATTCATGTGGCCATCAATACTATTTTCACAATACTAGTAACCAATTTACCGCTATTTATGCTTTTTATGTTCGAACTGAACGAACTGACCAAAAGTGTTTCGTTAAGTAAAGGCAGATCGATAAATATATTAAGCACATTTCTTATTGTTGGGTTTTTTTCTGCCATCGGAGGCGTGGGCATGATCATCAATGGCATCAATGTTTCACAATGGCGTCTCGAAACTTTCCCGGAAACTGTAAGCGCCGACCAAATATTTATTAAACTTTTATTGCTAGGCGTGCTAGTCGTATTTTTTACTATCATTCCCTACATAATAATAGCCAGGTCATTTTCGAAAAACCTTAATGCAATCAAAAACCTGGTTGAAAAGCTTCATCAAAATGATCTCAATAGTTCTATCGAATTATCAGCCCGAGACGAATTTGGCGCGGTCGCTGATAATCTCAATAAAATGACAACGAACCTTAGGGAAATTATTGCACAGTTAAAAAACAGTGCTTCTTATTTGCGGCAGTCGAGCACCGAGTTAAGCAACACTTCGGCAAGCATCAGCGAAGCTTCAAGCAATCAGGCGGCAAATTCTGAGGAAATTGCTTCAAGTATCGAGCAAATGTCGGCCAATATCAGCATGACAGCCGAAAGCGCCAGCATTTCGGCAAAAAACAACAGGCTTTCAGAACAGAGTATGCGAGAGGGACAAGAACTAATGGAAGTTACGCTGCAAAACATCAAAGCCATTGCCCAAAAAGTTAAGATAATTGATGAGATAGCCGGTCAAACGAACCTGCTTGCAGTCAATGCTTTTATCGAATCTGCCAATGCTGGTGAGTATGGGAAATCATTTGGAATCGTCGCCAAAGAGGTTAGAGAACTTGCTGACAAAACAAAAGCAGCAGCCAACGAGATTACGCAGCTCAGTATGGCCACTCTCAGTTCATCAAATGACACTAAGCTCAAAGTGGATGAAGTAGTAGGTAAAACAGAAGAAGCAATAAAGCTTGCCAACGATATTGCCGCTGCTTCTAGTGAACAACAGCAGAGTAGCGAGCAAATCAATGGCTCGATTCAAATCTTCAATAGCTCATCTCAGGAAATGGCAGCTACCTCTGAAGAACTAGCCGCTACCTCAAAAGTGCTTGAGGACAAGGCCGAGGAACTGGATGACTTAATCCAAAAATTTCAATTATAATTTTTTTCGAACGTTGGCCCTGTCAATGCCTAATCCATGGCTTGGATAGCAGGTTACGGACGAAAACAAATAGGCCGATCTCAAAGGGCATTCAAAAAACATCAACTCCAAATTAATGCCCACATTTTCCAAATCTTCACGATATTAGAGCATGAAAAATCTTTTCTTTTTCTGCTTATTTTTTTGGTGTAACTCAGTAGAAGCACAGCTTTTTACTCATTCAGATTCCTTGGTTCGTGTCCCACGAACCAAATAAATGTCATTAAAACTCATTCCTCAAATCGCTCAAAAAACCAAAAGGGCTGGCACCCCAATCGTAAAAGGAAGCAGACGACCAATAATAGTCACTCGGCTCCTTAGCTAACTGCCAGCGTTCTGCAAGCGGATTGAGGTGAAGGTATTTGAGCTTTTGCAATGCCACTTCTTTTGAGTAAAGATGAATAGCAAGGGAGTCTCTTTGCCAAAATTCGAATTGTTTGTTTTTGGCAACCACTGAGTATTTTCTAAGCTCCGCTGGGTCGTCGTTGATCAACATTCTTCTAAAACAATGAGCTGTATATTTCAAAAATGAGCCCTGCACAGTTTCCTTCCCGTTTAACGACAGAGTTTTCCAAATCATGTGGATGTGATTAGGCATTATCACAAAGGCAAATACATCAGCCAGTTTGCGGCCATTGAGATTTTCCAAGCTGTCGAGTATCACCTGTTTATATTGATCCTTGGCCAAAAGGTGCATCCAGCTATTGATTGTAGCAGTAAAAAAGAATATTTCACCAATATCCATGTATGATTTACGCCTGTTTACAAAAATGTCACTCATAGTGATTCATTACTAACAATAAATTACGAAATCCCATTCAATTTACATGTGTAATTGATATTTTTATGTTGCGTTGTGGATTGGTTCGTGAGACACGAACCAAGGCCGAGACCATAAACCAAGGCAGCAGGAACACATCCCTTTCCTTGGTTCGTGTCCCACGAACCAAATAAATGTCATTAAAACTCATTCCTCAAATCGCTCAAAAAACCAAAAGGGCTGGCACCCCAATCGTAAAAGGAAGCAGACGACCAATAATAGTCACTCGGCTCCTTAGCTAACTGCCAGCGTTCTGCAAGCGGATTGAGGTGAAGGTATTTGAGCTTTTGCAATGCCACTTCTTTTGAGTAAAGATGAATAGCAAGGGAGTCTCTTTGCCAAAATTCGAATTGTTTGTTTCCTTTCCTTGGTTCGTGTCCCACGAACCAATTCATTAGTCCGTAAGACACGAACCAAGGCTGTCCGCCTTGTTGATCACTCCATGTTTGTCCTTTCGAAACATCCCGATCAAAAAGCTTCATTTTCAAATTAGCACTTACATTTTCCAAATCTTCACGATATTAGAGCATGAAAAATATTTTCTTTTTCTGCTTACTTTTTTGGTGTGTGTCAGCCAACGCTCAGCTTTTTGTTCATGACAATGGTGCGATCCAAAAAGTAAATCTTTCTTCCTCCTCCATCGAAAAAGGGGCAGTGCCGTTCATTTCATTCAGGGTCAACGATGCGCTTCACTACAGCCATGTAAAAGACGGAAGGACTTCGCATTTTCAATCAATGTTGATTCATCCAGCTGTGGGCAGTAATGACTTGCCTTACAAAGCAACTTTTACTATTAAAAACCTTTCTACCACAGACACCCTCACGATCGAAAACGTGGTGCCCTTCGGAGAAAACCCCGAGCATGTGTATATCACTGGCCTGGGTGATCACCGATTGTCCCGCAGTGTGATCTATCGCCCCGGATTCGGTCCGATAGGTGTATTGCTTCCAGACAATGCCTGGGAGCTGGGCTATGGCATACTCCCACTTTCCGACGGCAATGCAGTGGCTGGACTGGCCCGGCGCAAAAGCTGGGATAAGGCTCAAAAGAAACGTTTCGAAACCATCCTCTATCCCGGGGGTGAAGTGACGTACGAATTGTGGTATGAACCCTTCACAGGCGACTGGCAGGAAGGACTACGGCTTATGTTCCAAAAGCACTTCCTATTCGACCTGGAGCAGTTTGATACCAGCCTCTTTGAACGACCAGACCTGGCATGGATCCGAAAGGCTTATGCCATCAACCTGATGATGGCCTGGGACAAAGACTTTTACAATCCTCGCTATAATATCTACTATCTTTCAAAAACACTGGACAAAGCGAGAACGCTGATTGGTGGTTGGGATGTGGTGGGTATTTGGCCCACCTGGCCGGCCCTTGGCCTCGATCAGCGCAACCAATGGGACATGTTTCGGAACCTGCCCGGAGGCTTGAAAGAGTTGAAACGCATAACCGCTGACGCCCATCAAGTTGGCACTAAAATATTCCTTTGCTATAACCCATGGGACGAAAGTACAACGGCCACCTCGTTTGCAGAACAAATGGGTGGCATGACCGAGATGCTAAAGGCAACCGACACTGATGGAGTAGTACTGGACACACGTGGTAGCAGTAGCGCCGAGATACAGGCTGCAGGCGACGCAGCCAAAAAAGGTGTGATCATGTACAGCGAAGGTATGGCGGTTCCCAAAGACATGCCTGGCATCATCTCCGGAAGAGTTCACAATGCTCTGGAGTACCCACCGCTTCTCAACCTCAATAAATTTATCAAACCAGACTTCGCCATCTTTCGGGTAGCCGAATTAGCCTATGGGCCCATTCTCAGAGAATATAACCTTAGTTTATTCAATGGCCACGGAGTAGAAATCAATCAGTTTCAACCGGGCAGGCCGGAGTGGGTGGATGAACAATACAAACACCTGGGTAGAGCGTTAATGATCCTTCGCAGTAACAGCGAGGTCTTCAACTACGGTCAATACACCCCTCTGATTACGACGCTTCAGGATAGCATATATGTGAACCAATGGAAAAGTAGTCATAAGACGCTCTACACCATTTACAATGCCAATCCGGAGGGTTTCAGCGGCGCTTTGTTCGACCTTGAAGTGCCGCCCTCCCATCATGCCATCAACTTATGGACCCATGAGCCGGTAGTGATAAAAAATGGAAAAGCGCAGCTGAAACTGGACGGTTTTGCACCAAATCAACTTGGCACCAACAATGAAGGCTCGGTAAGCGCAGTGGCAGTATTTCCACGCATATTAAAAGTTAGCCGCAAAAATGACGATATGATGATCGAAAGCCCTCCAGGTCAATTAAAGCTTTCGATCAACAAGCCAACTTACGACAAGGTCCCCTACGAACTGGAAGGCGGAACTCACAATTTGTCACTCAGCAAGACATTTGGACTACAAGAAGGAACGGTTGTTATCCGATACCTGGTAGATGGCGAATTGAAAGATGAGGTAGTTTTTGAACTAAGGCCATCTGAGCCCTGGCTTGTTTCGAAGTCGACTAATACTGCTGGCAACAACGTTGACTCGCTATCTGTAAAGATTCCTGGCGGCAATTATCACTACAAGGTTGACCCGAGAGAGGGTGAGTTTCTGCCCTATCCCAAAATCGACGAAAGAGACACCCTGATGCCTGGCTTCTGGATGGATCGTTACCCTGTCACCAATGCCCAGTATTATGACTTTCTGGTGGCCACTTGCTACCGACCAAATGATGACACCAATTTCCTCAAACACTGGCCTGGTGGGAGACCCAAAAAAGGGGAAGAGAATTTTCCGGTGGTTTACGTAGACATAGAAGATGCCCGTGCTTACGCTGAGTGGAAGGGCTACCGGCTACCCACTGAGCTCGAATGGCAGTTTGCAGCGCAGGCAGGTGATGGAAAAAATACATGGCCCTGGGGAGCGGAAATGGATTCAACAAAAACCAGTAAGGGAGATGGACAACCCTACGCAGTGGGTCAATACCCGGAAGGAAAAAATAACCTTGGACTCGAGGACCTGGTGGGCAATGTCTGGCAGCTAACCAATGACGTATACTTCAATGGCACCAATGGGTTTGTGATGATTAAAGGAGGTAGCTATTTCAATCCAAGCTCCAGTTGGTGGTATGTGAAAGGCGGACCTCAGCCCCTGCCCTGGCGGCAAATGCTACTACGAGTTTCTCCAGGTTTTGAACGAAGTGCCACAGTGGGTTTTCGATGCGTGCTGGATGAGAAGATCGTAAATTGACAATCAGGAAATATGAATTTTCAGCTCACTTTTTCAATTCTAAAAAGTCCTTTAGCCTTCCTTCAGTATCATACATCTTGAATGAAAGATTTCCGCCATTCACCCCAACAATACAATAGTGGTGACCGCGGTAGGTTTTAGCACTAAACCAGGCACGGGTAGGTGCAAAGTCTTCCAGATTGCCACCAGCACCCCCGGCCTGGATATAGACCACACCATTCTGCTCACTTACTTTGTTCGCCTCAATAGGCATCGTGCGCTGGTAGGTGTGCAAGTGGCCAAAGAATACCATATCCACGCCATATTTCTCGTATAGCGGCACAATCTCTCTCACCTTTTTGTCACCAAGGTCGCTCGGGCCTTCCCAGCTATTGCCATAGTCGTCTTCATCGGCCGAGTAAGGAGCATGATGATGCGCCACGAACTTCCATTTGGCAGTTGAGGCCTTTAGCTTTTCTTCCAGCCACACATACTGCTTGTTGCCAGGTGCAAATTCGTCACGTTGATTGCTGTTCAGCATAAAAAACTCCGCATTACCATAAGTGAATGAGTAATATCCTTCAGGTTCCGGAAGGGCATGGTACTGGTTGTACCAATATAGGTCCGACTCGCCATTACCTGCCACCGGAAAAACAGGCACCCTGCTGGTAAGCTGCGTCATCGCGGCGAAGTACTCGAAGTTCCACTCGAATTTATGGTGTTCCTTGCCCCCATCTGTCAAATCACCCACAATCATAAGAAAGTTAGGACGTTCGTCCCATAACATCTTAGCTACCCGGTCGTTGACATGAGGCCGGGCTTCAGTATCGCCGATAATTCCAAAGGCAAAAGGAGCATCGGGTGCAACCGCTGTTGCAAAAGTCAGTACGCCAGATTCCATTTCCTGTCCGTCGGCTGAAACCACTTTTACATTGTAAAAGTAGGTTGTACCGGCCATCAGGTTGTCAAGCGTTAACTCCTGGATATACTTTTCAACTGACCCCGGGTCTTCTTTTTTCAGGCTGGCGACAGGCAGCTCCATTTTCTGTGTCAGAGGCAGCGACTCGCCGTATTCAACCACCGCCCTGGCGGGCCGGTCGGTTTCCCAAAGCAGGTTAATGCTGCTGGTGGTGGCGTAGTTAAGATAAGGTCCTGCATTGAAGTGGAAGGTGTCGGGCCAGAGCTTGCCTTCTTCGACAAGTTTCTGGAGATAGGTATAGCGTTTCTTGATTTCTGAAACCCCAAGCGGTCGACTATAAAGCCTGAAATTCTTCAACATATTGCCCAACTGCATATAGGGCTCATTGTGCATATAAGCTGCCAATTCCAGCTCCTTGTCTTGCTCTGAGGGTGCCATTGGCCCCACTTTTTGCTCGCCCAAAAGTTCTCCATTGAGGTATAGCTTCATCGAGCTGCCATCGTAGACTCCGACCAGGTGCCCCCAATAGTTTTTCCAGCCATGAGCTTTTACCTGGTGGCTAACAACGGCCGCAAATGGTTCATTTTCAGGTTTCAAAGAGAAAATGATCTCTCTTTCATACACTCCAAGCAGCCACTGAGGCTCGCCTCCGGTATATTTGGGCTTAACAGCTGCCAGCATCCCGACCGGTTGATTTACGTGGTTCACCAGCCAGCATTCTACCGTAAAGCTCGATACAGGCAATTGGTTTTGCGGCAAAATACCCGTCAACCTTTGGGTAGGTTCCTCTCCTTTCAATACCAGGGGAATACTTCGGCTGTCCACATCTGCAAACACGGACGATGGTGCTTTTGGTTGATTGCCGGGGGCATTATATGCCCTTGCTGGTAAACTGTATTCGGGCCATAGCCACCAGTCGCCAAGAAGCCCATTCTCCACATCCTGCGCAAACCCAACAGTAGAAAATAAAACAAAATGAAAAAGAAAACGGAATTTCATTGCTTGATAAAGTCAAATTGGTCGATACTAGTTTGATCAGGATCTTTTACTTCAAGGCGAATGGAGTCTCCATGCACAAACATTCTGGCTAAATGATGCCTTTTGATGACGACGTCCGTTTCTGGCTCATCCGACATTTCACCTTCGGGTTCCAGGCCTCCACCTGCACCTCCTACAATCAGGAAATGAACCTGATGTCCATCGAATTCCTTTGTAAGTCGCTCATAGTCGTGGGTATGGCCAGTGATTACAAAATCGACATCTGCAGATTCGTAAACAGAGTCCAGCAATTCTCTGACTACCTCATCGCCCTGATAGCCAGGCCAGCCCTGGGAAAATGGCGGCTGATGCAATACCACAAAATGCCAGGTAGCGCCTTTCCATGCCGGATTCTCCAGTTCCTTCATGAACCATTGCTTTTGGTCGCTGGCACTGAAACCGATCGGGAATGCCTCGTTCGGATCAATGGCTATGAATGCACAATTGGCATATTGCCACGAGAAGTAGTTTTTTCCTGAAGGTGTAGTTATGTACTTATTGAAGTTTTTCGGCGAAAGATCGTCGTAGTAGCCGTCGTAATCGTGGTTGCCCGGTACCAGATAGAACGGAAACCTGCCTTTCGCCTGGCCAAGGCTGGCAAGAAGGCTTTTCCATTGTATAGAATCGGATCCGTTGGCCACCAGATCACCGGCACCAAGGCTAAATTTGTCATCATACTCATTGGTTTGAGACATGAGTTCGCTGAAAATTTCCCATCCTCCCTGGCTATCGGCCCAGAGGGAAAAGGAAAAGTTTTCAGTTGTGGAGGCTGTATCTACTTGAGGAACTTGAAAAACCTCGGACCAGGTCTCCAGTTGATTGATACGGTAAAACCTGGCCTCCCCTAAATCTGAAAGGTCTAGTCGGAATGGCTGCTTTTTTGTCGGCAAACGCAATTCAGTAATCAGGTGTTCAGGTGTGCTACCAGTCCATATTTTTAAATCAGCATTGGAAGTGCTGAGCCAGTTAAGTTGAAAGCGACCTTTGTTATTTAGCAGCACGGGATGGCTCAATAAAGGATAAGGAGCTAAAAGTGAATCTAGTCGCCTCAAATTCTCGTCGCTGACATGTTCAAAAACCCTGTTGGCAGCTTCCACTATATCCGCTGACACTACATTTAGCCTTCGTACCTGGTCCATCATGCTCTTGGATCTTCGATAGATAGTCATAGACTTCTCGAAGACCCGGTAGTCTGCCATTGTCGCCAGCTTTACCTCACGCAGTCCACCAGCCATGGCATTGTTAAGAACTCTGATAACAAGCGTATCTCCAGTCTTTGCTCGAAGGTAAAACCGGTCGTCGATGACCCTTTGAAGGGCCTGGCCATTCAAAAAAGCCTGAGCACCATCATCGGCGTTCACAAGCATCACAGCAGAGTCAATGTCGTTAGTCAACTGCCATTGGTACCACATGGGTGAGTTGGGCAGCGTGATTCTGTGCGGCAAATTGATTAACTCACCATTATCCCAGGCAGGAAACCTGAAGGTGTTCAGGCTTTCGTTTGCTCCTGCTACATAATGCCAATCGGTGTTGATGTTTTGAGAGGTCGTCAGTATAGGGGGTTGCTGGTTCTTCCAGTTTTCCACAAGCGCCATCCGGGCGGAGTCAGCTGCAGGCAAATTTGTATAGGTAGGTGAAATAATTGAGACCTGCTGCCGACAACCAACGGCCGTCAGCAACAGGAACACAATTACCCTTTTGAAATACATCACTTATTGAACATTGAGCCTATCACTACCCCAGGCTCAGGAGTATTAACGTATTTTAGACCAAGCAGCGTAGCGGCAGTAGCAGCTACCTGATTTTGGTACAACTGCCCTTCCGCCTTGACTTCACCTAAGGCAGGGGTATCTGGCCCAATTGCCATCATCCATATTTGTCCGGCACCGTTTACTTGCGTTCCATGGCTTCTCCAGGTGTCCTTTGGGACTGTACCTCTCCCATGGTCGGTGGTGATCAGCAGCGTAGTCTTGTCTTTGTATTGAGGAGTCGATTGAATGTAGGTCCAAAGGTCCTTGATGAACTGGTCTGTCCTGCGGGCCGAATGCAAATACTCGTCATATTCACCGTCGTGTGCCCAGTCGTCAGTTTCTCCATAGCTGATATATACAAGTCTTGGGTTGTTCTTCTTTACATGTTCCATCATGAAATAATGGGTAAAGGCGTCCAGTCTCACTCCACCCCAGGGGCCTGGAATTTCATCCTGAAGCTGGTTAAGAAACTTCTCTTTTTCTGTCAGGTCATTTCCGATTGCTTTCATAAAGCCAGCATTCACCGGGATACCGCTTCTCTCTGAATTGATGATGAATGGGAAAACATCCCAGGAGCCAAACCCTGCCACTTTTCCTTTGAACTGAGCCTGGTTATTCACAAACTCGAGCACCGTTTGGTTTGGATTTTGAATTTTGTCATTGCTTTTTATTCTTTCATCATCAGAGAACCCTGATAGAATCTCATTGTATCCTGGATATGAAAACCACATATTATTGGTGCAATTCACTTTACTTCCTTCATCACGATTGCCATACATTTGGCCCTTACTTGCAATCTCAGACCAGAAAAAAGGAAATAGCAACTCTCTTCTTGTTTTGGCATCTTCCGCCCAAAATTCCTTTTTCAAGCCTTCAATGTCTTTTACATATTCTTTATCCCCAATCAGGCTTTCGTCAGCTCCGCCGTAGAGCTCCTGCCAGCGAAGCCCATCAAAAGTGATGATAAAGACATTCTTTGTTTTCAATTCCTTTTTTTGAGCAAAAACCCCCAAAGAAAGGACCAGACATAGGAAAAGAAGAAAAGCGTTTTTCATAGTCATTCAGGTTTTAGGAAAAGTTGAGGGGGACAAACGCCCCCCTTACTTTCAGATAGGTTTGAGGCAAAAATTAGTTCTTTTTAATTAACATCCCACCAAACTCGGGTAGTAAGTGCATCTTCACCCTGACGGGCTACAGCTGCTGCATAACTAGCCGCATTCAAAGCCTGAGCGCCACTGGGGTACATGAACCTAACAGGAACGGTTGGCTGCACAGCACCTGGCCCGGGAGTAATTGTTGGAATACCCGTTCTTCTCCAGTCGAACCAGGCTTCCATTCCGTTAAAGAAAAGTGCCAACCACTTCTGTGTTCCAATCTTCTGAAGTTTTTCTTCTGTAGTCCCTGTGTATGAGACTTCTGACTGTGTGAAAAAGCTAGCATCCGGTGAAATTACTTCTAGAATTTCAGAAAAACCTCCCTCTGATAGACGTTCAACATAGTAGTCGAATGATGAATTGATTCCGTTCAAGTAGTACGTTTCTGCAGAACCAGTTGTGATAAATCCTCTCTCTCTTGCTTCAGCCAGAATAAACTGTAGCTCCGAATAGCTCATGATAACGGCTTGGGCTGCAGTGGCCGATGCGCGGTCTGGATTACAGGCTCTGCATGAATACATCAAACCAATTCTAGAGATGAAGTTAGACCCGCCCTGAGCTGGATCACCACTTGGAGAATAAGCCAACGCTTCTTCATCTGCCAATCCATTTGGAACACCTGCGTATTGGTCAAAGTCTCCTATTATTCCTGCACCTGAATCAGTCGTTGGCTGCGCATAAGCAAACAATCGTGGGTCGTTCATCGACTTCAGCGTTGTTTCCATATTTACACTCAGTCTGTATTCATCAAAAGAACCCGAGCGAGTCGTGTATAACGGCTGCTGGTTAGGAGCATCTGGCAGATACTGCAAAGCGGCATTGTCTTCATTACCTTCGAATATTGGGTTTGCATCCAGGTTACTAAGTATCGCTTGCATATTTGAAGAAGGATCGTTCCGATCGGAGAGACGCATATAGATTCTTAGTCGCAATGAGTTGGCAAACTTCCTCCATTTCAGCAAGTCGCCACCGAAAAGTATGTCTCCACTAACAGACCCAGTCGCATTTGCCAAAAGAGTATTGGCCTCGGCAAGCTCGGCCAAAACTCCCTGATAAATCGACTCCTGTGTGTCGAATGCTGGAAGATTAACTCCTTCCTTAGCGCTTGTGGCTTCAGAGTAAGGCAAGTCCCCATAGGTATCGGTCATGAAGGAATACATCCATGATCTCATGATTTTGGCAATACCAACGTACTGGGGTTGGTCAGTTTCTCCAGAGAGAATAATGATATTGTTCACATCACGCAAGGCATTGTAGAAGGTGCCGTATGGATCGCCAGCAGGCCCCCAGTTGTATCTGTCTTCATTTGTAAACTGTATTTTAGCCGAATACTGCATTACTACGTTACCATATCCCCAGGCAAGGCTCGCCACTTCATTCACCGGATTCTGTATGATCGTGGGCAACAGCAAGGAAGCTGGTACAGATTCAGGATCATTGGGATTGGTATTTACTTCCTGAAAATCTTTATCACACGAGGTAGCTACAAAAAGGCCTGCTACCAGCGCTATCACTTTTATAGAATTTGATTTTAGTGTCATTTCGTTTCTGTTTTATAGATGGAAATACTTACAGTTTGAAGCTCAGATTGAAGCCAAAACTCCTGGCTGAAGGATAGGCCATGTTTTCAACGCCTGGCTGAAGTGTGCCACCTGACATGGAAAGGGTTTCAGGGTCAAAATGTGGGTTCTCAGTCCAAAGCATCAGGTTTCTACCAACAACTGAAAAACGTACGTCTCTGAAGGGCAGACGGCCCATCATGGTGTTCGGGAAGCTGTAACCTACTCTTACCTCGCGAAGTTTAACGAACGAAGCATCATATTTAGCTGCTTCCACGTTGTTTCTCTCATAATAGCGATTGTGCCAGTTACGAGTTGTGATTTTTACGTCGTTTTCTCTGTAAGTACCATCTCCATTGGCTATTGCACCTGGGCTAATTATGCCATTGCCCTCTTGTGTAATGTCATAACCATTGGCACGGCCATACAATGTTTCTTCCAGCTGACCAGATGTGCTGCCAATTGTCTTCGTTCTTGACACTACAATGCCTCCCTGACGGATATCGAAAAGGAAACCAGCATAAATGCCTTTGTATGAGAAGCTATTATTGATTCCAACCATGAAGTCAGGGTTGTAATTGCCTTGTAGCTTCAAATCAGGGTCTCTCAATGGAGTACCCTCTGCAGAGTGAATAATCTGACCAAATAAAGGACTGTTCTGGTCTTCTACTCTGGCAAAACCAACACCATAGATATTACCCATTCTTTCTCCTTCACGGGCCTGAATAAAAGCACCGTTTCTTTCCGTAAGCGTGTATGCCTCGATACCTTCGGCCAGTTCAATTACCTTGCTGCGGTTACGAGTGAAGTTGACGTTCACATCCCACTTAAAACCACCAGCGCTTTTAATCGGAGTACCTAACAGCATCAATTCCTGACCGTAATTCTGGATTTCACCGGCATTAATGATTCTGCTGGAATACCCAGTGGCAATGTCAAGTGTGATTGGAATGATCTGGTCTCTGGTTTTGTTGTCGTAATGAGTGAAATCAACGCCCAAACGACCTTCGAAGAATCTCAAGTCAACTCCTATTTCGTAAGAGGAAGTTCTTTCGGGCTTGAGCTCTGCGTTTCTAAGTACAGAAGATTCTGATTTGGTTTGCACAGAGCCCCAGGCAGTACCTGAGCCATAAACATTAGAAAGACTATATGGGTCAGTGTCATTACCTACCTCAGCATATGCCAATCTTACCTTTGCAAACGACAGGAAGTCAGGCATGGTGAACATGTCACTTACTACGCCGCTCAAAGTCACTGAAGGATAGAAGTAGCTGTTATTGTCAACAGGAAGTGTACTTGACCAGTCGTTTCTACCAGTTACGTCCAAAAAGATCATGTTCTTATACGCCACCTGACCGTATCCATACAAGCTGTTGATTCGTTTCTCCGACCTGTTTTGGCTCACCTGAAGGTTAACTGCCGAGTTAGAAAAATTGTAAATCCCAGGGATCAATAATTGCGGTGCCACCGTCGACTGGAACCTATTGTCCTGACGCATTTGGTTTCCGCCTAAAGAAAGGCCAAAAGCCCAGTCGTCGTTTACATTTTTGTTATAAGACAAAAGAAAATCAGTGTTTCTTTCCTGGAAGTAAACGGCGTCTTCTCTGTACATACCTAATGGGAAACGCTGGGTAGAGAATGCCCTGCGGCGATCTCTTAAGTCGTTGTACAAATCGTTTCCGGACCTTACCATCAAGCTTAGCTCCTTGCTGAACTTATACGTTGCAGAGAGATTACCAAAAATCCTGTCCTTGTCCTGACCATTGGTGTTCTCGTAAGTCGTGAAGTAAGGATTGTCGTGATAGTTGTAATTGTAATTGAACTGCTGCACCCCCTCAAGTCCTGGCATCCAGTAGTTAGCCAGTTGTTTGGTATCAATTCCACGACCGTACCAAATCCATAGATACATTAAGCTCTCCGTTCCGTAACTGATAGCTGGTCTGTTGTCGCTTTGGCTTTTGATATAGTTAATTGTGGAATTGATGGAAAGTTTGTCGGTAAGGTTGAGTCCGCCTTTTAGAGATATTGAATTACGTAGTAAGTCAGTGTTAGGCACCATTCCTTTTTGATCAAGGTTGGTGTAAGACAGTCGAATATTGCCCCAATCATTGGAAGTACTAAATTCAATATTGTTGGTTCTTGTCACACCTGTTTCGAAGAAGTCGTTGATATTGTTTGGTTGTGGAGACCATGGTGTTGGAGTAATGGTACTTCCAGCAGGTGCATTCAAATCACCGCCTCGGAAACCAGCCACATTTCTAGGAGAAGAAAACTGTGGTATTAACTGTCCGTTCAATTCAGGGCCCCAACTTTCATCCACACCGTCGGCAATACCTGAACCAGCACCATCAACAAACGAAAACTGTCCATTATTTCCCTGTCCATATTTGTCTTGCCAATCGGGCAATACCAAAGGATTTTCAAAAGTCAGGTTACTGTTAACAGCAATGCCAATGCCTTTCTGGCTCTTTCCCGATTTGGTAGTGATCAAAATAGCTCCATTTGCAGCTCTGGATCCATAAAGTGCTGCAGCAGCGGGTCCTTTCAACACCGTTATTGACGCTATGTCATCAGGATTCACTTCACCAGCAGCATTACCATAGTCTACCTCAAGGTTGCGTGATCCGGAAGATCCATTCACCTGGTTGCTGATTGGAATACCATCCACCACGAAAAGCGGCTGGTTGGCATTGATATTCAGAGAAGATTCACCTCTTATCGTAACTCTTGCAGAACCACCTACGCCAGAAGCGGAGTTAGATACCTGCACACCTGCTACTTTTCCTGAAAGTGAGTTGACCACGTTGGTCTCACGGGCTTCTGTAATATCTTCTCCATTCACCTGCTGGACAGCATAACCCAGGGCTTTGGTTTCTCTTTCCACACCAAGGGCTGTTACTACTACCTCAGTAAGGCTTTTTGTGTCGAGTTGCATCCCCATATCAATCACGGCTCTGCTACCTACAGCAATTTCCTGGGTAGCGTAGCCAACAAATGAAAACACCAGGGTAGGTTCTTGAGTGATTAGGTCAAGGCGATAGTCGCCATTAACGCCTGTTACGGTACCGTTAGAAGTACCTCTTTCTAAAACAGTAAGCCCGATAAGCGGCTCACCAGCTTCATCTTTCACAACTCCGCTAACAGTACGGGACTGTGCCATTGCGTTGAAAGAAAAACCTAAAAACAAAAGCAGGGAAAGAACAGCCCTCCCTAAAGCTTTTTCACTTGGTCTTTTTTGTGGTAATTGTTTTTTCATAGTTTTAATGGTTAAGACAAATTCTCGTTTTAGCACAAAGCCTCCACCCATCCCTTTTGGGGATGTCTTCGCGGACACAGGAAGAGGTCATTGGCCGGAAATGTTAGCGCATTTCCGGTTTTTTTTGTGATTGGCCTACTACGCTTTTCACTTGGCAAATGTAAAGGGAGATATGTTGGCCTTATTCAAGCAAAATTTATCTGATTGTTAAATAATTGCCCTTTTCATTCAGAATGACATAAAGAAGAATTTTCTCTAAAAAAATGGTCTTGTGCTTCAATTTTAGCATAAAAACGCCTTTCCTGTGAGACTTCTAACTTTCCTGTTGGATTAACTTATGTTATCTAAATCATTACCTCGCTGTCAAGCGTAAAACCAAAAATGGACCAATAATGCCCCCCTTCTCTTCTATCTATTCTATCCTGTTCATGAGTAGTTAATACTTGCGATAACATTGTAATAAACGTTTAAAGAGAAGTTCATTATCTCTTCACTGCTGACTTACACTTTAGGAGTTCTAAAGAACGCAGCAAATGAAGGAGAAAAGTGCAGATGTAATCATCGTTGGTGCCGGGATCGTCGGGCTGGCAGTAGCCTATCAGGCTGCCAAGAAAGGCAAGAAAGTGGTCATCATCGAAAGGTCAGTGCAGGCCCAGGGAGCAAGTATCAGGAACTTCGGGCTGATCTGGCCGATTGGCCAGGCCAAGGGGCCACTACTTGACAGAGCGATGCGAAGTAGGACCGCCTGGTTGACTGTGGCACCCGAAGCAGGCATCTGGCTGAATCAGAATGGTTCCCTTCAACTAGCTCACCACCAAGATGAATGGGACATTATCAACGAGTTCTACGAAGCTAACAAGGATGATGGATTTCAGGTCGAACTGATCGACCCCGCCAAAGCAAAAGCGCTAAGCCCAGGAATCTCGATTTCAGGATTAAAAGGCGGGCTTTATAGCCGTACTGAATGCACGGTTGACCCAAGAGAAGCGATCAGCAAATTGCCTGGCTACCTTGAAAAGAAATATGGTGTTGAGTTTGTATTTGGCACAGTAGCCCAGTCAATCGATAAAGACTCAGTTATTGCAGGAGGCAGTAAATGGCGGGCTGACAAGGTTTTTGTGTGCAGTGGTGCTGATTTCGAAACGCTCTTTCCAGATGTCTATCAGCAAAGTGGTATTACAAAGTGTAAGCTCCAGATGATGAGAACGGGGCCTCAGCCAGCTGCCTGGAGAGTAGGCCCATCCTTGTGCGCTGGACTTACCCTTCTCCATTATGGTGCCTTTAAGGATTGCAAAAGCATTCCTGCTCTCAAAGCACGGGCGGAGACAGAAATGCCAGAATTGGTAAAATGGGGCATCCACGTATTGGTGTCACAAAACGAACACGGAGAGCTTGTCCTCGGTGATTCGCACGAATATGGCCTATCGCTCTCGCCTTTCGATAAGGAGGAGATCAACGAACACATCCTATCCTACCTCAGCACCTTCTTCGAAGCCCCTGATATGACTATTCAGGAAAGATGGCACGGGATCTACCCCAAGCTTGAAGGCAACACGGAGTTCGTCGCTAAAATAGACGACCATACTACAATAGTTAACGGACTAAGTGGGGCAGGCATGACGCTTTCTTTCGGGCTCGCTGAGGAATTAACCATCAACCTCTAAGTCAGACTGATGATAAACCTGAACTCGAAGAACCTGAATTCGAAAGTGACTGCATGGTTGCATTCAACCAACAAGGTGGCCTTTTCAATTTTCTGTATTCTAGCCGCCTTCTGCACTTACTCATGTATGTACGCCTTCAGAAAGCCGTTTGCTGTTGCCACTTTCGAAAACGAGTCTTTTTGGGGGATCGATTACAAAATCCTTCTGATTACGGCGCAGGTATTGGGGTATACATGCTCTAAATTCATCGGGATTAGAGTGATATCAGAAATGAAAAGCAGCAAAAGATCACGCTACATTTTGCTGCTGATCGTATCCGCCGCAATGGCCCTTTTAGGCTTTGCTGTTGCTCCTGCCCCTTGGGGCATTTTCTTCCTTTTTCTTAATGGGTTGCCGCTCGGCATGGTATGGGGGCTCGTATTTAGCTTCTTGGAAGGCAGGCAAACCACAGAGGTACTCGGTGCCGGGCTATCGGTCAGCTTCATCTTCTCTTCCGGACTGGTTAAAAGCATTGGAAAAGTAGTTATGCTACACTGGGGTGTGAGCGAAGACTGGATGCCTTTTGTAACTGGCAGCCTCTTCCTGATTCCCTTACTTGGCTTTGTGTGGCTTCTTGATCGAATTCCAGATCCTACAACAGAAGACATAAAGATGCGAACCATTAGGAAGCCCATGGATGCAAGGCAACGACGGCAGTTTCTAGTTGAATTTGGAGGCGGCATGTTCCTTCTTACACTGGTTTATATATTACTTACTGCCTTCCGCGATTTTCGCGACAACTTTTCAGCAGAAATTTGGCAAGCGCTTGGCTATGGGAACAATGCAGAAATTTTTACTTTAACAGAAATTCCAGTCTCCATTGCTGTACTTATTTTGCTAAGTCTAATGATGGGAATCAAAGAAAACTACCAGGCACTGAATGCCAATTACCTGCTCATCATCATTGGCTTTGCCGTTAGTGGCATCAGCACAATTCTTTTTCAACACCAATTTATATCACCACCCCTTTGGATGATCACAATAGGTTTTGGGCTCTACATGGGCTATGTTCCGTTTAATAGTATCCTTTTTGACAGGCTCATTGCCGCCTTTAGCGTGACAGGAAACGTTGGGTTTCTCATCTACCTTGCCGACTCCTTTGGATACCTCGGCAGTGTGGTGATCTTATTCTATAAAAATTTCGGATTCGCTAACCTTAGCTGGCTGGAGTTCTTCACACAGTCAATCTATGTGGTTTCGGTTTCAGGCATACTTCTAATGGGAGCGTCAATGATTTATTTTAAACGAAAACACGAGAGCAGGCAAAGGGTTAGTCCTTTCAGTGAGATGAGGCCATACGTGTGAGTGCAAAATCCTCGAGGCAACTGGTCCCTGAAGAACAATTCAGATAGTTCATCATTATCACTATGTCATAATCGATCCGCCAGCTTAAATGATGAGTCGTTGCGATTAGGTCCAGTTCATCAAAAAAACCCTTCGCATGAGCATACTTTTTGAAATCGCCCAGTGGTAGTATTCGGTCTTCGTGGCAAAAAAAGAAATCAAAAGCCAATACCTGCTCCCTTATAACTTTTTCTTCGACCACATCGGAGGTTGAACTCCGGCTATTGTAAATTGGCTCAATCGACTTCTCTTTCCTGAGAAGGCTAAATCCTCCCCGAAAAACCAATTCGTAAATAATTGGCCTTTGGAACCCATTCTCAGTGGCCGAATAGGTATAGAACTTTCTCCAAGCTTCTATTTCGCTATCAAAAAACCTGAATTGGGATAATTTGTTTGGCGGAAAGGTCTGAACAAGTTCTTTATCTGTTTCATCTTTATAGGATACAGCCGACCATTTTGGGTGGTACTGAAGCAGGCCTACTTTCACTTCCCCTGAATTTAACACCACTACGCCCTGACTCCATTCCTGGCGAGCAAAAGAGGAGGAGAGTGACACAAATACAAGAAGCGCTGTGGAAAGTATTTTCATCCATGTTAATTAAAGGTTAACTAAGTTAACATTTAATTAACATGCTCAACAATTTTCTATGTTAAGTTTTCCTGGTCAATCAGCCTGCGCTTGACGCCAAATGTCGGAAAGCAATTTCTTCAAAATGCCTTAGAGGGGGCATCGTTTGGTTTTCCACCTTAGCTTCCTCATCCCAAAAGCGCAAAGCGATACTAGCTTCAAAAAGGGGGGAGTTTTCGAACACCGCAGCTTCCTCAGCTACCATCCTGCCGCCTTGGAACTCAAGTGTTTTCTTGCTCGCCTCAGACAGTTTGTGATAATAAGACTCATCTGCAAATGTCAGATATCGCTTCGCAGCTACGTGGTTTTCGACCAGCTGGCAAATCTTTTGGGAGAAACCTTTGCTCCTAAGAAACCTCGACCCGATTTCTTCATGGCTTTTTACCCCATAGAGGTCCATTTTTTCCACCTGGCCATCCATTTCGCAAATGTGTCCGATGTCGTGAAAGAAGGCAGCAAGCACCACCTCATCGTCGTACCCAGCTCTTTCTGCCAGCAAGCCTGCCTGAACCATATGTTCGATTTGCGATACAGGTTCTCCAATGTAATCCGCATCGCCGTAAGTCCGATAAAGATCGAACACTTCCTTTACGATGTCTTCAGCCTTCATTTCTCTAAAATTATTTGCAATACTTCAGGCAAATTTTCTGCTATATGGGTATGTGGTTCTCTGATAAGATCTTCCTTTGAATAAGCTCCGGTAGTCACGCCTATCACAAGACCGCAACCAGCTGCCGTACCCTCACCGAGGTCTGAAGCCGTATCTCCTACTTTCGCTACATATGAAACCTCCGTTACTTTAGAGAGCTTCATGGCCTTGAAAATCATATCGGGCGATGGCCTTCCATTTTCTACTTCGTCGCTTGTTACGCTACCATCCAGTAAATTGTCTTTCAGCCAGCCTAGTCGCTCAATAAGGGCGTCGGTAGTTTTACGGTCAAATCCGGTGTCAACATATACGGTAATTCCTGACTCCTTTAACGACCTGAAGGTGTCTGAAGCGCCTTTCATTTCCTTTACCGAAGCATCTTCCTTATAAAAGCTGACCATATCAGCTACAAACGCTTCATGCAACTCATCGATCATTTCATCAGTGACTTTGATGCTATCAGGCAGGTGTTCCCCCAGGAGTTGCCTGAGAGCTACTGGCTTGGGTATCCCCATGACCCTGGCAGCTTCCTCCAATGAGATGGCGACTCCCTGTCGCTGCAACGTCTTTATGAGCACTCTTTGAACATCCTGGTTGTCGTGCACAGTGGTCCCCGCCAGGTCAAAAACGGCTAGTTGAATTGATCCCATTTGCAGTTTGATTCAGTGGTCAATATTACAACTGAACTACTTTATCGAAGTAAGCAAAGGGTTAAGATATGATTAAGTTTAGTTCTTTTGGATGGCAGTTAACTTATATGCCCCCTCCAATCACTTGCAGCCAATCCTTTTCGTCGAATGACGCATCGGCTACTCTCAACAGGTCTTCTGAAGATGCGGTTCTAATACTGCTCAACATTTGATCGTAATGCTCATATCCCAATCCGGCAAAGTGGATGGATCTGAACTTGTCCATTAGGCTAAAGGAGGTGCTGATACTCGACAAAAATGAGCCTATCATATAGTTTTTAACTGTTTCAAGTTCATCAGCTGACACGGGCTCTCTACGAAGCTGCTTCATCTCTTTAAGAACTTCCTCGATAGCCGGAATAGCTACCTCACGCTTCACGTCAGTTCCAATGATCCAAAAAGCAGCATTTTGCAGGTAGGAAATAGAAGAGTAGATGCCATAAGTATAGCCTTTTTCTTCTCTTATATTCTTCATCAATCTTGAGCCAAAATAGCCCCCAAAAACCTCATTCAGGAGCAACAGATGATAATGGTCGGGATGATGCTTGTCGGGGGCTATTTTACCTAAACGCAGCGTCGCTTGAACCGATCCTTCCAGGGGAATAATCTGCCTAACGCTGGGGACCGTGTTACAGGGGTAAGTGGTCCACACAGGCTTTTGAGATCGCATGCCTGAAAAAATCTCTTTCAATTTCTTCAACTCAGTATCGCCTATTTTGCCAGCCACAAATACCTCAGCACCACTGAACATTGTATCTTTGTGGTAAGTCCGAAGATCATCGGTAGTAACAAGCGCTACTTCGTTCTCTGACAGTTCTTTCCCATAAGGATGGCTTTGGCCAAAAAGCAGGGACCTGAGTCCGCTGGAAGCCAGTGTCGAGGTCTTTTGGAGACCCACGTTAATTTGCTGTATCCTTGCCTTCTTAAGAGTTTCCAATTCTTTTTCTGGAAATGACGCTTCTACCACGGCCTCTAAAAAAAGAGGTAAGACTTCATTAAGATACTGAGAAAGAGAATAGATGGTGAGCGTTACAAAGTCCATTCCGGAAGTAGCCTCCCAATATGCTCCGTAGTAGTCAAGTTTGTCTGCAATTTGTCTTCCTGACATGCTATTGGTTCCTTCCAGTAGCATTTTGGTGGTGAAAAAGGAAACGCCCTCCTTTGACTCGTGCCAGTTGCCAGACTTCAACACGACTTCGATCCGGCATACATCCTGATTGCCGAGTACCAATTCATGAAATTTGATGCCATTAGGCAGCTCGCTACTGGAAACGTGCTTTAAATCTGTCCGTGTGGGTATATGAAACGGAGGTGCTACTGTTCTGTCTAACATCTAATAGAGAAATGATCAAGAATCCGGTGTTGCGGGTTCGGCTTTGTCGAAATTAAACAGCAAAGAAAAACGAAGCGTTTCAGCCAATGGGTGATTTTGCACTTGCGGAACCAGGTAGGCAAAGTCGATTCCAAATACCTGGTAGCGAAAGCCAATGCCCATTGTAAAATATTTTCTGTCACCCTTTTGAGGTGTCTCATAATGATAACCAGCCCTGGCTGCAAAAACATCCTTGTACCAGTATTCTAATCCTATTGAGGAAACAATCTCTCTTATCTCTTCTGAAAAACCATCTGGTGCGTCGTTAAATGAACCAAACATACCACTTAGCAGTGGCCTGAAAGGATCCTTACCCCTTCTTATGGCATATTTATCCGGGTCATTTGGATCTTGGACAAAATTTCCCTGTGCGTCTGTCTCATAAACCGGAGGCGAAGGAACCATCAATTTGTTAAATTCGAGTGCAACAGTAATGGTGTTGAACGCATCCAAATCTGTCTTAAATGACGCTCCCATTCTCATGTTGATGGGAATAAAATCCTCCTGATCTGCATTACTGTAAGTAAGCTTCTGTCCGATGTTGGAAAAATGGGCACCCGCCGAAACGACAGAATTACGGCCACTAAGAATAAGCTCTTTCCGGTAGTAGGCACCTACGTCCACAGCCACACTGGTACCTGCCTTAGAATCATTGACGGCGGTAAAACTACCTGATAAGTTAGAGTGTATAAAGCGACCTGTAACTCCCAGTCCCAGCTCTTCGCTCAATTTTCTGGAATAAGTAGCATCAACGGCAAATTCTCTTGGATTAAAAACGTTCAAAGGCGATCCGGTTATGTCCGTGAGCTGAATCTCGCCTAAATCGAAATACCGCATACCTACTGCCACTGTTTGTAAGCGGTCAATTTTTTTATACCCTGAAAGGTATGATAACGACATATCGTTGACAATCTTGGCAAGCCAGGGTGTATAAGAAATGGCAAAACCCATATCTTGTTCTATAAAAGCAAGCTTTCCATTGTTCCAATGTACAGAGTTAGCATCTGCAGATGTAGCAACGCCTACGTCGCCCATTGCAGCTCCTCTAGCATCGGGAGAAAAACCCAGGAAGGGTACCGCAGTAGAGATCACCCTCCGGCTCGTGTCCTGTCCGGAAATAACAGCGCCTGGTTGAGCATAGCTACTAAAACTCAAAAAAATCAAGCCCATTGCAGCAAGAGTCATCCGAAGCAACACCTTAGGAAGCTTTCTGCTTTGATTGTTCGTTGTTTCTATATTCAAAGTATAAAAATCAATTGGTGAGTATTAGTTTGCCAAAAGCAATATTTTGGTTTAAGTCTTCTGTATCAACCACGATCAGCCGGTAAATATAAATACCATTTTCGATTCTTCGGCCATCATAGTTCCTGTTCCACTCAGGACTTTCGACAAAACCACCAGTATTGTTGGCCTGCCACTCTATTTTGTCGACTATTGCGCCCCATTGATTAACCAACTCCATGCTTATGCTGAGAAGGTGATCGCCCCGATCGTGCTCAAACTGAAACTTGACAATTTCCGTTGCTGGATTTGGAAAACTGAGAACGTTCGTCAACCTAATCTTAGTATCTTCGGCGACATTAAATTCAATCGTTTCCTCCGTGCCATTGGAGAAAGCATCAAATGCTTTGATCGTCAGGGTATGCCTACCGTTCGAAAGCTCACCTAGCGGAAACAGAACAGTACCACTCGTGAAATCATCCAAATTGGCAATATAGTAGTCGTTGAGAACGATTGGTTCTCCTTGGTCAAGTCTATAGGTAATATTTTGCCCTATGCCTTTCTGTGAAATGTTGATCCCGCTTTCATCGCTCAGCTTTATCATCAGCAGAGGATTCGTACTTACCTTGTCTCCTGAGCGAAAGGAATAATCATTGATAAAGCCTTCGATCACGGGTGGTTCCGTATCTTGGATAGAGGGTGGTTTGGAGCCTCCAAGATAAAAATCGATCGTTGCTCCGTTAGCATCCAGCAACCCGCTTTCTGGCTGTGCATACATGGTGATTTTACCTCTGGTTTGCAGATAAGAGATGTTTTTCGGCACAACAAACTCATAAGTGAATTGTCCTTTGTCAATAGTGACTTTGCCCCGGTACACAACATTGCTCCATAAATCGAAATTAGTGGGCTGACTTTCGTCCCCAAGAGTCACAAAAGTCACCGGTTTATCATACATATTGACGGTCAGTTCTCCACTAAAGTTCTCCACTTTGTTGCCCAGGCCGTCGGCAACGATGCCCTCTACGGTTACTTTATTCATAGCCGATACTGTGTCTGGCACACCGTCCTGTGCAGCACCGTTCAAACTGGTGATCTTCAGGTCGTAGGCAGGATAGTTGAGCCTCATTGAAGGATCACCCAACAAAGCAAAATTCCTATTGACAGGGCCTCTCAGACTATTATTCTTTGTTTCCTTGATCACATCACCAAGCCGGGGGTACTCACCATCTATTTTTGAGAAAACAGACAAGTAGAATGCCTGGTTCAACACATAATTAGTGTGTGCGTATACGGGCCGGGTGGTTGTAAGCAATGCAATTGCCCCACCTTGCGGATTAAGTAGCAAGGCTTCTGCCCCACTTGCCACAGTTGGGTCATCGTATCGCCCAAACTCACAGGTAGCAGTAACAAAAAGTGCCAGTCGATTGCCATTGGTCCATTTCACTAATGAATCATAAACTACCACCCTTTCATCGGTGAGCACAGTGGCGTTACCATGGCCGCTGTAATTGATGATGAATGCCCCCTTGTCAACTGCCTGCTTGATGGCTTCGTATGTTGCTGGAGAGCGGGGTCTGCTGTCAATAATTACCTGTTTATAGGCATCCAGGTAGATCTTCTTGACATTGAACTGTGCATAGGCCGTATCGACAAAAGCTGTTAATCGATCTGCATCTCTCAGGTGAATATTAAAGTCTCCATCGTCGGCCACAAAATAAATATCACTTCGCCAGCTGCCGATACCCGTTGGGTCAGTGGTGTAGCCTATGATCTTATTCACCACTTGAGTGGCCTGCTGCGATGTCCATACGGGTAGTCTTCCTACCCCAATGTCAGCAATATGATCTCCATTTGTTTGTTCAACCCACTCGCCTTCGTCATCATCTAAAAAGGCGAAATAATCATCAGAAGAAAAGCTAAGTATTTGATCGAAAGATTCACGGGATTCATAAACCGGCACAAAATTGTGGTTCTCCGTTCTTTGCTTATAATCGAAAGAGGCATCTCCGAAAAGCAACAGATATTTCAATTTGCCTGGCGACCCCTTATACAAATACCTCATGTAATCCCGTATAGCGGAAACATCCTGCATGCCGGACGAAAACTCATTATAAACCTGTTGTACAGTTGCCACGCTCACGTCCAGTCCATCGTTGGCCCTTCGAAAAGCAGCCAGTCGGTTAGCCTGGGCCAAAAAATTCTTATGTGTTACAATTACAAGGTCTGGTACTTCGCCATTCTTCAGGAGCTGATTTGGCAGGTTGGCGACAGATACCGGTGATTTTACATCTGCGATGTTAAAAGCGACAAACTCATGCCATCCAGTTTGGTCTAATGTAAATTTAAGTGTAGCATTTTCCTTTTTGAATAACTGAGCGACCGGCTGCGTAACGTCAGAAACGTCCCAAATCTGATCAACTCCATTCGCATCATCTATCACGTAATCTACAACGCCTCCTGCAAAAGCATCTTTATTTCTAAATGCCAGGCCTCCCTGTCTATAGCTCAGTTTCTTTTTCCCTTGTAGAAAAAAATAGTCGAGGTAGCCTATGGACGTTTTTCCAAAAAATCTGTTGAAAGTATAATTAACCGAAGTAACGTCAGCTGTTCCAACCTGAGAAGCATCAAACCTAATCGTGTCGAGGGAATGACTTCCAAGAGGTTCATAGTCCTCTTCTCCAATAGGATTTAATGGTTGATTATAGATGTTAACGCCATTAACTCCAATGTCAAAAGAACTTTCACCGTAGCTCTGCGCCACAACCGACGAGATAAGCATAATTTCCTCGCCAGCCACAAAGGCCCCGCTACCTCCCTCAAAAGTCGTTGAGGCACTCCCCGTAGCACTAAATATTTCGCCTTGCCAGTATCGACCCGACTTCCCTAGCTTGTTAATGTCCACTTCGTGAACAAATAGGTCATCATAAGTCGTGATCTGAGCTTCAGCGTTCTGCGTCGACTCTCTCGTCGTTATACGCTTGCTTGCTTTAGCATCGATACGTAAAAAGTAAAAAGCAGTATCCGAATAGAGATTGCGCTCATAATGGAAACAGTTGCATGATTCCCTGAAAGAGTACTCATGTGGCGAATTACCATAAAATAGGATGTAGTCTGAGGCATCAAACCGACCATCTTCTTCACCTACCACCTGAATATGGTTTTCCAATAAGTCAAACGCTCTTGCTTCGCTGTTCTTTTGAGGTAGCATACCACCGCCCCCATTGCCATATAAGGCCAGGTTCTGCGGATTAATATTGGCAATGTTTACTCCAGCCTTTTGAAGCTGCTCCCGGTCTATTTTGTAGACCCCTTTTTCCTTAACACCAATTTTTACCCACTGGCCATCACTCAATACGCTTTGAGCGATAGCCAACTGCGCAGCAGCTATCAAAATAATTGATAAAAAGGGTTTAAGAAATATCCGCATGAAGTAATTAAAGCCCTTATGTAACGGGAGTGGGCAACAATTATTCTTCAAAAATAAGTGTATTCCGGTAAGATTTTAGCTCTCAGGCGACTTACTTTGAAATAAATGGCTCAAAATTGAAAGAAAAACATAGAGTAAGATGACGAGTGGAACCAATGTATAGCCACCAATGACGATCACCAAAAGTGCCATCAGAATCACCAGGTATTTCGGTTGATTCCCCGCCCAGCCAAAGCCTTTGAACTTCAGAGCGATCATTTCGAAGGGTGAAACAAGCAACCAGGAAAAAATAAATGTGAGTGAAACTAGAACGTAAGTATTGGTCACTATTGGCAGCGGTCCAGCCATCCAGACTAGCGTGGTAAAAAACAGTGCTACTGCCGGCGTAGGAACGCCGATGAACTTCTCTGACTGCCGGGTATCTATATTGAACTGTGCAAGCCTGAACGCTGAAAAAACGGCAATCAAAAATGCCAGGTAAGGCAGCCACTCATTGGTTTGATTGGTTTTAAGCATTTGATACACCGTAACCGAAGGAAGCACTCCGAAACTCACCATATCTGCCAGAGAATCCAGTTCTTTACCTATGGCACTTGACACTTTCAACAACCTGGCTGCAAAACCGTCAAAAAAATCAAACACTGCTGCCAGCACCACCGCCACAGGTGCAACTTCCACTCTGCCCGACACCACCAAAACGATGCCGACACAACCACACACTAGATTGCCTGCTGTAAGGATATTGGGTACCTGTGCTTTTAAGCTCATCTTTTTAGCCCGCAAAAAGGGTTGTTAACTTTCTCATGCCCAATGGTGGTTGTCTCTCCATGCCCTGGGAAGACTTCAACATCATCATCAAGCACAAACAGTTTTTCTCTAATACTCTTTATCAAAGTGGCATGATCACCGCCTGGCAAGTCTGTTCTGCCTATGCTTTCTCTGAACAACACATCTCCCCCTAGCAACCTTTTAGTCGCCTTTTCAAGAAATGCTACGTGACCAGGAGCATGACCGGGAACGAACAAAACTTCCAGCGATGTGGAGCCAAACCTTACCATATCACCTTCTTCAAGATACTCGTCCATTTCACTTTCCTGATAGCCTGCAAAGCCGTAAGTAGGTGCATACACCTTTACAGCCTTCAACACCTCCTCATCCTTTTTGTGACCGTAAAGCTTGATACCAAATGTAGCTTTACAAAAAGCATTTCCGAGCACATGGTCAATATGACAATGCGTGTTGAGCAGTTTAACTGGCTTAAGACCTTCCTTGGCGATAAAGTCGGTGAGCTCCAGCCGCTCAGAGAGCTCATAGCACCCAGGGTCTATTATTACACATTCCTTCGTTTCATCAAATAATACGTAGGTATTTTCCTGGAAAGGATTAAAAACAAAGGGCTTTATTTCGAACATCCGGAGCTTGCTTTAGTTGGCAAATTTGTAGGTTTGGGTCTCAAAATACAAAATTGATGGAGGTTGATTTTCTTATCGTTGGTCAAGGGCTTGCCGGCACAACACTGGCCTTTGAGCTTTTGGGCAAAAATAAGACCGTGATGGTGTTGGCTGATCATTCGCAACCAAGTGCCTCAAAGATAGCGGCTGGCTTATATAATCCGATCACAGGAAATCGCCTGGTAAAAACCTGGAAAGCAGATGCGCTTTTCGAGCTGGTAGAACCCTACTACCAGGAAAAGGAAGTGCTGTTAAATGCCAAATTCGTACACCCAATTGGCATTTATCGCCCGTTTACAACATTGGACGAGCAAAACGACTGGATGGCCAAATCGGCTGAGCCTCAATACGCCGGGTTCATCGATAAAGTTGGAGGCAACCCACACTCCTCCCACTTATTCCACGACCCTTTTGGCGGTGTGTACCTAAAAAAAGCCGGATTCGTCGACACCGGCATTTTTTTGGAGGCCTCAAAAAAATATTTGATAGCTAAAGGGTGTTTTGTTGAAGAAGTGTTTTTAGAAGAGAATCTTTTGGTAGAAAAAACCGGCATCACCTACAAAGGCATTCAGGCAAGAGAATTGATTTTGGCCCAGGGCATAGGGGCTACTGATGGGGATTTGTTTTCCTGGCTGCCATTACATGCTTTGAAAGGAGAGATTTTAGAAGTAGCTACAGTCCTGGAAGATAAAACAGTTTTCAATAGAGGTTGTTTTATGCTTCCAACAGGTAGTGGAAAATGGAAGGTTGGCTCTACCTACAATTGGAGGCAGCCAAATTATCAACCTACCGAAGAAGCTAAAATAGAGATATTAGAAAAGTTGAACCACTTGTACAAAGGAACTGTTGATGTAACGAATCATTTGGTAGGAATACGACCCTCCACCAAGGATAGACGTCCTTTTTTGGGAAGGCATCCAGCTCATGAAAACGTCCATGTTTTCAATGGGTTAGGAACAAAAGGTGTATCTTTAAGTCCTTTTTTTGCCAGGGAAATGGTTGATCACCTGATCGATCGAAAACCCATCAGCAGGGAAGTCGATATAGAAAGGTATTTTTCTTTATATTTTGAGAGAAATGTAGGATGATGAACAGGCAACTGGAGCGCTATTGGACTATTGGTTTACTATTGATTGGCTTGACATTTTTGAGTCCGAATCTTTTTGGACAAAATATCTCCGATGGCTTTGGTAAAAACCGAGTTCAGTACAAAAATTTCGAGTGGTTCTTCTACAGTGCCGAAAACTTCGACATCTATTTCTACCAGGGAGGCGAAGACTATGCCAAAGCAGCCGCAGAGTTCCTGGAGATTGAATTTGATAAGCTAACTGATGTACTAGGCTATGCTCCTTATGCTAAAACTAAGATCTTTTTATACAACTCTGTAGCTGATCTTCAACAGAGCAATATTGGCGTAAACGACGAAACATTTGCCGTTGGTGGCAAAACAAATTTCATCAAATTACAAGTGGAAGTGGCCTATCCTGGCACTATGCTTGGCTTCAAAGAAGAGCTCCTTCATCAGATTTCCCGCATGTTGATAAAAGACATGATGTTTGGAGGAAGTTTGACTGATATGTTTCAAAACACCTACCTGCTCAGTCTGCCTGAGTGGTTCATTGAAGGCGCTGCGATGTACGTAACGAATGGCTGGTCTATCGAGATGGACGATTTTATGCGGGACTTTCAGCAAAAAAACGGACGTTTCAAAAAGCTAAATAAATATTCTTACGACCAGGCAGGTTTGATCGGGCAATCGATCTGGAATTATATCGTGGTAAAATATGGTAGGAGTAATATTTCTAATATACTTAACCTGACCAGGATCATCAGGAATGAGGAAAATAGCGTAGCAAGCACCCTGGGCATCCCCTTCAAAACTTTCATAAGCGATTGGCAGAACTACTATTTGAGTGCTAACGAAACGATCACAGGCGAATATCAATCGCCTGACGAAGCTAATTTTGTTGAGCATCGGCGAAGAAATAAAGACTTCACAGCGGTATCAATAAGTCCAGACGGAAAACACCTTTCCTACGTCATCAACGACAATGGCAAATACAGGGTTTTTGTACGGAACCTTGAGTCAGGAAAAACCTCAAGAGTATTGACAGGCGGCTACCGAATGATCAATCAGGATATAGACTTTAAAGTACCCATTCTGAACTGGGTAAATAATGAAACACTTGGCATTGTAGATGTAAGATACGGGCTTTACGAATATGTGCAGTATGATGTACTAGGAAAGTCCCTTATCAGAAGGCCATTGGAAAGATTTTCGCAGGTGCATAACATTGCCTTCAATGACAATGGAAGACTTGCGGTCATCAGTGGGGACATCAACGGCCAGAACGACCTCTACCTGATAAGCCTTACCAGAAACGCCATTCGGAGGCTAACAAATGATGTATGGGATGACATTACACCTAGTTTTCTGCCCGAGACAGATGCGATTGTATTTAGCAGCAACCGACCTACCGATTCGTTGAAATCTGCCTCCAAAACCCTTAAAGACCTCCCCAGCAACTATAACCTTTTCTTGTTCGACCTTGACACAAGCAAGAATGTAGTGGTGAGGCTCACCAACAACATAAGTAGTAATTACATGCCCAAAGCTTTGGACCCTTACAATATCCTCTATCTAAGTGACCAAAAAGGCATAGTGAATTTATATCGGTACAACAGAGAAGACAGCATTTATAGTCAGATTTCGAATTTTAGCACCAGCATCAAAACTTACGACGTAGATCCGGCCAGCAGGACACTTTCTGCTATCATGTTGAACGACGGAGTAGATAAAATTTACAAGTCAGAGAATTTTGATTATCGGTCTCCAACTTTTACCCGACAGACCCTCAGGCAGGATGTGCAGCAAGCAAGGTTTTTGACACAGAGATTGGGCGAAAGAAAAGCAGCTCAAAAACAAGCCGCCGACAGCGTCCAGAATGAATTACAGGAAGAAGCAATAAAAAAGGAACAGAAAACCAGTGTATTAAACGATCCGGTGCTTGTCGACAGAACTGACCTAGTTGACACTGAAAACTATCAATTCGACACCGACGTTATCAAACAGCGAAGCGAATCGAGTTCCTTCCTTTCTAATTTCAGAGGAGTAGAGAGAAAAAGCAAGATCATTGGCCCGGTACCTTACGAGCCCCGTTTCAGTGCCAATAACGTCACAACCTCTTTCGTCATCGACCCATTGCGAAAATTCGGCATGATGCTTGAAACACGCATGAACGATATGACTGAGGACCACCACTTTTATGGCGGTGCATTGGCCATTGCTAACCTGAGGCAGGGTGATATCTTTGGCGAATATCAGTTCCTGAAATACCGACTGGATTTCAAAATGAGGTACGACCGCAAGGTAATCAGAAGAGAATCCAATGGTAACAGTCAGCTGGAGGCCACTAACCAAAAGTACGTACTCAACAATTATTCCATCGGAGTAAGCCTACCCCTGAGCGTATATACAAGATTGACATTCGAGCCCTATTTTGCAACAACCAGGTTCCTTGAGCTTGACTATCGTACACTAGGCACTTCGCCTCCAGCCTTCCCAACTGATATCAATACTTCCTATGCTGGTTTCAAATCTGAGCTGGTGTTTGACAACACCATTTCACACGGCACCAATATTGTGGAAGGCACCAGAGCAAAAATTTCTTTTAATCTCGCGCAAAATCTTGCCTCCACTACAAAAAGCTTTAACAATATCGAAGTAGACGTCAGGCACTACCAAAAAATCTACAGAGAACTGATCTTTGCGACCAGGTTCATGTATGGGCGTTTCTTTGGCAATGACACAAAAACGTATGCACTTGGAGGCATGAACAACTGGCTTTTTAACAGGACGGATACTACAGGTCAATCAGACCCGATTTTGCCTATGTATGGAGTCGACAATAGCGACATACTGTTTCTGAAATATGTCACAAACCTGAGAGGATTCAACTATAACAAGCTCAACGGAAATAATGTATTGCTTTTCAATGCTGAACTGAGGTTTCCAATTGTAAGGTTTTTCCACAGGGGTCCGATCTCGTCTAATTTCCTTAGAAATTTACAATTTACTTCCTTCTATGATCTTGGCTCAGCATGGACAGGAGCTTCGCCTTTTAGTGAAAATAACAACGTAAACACGATCACTTATAAAGTACAGGGCTCTCCCTTTCAAGCTGTGATCCGCAACTCCAAGTCTGCCTGGCTAGCTAGCTATGGCTTCGGCGTACGAACCTACCTTTTGGGCTATTACATTAAACTGGACATGGCCTACCCAATCGAAGACTATGAAGTTCAAAAACGCCGTTTCTTCCTGACGCTCGGCTTTGATTTTTAAAAAACGAAAAGCTTACCTTCTTGGATAATTATCATAAATTTCGGGATGATTAAATCCATGACAGGGTACGGAAGTGCCTCCTTTGAAAATAGCGATTGCAAATTATCCATTGAAGTTAAGACCCTGAATTCAAAGTTCCTCGATTTATCTCTGAAGCTCCCTAAAGCCATTCAGGAATACGAAATGGAGGTAAAAACAATGATCTCAGAAATATTGGTTAGAGGAAAGGTGAATATCTCCTTTGACTACGAGGAAAATAAAAAAGAGGAAGTTAAGTATTCAGTCAACGAAACTTTCTTCGAGCAATACTTCCAGCAATTAAAAAGCATTTCATCCAATATTCAGGTATCAGACGAAGCACTTTTCCGCCAGGCCATGCAAATGCCTGAAGTACTTCAGCAAAAGGAAGACCTGGAAGATGCAAAAATTTCGCTGGAGGAAGTGCTTGATACCGTCAGGAAAGCACTAATGTCCTGCAATTCATTCAGAGACAAAGAAGGCGAAGTGCTATATGGAAATTTCGTGGATTATATCGATACCATCAGAAATAACTTATCAGAGGTGGCCAAAAGAGATCCTGAACGAATCAAAAGTATCAAGGATCGGATTGAAAAGAACCTGGCCGAAATGGTAGGCAAGGAGAAGGTAGACCAAAACAGGTTCGAACAAGAATTAATCTTCTACATAGAAAAGCTGGACATAGCTGAAGAAAAAGTCAGGTTGGAAAGCCACCTCAATTTCTTTACCGAAGCATTAGGAAGCCCTGAATCCAACGGCAAAAAACTTGGGTTTATCGCTCAGGAAATGGGTAGAGAAATCAATACAATCGGGTCGAAAGCAAACGACGCAGTGGTGCAACGCCTGGTCATTGAGATGAAAGAAGAGCTAGAGAAAATAAAAGAGCAGCTCTTAAATATTCTCTAGCTTCATAGATGGAAATCAGTCTATCAGGGTAAAGTATATAGGAATTGTCATTCTTACTTTTACCGGAATACCTCTTTGTTTGCCTGGATTCCACTTCGGAGCACCTTGCAAAACCCTGATGGCCTCCTCATCACACCCACCGCCAATACCCTTTATCAATTGAATATTTGAAATGGCACCATCGTTTTCGACAATAAACTGAGCATACACACGACCTGAAATATTCTGCCTTTTCGCAGCAGCAGGATAGCGAATATTGTCACTTAAATACTTATAGAATTCTTGCAAGCCGCCCTTAGGGGCTGGCATAGTCTCAACAATTAAAAAAACTTCCTCAACTTCTTCTTCAGGCAACTCTTCCATTAAGCCTTCGGGCAAAGGATCAGATACCCTCATCTCCTCAGTGGTTTCTACATCTATGTCAAACACAACTTCATCGAGCTCAATTTCATCATTGACAACGGTAATTATTACTTGCTGACTTTGTGGGGGAGGCGGAGGAGGCTGAATAGTAGGTGGAATCTCAATCAAAGACTCAAACTCTTCACCTGTTCCAGCATTCAATTCGATCTGATCCTCACTTGTGTCAAAATTCCACTCAAACACTACGATGACCATCAACAGAGACAATACCAATCCAAGTCCAAATAGCAAAAAGCTTAAGTCATGGTCCCTCGCTGCTTTCCCTTGCTTAATAAGCAATAACTCTCCTAGTACTGCCGCCTGCTTGTGCCTTCGCACAAGGGCCTCGCCCGATACCGACGTATTAAAAAATGATTCAGGAGTATCTACTGCACCTTGCCGAACATGCTGAGCGGTTCGTGGCTTTTCTGAGATTTGAGATACAATTTTCATGGTCTTCGGAGTTAATGTGTTGAGCCGTCTGCCAAACATCTCAAACTAAAATCCAAAAAAAAATGAAAACATGTTATGATAAAAAAAAGCTCATTTCGGTGATTTTGGTCATAAAAAAAGCCCCTTCATCAGGGGCTTTCAACGCTATATCAATATCAATTAACCAAGTTTGAATGTAATCGGAAGGATCATCCTTACCTTCACTGGCCGTCCACGCTGCTTACCAGGCTTCCACTTGGCAGCTTCCTGTATAACCCTAACAGCTTCTTCATCACAGCCAGCTCCAATACCTTTGATGGCTTGAACTTCAGTGATACTGCCGTCTTTATCAACTACAAACTGAACAAACACCTTTCCCTCCACGCCCATTCTTCTGGCTTGGTTAGGGTATTTCATGTTCTTTCCAACATATGCGTAGAATGCCGCCATACCTCCGGCAGGTTCAGGTTGGTCTTCAACAATTGTAAAGATTTCGTCGGCAACTTCCTCTTCCGGAGCATCTTCGAAAACTACATCCTCGATTACCGTTGTTTCAGTGATTTCCACGTCAAGATTTACTTCGATCTCTTCTTCGATTTCCTCTTCATCGGGCACCTCAATGATTTCAGGCTGCTGAATCACCGGTGGTGGTGGTGGTGGCTGCTCGGTAGGAGGAATCTCCATTAAGTCTTCAAAATTATCATCAACCTGACCAAGGTCCACTAGATTACCATCATCATAAAACCTCCATTCGAAAGCTGTTATGACTAGCAGTAAGCTGACAGCCAGGCCTATGTTGAAAAACAGACCAGTCTTTCTGTCAAGATCTGCTTTTTCGGTTTTTTTGGCCTCCATTGAAAATGATTTAATAGTTAGTTAATCTCTAAGTAGTAATTTCAAATGTAACGATTAAGATAATTAATTCAAATTAGATTTTCTTAGTCGTACAATTTTTACTGCCGCAAGGGCAATCACCGATCCAAGTACATCCGCAACAAGGTCCATAACTTCAGAACTCCTTCCCGGGATATAATATTGTGCTACCTCTATCAATATACCTAAAACTAAAGAATTAGTTGCAACAAACCAAAACTTTACAGGGTTTTCCTTGCCAACTTCTGCTGGTATAAACAGTTCAGGAAAGAAAAGTAGTGCCCAAATAAAAAAAAGTCCAAAGTGTCCTATTTTGTCGACACCGGGGTACTTTAAGAATTCGAACAAGCTTTCGCCGCCACCCTGCCTAAGGGTCAGATAAAGAATAAACCCGACCCAAATGTATTTAAGGCTTTGGAAAAGTTTTAGCACACTTACTGCCCTATCAACTCTTTATAGGCCGAAGCAGACAATAAATCATCTTTCTGCGATAGATCTGCCACTTTTATCTTGATCATCCAACCCTCACCGTATGGATCGCTGTTGACAAGTTCTGGCTGAGCCTCCAAAGAAGGATTCACTTCAGCTACTTCCCCACCTAGTGGCATGAAAAGATCTGAGACAGTTTTTACTGCTTCCACAGTACCAAAAACATCGCCCATATCTACATCGTCACCTTCTTTCTCTATTTCAACATATACGATGTCGCCTAGCTCACCTTGGGCAAAATCCGTAACACCTACTGTGGCGGTGTCTCCATCAATTTTAACCCACTCGTGGTCTTTGGTGTAAAGCAAATTCTCAGGAATATTCATGAATTGTTTCGTTTATTAAATGGTTGGTAAAAATACACTCTTTTGTTTTTAGAGAAAATTATTGAGCCAAACTAAATCTTAGCTGCACACCGAAAGCTGTCGTCACTCGTTTGAATGAGCTCGAAATTCTTGGTTGATTAAGGTTGCGTTCAAAATATAATTGAAGATTCAGTTGATCATTCAGCATATAACTCACGGTTGGACGAATCTGGTAATTAATATTGCCCGCAGTGATTGTTGGTTCATCATCAATCTTCCGTTGCAAAGTTCGTGTATCCCTTACGGTGAATGCCACACGGAAAGTGACGTCGTTTTTGAGGGTGACTGTACGGCCTTGCACCTTAAACGGCAATTGGTAGTCAGATTTAGTTACCCCATAATCCAGTGTAACATCATTACTTCTTAGCTCCGTCACCTGGCTATTCGACAGGTTTAATGCAAGATTTCTTTCCTTCTTGTATTCAATTCTCGCAGTCACCCTTGACTTCGTTCTGATATTGATCCCCAAAAATGGAGCAAACCGTTCTGAAACAAGTACCTGCCCCATTACATATATCGGAATCAAACCATTTTCGCCATTCAATGAAGCCATCGGATAATCTTCTATCCGGTTGGTAAGATCAAAATTGTCGGAGTTCAATGGTGAAAGAGAATCTGTATAACTCAATGTATTGTTGAAACTGTTAATACTTAGCGACGATGTGTAAGCATGCGTCAGGTTGATCGACGAAAAAACTTGTGCAAGTTTGGGAATTCTTGAAAGCCCAGCATAATCGACCCTCCAGTTGGGTATTGGTATTTTCGGGAAAGGTGATAAACTGGCATCATTCGCAGATTGCCCTGAATAAGCCGCCAGAAAAGCCGGAATAAGTACATCTTGTGAGTTAATTGCATATTCACCTGCTCCATTTGACCCATCAAGGCGCTGCTTGAATATTGCCCGGTTATTTTCAAACTCTTTAAACACTGCTGAATTATTTGCTGTGTCATCTTTAATAAAAGCAGTGTTAATAGTAAGGATCGAAATATTGTAGCTACCTGATCGTGAAGGAGTAAGGGACCTGAAATCATCAATCTGGTCGTCGAAACGATAAATTTCCTGGAAGTTGCCTGTCACGGTTTTCTTGGCATCCAACTGTATTTTGAGATCGGTGAATGGTTCAATATTAGCTCGCAACTGTAGATCAGTCGTGTTGTTTTGCACAAAAGGAGCTGTGAGCGAGGTGCTTTTAGCAATCCACCCGTTCTCTGCTGCCCGATACCTGATTGTTGGGTCTTGACTTCCGAAGATAAAATCGGTACCAGGCGCATTGAAACCACTATCAAGGCCAAACAAATAAACCCGGGGTCTGAAGCCTGGGAGCATCGTTCCCTCCCTTATGCTATAGGTACCATTGATCGACCTTAGCGACATCAATAATCTCAAGAAACCCTTTACAGCCTTGTTTTCCGATCGTTTAGCCTCCGTAGTATCTACCTTTGTGCGTGGACCTCTCGCAGCGGTTGTCGCGGGGCGTCGTCGTGGTGGGGCGTTTACTTCTTTTAAATAGGGCACTTTGTTATAGAGGCCAAGCAGGTCTATTTTTCCATTCAGTGCTCTTTCCCGGGTATTTTGAATAAGGTTACCTAAGGTATCTGCCTGTGTTACTGAGCCTGCTGTCCAGGTATACCCAACTGCATATCGCAAATCAGCACTTACCCAATCCGTAACCGGGAACTTGTCAAAAGGCAACCTATAGTTAGCGCTGGCATTTTGGTCAAAGTTCTTCATTCGACCAAGGTTTTTCAGATTCGTCCAGATAGAGTCTCTGGCAGCCTGTGTGCTAACATCTCCTTCCGGTTCATCAATAATTGCCCTGGCCCTGGCGTTGTAGTCGAGTGTAAGGCTTTTGAACACACTCCACCTGACACTATATGCCCTATTGAAAGTGAAATACTTCTCATAAAAAGGATCAAGGCCAACTGTTGTGAGATTGGCGTTCCTCAGCTGTGTGCGGGCAAAACGACGCTCCAGGTCACCTCTTATGGATATATTATTGGGGAGGGGTGAAATATTAATATCCTTGATGAATTTCAGGTATGGACTTGTCAAGGATTCAGAATTTTTAAACGGCTCAATCACGAGACCCTGCGTGGAATAATTGTAGCCAACGCCTCCTCGGTAGTTCTTCAGCAAATAGCTTTCAGTGTTTACATTGCTGGTGGCCACATCACTGTAAGAATAGTTAACAGCAAAATTCTCGATGTCATAAAAATCTTGCCGTGCCTCGGGGTTCACTCGTTCTTTTCTTACGTTGGTGAAATTAAGACTTCGTCGGGTCGCTCGTTCCTCTACAATGCCTCTGTAATTATCTTTGTCTTCCTCATTGTCCAAACTCAACAAAGAGGCTTCCAGTGGAATATCAGGATCAAGTGGATCCCATTTTGGAGTGGCCACTGAATTTTCATAGCTCACAAACATTGGCACCTTGATGCCAGTATTTCCTGGCAGTAGTTTGTCCACATTCACATTTGCGGACACATCATAGCTAATTGTTTCTTCCCTGGTTCTTTCAGAAATCCGCTGTTGAATACCGCCAAATCCAACTGTGGTTATTCTGGCCGAACCTGAAATATTGGCAAAATCAGCCAATTGAGCATTTATTCGGGTATTCGCTGCCCAACCCTTGGTATTGTCAAAGTCTGTCACCCTTAGTTCGTTGGCCCACATACATACCGACTTGGGTTGCTGGTCGGGCGACTCTGGGTTTTTCACGCCAATCATCATGGTAAGCACCGAGCTCATGTCGGGTCTACCAACGATGGTTACTTTGTACTTGCCCACCACTTCGGTATAGGGCAATTCAACATTGAATTTAGCCCTGTTCCGTGCAGACTTTACGGCATAAAGCTCGTTAAAGGTAATGTCAATTTCATTTTCCTCTGGCCAAACAATTCGCTGTAGTGCTTCGCCAATTACACCATCTGTATTCGGGGGCGTCACTTTCAGAGGCACCTCAACCTCATAGTAGTTTTGGTCGAAGTCAGTACCAAACCTGATAAAGCCAGACGTTTCATCATCGCTAAGCCCATTTCCCTCAGCATGCAGAAACATTTTTATTCTACCATAATTGATGAGGTCGAAGCTTACATTCTTAAAGATGGCCCTCGAGTCCCGATCCTCCAGGTTATCGACGCATACCTGAATGGACTGCTCGTTCACTTCCCGCTGTATAACTGTGGTGTTATCCCTGTCTCGATTGATCCCGGGAGGCAACACATAAGGTGACTTTCCTTCGCTTGCCTTGCTGTTCTCCTCAATACTTACAACCGAAACAGTAAAATCAGAAGAATACTGCTCCGGCACTTCATTATAACTCCTGTCGTAAAGGCTTTCAGCATATTTGCGCCATTGGCTACCTACCAGCTGAAATTTAGCCATTCGAAGAACGACAGGCTGGCGCCAGCCTGTAAGGTACATTCTTATGTACTTGATGCTCTTGAAGCCAGCAATATCACCCTGGATCCTATCTGGATTGCGCACCGGGATACGAAACAGGTACCAGGCTCGTTCCCCTTGTGCACTTACTACTCTATCTACAACATATCCCTTCCCTACTTCTAATTGCCCCTTTTTGAGGTCCACTTTGTACTCGTAATATTCTTCTAGCTCACTAATGGTGTTGTCTTTGTTAAGGTCTTCATTTTCAGGAAAATTGCTACCAAGTGGGGTGAAATTATCAGTGCCTGTAGAAATGGGGGTATTGCCGTCCATTCCATTGTAATTTTTGTATCGTTCAAGAATTTTGGCATCTCTCGCATCCTGCTCAGCCCCGAGGTAATATTGAAAATTGTCGGCTGAAGGGTCTTCCTGAATCGCATTTCTGGCAGTACCCGACACTTGCAGTTTACTTAAGAAACGATCGTTGAAAAAGGTCGCCTCCTCTGAATTTTTCAGGCCATCAAGCCCAACATCCTGGTTTGGTCTTGCTGAAGCTCTATTGTCAAAATAGTCAGTAAGGTATTGTTGCTCCGTTACCTTACCCCATTCTGTTGTTGTCGTTTTAGTGTTGCCTCCATCAGTTGGAAGGCCATTTTCGAATCCATGAAGACCATCTTTTATCAAATCCTCAGAAACACTTCCAAGGTTAAACACCAGCTCTCCGCCGGTTGTGTTGGGTTGATTGAATAGACCATCGAGTACACGCCCGTTGTCCCCCTCCAAAAAGGGGTCCAGCATCCAGAATTCGATGTATTCAATATTAGTTTTATCAAAGTCAACATCAGAAGTGATGGCCCGGGTAATACCGCCCCAGTTACTTTCTGGGTTCTTAAGAAGACCATCTGTAGTAAGGTCCGGATTGTAATTGTACTGTCCTCTTTCTGAGGGGAAATAGGCAATATCAAAGATCGGCTCGTTGGTATTGACGATGTTACGATTTCTTTGCTGGTAAATCTCCTGAGGTACGATACCGGCTATGTAGTGATTATTCTTATCTTCCTCTGTTATGTTCGGGGGAGCATTAGGCCCCCCATTTCGATAGAAAACATTGTCGATGGTATACCAGGCAATTTTCGCTCGTTTGAAAGCTACCCCCAACTTATCGCCACTCTGTGAAGAAAGGTCAAATCGATTTGTCTGAGTTTGCGGAGTTGTACCCAATTTCCAGGCCTGAAAGTTCCCCATGTTGAAAGGGGTGACTGCAGACTCAAAATCGTCAATATACGAAGTACCCTGCCCTCCTACTTCATTAGAGGTGCCGGGGTTGATTTGCGCTACCTCACCTGAAAACGTGATTTTAGAAGGTTCTTTTGTATCCACAAAAGGCAAGGCGTCAACCATTTTTGTCAAAAACCTCGAATCCTTGCTCCAGTTGATATCGAAGCCATACAATGAGTTCTTTGTGGGCTCATTTCCTACACTGTATCGGGTAATTCCTCCTGGTCGTTCATTCAGGTGAAGCCAGGTAGCTCCTAAATTAAGGTTCTCGGTCAGTTTGTAGTCAAACCTTGTTCCAGTGAGCCACCGTGTTTGAAAATTAAAGACGTCGGCCTTTTCGTAAGAAATATTTATCTGCTTGCCTGAGTTGAGAATCCCCTCATTGATAATTCTTACCCTACCCAAATTATAGTCAACAGTATAATCGAGCCCTTCGGTAAGCAATGTGTTGCCAGCCGTTACCACCACTGAATTGGGAGAAATACTAATACCAGGTAACACAATCTCGTTAGAAGCTCCTGCCTGAAACTTACCCAATATGAAAAACTTATTTTTCGACGATACCTGTTCAGCGTCGGCCTTTGTGGTTCGATAGAGCGTATCGTAAGAGTACTTTTGTATCAGGTTTTGCTCATTGATTGGGTCAAAATATGATTTCAGCGTTCGGCCAAAAGGTTCCAATACCGGGAAGATGATCGTTCCATTCCTCGGGTCAATCGTTACCCCTTCGATATAGTCAAAATTACCATCCCGCTGTGGGTCGTTGTTAGGATTCAGTTGATCAAGTTTAAGTAAATGAATGAGTGGCTGATCTTTTGTAAGGGCACCTTCGTGTAAGCTGGGGTTGTCTATACCAGTAAGGTCGTCCCGGTAATGTATTCGTAAAGTAAACCCTTCTCTGTCTACCTGGCTGGCATTTAAATTATAGATGTTTTTCATCATCAAATCCCAGGTAGGCGTTGCTGTATTGATTTTATTGGGGCGGAGCATTTTAAGAATAAGCAGCTCATTTTCAGACAAATTCTGATAATCTTCCATCAGTTCACCCACTTTAAAAGTCCGGCCATTGTAAGTGTATTCGTAAGCTACGGCCAGTACTTCATCGTTTTGAAGCTTTCTTAGCAGCGAGATGTAACCTAGCTGCTTATTCAATACAAATTCCTTTTCATCCAATCTTCGGGCAGAGGTAATTTTTACATAATCGAGTGAGTTCTGAAAGTTGTAATTTGATTCCATAATATCATCGACCAAATTTGGGTCTCTGATAGAATTATTTGCCTTCAACGAATTAAAAAGACCATTTGCATCGTTGCTGGATGGATAATTGGTTTGAAGTGGGCTCAAACCAGGATTATCCTTCCGATACGCTTTATCACTTTCTCCAAGGTCCTGAAACGCCAGCAAACTTCTTAGGGTCTGCGTATCTCCATTTCGCCTTAGAACGTAAATCTCAACCCTTGTTACGTTCACGCCAGAAATTACCTGTGGAAGACTCCCCAACCATCGCTCGTAATTGTCTCTGAAAAAGTGTCCCAGGAAAAAGTGTCGGTTGTCATCGTATTCCGAACCCCGCACTTCGAATTCGCGCCCTTGAAACCCACTTTCCAGTGTAATAACATCGTTTCTTCCTTGCTGCCGCGAAACCACACTTGTTACAAATAGCTTTCCGAACTGAAGCTGGGTTTTTACACCGAATAAACTCTGCCCACCAGAAATCAGGCTGTTACTTATCGGCATACTTACATTACCAACTTCAATTTTTTTTATGATGTCCTCTTCGTAACCGGTATAGTCCATTTTCAGGTTGTTCTGAAAATCAAAGGAGTTATTGTTATCAAAGTTGGCAGTGATAGCCAGTTTGTCTCCTACCTTGCCCACCAGGTTAAGGCTTATTTGCTGATTGAATTCAAAGCCACCGTTTCTCTGTTGCCGGATAGGTATAGCCGGATTGTCGATTCTCTGCCACCTACCCCCAAAATCGAGTGTAACGAAGCCATTGGGTTGGATATCCACATAACTACCACCAAAAATCCGATCGATCAGCGGACTGGTATATAACTTTGGAATGAGCCGCCGACCACTTACAGCACTCTCTCCATCTAAACCACGTGATCGACTACGCCAATACTCCCGAAGCATTTCTTCCTCCTTCCATTTACTAAACTCTTCGAATGTCATGGTGGTAGTGGGTCGGTAATTTATGTCGCCTATACGCTCATAAATCGTGTAATTCATGGAGGTATCAATTTCTGCATCGAGTGTCATGCTCGATGGATTTTGAAGTTGTAGAGGCGAAGGGCTTATTCTGTTGGAAAAAGGATCGCCAAACCTATCAACTGGCTCGTATGTAGGGGTTTTTGATGGCAGATACGGCCCTCGTAATGAATCTGGAATGGTGTCTTGCATGAAGAGAAGATACTTGTCCAAATCCTCCAATAGAAAAAATGAGCGCTCAGCATTAGCAAGTAAAGCGCTAAGCACGAGCGAAATACACAAGAGTATTAGAGTAGTATTTAAAAATCTCCTCCTCAAACGTTAATGGTAAAAAATTATCTGGAATTTTTTAAGGCCAATCTGATCAACTCTTCTAAAGTAATCTCGCCACCCTTTTCTTTGATGATCTGATCGATATTTTTTTCTGCTTGCGCCTTAGGAAAGCCTAAAACCAGCAAAGCTGATAACGCTTCATTTTTCAAACTATTGCTTCTGACGCCCGTGCCGGAAGGAGATTTTTCAAAGACATCTTCCTTCCTAAGCTTGTCTTTCAATTCCAGGATGATCCTTTGGGCTGTTTTTGCACCAACTCCCTTCACCCTTTGAATCAAATTAACATCCTCATTCACGATCGCTTCGTGAATTTCAGAGGGGGTCAGCGATGAAAGAATCATTAACGCCGTGCCAGGCCCAACGCCATTGATAGAGATCAAGTCAAGGAATCTTTGCTTTTCCTGCATTTCGCCAAAACCATACAGTATGTGCGCATCTTCCTTTACCTGAAGATGGGTCTGGAGAACCCCATTTTCGAGGTTCTTTATCTGGCTGAATGTGTTAAGAGAAATTCTTACTTCATATCCAATGCCATTTACTTCTACTACAGCATGATTAGGCTCCTTCTCAATATACTTGCCTCTCAGGTATGTTATCATTCTATTGTTTGGCTTTTGCGGCTTGAGATTGTGCATCTATCACCGCGATGGCTACCATATTAAATATTTCTCTGATTGAACTACCTACCTGCAATACATGCACGGCTTTGTTCATTCCAACCAGAATCGGTCCAATAGCCTCAGCACCACCAAGCTCCATCAACAACTTGTAGGCAATATTACCGGATGCAAGGTCTGGAAAAATAAGCGTGTTGGCCGGTTGCCCGTTCAAAGAAGAAAAAGGATATACCTCACTCAACAGCTCAGGATTTAGCGCAACATTAGCCTGCAATTCTCCATCGATCACTAATTCCGGATACTTTTTCTTGGCTAGTTCAACGGCTTTCCTTGTTTTCTCCGGTATTCCGCCTCTTGAGCTACCAAAGTTTGAGTAAGACAATACGGCCACCTTGGGTTCGTAATCAAAATACCTGACTGCCCTGGCTGAAAGTCCAATTATTTCTACCAACTCTTCAGCTGTAGGATTAAGGTTAACAGTCGTGTCGGCAAAAAAGTAAGTTCCTTTGGTATTACTGATGATATACATGCCTGCCACCCGATTGATACCTTCCTCTACACCAATAATATGTAAGGCCGGGAGGATTGTTTTCGGGTAGTCGTTGGTCAAACCGGAAATCAACGCATCGGCCGCACCGGTTTCCACCATCATCGCACCAAAATAATTTCTGTCGTACATAAGTCTACGTGCATTTAGCAACGTAACTCCTTTGCGCTTCCGTTTCTCATAAAGCTTCTCAGCATAACTATGTCTGGTTTGTTCTTCGATATAGGGGTCTATAATCGGTGTATCGCCCAAATCGAGTTTGTGTTCTACCAACAGCGCTTCAATTTTGACTCTGCTTCCAAGAAGAATTGGATGCCCGATTCCTTCGTCGATGACCATTTGTGCCGCTTTGAGAATCTTAGGGTGATCTGCCTCGGCAAACACTACACGCTTAGGCGCACGCCTTGCTCTGGAAATAACCCTGGACATCAATCGTTGATCAATGCCTATCCGGCTCTGCAGCTCCACTTTGTAAGCATCCCAATCTTCAATATTAATCCGTGCTACGCCGGAATCCATCGCTGCCTTTGCTACGGCAGGTGAAATTGTAGTGATCAATCGGGGGTCCAAAGGCTTGGGAATCAGGTATTCGCTGCCAAAAGTGATGGGCTTATTGCCATATGCCTTTAGTACCATGTCGGGAACTGGCTCTTTGGTCAGCTCTGCCAGTGCTTTCACGGCGGCCAATTTCATGGCTTCATTAATGGCTGTTGCCCGCACGTCCAGTGCACCACGAAATATATAAGGAAACCCTAATACATTGTTGACCTGATTGGGATGATCAGAGCGGCCAGTAGCCATCACAATATCTGACCTTGTGTCCATGGCTTGCTGATATGGAATCTCAGGGTCAGGGTTGGCCAATGCGAATACGATGGGCTTATCTGCCATCTTTTTGAGCATATCTGGAGTAAACACATCGGCAGTTGAAAGGCCGAGGAACATATCGGCACCAACAATGGCCTCATCAAGCGTGTCTATCTTTTTATCGGTCGCATAGCGGGCCTTCATCGACTCAGGATCAATTTTATCCTTTCTAAGCACACCTTTGCTATCGAGCATGATGATGTTTTCCTTACGGGCGCCAAGTTCTACATAAAGATCGGTGCAGGCCATCGCAGCACCCCCTGCCCCATTGACCACTATTTTGAGTTCCTCTATCTTTTTATCGACGACAATCAAGGCGTTCAATAGTGCTGCACTTGAAATAATGGCAGTACCATGTTGGTCGTCGTGCATGACGGGGATTTGCATTTTTTGCCGCAGCTCCTTTTCAATCTTGAAACTTTCGGGGGCTTTTATGTCCTCGAGGTTAATGCCGCCAAAAGTGGGTTCGAGGGCTCTGACTATTTCAATAAATTTATCAGGGTCTTCCTCGTCGATTTCAATATCAAACACGTCGATACCTGCAAATTTCTTGAATAGAACGCCCTTGCCCTCCATAACAGGCTTACTTGCTTCAGGGCCGATATTGCCCAGACCTAGCACTGCAGTTCCATTAGAAATCACACCAACCAGGTTCCCCTTGGCTGTGTATTTGTATACGTCGTCTTTATTTTTAGCAATCTCCTTACAGGGCTCGGCTACCCCGGGGGAATAAGCAAGCGCCAGGTCTACCTGGCTGCTCATCATTTTAGTTGGACGGACTTCAATTTTCCCTGCAGGGCTGGAAGAATGGTATTCAAGGGCATCCTCCTTGCGTATTTTAATAGCCATAAAAGTGTGGTATCAGTATAGTGGGTTAATAAACAAAGCTAACAGAGGCCCTGTGAAAACACAATCAACGACCAGCGGTCGATGCCTCTGCTTGAGCAGGCTCAAAAGACTTTAAAATAGCTTGAAACTCTCTAATAAAATCCTTCTTTTTGCTTTTAGAAGGTGCATAAACATATCCTTCTATATAATACAGTCTGTTGAGGGCCTGATCAACAAAAGCGTAGCTAATGAAAGGACCTCCATTTGTGGAGTCGCTCGTTTTCCAAAGGCCCCTGGTTTCCACCGCAAAACTTCCGTTGAAGTTAACTTCTTTGGTAACGATTGGTACTTCAGCTACATCCTGATAAGTGATATAAATATCATCTCTTTCGATATCCCTCAAATATTTTTCCGTGATCCTGGAGCGAAGGGCTATTATGTCCTTGAACACTTCCTGGTTGGTATATGGCTCGTAATAAACAAATATTGTTTTATCTATCTCCAGGTCAAGCGACCTCAGCCAAACAAAATTTCCTTTGTCTTGCGCTAACTCGTAGCCATAAGGGATTTTTATCTTGAAATTGTGCCTATCCTGCAGTACCTCGGCCAAATCCTTTTCTTGAATTTTGAATAGCTCTGCCTGTAATCGTTTACTTTCTATGTCTTCAAAGTACTGCCTGAGAATGTCGCCATTTTCCCTAAGTTTCCGAATAAGCGTTTCGTCATCTTTACCAAAAAGGTAAAGGATTTCCTGCCCACGTGCATAATTGTCTTTCCTGGTGAAGTAAAATAGGTTCTCGTCGGTTTGAATCTTCGACAACGACTCAGGCGTATAGTAGCTTTTCATGATTTTACCTGCCCTGGTATTATTATTCAAGGTGGTTACGAAAATCATGTTTTTAGCACTTTTCAATACCCCGTTCAATGACCTTGGCGCTACATGTTTCAAGTCGAAAACAGGCTCAGGCATATTCAATCCAGGAATCGGCACTTCAAAAGTTTTCTTTATTTCAGTACCCAGGGGACCGTTCCACTGTGCACTGTCCATCACAAGAATTATTTCTGCCGCATCACCTCGCGCTACTTGTAAAAGAGAAGTATTTTTTTTGCTCCCTTTTTCGTCAGACCCACAGGAGGCCAGGAAAAGCGCTAAAATCAGACATGGGAAGGATAGTCTATAGCTGTAATTCATCGAGGTATTCTGTTTAAAATTCGCGAGGGCCTTGCGGCCCTCTAAATTAACAATTATAAGCTTTCGTTGATACTATTTTACTCTATCAAAAGCTTTTGCCCTACGTTTATCCGGCTTGTACTTAGATTATTAAGCTTCTTTATTTTCTCAACGGACACATTACCATACAATTTAGAAATGTCCCAAAGCGTATCTCCGGATTGGACCGTGTGATACTTTGACCCATCTGCCCCGACAGAAGCAGTCAAGGCGGGCCGGGGTGTTGGTGCTTTCGCAATAGTAGTGGCAGGTGTATACAAATTAGGCTTCGATTGATAATTTGGTAGTACCCAAATATTGAGGGTCTGACCAACACGTATCATGTTTCCCGACAGCCTATTCCACTCCCGAAGATCTGTTACACGTACATGATAGCGCTGGGCAATGGTTCCTAATACATCACCAGAACGAACCCGATAGCGAATGTTTTCCCTTCCGTAGGTGCTTCCGGGCATATCTTTTGCCAGTCTCTCGAGGTGCTCTTTTCCTACCTTACCTGCGGAGTCTAACAAAAACTCCATGTTCTGATAGACAAATTCCATCTTGTCGGCCGGTATACGCAAAGGATAGTTGCTTACTGTTTCTGGGATCACACCTCTTATAAGGTGCGGATTCAGTTTTAAAATATCTTCGGTGCAAACGCCAGTTAAGTTCGCAAAAGTCTCAATGTGCAGGTACTGGTCGATCATGACCGTGTCATAGGCCATCATGTACTCTGTTTCAGCAGGGAACAGGTTATGAAAGTCGTTAAACTCCATGGTATACAAAATGGCAATAAACTGAGGCACATATGAGCGAGTCTCGCGAGGTAAATAGCGATAAACGTCCCAGAATGTCTTCTTATAGCCAGATCTCCGAATTGCCTTTCTTACGTTACCAGGACCAGAATTGTAAGCAGCAAGCGCTAAATCCCAATCGCCAAACATGCCATAAAGCTGCTTGAGGTATTTACAGGCAGCCTCAGTTGCCTTTTCCGGATCCATTCTTTCATCGATATACCAATCCTGATGAAGTTTAAAAAAACGACCTGTGGCTGGCATGAACTGCCATAAACCTCCGGCGCCTACCCTCGAAACAGCGTTTGTTCTTAATCCTGACTCAACCACTGAGAGGTATTTCAGTTCCTCAGGAAGGCCATATTGCCTAAGGTATTTTTCAAAAATTGGAAAGTAAACTTCTGCCTTTTGTTGCACGGTCCGCATATAATCGCGGTTCCTTACTGAGAAATAGTCGATGAAGGAAAATACTCTGTCGTTTAACTGCAAAGGCACTGCCGAATTCAGATTTACCAGCCTTTCTTCCACCATTTCATAGGTAAAATCTGGAGCAAAATCGTAAGGAAGAATCGTTCTGGAATCGACTACATCAAACATCAGGCTGTCAGATTCAACGAGCCCGAATTCGACATCATCCTGTCTGGCAAAACTCGTCGAAGCGATAGCAACTCCACAGACAAAGGTCAATAGCTTTTTCATACAAATATTTTTACACCTCCGCTTTGCACTCCAGAATATGCTTGGAAAAAGCCAAAAGCTTTTCCTCCTGAAAGGCATCCGCAATCAATTGTAAACCAATGGGCATTCCTTCTTCATCGCTTCCGTAGGGAATCGAAATGGCTGGCACACCAGCCACTGACGCCTGCACGGTGAAGAGGTCTGCAAGGTACATTTCCAAAGGATTTTTTGTGTGTTCACCCAATTTGAATGCTACTGTCGGGGATGTTGGTAAAATAATAAAATCGTACTCCTTAAGTATTTCTCTAGTTGCTTGTTGAATCAATTTTCTTGCTTTCAATGCCTTGGTATAGAAAGCGTCGTAGTAGCTGGCACTTAATACAAATGTGCCCAGCAAAATTCTTCTTTGAACCTCTTTACCGAATGCCTCCGACCTCGACTTTTTGTACATGGTCTCAAGGTTCGTATGATCCTGGCTGCGGTAACCGTATTTGACGCCATCGTACCGCGAAAGGTTTGAGCTGGCTTCGGCAGTTGTTAAAATATAGTAGGTGGGCAGCACATAGTCGAGGTAGTGAAAATCAACCGGCTCCACTTTGTGGCCATCAGACTTCAGCCACTGAATGGCATCCTCCGTAGCATTTTTGACCGATGGACTTATCTCGGGTGATTCGAGAGGGTCCTTCAAATAGGCAATCTTATATTTTTTGTTATTGGTCAGCAGTGATGAGTAAGGTAATACCGGTTCACGAGAAACCGTACTATCATATTCATCCTGACCAGCCATTATTTCCAATACCAGAGCAGTATCCTCAATAGAATGAGCAAACGTGCCTACGGTATCGAAAGAACTTGCGTAGGCCAAAAGGCCATACCGTGAAATTCTGGAATAGGTTGGCTTATAGCCGACAATGCCACAAAAAGACGCTGGCTGACGAACAGAGCCACCAGTGTCTGTGCCTAGCGAAACCAGGCACATATCAGACTGAACTGAGACAGCCGAACCTCCTGAGGAACCCCCAGGAACCCTCTTATCTCCGGCATCATTGACTACAGGTCCATAAGCAGAGTTTTCAGAAGACGATCCCATTGCAAATTCGTCGCAATTGGTTCTACCTATAATGATTGCATCTTCGTCGATCAGACGCTGTACCGCAGTACCAGTAAACTGAGAAACGAATCCCTCTAGAATACGGCTGCCTGCCTGAAGCTTATGGTCTTTGTAACAAAGCACATCTTTGAGACTAATAACCATACCTGCAAGTCTACCCTGACTACCGGCACTGTATTTCTCATCAATCAGATCAGCTTTGGCTAGTGCTTCCTCAGCAAAAACCTCAAGAAAGACGTTGAGGTGACTTTTATTATTAATCACCTGCAGGTACTGTTCAACGAGTTGCCTGCAGGTGGTAGTACCAGATGCTATCGCCTCCTGAATCTGGGCTAGCGATCTATATGTTTTCAAGATTTAGGCTTATCTTCTTTAACTTCCTTTACCCCCTCTTGAATCTCATCTTTGATTTCTTTGGTAGCATCCTTGAACTCACGAATACCTTTTCCAAGGCCTCTTGCTAGTTCAGGAATTTTCTTTGCTCCAAAAAAGATCAGGACGATGAACACGATAACTATCAACTCCCAGCCACCAGGCATCCCAAAGGCAAAAATTGTGTTCATAATATTATTATTTAGTGTGTGGTAATAACGTAAAGTTAAAGAGAATAATTTGGGATCAAGGGTTCATTAGAGAAATATTTAATGAACGGTAGGTTTCACTTTTTGGTCATTAACCATTTCTCTGGATCAAGTTTCTGGTTATTTTTCCAAACCTGAAACTGTATTTCAGAGATCCCATCTGTATCGGTAAACACTTCTCCGACTATATCTCCAATTTTAACAGTCTGCCCCTTCTTAACGTTCACTTTTTTCAATCGGGCGTACAACGTATAGTAATCACCATGCTTAATAATTACCACACTGTTCATGCCTGGCACAAAGGCAACGGTAGCCACTGTACCATCAAAAACTGATTTAACAATTTCGTTTTGATTGGTTTGTATATCGATACCCTGGTTATCTACTTCTACTCCCTTCAATACCGGGTGGGCATGTCGCCCAAATTGGGAGGAAACAAACCCCGATGATACGGGCCAGGGCAGCTTAGTCTTGCTTCCTTCAAAATTAGACGAAATAAGTGGGGCTGTAACGGGGCTTTTGGCTGCTCTTTCTTTAGCCAGTTCTTCCCTGATTAACTCAGCGATCAAATTATCAAGTTTCTGGATGGCTTGCTTTCTCTTTGCCAGCTCATTTTTAAGCTGCTTTTCTCTACTGCTCAGGTCTTTGATCACCGAATTTTGCTTGGCCTTAAGTGCCAGCAGACTTTTATTTTCTGCTACCTGACTTGCCAACAACTGTTGCTGTTCTTTTCGCTTTCCTTCAAACTCCTTTTTTTGCCCATTCAGCGCCTGGGCCACTTTGTTTATCTGAACGGCCTGCTTTTTTCTGGCGTCTGCATACTGCGACAAATAACTTAGGCGACGCATAAATTGACTAAATGTTTGGGCCGAGAATAGGAAGGTAAGTCGATCAAACCCATGTCTCGATTTTGAAGCGGCATAAATCATCGAGCCATATTCTTGCTTTAGCGCTTTTAAATCAGCTTCCAGCGCTTTTACAACCTGGCCGAGTTCATCAATATCTGTACCTAATAAATCAATTTCCTCGCTGATGGACCTGATTAACATTTCCCTGGCATCAATTTGTCTGGAAATGGCGCTGAGCTGACCCAGGGTGCTTTTCTTTTGAGTCTCGGTCTCCTGTAAAATTGAGTTAGCTTCTTCGATTCTTTTTAAGTTATCGAGCTTTTCCTTTTCTAACTGAGTCTTAGATTTTTGGGAAAAAGAGAACTGTGCTGAAGAAATCAGCAATAGCAATACGAAAATGGACAAGCGACTACTTCCGCTCATACTTCTGAGGAATGTTAAACGGAAACTTCATTTTTTTACCATCATCCACTTCCGCTTTGTTATGCTCGATTTCAATATTTGTACTAAAAGCCTTTGCCTCTCCAGGCTTATTGTAAACGAGCGAAATAAGTGATTGGAACGGAAAAATATGAAATTCGTCGACTAGTTGAAAATCACTATAGCTAATATTAAGGGTATTGGTGGTAGCCGCATCCACTATCTCCAGCTTCTCCAGCTTTGACGTATTGGTGGATATGTAGTTGCTAACATCGATCGCTCCTTGCTTTTGCTTCACCAGTGCATAGTCTGCTTCTCTTGTCACGCCCTCATTCTCCCTGATATTACTTGGAGGATTTCCAAGCATAATGGATTCCAGTAATTTGTAGCTAATGTCGAAATTGTACTTTTCGCTCAATGAAGCATAACTGTATACATAGTAAGCTTTGTTAAGCCTGTCAATAACCACCAACGAGTCCTGGGTGATAATACCACGAGCTGCCTCAATCCCCAACGCTGGCGTAAGAGAAAACCAAATAAGGCTGTCCTTTCTTATCCTAATATTGGCGTTGGCGTTAATTTTTGTATCCCCTTCTGTGTAGTTAATTTTGGTTTTGGTAGAGAAATAATCAAAATTAATTTCCTGCACATCGAGCCTGTTCCGCTCCAAAAAATCAAAATGGGTCAGACTCTTATTACAGGAAAAAAGAAATAAAAGGGAACAAAAACCTGCAAGCGACAGGAATCTATTCTTCATAAAGTTTACGGTCGGCAATTTTTTTATCAATTAGTTTAGAAGTGTCTTTCATCGACTTAGCTTTTTTCCATTGCTCCACAGCGTCATCTACTTCGCCCAATTGAAAAAGCACATCACCATAATGTTCAACGATTGTTCCACTTAGGTTCTCAGAATCCTTCATTGCTTTTTCAAGGTAGTATTTGGATTCCTTGTAGTCTCCATTCACATAAAGCACCCATGCGTGCGTGTCAAGATAAGTCCCATTGTCAGGGTTTTTTTCTACCAATCTCGTGGATAATTCCAGTGCTCGTTGCAAATGCTCCTTTCGCAGAGATAGGTAATAGCTATAGTTATTGAGCACGTAATCGTTGTCCGAATTGATCGCCAATGCTTCTTCGTAAGCCGCATCGGACTTTGCATATTCTTTCATTCCATTGTAGGCATCACCAAGCTGACCAATAATAAATCCAGCAAGATCAGGGTCGGAAGTCGCCAGCTTTTTGCCTGACTCAAGACTGTTAACTGCTTTGCGATACTGTTTTTTGACTAAATATGCAGTCCCTCCAAAATAGTACAGTAATGCCTGGTTAGGAAATACTTCAATGGCTTGCTCAGCATGGGCCGCGGCGGCCTCATAGTCCTCAAGCTCCATTTCGATGGAAATTACATTTTGCCAAAGGTTATAATTATCGTTGGCAAGCTCCAGGGCCTTTATATAGTATCCTTTGGCTTTTTCTTTGTTTCCTAATCTGAATTCAAGGTCACCTGAAATGGCCTGCGCTTCTTCATTATCGGGGTGGGCTTCGATTAAGTCGACAGCCAGCTCTTTAGCGGCAGCTTCAAGCTCTGGGTTTGGTAATTGAGCGATGTAGCCAGCCAGGAGCTGCACCTTCGCACTCACGTTTAACGCAGGATTCGAGAAGGCATTATGCAACGAAGCCATCGCTTTCTCAGTCTGACCGCTTTTGCGGTAAATCTCAGATAACCTAACACTTGCCTGCGCATTGTTCGGATTGTCCCGAAGTACAGCTTCCAGGTAAGGAATTGCCTCCTCTTCCTTCTGATTTGAAATAAGCACTTCGGCGAGGGTGAGCTTATAGTCAGACTGCTCCGGGTAGGTTTCAATTAACTTCTGCCCCTCTGCTATTGCCATGTCAATTTTTCCCTGCTGGATAAAAATCTGTTGCTTTTGATAGGTAATTTCTTCGAGCACTCCAAAAAACGTCTCGGCCCGATTATATACGTCCAGTGCCTTATCCAGCTTATCCTGATAGATATACAAAGCAGCCAGGTCAAAAAGATATGACTCATTGTTAGGGAGCGTAGCAATCATTTTTTCATAAAGGTTCGCGGCCTCCTGAAAATTTGACATGTTGGTGTAAATCTCCGCAGTGAGTAAAAAATAGTATTTATTTTGGCTGTCGAGGGCGATCGTTTCATTAGCATGCTCTAGCGCCTTCTCGAAATCACCAGATTCAGCCAATATTTGGGCCATTTTGTAATGCACCCCCGGATTCTTTGGGTCGATATCATTGGAAAGGCTAAACAGCTCATATGCCTTGGCGTAATCCTCTAGCATAAAGAACTTTTCGCCTTCCACAAAATAGTATTCAGATTGAAACCTGTCGTTCTCAGAAATTTCGTTAGGTACTGAGTCCTTCCCCTTCTTCTTTTTGTTTTTCCCCTGCGCTTGCAAATCAAAAGAGCCAATAGTCAGAAGCAGCGCAAATATGCCGCCGACAACAACTCTTTTTCCTATGTGATTTGCTTTTACCATACTTTTGCTTTCCAAATAGACGCTGGGACTATTAATACGTCGAAATGTGATTTTTGAGTGTTGATAACATGATTAATTGATGAGCGGCTATTTCTTTCCTGTACTACCATAACCGCCAGCACCCCGAACGGTTTGACTTAACTCCTCACTTGGTACCCAATCTACCTTTGCATGTTGGGCGATAACCATTTGAGCCACCCGGTCTCCGTGTTCGACAACAACTTTCTCGTTAGATAAATTTACCAAAAGCACTTTCAATTCGCCTCGGTAATCAGCATCAATAGTTCCGGGAGAGTTAAGAACAGTAACTCCTTGCTTGTAGGCCATGCCACTTCGAGGGCGAATTTGGGCTTCAAACCCTGCAGGCAACTCTATTGACAAACCAGTACCCACCAGCTTCCGCTCAAGGGGACTAAGTACGATGCTTTCATCCAAAACTGCCCTTAGGTCCAATCCCGCCGAGAGTTCCGTTTGATATTCCGGCAAAGGAAAGGGCGACGCATTTACTATTTTTACCTTCATAAATGAAACAAGGCAGCAAAATTAAGAAATAAAACGCTTAGGTCGAGGTAAATCTCCTCTTTCCTTGATCAAAACAAATGCCATAAAACACAGCACTGTTGCATTCCCCACAAATAGCTCAAAAGTTAAAGAGCTAAAGTTGACGCTTGACAATGCCCAGACAAGAAAAGAGGAAAGCAACAAGTATGTCAAAGCATTAGCTACTTTATAAGGTATTGGGTAGTGCTTCTCTCCTAAATAATAGCTTATAACAGCCATCACCAAAAAGGTGAAAGTAGTTACAATCGCACTGCCCAAATAGCCTAACAACGGAATCAGAATAATATTGCCCACAATTGTGATAACACCACCTACAATTGCAATATAGGCCCCGTAATAGGTCTGATCGGTCAACTTGTACCACACAGACAAGTTGTAGTAGACGCCTAAGAAAAGATAGCCCATGAGAAGAAATGGAACAATGAACAGTGCTTCGCGGTATTCCGACTGGCGAAGTAGAAGCCCGAGCCAATTCAGGTTCACAGAAATCCCAAGAAACACTACGCTACCAAAGATGACAAACCACTTCATTACTTTACTAAAAACTTCAGGAGAGTTTTTATTTCCTGCACTGGAAAAGAAAAACGGCTCTGCTGCATATTTAAATGCCTGAATACCAAGGTTCATAAAAACGCTTAATTTGAAACAGGCACCATATATTCCGGTCGCATAATCAGCCCCAACATTTCCGTAGAAACCTTCAGGCAAAAGGTACTTGATCATTAGGCGACCGAAAGTTTCATTCACAATTCCCGCCAGTCCCATTAAAGCGACAGGTAGGCTATACATTAAGATTTGCTTCGCCATGGCTCCTTCAAAAGCCCATTTGATGGCCAGCAACTCCTTTGCCAGGAGCGGGACGACTAAAAAACTTCCCAGAAAATTGGCGATGAAAATATACTCAATACCAAGACTAGCATCGTACCATACAGAGATGGAAGAAGATAAAAATGTAAAACCCTCCCCAGCAACAGACATTGGCGCTACCACCAAAAAAAATACGTTTAGAGCGATCGTTACAAGAATTATCAGGACCTTGATGGTTGCAAACTTAATTGGCCGGTTCTCGAGCCGAAGTTTGGCGAAAGGAATTGACATAACAGCGTCAATGGCGATAATCGCTGCGAACCACTTGACCCAGGAAGGATGCTCAGGATACCCAATAAATGCTGCTATTTGAGGGGCAAATACCCAAAGCACTCCTGTAAACAATAATGTAGTCAAAAGAATCATGGTCATTACCTGACCATAGGTATTATGACCTTGTGAACTGGATTTTGTGGAAAACCGGAAAAAAGTGGTTTCCAGTCCGTAGGTATATATCACAAGCAGGAAGGCGGAGTAGCCGTACAAAACCGTGATTTGGCCATATTCGCCGGGCTCAAAAACTCCTGTATAAAATGGAGTAAGCAGCCAATTGAGCAGGCGCCCTACTATACTACTAACTCCGTAAATGGCAGTTTGGCCTGCAAGTTTTTTCAGTTGGCCCATATAAAGCCCGAAGTTACCCTATTCGCCTTTAAAAACAGGCTTTCGCTTCTCAAGAAAAGCAGTAGTGCCTTCAATAAAGTCCTGTGTGCCACAGCAACTTGCAAACGAATTGGCCTCAGTTTGATACCCATTTTCTTCAGAACTGAAGGTTGCGTTGACACAATCGATGATCATCCCTGCGGCAAGAGGTGCCTTTTCGAGAATTTTACCCATCAATGCATTGACCTTCTCCATCAGCTGGTCCTGCGGAACTACATAGTTGACTAGCCCCAATGTAAATGCTTCCGAAGCTGGGATCAAATCACCAGTAAGCATCAATTCTATTGCCTTTCCTTTGCCTACAAGCTGTGTAAGCCTTTGTGTTCCACCATAACCCGGTATGATACCCAGGTTGATCTCTGGCTGCCCAAATTTGGCATTTTCTGAAGCTATCCTCATGTGACATGCCATGGCTAACTCGCAACCACCTCCGAGCGCAAAACCGTTGACAGCAGCAATTACAGGCTTACTGCAACTTTCAATCAGGCCGAAGACTTCCTGGCCTTTTTCAGCGAACTTTCGGCCGTTAAGCCCATTCACTTCAGAAAACTCTTTGATATCGGCTCCAGCCACAAAAGCTTTTTCGCCTGCGCCAGTAATGATTACGCCTCTTAGGTCTTTCTCATCATTGATATCAACAAAGGCAGCATGGAGCTCCTCCATAGTCAGCTGATTGAGGGCATTGAGTTTGTCGGGTCTGTTGATTGTGATGGTCCTGACGGCACCTTCCTGTGCTACTAATATATTTTTATAACTGCTCATAGGTTTCCATTCTGCTTACTGAAAGGTACAAACGAACGCTTATACCGACATCAAATAATTTACTTTTTTGGGAAAGTTCAAAATCTCACAGATTAATCTAGATGAACAAACGCTTAATTTTTCGGTTTCCCGCTTGGGACTTTTCCTTTATTTAAACATTTGATGCTGTTGCAAATAAAATCTTAGAAACCATGTTGATTGAGCTTCTCCCGGTTAGAATACTGATTCTGAAAATGCGCTTTTCTACGAATCATTGAAAAATGTCGATCAACAGCACCACCGTTCGACAAGAATTTTTGCAGTTTAAAAGCTTTAGGTGAACTTTGCTTATCAAATAGGAACAACATTCAACCGCTAAAAAAACATTATTGAAAAACATTATCGTTCTATTCGTCGCCGTCACTAGCCACTATTTTACTTTCGGGCAAACATTCACCACAAAAAACAACTTTACCGGCAATTGGAATACAGCAACAAGCTGGGTTTCTAACAGTCAGCCAAGCCCTTTAACAACAAATATCGACGACAATATCAATGTCTATGGCTACATCTCGACCAGCTGAAGCCTCAGTTTTACCAACGTCAACTCCAATAAAAACTTCTACATTTACGATACACTAGTGGTGTACGGCAATCTCACCTTTGCCAATAAAGCGCACAATTTTTTTGTACAGTCAGGTGGATTATTAGTTGTTTTTGGTGACTTCTCAGCTACTAATCAAATAACAGTAGCCAACGGCGGTGTGGTAGCTATTACTGGAGACATGTCGTTCAGCAACTCTGGCCAAGACACTTACACTCCCGGTGCTGGTTCAAAACTTTATGTGGACGGCACTGTAAGTAATAATGCCAGTGCAGAAGCTGTTGACCAGCCGACTTCGACCTTGCAAGCAAGCAATCCTAGCCTTTACAACTTCATTCAAGGCAACGGCGCCACCCCCCTACCCATTGTTCTCAATTACTTTAAGGGCATAAATTTAGAAAGTGGCGTTAAATTATCGTGGGAAACTTCTTCTGAAGAAAACTTTGATCATTTCGAAATACAACGATCATTTGACGGAAAAGAGTTTAAAGTAATCGCCACAGAAAAAGGAAATGGCTTTAGCTCCGAAAGTCACCAATATTCATTTGTTGACAATGACACAGAGATTGGCATCAACTATTATCGTTTGAATGCGATTGACTTTGATGGTTCTTCGGAAATATTTGAATCTATTGCAGTAGAGGTTGCTCCTGATTTCAGCAACGTTGCCATGTACCCCAATCCCAACAACGGTACGGAATTGAAACTTAACATTCCAGACGAATTATTGAACACTGCTTACGGCGTCACAATAACTGTGTCAGACATGCAGGGAAGAGTGGTGACGACAAGTGAAGTCCATTCCAACCGAGTTTCAACCACCTTCGCCGAAACATTGCAAACCGGCATTTACCTGGTGACTGTTCAAACAGGAAAATACTCATCCACTTATAGGTTGATAGTTAATCGAGGATAAGGTTTTCAAGTATCTCTCCAGTCATCCGATTCAAGTCGTATTTTGGCTGCCAGCCCCAATCGGCTCGTGCGTGGCTGTCATCAATACTATTGGGCCAGGAGTCCGCAATTTTCTGCCTGAAGTCAGGTTCATAGGTGATATTAAATGTGGGGAGGTGTTGCTTGATCGATTCGTAAATCTCCTTCGGTGTAAAGCTCATCGCACTGAGGTTATAGCTCGACCGTGTCATTATCTTTGACGACTCGGCCTCCATCAGCTCAATAGTTCCCTCCACTGCATCAGTCATGTACATCATCGGCAACAGCGTGTCCTCTCTCAAGAAGCAGTTAAAATCTTTGCCTTCCTTTGCCTTATAGTAGATGTCCACTGCGTAATCGGTGGTGCCACCCCCCGGCTTGGCCTTGTAGCCAATAAGACCCGGATACCTGATGCTTCGCACATCCACCCCGTATTTCATAAAGTAGTATTCACACCACCTTTCCCCTGCCAACTTACTGATTCCGTAGACGGTATTGGGATTCATGATGGTGTTTTGCGGCGTGTTGTTAATGGGTGACGAAGGGCCAAACACCGCAATGGAACTCGGCCAGTATATTCGTTCTAGTTGATGGTCTTTGGCAATCTGCAACACTGTTAGCAGACTATTCATATTGAGGTTCCAGGCAAACATCGGGTCAGCCTCTCCTTTGGCAGATAGAACCGCCGCCAAATGGTAAATCTGACTCACCTTATATTTAGCCACAAGTTCCACTATTTTGTTGCCGTCCATAGCATCCAGGTACTCAAAAGGCCCTGAAAGCAAGCTTTCCTTTGGTGCCGACACATCCGTGGCAATTACTTTGTCATTGCCATGTCTGGCTCTAAGTGATTCCGTAAGCTCTGTTCCAAGCTGACCGCATGCACCGATAATAAGGATCGTACCCATTTGTAAAATTTGAGGCGTTAATGTTGTGCCCGCAAAATTAGCAATATTGACTACATGCAAAAACGCTTTCTTTTTGCTTTCTCGAACTATCCGAGGCGAATATGATGACCATGTTTGAAAAGTTTCATGTAGCCACCGAAAGCACTTATATTTGTCCAAAGCTTCTGTATGACTTTTAAAGAGTACCTGACCACAAAGAAAATCGACGCCAAGGCCTTCGCCCTTGGCGAAGCCGATCGTTTTATGGAGCTCAAATCAATTTTTGATCAGGTGCATCCCGACAGTTTTACAGCACAAAAGTTTTTTCTTATCAATAAAACAAGAAGGAAATATCCATTCAAAGCAGAGGAAGAGGCTGCGAAACCGGAAGTGCCGAAAGCTAAATTGATGAAGCCAAAACTCAATATGACCCAAAAAAAATAAGGAATAGAAAAATATGTACGACTCACTTCAGCAAAAGCTAGCCTCAGAACTTGAGGAAATCAAAAAGGCCGGACTTTACAAAACCGAGCGAATCATTACCACACCGCAAGGGGCAGACATCAAAACCCAGGATGGCAGGGAGGTGATTAACTTTTGTGCAAACAATTATTTAGGGCTATCTGCACATCCCAAAGTACTGGAAGCAGCCAAAAAGAGCATCGACTCCCACGGCTTCGGTATGTCGTCAGTGCGGTTTATTTGCGGCACACAGGATATTCACAAAACACTTGAAAAAAAGATTTCGGAGTTTCTCGGCACGGAAGACACCATTCTTTACGCCGCTGCCTTCGACGCTAATGGAGGAGTATTCGAACCACTTTTCGGACCTGAAGATGCGATCATTTCCGATGAGCTTAACCATGCGTCAATTATCGACGGTGTACGCCTTTGTAAAGCCCAACGCTTTAGGTACAAAAACAATGATATGAGTGACCTGGAAGAACAGCTTAAGGCGGCGGCTGGTTGCAAAAACAAAATCATTGTCACAGACGGTGTCTTTTCAATGGACGGCACGATTGCGAAGCTCGACGAAATTTGTGACCTGGCTGATAAATATGGCGCGACCACCATGATCGATGAATGCCATTCCACCGGCTTTATGGGTAAAACAGGCAGAGGTACTCATGAGTTTCGTGGTGTTATGGGCCGGATCGAGATCATCACCGGCACGCTTGGCAAGGCCCTGGGCGGCGCATCAGGTGGCTTCACTAGCGGGAAAAAAGAAATCATCGAGCTGTTACGCCAACGTTCCAGGCCATACTTGTTTTCTAACACCCTGGCGCCGAGTATAACCGGTGCCTCCATTGCTGTGATCGATTTACTTTCGGAAACAACAGCGCTAAGAGACAAACTCGAGGCCAATACAAAATACTTCCGCGAAAAGATGACGGCCGCTGGATTCGACATCAAAGCAGGAGAGCATCCAATTGTGCCAATTATGCTTTATGATGCAGTTCTTTCGCAGCAGTTTGCTCAAAAATTACTCGATAAAGGCATTTATGTAATTGGATTCTACTTTCCCGTTGTGCCAAAAGGAAAGGCAAGAATCAGGGTACAGATCTCGGCTGTTCACGAAAAAGAACACCTCGACAAAGCCATTGCTGCCTTTACGGAAGTTGGCAAAGAGTTGGGCGTATTAAAATAACTATCAATAAAAACATAGGAGGATATTCCTGCAGGAATATCCTTTTATGTTCTCATTAGTCACCTACTTCTTCTTATTGATGGTTTTTGTCCAAACAGGAATGTGGGTATGATTGACTACATTTTTTGAAATCATCCCGCCAAGTAGGGACACCAGGCCTTTACGAGGATGAGTAGCCATGGCAATTAAGTCTGCTTTGGCGCCACCTGCAAAAAGCAGAATACCTTCTGCCTCGTCAGCGTCGTGATAGGTATTGATAGTATAGTTGTCTAACCTAAAATAGTCCGCAAATTTCTTCACCCTTTCCTTCACCTCGTCATCATTCACCCACACTGGTTCAAAAACTTTTAGCAAGTGGAGTTTTGCACCAAACATTTTTTGCAGATTCTTAACGTCCTCAATAATCGCCCCTTGCTCCTCAGTCAAATCGGTGGCAAACACAATGTTTTTGATGTTCGCCAAATCTCTTTTTGCTTTTACGGTGATCACTGGCGCTTTACTAAATCTGGTTAATTTCTCCGCATTAGAGCCAACAAAGATCTCATCCAATCCTGATGCCCCTGAAGAACCAATTACAACCAGGTCAGGCTGGTCATGCTCAATGATATCAAAAATCTTGTCGAAAGTCTTTCCAATTTTGACTTCGTACGACATGGAGACTCCCGAGTAAGCTGGGTCGTTCACGATCGCTGTAAGTCTTTGCTCAGTACGTCTTAATAGTTGGGAGATATAAATATTTTCCTCAGACGAATACCCGGCAATACCCATCGTATTAAAACTCGAGCTATGAGGATCCTCGATCACATTAACAAGTACAATTTGCGCACCCATTTTTTTCGCGAGTGGATAGGCAGATTCCAAGGCAAATTCAGCCTCCTTTGAGAAATCGATAGGGATGAGTATTTTCTTCATGATCTTGGTATTTTTAGCATACTTTTAAAGGTACTAAACGTGTTATATTGCAATTATGACATTTAGCCAACCCTTTGAGTGAATATTATCATCTAAACGGCACTTAAAAATAATTTAAGATACTTATTTTTGACGGATGAAGAACATTATAACAAGCTATTGCCAGGTATCGTTCGTTTGTTTTTTTATTGCCTTTTTCTTCTCATTTGGGGCTGTTGCCCAAGAGGCTCACTACCCGATAGTAAAGAATCATGGAGGAATTTTTGATATCCCAGAAGCAACCGAATTCCCGAATCCGGATTTGAAGTATAAAATCGTTATTGATTTAAAAGAAGGAGCCGATGGTCATAAATCGATCAATTCTTCTTTGAACAATGTAGCGAGAATTGCCAATCTACATGCCATGGGAGGTGTGCCTAAGGAGAACATCGATATCATCGTCGTGGTGCATGGTGGGGCAACAATTTCGCTTTTATCAGACATATCCCACGAAAATAGATATGGCACGGTCAATCCAAACACAGACCTGATTTCTTCGCTTCTCGAAGGAGGAATCAGGATATTTGTATGCGGGCAGTCGCTGCGTGCTCGAAAAATTGACAGTAGAGAGCTTGCTCCCGGCATCAATATTAGTTTATCAGCCGTTACGTTAGTGACTACTTATCAGCTCAACGGCTATGCCTTGCTCAGTTACTAACTATGTGGAAGCTTGCTTCTTTACCTTTAATTGGAGTTTTATTCTGTGTAGCGGCACTTTCCTGCACACCAAAAAGCGAAAAAAAGCCAACTGTTCTTACCCAACAAAAAGCTACGCCCATTTCCGGCGTTAGAATTGTTAACCCTGAGCAACTTACTCCTAATAGCTCATTACAATTATCAATCGCTTTAAATGGCGATTCCGTACGCCTCGATTCTGTGGTCGTATCTTTTTATTCGAAAAAACTGATCGCTTCCTCACAACTTAATTTCTCGGTTGATGTCTCCTCATTGCCAGTAGGGAAACAACTTCTAAGTACTCAGTTGTACCTCAGCAATGATTCACAGGAAAAGCACATCGTTCCAATTACATTGTTTGCCCCTTCTGCTCCTCAACAATATCAGTATCGAAAAACAGCTACCTATACACATGACCCTGACGCCTACACGCAAGGCTTAGTATTTCATGAAGGTGCTTTGTATGAAAGTACTGGAACCAGGGGAGAAAGTACTTTGAGGAAAATTGATATAGAAAGTGGCAAAGTACTAAAGCAAATATCACTTGATGACAAGTACTTTGGAGAAGGATTAACCATTTGGTCGAGCCAACTCGTTCAACTCACCTGGACATCCAATGTCGCTTTTGCTTACGATATGGAGTCGCTGGAACAAATAAAAACATTTCATTATCCTACCGAGGGATGGGGGCTTGCAACGCTTGGAGATGAATTGGTAATGAGTGATGGTAGTGAAAAGCTATATTTCCTTGATCCATCATCTTTTGCTGAAAAAAGAAGCATTCAAGTGTATGATGAGAAAGAAAAGGTGCTCTATTTGAACGAACTAGAAGTGATCGATGGGTTGATCTATGCAAATGTTTATCAGACCGATAAAATCGTCATGATTGATCCTGAAAGTGGCGCCGTGGTGGGCGTGGTTTCCCTCGAAGGAGTCTTCAACAAACAAGGATACAACCGCAGACTTGATGTGCTCAACGGCATCGCATGGGATGAGTCTGGAAAACGGCTTTTTGTCACCGGCAAATGGTGGCCCAAACTCTATCAGATAGAACTATATAAGATTCAACTATAAAATTAAATGTTATGAGCTTAGAAAAAGCAACTGGCAGAATAAAAGAAATGGCGTTAGAAAACGGAGGAGCTATTGGGAGCTCAGTAAAGTTCGTTTTTGCTGAAGGTGTCATTTATTTAAACGATACCGTTTCTCCCACTGAGGTTTCAAATAACGATAGTGAAGCACAGTGCACAATCAACATGGAATTGAAAGACTTCCTGAAGTTACTCGATGGCGATTTGGACCCAATGAGCGCTTTCATGGGCGGGATGATGAAAATCGACGGGGATATGACAATTGCCATGAAACTCACTTCGTTATTCTGATTCGGATATTTGCAAGCACACAGCCCTTTGGTAGTGCAGCAGCAACAATCTTAGCAACCAGGTCACTATTCCCCGGTATGCCTCATAAAACCGCCACTTTCGATCAGCGTTTGTTAGCTCAGTCGATAGACATCACGTTCGTCTTTCCATTCCTTTTGCTGTTGGATGGCGTTTGGGCTACAGACTCTGTGTGGTTTTGGTTTGTTTGCATTATCATCTACCACACCTATGCTGTGGGTATGGAAATAACAGAAGGAAATGCCACCATCGGCAAAAAAATGGCCAAAGTCAAAGTGCAAATGGTTGATGGAAGTCGGGTTACTTTCAGAATAGCTTTGGAAAGAAATACAATGAAATGGCTGTCATTGCTTCCGGTGTCAGCGGGCTTCTTCATGATCTACTTCAGAAGAGATGGGAAATCCCTGCACGATCTAATTTCCAAAAGCACAGTGATCGTCACTAGCTGATAGCAGCGCACATGATGATTTCAAAAAGTAAATTAATTAGTTGGATAAATTTAATAAAACAGCGTAGTTTCGGTGTGGTTAACTCCACCAACCTAATGCAGATAAATCTATAAATCATGGCTAGATCAGGAATAAAGCAATTTGAAGAGTTTTTTGAAAAGATAATTTTCTGGGGACGCTGGGTACAGGCCCCTATGTATACAGGTCTTCTGTTGGGTTCTTTCATTTACTTGTACAAGTTCTTCGAGGAGCTTGTTCATTTATATGTAGGCGCAACAAGCTTCACCGAAGCGCAAGTGATGCTTAGTATTCTTGGCTTAGTGGACATCAGTATGGTGATGAACCTCATAGTGATGGTTATCGTAGGTGGATACTCGATTTTCACCAGTAAAATTGACGTAGATCATCACGAAGACAAACCACAGTGGTTAGAAGATCTTGATGCTGGTAAACTAAAGATAAAATTGGCTTCTTCACTCGCTTCCATTTCAGGTGTTCACCTTCTCAAAACATTCATAGATGTGAGAGGAGCCAGAGACATGGAAGGAAATGAAGGTATTGTGGTTGAAATCGCTATTCACCTGACTTTTATTGTTTCTGCCCTACTGCTAGCCTACACAGAAAAAATACAACATTCTTATAAAGGTCATGGTCCTTCAGACGCTGAGTCTCACCATTAATAGTAAGTAAAAAACTAAAAGGCATTAAGGCATTGAAATTCTTCAATGCCTTATTTTTTGGTACATGATTGAAAAAAATATCTGGCTGTAAAAAGGCCCTATTTCCATAGGGATCGAGCATCCAAATAGTTGCTTTTACGAAAGAACCTTACACAATAATTCACTAAAATTAGGTACTTCACCATCAACCTCGTGAAGCTTGTGTTTGTTGACGTGACCGTTGGGCCGGAAAATTTAATCATTTAAAGAATTTAGGGACCACTCATTGCCTCAGGGATTTTACTACAGGATGAAGAAACACTAAAATTTTGTTCTGAAAATCTTTGACTCATAAAGCCAAAACATCAAAATTGGGCTGAAATGAATGCTTTTTGCAGCATCTATTCCTGACTTAGTCCTGTTTCAAAAAAACCTCCGCTAGGGCTTGAAGCTAATAAAGCTCCAAACATTTTTTGCACTTTTTTAATATGAAATTACATAAAAACAGAACAGGTTGCTGATAACCCGGCATAATAAAACGTCAAACTGACTACATTTCTGTCAAAAGAAATTCCAATCACTGTATGATATTTTAAATAAAAGCTGGAAATATTACTCAAAAAACAAAAACAGCATGATAGAAAACGTTTTCGTTTTCAAGTCTTCAAAATATGAACAAATAATACTTTTCTTATATCCAATTCTGGCGTGATATTTTTTAATTAAGGTTTACATGACGATATTTGTGTTAAAGTTGAAGATAGATACTCTCTCTATCGAATAATTGAATAACAAAACGTAAACTTTAAGCTTATGAAAAAAGGACTCTTACTCATTGCCATGTTCATCGGAATTTCCTTCGCGGGAAATGCTCAGGATACAGATGTGTTCTCTTTTAACTTCGTAGAAGATAAACTTGACGATAGTAATGTTAACATGGCTTCCGTTGGTGAACATCACTTAGGCTCTGACATTGCCGTTAAGCTTGAGCTATTGAAAGATACCTATACATGGAAAGAAGAGGGTACTCCTAACAGCCCAACTGCAAAGACTGTCGTGGAAAAACCTGCGATATACTATTCGTTGAAAAAGCTTGACAAATACTACAAGAAAGCGATCAAAGGTGGTGATATGACTACTGAAGAGGCTGTAGAAGGCTTCACAAAAGCACTTGATATTGCTTTGTTCATCAGATACCAGGAAACTCAGGCATTTGAAGACAAGCTGAGAGAACTGAAAGAAGAATCTGACATTGCCCTTCTTTATACTAAGAAGGTAAAATTAGAATTCTAAGAAAATTTAAGATAACCTGTAAGAGGGTTTTACTACTATCGATCAATCGTAGACAAAGGGGCTTATGCCCCTTTGTTCATTTATATACGTCGGGCATTTCTCAAAATAAAACTTAGCTGATACACATCTTCGCTATTCAGCTCAAGCGTTCCTTCGAAAGTTACTTCCTCATCCATCTTCAGTCCTTCAAGCTTGGCATCAGGAAACACCATCATCACCGACTCTGGACCAGCTTCGCCGCAGAAAAAACAAGTTGCCATTGGATATCTCGACAGTACGACACCTTCAGCGGCCAGGTCAATTGGTAAATAGTAACCTTTTATCCTGCAAGTCGTTCCCTCCAGCTTCTTCAGCTCTTCGCCAAATTGGGGAATGTAAAACGAAGCGTTCTCGCTTGATATAAATTTACTTTCAAATGGCACCGCCTCAAATAGCTTCCATAGGCCAGGAGCTTGCAACGGCTGAACCAACATCACAATACTTAAAAGTAACGTAGTCATAGGCTAACATATAAGTAATTACTCAAATATACCTCTCTAGTCAATATAGCAGTACCCTTTAAAATAAAAAGGCAGAAAGGTAAAGCCTTCCTGCCTAGTAATAAGATTAGTCCTTGAGTTTTGATTTAAACCATTGCCTTGTCTTTGGCATTGATATTTTCCGAAACGATCTGACCATCGAATAAATGGATGATTCGGTGTGCATATTCCGCATCAATCGGAGAGTGAGTAACCATGATAACGGTGGTTCCACCTTCGTTCAAATCGCTAAGTAGATTCATTACTTCCTGTCCATTGGCTGAGTCAAGGTTTCCAGTAGGCTCATCCGCCAGGATTAACTTAGGCTTTGCTACTACGGCTCTTGAGATAGCCACACGTTGCTGTTGACCGCCAGAAAGCTGCTGAGGAAAGTGATTCTTTCTGTGCATGATCTTCATAGACTCCATTACCTCTTCGACGCGCTTCTTGCGCTCGGCAGCAGAATACTTTAGGTAAATAAGCGGAAGTTCGATGTTCTCATATACAGTGAGTTCGTCGATCAGGTTAAAGCTCTGGAATACGAATCCGATATTTGCTTTTCTCAAATCAGCTCTTTGCCGCTCAGAGTGCTTAGAAATTTCCTGACCCATGAAGTGGAAGTCGCCTTCTGAAGGGTTATCAAGCAATCCGACGATGTTAAGCAAGGTTGACTTACCACAACCAGAGGGACCCATGATAGCCACGAATTCGCTCTCACGCACTTCAAGATTAACTCCAGCCAAAGCGGTAGTTTCAATCTCATCTGTGTAGTAGAACTTCTTCAGCCCTACAGTCTTAATGACAGTTTTAGCATTTTCCATATGTATATGGTTAGAATATTGGTTTATTTATTTAAAAACTAATCGATCCTTGTCCTGGTAGCCCTCGTAAGAAGAGACAACAACTTTCTCACCAGGTTGCAAACCCTCCAGCACCTCGTAGAACCTCGGGTTCTGACGGCCCAATCGGATGTTTCTTCGGGTAGCAAAGTCGCCACTCGCATCCACTACGAAAATCCAGTTACCTCCTGTCGTTTGATAGAAGCTCCCTCTTGGGATCTGTATGGCCTGAATGTTCTCGCTTAGCTGCAGACGAATTGGAACTGTTTGGCCTCTTCTGATACCTTCCGGCACTTCCCCTTCGAAGTACATGTCCACTTCAAACAAGCCATTTCTTACTTCACCATAATTTTTCATGATGGTGAGCTCATAGGTGCCTCCAGCAAAGTCGAAAGTTCCCTTCAGCCCTTCGTAAATTCGTGACAAATAGTGCTCATCGATTTGAGCCCTTACCTTAAAGCCATTGGTGTCGTCTATTTGCCCTATATTTTGACCAGAAGAAATTGACTCTCCCACCTCTCCATTTACTGTGGACAAACGACCTGAAATTGGGGCCCGTATGTACAGGTTTTCAAGGTTCTGACGAATCATAGTCAGGTTATTGTTTGTTCTTTGCAGAAGTGCCTGAGAATTATTGATAGTGTTTTCAGCGTTAAGTGAATCAACTTTTTGCGATTTAACTTCCACCACCCTTGTTTTCACAAGTCTTTCATAATCAAGCTTGGCTCTCAAGAACTCTTGTTCCGAAATTACTTTCTCATTAAAAAGTTGCTCACTTCGCTCATATAGGTCCTTTGCTTGCGCAATCTGATAATCAAGTGTAATTAAGGTGCGCTGAAGCTGGAAGAGACTCTGTTGCATCTGTAATCTGGTATTTTGCAGCTGATTCATAAGAATAAACGCCTGCGTTTCCTCTCTGATAAAACTTTGCAACAAATTGTTGTTGGTCAGCTTTAAAATGGTATCACCTTTCTCTACTTGGATTCCACCTTCATAGTACTTCTTTTCAATAATACCACCTTCAATTGCATCAAGTCGGATAGTCTTTATAGGCAGTACAGTTCCATCTACAGGGATAAACTCTCTGAATTCACCATCCTGAACTTCAGCGACATTTATTTTGTCGACAGACACGTTGAGCTTTGAACTCCTGTCTGCAAAAACAAAACTGTAAATCACGAAAAGCACAAAGGCACCACTTAGGCCGTAGATGGCTACTTTCTTTAGAGTAAATGTTTTCTTTTTAATTACACGATCCATTTGCTAGATATATTTCAAGTCCATGCCAACATTACCAACAAAAATGCCACAAATTGCAATCAACTGTAATTCAGCCACTTACAATTTTTAAGGGTACTGACAATAGTTCGATTATGTACACTTGTTGGAATTGTGTGTTCACTATTGAGCAAAAAAAAACCTTGGGGAGGGGTGAAAAAAAAAGATTCAGGCATTCGCCTGAATCTCAAGGTCAAAAACTCAAAATAAAAAGGACTAATCAAATCTTAATCCACAACAACACACGAATATAAAACAATCGCCTATAAAATAAAATTCATCTGTCTGAAAAATTTGATTTTTATCCCACAAGGAAACAACTGTGATGGGTAAAGCTTACTAAGGAAGCTGGTGCGTGGGGAGGCAGTTTGTTGTGCACAATTCCTGCAAAAAAAACATCTTGCAAGGACGAATCAGGCCAGATGCAAATAACAGGACACAAAAACTCTGATCAATTAAGTCACTTTGAATTATATGGCAGTATTTTTGCCTAGTCTTGGGCAATAAAATTACCTATATGAAATTAAGGATACCAAAAAGATTCATTTTACTGCTCGGGTTTGTGCTTGCGCTTCTTGCTATTTACTCTGGCAGCCTGGTTGCCGCGCATCCAAGGCAAGCACAAGAAGGGGTTATTGTGCTAGACACGGCAAGAGCACCAGGTAACAAAAGTCAACAAACTGTAGAGCACGGTCTTATACACAAAGGACTGCTGACTGAATCTAGATTTGATTTTTCTCTGACTCCAACAGGTAGGAGCGAATTTGAACTTACATTTCAAAACCCTTATAAGTACCCCATTAAGATTAAAATTTATAATATTATTGGGAACCTCATAGCAGAAGAGGAGGCGCAACCTGGAGTGTCGTTTACGAAAAAATATAATTTCGCAGGCGAAAAGATGAGGTTATTTGTCGTAGAAGTAGGCAACCAAAAACACAACCTAACAAAAAAGGTTACTACTATCTAGTCAACTAAAACCGACTGCGTCATACCAGCAGCCCAGTACAAGGTTGCCAGTCCCTTTTTATAGTCAGACTCAGCTTTTATTAGTTTCGCTCTTGATTCCAGCAGCTTAGTTTCTCGGGTATTGACCAGGAACAAAGAACTTTCTCCGTTGGCAAATTTCAGAAGTTCTCCCTCCCTTAATGTTTCGTAATTAACAACAATGTCCCGTTGAGTCGCGATCACCGAAATAGATGTCACAAGCATATTGTAAGTGCTCATGATATCATTTTTTACTTTCCTCGTCAGGTAGTCCTCCGACAAGTCATTCTCGGTAATCTTAATGTTTGTCATGGCTAGTTTAGCCCGTTCCTTTCGCAAAAACAACGGAACGCTAGCATTGAGTCCCAACTTGTAGTTGTTTTCAAACAATTGGTGGTCACGAATAGAAACGTTGGTAGCAATTGTGAGGAAATTATAATTGAAGCCAATGTACGGCTTCAACATTTCTATGTTCAATTTTCTTTCTAGTGTTAATTGCTGCCCTTTCAGGTTCACTTTGATAAGGTCGGGGTGATTGATAGCAGCCACTTCCATGAGTTCTACCATCCGAGTTTGGGGCACATCCTTGATGTTCACTACCGACTCTGGTATCGCATTGTCGTTCAACTCAAGTGCTATACCCTCTTCATTCCATAGGTAGTTAGAAAGTGATATGCCGGAATTCCTATATTCAACTTCTGCTATGCGAAGGTCGTTTTGCCTTGTTTCCAACGTTATCAAAGCTTCGACGGAATCAATTGGCGCGGCATCCCCATTCAACACCCTCTCCCTAATTCCATTAAAACGAAATTCTGCAAGCGTTACGCCTTCTATCTGCAATGTGTACTGCCTGTAACTATTTGACCAGCTCCAATAATCTTTAATGGCCTCAAGCAAAAGTTTGTTAATAAGCTTCAGTTTTTCAGCATCAGCCATTTGGGGCATGAGTTGGGCCTGCCTTATGGCAGTTCTTCTTGCATCGGTGAACATCCCCTGAAGAAGAGGAATGCTTATCCCTGCATAAGCAAGCCCGTCGGCGGTGTTGATATTTTCTTCGCTGACATACGTCCCACTTGCCCTGTCAAGCCCTACCTTCAAATCAGTATTGGTCCAAATCGGGATCTTTAACTCATGGCTCCAGATCTTCCAATAGTCGGTTCCTTTAAATGTTTTTTGATCAAGCGTGGTTTGCCACTTAGGATCCAGGGTTCCTTTCGCCGCCCGTATTTCCTGCCTTGCCATGGCATTAAGAAGTTCAGCCTGGTTGGCAACGGGATGATTGTCGAGAATCAGTTCAATGAAATCAACCTCGCTAAATACAACGAGACTATCCTGTGCCATTAGGACAGCCGGAAGGAGTAAGATTGCGAAAAAAAACACGATTCTTTTCACGATCATTATTTCTTTGCAGTTTTTGTAGTTGCATTGTCAGGGGCGCTCTTCAGGCTTGGAGGGAAACCATTGAACTGCCGCCATATTTCGTACCAAATAGCCACCTCGTCGAGCATGGCCCAGCCATTCACTCCCGAGCCAACCCTTAACTGCGATGGCCAGGGCTCCTCAAGTGGGTCTGGCACTACTAAAATTCTGTATTCGCCTGACGGGCTGTTAACATAGTCAATTACCTGAATGACCCCTCCAAAAGTACCTACTGCTACGCTGGGCCACCCAGAGAACTGCAAGGCTGGCCAACCATCGAATTCTAAACGGACTTTTCGGCCGAGGCTTAACAATGGAACGTCCATTGCCTTCACATACATGGCAACGGCCACATCCTCCAATTCAGGCATAATAGAAGCAACTGCCTCGCCTGGCTTTAGCGTCTCCCCAATGCCGGAACTTACGGCTCTGACCATATAGCCTGACTGCGGAGCTAAAATATGATATTGCGAGGTACGTACTTCCACATTAGAATATTCGTTCCGCATCTTAGAAATATCGGCTTCAGTACCATAAATATCCGCATTTGTTGAGCCAAGGTCAGACTGAGCCTTGGCGATCTTATCCTGGTACTCAGCTTCAATGCCACTCAGGTCAATCAAAGCATTTAACAATTCATTCTTACTAGCCAACAATTTGTTAGTTGCCGAAGTAATTTTGGCGTTTGATTCCTGGTACTTCTGCTTTCTGCTTTCAAGCTCAGTAAGAGACTTCAACCCCTGATCGAAAAGCACTTGCTGGCGTTTAAACTGCAGTCCAGCAATGTCGAAATTAACCTTTGCTGCTTCCAGGTCGGCACTGTCGCTCTGCACTTTCAATTTGCTTTGAGCAATTTTATTTTGAGCCTGGCTTAGCTTAATTGACAGCCCTTCACGCAAAACACTGATCTGACGGGTTAACGCTGCCGCCTTGGATTTTTTTGCCTCGAGACTGGCCTCTTTGGAGTTGATCTGGTCTCCCATCCGCTCGAGCATCTTAGGATCAAAGTATTTATCGTATACCTCTGACACCACCAGGATGGTGTCTCCTTTGTTCACAAATTCCCCCTCATTAAAATGCCACGATTCGATTCTTCCACCAATGATAGTTTGCACCGTTTGAGGCCTGTGAGATGGTGACAGAGCTGTCACTTCTCCCAAGCCCCTGATGTTCTGTTGCCATGGCAAGAACAAAGACAAAAAAACGACAAGCGAAATACCAACCAGCCATTGCGCAAGTACTTTACCTGGGCGAGGGGTCTTTAACGTCTGCAGCGAATACAGTTTCTCATCGCTGAGCATCTCATTAATCCTGTTTTTCGATAGATTAAGCATGCCCGATTATTTGTTAAAAATTATTTCATTGAATTCCTTCGAAGTCAAAAGCTCTTCGTAGCTTCCTTCCAGATACTTCTGTCCATCTTTTAGCACAACCACTTTGTTACATGCAGATAATATCAGAGGATCATCGGACGACGCAATAAGTGTCCAGGTGTTTGAAGGGTCAACCAGCAAATTGATAAGCTTAATTTTTTCTGACTTTTGAAAGTTATGGAAAAAATCGTTCAAAATAAGCAATTTAGGGCGTTGTGCTATGCACCTGGCCAATATCAAACGGTTGGTAATAGAAGACGAAAATGTTTTTCCAGTGCTCACCAAATTCGTTTCCAAACCACCTGGGAGGGAGTTTATAAAATCACTTAATCCTACCTTTTCTATTGCCCACATTACATCTTCATACCTTATCGTGTTTTTGCCCACAGTGATATTGTCTAGAATAGTTCCGTCGAAGATATCGTCATGGGAAATATTCTTCGCTATCACATGCCTTAAACTGGGCAGGTCCAGTTCACGGAGGGAAATATTATTAATTGTGACAATTCCTTCGTAATTGGTATAAAGCCCAGCTAAAATATTCAAAAGCGTACTTTTACCTGCTTCATTATAACCAGTAAGACAAACCCGATCGCCCGATTTGATTTCCATACTGATGTCTTTTAACGCTGGCTGGCCGCTGTCCATGTAAGTATATTTCAAGCCTTTTGTCCGAATACTAACGCCCTGCCGGGTGTTTCCGGGGAACTTGATTCCACCACTTCGTTCCAAAGGCAGGTCAGTGACATGACCGATTTTATCAACCGCGGTAAGCATATCGTAAACCACATCCATATAGGTAATGATCTTTTCTACCGAAGTTAAAATCAGGATAATGATGATCTCGGAAGCTACGAACTGACCAAGCGTGATCTGCTTGTCGATCACCAGTAAGCTACCTATGATCAACAGACCTCCTGTGACGGCCGCTTTGAATAGTATAATATAGGAGTACTGTGTTACCAAAACACCGAAGTGTTGGGTTCTGTTGGCCAGGTAGTTATTTACGTTATAATCAGTTTTGTTGATCGGCAGTGAGGAATATCCAGTTATTTTGAAAGAGGACACCGTTCGGGCAACTTCCTCCAGCCAATACACGACCTTGTACTTATACTTAGACTCTACGATAGATGTTTTAAGACCTTTGGGCCCAGTTACATAAAATATCAAAATCAATATCGTAATTAATGCAATGCCAAAAAAGACGAAAAACGGATGATAGAACGCCAAAAGGATCAAACCGAATAAAATTTGGAGAAGTCCGGTAGAGAAGTCAATCAATAGCTTCGGCAGTGCCTTTTGAATAGTCAAAACGTCAAAAAACCTGTTCATCAATTCGGGCATATGCTGGTTCAGCATGTTCTCCATTTTTAACCTTGGCACCCTAAAAGCGAATTCAAAGGCCGCCTTGGTAAAGACCCGCCGTTGAATTATTTCCACAATCCATAGCTGCATAATTTGGAGCGCTCCTATCACCAGCGTTCCTAAAATAACGAAGCCAATCAACAAAATAACCGTGTTAAAAATCATTCCACTTGAAACAAGGCTGACGATGGCCTGAACACCAAGCGGAAGAGACAAGCCAACTACACCAACAATCAGTGCATATATATATAAGTAGTAGATGTCCTTTTTCTCGTTGGCCAGGAGCCTGAAAAGCCTTTTAACTGGTGTAAGGTGGGCGTTGGTACCCGCTTCGTCGTGCTCACTTACAAGACTATCATAAATGAAGCCTGTCATGTACATGATTTTTCCTTCGCCCTCTTCCACAAAATCCTTCAAGTTGTCCAAATCCAACTGTTTGGAAGTACCGGTGGCCTCATGAAAAAGAAAGGCTTTGAATTGCTTTTCTTTGGGGTCGAATCGGACGATGACAGGGCTGATTCGATTTTTATCTTCGTTGAACAAAAGTATCGGAATCCTAAGATCGGCCAACAACTCCTTAAGCTTAGCCAATTCAAGCGAATGCTCCAGAAAAACCAGCTTCACCAGGTTGGCCGTTTCATTCAACTGAACTATTAGCTCATTGTAGTCAGTGTCATGGTCAGTGATCGTGTTGAGCTCTTCCTTTTTTAATTTAAACTGATCATACTGGTGATTAAGATCTGTTGAAAATTCCTTAATAATCCAGTTAATATGACTTCTGTTCATTATGACGATTAAAAATTGTACTTGGGGTCAAATATAATCACCAACGCATACGATTTGTTTTAGAATGAGTTTAAATAAATATAAAGACCGCTGAAAAATTTCTTTCAGCGGTCTTTAGAAGGCTAAAAATGTCCTTTTATCCTGATCTCATCTCAAAGCGTTAATGCCCTATCGACAAGTAAAGGAGGTCTTACTAGCCAATTTCCACTAGCTCTATTTCAAAAGTTAGGTCTTTACCTGCCAAAGGGTGATTAGCATCTAATACAATTTTGTCTGCTTCCACAGCCGATACCACAACAGGGCGTTGCCGATCGCCATCGTTAATCGCCAATTGCATGCCTACCTCTGGTTTTATGTCCGCTGGTACCTGAGCAATTGGCACCTCTACCAACAGCTCATCGCTTCTGTCGCCATATGCTTCTTTGCTTGGTATGTTGGCTTCCCTTACCTCTCCTACCGTCATACCCATAACTGCTTGCTCAAATCCTGGTATCATTTGGCCTTCGCCAAGCGTAAAAGCAAGAGGTTCCTTTCCAGTTGAGGAGTCAAATACAGATCCATCGCCTAATTTTCCTGTATAATGCACTTTTACTGGATGTCCTTTTTTTGCTACTGACATGTCTTTTTTTTCGGTTTACTGATTATTAGATATGTTACAACCACCTCACTACACGAATTGTCAAACCCCTACAATGCCATGAACAGGCAAAAAAGGACAATTTTACACCACTACAACTATTTGCTGCGGGAGAGTAGATAAGGCAGGAATTCAAAGGTAGGGAAATATGCTTTCGATGAAAATCTATGGCAGTCAATGTTATGATTATGAACATAAAATGTCCATATTCGTACATAAAAACACAGCATTTAATCTATAAATAGTTGCTATTCAATTCATTGCCCTTTGGCACAATACTGGCGACCTATTTTATAAAGGTGGATAACTACGACTTATGAACTCAGACAAAGAACTCGGAAAAATTCTCATTATTGATGATGACGAAGATGTGTTACTCGCTGCAAAAATGCTTTTGAGAAAGCATGCAGAGGAAGTAATCATTGAAAAAAACCCGAAAAAGATCCCCTTTTTACTCAACAATGATACTTATGATGTCATTCTGTTGGATATGAACTTCAGTAAGGACATAACAAGCGGTAAGGAAGGTTTCTACTGGCTGGAGCAAATTCTGGAAAGAGAGCCAACAGCCGTGGTAATATTAATTACAGCATTCGGGGATGTTGAAATGGCCGTGAAAGCGCTAAAAGAAGGAGCGACTGACTTTGTATTGAAACCATGGCAAAATGAAAAGCTCATAGCTACACTGTCTTCGGCCGCCAAACTAAAAAAATCGAGGAATGAGGTCACACAATTAAAGCAGGCCAAAGAAGCGCTAGAGGAGGGCATTAACCAGCCATTTAAGGACATTATTGGCGAAAGTGACGCTATCAAGCAAGTATTTAACGTAATTGACAAAGTCGCCCAAACAGATGCCAATGTGCTTATTTTAGGAGAAAATGGAACGGGAAAAGAACTTATCGCCAGGGCGCTCCATCAAAAGTCGTTAAGAAAAGACAAAGTATTTATTGGTGTCGACATGGGTGCCATCACTGAAACCTTGTTTGAGAGTGAGCTCTTTGGACATAAAAAAGGAGCCTTTACAGACGCCAAGGATGACAGAGCTGGACGGTTTGAGGCAGCCAATGGGGGATCGCTGTTCCTGGACGAAATCGGCAACCTGAGTATGCAGCTGCAAAGCAAGCTTTTGACAGCCTTACAAAAAAGAGAAGTGATTAGATTGGGCACAAACAAATCAATTCCAGTAGACATTCGGTTGATTTGCGCCACCAATATGCCAATCTACGACATGGTCGATGAAAGCACATTCAGGCAAGATCTTCTTTATAGGATTAATACCGTAGAAATACACTTGCCTTCGCTTCGTGAGCGGGCAGACGACATTCCACTTTTGTGCGAGCATTTCATAAAAATGTATTGTGGTAAATACCGGAAACCCGTTAAAAAAATGGCGCCACTTACCGTTAAAAAACTGCAAAAATACCAATGGCCCGGCAATATCAGAGAGCTTCAGCATGCGCTTGAAAGGGCCATCATCATGAGCGACTCCAATATGCTGTCACCAGACGACTTCTTTTTCCTTAATCAGAAAGCGGAAAGCAAGGCTGAAGCCGAACCGGAGATGTTCAATCTTGACGATGTGGAAAAATCGGTGATTCAAAAAGCCATCAACAGACACGGAGGTAATATTTCGAAGGCAGCCAAAGAACTTGGGCTGACGAGGGCCTCTCTCTACCGAAGAATGGAGAAGCATGGCCTTTAAGAGCTTTAAATCCGCTTTAATCATACGGGTTGTATTGCTGATTGGCTCTATATTCCTGCTTACCCATTTATACTACAACGACTCCTATGACCTTACGAAAGCGCTGGTGATAGGATTGATTGGCTATCAGGTATATGCACTTTTTCATTACCTGGACAAGTCGAACAGGGAAATTGCCAACTTTTTAAGTTCCATTCAATACGATGATTTTTCTAATACCTATACCTACCGAAATACGGGTGGGTCGATTGACTTGCTTTATGAGCAATTCAATAACGTAATGAAAAAATTCAGGGAGATTAGAGCAGAAAAAGAGGCGCAATACACCTATTTGAAAACCATAGTACAGCATGTAGGTATTGGCATTATCACTTTCGATAAGCAAGGGGAAATTCAAATCCTGAATACTGCCGCCAAACAACTGCTTCACATTGGGCAAATCAAAAATGTATCCAACCTAAAAAACATTAGCCAGGTACTGGTGGACGGATTTTTTATGTTGAAAACGGGGGGCCGTGACTTAATTAAAATAGAGCGCAACGGTGAAGAGGTGCAGCTTGCTATCTACGCCATTGAACTCACCATGCGGGGCGAGGAATTCAAGCTTATTTCTCTCCAAAACATTAAAAGTGAGTTGGAAGAAAAAGAAATGGAGGCATGGCAAAACCTCATTAGGGTGCTCACACACGAAATAATGAACAGTGTGACGCCAATTTCTTCGCTAGCTGGCACTGTTGAATCAGAGTTGGGATTGCAGCTTAAAAACGAAGACGAAGTCAACCAGATTTCAAACGAAGAAATCCAGGACCTTTACCTTGCGGTTCAAACTATTCACCGCAGAAGCAACAGCCTGATCAAATTTGTTTCTGATTTCCGAAACCTGACCCGACTCACAATGCCAAAGCTGGCCTTAACAAAAGTGCGAGACCTACTGGATCATGTGCTCATATTGTTAAGACATGAGATCGACCTGGGAGGCATCAAGCTCACCATCAAAGTTGAGCCAAAGAACCTGGAGGTACTCGTTGACAAAGAACAAATTGAACAAGTGCTCATCAATCTGGTGAAAAATGCCATTCAGGCATTCGACGAAAATGATGAGATGGAGAAAGAAAAACTATTGATTCTTTCAGCCTATGGCGTCGATAACAACGGCGTCACCATCACCATTACTGACAATGGCTCTGGTATTGAGGAAGATGCATTGAAAAAGATTTTCATTCCTTTCTTCACCACCAAAAAAAGTGGCTCGGGTATTGGATTGAGTCTTTCTAAGCAAATAATGCGACAGCATAACGGCTCCATTTCAGTTAAGTCTGTGATCAATCAAGGGACAGAGTTTACACTCAGATTTAACTGATCAATTAATATAATTTTCTCATTTCCTTTTTGCTTCATTTTGGATAGATTTACCTCTCATCTTGTTCAAAATGCGAAGCACACTGGAAACTGTTCGTTCTATCCTGGCCAACAAATTGGCTTGTCCTTTGTCGAAGGTGACGCCAGATGCATCGTTTTACAAGGACCTGGGCGTCGACTCACTCGACTACGCAGAACTGGTGATGGAGTTGGAAAAAGAATTTGATATCACGATACCTAGTTCAGAAGCCGCGAAGATAAGAACCGTTGATCAGTTCATTCAATGCATCAATAATCGGCTCAAATCATGCCGGCGCATGTCGAATTATTAATTTGATAAAGCTCACATAAAAGTGCCATAATTCCTCGCAACTACCTTTGGGCAAAGGCAGCATGTGAAGCACTATTATAAAACGATTGTTCTTTCCGACATTCACCTGGGTTACAAGAGCTCCCGACACAAAGACGTAGTCAAATTCCTCAAACACAGTACTTGTGACAACTTGATTCTCAATGGAGATATAGTGGACAGGTTTGCCTACAACAAGCCTGAGTTTTGGAAGAAAAGGTATTGGAAGTTCATAAAAGTGCTCTCTCAAAAAATAACCGAGGATAACACCAAAATCGTTTTTGTGAAAGGCAAAAGTGATCGACTCCCCAACGACGTGCTTCCTCTTGAGACAGGCCTGCTAAAATTAGTCAATAGTGTAGCGCTTGAATCGAACGGCAAAAAGTTTTTGGTGACTCACGGCGACATTTTCGAGACCTATCAGCGCCAATTCAAATGGTTGGTAAGCCTTGGAAGAAATTCTCATGGTGTACTTTTCTGGTTTCACCACAAGATAAAAACGCTGAAAAGCTTACTGAGCCTGAAACAATACCCGCTTCCCGAACGAATCAATGCCTATCCCCCCTTTTCACGTCGTTTTGTTACCTCCTACGAACAATCACTGTGTCGGCTGGCAAAAGCTGCCGGATACGATGGGGTTATCTGTGGGCACTTGCATATCCCTGCAATTAAAACTATTGATGGAATCATTTATATGAATTCGGGAGATTGGCTTTCTTCCGGCTCAGCACTTGTAGAATACCCCAATGGAGAGTGGTGTCACGTTTTTTACGCTGAATCGCAACGGGCGCCGAATAGTGTGCTCGAAAATGAAGAAAAAGACTTGAATTACTTAAACATTTACCCGTCTTTAAGGGAAAGGTTTTCAAATCTTTAGTTTCACCTTATTTCCCGAATGGCATCTACTTCTAAAAGGTTTCTGTTTATTGTGCAGGGTGAGGGCCGGGGTCATATGACGCAGGCGATTTCTCTTTTTGAACTACTGACAGAAGCAGGTCAGGAAGTTGTGCATGTGGTAATGGGAAAGAGTTCGCGAAGGGACATGCCGTCGTTTTTTCGGAGCAGAATCACCTGTCCGATCACAGGAATTGCAAGCCCCAATTTTGTGGCAGACAAAAGCAATAAATCGGTAAAAATTGGGCCGACGATCACGCATAACCTGGTGCATTTCACTGACTATGTGCAGAGCCTGAAACAGCTCAATACTATCGTGAAGGAAACGCAACCAGATGTTATCATCAACTTCTACGACTTTCTTGGTGGGCTCTACAATGGGCTGTATAAGCCAAAAGCCGACTATGTCTGCATAGGTCATCAGTACCTGGCCTATCACAATCACTTTCCGTTTCCTGACAAACAAGGTTTCAACAAAAACCTGCTCCTTAATAACAATAAGCTCACAGCGTGGGGAGCTAAAAAACTACTTGCCCTGTCGTTTGCTCCTTATCCTGAGGACAAAAAGAGCGGTGTAGTGGTGGTGCCGCCCTTGTTGCGAAAGGAAGTCAGGCACCTCGAACCATCGGCGGGAGACTTTGTACTGACCTACATGGTAAATGATGGATACAGCAAGGAAATAGAGAGTTGGCATGCCGACCATCTGGAAGTTAAAGTACAATCGTTTTGGGACAAAAAAGGAATGCCTAACCCCTACCCGGTGGATGATTCCCTCACCTTTCATCAGCTGAGCGACACCATGTTCCTTGAGCTGATGAGCCGCTGCAAGGCATACGTGAGTACTGCGGGGTTTGAGTCTATCTGTGAAGCCATGTACCTGGGCAAGCCGGTAATGATGGTGCCTGTGCAAGGGCACTATGAGCAAGCTTGCAATGCACTGGATGCCGTACAGGCGGGAGCTGGCGTCAGCTCAGACTCCTTCAACCTATCAAAGGTGATTGACTATCTGCCGCACCACCAACAGATCAAAAACGAATTCAGGGCCTGGGCCAATCAATGCGATGAGTTGATGCTAAAAGAGCTGGTGGGGTAGGCCTGCTTTCTTTTTATAGGTAAATCAACCCTTCCGAGCTTTCTCCAACTTCGTTATGCACCTTTTTTTCAAACCGACTTGCAGCCACCAGGGCCAATAAAGCATCCAGCTCGTGCCATGAGGCAGGCAGTCTGTTTAGCTTGAATCCGTTTTCTGCTTCAATTACCTCAGCGCATGCTTGGAGGCTCTGAGTGTCCTTTTTGTAGCCAATGGCAGGTAGGTCCAACCGAAGTGCCTGCCACTTGGGATAGGTTTCAAGTACTTGAGTTCCTTGCTTGGAAAGATTAGCGGCTAGTTTCATTGCCCTGGCGGTGAGACCGCCTAAAAACATAGGTGACATGGCGCTCAATTGCTTGTCACATGCACGGTAAAAATAGTCTGATGAAACAGGTGGCTGCTCGCTATACACAGCGGGAAGTGAAAGTGGAGCGTCAAGAAAGAGGGTCTTTGGCTGATGTTGCTTACAAAACTCCAGGATCATGTTGTCTGCATCCTGTCCTTTTTTGCTTGAAAGAAAATCTAGCTTGCTGGCCATCTCATAACAGATGCTGGTGGTTCCTGCCAGCTTACTTCCAAAATCGATCCCGACAAGCACTACTTAGTTAGTAAAGGTAAACGCCCATATCCTTTTTAAGCGCTACTTCCACATGTTCGTCTATCGTGGTCGACAACTCAAAACCTTTGTAGTTGGCACTTATAGGGAAACGTTTGTGGCTACGATCTACCAACGTGGCAGTTTCAAGCTTTTTGATATCTGCGCTAAGCAGCACAATCATGGCGTAGGCCATTGTTCGACCGCTATTGAGTACGTCGTCAACGAGCACCACACACTTGTCTTTAAGTTTGTCGTGAGAACAATCTAACTGAATGGCGTCTGCAGCAGGATCTTCCTTGTTAATATCCAGTCTTACGAGTTTAAGCTTAATTTTAGAAATGGCTTTCATTTCCTCCAGCAGCATGGCGGCGATTTCGTAGCCTTTATCGTAAATTCCTACCAACACGATTTCCTTTTCATCGAGGTTAAATTCGACGATTTCGAACGCCATGCGACGAAGTTTTTGAAGTACCTGTGGCTTATCTAAAATGATATTTCGACGAGGAGCTGTTTGCTGAACCGTAGCCATTTTTATAGAGGAATTGGTAATACTTTACTGTCTTTAAAGGTAGCAAGAATTACCATAGATTGAAGGCTGTCGACTACCTCAATTTCACTCACTTTCTCTAACATAAGCTTCTGGTAGGAAGCGATGTCTTTGGCGATGACTTTTAGGATAAAGTCGCCGTTGCCAGTAATATGATGACATTCGATAACGTCCTCAATTCTGTTGATCTCATCCAGAAACTTGTCGATGTTTTTCTTGTTGTGCCCTTTGAGCGTTACTTGCACAAAGGTACTGACTCCGAGTCCGATTTTCTCGGTATCCAGCATGGCATGGTAGCTTTTGATGAGGCCGGAAGTTTCCAATTTTTTCACCCGCTCTAAAGTTGGGGCGGGAGAAAGACCTATTTCCTTCGACAGTTGAGCGTTAGTGATTTTGGCATTAGACTGAAGAATTTCCAAAATCTTACGATCAGTCTTATCCAGTTTAATATTCAAGTTATTCATCGTATGGGTTGCCAAATATAATTTGCTACAAAGCTAAGTATAATATACTTTATTCTAAAACTTTCTTCTAATCGGTCATTTATCAGTAATTTATTAAAGAAAAATGGCTTTGCGTAAGAAACTTTGCAATAAAATGTCACCAAAAGGAACTTCTGTGAAATGACCCTATTCCAAATATTATTTCTTAAACCACTGAGAACAGCCTTACCATTACTGCTTCCCGTTTGCGCATAAAATAAACGTTAGCGTTTCAATATCTTTCTTGTTGCTTCATTGCCCCCACTTTGGATTCTCAATACATAAATTCCTTTGTTGAAATGCTCCATTTGAAGAGAAAGAGAGGTGAGGCCAGGCTTCAGCGCATAATATTTCTCGGAGAACATCGGTTGGCCGGTGATACTCAGCAGTGCCACTTCAACATCGCCGGCTTCGGATAAGATCATATCAAAAATCAGCCTATCGTCTACAGGATTGGGGTAGGGGTTATTGATAAGAAAGCCCTCTGAGAAAGAAAGACAATTCACATTATCGAAAGGAGAAAATTCAACTTCATTGTCGTTGACGACAGAAACCAGCCTTATACAAACCTTTTCAATGGGATTGTTGGTAACCAAAAGCTCAAACTGAAGGGCATGAGTAACCGACTTCCCGGGAGCGATTGTCCCCTGATAGGTTTCTGAAATCGTGATTTGATCATCGACTACAATTTCAATAGGAAAGTCTGTTTGTGGGATACTTCCTCTATTGGCAATGTTCAACAGAAAGCGCAGTTTTCCCTGTGTATCGGTGTAGTTCAAAGACCTAAGTTGCAAATCCACTTTAGGTAGCGCCACGGTAACCACCGTGGTCGTTGTGTCAGAGCAGCCAAACTCATTAAAGGCAACCAGGCTCACCAGGTAGTCTCCCTCCTTTTCGAAAGTTTGGGTGATATCGGCGGCACTGCTCAGGGGTTCGATGCCGTCGCCAATAAACCATGAATAGGCAGTGGCGCCATTTGATTCGTTCACAAAATTGACTGTTACCGGCAATTGTCCCACCGACAATGAGTGACTGAAAGCAGCTTTCGGTGCATTATTCACTGTGATGTTTTTGGTGATCGAAATGTCGCAGCCTTTTTCTGTCTGCAGGAACAAACTCACTTGATAGCTACCAGCTTGTTTGAACTGATAATAGGCTTTCGGCCCATTGGCGGAGGCCTGCCCGGCAAAATCCCACTTTCTGCTGATGATGGGGTCATCCGGACTTGTGCTTAGGTCTGTAAACTCCATCAGCTCATTGGCACAGGGCGAGGTAAACTCAAAATCGATCGTTGGGAGGCTATTTATTTGAACCGTCTTTGTCAACGAAACCGTGCAAAGGTTCTGGGTAGTGACCTGCAAGGTAACGTCGTAAGCACCGGCTTGAGCAAATACCTGATTGACCGTTGGTGAAGAGAAAAATTCGTTGTTGATCGTCCACAGGCGCTCGATGATTGGATTCGCTGCATCGCTTGCGGTTTGGTCAATAAATGCAGTAGCCTCTCCTTCACATCCGGAGTTAATGAGGAATGCGACGTTCGGGGAGGAAAAGACTTCTATTTGCTTCGTGACCGCTTTGCTACAGCCATAGTTGGATTTGACAACCAAGGTAATGTCATAGGTTCCAGGGGCATCGAACTGAAAGACTGGGTTTTTATCGGTTGATGTTCCAAGTCCGCCAAAATCCCAGTTCCATTCAGTGATATTGGCATTTTCAGCCGTGCTTCTATCAGTAAACTGCACCTGAGCACCACTACATGCCAGGTCATGCATAAAATCAGGCACCGGGATAGCACTGATAGCTACTGTTTTTCTCAGTGTTGTTTCGCAACCCAGCTCATTGGTTACAGTAAGGCTCACCTGATAGTCTCCGATTGATTCAAAAAATGTTTCGGGGCTCACTACATTGCTCGTATAGCCATTGCCAAAGTCCCACTTGTAACCGGTGATGCCTGCACCTGTAGTGCTATTGATGAATTGGGTGGTGGGGGCTATGCAATTATTAGCAGCATTGAAGCCGACAATGGGTCCTTCGAGTAAGCTGATGGTTTTGCTGACAGATGCCTCACAGCCAGGAATCCCCACGGTGAGTGTAACGATTTTCTCACCGCCGGTGGTAAAGGCATAGGTAGTATCTTTCCCTTGAATGGTAGCTTCACCATTAAAATCCCATGTCCAGGTGACGAGACTATCCGGCGGCAAGCCAGGGGTAAGGTCTTTGAAGTTCAATACATTATTGCTGCACAGGCCTCCAGTGTACGTATAATCGAAATCCGGCGCACTTAGGTCATAGATGCTGATGGTTTTCCGTGAGGTATTGGAGCATCCACCTGCATTTTGGACGCTGAGGCTGACTTGGTAATCACCTACAGCAGGTAACTGATAGGTGGGATTGGGGTCGGCAGAGTCTTCGATGCCGTCGCTGTTGAAGTCCCAGGAGTAGGTGGTGATGTCGCCGTTATCAATAGCTGTGAAAGTG
>CAYGOF010000005.1:171462-238608 GCA_964351395.1 uncultured Roseivirgaceae bacterium
CCTCCGATAAACAGGAACTCGTCGGTACCGTGTAATCAACAGTCGGACATTGGGCTGGGTTTACTGAAATTGTTTTCTGCGCTACCTCACTACACCCTTGAAGAGTAGTTATAGTCAATGAAACTTCAACATCTCCTGGATCAGAAAATGTAAATATTGGATTTTCATCCACAGAAGAGCCAAGGCCCGCAAAATCCCAGCTCCATCCGGTAATTTGATCGTCTGCTGCTGTAAGGTCTTGCGAGGTAAACTGAACAGGGGCATCCTCAAATGATTCATTACTAGAAAAATCAACCTTAGCTGCATTGGAAACCAGAAGCTGTTGACTGAAAATTGTGCTACAGCCGGCTACATTGGTTGTGGTTAAACTTACTGTGTAATTGTCTTCGGTAACAAAGGTATGAGCAGGATCTTTTACTAAAGAAATCCCCGAACCATCTCCAAAATCCCAGCTATAACCAGAAATATTGTCTCCTGCGGATAAATTCGTGAACTCAATCGCTTGTCCAAAGCAATTATTAATGTAGCTAAAGTCAACCACAGGGCCTTCAAGTACGATAAGTTGCTGAGTCACCACAGTTGTTGTGCAACCAGGTATGATCGCCTGTAAACCCACTGTTTTGTTCCCGGGCGTTGTAAATGTAAACTCAGGATTAGGCAAGGAGCTTGTTCCCTCTCCATTAAAATCCCAGGTATAAGTGATCACACCTTCCAATCCTGTTTCATCCGTTAGATTAGCAAATGCTACGGATGTATTACTGCATATATCTCCAGTAGTATATTCAAAAGAAGGAGTAGAGGGGCTTGGATAAATGGTAAGTGGATAAATACGGGTATTGGAGCACCCACCTGCGTTTTGGACGCTGAGGGTGACTTGGTAATCACCTACAGCAGGGAACTGATAGGTGGGATTGGGATCGGCCGAGTCTTCGATGCCGTCAGAGTTGAAGTCCCAGGAGTAGGTGGTGATGTCGCCGTTATCAATAGCTGTGAAAGTGTTTGAGTTTACAATACAGCGATTTGCATCTATGCTAAAGTCTATCGTAGGGGCCGTCTGCGTGGACACCGTGATATTTTTCGTAAGTTCACTTGCGCTACCAGTCGCATCAGTGGCATACAAGGTAATAGCATGAACTCCAGACTCGCTATAATTAATACTGCCAGGAGTCTCAGCGAGTGAGAAGCCAATACTCTGACCACATTGACTCGCAAAATCAGCCCTGATTAACTTTCCAGTATTTGATGTCTGAAAACAAAGTGACTTGCCCTCATTCCGCAACAGATTTAAACCATAGTTGTTACCAGTTATCCCAGTAATCGACTCTATTGTAACGGCGCCAACACTGCTAAGGTCGCTACCCATTCTTACCCTGTAATAGGCTCCTGAGATACCTGTTACTATTGTCAGATACTCCCCATTCTCTTTGGTCAAAACTACTGAGGTGGGAATGTTCGGGAAAGTACCTCCAGTCAGCTTGGTGATTTGTGGCGCGGAAAACAAACTGGTGCCAAAATCAAGTAAGTATAAGCTCTTGTCTGTATAACCTACAGAGACTGCATAAAACTTATCACAGTCTTTGTAGATACTTATATCAAATGGGGCAGCTCCTGATATTGGAGACGATAACAGTCTATCGCCGGAAGTAGGTAAATTGGTTATCGAACTGCCAAAATTGATTACCTCAAATGTATTCCCACTATAATTGGACACAACAACAACAAGGTTACCTTCATCGTAGCTATAATCCATGTTGGATGAAAACGCACCAACATTGGATACCGCAATACTCGATGATGGAGATAAATTTTCTAGGGATGAACCGAAATCAAGGCGCACCAACGTTTTGCTAGTTCCATTTAATACCAGACCATACCACAATCCACCCTCCTGAATTATCTTCACAGATGAACCACCGCTTATCAATCCCCCAGGATTACCTAGATCAGTTGCAGTAGGTGTTCCCTGAGGAGAACTACCCAAATCAAGCCTGGTCAGTTTATTGGTAGTCAAATCTATGGTAAACATGTACCAATTGCCTCCTGACTCCACTAGATCCATATCTCGGATATTGGAAGAACCGGCTATCGTTGTAACAGTGCTTACTGTCGGCGACTCATACAGGTCCCCAGAGCAAAAGTCCCAATAGTAACTCGACGCATTTAAAGACATATTAATCAACGAAAGCCCCTCCGATAAACAGGAACTCGTCGGTACCGTGTAATCAACAGTCGGACATTGGGCCCAGCCTGACAAGATTAAAAACAAAAGCGATATGATTACAATGATGCTACGCAATGACTAAAGGAGTAATAGGGAAAATTGTCCCCGTGACTTAAAGTCAAAAATAACACAATAGGACCCCGTTTAAATAATTGACGGTCATATATTCGACGAAAAAGGTGCAAAGAAAGACTAAAAAAGAACCAATTGCGGTATTATTGAAGTTTTCGAAAAAAAATATTGGTCGAGATTTCTTTATAAATCTCCACCCCCAATTCAAGAGAAAAAGTGTCCTCTGCATATTTTCTAATCTTCTGAGAATCTGACTCGCCCAAAAAAACAATATCGCCTTCATCATTAACCAACCTGCCTGCCCCAGATTGAACTATTATTTCATCTACATCTCCAACTCCTATATTGCACACCACTTTCAAGCCCATAGCCATATACTCCGCCAGCTTGGTCGGTGAGCTAGCCTGTTTGCTAAACACAGGTTGAATAAAAGAGATGGCTATTTTAGCCAGAGAGAGATAAACAGGCATTTCGCTTCTAATACATGATCTGACAATTAGGTCGCTTTCACCAAAGCCCATCGACCGGGCTTCCGCCAAAAGCGACCGTGGGCTATCTTTTGTGAGAAATAAAAACTTCCAATCCCTTTCCTCATTTTTCAGCTGACTAAAATATTGCAGCATTTCCTTCACCATGTACCAGGTCCCCAAAGAACCTGCATACACTAAAACAGAGTCCGTTGGCTCTATTCCCAACAACATTCTGGCAGCGTTCTTTTGTGATTCGGTAATCTTTGAAGGGTCAAATAAATCCAGGTCCACACAGCAGGGAATTACAGAAATTCGCTTCGGGATCGGATTATTGCGCAGGGAACCGCTATTCAGCAATTCGCTTGCTTTATTGGTCAAAACAACCACATGGCCAGCTTGAATTAAAAGTTCTTTCTCTCTCTTTTTAAAATAATTGTATACTGCCTTAAATACTGGGTTAGCCAGGGGCCAGCTACCACCTTCCACTCGCTCATCAGGCCAAAATCCCCTCATGTCGAAGATGAAAGGAAGTTGAAACTTCCTTTTTAGCTCTGTACCAACCATCGCCGGAATATAACTTCTACACCAAGTTCCGTCAAAAGAATGCTTTCTGTGCAACTTCTTGGCGTGACGCTTCATCCACCATAAATCAAACATAGTTGACACCACTGGAGGGTGGCGATGGTAGACCTGAGGGTGCCAGGCAATACTACTGTCTTTGATGAAAGCGTGTATTTCATCCTTGAGCGCTTTGTAGTTTTCTTTCTTTTCAAAACTCAATACGTGAAAACTGACACCATTCTTCGACAATGCAAAAAGATATGGCAACACCTGGCTTTGGCCAAGTGGGTCTGTTAACCCATCATATGTGATATAAAGTATCTTTTTCGCCATTTAGTGATTTTCCTTCATCCAGCGGTGCACGACAATCAAAGCCCATATCCGCTGATACAAATAATCCTCTCCTTTAAGAAACCGCTTAATCAAGGCATTAACCACCTTCTTGTTCACAACACCAATAGCGTCAACCAAATCGTCATCCAGATAAGTCTCTATAAGGAAAAACATGTCTCCTCTTAACCAGCTAGCCAGCGGCACTGAAAAACCCCATTTAGGCCGGTAGACAAGCTCCTTGGGTAGGTAGCTTTCCAATATTTTTTTGAGCATCCATTTTCTCTCACCGTTTCGTTTTTTCAAAGAAACTGGCATATTAAGCGCCATTTCCACGAGCCTGTAGTCCAGCAAGGGCACCCGGCACTCGAGGCCGTATTTCATAGAACTTCTATCAACTTTCGTCAAGAGATCATCTTTGAGGTATACCTTCATGTCGAAAAGCGCCTGTTGTTCTGCTGCCGTTAGATGCCTCGCCAGATCCACAGGGTCGCTGTACGAATAAGGTTCTGTTTGGAATGGTTCGCTAAGCAAACTGGGCAACTCTGCGTTTGAAAAGAAATACTGCTCCTGAGAAAAAATATGATCTCTAATGGAGTCAAATCCTGCCTTTTCAAAAAGATGTCCTATCCTTTTATATCGGGAATTTCCATAAGCCAGAAGCTTGCTCACTGGAGTGGCTAATGGCTTGGCCAGGCCAGCACTCAGTCGATTTGCCCAATCGTACGCACCGTATCCCAAAAACAACTCATCACCACCGTCGCCTGTCAAAATAACGGTGACTTTTTCACGAGCCAGCTGGGAAACCAGCATGGTGGGAATGGCAGAGGTATCAGCAAAAGGTTCATCAAAAGCAGCCATCATATCCAAAAGTAAGGGCATGGCGTCTTTCTCAGTCAACATAACGGAAGTGTGATCTGTTCCTAAATGCCTGGCTACTTTAGCCGCAAATTGGCTTTCATCAAACTTCGCTTCCTTGAACCCAATCGAAAATGTCTTTAATTGTTGAGGAGACAAATCTGAAGCAATCGCCGTAACCAGCGAAGAATCTGTTCCTCCACTAAGAAAAGTGCCAAACGGCACGTCGGCTATCATTCTGTATTTTACGGAAGAATACAGTCCTTCCTGAAAGGATTTGATTGCTTCCTCCTCAGTAGCTTTGGACTGTTCTCGTATTTGGCAATCTGGGCGCCAATAACTATTTAGCTCCAAATGCCCGTTCTTGTATCGACCATAGTGGCCTGAAGGAAACTTGTTTATTTGTTCAAAAATTGTTTCGGGCTCTGGTATAAACCCCAAGTGAAGAAAGGTTTTCAAGGCATGTTTTGACACGGTAGGCTTCTGGAGCAACAGTGGGAGAACTCCCTTCGTCTCAGAAGCAAATGCCAACCCCTGAGTTGTTGAATAGAACAATGGTTTTATACCCAGGCGATCCCGACAAAGCCAAAGCTCTTCCAACTCCGAATCCCAGACTGCGAAAGCAAACATGCCATTGAACCTTTTGACTGCACCAGGCCCCCAATGTGCCCAGGCATTTAATACCACCTCAGTGTCTGATTCGGTCCTCCATACGGTTACCCCTTCATGTAAAAGCAACTTTCGCAGTTCCGCGTGATTATACACCTCTCCATTGTAAACAATTTTCCATCTTCCATCAACGGTAGTCATCGGCTGATTGGCCACCTCTCTCAAATCCATCACGCTGAGTCTCCGGTGTCCCAACCCGAGCTTACCGTCCTGGGAGAAAAAGAAGCCCTCGGCATCGGGGCCACGGTGAGAAATAAGTGTAGAAATTTCCGAAAACCTTGAAACTAGGTCTTTTGGGAGACTGGAAAAAGAACCGAAAATTCCACACATATTATATCAGGATGTCATTCCCATGGTAAATCATATAAAGTAGTCCACTCAAATCAAATTGTTTACTAAATGATAAAAACCGTCCTTCGGGCTTTCAATATAGACATTAGACTTTAGCAATTCTTCTTGCCATAGGCAACCAGTCCTGGATGCTTTATTCCGTTAGGCAATTTCATTTCCCCAAAATTAAGCAAAAACTTAAGAAGCCTGACCTTATAATGAACGTTAAACCCTTGAAAAAGCTTTTTCCATCTCCTATCCATGATCGCCCAAGAACTGAATACATCTTTGCCCTGCATCTCTTTTCAAATTTTGGGGACTTAAAGAGCCCAGCAGCAGATGATTTTCGAAAAACCAGGAGAACGTCATGTTCCATCGCCTGAATATTACCATGCATATTAGCAGAATGGACTCTGTATTGCCAGGTGACAATTGGCACATGACCAATTATAAATTTTGAAGCAACCCGAATAAAGAAATCAAAATCTGCTGAGGTTGAAAGAGAAACATCGAATTCGCCAACTTCGTCTACTACCTCCCGCGTTACAAGGATGCTACTTGGGCCGGGAATGTGAGGGCCATTCCAGGATAGTAAATCTTCCAACAGGTCTCCTTCCTTGCCTTTAAGCATTGCGCCTGTTTCATCGCCCTTACTATTGATTACTGCTGCATCTGAATGTACCAATCCAAATTCCCCTTGTTCAAATTTCAACAGCTTCTCCGACAAGTTGTTAGGCAACCATACATCATCAGCATCGAGGAAGGCAATATATCTGCCATTCGACGATTCCAACCCTTTGTTCCGTGCGGCGGATACGCCTTGATTGTTTTGCCTAATAAGCGTAATTCTGGGATCAGCAGCAGCCAACCTTCCAATCAAATCATTTTGATTATCAGTAGATCCATCATCCACAATGATCAACTCCCAGTTTTGAAAAAACTGGGATTTTACGGACAAGACAGCTTGCTCGATATAACGTGTGGCATTATATGCAGGAATAACTATTGAAACTACCGGTACCTCCATGTTAGCGCTAGCCAAGATATATCACCCTAAGTTTGTCCAAAAAGACAGGCAAATCAAACATTTGAACAATATCCTTTCCGTTTCGGACAAGATGCTCTTGCAGAACTTGATCGCTGTTTAATCGAATAAGTGCCTCCTCAATTTGGATCTCGTTCTTGAAATCGACAACCAGAGCGTTTCGTTCGTGCTGAATGAATTCTACAGCAACACCAGACAGTGTAAAGATTGAAGGTACACCTGCAGCCAGGGCTTCGACATAGGTCTGTCCAAAGGCTTCTACCCGCGAATCAAATGGAACATGAACATAAAAATCAAACAAATGATATAATGCAGCCAGGTTCGACTCAAACATAATTTCCACATAGTCTTCTGAATCCAGACATTCTTCCAATAGTGCCTTTATTTCCAAAGCGTTGTTGCCATTGGCATTTGCAAGTACCAGGCAATATTCGGGGTGAGCCTTAATAAATTTAGCAACAGCGGGTAAACTGTATTCATACCCCTTCCACCAAGTGTATCGAGCAATAATACCAATAAACTTTCGACCATCTGGGATGCTGTGCTTTAGCTTCAATGCGGTAACATCAGCATTATCAACATTGGAAAAATAATGAAGATCAAATCCATGGTGAATCAAATGAATTTTAGATTCATTGGTCCCTTCCATGTCGACCAAAACGGTTTTTACATTTTCCGAAATGGCTATTATTTGAGTTGCCAACCGATTTACGATTTTATCAATCCACACTCCTTTAGGATGGTATAAATGGTTGTAGGTTGAGCTATGCCGTGTAAATATCCTTTTCCTGATTGCAAGAACGAAAGCAACAGGAATTCCAATCAATTCCGCCCGTCGAAGATGGCAATGCACCACATCTGGGCGATTATTGGCTAAGTTGATTAACAGACGCACAAAAAGCTTTAAATAATTAGTTTCTCCAAACCTGCAAACACTGACATTTCGCTTAATAAGAAAGGCTTCCAATTCCGATTCATTTGCGTTGAGGAGAATAACATTTAAATCAATATCTCTTTCGACAAGTCCATCTGCCACCCATTCAAAGGCAAGTGCTTTATTTATATCGGCAATTATGTATGTGACCTTTATACTTTTCAATCGAGAGGTACTTTAGTGTATATGGAGCCCAAACTCGTAGTTACCAAGTCATAAAATCTAAACCTTACTATTCTTGGAATAAAGCCCATTTTGTTTAAATCTATCAAATCAACAAACTTCTTGCTGGCAAATATTGCATATATGACCTTTTTCCAAGTGCTGATCGATCCAACGGAAGGCAAGTATGCATCACTTTTCTTTAACTCAAAAAGGTTTTGGGAGGCTTGTAAATACTGCCTTTGTCTTAAAATAAAACTTTTACAGGTATAAAATTCCAAATGCCAGGCAACAAGTAAAGGATCAAAGTATATGGGTGTTTTATCTGATTTTGCTCTCACTGCAAAGTCAAAGTCTTCAGCATCTCTAAGTCGTTCATCAAACATGCCGATTTGAATAAAAAGCGATTTCCTGATTGAAAAATGAGCAGCAGTGATAAATGGAAGGTCTATTAACCCTTTTCGAGCAGCTAGATTCGACATCCATTTCCTGCTTAACCCAGCCTTATAATGTTGAAAATCACTTGAAGAGTTGTTGGGATTTTCTAATTGGTTTCCTACTAAGACAGTGTCAGGAAATTCCGTGTGATGCGCCACATGAGCTTTTACCAAACCAGGAGTCAACAACATATCATCATCGAAGAACAAAAGTAGTTCCCCATTGGCGTCTTGCGCACCTGCGTTTCGCGCGGCAGCCCTTCCTTTATTCTCTTGTACTATTATTCTCAATTCGGACAGCCGCCAAGCTTCTTTTTTTGTGGCAAGAAAACTTGCAGACATATCAGTTGACCCATCTAACACCACTATTACTTCAAGTCCCTCTTGCTGCTGCTGTTCAAGAGATGCTACCACATTTGGTAGCTTTGACTCACCATTATACGATGGGATGATCACAGAGATCTTCAATCTATTGTTTTGTTAAGTAGTTTTGAAATGAACCTAATCGCTTTGCGGTGAAACGGAGAATAATACCGCCTCATAAATAGCACTTCATTTTTTTCTATCAATTCATTCTTCGCCCCCCCACTTGCATTCATAAGATGAATTACTTCAGCTTCAGGGATGTAGGCTACTTTGTACCCCAATTTCCTTATTTCCATACTCCATTGAACATCTTCCCAGTACATGAAAAACGTTTCGTGTAAGCGACCATTGGGGAATTTCCGTAGAATTTCTCTCGGAAACATAAAAAAAGTACCCCACACCCAATCAGGATAAGCAATGGATTGATGGTCAAAAAAAGGACCAAATAAAAGCTTTCCACCTAACCTGTGACCAAGGATTTTTTGCACACGCAGAAGCTCAAGAAGGGTGTACCAAAACGACGGGAAGCGCTGACAACTGTGTTGAATACTACCATTCGGATATTTCAACTGCGCTGCAGCCACACCTACTCTATTATTTTTGGTCAAGAATGAATGAACAATTTTGATCGCATTATTTTTCAGCAAAGCATCGTTGTTTAGTAGCAGGATGTACTTTCCTACAGCCGATGCCACACCAAGGTTATTTCCGCCAGCAAAGCCGGCATTAATGCTGCTACATACTAGTTTTACTTCTGGGAATATGGCCTTAATTTCATTTGCATCACCAGTATCAGAAGCGTTATCAACAACTACAATCTCGTAGGATAAATCCACCGTCTTTTGAATAATACTCCGAATGCACTCAATGGTAAGATCCAATCGATTATAATTGACGATGATGATAGACACATCAGTCATGACCGAATATCTTTTTCAAAACATGCTTTACCCGCGCTACATTTCGATTATTCTTTAACCACAACCAGGTTTTTGAATGAGGATATTCGGGCCAATCATTGCCTTCTATCAATTCGGCTACGCTATTTCCAGGCATAAAGCGCAATTTGGCCCAAACCTCAGGTTTAGCAGGATGAAAATTATGCACATAGCCATAATTATATCGATCCAGGGCCTTCCAAAGACTGATATAGCTTTCTTGGCTCTTTTTTGAATCTAGTTCCTCAGCCGAATGCCCCCAATTGGCAATTTTAAACCTAAGGTCCTCTTCTGTTCTCGCCCAGGATTCATGTAATACAAAACAGTCTGTGTACACATTAAAATGGCCATTGTGCCTGGCCCTTTCGTACTTAGGCACATTGGTTGCAAAAGGAGCTGTTTCAAAGTCATCCCCTGAATCAATTAGAAGGTAGCCGTCATCTACTTTCTTGAAGAGAGTGATTAAATTCGGATGGACGTTCAAGGGCTTCTCATTGCCCGACGGCTCAGGTTTTAATGCAAGCAACTTTTCTACAAACGAACTAAAGTCAAGAAAGTACTCATCGCAATCTATTTGAATATGCCAGCCTCCTTTTTCCATTCGATCAGCAATAAGTTGACGATGTCTGTTACAGTTTTCTCTTGCATCCAGAGTACTTAGTGAAAAATCATCTTCGTAGAGGTCGATTTTATTGTCGACATCGATGTCGCTTAGGAATTTTGTAAAACTGTCATTGTCGAATTGATAGGGGTTACAAGACCATGTGTGCCGATCCTTGTCTATGGCCAGACAGATTATATCCGCTTGTTTATAAACCCTTGGAAGTGAATGCCTGAGCAACACCCAATCATATGAAACACAGAAACCTACTTTAACCATTATTCTTTCGAGAATTATAAACTACGCCAATACCTGCCCAGTTTTGGTTCCAATTTTCTATAAATTCAGTTGCCCCCTCAAATTCTGGCTTAAGCTCCTCCCAAAACAAATTGACTTTACATAAACTATCTTTTTTATGTGGGGCAACATCATGCAACATAATTATACCTCCTTCAGCTACTATTTCTCGATAAATATTAAAGTCACGTTTTACCCCCTCATACGAATGATCCCCATCGATAAAAAGCAAATCAACTTTAACATCACCCAACAGTTCCTTCAGTGAATTATAAGTTTCATTTGCATGCGAATCCCCTCGCAATAGATGCATTTTTTGATCTCCTTCTACAAAACTTTTATAAAACCCAGGTTTATAACTCGGATACCCCCCTCCAAACAATCCCTCTGGCAAATCAATTGAAATAATGGTTCCATTTTTAGATAATAATTTTGAAAGAAGAAATAGAGAGCCTCCGCTAGCTGTGCCAATTTCTAAAATGCAGTTTAGATTTTTATCCTTAACAAAATTACAAAGATCGGTTATCTCAGACCTAACTTGTTTAATATTAAAAAACCTTTCATACTTATCGTAAACGAGACTAATTAAGTCATCAATGCTTACGTTTTCAGATTCACGTTTGATGATTCTGGAATATCTTTTTAATTCTCGGCTTGCGTTAAACACATTATATCGTTTAATAAGCCAATTAAATATTATCATAAATTTCATTTAAGAAATCAGTTAAAGCTCATAGATATTGTTTTCACCCGAACAAAAGAAGTGTACTCTATCAACTGATATGTTAACCAAAAAAAGCAACCTTTCTTTTTATAAAACTCCCATCTGATGGCAATAGAAATTGAATCAAGTAATTGCTGTAATACTTTACCTGAAAAACTTTTTGTTTTTTCTTCTATGCTTTAATATCCGAGGCATCAATATTAAACACTTTAATAGAGCCAAATACCCTTTCAATAATCTATTGAAGTCCAATCCCTTTATATGGTCAATTGACAGCTTGAAATTTTCTGATAAACAGAAAAAAACGCTTTTAAAAATTGGGCTATTAATATTCATCATTATCATCAAGTAATACCGATATCTTGTTTCCGTAAACTTGTGAAACTTATTTTCTATTCTGTGTTTTCGATCATGAATCACAAAACTGCCATTGACAATAGCGACCTTCAATTCGTGATACTTTAAACGTTGAATATAGTTATTATCCTCTCCGTAATGCCGAAACAATGTATCAAAGAGTCCTACCTTATTAACACAAGCAGGGTTGAATAGCCAACATGCAGCATTGACAAATGGTACTTCAAAAAAGTCGCGCTTAAACTCTTTACACAATATTTGGTTCTTCTGTTCGTCGCTTAGCACCTCCGAAATATACTGATCAAATGCTTGATCGAATGCATTTCCACTACCATCCAAATGAACAGGGCTCACCACGCCAAGCCCTACATTGCTTTCCAAAACTCTAATCATTTTTCCTAAAGAATCATTCAAGAGCCAGGCATCCTGATTAATGAGTAGCAGCCCGTCAACATGCTGCGTCAATGCCAGCTTTATCCCCAAATTATTCGCCCTGCCAAAGCCGAGGTTGGCCTTATTCTCAACAATAATGATCTTCTTACTTTCAAGCGCTTTTATTTGAGGAAGTGTTTGATCTGAGCTGCCATTATCAATCACATAGATAACCTCAATAACTGCTTCATTAATTAAATGAGAAAAACATCTATCAACCCACCTCTCACCATTGAAAGTAACTACAATTGCGCCAATTCTTTTCACAACTTAGATTCAAATTTCAACAATAGATTTGTTAATTGGCGACATTCCTCATCAACCGAAAACCCTGCCCCCCCCCCTTTTTTTTTACTTAAAAGTCTTCCCGAATAAACCTCTTCAAAAGGGATTGAGGATAGATTAAACCCCCAATTTTCGTTGATAAATGAAATCATTTGCGGATACCTGGAAGGAATGTCCTCAAGTCGGACAAAAAGCAATTGATCTGCCTTGACGTCGGCGAAGGCCGCAAGAATATGTCTATAGTAACTATTTATCACATCTTGATAAAAACTAAAGAGCTGCTTTTTTTTTCGAGGCAACGCAATCTGTAACGAAAGCAGTCTTGCGTATTTCACCAACCGATTTTTGCTATACTTTTCTATCCTAAGTCGTTGTATGTCTCTTGTCAGCAGGGAGGAAATAATTTCCGACGGGTCCCTATGCACGTACAAAATTCTCAATTCAGGGATTTTTTTCAGATACGCACTTAAAAAAAGCGCCGTTCTTGGCTCTTTCCATCCCCATTTTATTCCCGCAGAATCCTTCCGACGAACAAGGTTGTGCATTGCCTCAATTTCTTCAATAGTTAAATTTAATTCCGAGATTGGGAATAGACCATCTGTTGGATATTTGTGGGTTTCAAGTATAGCTTTATGAAGCTCCAAAAAATCAAGATCTTCAAAATGTCCTTTTTTATTCGAAAAATCAGCCCTAAGCAATCGATCACCAATATTTAATCCGCAGCGTTCAAGCCAGCTTGCAGTGACAGAGGTGCCTGACCTATGCATTCCCAAAATACACAATGCCTTACCTTCCATCACTTAACTCCCATGAATGTGAAACCAATATGCCTTGAGAAACATTCGGCAACTTACCAGTCCCGAAAAAATCGCCTTTTTCGACATTGAAACTATAAGCATCACTTATTTCATCCGCCACATCATGGTTGTCAACGCAAAGAACATTAATAGAGTAGACACCTTCGTTCAATGGAAGCTTTTCAATTACACAGGTAGCGATACCGGAAGTCGCGATAGGATAAAATGAGGTTGAACTATGGTAGTTGTTACAAACAAAAAGAATTTGCCCGCTAGATGAAACGAATTGTAGTCTAAAAATTAGGCTTGGCGATATATGCTCGGCATCAAATTCAATTTTAATCTTCAACTTCATCCCGGAAAAAACAGTAGAAACCAAATGATCATTACCATCTAGCAAAAACAAGTTGGCAACTTTTATCTTTCCATTGCCCTGTCTCCCTTCCACATTGAATGCGTTTTTTACCGAGTTTGAGTCTTTCTGCAAATATTGATCTACGCAAGGCCCAATTCCTCCCTGAAAAGCCACCTTTCCATCATTTAAATAGATTCCGGTACTACATAAAGATTTTACAGCGGCCATATTATGACTAACAAAAAGCACCGTCCTTCCCTGCCCCGCCACCTCTTCCATTTTCCCAAGGCATTTCTTTTGAAACTCTGCGTCTCCGACTGCCAGCACTTCGTCAATAATTAAAATCTCTGGCTCCAGGTGGGCCGCAACAGCAAAAGCCAGCCTCACCTTCATGCCACTACTGTAATGCTTAATGGCAGTATCAATAAACTTTCCCACTCCGCTAAATTCGGTAATCTCATCAAACTTTGATTTCACTTCCTTTCGCTTCATGCCAAGAATCGTCCCATTAAGAAATATATTTTCTCTACCAGATAATTCCGGGTGAAAACCAGTCCCAACTTCCAGTAAGGATGAAACTCTACCGTAAATCTTCACCTGCCCCTCCGTCGGATTCGTGATTCTGCTGAGGATTTTCAGAAGCGTGCTTTTACCAGCACCATTCCTGCCGATGATCCCAATGGCTTCACCTTCCTTTACTTCAAAACTAATATCCCTTAGCGCCCAAAAATGACTCTCATCTTCGGCAATTTGCCGTCGAAACATGCTGGAAAGTGTTTCAATTAAAGACCCAGATCTTCTCTTGCCAATTTCATAAACCTTGGAGATATTGTTTACTTCTATTGCTATGCACATAATTCAATCAAACTATATCAGCCATTATTTTTTCTAATCGTCGGAAGTAAAATAGACCCGAACCAAGAAGCAAAAAGCTGATTACAAAAGACAAATAGCTATATGGATGTAAAGGGGCTGATCCCAGTAGACTCCACCTCATCCCCTCGACAATTCCTGCCATTGGATTCAAATGAAAAAGTAACTGGTAGCGTTCAGGTATCATCGATGATGGATAGGCAATGGGGGTCGCATACAATCCAATCTGAACCATAAATGGTACAACATGCTGAAAATCGCGGAACCGAATCGACAATGCACTGATCCAAATGCCTATGGCAAGTGAACAAGTTAAATTTAACAAGGCAAAAACGAAAACGAAGGGAAAGTTATGTCCTAGGGGCCATCCATAATAAAGCAACATTGCAAAAAGCAAAATAACAGCAACACCAAAGTCTACTAATCCCACAAATGCTTTACTAAGAGGGAGAACTAGCCTTGGAAAATAAATTTTTTTGACCATTTCCTGGGCACCAATGATCGAGCTAGCGCTTTGCGTCATGACAAATGAAAAATAGTTCCAAGCACTCATACCAGCTAGCGCAAAAACCGGATATGGAATACCGCCCGTATCCACTTCCATCGCCCTTCCAAAAATCAGCGTAAAAATCAATAATGTAGTAATAGGCTGCAATACCACCCAAAGCAAACCCAGAAAGGTTTGTGCATACCTGACCCTTAAGTCTCTGTAGGCCAGTTCCAGAAAAAGATCCTTGTAATGCCACAACTCTTTAAAATTGAAGCGCCACCAGCCGCGGTCACCATTGATCACAATTATTGGCTTCCGGTTACTCATTAGGGACTCCTTTTGTTTTTGAAAAATATAAATGTTAGCGCATAAACAAACAATGGTATTGCAGGAATTCTATATCGGGCTAATGAACCAAAATTATAAGTCGATACACCGATGGCAAACGAAAAAACGACTGTAAATAACAAGAAAAATAGAATCAAAGGGTCCTGAAACATCCCAGTGAGGAAGTTCCAAATTCCAACGCTTAAGACGATATAGAGAAACAAAATAAATAGCGCGACACTCTCAAAGGCTGTCATCAGCATAACAATGTTCTTTACTTCCCATATATAGGGTCGAAAAAGCGCTACCCATACACCAGGTATGAAATTTCTTGTCAGCCCTTGAGTAGTAAAATCAATTTCTCCAAGGGTATACCCGGATCCCTGTTGCGATTCACTGACATAATACAACCATTCAGCAGAAACCCTTGCCGTTTCTACCATTGAATCCATGGAGTATTTCCTGTCGTCTTCACCCAACTTGAGTGCGGCAAAGTACATGCTATAGAAAATACCAATAACAAGAATGGGGGTAAGAAGTATTTTAAGAACAGTGTTTTTGATTGAATGGGAGAAATAAAAAAGATAGATAAATAAAACGGCACCGGGGATAAGACTGAGTGCAATATAAATTTTGATGTGGTAAAGAATGTATGCTGAAGCTAATAGAACAATGAAGTTTAACATGCTTCTCTTTTGCCACCTTATCACTTCCAAAAGAGAATAAATAAAGAACCCTAATGCTGAGAATGTAATCGTGTCTTTAAGTACACCTGAGCCCCAAAAAAATATAGAAGGAATAAATAAAACGGTAATGGCAGTATATTTCACAATTGATGGGAAGTACTTATATAAAGCATGGAAAAGTGCCCAGGTACCAGCAAAACTAATTGTGGCGAAACAAATAGCTATTCCGTAATAAGAATTCAAAGTAATTATCGCTAAAAAGCCTGCAACTCGGACGACACTATAAGAAGGAAGGTCCCCAAAAAAATATATTCTGGCTGCGTAATCAAAAGCATCTGTAGGGTATTCTTTTCCTGCAAATATTAGGCTAATTGCTTTTAGTGGTGAGTCCAAAAATGCCTCCCAAATCCACCTCGCACCTAAGTTGTAATAATTAAAAGTATCCCCACCCCCATAATAAAACTGATACACCAGCCCCAACGAAATGGCCCCTATGAACTTCACTGTCAAACCCGGAATAAAGTATTTTTTGGTATCGCGATTGGTCACTTTGGGCCTGATCCAGTACGCAAGGGCATACAGGAGAAGGAGGTAAACAGGTGTGACAATCAGGTCTTGCAGGCCCATGAGTAGTTTTATTGGACGCAAATTACTAATAAATATGTAAGACAAGCGACTCAAACACTCAGTCGAGAGGTGCATTTCGATGAATAGGCGGATATGCCCGATCAGCAACCCTTTCCCTTAAAAGAAACTTGGACTAACTTCACCCCCGTGAATATCCTCTTCCTTTTCCCCTACCCACTGGAAAAAGCGCCCTCGCAGCGCTTTCGGTTTGAGCAGTATTTTGATGCGCTGCTCAGGGAGGGCCATTCCATCGACAGCCAGTCTTTCTGGGGGCCGCACTACTGGAATGTGCTTTATGGAAAAGGAAATTTCCTGGTCAAAGCACGGGGCTTACTCAATGGCTTTGGGAGGCGCTTAAAGGTATTGGGGCAAGTGCCTTCTGCAGATATTGTTTTTATTCACAGGGAGCTTACGCCCATTGGGCCACCCATTTTTGAATGGCTCATCGCTAAAGTCTTCCGAAAAAAAATCATCTACGATTTTGATGACGCCATCTGGCTGCCCAATACCAGCGAAAGCAATAAGATAGCCGCCTGGCTCAAGTGGCACTCAAAAACCGGCAGCATCTGCCAATGGGTCTGGAAAGTTTCGGTGGGCAATTCCTACCTGGCTGAGTACGGAAGAAGGTTCAATGAAAAGGTGGTCATCAACCCCACTACCATTGACGCGGATAACCACCACACCCTACCGGAAAAAAGAAAATCTAAAGACACACCACTAAACATAGGCTGGACAGGCACCCATTCCACCTTGCCCTACCTTGATGCCCTCTGGCCTGTTCTCGAGGAACTTTCAAAGAAGCAGGCATTTAATTTCACAGTAATTTCCAACCAAGCGCCAGGCGTTGAATTTCCGTGGCTTCGTTTCGTCCCCTGGAAAAAAGAGACCGAAGTCTTCGACCTCGCCACTTTTGATATAGGTGTGATGCCCCTGTCAGACAATGAATGGAGCAAAGGGAAATGCGGTTTTAAAGCGCTACAATACATGGCCCTGGAAATACCCACCATCGCCTCACCTGTTGGCGTTAATGTCGACATTATCAAAGATGGCAGTAATGGTTTGTTGGCAAAATCCTACAGCGACTGGTTAGTCGCTTTGGGGCAGCTACTTACAAATGATGGCCTACGTAAAAAATTAGGTGAAGCGGGAAGAATGACTGTTCAGGATCGCTATTCGGTAAAAGCAAATACCCCGAACTTTCTAGGGCTGTTTAAGTAGCTAACTACTAATCAATCTCCTTCAAATTCTTTTTGGCCATTTCCCAGGCGGTGTCTTTGCGACCCGCCAGTCTCTTTACTTCCTTATAATATTCCCTAGCCTCTTTTTGATTGTCTTCTCGTTCTGCAATTTCCCCCAACGCCAGCAGTGAATACAAGTTGTAGCCCATTTGCTGAGTTTCATTTTTAGAACTGAACCTTACCGCTTCCTTGTAGTACTTTTTGGCATTGGGATAATCCCTGCGTGTTTGATAAATCTGACCAAGGAAGAAAGCCGCATAACGCCCGCTGTTTTCCTCATAGCCATCGTAGCGCTGGTAATATTTGTCGATGATCTGCAAAGACGTTTGCTCGCACAGCTGATAGTCGCCAGTTGAATAAAGAAGCCTCGAGTAGTATCGATGAAAGTAAGGATTGTCTGGGAAGGTGTGATGCAGGTAATCGGCCACCTGAAGCGCTTCATACATGTTTTTTCCTTCGCTGGAAAGTATCCTCATCAAAAAATACTGCGCTTCTGTTCGGGTATAAAAGGCATTTCGGGCTACTTCCTTGAGCTGCTTGATGCCGTCATCTTTGTCTCCCTTGTCAAAAAACAACATGATGGGTTTGAGCAAAGGATAATTTTCCGGCACCCAAACAGAATAGTAGTTGTAAAGGGCATCGCCAAAAAGGATTTCCGGACTCAACCCTTCCTGCCCACGGCACTCCTCTAAGTAAGTCAACGCATTTTTACCAGCCACAGCCGCCTTGGTCCATTTTTTTCGTTCCGACAAGAGCCTACCCTGAAAGGAATAAGTAGCAGAAAGGAAAAAGGCACCTTCTACTTTGTTTACTTCCTTGTAGAGGCGCTCGGAAAGCACCAGCGCGGTGTCCATATAGGCGTAAAACTTTTTGTCGTATTGCTCATTTTCAACATTTGGAACAATTTTCCACCATTCCGAAAGGCCCATCAAAAAATAGGGTAGCGGGTGCCATCCATACTTTTGCTTCAGCCAGCGGAACTGCTTTTCGGCCACAGCAAAATGAAAATTATACATGTTGTTCAGCGCCTCAGTGGCGTCAAGCTGCACTTTGATGTCGTTAACCAGTAAATCGCTGCCTGCATCCACAGTATCTGCCTTCACCTCCCCTACGTCGATTCTTTGCGAAAAAACCTGGCCTGCAAGGCCTGTAACGAACAATAAAATGATGACGATTACTTTCATAGTTTGGTGGAGTGCCAAAAGTCTGCGAATTTTCAAATCAATTACTTAAGATAACAACGAATCAACGGCAAACCCGTTCTTTGAATTGTAAATTTTTCCATTGATATGCAACTTTCCAAAGAAAGACGACAAGAACTTATGGACGAATGGTTTTCATTTGGCACTGGCCAACTGTTCACTGTTGTTTGTGTTGTCACACTGATACTCCTTTTTATTAAAAAAAGTTTCATCGAAGGGGAACTCGCTGCTTTCGAAGTGCTACAAGAGCGAGGTGAAATGGGCTTTTTCCATGCATTAAGCGCTGCACAATACATCACGGTACCCATCATCTATGCCTGGAAATTTACCATCACAGCCTTTATCCTGTACGTCGGCGGTTTTATGTTCGGCTACAAACTGACCTTTAATGACATGTGGCGACTGGCAATTGCCGCCGAGTTGGTGTTCTTTATTCCAGAACTTATTAAGATTGCCTGGTTCATGGCGGTGAATACAGATCCCACCTATCAGGAAATAGGCGCCTTTTACCCTTTATCACTCATGAACCTGTTCGACTTTGGGTCGGTGGCAGATCGCTGGCATTATCCACTCAAAGCGCTCAATGTTTTTGAGATAGTGTACTGGGTGATTCTCGCTGCCGGCGTTTATGTCATTTCAGGGAAGCAAAGGAAGAACAGCATCATCATCGTGGCCACTTCTTATGTGTTATGGTTTTTTCTGTGGATAGGCTTTTACCTCATCGTTTATAAATAACCACCTGCCCAAATTTCTGATTCTCTGACCAATCTATACGATCGTATTGAAAAATGTCGTTGAATTTAAGTTTGGCAACCATGTATCTCGGCTACAATTGGTTTGCGCAAAGCGTTGACCCGCTGTTTTCATCGCCACTCAATATTATATGTATCCGTAAGGCAGATAGCTTATTAATTACTATTTTCGCCCGAATAAAAATTTATCAGAATGAATTATATAAAGGTGAATAACCTTACAGGTTGGTTCGTTTTTGCCATTGCGACTATCGTTTACTGGCTAACTGTAGAACCCACCGCCAGCTTTTGGGACTGTGGAGAATTTATAGCTGTTTCTTACAAACTCGAAGTACCCCATCCTCCGGGAGCCCCTCTTTTTCTTTTAATTGGCCGGTTCTTTAGCCTTTTTGCCTTTGGAGATGTAGAGCGTGTAGCCTACTGGATCAATATGTCCAGCGTGCTCAGTAGTGGTTTTTCTATCCTTTTCTTGTTCTGGACCATTACGGCGCTTGGCAACAAACTGATGGGATTGAAGCCCGGCCAGGGAACTGACGATCAGAACTGGTCGATCATCGCCGCTGGTATTGTAGGCAGCCTTGCCTATACCTTTTCTGATTCATTTTGGTTTTCCGCTGTGGAAGCCGAAGTATATGCTATCTCCTCGTTTTTTACTGCCTTCGTGGTTTGGGCCATTCTTAAATGGGAGCAAATTGACGACGACAAGCATAGAAACCGCTGGTTCTTATTGCTCGCCTATACAGTAGGTCTTTCCATTGGTATTCACTTGTTGAACCTGGTAGCTATTCCTGCCCTTGGTCTTATCGTATACTTCAAATATTACGAAAAAGTAACAACCAAAGGTGTGTTAACCACGCTGGCGCTTAGCGGAGCTATTATACTGATTATTATGGCTGGAGTGATACCTGGCCTGCCAAGTATTGCCTTTTCCTTCGAATTGTTTTTTGTCAATTCTTTAGGACTGCCTTTTAAGTCCGGCATCATAGTATTTGTGCTGCTATTCCTTGGTGCTTTGATTTACGGCATCATCTACTCAGAGAAGAAGGAAAAGGTAATCATGAATACCTCTTTGCTTGCCTTTGCTTTCATATTGATCGGATATTCATCCTACACGCTTGTTCTTATCAGGTCTAATTATAACCCGCCGATCGATGAGAATAATCCTGAAAATGTAAACACATTCGTTTCCTACCTAAAAAGGGAGCAGTACGGTGACAGGCCCTTGTTTTATGGCCAGTACTTTACGACAGAGCTCCAGGAGCAGCGAAAGGGCGCACCTGTATACGCTAAAGGGGAAACAGAATACGATATCATCGACTATAAAGTCGAGCCGATTTACGACAAAAGTGGAATGACCATCCTTCCAAGGATGTATAGTTCCAGCCCGGAACATGCCAAGAGATACCGTGACATTGCGGGACTTCGGGCGGGGCAAAAGCCAACGTTTGGCGACAACCTTTACTTCATGTTCAAGTACCAGTTAGGCCATATGTACATGAGGTACTTTATGTGGAATTTCGCCGGACGAGACAGTGATGTGCAGGATGCCGGCTGGGCAACTCCTGGAGATGCCTTTAAAAAGGTGCCATTTGAGCTGGCAAATAACAAGGGTCGAAACAATTACCTTTTCATACCCCTCGTCCTTGGGCTGATTGGGTTCTTCTACCAGTATAAGAAAGACCAAAAGAATTTCAGTGTCATGCTACTTCTGTTCTTCCTCACAGGCGCAGCATTGGTGCTATACCTCAATTCACCTCCCTCGGAGCCGAGAGAGAGGGATTATATTTACGTTGGTTCGTTCTATGTATTTTCGATCTGGATTGGCTTTGCTGTGCTGGCCATTGGCGACTTGCTACAGAGACTTATCTCTAATAAGAAGATAGCAATTGCTTCTTCATTGATTGTTTGCCTCAGTTGCCCTGCGATTATGGCCAGCGAAAACTGGGACGATCATGACAGGTCCAACCGCTACTTCTCGGTAGACACCGCACGAAACTTCCTGGCCAGCTGTGCGCCAAATGCCATCCTCTTTACAGGCGGTGACAACGACACTTTCCCACTTTGGTATGTGCAGGAGGTAGAAGGCTTCCGTACCGATGTGCGTGTGGTAGTATTAAGCTACTTCAATACCGACTGGTATATCGATCAAATGATGCGCCAGGCATACGAATCTGAGCCATTCCCCTTCTCACTCACAAGTAAAGACTACCGCCAGGGTGGTTTGAACGACTTTGTGGTCGTAATGGAGCGGGAAAACATCAAAGGAGCCATAAGCCTGGAGCAGTATATGAAGCTGGTGCGTGAAGGTAATCCAGCTTTAAGAGTAGCTACCTCGATCAGCGCTTACAATTCTATTCCTTCCAAAAGTGTGTATGTGAATGTAGATACCACCAGCGTGTTGTCGAAAGGCATTATTCCTTCAACATTAGAAGAATACCTGGTGCCAAGAATGGTCTTCAATATCAAGGACAGGGTGCTTGAGAAAAAAGACCTGGCCATATTGGATATAATATTGACCAATAATTGGGAGCGTCCTATTTACTTCAACAATACCTCATTGGCGAGTGTGAATATTGATATACGCCGCTATGCCGTGCAGGAAGGAAATGCCTACCGACTGCTGCCTGTTGAAAACACAGATACACAAGATACGTTTGTAGACATTGATATCATGTACGATAACATGATGAACAACTTCTACTGGAGAGGCCTTCAGGATCCAGACATCTATTATACTGAAGACTATCGTAATTTCGTTTTAAATCATCGCGCCAGTTTCAACACATTGGCCGAGTCGCTACTGATGGCCGATGACCTGGAAAGAGCAAAGAATGCCCTGCTCAAATCACTGGAAGTAATGCCAGACGCAGTTGTTCCGTATGACCACTTCACTGTACGTATGGTGAGTCTGTTGATGGAAGTAGGTGAAGGTGAAAAAGCAAAAGAGATTGCCGCCACCATGAGTGTAAGAGCAGATGAAATGCTGACCTACATGTTCGATAACCTGATTTCGGATTCGTTTACCGTGCAGAAGAACCTGATAGTACTCAATGAGCTGGCCAGGGTATTCAGGGCATACGAAGATCCGGATCTGGCAAAAGCCTATGAGGAGCTCTTCCGAAAGCATTACGGAATGATGAATAACTAATTGAAAGCCCCGAATGGGGCTTTTTTTATTTCCGTAGGATCAGGAAAAGGTCAAGTGAGGTGTCGGCCTCTTCGGACACCAAATAGTCCTCATGCGTGATAGACGACACCAGACTGTCGGAGGACTTCTGTAGGTTATTGCGATTGAGCCTGTTCAATAAATCATAAGGAATCCGAAGCACCCAATTTGGCAGTCTATGCTGTAAATCGAGCACATCAAACCTGGTTATTTTTCTCACTGACGCCCTGTTTCTCTCATGGTAGTCCATCACTTTTTCGCTACCGGCAATGCCCTTCATTTCTACTTTTGGAAAATACTTCTCGGCCAAACGTGTCAGCTGCTCCGCAGTATATTCCCGGATATGCCATGGATTTCGGGTCAAAGTTAGTTTAATATTGGGGGTTGTTAGGAGCGCCATGCCACCTGGCTTGAGCACTCTGGCCATTTCCTTCAAAAAGAGTTCGTCGTCTTGGATATGCTCAATGACCTGAAAGGTGACAATGCTATCGAAAGAGTTGTCCTTAAGGTCATTGAAAGGTGGGAAAACTGCCTGGGTAAATATTCCCTCAGGGTTTTCGCTTTGAAGCTTTTCTACTATTTCACCAATTTTATCGAGTGCAGTATATTTATCTACCAAGGGCATAAGTTCTTTTACTCCACGTCCTTCGCCGCAACCAAGTTCGAGCATATTTCCCTTCACATAGTCTTTCGCCACTATGTAGGGTTTCAAAAGGCGCTGGTGAATGGGGTTGTCTGAAAGTATCTCTGATGAGGTAATTTCCGTTGTATAAACTGCCATGAAAATTCAGTTCGAATTGGGTTTCGGGTTCAAAGTAAGATAAAATTATACTTTCGATTCAAGTTTTTTAGTTACTTGGTTGTTATATGCTAAACATTCTCCTGCATTTCAGTATGAACAAAATAAAAAGCGCCGCTAGCGTCCTCCTTTTCTTCACCCTCTTAGTGACGGTAAGTAGCACCTTCGGCCAGTCCATTAATAGCTTCAATCTTTCTTACCGTTACAACCCGAAGGGCCCAATACTGTTCCAGCATAGACTAGTAAAGGCAGACCCTGGTTATAAAATTTATTTTCAACTAGACCTGCCTGCCTACGACTCGCTGGGCAATTACGAACTATCTACCTTTTTTAGAAATTCCTATCTTGATTCGACTGCTTTTAATGAAACGAGCCACAACCTTGCAGCGTTGACCAATAAGTCAAGCTATCCACATCTTAGGGGCGAGCTAGCTTTTTTACCTTCAGAACAGCAAAAAATTATTGTATTTCATATCAAACGGCCCAGCACTCAGAAATCATTCTTTTTTGATGTCATTATTGAAGGGGAAAATGTATTTACTCCAGACAAAATAGCTCCGCTAGATCGTGACGGCAACCTATTGCTAAATACCTTCTTTAACCCAAGAGATTCTTTGTCGCTGGTTACGTCCGACTCTACACCGCTCTTCGGTTTTTATTACAATTTTGACTTCGAAGAGGCCAAGCCCCCCATGGTGGTTGACACGCTGTCAGGTGGGAAAACAATGACCATCGACAGCACTTTTATGCTTTCGTCAGGCAGACTTTCAACGACTAAACCTGGACTCTACCTTTTTCAAACCGACTCAAGCTCAGGGTCTGCCCTGGCAATGAGATTGACTCCTTTCTACTACCCTAAATTTGTTTCGGTAGATGAAGTAATAGGCACCCTGCGGTATATCAGTTCCAAGGAAGAGTACAACAAACTAGCTTCTTCCAAAACAAGAAAAAAAGCCCTGGATAACTTCCTCCTCGATATCGCTGGCAGTCAGGACCGTGCCAGGCGTATCATGCAAAATTACTTCGAAAGGGTCACCGAAGCCAACTTGCTGTTTACAGGCTTCAAAGAAGGTTGGAAAACCGATGCCGGCATGATCTACATTATCTTCGGGCATCCCGATGTAGTAGAAAGAAACGACGTGGGAGAGGTATGGACATATTTAAACATGGAAGACAAATCTGATCTCAAATTCGAGTTCATGAGGGTCAAGAATATCTTCACACCAAGCTATCTCACCCTAATTCGTAAGGATGATTATGATAGATATTGGTTTCGCTTCGTAGATTTGTGGCGCAAAGGAAGAATTTAAACTGTTCACAGACCTTTTCGGTCTCAGAACCAACAAGTACCAGGTGATAAGAAAATACCCCCCCCAACAAAGAAGGTCAAACCCTTCCGACATGATTTATGGCACCCGTGCGGTGATTGAAGCCATAAAGGCAGGTAAGCAAGTCGACAAGATCTTTATTCAGAAAAACGTAAAAAACGAGCTGACCAATGAAATGATCAAGCTTCTGATTGAGAATGGCATCGTTTTTCAAAATGTACCTGGAGAAAAGCTTGATCGCCTGACGGGTAAAAACCACCAGGGAGTTATCGCCTTCGTGTCCCCCATAGAATTCGCTGATTTGCATAGAGTGGTTTCCTTCATCTTCGACCAGGGAAAAGATGGGCTAATCGTTCTGATCGACAGAGTAACCGACGTCCGAAATTTTGGCGCCATTGTAAGAACCGCAGAATCAGCAGGTGCTGACACCATTGTGATCCCATCTAAGGGCAGCGCCCAAATCGGCAGCGATGCGGTAAAAACATCAGCCGGCGCCCTGAATCACCTACCTATTTGCAAGGTGAATGATTTCGAAGAGTCAGTAAAGTACCTGAAAGAATCGGGGTTTCAGGTAGTAGCCTGTACGGAGAAAACTGACCAACTATACTCTGACGCCGACTTAACCGGACCAGTAGCCCTCATTATGGGATCAGAAGAAGATGGTATTTCCGACAGTGTACTTCAAATGGCCGATGCACGGATGAAAATCCCCATGCAGGGAAAAATTGAATCGCTCAATGTATCTGTGGCAGCCGGTATTTTTTTGTTCGAAGCGGTAAGGCAAAGAATGGCAGCAGCCCACTAGGCTATAGCATGTCCTCGCCTTTTTTGTTTTTTACATCGTTCACAAACTCCCGGAACTTTGTATCCTGATCTTTCTTAACGATCATTAGCACATCCTCAAAGTCGGCCACCAGGTAACCCTCAAGGTCCTGCAATATCACCACTTTGTTTTTATCAGTCTTGATGATGTTACTGTGGCTATCGTAGGAGATGAGGTCGGCACCCAACACAATGTTCTCCTTGTCCTCTTTTTTAAGGTTCTCGTACAACGATCCCCATGAGCCCAGGTCAGACCAGGCAAAATCGCCCAGGACCACATACACGTCCGAAGCTTTTTCCATGATGCCATAGTCAATAGAAATATTTCTACACTGGGTATAAGCGCGGTTGATATAATCTTGCTCACGATCAGTATAGTAAAACTCCATGCCGTCCTCGAATGCTTCTGCCATTTCCGGAAGGCTGTTCTCGTATTCTTTGATGATCGTCGATGTTTTCCAAACAAAAATGCCTGCATTCCATACAAAATCACCACTTTCTAAAAACTTCCTGGCCCATTGAATCTCTGGTTTTTCCGTGAAAGTCTTTACCTTCCTGGCAGCTCCAAATATCTCCTCAGTGTATTGGATATATCCATAGCCAGTTTCAGGCTTGGTGGGTTTAATACCAATAGTTACCAGATTTCCTTCTTTCTGGGCTACTTCTACCGCATCTTCCACGGTCGCAATAAATTTTGTTTCATCAAAAATGGCATGATCTGCCGGCGTTATCACTACTGTCGCGTCAGGATTCCTTTTGTGAATTTTGTAGCAAGCATAAGCCACGCAGGGAGCTGTGTTTCTTCTGGCCGGTTCGAGTAATATCTGATCATCCTGCAGATCAGGAAGTTGCTCTTTGACTAATTCAGCGTATTGTTGATTAGTCACAATCAAAATATTATCTTTGCCCGCCGTCTTCAGAAACCGGTTGTAGGTCATTTGCAATAAAGAGTGGCCTGTACCTAGTACATCAAGAAACTGTTTTGGACGCTTGTTTCTGCTATACGGCCAAAACCTACTCCCAACCCCACCAGCCATTATAATTATAAAAGTTTGATTGCTCTTTATATCCATTACCTCGCGTAGACTTATTTGTAGGCAAATATAAGCTTTAAAAACGGCCAGCAAAGCCTGAATTTTTATTATAGAGCGCTGTGAACTTAACGTTAAATGATTTTGTAGACCCCCTATAAAAGTTCTCGTTGAAATTTGGAACGTAAGGGTGTCATTTGAATTAAAATTAGTATATTCAATTGCTCAGCTAGAGATTTTTTAAAAGCTGAAAAGAAATTGCAGAGCCATATGATTGCGAGCCTGGAGGTACAGTTAAAAGATAAGTTAAAAGAAGTTTTTGGGTACGGTAGTTTTCGTGGTACCCAGGAAGCGATCATCAAAAATATTCTTGATGGCAAGAACACTTTTGTCATTATGCCAACGGGTGCTGGTAAGTCCCTTTGCTATCAGTTACCAGCCCTTATTCTTGATGGAACAGCGATAGTTATTTCGCCACTTATAGCCCTGATGAAAAATCAGGTAGATCAGCTGAATGCTGTGGGAGTAAATGCCCAGTTCCTTAATTCTACCCTCACCAAGGGAGAAATGAACAGGGTTAAAAAAGAAACGCTCAATGGTGAGGTAAAGCTTCTCTATGTTGCGCCGGAATCTCTCACCAAGGAAGAGAATATTGAGTTTCTCAAGAAAGCTAACATTTCTTTCGCCGCCATTGACGAGGCACATTGTATTTCTGAATGGGGGCATGATTTTAGGCCTGAATATCGCCGCATCAAGCAAATATTGGCTCAGATCAGCAACATGCCAGTGATTGCTCTTACTGCAACCGCCACGCCTAAGGTGCAAATTGATATCCAAAAAAATCTTCAAATGGAAGAGGCTGATATTTTCAAGTCTTCTTTCAACCGTGAAAATTTATACTACGAAGTTCGACCCAAGCAGCACACCAAAAAGCAATTGGTCAAATTTGTAAAGTCACAAAAAGGAAAGTCTGGAATCGTTTATTGCTTGAGTAGAAAAAAAGTGGAAGAAATAGCCGGCCTTTTGCAAGTCAATGATGTGAAGGCAGCTCCTTATCACGCTGGTCTTGACCCGGCCATCAGAGTGAAGAACCAGGACGATTTTCTCAATGAAGAAGTGGACGTTATTGTGGCTACCATTGCATTTGGAATGGGAATCGACAAACCAGATGTTCGCTTTGTCATTCACTACGATACACCAAAATCACTGGAAGGATACTATCAGGAGACAGGTCGTGCTGGCAGAGATGGTCTCGAGGGTAATTGTATCATGTTCTACAGTTATAATGACATCATCAAACTTGAGAAATTTAACAAAGACAAGACAGTCACCGAACGAGACAACGCCAGGGTGCTGCTCGATGAAATGGTTTCTTATGCAGAATCTTCCATATGCCGAAGAAAGCAGTTACTTCATTATTTCGGTGAAAGCTACGATCACGACTGCAACTTTTGCGACAATTGCCTGAAACCACGAGAAAAATTTGAAGGCGAAGAATACATGCAATGGGTGCTGCGAGCCGCCATCGAAACAGGAGAACGTTTCAATCTAGCCCATTTGGTTGACGTAGTGAAAGGCACTACTTCACAATACGTTAAGAGCTATAGCCACGATGCACTGTCCATTTTCGGCAAAGGTCGCGACATGGAAGAAAGCCTGATTAAATCAGTGGTTCGTCAATCATTGTTACTTGAGTTTCTCGAAAAGGATATCGAAAATATAGGTGTGCTGAAAGTCACCGAAAAAGGAAAGAGCTTTCTGGTAGACCCGTTCCCGGTCAAGTTATCTAAAGACCACCAATACGAAGTGGAAGTTACCGAAGAAGAAGAGGACGCGGAAAAAGTGCCTACCACCGCCAAAGCGTACGATGAAGCCCTTTTCGAAATGCTGCGCAATCTTAGAAAGAAGGTCGCTAAACAAATGGACCTTCCTCCTTATGTGATCTTTCAGGACCCATCTCTCGAAGAAATGGCTACCATTTACCCTACTACCAAAGACGAATTGTCTCAGATCAATGGTGTTGGGATGGGTAAAGTCGCCAAGTTTGGCAAGCCTTTTCTGGAGACAATCGCCAAATATGTCGAGGAAAATGACATTGAAACCGCTGCCGATGTGGTGGTAAAATCTTCTGGACAGAAATCAAAAATTAAAATTTTTATCATTCAGCAAATTGACCGAAAGGTTGATTTGGAAGAGATCGCCGAAGCCAAAAGCATGGCTATGGAAGAGATCATTGATGAAATCGAGCACATTTGCTACTCAGGCACTAAGCTTAATCTTGAGTATTACATTGATGAAGTACTCGACGACGATCGCCAGGAAGAGGTTATCGACTATTTCATGAACGCTGAATCTGATAGCATTGCTGTAGCGCTGCGGGAACTTGGCGATGAATACACAGAGGAGGAGCTAAGGCTTTTACGGATAAAATTCCTTTCAGAATACGCCAATTAATTGGTGCGTAGCATCGTCCTTCTTAAGTTTGTCGGCTAAACCGTTCAGCACTATGAATATCGCCGTCATTGGTTCCGGAGGAAGGGAACACGCACTTTCATGGAAAATTTCTCAAAGTCCTAAGTGTGATCAGCTCTTTGTGGTGCCTGGCAATGCTGGTACAGCTGCGGTAGCCACCAATGTCGCGCTACCCACCACCGACTTTCCTGCCATTGCAGCCTGGGCTTTAAAAGAAGAAATTACCCTCATCGTCGTCGGGCCAGAAGAACCTCTGGTGAAAGGTTTTCGTGACTACTTCGAAGGAAGAGCCGATCTTTCTCATATAGCCATTGTTGGGCCAGGAGCTGCTGGTGCAGCGCTGGAAGGCAGCAAGGATGTTTCCAAACAGTTTATGCTAAAGCATGGCGTGCCCACCGCGAGGGCTAAAACCATTTTTGCCAACAATCTCAGCGAAGGCTTTGACTTTCTCGACTCGCTAAAGCCTCCTTATGTGCTTAAGGCCGATGGCCTTGCGGCAGGCAAAGGCGTGATCATTAGTAGCGATTTGAAGGAAACCAAGGAGCGGCTGAGATTTATGATTGAAGAAGCAGAATTTGGCGAGGCAAGCACCAAAGTATTGATCGAGGAATTTCTTGATGGAATTGAGCTTTCTGTCTTTGTATTGACAGATGGTAAAGACTATGTCATACTGCCAGAAGCCAAAGACTATAAAAGAATCGGTGATGGCGACACTGGACCAAATACTGGCGGCATGGGTGCTGTTTCCCCTGTACCATTTGCCCAGGGAGCGTTTCTGAAAAAGGTGGAAGAAAAAGTGGTGAAGCCTACAGTTGATGGCTTGCGTAAAGACAATATTGATTACAAGGGCTTTATCTTCATTGGCTTGATGAATGTGGATGGCGAGCCCTTCGTGATCGAATACAACGTAAGAATGGGTGACCCGGAAACCCAGGTGGTAATACCAAGAATCAAGTCCGATCTTGTCGATCTGCTACTTGCTACCGGGCAAGGAAAATTAAGTGGACAGTCGTTTGAAGTGACCGATGACTTTGCCACAACCATTGTGATGGTTGCGGGAGGATACCCTGGAAACTATGAAAAGGGCAAAGTGATCTCTGGCCTTGGCGAATCAGGAATTTCTGAAGTTTTCCACGCTGGAACAAAGCAAACAGACCGGGGAACAGTAACGAATGGTGGCAGGATATTGACTATCACCAGCTTTGGGAGTACTATTCAAGAAGCTCTTGATAAAAGTTATGAAACAATCGCAGGTATTACTTGGGAAGATGCCAATTTCAGGAAAGATATTGGCCAGGATTTGATAAAATATAGAGCTTAGCCGTGTTTGTTAGCAGCTCATGGTTTTGATTTTATTTTTATATTTGAGAAGAGCTAACATAAAATTGCTTTTAGATGGGATGTAGCACATGCAGTAGTGTGACTACCGCAGATGGGAAGGTAGCAGGTTGCAAAAGCAACGGGGGCTGCTCAACTGGTGGTTGCAATAAAATGAATGTTTTTGACTGGCTTTCCAACATGGACATGCCAGCTGTAGATAAATTTGATGTCGTTGAGGTTCGTTTCAAAAACGGTCGGAAGGAGTTTTTCCGTAACCCTGAAAACCTCCCGATTGTGACAGGTGACGCCGTTGTGGTCGATGTGCCCAATGGACATCACATTGGCTATGTATCTCTTCAGGGAGAGCTTGTGCGCCTGCAAATGCAAAAGAAAAAGGTGGCCAATGACAACGAAATCAAGGACATCTATCGCATTGCCACTCAAAAAGACATGGAAAAGTTTGAGCAGGTCCAAAACAGAGACCTCCCCACCCTTTTCCGCACAAGAGAGATCATCCGAGAGCTGAAACTCGATATGAAGCTTACCGACATTGAGTTTCAGGCCGACAATACCAAAGCCACTTTTTACTATTCTGCCGACGATCGTGTAGATTTTAGAGAGTTGATCAAGCTACTAGCTGGTGAGTTCAAGATCCGGGTAGAAATGCGGCAAATCAGTTTGCGCCAGGAAGCTGGCAGACTGGGTGGAATAGGCGTTTGTGGCCGCGAGCTTTGCTGCTCAACATGGTTGTCAGAATTCAAAAGCGTTTCGACCTCAGCTGCCAGGTATCAAAACTTATCGCTCAACCCCAGCAAATTATCCGGGCAATGTGGCAGGTTGAAATGCTGCCTCAACTATGAGCTTGACACTTACATGGAGGCGCTGCAAGGCATTCCCGAATTAGAGGCCCCTTTACTCACCGCTCAGGGCGAGGCTTCCCTTCAGAAAACAGACATTTTCAGACGCACCATGTGGTTTGGCTATAGAGGCGAAAATACCTGGTATCCGTTGGATGTTGACAGAGTCAACGTGATTTTGGAGATGAACAAAAAAGGCCAAAAACCAGACACATTAACAGAAGACAAAGAAGACAACGGAAGGGACGCCAATCAGGCGCTTAATAGCGACCTTGTGAGTCTCGACAAAAAGTTTGGTGGAAATAGCGGCGGAAAAAGAAAGAAGAAGAACAAGAAAAGGTTTAAAAATCGACCAAAAGGGCCAAATAGTCAACCGAACCAACCGAATCAGTAAATGAGGAAACGCATTATTGGGATCAATTCAATTGGCCTCGTTGTCCTTTCATCAGTACTAGCGATCCTTTTGTTTTCCTGCGACGACGGCAGAATTTATGATAAGTTTCATGACTTTGATGCCAATGTTTGGCACATGGATTCCACCCAAACATTTTCGTTTGATATCAAGGATAATGAGGAGGAATATTCATTTTTCTACCTGATCAGAAACACTGCTGATTATTCCTATTACAACCTGTATTTGAAGTTTACAATTGAAGATTCACTCCATCAAGTTGTCCATAGCGAACTGCAGGAACTAATTCTATTTGATCCAAAAACAGGTAAACCTTACGGTAGTGGACTCGGCGATATATTCTCCCATGAGTTTCCAGCCATTGAACACATATCGCTGCCGTATGCAGGGACTTATACCTTTGCTGTGCGCCAATATATGCGAACCGAAAACCTAAATGGCATCCAGTCTGTAGGGTTGAAAATTGAAAAAGACCTTACGGAATAAGGCTATTATAGCTGCCCGATAAATTTAAAAAGTCTTTCCTCAGCTCCTTCAGGGTCGATCCAAAATTCCCTTGAATATACCTGCCGCGACCTCCACTTCTTGTCATGCAGCAAAATGAAGCGATACACATAGGCCTCTTTTGGGGAAATACTATTGTAATAAGTATCGTCGTCAGTGAAAATCAGCCCGAGAAAATCTTGCCTTTTCTTGAGCGTGAGGTCGGCAAAATTCAAATCTTCGGTCATTTCCACGCCTTGCATTTGTTGAATCCCTTCGAGCCACTTCACCAATCGAGACTTCAGGTACCAATCTTTTGAAAAAGACTTTTCCTTGGGAGCATAAGGCCTGAAATCGCCATTTGATACCGTAAATGCATACTCGAGGTACTTGCGTAGCATTTTGGGGCCCTCGTTCTTCGAACCTTCAACGGTCAACTGGTGGGGCAGAATACTACTCACCACAAATATTTTTTCCTTCGCACGGGTTACTGCTACATTCAATCGGTTCTCCCCTCCGTCGAGGTTAAGTGAACCAAACTTCATCTGCAGCTTTCCCTTTATGTCAGGAGCGTAAGCAATTGTAAAAATGATAATATCTCTTTCATCGCCCTGTACATTTTCAATGTTTTTCACAAACAGCGACTGAGGTAGCTGCTTTCCGTTATTGGCCTGGTATTCGTCGAGCAGATCAGAAATATGGGACTGCTGAGAGGAGTTAAAAGTAACCACGCCAATGCTTTTATCAGGCCACTTTTTGAGTGATTCAACGACTATTTCGATCACTTTCTCCGCTTCTATTTCATTGCGACTATTTTCCCAAATTCCTTCAACCTTCTCGTAGCTAATAGCTGGTTTGGGATCGTTGATTACATCAAAATGCGGCACCAACTGCAATTTGCCTTTATAAAAATGATGGTTGCTAAAGTCTATCAAATCCAGCGACCGGCTTCTGTAGTGCCCCTGCAGAGACACCTGGCTGAGATGCTGGCGGGCAAGGCTCAATAGCGAATCTGCCTCAAGCGCCATTTCCTCTTCTTCTTCACTTTGCTCCCAGCGAATCCTATAGAGGTCATTGGGCTGCAACTGCTTGTCATCTCCTGAAACCACCACCTGTTTGCCGCGATACATTGCCGCCAGGCCATTCTCAACAAAACACTGTGATGCCTCATCGAAAATCACCAAATCAAAAATTTCGTCTAGCTGGAAAATAGCCGAAGCAGCTTCAGGAGAGGTAAGCCAGCAAGGGATCAGCTTAAAAGCTTCGTCGGCCTGGTGGGCTAGCAGTCTCCGAATCGGCCAAATCCTTTTCTTCTTTGTAACCTGGTGCTGTATTTCTCTATAAGTAATTGGATTGTTCAGTCGGTTATACTCAACGTCACTGTAGGTCTTTTCCCTCACTCGCAGCAACAGTATATCGCTACTAAGCTGATTTTTCAATAACACAGCTTCCTGGAGTTCTTTGGTCAAAGTATCAAGCCTCAACGAAGATACAGCCCGCAGGATGGGGTACTTCGTTTCAATGTGATCAATCCATTGAAGGTGAAGACTGTTGATGAAAACTTCCCTCCATTCGCCCTCATCCCATTCGGGAGACATCTCCTCCAGTTTTTCTAAAATCTGGGTCTCATAAGGAAGAATACTGTCGAGCAGCTTGTCATATTCCACAAGGCTGTCAAAATCTTTATCCAGGCTCTTGCGCAATTTATCGGCATACCCATTTTTCCCAATGATCATTTTGATCTGCTTGCCGGTGAAATACCCCTGCCACTGCTCCCACTTGAGGGGAATCTCCTCCAAAGCAGCAAACGACCTTTCCGTTAACTCCTTTAGCTCTTCAAAAGAATAGTTCTTGGGATTGACCACCTTGGCAACCGGCCTCAGCGAGCTAAAAATCATCTTGGCATTGATCGCCCTACGTACAAAGAAAAACCAATTCTGAAGGTCAATTTTAGAAATCGCATTGGGTGGATTCAAAATCCAGGCACTGGTTCTTAACTTAGTGAGATTGTGCTCCAGGTTCAGGCGGCTATCGACCATTACCATCAATTCGGCAAAACCAGCCTTACTGCTTTCAAGATTATTGGCTACGAGGACCCTGGAAATAAACAATTTGTCTTTCGAGAAAAACTTCCAGCGAAGCCAGCGAAAAAGATTCTTTCTTGCTTTTCTGCCTCGTTCAAGCACCTCTTGCAACCTTCCCAGTTCACTCGCTGGTGTCGACAGTTCCGGACCAAGGCCCCGATAGCATTCCATCAGAATCCTTTCATTGTTTGCCAACCACAGGCTGTCTGTTTCGCCGTCTGGAAACGCCGTCATATGCACGAAGGTCTCATAAACAACTTTATCGTTAATCAGCGAAAACATTTCCTTTACCTGTCCACGTCTTTCCAACATATCGCGGCATTCTTCAAAACTTAACGCCTCCCCCAATGTTTCCTTCGATCTGGTCGCAAGGGCCTGATTAAATTTGATAATTTCGGTGATAAGCTCCTTTACTCTTCCAAGTTCTGCTACACCAAAATGACTGAAAGAAACCCTATCGACCCATGGGTACTCCTCGTGTTTAAATTTTGAAGAATAGCTAACGTAATAGCCAATTTTACGAAGGAATGCATCGACCTTGTCGAAGGTGAAATATTTGTATTCCTGTTTGAGCGTAACTGTTTTCGCTTTAAGATCAGACGAGAGATAGAGCTCTTTCACGGACTTCCCGCATTCCTTGTCATCAAAAAGTGCATGCTTGAACTCTTCAAGCTCTTCAGACATTTGATCTATCTTTCGGCTTACCTGAGTAAACTCCCTTTCGAGTTGGATAGCATCAAGTGAATTATTTTTACGCTTGTACTCATCAAGTTTTTCAATCTGTGAAGCAAGTTGCTCGTAGATCTCCTTTCTATCGTTTTTGAAATCGTGTACCAAAGCAACGAATGCACCCAGGTCTTTTTCGCTCAATCTTTGATGCACAACATCGAGGGCAGCACGTTTTTGACATACCACTAGCACCTTTTTGCCCCTGGCGATGAAATCGGATACCAGGTTACATATCAATTGCGATTTACCTGTGCCGGGCGGCCCTTGTATGACCAGACTGTGTCCATTCTTTACGGTTTTGAGCGCATTTTCCTGAAATGCGTCGATGGCGAAGGGAGTAAATGTTTGCTCTTCTTTGATCTTACTTACGTACGAGTACTCCACCTTGTCGACTACATCTTCAAGATTGGTTTTTCCGACAAAAAATTCTTCGAGGCTATCGAGTGTATTTTCTTCGATAAGTTTGAGGTAATCCGGCACCATATAGGAACCATTTTGAGGAAAAATGCCCAAAACGGCCTCCGTCATAAGCTTCAGCTTACCCGTTTCGTGCCCCAATTCGAATTTGTCTTTCAAAAAAGGAGCAAAACCTGTGAGTTTATCTGTAAAATTATCTGGATTGAAATTGACCTCTACTTTACTATCTCTCAGCAATTCATACAAGGCAGTACGAAAAACCGTGCTGTCCTTATCAAAATCATCAAATACTCTCTCGATCAGGTCTTCGTCCAGCGAAATCTTATTGTAGTAAGCATACCCCAACAAAAACGTTTTATTCAGTGTGATATTGACGTCTGTTCTTGGCACTAAAACCCAATTTTTCTGTTCTGCTTCTACGGCAACCGGAAAAAATAGCAGGGGACAACGAACAAGCGTTCCATCCCCAAATTTGCCATGTACAAATGGCCAACCAACATAGAGGTCTTTGCCTCCGCGCTCCTGAAAAACAAACTGATCCAGGCGCTGAAGCTTTTTAAGGCTCATGCTCAAGTTATTGTTGTTGTAATCACGGCTGTCCATGATTTGGCAAAGTGGGATCTTTGCTTTTTGAGCGATCAGGTCGTTGATAATATGAAAAGAGGGTTTTCCAAGAGTGAAGTCAAAATCGTGCACATCTACAAATTGCTCCGATGCAAGCCTTAGCAGAAGCAATGACCTGTTATTGCTGGTCAGGTTGGTTAGCTTGCGGAGATAAGATTGCAGAATTTTTCGCATAGTAGAACTTGCAGTTTTCGCTTACCATTGATAAACGACGAACCTATTTGTTCATTATTCATTAAAACTCAAAATACGGCTTTAACTTTTGGATGACAGAATCAGGGATGGTTTTTATTTCTGAGACCTCCGTCCAGCTACTCAATTTTCCATGTTGATCCCGAAAGGCAATCAAGGCTTTTGCCTGGCTGTAGCTGATGTAGGGCTGTTTTCGCAAAGAGTCCAAAACAACAGCATTTAACGAAAGCTTTGCACAGCATTTGGTTGAATCCAGATCAAAACGCTGCCATAATGCGTCGACAGTTTCACTATTTAATCCATATACTTCCCTTAGCTGGCTTTTGCTATAAAAACCACCAAGTGCGTTTCTATATTTCACAATTCTTTGGGAGTAAGCCGGACCTATGCCCCTGACTAACTGCAATTGTTCTGAAGTCGCCAGATTGATATCTATTTTTTCTATCGGTAGGTCGACCTTTTTAATGACCCCAACATCGGCTTCTTTTACTTCAATTACCTTTCTTAGGGACTTTTCTATTGCCAAATAAGGTTTCAACTCATCATATATCGCCTGATCCATTCCGTAGAGTTTAAGAATGTCAGACTCCTTTGAAAACTTACCGCCTTTTTGAAGGTATTTATTCCAATTGGACGCCAGATAGGCAGACAAGTTCATTTCCAGCAATTCCTCCTCCGAAACCTTATTTGGATCGAATTTTCGAAAAGCACCCAGCTTCGACTTATTGCCAGCTTCAACAAATTTTTCGACTTGTTCTTCTTTCCATTTCAACTCCGCCTTCCACTTTTCTAACACTTGCAGATCTTTTTCTCGGGAATCTTCGTTAGATGCATACTTGAAATAATCGTAACCATGTAATGCTACGAATGAGAAACAGATGATGAGGAGCATGACAATACTTCCATTAATTTCCTTTTTACTATATCCAAAATTGTCAATAAGCCACTTATTTACCCTTTTCATTAAATAGGAGGTTTAATTAGGAATTAAAGTATGATTAATTATTGAATATTTATTGTCTATTTTCATCTATATCTTAACCAGATAAGGAATAAAAACAGCATGGAATTCTATTTGTACTCATTCTAAATTATCTTATCTGACAGATGTCATTTTCATTCAAATCAATACGGAGCTATTTTTGAGATTGAATTAATTGCAACATGCATAAGCACTTTAAAGCTGTAAGCCTTTCGTACAAGAGTGCCCCTCTGAACATAAGAGAACTAGTCTCTTTTGATGAGGAGGCTTGTAAGCGCCTGTTGAAGTATTTCAAAGAGTTTACACCTATAGTAGAGGCTTTAGTCCTTTCTACTTGTAATCGTACTGAAGTATACTATTCTTCTGAGAAAGACCTCTCGGAGGATATTGTGAAGCTAATTGCGCTTGAGAGGTCAATTGACGATATCAGTACATACAAAGATTTCTTCGTAGTGATCAACCAACATCAGGATGCTTTACAGCATTTATTTGATGTTAGCATGGGACTTGAGGCCCAGGTAATCGGAGATTTGCAAATTTCCAACCAGGTAAAAAAGGCTTATCAATGGTCTGCTGATGAAGACATGGCAGGGCCTTTTCTTCATAGGTTAATGCATACCATCTTCTTTACCAATAAAAGAGTAGTGCAGGAAACATCTTTCAGAGATGGTGCTGCATCTGTCAGCTATGCTGCAGTGGAGCTTATAGGCGAATTGACTGCTGCAGTGCCAGTGCCCAAGGTTTTGATAGTTGGACTCGGAGAAATAGGCGAGGATGTATGCCGCAATCTGGAGTACCTTAAAAATAAGGAAGTTTTTGTCGCCAACAGAACCTACGAAAAAGCAGAGGCGATCGCTACAGAGTGCGGGTATAAAGCCATCCCTTTCGATACAATTTATGATGTATTAAGGGAAGCCGACGTAGTTATTTCATCTGTTGCGAACAAAGAACCCATCATTAAAAAGGAGCACCTGCAAACGGGAGAGTCCCTTTCTTTCAAATACCTGCTTGACCTTTCTGTCCCCAGAAGCATCGAAAAAGAGGTAGAGGAAGTGCATGGTACACTGCTTTATAATATTGACGACATACAGAGCAAAACCAGTGAAGCCCTTGAAAAGAGGCTGGCCGCTATTCCACAAGTAAAAGCGCTAATTGCTGCTTCAACGGTCGAACTTCTCGACTGGTCAAAGGAAATGGAAGTTTCTCCTACAATCAACAAATTAAAAAATGCGCTTGAACAGATCAGGCAGGAGGAAATAGCCCGTCACTTGAAAGGCATGAGTACGGACGACAGCAAATTGGTAGAAAAAGTGACCAAGAGCATGATGCAGAAAATAATCAAACTGCCAGTCCTTCAGCTTAAAGCCGCTTGCAAGAGAGGCGAAGCAGAAACATTGATTGATGTACTGAACGACCTGTTTGATCTTGAAAAACAGCCTGAAACGAATAATTCGTAGACTGTAAACACCATTCCTTTAATTAATTGCCTGTTTTCTTGTCCGTTTGCTTAATTTAGCCAACTATGAAGCTTTTGGTAGTTCGGGTATTGGTATATGTACTGCTCATTTTGGCGCCAATGGTTTCCCATGCTGATGCGCGACCTATTAATACTTTAGAGGTTTTTGAGATAAATAATCGCAAAGGACTCAAGGACCAACAGGGCAAAGTTCTCATTCCTGCCAAGTACGAAGACATTGGCTGGAGCAATGGAAATATTGACCCCCTTTCTTCAACTATTGGTTACAAATTAAACGGGTTTTGGGGGCTAACCAGCCTGAGCGATCAACCTATTACTAAGGCAGTTTACAGAGACCTTGTTCCAATCGGCAACGGCCTTCTGAAGGCATCACGCTCTGATAGCTTTGAGCACTTTCTCTATTTTGGCATTCTCGACTCCAAAGGTAACGCTGTCATTGGGTTTCAGTATTATGACATTGAACCATCTGGCAACAACTATATTGCATCCCGCTACGAAAACCAGCAGGTCCTTTATGGGCTTATCTCAAGTGAAGAGGTTACCCTGATACCCTTTGCGTTTAAAATGGTCAAGGACATCGGACACGGACTATATCAAACGAGCGACGATCTAGAAAAAGTATCGGCCTGGCAGGTGACCGGTGTAAAAATTACACCTAATGGCCTGGATAGTCTCTACCGGGTAAATCAGGATCTCTTGATTGTGTCTAAAGAAGGGAAGCTGGGGGTCATGCGCAATGACGGAACATTTGTGCTTGAACCTTTTTATAAAAATATTACGCCAGTTAATGACTCTACTTTTAATTTGACCACTTACCCGTCCTGGCATCTGATCGACGGAAAAAACAATAAGCTAAAGACATTCAACTACGACGACATAGAAACTATCGGACCGAACCTTTACAGGGTTAGCACTTATGAAGGAGATGCTTTAATAAATATATCCGGAGAACAGCTCAGCAATAAAAGCAATTGGCAAATTCAATACACCGATGAAAATTTTGTCGTAAGCAAAGAGCACAATGAATTCAAAGTGTACAATAAGTTGGGTGCTCAATTCCTTGAGAGCGCCTATGATTCCCTTTTCTTTGATGGCAAATTCTTCTATACGCAATTGCTGAAAAATGGCAAGCCGCAATGGGACATCTACAACAAATTTGGACGAAGAATTACAAGGCACTCCTATGACGATATTAAGCCTGAAGGCTCCAACATGATCATGGCAAAACGTGATAGCTATTGGGGGTTCCTGGATTTTAACGGAAGTCTCGTTATCGACCATAAATTCGAAAAAGCCAACAGCTTTATCGACGGCATGTCAACTGTAGAGTATGTAGGGAAATGGGGTGTTATCGACCTTAACGGAGACTGGGTGCTGGAACCTAAGTACGATTATGCTGAAGTACTAAATTCTGAGGTGATACTGACAAAAACCGGGGAACATAGCGACCTGCTATCTCCAACTGGTAATTGGCTTTACTCCAGCACGCATAAGATGTACCAGCAAAAACCCTGGCTCATTGAAGAAACAGAGTTTGGAAGTGTAGGGCTGCTGGCGCCCGATGGGCAGAAAATAACAACCCCTGAGTTTGAAGAAATCGTCATTCCTGAGCGCGATTCAGTTGTGTTTTTAAAGCAAGGTGACTACTGGTGGGTGTATCAGAAAGATGGAAGAAAAATTTCTGATGCTTCAAGTGAATACCAGGGTATTTCAGGGTTAAGTGAATCGTTTTTCGGAATCGTAAAAGATGATAAATACGGCTTTGTGGACCTTAATAATAAATTAAGGATTGCCAATCGTTATGACAGTGCCACCTTCTTTAGAGAAGGAATGGCCGGCATAAAACTAAGGGGTCGCTGGGGGTTTGTTGACAAGATAGAACAGCTAATTGTGCAGCCGATTTATGACAAGGTGACGCCTTTTTCGAGCGGAGTGTCGATAGTCGCCAGGAACAAAAAATATGGCATCATTGACAAAAAAGGCAATGATGTTGTCAGTTTAAATTTCGACGAAATCACGGCCATCGAGCGAGGCATCTATATTTTGAAACAGGGCGAGCAATATGGTTTTTATCACCACAAGTCGGCCTACCTGATGTTACCCCGTTTTAACCAATTGGAATTGCTTCCCAACGGACTTTTCGTGGTTGAAAAAAGAGGAAAGATGGGACTCATTAACGAAAAAGGCATCGATGTTATTCCATCTTTGTACGACGAAATCCACTATGACCTTTACAATGCTTTCTATCTCTGCAAGGAAGCCGGGAAAACCGAGGCATTTACCATCAAGTAATCGTCAAGTATTAAGAACGTTGTTCCCTGTTTAACATTCCCAAAAAGACACTAAGGGCTTGGGCAATGTTACTTGTTTAAAAATAATGTCAGAAGATTTAAACTTCTCAAAACCACCACATTACTTTTTCAAATACTTATTTTAGTTAATTCTAAACTTTTCAAACTATGAAAGCAATTAAGACTATTATTTACATTATTCTGGCTTTGACAGCGATTGGAGCCATTGCCGTGTTTGTGATTCCTACCAGCTATCATGTAGAAAGAAGCATTACTATTGATGCCCCACAAAAACTCGTAATGCAACAAGCTGGGCGGTTCGAACATTTTGTGAAATGGAGCCCCTGGAGCAAACTAGATCCAAATATGACGTATGCAATAGAGGAGACTGACGGTGAAGTTGGTGCTAAATATGCCTGGGTGGGCAACGATCAGGTAGGAGAAGGATCTATGGAAATTACTGCCATATCTGACAACAAAATCGAGGAAGATCTCATTTTTCTAAAACCATTTGCCAGCGAGGCCAAAGTATCACTCATTTTTGAAGAAACAAGCGATGGAACAAAAGTTACCTGGGCCATAGACAGCGAATCGCCGAGGCCGATGAACCTGATGAACCCTATGATGGACGGCATGCTTGGTAGCGACTTTGAAAGTGGCTTGGAGGGACTCAAGCAACTAAGTGAAGGAATTGCTTCGAACGACACCTTTCGGGGATACAAGGTGGAACCGATTGAACTTTCGGTTCGAACTTATATCGGCAAAAAAGACACCATCGAGTGGTCGGACATAGATAGTTTCGTTGCGACCAGTCTAAGTGCTACCAATGAAGCCCTGGCAAAGAAAAAAGTACCTATTGCTGGCCCAGCAAGTGGCATTTACTTTTTTTGGGATGAGGACAAACAAACAACATATATGGCATCGGTAATCCCTGTAGAGGGAGACTATAAATTAGAAGGATTCGAAGCCATTAAAGTTGGTGGTAAGACTTTGAAAATAGCCTATTACGGTGATTTGGCCGAAACCATTGAAGCGCATTATGCCATGGACGACTATTTTAAGGCAAAAGGACTGGAAATGTCCGAAGAGGTACTGGTGATCGAAGAATATGTAACTGACCAAACGACTGAGCCAGATCCCAGCAAATGGCTTACTAATATCTATTATGTGCTACCCTAGGGCTTGAGTCCAATTTTCACTTGACAGCTACTACAAATTTCCGTGGAGGCATGAATTTAATAAGAATCCACTTTTAGAATGTACGGTTGATTTACTAATATTGCAATCCGTTTTACGGAATCGAGGTGTATCCCGACACGTCGGGACCGGTTAGCGCACCACGTTAGGGACGTGGGGGTCGGAAGTGACGATTAGTAAAGTAAAATATAATTGAATCGAGGTGTAGCGCAGCCCGGTTAGCGCACCACGTTAGGGACGTGGGGGTCGGAAGTTCGAATCTTCTCACCTCGACCTAAAGCCAGCCATAGTGCTGGCTTTTTTTATTTAAAGGTCAGTATGGGCTGTAAAATTCTCGGGACCTGGGGCTCGGAAGGCTTGGCGCCCCCGGCTAGGCGCCCCCGTTGAATCTTCTCACCTCGACCTTAAGCCAGCCTTTGTGTTTTCAAATAATCACAATACAGATGGTATTTTTTTTCCAAAAAAAGCGCACTAATCTTTATTAATTGTTATTATATTTCAACTCTTTTCCCTCCAATTGAACTCAAATAATGGCTAATGGAAAAACATTATAGAAATCTTTCACTTTTTGGAATTATGTCTATGCTGACACTTTCCTCTTGTTTTATTGAGGATATCAATGATCTGGAAAACAGGGTAGATTCATTAGAGGATCGAGTCGACAACATAGAATCTACTTTGAGCGACATGAGCGCCACTATCAGTAACCTCAAAGAAGACGGCAAATTAAATACCGCCGAGTTCGAGAGCTTGAATACCTCCATCGAGCAGTTGAGCGATCTGATGACTCAGATAAATGACAGCTCAACTCTAAATCATCAGTTGCTCGATAGTTTAACATCTTCCTTAACTTGGTTTTTGGAGGCATCTGAATTTGATGGATTAAAAGAAACCATTGCCAATCTTTCATCCATTATTGACGGACTACAAACTATTGATGATGTTAATTCCACCACGATCAATGACCTGGAATCTTCTATAACGCTGGTGATGGCGAACCTTAATATTATCGCAGAAACAGATACCTACCAGGCAATCAATGGGAAAATTGAAAAAGGAGCCTTTGTTAAAGGTTCTTTGCTGTTCTTTTATGAAATGGACTCGAACCTCGCACAAACCGGGAGAAGCTTTAACACTACCATCACGGACAATTTTGGCTCCTTCGAACTGAATGCGAGGAATCTAAAGGGCAGGATGTGCCGGCTTATCGCTGATGGATTCTACTTTAATGAAGTGACAGGAAAATCGTCGTCCTCCAGAATAACATTAACAGGCTTAACGAGAATTGACTCAGGCGAGGTAATAAATGTTAACGTGCTCACTCATTTGGAAAGACCGAGAGTTGAGTATTTGTTGTCACAGGGACTGACCTATGACTCGGCAAAACACAGGGCACTAACAGACGTGCTTGCGGTTTTTAGCTTTCAAAACCCTGGTCTAAAAAGGGCAGAGAAAATTGCCCTCATTGGAAATCAGGAAGAAAACAAAATGCTCCTTGCTATTTCAACCATTATTCAAGGATTTAGAAGTGAAAGTGAGGTGACGGAGTTGATGAATGATATTGCCGAGGATTTGAAAGGCGATGGCCAAATTAGCAATGTCGATTTGGGAAACACCCTACGAACTCATGCGTATTATCTGGACACTACAAAAATAGTCTCACAAGTAAAGAATAAGTACACGGACTTTTATAGTCCAGAGATCATAAATAATATTAACCTCTCGTCCTACGCAAATTTTGAACAAACAACTCCTTTTACGCTCACAGACGAGTTTTTTTCCTATCCTGAGTTTATGCCCGATGGTATTAGTCCGAACATACTCCATCCGCAAAGCAGCAAAACGCTCAATGTTTGCCGGAGTACTATCTATATGCTCCCAGAGGACAATACACTTTTTCTTAGTGTAGGAGCTGTCCAAAAAAGGGGGGGGCCAGGTGTTGCTATGAAACTTGTTGATGAAAACGGAAACTCATTCGAGCAAGGAAACCCTTTCAAAATTTACGGAGGTAATTTATCTATTGCCTTCCCATTAGACCAGATTGTACCAAATGTAAAATATAGTATTTATGGAATTGACAATATCACCAAAATAAAACTCCTTTTCTATGAGCGTGGAAATGAAACGGTTACCAGAGAAGAAACATTTACGCTAAACTATACGACGGAAACATGTACTTATTGATCAGGGCAAAGTGCAATACACTTCAACTCTATGGCAATTGGTGTCGGCAAAGCGGTTACTTCAACAGTCGTGCGGCATGGCTGGTTGTCCTTGAAGTACTCTGCATACAGTCGATTGTAGGTAGCAAAGTCGTCTTTCATATTGGTGAGAAACACGGTGACGTCCACCAGGTTTTCCCACTTACTGCCCGAAGCTTCCAGAATAAGCCGCACATTTTTGAAGACAGAATGGCACTGAGCCTCGATGTCATAGGAAAGAATATTCCCGTCATCATCCAACTCAATACCAGGTATATTCTTTGTGCCTTTTTCTCTCGGGCCTACACCCGAGAGAAAAAGCAGGTTACCTACCTTCCTGGCATGAGGGTAAAGTCCGACAGGTTCTGGGGCCTCTTCTGAATTAAAAAATTCACCCATTACTTATTCATCATTTCCTCAATCTCTTCTGCATGGCAAGGTGCGCCTGCGAGAAGATTGATATGGCCATCTTTTGTGATCACAATATCATCTTCAATACGAATGCCTAATCCCTCTTCTTGTATATAAATGCCGGGTTCGACGGTAAATACCATGCCTGGCTCAAACACCTTGTAAATACTTGCCACATCATGCACATCTAAGCCGAGGTGGTGGCTGGTGCCGTGCATAAAATACTTTTTATAGGCAGGCCAGTCGGGGTTTTGATTTTTAACGTCCGTTTTGTCGATCAATCCCAGGCCTATCAGTTCACTTTCCATCAGCTTGCCCACTTCACGGTGATATTCGGGTATAACTCCACCAGGCACCAACATGTCAGTAGCAGCATTTTTCACCCGAAGCACCGCATCATACACAGCACGCTGGCGTTTAGTGAATCTTCCATTCACAGGAACAGTTCTGGTGAGGTCAGCATTATAATTTCCGTACTCCGCGCCCACATCCATCAGCAATACATCACCTGATTTAAGCTGCTGGTTGTTTTCGATATAATGCAGCACACAGGCATTGGCTCCGCCGGCAATAATTGGCTGGTAGGCAAATCCCGCTGAGCGATGCAAAATAAACTCGTAGATAAACTCAGCCTCTACTTCATACTCCCAAACGCCAGGCTTGATCAGTCCAAGCATTTTACGAAATGTATTGGCTGTGATATCACAAGCGTGCTTCAATATCTCAATTTCTTTCTCAGACTTTATACACCTCAAATCGTACAGTATGGGAGCTAACCTTTCATACTTGTAGAGTGGATAGTGATCCTTACACCATTTGATAAAACGTTGATTGCTGGTCATTACCTGAGAAGCAGCTCTGATATGTTCGTTCGTCTCCAGGTAGATGTTCTCTGTTTCTGCCAAAATGGTATAGAGTACCTTGTGAAATTCACCCACCCACTTCACGGTTTTGATACCACTCAGTTCCTTAGCTTCTTCTTTTGTGAATTTATGTCCTTCCCAAATGGCAATTTCCTCGCTTGTCTGTCTTACGAAGAGGACTTCCCTTAAGCTTTCATCCGGAAAGTCAGGGGCCAATAAGACAATTGTTTCTTCCTGATCTATACCCGTCAGGTAAAAAAGGTCCGAATTTTGCCTGAAACCCATGCTGCCATCGGCATTGGTCGGCATTATGTCATTGGCGTGTACAATTGCCACACTCTTGGGTTTCATTCTCTTCTGCAGCTTTTCCCTGTTATAAGTAAAAAGCTCCTTACCTGCCGGACGATATTTCATGGTATTCGTTAGATTTAATTCACTAATGGATTATGTCTGACTCAAAGATAACATTTCGCAGATATTTCAGAAGGGCTTCCATGTGCTTCCGACACCTGATTTTAGGCATATTTTTGCTGGGGGCGTTTCAGCTGTATGGGCAGCAGAAGCATTGGTACTACTTTTCCGATCAACTGACTCAGGAAGGCAGCAAAGCCCTTCTTGAAGCAGCCCAATTACGCCCTGTTGTTTGGAGCGACTGGTATCATGCCTGGTCTGCTGAGGGCGAGTCAGCTTGTGAGATTTCAGGCCTGGACAGCATTCGATTGGTTTCACCAATAAAGATCCTTAGTTCGGATTTGTATTCCCCAATATTTGGTTTTGCCCTGGAACAAATCAATGGGGAGGCAATCCTGAACGAAGGACTCAGTGGAAAAGGCGTCAAGATTGGTATTATCGATGGCGGATTCCTGGGAGCTGATCAGAGCAAATCGCTGTCAACAATTATTGAAGGGGGAAGACTGAAGGCATTTCACAACTATCTGCAACCGGAAGACACCGTTCCGTACAACGGCTCGCATGCCCTGGATGACGAACATGGCACTGAAGTATGGGAGCTTACCGGAGGGTTTAGCAGAGAAAAAAATATACAGTTCGGCCTGGCTACCGGCGCCGACTATTTTCTGGCCCGTACAGACCATGGATCAAGGGAAGAAAAACAAGAAGAGGATTTTCTGGTCGCTGCATTAGAGTGGATGGATTCAATGAACGTAAGACTCGTTAACATCTCGCTTGGATACAACAATACTTTTGACAATCCGGGCGACAATTACACTCAGCAAATGATGGATGGTAAAACATCTCTGGCAAGCCTTGCCTGTCAGAAAGCGACAGACGAAAAAGGAATGCTGATAGTGGTGGCGGCTGGAAACGATGGAAACAATGCCTGGCAAATTGTAGACGTACCGGCAGATGCACCCGGTGTTCTATCGGTTGGTGCTACGGATCTTAAGTACTGGCGAAAGATGCCTTTCAGCTCCATTGGCACAGACTTTACTTCTTTTTTGAAACCAGAAATTAGCTGCTTTGCCTCATCAGGCACCTCCTTTTCCGCGCCAATTATCACAGGACTGGCAGCCTGCCTTTGGGAAAAAGCACCGTCATTAAGCAATCAAGAGATCAAAGCCCTCATTTTACAATCTGGACATTTGGCTGGCTCCCCCAACAACTACCTCGGCCACGGCGTGCCCGATGCCCAATGGTTGCTAGAAAAGCTCAGGCAGAGTGCAGCGGTTGACACAGTGTCCCGGCTTAACAATACAATTCCAGCACGAAAGAAAAAGTCGATTGTACTTGAGGGAGGAAATAAAAAACAGGTAGTGCTTTATCACAAAAAAGATCAGTTTCATGTGATCAAAGAAGAGTACTTTACTATCAGCTCAACTCGTCTGCTCGTTAAACAGCATCAACAAGCAAGCTTTACCACCGTGGTGGTGGACCATACGCAGGTGATGGAAATCGAGTGGAAGTAGAAAGTCACTTTTGACTTTTTCGAAAGTAAAAAGCAGCCTGGTCTCCTTTTCCCTCTTCGTTCAGCTGCTTTGCCTGTCGTATATAGGTAAACTTTTTTAGTTTGTACTGAAGATATGTGAAAAACGACCGCTTTTCCTTTTTCCTCAAAGGAATGCCTCTGACGTACTTTTCACTGCCAACAAACTGGAAATGTGTTGAGTCAAACTTCGTTTGAAAGAGCTCTAGCCCTACATTGGTTGCCAAAAGGCTCATCGACGTTTTTGAGTGTATAAAAATATGGCGTGGAGCATCCAACTGTACCCAGTCAACTCCGTATTTCTCCCATGCGTAGGACGAAACTGTTGGCACTCTGATAATACAAATGCCCGTTGGAGACAAAAGGCTGGCAGCATGTGCCAGCGTTGCTTCCGGATCGGTGACGTGTTCAAAAGAATGATGAAATGTTATAACGTCCCACTGTCCCCTCATGCTAAAAACATCACTTTTCTCAATCTTAAGTCCGCTTTCATATTGGATATCTTCGTTAAGAAATGGATCGCAACCCAGAAGGCTCTCAAAGCCTATTTCTGATAAGGGATACAAAAACTTCCTTCCATCACCACAACCTACATCAAGAATCCTTGTTGTTCTAATGACACCCATGTTGTTGAAAACCCTGTACTTTCGCTGTGGTGAGAAGACGGAAACCAAAGCGTTGAGTAGGCTGTCTTTAAAGATGGCATGTTGGGTTGCTCGTTTGTTGATCCAACCATTTAGTCCGGAAAACTGCCCCTTTTTGTGTTCCGAAAAGCTGTAATAGCCTTCTTGATAATACTTGGATAAATTATCGGGGACTTCCGCAATTTGGAGACAATGGCACTTGCTACACTGAAAATAGAGGAATTTATCTTTTAGCCCTTGCATCATTTCCCGGGCCAAAAAGCTAGGGTGGTCATCCGAAGAATGACATATGCTACAAGTGAATAAAGACATCGGTTTACAGTTTTGGCCGCATGCATTTGCAGCCTTAAAAACCATAAACTATCCATTTTTAAAGCAGAAACAAAATCAAACGAGATTCGAAGAAACTAAACCATTTTTACAGACATACTCCTTTTTTGCCTTCTTCTCTTCCATTAATTGGATGTTTTCCGACTGATCGGTCCAGTTTTCTTTGTGGTAAAGGTGGTACTGAACTGCCAGGTTCCTCACAGAGAAAAGTTCAAAACCCATTCCCTGAAACCGCCAGGTTAAGTCAATGTCTTCACCAATGGCAGGCAAAATATAGTCTTCATCAAAACCATTGATGGCTTCAATTGCTTTCCTGTAAAACGACATATTGCATCCCTTTAACTGACTCATTCTTCTTAATTTAGGGATGAATCCAAGAAGGCCACCTGGAGCAAAATAATACGCCTCCTCAGTAAACTTTCCACCTTCCTTTTTTACTTTACTCAACTCTCGCTGAACAAGCTTTTCAAAAGCTGGCAAGTTATTTACTTGTTCACGAAGCAGGCTTGAATAGTCAGGACCCAACTTCACCCGTTTTCCAGCCAGGATTTTTTTGTCAGCAGCATACTTTAAATGATGCTCGATAAATTTATGATGGAGCACACAGTCGCCATCGATAAAGATAAGGTAGTCACCAGTCGCCAACCTGATGGCGTTGTTCAGCGCTTGGTTCTTCCTCCAGCCAATGTCAGGCTGGGTCAGGTGTTGATAGGGGTTTTGGAATGAATAGTTGGCTACAAAATCTTGCATTTCCTGGCTCTGCCCATCCTCGGAAATAACGATTTCAAAATCCTTGTACGACTGAAATTTGAGACCATCAAGCACGGTTTTAAGGTCGCGGGTATTCTTGTAAACAGATATAATTAGAGACGTCTTCATTCAGAAATAAGTGTTTTCTCTATCCCAAATTCCGTTCTGGTTTTACCTGAATCCCTCGTGTTCTTGCGTATTGCTCTGTTCTTTAACACCGATTCCTGTGTTCGGTAGCCCCGCTTGTGGTCCAAATGAATTACTATGGCACTATACCGAATTTGTATACCTTGAATGCCGCCATTGACAAGCCTTTCGCCTAATTCCCTATCCTGCCCACCATACTGCATTCTTTCGTCAAAACCGTTGGCCTCTAAAATAGCAGCTTTCCATCCCGATGAATTATGGCCGTTCCAGGTTGGTTTGGTTCGGGTAATGCTATTGAGTAAGTCTTTAATAAAACCTCTTGCGGATAGCTTCAACGTTTTAATACTGCCTTTTAATCCGTGTGATTTTAACCAACGGACGCTAAAACAGCGTTGCGAGGTAATGTCTTCTTTTTGAATCGCCAGACTGGTTTCCATTGGAAGAAGAAAATAGCCGCCGCTTAAAAAGCGCCCCGGCGTTCGTTGTTTCAGGTGAACCTCGACAAAATCCTTTCTGGGTATGCAATCTCCATCCGTAAAAATAAGGTAGTCGGAGGCTGAAGCAACAATGGCCTTGTTGAGTATCCTGGACTTCTGAAATCCCTCATCCTCTTGCCACACATGCTTAATAGGTACCGGCAATGCTGGCCGCAGCCTGTCAATCAGCTCTTTTGTCTCAGGGCCGGAACCGTCGTCCGCTATGATAATTTCAAAATCGTTAGTCGTCTGTACACTAAAACCCCACAATACTTTCTCAAGCCATGCTATTGAATTGTAGGTGCTGAAAATGACTGATGCCTGCATGTTTAAGCTATTGAAGAGCAAAAATGTAATAATGGCCTCAATTTTCCCAGTTCGAGGGCACTAACCGACATATTGTGCTTGCTATGCCAAAAACCAATCCTAAAACAAGCATTCAAAAGTATTCCGGAAAAAACTTGTTGCATCTCCGTTGATATGCTTCGGATCTAATGACCAAGTCGGCGATCTAATTTATTGCAAGAGCTTCATAAGTCTGAAGGGGAACTTGCGCTCATTTTTTTGAACATTTCATCTGGCAAACGCATTATATCCACAGTCTGTGTAGCTTCCTGTTTCCAGTAGCCTTGAACACCTAAAGACTAAGCATAAAATCGACTTAAAAAGAATCAAAAAGCATTAGTTTTGCAGGCTGACAAATCGCAATGGCTGAATTCGACCTTATTACCCTTCCCAACGGCATTAGACTGATCCACAAACAGGTAGCATCTACTAAAATTGCTCACGTGGGTATAATGCTCGACGTAGGCAGTCGCGACGAGTCACCAGAGCAACTGGGCATCGCCCACTTTTGGGAGCACATGGCTTTTAAGGGCACTAAAAAGAGAAAGTCATTTCATATCCTCAATCGACTCGACTCGCTGGGTGGTGAGCTCAATGCCTATACGACGAAAGAAAAAATATGCTTTTACGCCAGCGTACTTGATTTGCACCTGGAGAAAGCGCTGGAACTACTCACCGATATCACTTTCAACTCTACCTTTCCTGAAAAACAGATTGAACGAGAGCGTAATGTTATCCTTGAGGAAATGTCTATGTATAAAGACAACCCCGAGGATGCCATCATGGATGATTTCGATGAGGTGGTCTTTGCCAGGCACCCACTAGGCCACAATATCCTGGGCACTCAGGAAACCGTTAGTAATTTTAGTCAGTCAGACTTCAAACGGTTTTTATCGGAGAACCTCGATTCACGGCGCATGGTAGTAGCTACCGTCGGAAATTTCCCAATTAAAAAAATTGAACGTCTTGTTCACAAGCACCTTGAAGGAGCGCCAGTGTTCCAGTCGGATAAGCCGCGGAAGCTATTTACTTCCTATACGCCGCTATCCCAAACAGAACTAAAGCCCATTTCGCAGGCTCAATGTGCCATTGGAAGGCCTGCCTATAAAATTGCCGATGACCGCAGAATTCCATTTTTCATGCTTGCCAACATCCTTGGTGGCCCCGGAATGAATTCCCGTTTAAACATGGCGCTAAGAGAAAAGCATGGCTATGTATATGCCATCGACGCTAACTATAATCCCTATGTAGACACCGGGCTTTTCTCCATATTTTTTGGCACCGACGTAAAGCATATTTCAAGAAGCTTTCAACTCATTCAAAAGGAGTTTTCCCTCTTGAGAGAGAAAAAGCTCGGTGAGGTTCAGTTTCATAAAGCCAAGGAGCAACTGATGGGGCAACTGGCCATGAGCGAAGAAAACAACGGCAGTATGATGTTGATGATGGCTAAAAGTATGCTCGATATGGACACCGTACCAAGCCTTGAGACAGTATTTTCAGACATACGAAAAATCACACGGGAGACACTCCTCGAGCTTGCCAACGAAATGCTCATCGCAGATCAAATGAGCACCCTGGTTTTCGCTCCTGACAACGGGAAGGGAAGTTAATCCAAACACGCTGTTCAAAAAGGGTGACCCAATGAACTATTGGACTGATGCACCTGCTACTCTGGATTCTCCTTGGAAATTGACAATAGTTGCTTCCACTACATCGCTGGAAACTCGTATCGCTCGAGAAGATTGTGACAAAAACCCAGACCCATAAGTCAGCTCAATTCTCTCTGTCTTTCCATCTTTGTACTTCAGTACAGCATAAAAATCATTGGAGTTGGTTTTGACAACAGTACCATTGAAGCTATCGTTAGGTAGTCCAAATACTTTCAGTTCGCCTTTATTTTGACTGGCAATAAATACATCATTGCCTCCAACAGTGTTGAGTCTTACAAGGGCTTTAGCATCACCTTCTACAAGGAATCCACTATTGGCAGAAATGACTGGTGTAAAGCCACCCTTTCCATCCCCATACAGCAACAGCCCCGTCAATGCGTCATATCGCCCTGGAAACACCTCATTGCCATAGTCGTTGCCGACCACCAGCACATCGAGATTTCCGTCATTGTTAACGTCTGAGGCAACCATGCCATTCAGTGGGGCAATTTGAGCCCTTACTGGAAGCGCAGACATGCGGAAACTCCCATTGCCCAGGTTTTCGATATAGCTGGACTTCATGTAGTTGGCCTCGGCAATTAAGGCGCCTTCCAACTGCTGCGGAGTAAACAACTCTGCCATCGTGACCTTTCCAAACTCTTTGTACCTTGAAAACATCTTACGAAACATAGGACTCTGCGAGTTCATTTCGTCCCAGAAATGCAAAGGGAACTCCTTCATCTCTCCCTCGGCGGTTTTGAAATAGCAGCTCATGATCAAGTCAACACTGCCATTCCCATCAAAGTCTTTGGCATAACCACGAAGTGGCTGCTCGCTGGTGGCGCGATAATAATTGTTCTCCCCCAGGTTCCCGGCAATATAATCCGTGTCCCCATCCTTGTCGAAATCGCCAGACACGATGCTGTTCCACCATCCTTTCTTATCCGACAAGCCACTTGAATCATTCAGTCTAAAGCTGCTACCATCATTTTTGATAAATGTGATGGGCATAAACTCACCGACTATTACCATATCAACATTTCCGTCGAGGTCGTAGTCCGTCCATAGCATATCCGAAATCATGCCCAGGTCTTTCAGCAGCGGCGCTTTGGCATCGGTCACATCAACAAGCTTGCCTTCCTGATTTTCTAAAAGCACACTTTGCGCCGGATAGGGATACGATGCAGGTATGACCCTGCCACCCACAAAAACATCCATGTCACCATCTTTATCAAAGTCAGCAGCCCTGGCAATCGACCCACTGAACTGGAGCTCAGCGGATACTCCGGCTTCCAGGAGCTTGAAGTTGCCTTTCCCATCATTCAGATAAACCTTGTCCGCATATTTTTCGGAAGGAAACTTGTATTCGCTACCCCCTGAAACAGCGTACAAATCCAGGTCTCTATCATTGTCAATATCAAAGAGCAAAAGCCCCATAAACTCGTTTTCCGTGGCATCACCTTTATCAATTCCCGCGGCCGTTTTAAAAGTGCCATCGCCATTTTGTATAAACACCGAAACTTTTTCATTGGCGGTTCCTCCTGCCAAAAAGTCTTCGCGCCCATCTCCATTAATATCTCCTACAGCTACAGCAGGACCATATTGGGTGAACTTGTGTGGTAGTGTCCTTTGCAGGTTAAAGTCTATCTTGTCCTCCTCCTGATGTACAAACGATACGTTTAATGACTCAGTCACATCTTTCAATACGGTAGCTTTCTTCCCGATCGAGGGAATATCCCTTAACCCACTATCACCAGACGATGCGGAGGCATACTCAAACGTTAGTACCTGATCAGTGGCCACGTTGGTGAGGATACTGACCCTTCCATCGTACCAATCCACAATAACAGAGTCAATTGATGTCGAAGCACCTACGCCAAAATGAACTATGTCTTCTACAGAAGACAAAAAGCCTCTATACACTGAATGGTCGTGATACTGGGTTTTCCCAGCGCCATACCTCAAAGTAACCTTTGTACCAAACCCTGCTCCGTTCTCTTTGTTGCCACTTAACTTAACACGTAGAAAATGTATCGAATCCTGGGCTGCATTGCCCACTGAATTGAGCGTATTCTCATAAACCAGGGCTTTGTCGTTGATGGTATTGACGACATAGTCGAGGTCTCCGTCATTGTCGAGGTCAGTAAAAGCAGCGCCATTGGAAAAAGACGGTTTAAAAAGACCCCATTTTTTTGTGGCGTCCGAAAAGGTGAGGTCACCATTGTTCTCAAAAGCAAAATTCGAAATCTTTACTACTGGGATTGAGTCTACCAACATACCAGGCCCAGCGATATTGCCCACATCGGCCCTGTAGCTAGCAAAATCTTTGTCAGTTATGTCTTTTGGGAAACCATTGGTAATCAACATGTCCCTGTCTCCGTCATTGTCAACGTCTGCCATTAACGGCGCCCAGCTCCAGTCAGTCTCAAATATTTCAGCCATAAATCCGATTTCACTGAAAGGAATACCTGCCCCATTGTTCAGCTGAAGCATGTTTCTTACGTGTTGATACTCGTAGTCATACTTTTCGTTGTTGAGGTATACCTGGTAGGCATTTTTACCAATGGTTGTCTTCTTTCTAAAATTGGTTTCGGGCAACATGTCCAGCGTCACAATGTCAACCATGCCGTCATTGTTGATATCAGCAATATCGTTGCCCATCGAAAACTGGCTGGAATGCCTGATATACTCACCTAACTTGTTGGTAAAGGTGCCGTCGCCATTGTTGATATAAAGCAGGTCATTGCTCAAAAAGTCGTTAGAAACGTAAATATCGGGCCAGGAATCGTTGTTTACATCTGCTATCGCTATGCCAAGACCAAAACCTTCGTACAAGATACCAGCCTCTTCATTGGCCCGCGAAAAAGTCCCGTCTCCATTGTTCTTATAAAACCCATCGTTATTTGAAGCGGTTCCGTCATTGATCTTTGGTCTATAGTTGGTTGGTTCACGGTCGCTTTGCACATTGGTAAGTACATAAAGATCCAAGTCACCGTCTTTGTCATAATCAAGAAAAGCGGCATTAGTACTCCAACCATTGTCATTAATTCCATATTCACGGGCCATGTCTTTAAACACCGGGTACCCATCATCAGATATTCCCTGGTTAACAAAAAGCATGTTCTCCCTCTTACTATCCTCCACATACATTGTTGCGCACACATAGATATCAAGCAAGCCATCAGCATTGATATCTACCAATGCAACCCCCTGACTCCATTTTGCCGGAGCTTCAATGCCGGCTTGGGCCGACACATCGTCGAATGCCAAATCCCCCTTATTGATATACAATTTGTTTCCCGTCTGGTTGCCGGAGAAAAAAAGATCTGTAAGTCCATCGTTATTAAAATCACCAGCACCTACCCCACCGCCGTTATAGATATACTCATTGGTCAGGATATTAAAGGTGTCGGACTCTATGATCGTATTTGAAAATTCTATCCCAGTGTCCTCAGAAGATAATTCACGGAAAAGTGTGCTTGGCTGAGTGCTACATGATACTAAAAAAAGGGCTATTGAGCTGAAAAATACTAGTATTCTAAACATTGCTGATATCATTTAACTGCCTCACAAATTTAAGGCTAATTGTTGTATACGGTAGTTTTTTAACAATAAGTTGACGGGGCGAAATCGTTTTACAATTCACAAACGAAAAAAACAGCGCCACATTAAAAGCCACATCAGGTAAAAAAATAAGCTCAAGACAAAAAAAAGAGGTGACGATAATCGTCACCTCTTTTCATCTATTCAAATTATTTAATTCGATTAATATCCAGGATTCTGTGTTAACACATCACCCATTAAATCAATTTGATTCTGGGGAATAGGAAGCAAAACATCTTTCGGATCAAATGATGTACCACCCATTGCATTGATCAACAACTTACTTTCATAAGCAATGTAAGCGTTAAGGTCTTCAGCAGCTATGCCCCAGCGAACAAGGTCATAGAATCTTTGTCCCTCGCCAGCAAGCTCGAGCTTACGTTCCATTCTAACCGCCTTCTGTGCCAAAGTCTTATCAGTCCAAGGAGTGTCGTAAGTGCTGATTACATAGTTAGCAGCAAAACCTGAACCGTCATACTCGGCAACCCAAGAATCTTCGTTCATCGCTCTTTCTCTCACCCTGTTCACATACTCACGAGCCGTTTCAAGGCTACCCACTTCAATTTCGCACTCAGCAGCCATCAACAACACATCAGCAAAACGGATGATATTGACGTTCATAGCAGCATAACCTGGTGTCCAGGAAGTATTGTCTTGCAACGAACCCACATCAGATCTGTAGTACACATACTTCTTTGGAGAATAAGGACCAGCATTAGCCTGGTTACGAATCCAGTCAAAACCTGGGTGCTCTATCCAGTCAAGGTAAGGAATACCACGACGACCGATAGTAAAATCGATTCTAGGGTCTAGGTTACCAGCATCTTCGGTAAATGGCTCAGATGACTGCAAATCCTGATCTGTTACAACCTCGTTGGCTGGACTATTGAAAGCTCTGTCAAACAATGGAAGACCATTGGCATCAGTTCTGTAATGGTTGGCCAACTCAAAAGTAGGCGCAAAGAATCCACAGCAGTTACCTGGGCCATCAGCACCAGTATTGTATGGCCAGTTAAGGTCAAACTCAGGGTTGGCGTTATTCACACTACCTGTATTGGCAGCTGACTGATAAGCCCAAATTGACTCTTCGTGATTGTCGTTAGAAGCCTTGAAAATATCAGGAAAAGAAGGAACAAGTCCTACGGCCTTACCATTGCTAGTTTGTCCGCTTGTTATTACTTCTTCGAACAAAGGCAATGCCTGAGCATGCTTATTTTGGTATAAATATACCTTTGCTAACATCGCTCTTGCAGCTGTCTTGTTCACACGACCCACCTGACCTTGCGTTTCTGGAAGATTATCTAATGCGAACTGGAGATCTGCTTCAATGAAGGGATACAGATTTTGATCGTTCGATACTTCAGAAACTGTCACCTCAGTGCTGTAATCAATCGTTTCATCAATGTAAGGCGTGTCATCGAAGTTCTTCTTTAACTCGAAATAATAATGGCCTCTCAAAAACTTTGCTTGCGCTTCGATAGACGTCTTTGTTGCGTCGGATACATCAGCATCGGCATCAGCAAGAAGTGCTAAAACGTTGTTACATCTTGCAACTCCTTCGTACCAGCCGTTATATGCACTGCTGATAACTCCCTGAGTCGGTAGATACTCATACCTTTGTATCGGGTTGATGTCCGAAAAGTCACCTGGGTCAGTGCCCTTATTGTGCTCTCCACCACGGATACTTCCCCAAACCCAATTTGAAGGGGACGACATTCTGCCGCCTCTTCCATTCACTTGCGAATATGCTGCAATTAGGGCAGCATCTAGGCCTTTCGCAGAGGTAAGTTGAGCCCTTGCCAATGTGCCCGTGGGGGCAATTTCAAGAAACTCGTCCTTACAACCGATCACCAGAACCGTTAAGGCTACAAATAGGCCTGCGGCTCCTTTTAATATGTTTTTTTTCATGGTCATAAATATTTAATATTTTTCAAAAACATCAATTATTGAATTGATTGTTTAATCAAATTGTTTTAGAAACCTAGTTGTATACCACCAGTAAATGACCTAGTGATTGGATAGTTTCCAACATCCACACCAAAGTTAAGGTCAGCATTACCACCTACTGATGGATCAAGTCCCTCATATCCAGTGATAGTCAACAGGTTGTTAGCAGAAACGAAAATTCTCAACTGAGTCATCTTCAATCTAGACAACAGATCAGCAGGCATTTTGTAACCCAAAGTAACATTCTGCATTCTTAGATACGATCCATTCTCTACGTAGTAAGAATTTGCTTGTGTGTTGGTGCTAAAGTTAGACGCCTTGTCAAATACTGGATGATCTGTATTCGTATTGGTAGGAGTCCAGCTATTCTTTACACGCTCAGCGATGGATGCACCTGCAAATGAAGGATAGAAGTCAGTAAACCACCTCGACTGATTCCAGATTTCATTACCAATTGATGTATAGAAATAGGTCGCTAAGTCGAAGTTCTTGTAACCAAGTGAGAAAGTAAGACCTCCCGTAAATGGCGCAACCGGGCTTCCAAGAAATACCCTATCATCCTCTGTGATTTCGCCATCACCATCAACGTCTCTGTAACGGAAGTGGCCAGGGGCTGCACCAGCCTGAGTAGGCGCAGAAGCTACTTCAGCGTCATTCTGGAATAATCCTTCAACATCGAATCCAAAGAAAGAAGAAAGAGAATAACCACGCTGGTTACGGATAGGAGCAATACCTCTGTAAGTTTGGGTGCCACCAGTAAAGAACTCAAGGTCTCCCGCAAGGGTAACGATTTCGTTCTTCAAGAACGATCCAGTTACGTTCAGTTCGTAAGTAAGGTCAGAAGTAAGGTTTCCTCTGTTGATTACCTGCAAGTCAATACCCTGGTTTCTCATTTCACCAATGTTCACAGAAGGAGCAGATGCATTTGGTCCAAGTGGAGTAGGTACTGGAACAGAAAACAATAAGTCTTTGGTGTCCTTTCTCCAGAAGTCAATGATCACGTCCAATTTGCCATCGAAATAAGCTCCATCGATACCGATGTTTTGAGTAACCGAAGTTTCCCACTTAGCACCTGAGTTACCAATACGTGTTCTGTAGAAACCATCAACAGCGCTTCCGTTCGATCCATTAATATCATATGACGATGCACCGAGGCTTCCACCATATAAACTAAATTGGTTATTAGGGTCCACATTGTTTGAGTTACCCATGGTACCGTAACCACCTCTGATCTTCAAATCATCAATAAATGTAAGTGAAGACATGAAGCTCTCAGATGAAAGTCTCCAGGCAGCAGAGAAGGCAGGGAATACACCATATCTGTTATCAGCACCAAAGCGAGAAGAACCATCGCGACGAACAACTGCACTGAAGATATACTTATCGTCGAGGATATAATTCGCTCTAGCAAAATAAGACGAGAAGTTAACACCCTTGTAGTAGAAACTGTTAGGTGGGTTTCTTGACGCCAATGTAGAAATCGTTACGAAATCAGGGTCTTGAGAGAAAGGATTCAAACCGTTTGCACTCATACCGCGGCCTGTTCCCGTATTCAATGCTTCCTGACCTACCAGAAGATCTATGTTGTGAATGCCAAACGTCTTCTTGTAGTTGGCTGTGTTGGTGAAGTTCCACTGGAAATTCCAACCTGAGTTTTCGCTGTAGCTGAATGCAGAGTTGTTCTCAGAGTTCTCATACTGACGACGGCCATAACCCCAGCTGTAGTTGCTGCCATATGCACCACCTACGTTGGTTCTCAAAGTCAATCCAGGGATTGGGTCATATTCCAAATAGATATTACCAAATCCACTTCCCTCAAAACCTCTGTTGTTTGCCAGGCCATCTCTGTTCGCAACAGGATTACGAGGGTTGTTAAAACCTCTTGACGCAGTTCCAGCGTAGCCACCAAACTCGTCATAAACCGGGATGATTGTTGGCATACGGAAAGCTGCAAGAATATCGTTTTCATCATCAGCTACACCTTGTCCACCAGCGTTACCTTGCTGACCAAGTACTGAACGGTAGGTAAACTGCATGTTCTCACCAAAACGTAAGTTGGGAAGAAGGTCAAACTCAGAGTTAGCCCTGAAAGAATATCTCTTGAATTTGTTATTCAATACGATACCAGCCTGGTCCTGAATACTTGTGGAGAAATAGAAACGGCTTCTGTCAGTACCACCATGAAGACCTAGCGTTTGGCGCTGAAGTGAACCAAGATCTGTAATAGCATCGTACCAGTCAGTTCCAGCACCAGTAGCTGCTCTTGTAATCTGATAAACAGTACCTGCAGAAGGGTCTACATTGTACAAAGCAGCTTCAGCGGCAGTGTAAGTACCTACACGGCCAGACTCACCACCTACACTAAGGAAGTCAGGAAGTCTTGGTGTAGTACCTGTTCCAAACTGAGGATGGCTGAACACAGGCTCACGACCTTCGATACGTGCCTGGTTGCGCTCAGCATTCCAAGTCCACTCAGCAAAGTCAGCAGGGTTCATCATTTCAATACCTTTACCAGGCGTTGTAAATCCAAACATGCTATTGTAATCGATGCTGATTTTCTGCGCTTTCTTAGTGCCCTTTTTAGTAGTGTATACAATTACACCGTTAGCAGCTCTTGCACCATAGATAGAAGCAGCAGCCGCATCTTTCAATACAGTAGTTGACTCGATATCGTCCGGGCTAAGGAAGTTAGTGTCCTGAACTGGCACACCATCAACCACATACAAAGGGGCATTACCACCGAATGCACCGAAACCTCTTACCCTGATCTGGCTGGTAGAACCTGGCTGACCATTGGTAATAACGTTTACACCGGCAATACGACCAGCCAAGGACTGCTCTACGTTACCTGTTGGGATAACTGCGATGTCTTTTGGCTTTACAGTTGAAATAGAACCGGATGTTTCACGGCGATTGTCAACTGTGTAACCTGTGACAACCAATTCCTCTAGCTGCTTAACATCAAGCGCTAATGGAACGTCGATCACACTTCTTGAACCAACTTCAATCTCCTGGGTTACATACCCAATGAAAGAGAAAGAAAGTCTTGCACCAGAACCAACCGAAAGGGAATAATTTCCGTTAAGATCAGTTACTGTACCATTGGAAGTTCCTACTTCCAATACACTCACACCAGGGAAACCTTCCCCAGTATCGGAATCTGTTATCTTTCCAGATACCTGTCTGTCCTGCGCTGAGGCATCAGGTGCCACGGCTAGCAGTGCTAGGCAGATCAAAGGAAAAATGTACTTCAGTAATCCTTTTTTCATAAAAATGTAGTTTAAGTGAAGTTGTATTTAATTGTTTGAAAAAGGCGATTGAAAATTTCAAAGCATTGACCCCGGATCTCCCATGTGGCATCCGAATCAAATTGTATCAGCACCTGATAACTGCTGAATCCTGTAAACTAACGCTCTGAGTTACTGAGAGATGCGCCTCCAGAGAAGGGGCGCCGCAATTCGGGCACTTGTAAATAAGAACCATAAATCAAATAATTTAAGTAGGTATCGTTCTGAGCAATTGTCGAATTTAAAGAAATTATTCGTTAACCTGTCAAGCTTTCCTAAGAAATTTTGACCGCAAACGTTTGCACCAAAGTGCTAGAAATCGTTTGCGAAACCGTTTTCGAGTAATATTTCTCTGGATTCGCTCCCAGAATTAATTCGGGTGCCAATATAAAATAGATTTTATACTTTTCCGATATTCAAAAAAAAATCTCACATAACTACATGATTAGACTGATGTGATTTATTCAAGGCTTAGGTTTCATTGTTAAGAGGATCTTTCATTTCAATCGTCTTTATTGAAAAAATTAATCAAAATAGCTCTTAGCGTCAGTTTTCAAATAATTTCGCAAAACAGAAAAATATTTACCACCACACCATGGATTTCATAGATTCTGAGCTTTTTAGGTACATAGAAGACCATACAGAAGCGGAACCTGGCCTTTTAAGCAGGCTCAACAGGCATACACACCTCAATGTTCTCAGGCCCCGCATGCTGTCGGGACACTTTCAGGGACGGGTGCTGTCGATGTTTAGCCAAATGATTAAGCCAGCTGCCATTCTTGAAATAGGCACCTACACGGGCTATTCGGCCCTTTGCTTAGCTGAGGGACTTCAAAAAGGCGGTAAGCTCATTACCATAGACATCAATATTGAACTAGAGAGCATTACAAGGAAATTTATCAACGAGTCAGCGTACGCTCAATCTATAGACTATATAATAGGTAATGCCCTGGTGGAGATTCCCAAGCTTCACACAAATTTTGATTTGGTTTTCGTGGATGCCGACAAGTCTAACTACCAACAATATTTCGACCTTATTATAGACAAAGTAAACACTGGAGGATACATAATGGCCGATAACGTTTTGTGGAGCGGCAAGGTGCTAGCCAAGAACCGAAAAAAGGATGATCCAGACACGCTGGCGATTTTGGCATTTAATAAAAAGGTGGCGGAAGATCCACGTGTGCAAAGCGTTCTCCTTCCCATACGGGACGGGCTCATGGTGTTGCGCAAGCTCTAGCGCTTTAATTGATACTTTGCAAAACTTATCTAAGAAGTTGTATTACAGATAGATATAGACAGGATTTTACGCTTAAGTAGCTGAATACTAGTGTCTTACTTTGGAATTGGATAAAGCTGTGTACCTTTGTGTATTCAATTTTCGCATGTGGTGTATGTCGGTAAAAAGCCGTTTTGAGCGCCTTCTGGCCTGTTTTGTTCTACTTTTAGTATTTGCCTCCAAAGTAAATGGTGCTGCCCCTCGCGTTCCCACGCAAATGGACTTTGCAGGGATGAAATTGAAAATCTCGGAAGCGGCAAGATCCGATATTCAGCAGCAGGTCGATGCCCTGCGGGCGTCCGACAAGTATTTTCGCCTTCGGCTCGATCTTGTGCTTCTTTACTTCCCCATCATTGAGCGGGTAATGAAAGAAGAAAACCTGCCCGACGACATCAAATTTCTAGTCATTCAGGAGAGTGGATTGGTATCTGATGCCGTTTCCTCGGCCAATGCGGTAGGTTTTTGGATGTTCAAGGAGCCAGCTGGAAGAGAAGTGGGCCTCAGGATCGACAAGTATGTTGATGAAAGGCTTAATATCGTTTCCTCCACCCGAGGGGCATGTAAATATATCAAACGGCATAATTTCTTCTTCAACAATTGGGTATACTCGGTGATTGCCCACAACACCGGAAGAACTGGTGCGGAGAAGCATGTGTCAAAATCCAACTTTGGCGCGTCCAAAATGACCATTGATAAGGATACGCACTGGTACTTCAAAACATTTTTGGCTCATATGATCGCCTTTCAGGATGAACTGGGAGGTCGCCCATCTTCGGGGCTCGAGTTAAGAGAGTATACCAAAGGGGCCGACAAGTCGCTCGACAAAATTGCGAAAGAGCTGAAAGCAGACGAATCACTTGTTTACCAATACAATAAGTGGCTAAAAAGAGGGCCCGTGCCAAGTGAAAAGGAATATTCGGTCATTATCCCGGTTCAAAAGGGAGAAAAAGTAGACTTAATCGCAAAAAAAGAAGAAAAGAGCACACCTGCGCCATCGTCGCCTTCGGTCGATAGCGAAGAAATGGTGACACAGGAACAAATTGCGGAGATTCAGGAAAAGTATCCGGAAATAAAAAAGACGGTAGATAGTAGAATTGCCTCCTTCATCATGGACATCAATGGCATTCCCGCCATAATAGCTACAAACGCTGATGACCTGAAAAGCCTGGCTGCCAAATCTGGCGTAGACACTGAAAAACTCAGCAAGTACAATGACTTGAAACCTCAGCAGCGAATTGAGGAAGGGCAGGTGTATTACCTGGAGAGCAAAAGAGGGAAATCAACCATTTATTATCACACGGTGAAAAAAGGTGAAAGTCTTTGGGATGTTTCACAGGAATATGGCATCAAAGTCAGTTCTCTTGCTCGTAAAAACAGAATGTTTACCATCGACCAACCTGAAGTTGGGAGAGTACTTTGGTTGCGAAAAAGAAGACCAGCGGCGATTCCAGTAGAAATAAAAACTGACACCCCGGCAAGCAGACCTTTAGTTGCCAGCAAACCGACGGAAAAAGTACCGGAGCCCGCCATTGACACAAAGGAGATACAAGAGAATACCGAAATCACCCCAGCACCATTTGAAGAGGATCCTGCCTATGATACTGAAGAAATTGTTCTGGAAACTGAAATTCCGAAAGAAAAAGTAGCTGAAGTGGTTGTACCCGAGCAGCCTTCTTTCGAAGAGGAAAAAACGGTCGACAAAAATAACCTGGAATCGCACACGGTAAGCAAAGGAGAAACCTTATACGGAATCGCCCGTCATTATGGTGTAACCAAGTCGGAATTGCAGCGTTGGAACAATTTGTCGGACGAGAGTATTCTCATGATTGGGCAGGAATTGCTACTGATCAAAAGAGACACGAGCAATGTAAAGGAAACGGTTAATCCATCGTTTAAGCCTGAAGGCAAAGTGACCATACATGTGGTGGAGCCTGGAGATACAATGTATTCGATTTCCAGAAAATATAATATTGCGATTGAGAAATTAATGAAGTTGAATGATAAGCTAAATTTTGTGCTGTCAGTTGGTGAAAGTTTAAAAATCTCTGATTGATTTTTTTTTAATCTTTAACCACGTAAATTGAAGGATAGAGTCAGTAGATTATATTTTTTGATTTGCCGCACCATTTTTATCGTTCAGCAAGACTGTAAAACCCTGAGTATCATAATCAAAAGTGGGAGATTTGGAATTACATAGTGCCTCGAAAGTGAATCTTGTGATGCTCGTAGACGACAACGACACAGATAACTTTCTGAGCAAGAAGATCATGGAACACGTGCATTTTGCTGAACAAATTCTTATTAAGAACACAGGCAAAAGTGCGCTTGAGTACCTGCATGAAAATCAGGATGACCTAAGTAAAATACCAGACATCATTTTTCTTGACATCAATATGCCCATTGTAGATGGGTTCGTATTTCTTTTTGAGTATGAAAATTTTCCGGCCCATGTGCTGGAAAAAATAAAAGTAATCGTTCTTTCCAGCTCGAATAACAAAAGAGATATCAATCGCTTCCTCAACAATAAGTTTGTTCATCAATTTATTTCCAAACCACTAAGTGAGAAAGCCCTTTTAGAATTGGTGGTTACCGAGGCTTAAAAATCAGTGTCCAGGTAAAGCTTTTCTTTTAGTTTAAGCAGTAGCGGTTCCTTCTGCGCCAGGTAATTGAACTTTTCTTTATCTGTGTACAAGCGTTGCTTCAACTCAGCTTCTTTGATGACAATTCGGAGAGTAACGGATGGATGGGCAAGTTCTTTCCTTATAAACTGCACCAATTCAGTTTCCTCGACCTTCAAAAACTTTTTCTCAATTTCAGTCGACAATTCTATTTCAACCACGGCGCCTTCTTGCTTCACCAGGGGTTTTTTAAACACCATCTTCAAGGAATCCGAAATTTGCCCCATGGCTTTCTTTTCAGCAAACTTCCTCCAGGCATCATCCAGCTGTTCCTGGCTAAAATCCGTATCAACTACATCCTCTGCAGGCGCCGAAATTTCTTCCTGTTCATTTTCAACAGGAACCTTTATTGATGGCTCTTCTCGTTTGGCTTTAACAGGGAAAATACTGGGAGTCTCTTTTTTATCTCCACCTGCTTTGTAGCTAATAACTACCGGACGGGCTTGAGCGCTGCTCGGCTGACTAGTGGATTCAGGAGCGCTTGTGGGGGTGCTTACATCACTTTTTTTTTTGCCCCATTTTCAGGAGCCGGCATGTTACTAAGATTAAAAGCTGCGTTCAGGTGAGTTAGCTTCATGAGGGCTAGCTCGACATGAAGCCGCTGATTTTTGCTGGATTTATATTGAATATCGCACTGGCTCAAAATATTCAGCCCCGACAGCAAAAAAGACAAAGAGGCTTTGGTCGACTGCTCGCTGTACTTCGTTTTGATGCTCTGTGCCACCTGCAAAAGCGAAATGGTTTCTTTGTCTTTGCACACCATCAGGTTTCTGAGATGTTCAGCGAGGCCGTTGATGAAATTATGCCCATCAAAACCAGTTCTGATGATTTCGTCGAATAGGAGCAATACACTTGACAGGTTTTCCTCCAGGAAGAAATCGACTACCTTAAAATAGTAGTCATAATCAAGAATGTGCAGGTTCTTGATGGTATCCTGGTAGGTGATTTTGTTGCCGGACGAGAAGGTAACAATGAGGTCGAAAATAGACAGCGCATCTCTCAAGGCTCCGTCAGCTTTCTGAGAGATTAGGTGCAGGGCCTCTTCTTCCGCCTCTATCCCTTCGCTTTTGGCTATCTTTTGAAGTTGGGTGGTGATGTCCGAAATCTCAATCCGATTGAAGTCGTAAATCTGACAGCGGGACAGAATGGTGGGGATCACCTTATGTTTTTCTGTTGTTGCCAAAATGAAAATGGCATACGAAGGCGGCTCTTCCAGGGTTTTCAAAAAAGCATTGAACGCCTGGGTAGAGAGCATGTGCACCTCATCAATGATATAGACTTTGTAATTGCCTTGCTGGGGTGGGTAGCGAACCTGATCGATCAGGTTTCGAATATCATCAACGGAGTTGTTGGACGCCGCATCAAGTTCATAAATATTGAGGTTGTTGCCAGTGGCCAGCGGATTGACATTATCAAACCCGTTGATCATGCGGGCTACGATACGGGCGCAGGTAGTTTTGCCTACACCACGTGGGCCGCAGAAAAGCAGTGCCTGGGCCAGGTGATTCTGGTCAATGGCGTTTTTGAGGGTAGTGGTGATATGCTCCTGCCCTACTACCTCATCAAAACCAAGCGGACGATATTTTCTTGCTGATACTACAAAGCTTTCCATCGGGCTCTCTATCGAACAGGCAATTTATTCTGAAAAGAAAATTAAAAGAAATGAAAGAGAAGTTAATATAGAGGCGAGAGGGAAAAAGTTATCCACATCGGCATGTAATGTTTAGAGGCATGAATCCTGCAATTTCTTGACATGTTAGCAAACAAATTTCGAACCTGTACCAATGGTCGACGTTTAAAAGCAGCTAATAAAGTGCAAAAGAGAGATTTCTTGCCACAGAGTGAAAAGAGCAACGCAGAGGGTGGGCTACCGCCCCTGTGCTTTCCGCGGTTCCGGCGTTTGGCGGCTGCCAACGCAATACCCTATGCCACCGTACCGACGCCTTGCTGAGCTCAGAGTGGAGCCGGAGAGAACCGAGCGTTAAAAAAAGCTCCGGTGGAGCACCTCTACAGTTCGACATGTTAGCTTACGCATGTCGAACCTAAGATCATAACCGATCTCTTATCGGGGCTAAAAAACATTACAAAATGCTTTTTCTGGAAGGCTAAGAAAAAAAAGAAGCAAAGAGAATTCGCCAACTGCACCCCAACCTTACCCTTATCCATACGGCGTCTGACGGCTGCCAACGCAATACCCTTCGCCGCCGTGCCGACGCCTTAGCGGCCCCGCCAGTGTCAGATGGGCTGAGGTATTCCATCCGTCAGCACCCGACCGCGACACTAAGAGAGCACCAAAAACCGGGATTTGAGGGGAGCCGGAGAGGACCGAGCGTTAAAAAAAGCTCCAGTGGAGCGTTTTGGCGAGGGGCCAGCCTGCGGGGGAGCCCCGACGGCGACACAAAAAAACCCGGCTAAAACGGAATTTGAGTGGGCCGGAGAGGACCGAGCGTTAAAAACCGCTCCAGTGGAGCGGTT
>CAYGOF010000005.1:238708-332614 GCA_964351395.1 uncultured Roseivirgaceae bacterium
TAGCGAGGGGCCAGCCTGTGGCGCAAGCCCCGGAGGCGACACAAAAAAACCCGCCATAATTGTGATTTGAGTGGGCCGGAGAGGACCGAGCGTTAAAAACCGCTCCAGTGGAGCGGTTTAGCGAGGGGCCAGCCTGTGGCGCAAGCCCCGGAGGCGACACAAAAAAACCCGCCTAAAAGCGGGTTTGTTTGTGGAGCCGGAGGGAGTCGAACCCTCGTCCAGATAAGGGAAAAATGTACCGTCTACATGCATAGTTACCGATTGAATTGTCGACTGCTTGCCGGTAGGCAACATACCAACGCACAGCTTAGCCACTTAATTTCGCAGATGATTAGTAGCCTCTCACCCACTAGTTCAACCATGTCGACACCCAAAATCAGCACCGGAAGAACGAGGCACTGAAGGATGTGGCTGGGGAATCTCGCTAGAGACTCGACCCTTTAAGCCTTCACCTCAACGTTAAGTTAAGATTAAGCAGCCATGGCGTAATTAGATTCGCCAATTGTTGTTTGAGTGAATTGCTCACGGATGTACACTCATCACCCGGCACGCAAGCACAAAATCCGTCCTTACTGTCAAAACCAGTCGGCCCCGGAATCTGCGATTAGCAAATAGGGATACAAATATAAGGTAATAATAGTTCGTGCAGCGGCCTTGCAAGGGAATAGTTTGGGCTAATAATTTGGCGACTGCCATTTGTATCCCTCAATAGGAAAAAGGTGTTTCGAAGATCTGTTTTTGTGATCATCAACGTGTAATTCACGCTTATTTAAGTGTATCTTGATGATTGATTGTTGCATATTATACCTACGCTAAAACACCTGATTTGATACGTTTTAATCAAACGCTGCTAATTACCTTATTTCTCTTCTGCTTTTTTGGCGCAAAAAGTCAAACAATTACTGGTATTATACTAGACAATGCCACAGGTCAACCACTCCCCTTTGCCAATGTTTTTATAGACAATACCACCATTGGCACAGTGACAGATGCTGAGGGACAGTACATATTAAAGGACATCAGTTCAGGTAGGATAACCCTGGCCGCCTCTTTTGCGGGATACATCACTAGTTCAAAGACATTTGATGTGAAAGAAGCTGAACCACTGAAAGTAGACTTCAGCCTCACTCCTCAGGAAAAACAGCTTGACGAGGTGGAACTTACTTCGAGACGAGACAGAAAGTGGGAAAAGCAGCTTGAAAGGTTTGAAGAAGTATTTATTGGCAGTCGATACGACCCATTGGTGAACAAGACCAAGATCCTTAATCCATGGGCGATCGATTTTGATGAAGGCAAAACAAGTGATGGAAAACGGTACTTCTCCGCAACGATGAGCCAACCCCTGGAAATTGAAAATATGGCGCTCGGCTACAAACTGATCTACCATTTGGAAGAATTCACGCAAACAAGAAATGGCGCTTTGTACCAGGGACCGGTGCAGTTTATTGAAATGGATACCCTGTTTGGAGATATGTCCAAAAAATGGATGGAAAACAGGCAGAAAGCCTACCAGTCATCTCTCAGGCATCTTTTTAAATCGATGATAAGAAATGATTTGAGTGCACAGCATTTTGAGGTTTTTCAGACAAAAAGTTTCGGGCTTACCTATATCCGAACCAATAGTTTCAACTATGAACTAGGCAATTCCATCGAACCTTTTTTAATTCAGGGCGCTGTGAAACCGGGCCAGCGGATAGGCGAATTCAAAATTGTATCATACAGGCGCCTTGAAGTTCACTACAGAGGGATGTCCTGGCCCAATACCTACTACCATGATATCTACCACCCCCTAAGTTGGCTTACTTTAAAAGGAGGCTCAACAGAAGTTACCAGCAAAGGAGTCCCTCTGGATCCTTCAGATATCATCATTTCTGGCCATATGGCCCGGGCTCGGGTGGCTCACCTGCTTCCGCACAACTATATGCCAGGAGATAGTGTTCCCAACTACACTTCTCCTGAAGAGCTTTTGCTGGCCCAAAAGCAATACCAGCAAAACAGCTTGAGAGAAAAACCCTACCTGGCCACCGACAAACCTTATTATTACCCTGGTGAAACCATTTGGCTGAGTGGCACCATGCTTTACCAAAACCCATTGATGGCCGACACGCTTAGTAGGGTGCTTTATGTCGATCTGATTAACCCTTCCCGCGAGATAGTGAGGACTGAAATATTCCCTATCGAAAATGGTAAAATCATCGGTCAATTAGCGTTGCCGTCATATATCCAATCCGGCGGCTACAACCTGAGGGCCTACACACAATGGATGGAGAACTTTCCTTCAAGTGACATCACTTACCAAGCCTTGCCGATAATTAATCTGTACGAGAAGGTAGAGAATGCAACAGCAATCAGCGACAAAGTGGCCAATCCTGACTTGCTGATCACGATCAATACTGATAAAGACCTTTATCAACCTCGCGACAAAGTGCGAGTGTCTCTGAGCGTAACAGATATAGAGGGTGAAGCTATCTCTTCCAATCTGACTGTATCAATTACAGACACACTACGAGTAGCCTCTGTTCCAACCAGCCCAACACTTCAGCAAGCCTACAACTGGGTGCTCAATGGAAAACCTACGCCCTATTTTGCCGATGTCCAACATGAAATTGAGTATGGAATCAGCGTTCGAGGGCAGTTTCTCAACAAAAAGGAAGAGCCCGAAGCCGCGACCATCACCATTGTGCGGGGTGAATACGACGACTATGGGGTGGTGCCTGCGGACAGCACGGGCAAGTTTTGGGCGAGCGGCCTGCAATTTAATGATAGCTCCACCATCGCCCTGGCAGCAATTAATGAAAAGGGGAAGCCCTACGGCTCAGTCACGTTGACCAGCAGGAAAATGCCTGAAGTAAGAAGCCAGTTGGCTGGCCTCAACATCAATATCCTCGAACAGGAATTGCCACAACCTATTTTTTCTCTTCCTGATGACAGCGACTATACTTTGCTAAATGAAGTAGCTGTGGAAAGTGTAAAGATTGAGCCATTGTCGGAAAGGAATTATGGGTATGGTCCTGCCGACAAGACTTTCACAAAGGAAGATATTCAGAGGTCGTCGGGACAGGGAGTGATGGATATTATCAAAAGAGGAATGCCCGGATTCAACGAACATGGCATGAACCGGAAAAACTGGGGATTAAACACGTCATACAAACCGTCACCATTGGTTATTATCGATGGGCAAAAGTTTCTGGAGAGCGCCCCTCCAACTCCCGGATCAACTGGAGTAGACTACCTCGCAACGCTCAATCCGGCAGACATCAAGAGTGTTTCGGTTTACACCTACAACGCAGGAGTGTTCGGACTGCAGGGCTTTGACGGTGTTATATTGGTTGAAACAAATTTTGGCGGAGAAAGAAAATATGACGAAAAGCCCAGCATCTTCGACAAAGATGGCTTTAGCCTGTACACAATTAAAGGCTATACGCCCGCCAAGGAGTTTAAGTCTCCTGATTATTCTCAACCAAAGGACAGTCACAACGAGCCAGACACCCGCTCTACCATCTATTGGAACCCTTCGCTTCCAACGGACAGCGAAACCGGCAAAGCTGAGTTCTCTTTTTATGCAGCTGACTCTCCAACTGTCTACAGGATCGTAGTGGATGGCATGACGGAGGACAATACCCCGGTGAGGGAGGTGAGGTATATCAGCGTTGAGAAGTAAAAAAAAGAGAAGCAAATTGAGTCTTGCTTCTCCTTTTATCATGAAGTGTGCAGCGAGTTACTTCATCACCACCCCGCCCTTTTCGCTATCGACTTTCAGAGTATATTTACCTGAGCCGCTTACGATCCAACGCACAGTTATGGCCTCCATACCCGGCACATTTTCCACCGCTATTTTAGCCGGAGCCACTTTCTGCTCAGTCGTTTTATTCATGTCTACATCAGTCACTACCATACCAGCCACTACGTTGGCTCCCTCAATGGATATGTAGTCAGGACGGATGATCTTGTTCTTTACATCATGACTTGAATGGGTAGGAATCAATCTCTTATTGGCAATCGTAGCAGTCACTTGCTTCAGCCCGCCTCCCAGGTCTTTCTCCTCTACTTTTTCAATTACCAGCTTAGGTGTGTTGTAGGCATGGAAAATCAAGAAGGCCATGTTTCTGTGGGCGTCATTCTCTAATAAAAACCCGGGATTGTCTCTGCCAAAGTTCTTGCGGAAGCCACCGATCTCTATTTTACCAAGCTCAGGGTGGTCAAACTCCTTCCAATCAACAAAGGCATCAGTCATGAGCAGGTTCTTCTCGAACTTGTACATGTCCTTTTGCACTTCGTCGCCCCTTCTACCTCCTTTGTAGTCCTTCCCAAACATGAAGTAGGGATGGTACAACTCATTGGTGAAGGTGAAAATCCCTCTACAACCATGGAACCAGTCAAGTTCACCACCAAATGCAGTGTACAGGTCTTTCCAAACCACCATATAGGTGTAGCCTGGCATGATGCTTTCACCAAGCTCACCAATAGCGTCATACACTTTATCGTCGGTGGAATTATAAGTCCCTCTGTCTTCTTCGGCACCAGGACCTCTCAAAATCATTCCCCCTGAGTTGTGAAAACTCTGAGCGCCGCCTATGTTAGGGTGTTTCATCACAAACTCCATCACGTTTCTGTTTTCGGGTACAGAAAACGGATACTTGTGTGCCCCTCTTTGAATATACTCAGGCTGCCAGTTCCAGCCCCAGTCGCGGTTGGGGTCGTAGTAACCACCTACACGGTCTTCGTTTACCTGGCCATCGCCGTCGTTGTCTTTTCCTTCGTAACCAAGCATTTCGTACTCCCCAGACTCTCCGGCCGCCACTTCTATCATCTGACGTGGGTCCATCGGGTCAATGATATAGCGACCATTTGGATGCTTGCGGCGCATCATGGTCACCTCTCCGTCGCCATTCAGGTCATCGTAGCCGTCTTCATCCACCAACCCATCTCTGTCGTCGTCAATGGGCATCATGCCAGAGCGTGGTGTATTGGCTGTGTTAATTCCTTTCATATAGTCGTTCCGTGCATCCGGATTGATAGTAGGAACGATATAAAAAACTTTGTCGGCTAGCAATTCTTTAATGAAGTCGTTGTAGTACCAGCTTTCAGCCAAGTACCAAGCTGTGTACATGGCGAATTCTCCGCCCTGGATTTCGTTGGAATGAATATTACCATCCACATACATGCCCGGCTTGCGGTTGACATCTCCTTTAGAAAAATCGGAAATGGTCAAAGCGATCATGTCTCTTCCCTGAAAGGTTTTACCGATAGTTTCCACTTTGACGAGGTTAGGATGCGCCTCTGCTAGCTTTTTTGCAATGGTCCACAAGCCTTCCGAGGTATAGTACCTGTTCCAGCTTACCTGCACCTTAGGATTGGGCGGGCTACCAGCTGCTTTGAATATCTGATCCGGCGTTTGGGCTGAAACGCTCAACCCTGCCAAAAGAACAATGAAAGTGTATATAATTCTCTTCATGATTTCTCTTATTTAAGGTTGATGGTTTTGGTATCGATTCCCGTTTGCGCTGAGCCAGCGGAGAGCTTCACGCTACCACTGCCTTTTACCAGCCACGACATGCTTACTTTATCCCCGCCTTGTATGGCCGATAGAAGTTTGACCTTATCACCTGAGATAATTTGTTGACTACCAGAAAGTGTCATTTCTACTTTGGTCATCCGCACCCATCTGGTTCGTTGTGCCAGCTCGGTCATGGTGGCCAATGTACCAGCGTTAAATATATCAGCCGTTATGCGTGTCATTCCCTTGCCTACTGCCTCTGTGGTCAGGTTCTCAATTTTCACCTGAGGTTTCATTTCAGCAAGGTTCATGATAAACTTGTTCTGCTTAGCTGAAATATCAGCAACCAGGCTATAAGGCGGATTGTATGGAGCCATTGGTTTCCAGCCTCCTACTTCTACCTTTTTACCTGGGAAATCAGGATGATCAATTGCCTTCCAGTCCACAAACAAAGCGTGATTGTTGGCTTCTGCCCAGCGCAGGTAGTCTACTTCCTTGTTTTTGTCTTTATTGGCCTTGTATTTGGCCTTTTCCACACTGTCTTCAGGCATTTTGAATTCAGGCCAGCTCCAGGCAGACGTTCCATAAGAAAAACGGGCGTAATGAAAATACCCCCACTCCATGAAACCGCCACCCTGCACGACAGGCTGCGCACTGTCCTTCTTACCAGCTATTTCGGCATAGCTTTTTGAAACCAGCGCATTGGCATCGGCATCTGCTTTGAGCATGCCTTTTAATACACGTTTTGAGGCCTCAGCAGCATTGAATTTAATTGGTGCATTCAGGTTGTCGGACGATCCAAAAGTAAACACTGCGAAAACGTTCCAGCGCTCAAAAAGGAAATCGAGAACCGCCCGGTTTTCTTTGTCTGCCACAGGGAAATCACCGGCTCCTGGTTGGAAATACGGAAAATCCCAGGTCAAGGAGCTGTTAAAGTTGATGCCACCCGGACCGTCTTCGTTGAAAGCGCCATCCTTGTCATTATCAGTCCCTTCCGACAGGTAGAGATAGCCGCCAGCTTCACCCTCGCTTGGTTTGACCATGATGCGGTCGTCAGCATCGCTTTTCTTCCACGTGCCGGTTGGATCTTCCACCCGCAACATGGTAACCAATCCGTCACCATTTAGATCTTCAAAGGCATCCTCACCATTTTGGCCATCGCGGTCATCGTCGGTAGCCCTCCCATTACCAGTTCTGGCATATTTCAAAGGAGCGAAATATTGATCGGTTGCTTCCGGATTCACATTAGGCAAAACATAAAAAGTAGTACTGGCCAACAATGCTTTAACAGAATCCGACTGAGATCCTGCAAGCAGCTCTTCGGCGAACCTTAGCGCCAACTCTGTACTGACAATATATCTGCCATCGACGCCACCAGCAACCACAATTGCAGGGTGATTGTCGATATCGCCTGAACCTAAAGTGAGTACCCAGAGGTCTTTGCCTCCATCGGTTTTGCCGATTGACTGTAATTTGGCTACTGACGAATATTGTCTGGATAACCCTTGAAGCTGCGTGGTGAGTTGCTGACTCGACCGATACTCAGTTTGGGCATTGGCTGCAGTGGCTATTGCTGCAGCCATGAGTGTTGTGATGAGGAGTCTGGCCCCTGCTTTTCTAAACATAATCGAATGATTTGATTAAGCGCAAAGAAAGGCAGCTCCCTTCGGTCTGGGTATGAGATTTTTATGAGGCGTATTCAGGCGTTATAGGAGGCCATTCTTTTATATACAGCTCAATCAAGAGCATTTTTTTTGAGGTTTTTTGCCATCTCGAAGGATACTGAAGTTCCTTTTCCTAATTCGCTTTGAATTGTGAGAGAACCCTGATACTGCTCAGCAAATTGTTTAATAATTAGTAACCCAAGCCCAGATCCTTTTTCTCCAGAAGTACCATTGACGCTACGCCTATTTTCCCAATTGAATAGCTGGTTCAAATCTTTTTCAGACATGCCTGTACCTGAGTCTACGATTTTTAACACATGTGAGTCAGCTTTCCCTTCCACAGCCACTGTGATTTGGCCTTCGCTGGTGAACTTATTGGCATTGTTGATCAGGTTTCGGACGACAAACCTAATGACTCCCAAATCAGCCTCCATGACATATTCTGCAGGGACATCATTTACCAATTGGTTCCTTTTTGCTTTTGCATGAGTCTCAATGGCAGTGAACTGCTCTTCTACAATAGCATGAAGGTTCAGTTGGGGGAAGTCACGTGCATCGCCGGTTAATTGCGTGGCAGCCCAGCTCAATAAATTATTCAGTAATGCTGAAGTTGTCGAAAGACTGCGATTTATCTTATCGCCCAGTGCGCTAATTTCTTCAGCGGACAGTTGACCTTTCACAAACATCCCAAAAAGCTGCTGAAGGTTGTCGACAGGAGAGCGTAAATCATGACTAATCACCGAAATAAACTGGGTTAGAAGTAGGTTATGAGATTCCAATAGCTGCCTTTGGTTGTCAATAGTTCGCAAAGATTCCTTCAAAAGGCGGTTATTTTTTCCTAGTTCAAAATGTGTCACTACCTGGCGTGCCAGCGTTTTCAGTGCTCTTTCTTGATATTCAGTTAAATGAGCGGGCTCGGTCCCTATTACACATAGCGTACCCAGGTTATGACCCTGCGACGATCTCAGTGGCACTCCAGCATAGAATCTGATATGTGGATCGCCATCGACCAATGGATTATCGTGAAAACGCTCGTCTGCCTTAGCATCGGGAACCATCATCAAATCATCACCGTGAATGGCATGAGCACAGAAGGCAAACTCTCTGCCGGTCTCGGCTACTTTAAGGCCTTTCCTTGCTTTGAACCACTGCCTGTTCTCGTCAATCAGTGAAATGGTGGAAATCGGTGTCCCACAAATTTCAGATGCCAGATGTACTATCTCATCTAATTCAGCCTCACCTGGCGTATCCAAAATATTATAGGAAAGAAGGTCTGCTAACCTTGCGAGTTCATCTTTAGAAATTGGGGGTGTTTGCATTTTGATAAACGTAAAGTGAGGAGGTACGAAGGTTGGCTTTTTTTCGAAAATTGCCATAAAAAAAGGGAGCTTTTGCTTCCCTCTTCTTTCGTCGCAATGTTATTTTATTCCCGTTTGAGCGCTTTTACCGGATCGTCTGTGGCTGTTTTCAACGACTGATAGATAACTGTGAGCCAGGCGACAAGCGTCACCAAAAGCACAGGTACAAGAAATACCAAAACACCCAATTTCATCCTGTAGGCAAATTCTTGCAGCCAATTATCCATCACATAAAATGCAATTGGAACGGCTATCAATGACCCATAAGCTATGAGCTTAGTGAAATCCGCCAAAACAAGAGAAGTAATAGAATAGACGCTAGCCCCAAGCACCTTTCGAATGGCAATTTCTTTGAACCGTTTTTCGAGGGTAAAAGCAGCCATGGCAAACAACCCAAGACATGCAATGAGAATGGCCAAGCCGGAAAATACTGTAAAAATGTTTCCAAATTTTGACTCTGCTTCATACTCCTTAGCAAATGCCTCATCCACGAAGTCATAGTCGAATGGCTCCTCGGGTACTGTTGTAGCCCACAGGTCCTCCACATAATCTATTGTTTCTGTGTAGTTTCCAGTCAATCTTGCCATGTAGAAGGTACTACCCCGCTGGGATTTATGTATTTCAGGGTCATACCTGATGGCCAAACTTCCGATCTTCTTTTTGAGCGAAGAGAAGTTATAGTCCTTCACTACACCGATGACCGTAAATGTCCCTTCTGTTCGTTCCAGTTTCATTCCAATAGGTTCTCCCCAGCCAATTTCTCGTACAGCAGCTTCGTTCAGAACAATCGAGGCCGTATCGGTAGCCAGGTCTTTCGAGAAGAACCTTCCCTGTACCATTTCCATCTCCATTGTCTCGATATATTCATCGTCGGTAAACATGGTGTAAAGGCTGAAATTGTCCGCAACATCTCCTACTGTGCGGTAGCCCCAATCGCCAACAAATTGTGATGGATAAGTAGATGCTCCGGTGATGCTTTCAATGCTCGGATTTTCAAGAAGCTTGTTTTTGAAGTAAGGGCCATCTTCTTTCAGGGCTGCACCGGCCTTAATTACCAAAACGTTGCTGGAGTTGAAGCCAAGCTTTTGGCTGGTCATATGGCTGATTTGCTGGTAAACGATCGCTGTGGCAATCACCAAAAAAATAGAAATTCCGAACTGGAAGCTGACCAGGGCTTTTCGCAAAAACGCACTTGACTTTCCTGATTTCACATCGCCTCTTAAGGCAGCAACGGGCTTGAAGGACGAAAGAAACAGCGCCGGATAGCTACCAGCCACAAGCCCGACCACGGCTAATAAAGCTGCTAACCAAACAATGTTTTCGGCCGTCAGCAAGTCCGAGGACAAAAATTGCTTCCCGGCCAGGTCGTTAAAAAATGGCAGCACTAAATTGGCCAGCACCAGCGCCAGGGCAAGTGAAAAGATACTTATCAAAAATGACTCGACCATGAACTGCCTGATCAAATCTCCTCTCAGCGAGCCAAGCACCTTTCTAACGCCAACCTCCTTGGACCTACCACCAGAACGGGCGGTGCTTAAATTGATGAAATTGATACAAGCTATGAGGAGGATGAAAAATGCAACAGCCGAAAAAATATAGATATTATCGATGCTACCTGGTTGATCAGCAAGTGTCAGCCGGGGATATCGTAAATGGATGTCTTTGATGGGCACCAGCGTAAACTTGTACGCCTGATCGGAGGCCATGTACTCGTCGAAGCTTGAAAAATGATAAGTTTCCATGATTTCATCGGCCATGTACTTTCGCATGAAGTCCAGTATTTTAGCCTCAAAGGCAACTTCTGATGCCCCTTCTTTCAGCTTCACATAGGTGAAGAAGTTATTTCCGGTCCACCATCCGGTAGTTGCCCAATACTCATGCGGTATAGAAACAAGGTATTTGAAAGGCATATGGCTATTTGCAGGAGGGTCTTCTACAACGGCAGTGATTTTCGCAGGCTCGCCCGAAGACTTGATGATCTTCCCTACCGCACTCTCGTGAGGAAAGTATTTATCAGCCACACTCTTTGTGAGAACAACGGTATTGGGTTCTGAAAGGGCGTGTTCTGGGCTGCCTTCGATGAACTTAATATCAAAAACATCAAAAACAGTAGAATCGGCAAGGCTACCACCCGGCTCGGAAAACACATTGTCTCCAATAGCAAATGAAAAATCATACAGACCATTCAGTCTGGTTTGTGATTCAACCTCAGGGTATTCATTCTTGAGAAAAGACCCTAGTCTTGTTGGCGTATATGGTCCTCTGTCGTTAATAGCTATCCGGTAAATTCTATCGCCATCCTTCCAAAACTTATCATAGCTTAACTCATTTTTAATGTAAATGATGATAAGCAGACAGCACGCAATACCGACAGAAAGCCCCAGCACATTGATGGAGGTATAAAATTTCTGCCTCCAAAGGCTTCTGAATGAAATCTTAAAGTAATTCTTCCACATGTCTATTTGATTTAGTCCCTTGAAATTTTCTAGTCCTTTGATATACTTGAACCTGAAAAACCTCAGCACATCCCAGGCAAACTTCCTTCTTGCCGCCTTTTCACCCGCTGTTTGGCAGCGTAAATCGAATAACTCATAGAGGTCACCTTCAATCGGCTCCAAAAATTTCGATTTACAATACCAATGAAGAAAGGCAAGTGCCCATCTTGGTGGTTCAGGTAATTGTTGTTTACTCATACGAAGTTCAAGCCAAGCGCTACCTTTGGTATCTGGTCGTACAAAGAATTGCGCAACTCCTTCACATCCGACAATGCCCTGGCACCACTGGTGGTAACAGAAAAAAGGCGTTTCCTGCGTCCACCACGTTCATTTGTGGCCCCTCCCAAATAAGACTTCAGGTACCCTTTTTGCTCCAGACGATCAAGTGCAGAGTGAACGGCACTGATGTTAATTTTTCTTTCGGTCTGCGTCTCAATTTCCTGCATCACACTAATGCCGTAGGCATTGTCGTGAAGAATTGCCGCGATTAACAACACAAGCTCCTCAAACTCACCCAGATTAATTCTTGCCATCTCCGTTTTCGTCAAAGTAAGTAACGTGACACTTCCGTCACGTTTTTATTTGGTTTACTAACGTGAAAGTAATAACTATGTTTCACAATTGTCAATCAAATAGTGGAGTTAAAAAAAATTGCAGGGCCCCCGGTCAAGTCCTTCAGGAGAACATAACTGCTGGTTTTCTCTTATCATATTCACGTTCATCAAACATTCCGTTTTCAAAACTCAGGCCACAAGGCTGACACACAAAATGAAGAATTTTGAACTTTTCTGCTAAATGCTTAGCTTGTAGGTTAATTCATCTAATATTTTTTCGCCTCGCAGAGGAATAGACCAGCTTCTTGTCATTTCATTTTTTATTACGCTAACTACTTTACAAGTACGTGTTTAACTTTACCAGAGCAGCTCTAGTATTTCTATTGCTTACATATAATTTGACGGTTTTTGGGCAGCCGGAAGGCTATGGGTTCGGAAAGAAGCTTACTATAGATGCCACGCAGGTGATGGGAGCAAGCCCGTTAATTAACTTCCCGGTAATGATACGGCTAACAGGCGGCTCAGCTGACGCTGATTTAGTGTCGGTAGCCAATGGTGGCCATGTCGAAAATGCCAGTGGGTATGATATAGTCTTTGGGTCTGATCAAACGGCGTCTACGATATTGGATCACCAAATAGAGTCATACGACCCAACGACTGGTGAATATGTTGCCTGGGTCCGAATTCCAACATTGAGCAATTCGATTGATACGGAAATTTTCATTTTTTACGGAAACTGCGCCGTGGCAACCGACCCCTCCACTACAAGCGTATGGAATTCTGATTTCGACGCTGTGTATTTTCTTCATAACGATTTTAATGATGCCACTGCCAATGGGAATAACGGTGCCAATACAGGCAGTACAGACACGTCACCAGCGCTCATTGCAGACGGGCAGGCATTTGGCATAAATGATTATGTTCAAATCCCTTCGGCATCAATCTCCGCAGCGCAGGGAACTGTGTCTATTTGGTCCTATGCAACAACGTTCACCGGCACCGAGCAATATATGTTTGGACACACCTCCAATACCTCAGGATTTGCCGACAGGATTCAATTATATACAGACGACGGATCGGGTGGCCTGGATCTTGGGCTAGGCAACAATCATAATTTACAGCAAGGAATTGTCAATTTGGCTGCCAATGTGTGGAATTATGTTGCTCTTACCTGGAACGGAAGTAATTGCTTCGTTTATGTAAATGGGCAACTGGTGCATACTGAAGCATATGGTGGGTTAGGCACCCTAGAAAGCTACCTTGATATTGGAAATGATGGTCGGGCGATTGGCGCACGGAACGAAGGATGGGATGGAGATCTTGATCACGCACGTCTTTCGAATGAAATTTTCAGTGCCAACTGGGTAGAAACTGAATACAATAACCAACGTGAAACCAGCACTTTCTTCTCCGTAGGTAGTGAGTTCAATGCATCTCGTACCTTTTATTCGTTAGCGTCAGGTGACTGGGAAGCTAATTCTAGTTGGTCATTTACACCTGATGGATCCAGCGGATCGGTTACTGCCGGTGTGCTACCGAGGAGATCGGACAACGTTGTCATTCAAAATGGCCATACAATAACAATAGATAATGTAAGCGACAATGGAACCTGCTCACAATCCCCTGCCGACCTGGCAAGATCTAATGTTGGGGCATTTACCGGATCTACTGACCAAATGTTTTACCATACCGGAGACATTACCATAGCAAATGGCGGAACGCTCACCTCAAGCGAAGAGTTAATGCTGGAAGGTTATACCCTGATCGACAACGGTGGGACTTTGAGCATCAACGAAGACATTGTTATTTTGGGTTATTTAGAGGTTGCGTCGACTGGAACATTTACAAATACAGATGATCTGATCCTTTCTGGAAATAGTGTTACCATTATCAACAACACAACCTCAGGAGCAGACGACATCTACATCGACTGGACAGACGCCTCCTTATGCGGAACAGGAACAGCAAACCTTGGCAATGGAGGTCTGGATCCGAACGTACAGCTCTTCAACGGAGCCATAATCAGTCAGGTGTGTGCTAGTTTAAGTCTTACTTGCACAAGTAATTGCGCGGCTTTTCCCATCGTTGCCACCGGCAGTTTCATTTCAGGAAATACAGGGCCAGGTGGAGTTGGCGACCAGAACAACACCCAGCTTTGGTTAAGAGCCGATGATCTTAGCCTGGCAGATGGCGCTGCGGTGACCAGTTGGTCTGACGCCTCTGGTAACGGACTAACAGCATCGTCCAGTGGCGTTGCGGCAGAAGAGCCTACTTTCAACGCCAATGCTGTCAATTCAACTTTACCTTCCATTGGTTTTGATGGAGGAGACTTTCTTAATCTGGGCACGCCCGCCAGTCTCAACTTACTGCCTGGAACAGACAGCTGGTCGTTTTTTGCAGTATATAATGTAAACTCAGGCAACAACGGGACCTTTTTCTCAAAAGCAACAGCGACCGCCGGCACTCGGCAATATCAATATACTTTTGACGGTAATACCTTTACTTCTTTTATCGGAGGAAACTATAATCTAGGAACTGTCAACACTTCCAATGCCTGGGCAATTGGTTCCCACATTAACACTACTACAGCAAAGAATTCATGGTCCAACGAAACCACGAATGTAACAGGTGGCGGTGTAGGTACTGGAACTGTAACTACAACGGACGTACTTATCGGTGCACGCCGCGGCACAGCCACAACCACTGGGTTTCTCCTAACTGGAGAAATTGCTGAAATTGCCTTATTCAATGAGGATCTAAATTCTGCACAACGAATTATTATTGACAATTACCTTGCTGCAAAATATGGTATTGATCTTTCCCCCTCTGGAAATGACGTATACTCAATGGATGACCCGGGGAACGGAAATAATGACTATGAAGTGGCTGGAATTGGCCAAGCTTCAGATGGATCATTTCACAAAGATGCACGAGGCCCGGGAATAGTTCGTATGTGGAATCCAAGCAATCTCGACAATGGTGAATTCCTCATGTGGGGTCACGACAATACACCTATTAATTCTACAACAGCAGCAGTTGGCACTGACGTTGATGGAATAGTAATCGAAGAAAAACTTTCCAGAAACTGGGTGGTCAGTGCCAGTGGCAATGTGGGCACGGTATCCATTTCGTTTGATTTTAATGTAATGGGGGGAAATCCGCTCGGTTCCAATTTACGATTGTTAATAGACAGGGATGGTGACTTTTCTACGAATGATGTGCCTCCTGTGGCCGGATCGGTAGCCAACAAAATAGCCACATTTTCGGGTGTCTCATTTCAGGATGGAGACAGATTTAGCTTAGGCAATACCGATGCATCTATTCCACTTCCTGTTGAATTCCTTAGCTTTTCCGCTACCGCGCTGAATGGCCATATTTTGCTACGCTGGGTGACGGGGTCGGAATTAAACAATGACTTCTTTACTGTTGAGCGTTCTGCCAATGGTCAATTTTGGGAAGAAGTATTACAGATCAGAGGGGCTGGAACGACTGTTGAAAAACAAGATTATAGCACGACAGACCATCGCCCCTACCCATCTACCTCCTATTACAGAATCAAGCAAACGGACTATGATGGCACTATTTCATTTTCTGATATTGAAAAGGTAAACAATGATTGGTTGACGAACATAACCATATACCCCAATCCAACAAGCGGGCAATTCCGGTTGAGAGGACATAAAAACATTAGTGATAAAAATCTACAGATTTATAATACATCGGGGCAAGCGATAAACCCAAGTACGAGCATCGTCGCCGACGAGCTCATTGTCGATCTTAAACCGTTCCCGAACGGGATATATATCGTCCAGATTCCTCTTGGGGATTTCATTCAGGCCTTTAGGCTAATAAAGTTGTAAAGTCAACTGATCCAGAAGATGGGCTATAGGAATCAAAAAAGGATAATGAGCCAACTCACTAATTAGAAACCTATTCCTTTTAAAAAAGGAATAGAAGAAGAATGATGGTCTAAAAAAAGGTCAAAAGGAATCAACTTATAATTTTCAGGCCAGTTCTGAGGAGATGCATCAACCTCAACAAACCCTGCCTGTATTTTTCTTACTTTTTCATGGAATATTTATACGTCAATTATTTCAAACGATTGCTTTGATAAAATTTCAGAAAAAGTATTGTGAAAATGAAAAAATCTCAGTTACATTGGTACAAATAAAAAGCACCTTCAACCAAAAGCTGAAGGTGCTCAGAACACATACCTACTTAAACTACACTCTTTATTAATGAGAGGATTCTACTATCAGGGGCAAAGTTAGCCCCTTTTTTTATGCGTAGAATCAAGAACTCATTAGCATATTGTTAATTTCTTGATTTCCCTTGTTGTAATACAATCGTAAAATTATTGGAAAATGTTTAATAAAACACTGCGTTTGTTGAAAAAAATTACCGCAAACCTTTGCGATACTTAAAAACCCATATTAAATAGACCAAAGCTGGTAATATTAGCACAACACCAACGGCTAACATGGTACCTAAAACAAAAATCACAGCTTCCGGAGCAGCGGACTCTTCGATCGAAATTGAATTTCCGTTTTCAAAAACGATCAAATAAGGATACTGAAGTGCCAACCAGCCAAGCACAATTAAAGCTCCCTGAGCTCCCGCAAGCATTCTTGATAGCTGATCCCACTTTCTTCTTAAAGTATAAGCCAGCACGACAAGACATACTGTTGCTGCAATGACTCCGACTAAGCCAAAAGGGTGGGAAAAAAACAGCCTGGTAAAGTCAATTTTTTCTATCAGACCAGCGCCAAAGACCAGCCCTCCGGTCAGCACCACCAGGATATTCGCGATAAGGGCGTTTTTCCTGAATAGCTCTTTGGTCTCTGGGTCGTCAATCTCTGGTATCAGGAAGGTAGCGGCAAGAAAAGCAAATAAAGAAGTAGTGAAAACGCCCACAGCAACTGTAAACCAATTCCACCAGGGCGCGATAAATGCCAGGTAAAAATTCTCAGTGCCAGTCGGAAACCTCCCCAAAACAACGGAGCCTGCAATAATACCCAGGAAAAAAGGGGTAATCAGGCTTGACCAGGCAAATGCCCTTGAATACACTTTCTGCGATCTGCCCTGCACAGCATCATAATGCCTGAAGACGAAGGCAGTTCCCCGCACAATGATACCTACCAGCATCAGCAATAGTGGAATATGCAAGTAGATCGAGATCACTTTAAAGGCTGCTGGAAATCCGTTAAAAAGAATGACCACCACGATAATTAACCATACATGGTTTGCCTCCCAAACTGGGCCAATAGCCTGGTAAGTAGTCGTTTTTAGCTCATCAAACTTCTCTTTCGGCGAAAAAAGCTCCAAAATACCGGCACCAAAATCTGCACCTCCAAGCAGGGCATACAGCAAGAGTGACACCACCAGTACAAAAACAACCCATTCAAGCATGAGTTACCTCCTTATTATCGTTGAAAACATTTATCTGCCTCGACATAAGCCAAAAAACCAATATGGTCAGTATGAAGTAAATAACTGTAGTAACGTAGAACGAATAAGCAATGCCTGGCATGGGTGTGAGGGCTTCCACTGTTTTCATTATTCCGTAAATGATCCAGGGTTGGCGGCCTACTTCTGTCACCACCCATCCAGCTTCCACAGCCAAAAACCCCAGAGGCGTGGCGATGATAACTAATTTCAAAAACCACTGAGCCTGCAACCAATGCGGCTTCTTCCATTGGCCAAGCAGAAAAACACCGCCAAGTGCCATCAAAAACATGCCAATAGCTATCATGATTTGAAAAGCAAAATGAACCACGGCTACCGGGGGCCACTCATCCCTGGGAAAATCCTGTAAACCCTTGACTTCAGCTTGCGGATCGGTAAATGCCAAAATACTTAACAGGTACGGAATCTTAATCGCATAGTTGACTTCTTCGGCTTCTTCGTCTGGTATGCCCCCAATGACAAAGGAAGCACCTTTTTCCGTTTCAAAATGGCTTTCCATCGCCGCCAGTTTCACAGGCTGTCGATGCGCCACATCTTCCGCCGACAGGTGGCCACTCAAAGGTTGCAAAATGGCCGATACGGCTCCAAGGCTTAGCGCCAGCTTCAAAGCCCTGAAGTGAAGTGTATTGGTTCTATTTTTAAGAAAATGATAAGCATGAACGCCAGCTACAGCAAAACTGGTGGCTACAAATGCCGCGATGGTCATATGAATTGCCTGCGTGAACCAAGCCTCGTTGAGCATGGCAGCGATTGGGTCAATATTCAATGCTTGACCGTTGACCCAATCAAACCCCGAGGGACTATTCATCCATGCGTTAGCAGCAACAACAAGTATACCTGAGGCCACTCCAGAAATACCAACAAATACCCCGGAATAGAAGTGTGTCCAAGGCTTTAGCACCTTTTCCCCATACAAAAATAGCCCAAGTGCCACGGCCTCCAAAAAGAATGCAGCTCCTTCCAGGGAGAAAGGCATGCCTATGATGGGGCCTGCATGCTCCATAAATCCGGGCCACAATAAGCCCAGCTCAAAACTTAACACCGTGCCGGAAACAGCCCCAACGGCAAAGAAAATAGCCACTCCCCTCGCCCAGGCCTTCATAAGCCTGTAATAATCTTCTTGACCGGTCTTTAACCATTTATAGTTGGCGAATGCCATGAGAAAAGGCATGACCATACCAATACATGAAAAGACGATGTGAAAACCGAGCGAAACTGCCATTTGAGAGCGAGCAGCGAGGAGGTCGTTCATATTTTTGTTTTTTTACTTCAAGAAACAACGAAATTCAAACACTTCTGATTCAGTTTTTCGAAAGTTTTGCTGTGTTTATTTTGACACGAAGATGCCTATGAATTAATAAGGTCCAACCAGGTGCAATTACTACCCGCAACCGTTGCTCACAAAAGAATTAGAGGAAACAGCTTCCGGATCACCTAAATAAATCTAATTATTCATTTAAATTACATTAAAAATACTTCCTGAATGAGACGGTTTAATTTCATCGTTCTGTTTTTACTCACAAGCGCCGCCGCTGGATTTGCGCAAAATAGCCCCCTAGTGACTTTTGAGGAACTTTTAGAAACTTTGAAAAGGGGTTATACTGTTAGAGGGACATTTTACTACCAGAAATGTGATTTATACATGGACGACAAAAAAATGGAAAAATCCAGAGACGAGGTCGGAGGCATGTCCATTGAAAGTTTTGACTATTTTGGGAGAAACGCTGTAAAAAACCAGAAGGCATTCATTGCATTTTCAGATAGTGAAATGATTGAAGATCCACAGGGAATCGGCTATGTGTACAACTATACACACATAAGGATCTACGAGGACAGGAAGGTTGTTATTTCCAAACGCAACGTTGACCCAATTACCTTCGAGAACAGAATGGAAGAACGATTTGAAACAACCCTACATGATGGTAAGTCAACAACAGCCGGAGCCTTTTTCTTTGTGTCTCATTAAAACGGAAGGTCAATAAGTTGATCTCGAAGCCAACCCGTCAAACTCTTTCGCTCTCTGTTTGTGGGAAGGACCTCATGTTCAAGAAAATCACTTCTGAAACATACCATTCGGCCAGCCAAAGGCATTACATCAATCACCTCCTCTGTAGCAGCAGATGGGCGATACATTCGCAGCTGCCCGCCGTCTTCCGGCCGCCAATCAAAGTTCAAGTAACAAATCACGCTTAGCTTTCGATGGTCATCTGTTTTAAACTGATCCAAATGACGTTTGTAAAAAGTGCCCACAGGATATAAAGTGAAGTGAAACTCAAAATCCTTGAGGCTCAAGAAACAAGTTCGGTTGATAAACAACATCAGGTCCCTCATTCGATCGAGATAGACCTGGGTCGGGTCTTTTGCCTTTTCAGGCTCGATCCACCTGATAAGGTCGCCCCGCTGAGACTTGTCGACCTGGTGCATTTCTGCCTGTCCAATTCCCGCTCGCTTAAAGTCACCAGCATTTCGGTAGCCATCCAAAACATCCAAAATAGCTTTTACTTCGTCGTTGGTAAGAAAGGAATCGATGATGCCGTACCCTTTTTCAGAGAGGTCATCAGCCAGCTTATTAAACTGGTCATCAAAAGTTTGCATCATCAGTTAGCCATAAAGTCCACAAAAATAGCGCTTCGACTTGATATTCCATTACAGCAGCAAGCACACAATTTTGATTATTTAAAAGATTATGGTGGAAGTAAGAAAATGTTGAATTCGAACTGCCAACTTATTCAAGAATATGGCCTCCTGATTAAAAAAAGTGCCATAAGCCGATATCGTTGCTTCATTGGGCATGTAAGTTTTGCGTCAAAATCCATACACTTTTCACAAATCGTTAACTGCTTGCCATAAAGCCACATCTATTTTCCGACCATGAATACCGCTGATTCGACAAATGACAATCGAGAGCGTACATTTGATCAAGAGTTAGTGAAAATGTATTCCTGAAGACACTATTCCATCAAGTGTAGCGGAGAATGAATCATACAATAGTTTAACGTTTTCCAACTCCTTTGAATTTTGATTTTAAATTATTCGAAAATGAAAAAGCTGATAGTTGTTTTTTTCTTCATTGCCTTAAGTCAATCAATAAGCGCTCAGGATAGAGCAGACATTCAACTTAGGATGGCCATCAATACAGGCTCTAAGGTTGAAGCGCTTTTTGAACAAAGAACGCTGTTGCTAATCGCTGGCCAAAACACTCGTGCCGTCGACAAACAATTAGCCGAGTTGGGCATTCTATTTCCTGCCAAGCTAAAAATGACTAACATGAACGGAAAAACACTTGTTGCCTTTCCATTGATTGAAGAGGGTGATACAAAACAAATGATTGCCAAGCTAGCAGCCCTTAAGAGTGATATCCAACAGCTAGAGTACATTGGAATAGACAACTTCAACCAGCAGTGTTACGCCACTTTCGAAAAAGGAAGTTCAGATAAGGACATTGAAAAACTTGTGAATGCTTTCCTATACGATGGTTACTACATAAGCAAAACGCCAAGCCTTCAGCTTGGTTTCCTGGGGAATTAAAATAGACAACATTGACCAGCTTGTAGAAGAGTCGGGAACTTAGTTTCCGGCTTTTTTTATTTTATAGGCCTGAATAAATAAGCCCACCGTAAATTCAAATTTACCGTCGTTCACAATATTAATCGCAGCGTTTTTAATACATTCCTGCTTGTGCTACTTTTGCACTTTATGCAATTAACCTGTAACAAGAAATAAGATGGGAAAAGTACTCATTATTGGTGCCGGCGGAGTCGGACGAGTGGTGGCCTATAAATGCGCCAAGAACTCAAATGTGTTTACTGAAATAATGCTTGCCAGCAGAACTAAATCCAAATGTGATGACATTGCTGCAGACATAAAAAAAGATATTGGCGTTACCCTCCAAACAGCCAAAGTGGATGCAGATATAGTTCCTGAGCTTGTCACTCTCATCAATAGCTTTCGTCCCGATATTGTGATCAACGTAGCACTACCTTATCAGGACCTCACCATCATGGATGCGTGCCTGGAGACTAAGGTAAACTACCTCGATACAGCCAATTATGAGCCAAAAGAAGAGGCCAAATTTGAGTATCACTGGCAATGGGCTTACCAGGAAAAATTCAAAGCAGCAGGGCTAACGGCTGTTTTGGGTTGCGGCTTCGACCCAGGCGCCACAGGCGTGTTCACTTCTTATGCAGCCAAGCACTATTTTGATGAAATTCACTATCTCGATATTGTTGACTGTAATGCTGGTGACCATGGCAAAGCCTTCGCTACCAACTTCAACCCGGAAATTAATATTCGTGAAGTAACGCAGGAAGGAAAATATTTCGAAGATGGCAAATGGACAATCACCAAACCACATGAAATAGGCAAGAACATCAACTACCCGAACATCGGACCAGTTAAGTCATATCTTATTTACCATGAGGAGCTTGAATCACTGGTAAAGAACTTCCCTACGATAAAAAGAGCACGTTTCTGGATGACCTTCAGCGACAACTACCTCACTCACCTTCGTGTGATCCTTAACATTGGCATGGGAAGCATCGAACCCATTAATTACAACGGTATGGAAATCGTGCCGTTGCAATTCCTGAAAGCGGTTTTACCTGATCCAGGCGAACTGGGAGAAAACTACAAAGGCGAAACTTCTATTGGATGCCGGGTGCGCGGAATCAAAAACGGAGCAGAAAAAACCTACTACGTTTACAATAACTGCAAACACCCTGACGCCTACGGAGAAACAAAAGCGCAGGGGGTTTCCTACACAACTGGCGTTCCGGCCATGATCGGAGCTAAATTAGTGCTTGAGGGCAAATGGGGTGGTGCTGGCGTATTCAACGTGGAGCAATTCAACCCAGATCCTTTTATGGAAGAAATGAACAAGCAAGGTTTGCCGTGGCACGAGCTACACGATGTCGACCTTGAAATGGATTAATTTGGATACTTCTAGTTAAAATGCAAAGGGCATGGCTTCAGGCCTGCCCTTCGTTATTTCTGACCCTTACAAAATATGATTGACTACTCAAAGATACCCTCACCCTGCTATTTGCTTGAAGAATCGCTTCTAAGAAGGAACCTCGAATTAATGAAAAGTGTCCAGGAGAGGGCCGACGTTAGTATTATTTTGGCTTTCAAAGGGTTTGCTATGTGGAGTGCGTTCCCTTTGGTAAGGCAATACTTGAAGGGAGCAACGGCCAGTTCACTATCAGAAGCAAAGCTCTGCTACGAAGAGATGAAAACAAAGTCGCATACTTATGCGGTGGCCTACCGCGATCAGGAGTTTGACCAGATCATGTCATTGAGTAGCCATATCACCTTCAACTCTCTGTCTCAATACGATCGGTTCAAAGGCAAGGTAGCTGGGTACTCAGAGAAGATTTCCTGCGGTATCCGGGTAAATCCCGAATACTCGGAAGTAACCACCGATCTTTACAATCCGTCCTCACCAACCTCGAGGCTGGGAATGACCGCAGCTCATTTCGGCGACAAACTGCCAGAAGGCATTGAAGGACTCCATTTCCATGTGTTGTGCGAGTCTACTTCGTTCACATTAGAAAATACATTGAAGGCCTTTGAAGAGAAATTTGGCCACCTTATTCCACAAGTGAAATGGGTGAATATGGGCGGTGGCCATCTGATGACCAAAAAGGGATACGACATTGACCACTTGGTCAGCACGCTCAAAGCATTTCGTAAAAAATGGGGTGTAGAAGTAATTCTGGAGCCTGGAAGTGCTGTGGCATGGGAAACCGGCGACCTGGTGTCAACCGTACTCGATATTGTGGAGAATTCAGGTGTTAAAACGGCCATACTGGATGCCTCATTTACCTGCCATATGCCAGATTGTTTGGAAATGCCTTACAAGCCGAGAATCAGAGGAGCCAAAATGGACCCTGAAAAAGGCAAACCTACTTACCGCATGGGTGGAATGAGTTGCCTGGCAGGAGACTATATGAGTGAATATTCTTTCGACAATGAGCTTCAACCAGGCGACTTGATAGTATTTGAAGATATGATCCATTATACGATGGTAAAAACGACCACATTCAACGGCGTGCCTCATCCATCTATTGGCATTTGGAAGGAGGATAATACCTTCCAGCTCGTCAGAGAGTTCGGCTATGATGACTACAAGAATCGTTTATCTTGATTTGATTCGCATCTCGTCGTCGATTCCTACTTCAGCCAATACGATCAAAAGGGCTCTTTTGATGCCTTTGACTCCGTCCTTGTTAATAAAGTACTCATCGAGCGAATGGGCGTTTCTTCCCATTCCTCCCCCGCCTATTGTAATAGCTGGAATTCCTTTGGATATTGGAATATTTGAATCCGTACTTCCCCTTCTTAGTGTCGGACGACCACCTACAAACTGAGTCGCAGCAATTCCCCGCTGAACAATGGCCATGCTCTCTGGATGCTCGCCAGACGGCCTGTCTCCAATCATTTCTACCTTGACAGTTAAGTCAGGCCCATGCCTTTTTAACTTATTCTGCTCTGCCAATGCTTTCCGTACTGAGCGTTGAAGAATTGAATCTACCTGAACCAGGCTTTCGGGGCTTTCCGAACGCATATCTATTTCCATGATAGATTCAAATGGAATTGAGTTTACTGAGGTTCCGCCAGAGATAACGCCAACGTTATAATTTGTTTTTGGTCCACTGCGGGTAAATACGTCGGCTTCGTCGGTAAAATAGGTGATGGCTCTACCCAAAGCATGGTGAGGATTCCCCAGGCCAAACGCACCCCATGAATGGCCGCCTGGCCCTTCGAAGGTTATCCTGTAGCGATGCGAACCAAGCCCCTGATTCGTGACCGACTCATGACCGCTACCATCCACTGAAATGAAGGCATCTATTTTAGGTCCCTTTGGGCCAAAGAGGTATTTCGCTCCCCTTAAATCGCCCTGTCCTTCTTCACCTACGTTGCCGATAAATAAAATGTCATTTTCAGGCTGAATGCCGGAGGTTCGAATGGCTTTCAACACGGTGATCAAAATAGCTAAGCCACGTGTGTCATCAGAAATTCCCGGCGCCCTCAAAGTGTCTCCTGATTGCTTTACCCTTGTATCTGTACCTTCAGGAAAAACCGTATCAAGGTGAGCACAAAATGCCAACACCTTACCTCTTTTAGACCCCTTCACAAGTCCAATGGTATTCCAGACTTCATCCTGCCAAACAGAATCCGCTCCCGCCTCTTTTAGCAAAGACATGTATTTATCACTTCTATTTTTCTCTTTGTAAGGCGGCGCCTCTATTTCAGTGAGTTCAATAAGCGTTTTGATGGTCTGTTCATCGTAGTCTTCAATAAACTGAAAAGCATCCTTTACTTGTGGATGAACCGACAAGGCTTCAATCTCAGCTTTGAAAGTATCGTCAAGTTTTGGCGCCGTTGCTGCCAAAGGGGTTCTACCAGCTGCCACACTGTCTTGACTATTTTCGGTGCTCTCGGTTGCTTTGTCGGCACAAGCAGTCATCAATGCAAATGACAAGGCAAAAAATATGAGCTTGAAAGGAAATTTTATTGTCATAATCACGGTTGAGTGTATTAGACTAAGCACGTAGAATTTGGAAATATCACCAATACAATTGTGATTGAAGGTGATTTTATTTGATCAATGATGGAGAACAACAACGAAATCAATTACCACACCGAGAAGAAATTTTTAGAAGGGCCAGGCAGCAGATGGAGAGAATTCAAATACATCTTGAAAGTGGCTATGGAGTTTATCCGTGGATTTAGAGCGTTACACTTTACAGGGCCATGTATTACGGTCTTTGGATCTGCACGTTTTCAGGAAGATCACCCTTCTTATAAGGCAGCGCAGGAGTTGGGACATCAACTGGCATTGGCAGGCTTCACAGTTATGACAGGAGGTGGCCCTGGAATTATGGAAGCGGCACCGCGAGGTGCAAAAGAAGCTGGCGGAAAAACCATCGGGTGTAATATTGTACTCCCCCACGAGCAACATGCCAATCCTTACCTCGATATTGTGGTTAACTTCAACTATTTTTTTGTCAGGAAAGTCCTTTTACTGAAGTATTCCTACGGGTTTGTCGTAATGCCAGGGGGCGCAGGAACAATGGACGAACTTTTCGAAACCCTCACACTTATTCAAACTGGCAAAATCAAAGGTTTTCCATTGGTACTATTTGGCAAAAAATACTGGAGCCATCTTACCGCTCAATTGGATCATATGGTGAAAGAAAAAACGGTTTCTCCTGAGGATCTCGACCTTTTCCTGGTGACGGATTCTACAGATGAAGCCATCGCTTATATTGAACGGGAAACAATTAAAAAATTTGGGCTCAAGCGGGTCATGCTTAAGCCGAGTTGGGTATTTGGCGAGAAGGCATCGACCTAAGTTCGGATTACTCTACCACATACTTTTCGATATAGTCAGAGTTCAGCACACCAAGGGCGCCCATGTATTTCATTTGAAAAGTGACAATATCGCCAACCTGGTAGTTTCTGTCGGAATTGCCCAAATCGAGCACCAGCATATCCGAGCTCGCACCTGTCACTACTACTCCCTTTTCCTCAGGGATCAAATACTCAGGAGAAATCTCGAGCAGACCGATATCGACAATCGCCCGATAAGATGTCTTTCCTATATCTTCCTCCTTAATTTCAAATACTTCCCCCGAAGGATTCTGTGCAAGCTCACCTTCAGGTACTTTTGACTTTTGGGTGAGTTCAATTATTTGAGTGTAAAGCTTGAATACATCGGTTTTCATGCCTTTAACAGTACCTCCTGTAAACAAATCAGTTCCAAAATAGAGGGTTTCTCCGATTCTGAAATGATTAACCGCTTTGGGTAACAACTTACGCTGTAACAAAGGAAAGGTGACTGAAGTGCCGCCAGATACCCAGGGAATCTTTTTGTTAAACTTAGTTTCAACCAGTTCCTTATAAAGGCTAAGCTGAACGAGTTTGTCAGGTGAGGGCATCACTCCGTTCAAGCAATTGAGATTGGTTCCTAAACCTACAATTTCAAGGTTAGGCAGTTCAAAAACTTGTTCGTAAAACTCTAGTAAATGATCGCCGACTACGCCCTCCCTAAGGTCACCCATTTCGATCATGATAATCACCTTATGCACTTTACCTTGCCGTGCGGCTTCCTTCGACAAAAGCTGCATTGTTGAATACTCTGTATTGAAACTTACGTCAGCATATTTGACTATTTTTAATATGTTTTTTTTGGCTGGTGGCTTTATATAAACCGTCTGCACGTCAGGATTGATCGATTTAACTACCTTTAAGTTACCGATGCGAGAGTCGTGCATTTCACGAACTCCCAGGTTCACCAGTTCTTCGATGAATCCTTTATTACCGCAAAGTAATTTGGTGACAACCCCCCATTCGATGTTGTTTTGCGTAAATATTTTATTCAGGAAGTCGAAATTGTGCTTGAGCTTCTTTCTGTTGAGAGTAATGTAAGCCATCTTAGATAATGAATCTACTGAGGTTTGATCAGCAGTTGAGTTTGTTTAGCCTTGTGAAGTTAAGAAAATAAAATGATCAGCTTTTTATCAGCCTCATTTCCAGGTATTTATTGGTGAAACCAAGCTTTTTGTAGAGATGTAGTGCAGGGTTTTCAGGCTCTACATGTAAGGCAATATTTCCGTCGGCTGAGTCGATGGCTTTTTGCATCAACTGCTTCCCAATTCCTTGTCCTCTATAGTCCTTGTGCATGGCGATATACACCAATATATTTTCAGGGATATATCCGTCCATCCCCGTCCTGTTGACTACTACAGCCCCTACTATTTTGCCTTTTTCCTTGTCATGCGCTACCAATACAAAACCACCCGGCTTCATATTGGATTCCAGGGCATAGTCTATCGCCTTCAGGATATCTTCTTTCTTATCGCCAAACTCATCAAGATGCTCATAGAGAAAACCGGCAATTAACAGTCGCTGGTTCATTCCAACAGTTACACTTGGAGTTAATAATTCATAGCTGATCATGAGCATAGGTTTTTTTAGAAGTAATTGAATTTAAAAGAATGAAAATGACGGCGGAGGCCGTTATACCAAAGACGTTGGGGTCAAGAGAAAGCGGTAATTCAATTGGCAGTACGCTCAATGTGACAGTTGTTCCTCCTCCTACCAGCATCGACCAAAACGCTGCCGTACTCGACACCTTAGATCCAAACATTCCAGCAAGCAAAGGCACAAGAAGACCTGACACCAAAAAGGCATAAGAGTACAGCATAAGCTCTAATACATTTTCCATTGCGCTTGCCAGCACCAATGCAGCAACGCCAACGCCGAGTGTGATCCATTGCGACAACCTGAGTGTTGCTTTGGAACTAGCTTCCGATGTCGATTTGATACGCAATATGTCTGTTACAATATTTCCGGATGCTGCCATCAGGCAACTATCTGCCGTTGAGAGGATGGCGGAAAAATATGCCGACATCATTAAACCAAGCAAACCGACTGGCAAAATATCCCTTAGTAGTAAAGGCAACCCTATTTCTTCATCCATGGTTCCAGCACCAGCGTATCCAAGTGCATCAAACATGCCCTGTTCAGCAGCCACTCGTGCAAACATCCCAAGTACAACCCCCATCACGGCCATAATTGGCCACTCAAACAAGCCCGCTATAAACCATGCTTTCTGTGCTTCTTTGGGCCCTTTGCAGGCATAGATTCGTTGATAGAGCGTCATGCCAACAAACCATATGGGTATGATCGTTACAGCCCAATTGACCAGTGTTTGCCAGCTTAGGTTGTTCCACATTAAAAATTCAGGCGGAAGGGTGCTAATGATAGCATCGTAGCCACCGATGGCATAATAACTCATTGGAATACCGATGAAGATCAGACCCGACATAAGGATGATCCACTGCACTGTATCGGTATAGATAACGGCCTTGATGCCACCCATAACGGTATACACCACTGCGATCACCCCCATCACGAAAAGTGCAGTAAGCAGATCAAGATTCACAAAGGTGGCTGAAGCAAGCTTTGCACCTGCCAGCATTTGGGAGCTTGTGAATCCCAGGTATCCTATGGCAGAGATGATTCCCGCCAACAAAGCCACCCTCTTGTTATAGAATAACCCGAAAATCTGCGGGAAGGTATAAAGACCTTCAAGCTTCGACATTTTACTCACCTTGGGAATTAGGACAACGGCCGATAGCCAGGCACCAATCAACCCTGTAAAAAGCATCCAGGAACCAGAAATTCCCATAGTAAAACCCAAGCCGCCCAGTCCGATGGAAAAACCGCCACCAACGTCGGTGGCAACAACACTAAGGCCCACGTGCATACTGCCCATGGACCTGCCTCCCACGTAATAGTCATCATCACTTTTGTTTTTTCTGAGGAAGAAAAACCCAATCCCCAGCATAATGACCATGTAAATAAAGAATATTAGTATATCCAGCCAATGCATTCAGTATGATCCCGCAGTTTACTAATTCATAGATACATTAACAGCTAACACGGCTGGAGATGGACTTTTGACCACCTCTTCGGTGATGCTTCCAAACAGAAAGCGTTCAAGGTCACTCTTGTCATATGTTTTCATCATGATAAGGTCAGCGTCTACTTTTTGGCTGAACTCAACAATGGCTTCAGCCTCCTTTTCATGGTGAGTGGCCGTGACAAAAAACTTTTCAAAGCCTAGTTCCAAAGCTACTTTCTGCATTTTTGATTTTATTTCTTTGTCATCGTTCAAGTCGGTATGCACCACGTTGACAAGGTGTACCGTTGAGTTAAAAGAATCGACCCAATGACTAATAAAATCAGCCTCCATAGGCAGAAATCTGCTCACGTCTGTTGGAAACACAATATTTTTAAATGACTCCGGCAGACTTTCTCCTTCAAGTGCTAACACAGGAACATTAGCGTGCCTGATGACCCTTTGGATAACTGACCCTGTCAGTAAATCAAGCCCTTTGAAAGCGTCTTTATGAATCACTATCAGTGATGGATCATGGTCTTTCATAAACTCCTTGATACCAGCTTCTGGTGATTCTTCGATTTGGTGAAAATGAACATCCCGCTCTAACGCACCTAGCTCTTCCAAAACCCTTAAAAATTCATCCATTTTCTCAAACCGCGCCGGCTCAACTGCCACTTGAGAAATGGCCGCACTATATCCTGCCATTACACCGGCGTGCGGTAAAACCTTAGCGGCAGTGGCTGCCTTGAATTGCATCGCTTCTATTCGCATCCCAAGCTTTTTTCCGATTTTTAGCGCAGCTTTCAAAGCCAACTTTGATTCTTTCTGAAAATCAAATGGCACCATGATATAATTCTGTTTCCTTTTCATGAGATGTTAGTTTAAGAATGAGATGCTTTAAGTTTTGGCCTTTCTTTAGTTTGCTCCAGGGCCTCAATGTCACCGAAATCTGAAATGTATTTAACAAAATCAGGAGATACGGCGATCGGAGTTTTCAATAATTCAGGATTCTTGTTGATTAATTTCAAGGCACAGTCTGTATCAGATATCTTGTGACCTTCTATGATTCTTGGGTCTATGAGGTCACTAACACCCACCATCATATCATCAGCCAGACCTGCAAAATGAGTAGTAGTAAGTTTTTCTTTTTCAATATTGACTTTCCTGATCTTCACATGCAACGCTTCAGCACGTGCAAGTAGCTTCCTGTCTCTTACTTTGGAATGGCAATATAAAAACAAGATGACTCTAGGGTGGGTCTGCAAAATACTCATCGTTCCCTCCTATTTTTCATTCAACCAGGCACTCAACATCCAATGATGTTTCTCCAATTCCTGGATATAGCTTGTCAAAAAATGTCCTCTGTACCCGTATCTTCATTTTCTTGAGCTGTCTTTACCACGCTGTGCATGTCAGACAGCAAAATCCGAATATCAAACAAAACCTCGACTACCATTTCTCTTGCCACCAACTCCTTTCTTATCTCCTTTATCTCGGCATTTTCGATATACTCCCCCATCGTGCTCATTGGCGTTTGACCAAATACACGTATTCTTTCAGCAATTTCATCAATACGCAACCTGGCTTCATCGTACAACTCCTCGAACTTCTCATGGAGTTTAAAAAAGTCATTGCCTTTCACGTTCCAATGAAAGTTTCTAAGCTTTTGATAATGAACATGGTAGTTGGCCAATAGCTGGTTTAGACCTTGGGTGATCTCTATTGTATCGAGGGCTGAAAAGCCTAGTTTTTTGAAGTTTATATTTTTTGTAAACGCAGTTTTTTCTGTAACAATCATTTCTTTCCTCACTTTTATGGTTCATCAATTCATTTGAGTGTCAGGGCCAATTAGTCACTGACAATTCAATACCAGATTAGAAAAATGCTAGGGAAAAAATTGACTTGCAGAAGTGGATATTGGATTTATATATCTGTTAATTTGGTGTTTTGTAAATTTCATCACATTAATATTAACGATATTATGCGCTAAATGTTTAATATTTTTACAAATACTTGGTGCAACCTGCTCCCGCCTACCAATATTTGCCGTCTTTTGAAGCTAAATGTAAATATTTTTTACAAAAATGAAGTTTTTTGCTGACAACCTCAAGTTTTTAAGAAAGAAAGCTGGCCTCAGTCAGGAGCAGTTAGGGGAGAAGATCGCTCTCAACAGGGGAAATATTGCTAGTTATGAAAAGGGAACGGCTGAGCCAAAGCTTGAGAACGTGCTGAAAATTGTTCAGCTGTTTAATATTGACCTCTCCGATCTACTTGAAAAAGATCTTGCTAACACGGCAGCTATCCAGGAAGAGTTAGAAAAAATAGGCATACCCAATGATAGGGCTCCCATTGCACCAGAAGAAGCGACTGCTCATTTGAAAGCCGAACTCATCGACAACCGTATGCGTCTTGAACGGTTCATTGGTCAGTCGGATGATATGCAAAAGATACTGGAAGGGTTCAGGCAGTTCCATAAATTCAAAATGTCAAAGTCGGGCGAAATATCTAGAGATGTAAAAAATATTGCCGACGACTACGAAAACCTCCTTGAAGTAATGGATGCTCTTTTGCTTTCTCATAAGGAGCTTATCAAGTTTCTGGATGAGTCGAAATAGTGCCCTACCGATACACAACCTTCTTTTGTTCACGTGATTTTAGCTTACCAGAAGCTGTCAAATTTTGTCACTCTCCTCTCCCAAGAGGAAATACAGTTTGTACTTCCCTCTGACCATAGCATTTAGCTGCTGGCTTTCAAGGTATATCTAAACGGGAACTTTCACTTGCCTGGCAGTCGGCTTTGCTCTTCGGAAGTGTCATTTTGCTGACAGTTTCGCTCATTAGGCTAAACGTTCCCAGAAGAAACCTCGTTAGCGTTCTTAGGAATGAGTAACCTCCCTTGAACCGTTGTATATGATCAACTTGCACCTGATGTTCTGAGCCAAATAAACTTCCGAATTAAAGGGCACAACTGGATGAATATTTTGATTCGTTAAAATTTATGAATCAATCTTTGGATTTGTAATACTGCAACTTTAGCATTGTAAAATAATTCAAGTATGGTGATTTCTACAGCTACACAATTTTTAATCAATGAGAAGGAGTACTCCTCTAAGAGGTGTGCGTGCTGGCATTGGTGTTGTACCTGTTAAGAAAGGCACTATGATTAGAGTGGTAGTTACTCCCATCTTCCAGTAAAAGAAGACCATCTAAAAATATACGTAAGCCTTTCCTGTCGAAAAACGGAAGGGCTTTTTTGTTTTTACCCCCCCCCCCAAAAAAATTTCAACCATGCAAAGTTTTAGAAGCGAATTAGAGGATATCAACAATCCCATCATCGAAAAAGACATCGTTGACCTGGCGGACAAGATTGCGAAATTCAAGAACCTTCAAATTGATGAGGAAAAGTTTCGCAGCATTCGATTGGCCAGAGGCGTTTACGGACAACGGCAACAAGGCGTACAAATGATCCGAATAAAGCTGCCTTATGGCAAAATAACGACGCAGCAGCTCATTCACATCGCTAACTTGTCGGATGAGTATGCTAGTGGCACCCTGCATGCCACTACCAGGCAGGATATACAGATTCATTACGTGAGCCTCGACAAAACGCCTGAGCTGTGGGCAAAGCTGGAAAAGGAAAAAATTACCTTAAGAGAGGCTTGTGGCAACACAGTAAGAAACATTACAGGTTCCGCCAAAGCTGGCATCGATCCAAAAGAACCCTTTGATGTGACACCCTATGCCCATGCCATGTTTGAGTATTTTCTTCGCAATCCTATTTGCCAGGAAATGGGTCGAAAGTTTAAAATTTCCTTCTCTTCTTCGAATGATGATTCCGCCTTTTCTTTTATCCACGACCTTGGCTTCATTGCAAAAATTAAGACGGTAGATGGAAAAGAAGTAAGAGGGTTCAAAGTGCTGATAGGTGGTGGCCTTGGCGCACAACCACAACTGGCTGAGGTAGCTTATGAGTTCCTTGAGGAAGATCAGATCATACCATTTACAGAATCAGTGCTGAGGGTATTTGACCGTTATGGGGAAAGAGCCAGGCGCACTAAAGCAAGAATGAAATTCCTGATGGCCGAAATTGGCTTGCAAGGACTACTTGATCTTGCCAGGGCCCAATATCCTGCACTAAAACACAAGACTTACAAAATAGACACGAGCACTGTACAACAACCTGCGCCACAACCAGTCGAAAAAGTTTATCCAGAAGTTACTGTCGACAATGAAACTCGCTACCAATTGTGGCTACAAACCAATGTATTTCCACAAAAGCAAGTAGGATTCTTTGCTATTGGCTTGAAAACGCAGCTTGGCAACTTATCGTCGGACAAAGCCAGGGCCCTGGCGGAAGTAGTTCGGGAATATGCGGCCGACGAACTGCGGATCACTGTGACCCAAGGGTATGTTCTCAAGTTTGTGAGAGAAGCTGCATTGCGAGGTTTGTATGTAGCTCTTGATAAACTCGGCCTTGCGAACCCTGGTTTTGAGTCGACGGCTGATGTGGCGGCCTGCCCGGGCACCGATACTTGTAATTTAGGGATTTCGAGCAGCTACGGCATCGCCGTGGAACTTGAAAAGGTAATGGCAGAAGAATATCCTGATTTGGTTAGAAACACTGATATCAGTATAAAAATAAGCGGGTGCCCCAACTCTTGTGGCCAGCATGGTATCGCCGGAATTGGTTTCCACGGAAGCTCACAGAAAAAAGATGGCCTTGTGCTACCAGCACTTCAGGTATTACTTGGAGGTGGCGTAGATGCAGATGGCAATGGCCGAATTGCTAGTAAAGTGATTAAAATCCCAAGCAAAAGAGGGCCAGACGCTTTGCGGATTTTGCTAGCCGACTATGAGGAGAACGGGAATGATGGTGAATACTACAAAGATTATTTCGCCAGAAATGGTGATCGTTATTTCTATACCCTTTTGAAGCCCTTGACCATCCTCGACGACCTGGTTGATTCGGACTTTGTCGATTGGGGAGAAGAGGAAAACTTCAAGGTGGTTGCCGGAGTAGGTGAATGTGCCGGTGTGATTCTCGACCTGGTGGCTACATTGCTTTACGACTCTGAAGAAAAACTAGAATGGGCGAAGGAAGCATTTGAAGAAGGCCGCTGGGCTGACTCCATCTATCATAGCTACAATGTATTTGTGACGGCTGCAAAAGCCCTTTTGCTTGCAGAAGATGTAAAAAACAATACTCAAATGGCTATCATCAAAGACTTTGATCGCCTGTTTGTGGAAAGCGGTCAGTTCTCGTTTGAAGAGGGGAGCTTCGAAGCCCATGCCACGAAAGTAAGCCGAAATGAACCCACCGAAGGGTTCGCAAGCAAATTCAGAGATGAAGCGGCAGCATTTATCGAACAAGTAAAAGCAGTTCGAACCAAGCAACTCATCTCTTCCAATTGACTTCTTTAACAGCTATTGAAATGACTACAAATATTAACAACATACCAAGAGTTTCATTGGTGGGCGCCGGACCGGGCGACCCGGAACTTATCACCCTTAAAGGTGTTAGAGCATTGCAAAATGCAGACGCCGTGCTTTACGACGCCCTGGTCAATGAGGAACTACTTGACCACGTTCCACAGAATGCCGTGAGGTTATTTGTAGGTAAGAGAGCAGGTAGGCACAGTTACAAACAAGAAGAAATTAACAAACTTATTGTCGAACACGCCTTCAATTACGGGCATGTCGTAAGGTTGAAAGGCGGTGATCCATTTATCTTCGGTCGTGGTCAGGAAGAAATGGACCATGTAAAAAGTTTCGGCATTGGTGTTGAGGTCATACCAGGCATCAGCAGCTCCCATTCAGTGCCAGCACTCAATAATATTCCCTTGACCGCACGAGGAATGAGTGATAGCTTTTGGGTAATCACCGGTACAACGAGTGGTGGAAAGGTCTCTAATGACCTATATTATGCTGCTCAATCAAATGCTACTGTGATCATCCTTATGGGTATGACAAAGCTGAAAGAAATCACAAAAATATTTTCCAGGCACGAGAAACAAGACATTCCGGTAGCCATCATCCAAAATGGCTCCCTGCCCAACCAAAAAATGGGCATCGGTACAGTAGCCACCATTGCTGAAATTGCCCAACAAAAGAAATTGGGCAGCCCAGCAATTATTGTCATTGGCGAAGTAGTTAAAGTGGCCGAACAAGAAGAATTTATGGCCACGGTGATGGAACAGTTGCAAGCGAAAATATGAGCCAAAACACACTCTTTCCGGTTTTCCTTAAGCTAGAAAACTTTAATACCCTGCTTGTAGGTGGTGGCAATGTTGGTTTAGAAAAACTAACAGCATTGCTGGTCAACAATCCCCTGGCAAAGGTAACAGTAGTGGCGGATCGCTACCTGCCAGAAACAGAAAAGCTAGCCAAAAGCTCCCCCAATGTGGTGCTGGCCTACCGAAAGTTTGAATGGGACGATCTGCACAACAAACAACTTATCATCCTTGCAACCGACAATATTGAACTGCACAAGGAAATCAAAATTAAATCTACAGCCTTGGGAATTCTCACCAATGTGGCTGACACGCCAGCCTTGTGCGATTTCTACTTAGGATCAATCGTTAGAAAAGGAGACCTCAAAATAGCTATTTCAACCAACGGAAAATCGCCCACCCTGGCCAAACGCATGCGGCAGTACCTGGAAGAGGCCATCCCAGACAGCATGCAATCGTTATTAGATAACATGAAGACCTTTCGGGACAGACTCAAAGGCGACTTCTCCACCAAGCTGGAAGTACTGAACGACCTTACCTCTTCTATGATTGAGAAAGAAAAGAAGGATACTTAAGATCCCTTCACGCTTAAAACACCTCTTTTAGTTAAAGAACGGTAGCGTTTGGAAAAAGAACTCTCAACGGTGGGGCCTTTCGTTTTTTGCTTTCAATTCGATCGGTTCTGATCGTGTGTGAAGACACACACGAAAACGAAAGGTTGTGATGGTGTGAGGACACACACATAAACCATAAAAATAGAGGATGATCGTCAGTGGTCCACACAACTAAACCATGAAGACGGATGATCGCCGTGTGCAAAAAAAAGGACAGGAAATATCAATTGTTTTCACCAATGTTTCTGTGTGTGTCTTCACACACTTTTACTTTGAAAAATCACTTACCAATGCATGGAAGAATAAACTCTAAAACCACCCTCCTCTAAGTATATTTCCTATTCGATCGATGCTGATCGTGTGTGAAGACACACACGAAAACTGACTTTTAATACAGGTCATGGCCGAGTGTAAAGACAGGCACGAAAACCGAATCGATCATAAAAATGTTTCTGTGTGTGTCTTCACACACTACTGCTATGAAAAATCACTTGCAGGGCCAGAAGGCAAATAAACTAAACCAACCCCTCTAAGAAACACAATCCAATAACCCAAACCATTTAGATCCGGTCGCAGATATGGGTAAGAATACCAAATTCATCGATTCCGGTTTCATAAAATGATGCCGATGAGTACTTGTAATCCTCTGGTGCTTCGGCGAGTTGCCACCTTTCTTGCAAAGGATTGGTGTGGATATAAGTCAGCTTTTGATAGATGAATTTATTGGAATATAAGTGGATTGGAAGCGAATCACTTCGCCAAATATTATAAGACCTATCAACTGACTGAACCTTGAAGTCAACAAGGCGTTCGGGTGTGTTAGTTTTGACTTCTTTCAAAATGCTGTGGCCGGTGAATTTCATGAAGCTGGCATGGGGCGATTCCTTCCCATTTAATTTCACCACTTCCCAAATTATATGGAAATGATTTGGCATGATTACGAACCCGTACACGACAATCTTACCATTCTGAACAAGAAAACGTAGACTATCAATTATTATATCTTTGAACTTGTCGTTCAAAAGAAGAGGGTTCCAGTCTTTAATGGCTACTGTGTAAAAGTAAATATTTTCGAGCTCCACGGACTAGCATTTAGTCTTTTGTGAGTGTGTAGAGGCACCGAAATCGATTTTTACTAACATCGAAATCTGTGCATGTGTGTGAAGACAAACACGGAAACCAACGGTCATGTTAGTAGGTGAAGACACAGAAACAGGTTTAATTTAAAAAATAGACGTTCCAGTGTGAGTTGCCCCACACTGGTACTAGCACAAATTGATCATTATTCTAATTCTTCGGCATTTAAAAGCCCAAGGTCATTTGCCCTGTTGCAGCAGGTAAGGATAACTTTTGGGTCACATCTATGGCTTGTTTCCTGTTTTTAGAAAACGCTGCCCTGGTCATAAGTTTATTCTGTCCTCTTCCCACATACTTAAGCAGTACCGCATTTTCAACACTGAATTCCTGGCGATATTTCTCCGTTGCAAACACTCCATAAAGTGAAGCGAACGCCTTATTATCAAAGCCTGAACCAATAGTTAGATTAGGTTTCTCTTGGATACCTTCATTGCTAACTGTCACGCCCATTTCCTCAAGAGCAGAAAGAAAGCAGATATAAAAAATCTGGTTCAGGTAATTCACTTCCTCTGCATTGTCCACCTTTAAAAAGATGGTTTTGCTCTGTGTATAGTGTGAAAAACCGTTGAGACCTATTTTGAAGCTGGCTACTTGAGTAGCTGCCTTTCTTATTGCCTTTATCACTGATGGTTCATCCTGTTCATCTGCTTCAAACGAAAACATAGAAATGTGGGGATCAGAACTAATAAATTTGAATTTGCCGACTCTCTGATGAACATACTGCCTGCACTGGCGCACATACATAGAGACTAACTGAGATGGCTGGAGCTGAACTTTATAAAACATTTTCATGACGGTAGTATTTACTATCAAATTTAGTATTACTATCGTTAATAGCAAAATATGTTAGCAATTTTTACTACAATATTTAGCCTTTCAGCTTTTGGTACTCATGAAAATTGGGGCAAGTGCTTGAAAATCTGCTTCTAAGCCATGCAATGAGTTGTTTTGAAATAGCACACAAAACGTAGACATGACAGGTTTTGAATTTCCAAAATCGACGCTGAAGTTTGTTTGAGTTTTGTCTATTGACATTTGGTGCTTTCGGTACTACCCTAGTTCCTTCATCGGATCCCAAAACACCTTTTCAAAGTCAACAATCTTATCAGCTTCTATTTTAATGCCCTCTGCCTCTAAAAGCTCTTGCATAGTCGATCCACCAAAATGGTGTTTGCCCGAAAGCATCCCTACCCTGTTTACCACCCGATGGGCGGGCACATCGTCGGGCATAGAAGCACTATTGACCGCCCAGCCTACCATGCGTGAGCTGCCCTTTGTGCCAAGATAGTTGGCAATAGCGCCGTAGCTGGTAGCGCGGCCCTTAGGAATAAGGCGGGCCACTTCGTATACATCCTGAAAAAACGACGTCTTGTCTGCTGGCATTGGAGGTTCAAAAATTACATCTTGCAATATCTTATTTTGAAAAAGCAAATTAGAGTGGATATGCAAAAAGTTGCGTTGATCACCGGGGCTACTGGCAACCTGGGAAGTGCTGTTGTAAAAGAATTTATGGCCCAGGCTTATCAGGTAGTTGGCACCGCTACTCCGGGGCATTTGCCAAAAGATAAAACGTCAGCAGACTTTATTGAGGCAGATTTAGGTAACGAAGAGCAAGCAGCTAAAGCAATAGATCTGGTAGTCAGAAAATACGGGCGATTGGATGCTGTCATCATGCTGGTCGGCGGATTTGCCATGGGCAATGTGGAAAACACCGGGAAGGCGGATTTGGAAAAAATGATTCACCTTAATTTTTATACAGCCTACTTAACAGCAAAACCTGCTTTCGAGGCCATGTCAAAAAATGGTGGTGGAAAGTTGGTCTTTGTTGGAGCCCGTCCCGCCATCCAGGCATCGGCAGCAAAGGAAACGCTGCCCTATGCCCTTTCAAAATCTCTGCTTTTTAATTTGTCGGATATTCTTAATGAGTCTGGAAAAGACAAACATATCACATCCAGTATCGTGGTGCCCAGCATTATCGACACCCCACCAAACAGAGAAAACATGCCAGATGCTGATTTCGACAAATGGGTAAAACCAGAGAAAATCGCTAAAACCATCGCTTTTATTTGTTCTGACGACGGAAGTGCATTGAGAAAAGGCGTTTACAAGGTATATGGCGATAGTTGATGAAATGAACCAAGCCCCCGTTTCGTGGGTTGGAATAAGACTGAGTTAAAAGTTTAATGATGTTAGATGTATTTGTAATTGGCGCAGGCCCCATTGGTCTGGCGTGTGGAATAGAAGCGAAGAAGAAAGGCTTGAAATATGTAATTGTGGACAAAGGTTGTCTTGTCAATTCCATTTACAACTACCCAGCTAATATGACGTTTTTCTCTACTTCTGATAAGTTGGAGATTGGTGGGGTTCCCTTCATTTCCCATAACCCCAAGCCTACCCGGCCAGAGGCCCTTGAGTATTATCGGCGGGTAACAAGCTCCTGGGAGCTGGATGTCAGGCTTTATGAGTCGGTGAATAGTGTAGAAAAAAAGAGTGAGACCTTTGTCATAACCACGTCTAAAGCCACCTTCGAGGCAAAAAATGTAATTCTTGCTACGGGTTTTTACGACCTGCCCTATTTGCTCAATGTTTGGGGAGAGGATTTACCCAAGGTAAGGCACTACTACACGGAAGCCCATCCCTATTTTGGCATGAAGGTCGCAGTGATTGGGGCGGCCAACTCAGGGGTTGATGTGGCCCTCGAAACCTATAGAAAAGGCGCTAAAGAGGTCACGATGATCATTCGAGACGACGTCATTGGAGACAGGGTGAAATACTGGGTAAAACCTGATATTGAAAATAGAATCAAAGAGGGCTCCATCAAAGCCTATTTTAACTCACAGGTGTCCGCTATTCGGGAAAGGGAAATTGATATTATTACGCCTGAAGGCAAAAAAACCCTTGAAAACGACTTTGTGCTTGCCATGACTGGCTACCAGCCAAGTTTTGCCTTTCTGAAAAGCATGAACATAGAAATTGGGACTGACGAATTTCTTACGCCAGTCCATGACCCAGACACCATGGAAACCAACGTGCCGGGGATTTACCTCGCAGGCGTGATATGTGGTGGGTTAAAAACCAACAAATGGTTCATTGAGAATTCCAGGGTACATGCAGAAGTGATTATGGAGGAGATTGGGAAGAAGTAGGGTGTTTTGGGGGCAATATCTAATTAAGCTAAGCTGTTTATTGCTACCTTCAGTTATTAATTTTTTATTATCCCATGGAAAACCTCGAAACCCTCAAATACCCCATTGGCAATTTCCAGCGGCCAAAAGATACTTCAGCTCCAACACGCCGTGAATGGATCGAGGAAATTGCCAACCTGCCTTCCCACCTACGGGCTGCGGTCGTCGGTATGTCGGAATCCCAATTGGCGACGCCTTATAGGCCCGACGGGTGGACAGTCCGTCAGGTGGTGCATCACCTGCCCGACAGCCACATGAACTCCTATATCCGATTTCGTCTGGCACTCACGGAAGATAACCCCACCATTAGACCCTATGAAGAGCAACTCTGGGCTGAGCTGCCCGATGCTGCTCATGGCGATATTGACCTGTCCCTGGACTTGCTGGAAATGTTGCATAAAAGATGGGTGGTATTGTTGAAGGCGATGTCAGACACTGATTACCAAAAGACTTTTATTCACCCGGCTACAGGCGCGACTTCCAACCTGGGTACTGTGCTGGCGATGTATGCCTGGCATAGCCGTCATCACCTGGCTCACATTACAGAGCTTAAAAAGAGAATGGGTTGGTAATAGCATCCCTTAAACGTAAAAATGCTATGAAAAGAATCGGCTTATTAGCATTCTTTTGCTTTCCATTTTTGCTTCTGGCACAACCGAGACAGTTTATATTGTTTGACCAGGAGTTTACATACACAAAGGAAAACGCAGACAATTCTACACCAAGCCAGTCGCACTACTATGTAAAAGGCGATAGGCTGAATGCATTGCGCCCAACAGACTGGACATCGCCAGTAGACTATCGAAATGGATCAGTTCATATTCGCATCGAGGTAATGGAGAAACCTAAAGGTGGTTTTCCCACTCAATGGACCCTGTGCTACATCCCCAACAAAGGCCAGGGCAACGGTTACGGTTGCACCAACACAGGGCTTTACACTGAGGAAGGAGTTTACGAAAGAGACGTACCAATGACGGAGTTTTGGGAAAACGAATCGATCGTTTGGAGCGAAGGGATCAAGCAAATGGATCTGGTGATCAAAGATGATAGCGGCGGACAGGGCCACGCTCATAAGCGGGAAGATCATGAGCACTTTTTCCCGACCAAAGTAAGGATTACCATGGTACAGGTGGCTGCCGGAGCTTCGTATGACCCTGCCATTTTGCCTGGCAACTAAGTATGCAAAATAACTGAAACCGATTTCATTTCAACCTTGCCTGATCGTTCACGCATCGATATTTGATGGCTCAGTCGCCGATTGTTGTTGCCTGTCTTTCCTATGGTTTTCGAACATTTCAACCGCTGCTTTCAACAGCCCTATTAAGCCTATGCCAAGCACAATTACTCCGAAAGAGAGCTCTCTGAGTATTTCATTTGTTGAGGCGAAGTAGCCAAATATCCCGGTCAGCAGAATAAAGAATGTAGAGGTTGAAAGCGCAAAAATGAAAGCTTTTCCTAAGCCTGGGCTTTCCCAAACTTTCTTCGAAAGGTTGTTCTGTGTCTTTTTTGTGTCTTGCAGAGTTGAGAAGCTTATACTCAAACCCATAAGAATCAAAAGCTTATTGTAGTCTCCCCACACGTTATCAAACCCGAAAATGATCGGCTTAAGAGCAAAGTACATCGCGGCGATTATCAACGGATATTGGAGGTAGCTTATATAGTGAAAGAATTGTTTAGGAGATGGCATGCTGCGTTCAATTAGTTTCGGGAAGATAAATTACAAATTTTTTTGGATGACAGCGGATGGTATCCCTTACCTCAATCCGTGATATATACAACTCATACCTGTTGCTGTGTAACTACATATGCACTGGCGACTCCTAGTTTTGTTAGAAATCTAACCCCTTCGGGGAGGGGAATGGTCCAGCCAAAAATACACCAAGCTGGTTCACCAATTATCAAGTATATAAGTATGAAAAATTTAAGCAGAAGCGTTGTATTCATTTTATGCGTGACTTTTATTTTCTCAGGTTGCGCCGCCAACAAAACCAAAAAAGGGGCAGCTGTTGGGGCAGTGAGTGGAGGTGCCATGGGGGCTGTTATTGGCAGGGCATCGGGTAATATGGCATTGGGTACCATTATTGGCGCCACAGTGGGCGGCACAGCCGGGGCATTGATTGGCCATAAAATGGATAAACAGGCTGAGGAATTAAAAAAGACTGTTCCAGATGCTAAAGTTGAAAGAGTTGGAGAAGGAATTATAGTTGAATTCAGCAGCGATGTGTTGTTCGGCTTCGATAAATCTGACCTTTCATCAAACTCAAAAGCTTCTCTTGAAAAGCTGGTAGAAGTACTCAATGTGTATCCTGACACTGACATAGAAGTGCAAGGGCACACGGACAGTAAAGGGTCTCAGTCTTATAATCAAAGCTTATCGGAAAGACGTGCCGGCACAACTGCCGACTTTATTAGAAATCATGGCATAGGCTATAGCCGGGTGCGAACCAAAGGATTTGGCGAATCGGTACCTAAGTACAACAACAACACCTCTAGTGGTCAGGCACAAAACCGCCGGGTTGAATTCCTCATCACAGCCAATGAAAAAATGAAGGCTGATGCCAGCACAAAGAGTTTAAATTAATCTCAATAAAGAAAAGACAACAAAATGAAAGCAAGATATTTCTCAATTATAGTAGCCCTGACCTTTACTTCGGCAGTGGCTATGGCACAAAGCACTGAACCTGGAAAAGGTGGGGTGGCTGTTCTGGGCGGGATCAATTTCCAAAATTTCAATGGCACAGATTTCAATGGTGACAAGCTTGAAAATGAGCTAATACCAGGCTTTCATGCTGGGCTCAATGTTCAAATACCCATTGTACCAGAGTTCTATTTTCAACCTGGGCTGCTATTTAGCACAAAAGGCGCAAAAAATGTCACAGGCCAATTGACCAGCACCTATAAACTTTCCTATTTGGAATTGCCTTTGAACCTGGTCTACAAAAGTCTGGTAGGCAGCGGCTATATTACTCTTGGCTTTGGGCCCTATGTCGGATATGCAGTGGCAGGTAATGTCACTTACGTGACTGGGTCTGTCGAGGTGAAAGACGATGTTGTATTTACCAGTGAAGTAAACAGTGGTGATCCATTACTTACCCCGTATTTCAAAGCCATGGACATTGGCGGTAATCTATTCTTTGGCTACGAAATGGCTGGTGGATTACTCGTCCAGCTGAATACACAGTTAGGAATGGTTAAAATTAATCCCGACGATATGAGAATCGCCGATAATAAAACCAATGTAAAAAACACAGGCTTTGGCCTCTCCGTTGGGTATCGGTTTTAAATCAAGACTTTTTGAAGAGGTACAAGATGCCCTTTTGTTCTTTAATCGGAACGAAGGGGCCTTTTTTTCGTTGAGCACTTTATCTACTTCCTCCATTCGTGCGCAAGCCACCCCGCATGGACTCTATTCTTTAACTCAAAAAGGCTGATATGGTGCTCCAGCTAAGGCTGTGGGCACAAATTCTGCCCTTTACTTCTGAGGCGCATCGTGTACAAGCTGGAGCCCAATGGAAGTCCGGGCCTTAAACCCTGTCCATACTTCTTCGCTGGCATTCACAGGCACATCCAGGAATTTCTTATAGTCAGCTAAGCCTTTCAAGTGCATGCCCAGGAAGGCCGTTACAAAATGCTGATTGATGTTATTAATCCTGCGCATGTCCCAAACCGAGTCTGCATAGCGTAAATACTCGTTAATGTTCAGCCCTGGCTGCATCGCTTCCACGGGTGGCGGATTAGGTGCTACATTGTGCCGGGCATCGATATAGGTCAGCAGGTACCTGTCGGAATTAACAGCACCGTCATAAATAGCTTTGATGCCCTTCTCATAGCCTGACACGTCGTCCATGCTTCCGGCCACAAACAGTGATGGGGTTTTGATGCCTGCCAGGCCTTCTGCATCCCACAAGCCACGTTCCATGCCCCAGGGGGCAAAAGCGACAATTACCTTGATCCTCGGGTCGATCGAGGCTTCAAAAGCAGCGTTTCCTCTCATTCGAACTTTGAGCGCCTGGCTCCCGCCAGTCATGCCGCCAAATAGCCCTACAGCCTCTGGGCTATAACCACCTCCGGCCACATTCACAGCGCCATAGCCACCCATAGAATAGCCTACAAGAGCAGTGTTATCAGTATTGACCAATCCAGAAAGAAAAGAGCTTTTGTCTTTGCTAAGCCTTGCCATTTCATTCAGCACAAAAAGATCATCCAGCGAGCGATTGAGAAGTGTGCTGGGGAAGCCAGCAGCATCTTTGAATGTCGATTCCATGTGATCGATTGAAACGACTACATAGCCTTTCGATGCCAGGTTTTCTGTCAGGTAGGTCATTAGCAAGCGCGAGCCAGTATAGCCATGAGAAACAATCACCAGCGGATAAGGACCATCTTTCAGCAAAGGTGCCGCCTTTCGGGTAGCCCTTCCTGAAAAGGTAAAAGGAATGATCGGCCTATCGGGGTTGCCATTTTGCCCCATTACTTCTTCATAAGTAATCAGGCTCGTGGGAGCACTGGTAGGAAACCAAACTTCCAGTGTCAATTTTCGATCGTAGCGAGCCAGGCTGTCTTTAGCATAACTCAGTACATCTACCTGATTCTTGTTGATTACCTCTATAGTTTGAACACCCACCTCATAACTGCCTCTAACCGAGAGCTCCGGGGCATCGGGCAGGGCGTCGCCGTATACAAAAGTTTTTTCAGTGCTTTGGCCAATGGCCAGTTGGAAAATGCTCGAAACACAAACAAGCAGGAGGGAATAAAGGGTAGAGCGTGTCATAAATAGTTGAAGTAGCTAGGGTGTCAATATAAAGAAAACACTGGACATGAAGGGAAGTTCATGAATTATGAAAGCTAACCTATTGACATATTCCTCTCTTTGATTGACCAGGATATAAAATTGAAAGATTGATCAAATTCTTTACCTATTCTGGACACCCAATTGTGGTCATAAAACCCCGGCCACAAGCATAAGACGCCACCAAGAGACACATTTGAGTTACTTGGGCTTTTCTTTGTATCTTTTACCTCGACTAAGAATTACTTGATGAAAAGACTAATCTTTTTAATGGCCTTAACGCTTTTTGCGTTACAAGGCGCAGTTGCCCAAAACTACGATGAAGCGAAAGTGGGTACCTACACTTTGCCACCACTACTGGTGGACAGCCATGGTAAAACAGTAAAGAATAAGAACCAGTGGGAAACATCAAGAAGAGCGGAGCTGCTGCAACTCTTTGAGGACCATGTATACGGCACGATGCCGAAAGTATTCGACAGTGTCTCGTTTAAAGTCGTAAACGACCAGCCAGGCCTGATGCAAGGCGCAGCACACCTAAAGGAAACCAATGTGACTATATATAATAAAGGAAAACACGCCACGATACATGTGGTGATGTTTACGCCGCAGCAAGCGAAAAAAGCAGTCCCTACTTTCCTTCTCATCAACAACCGAAGTCCGAAAAACACTTTGGCGTCACGAGATACCATCACTGGTTTTTGGCCTGCTGAGCAGGTAATTAAAGTGGGCTATGGCATAGCCGCCTTCCACGTGAGCGATGCAGCACCAGATGATAAAGACCATTATCAGGACGGCTTACTACAGCTATTTCCTGACGAGCTTACTAGGGACAACGGCATGAAAGCCATAGGGGCCTGGGCGTTTGCAGCTAGCCGGGTACTGGATTATTTCGAGGAGGAAGACTTGGTGGATCATCAAAAGGTGATTGTAGTGGGTCACTCCCGTGGAGGAAAAGCCTCGCTGTGGGCTGCAGCGCAAGACCAGCGTTTTGCCATGTGCGTTACGAATTGCTCTGGAAACACAGGTGCAGCATTATCAAAACGGAATTTTGGGGAAACCGTGGCGAAAATCAACACCTCCTTCCCACATTGGTTCAATACAAATTACAAAAAGTACAACGACAACGAAGCGGCACTTCCTGTTGACCAGCACATGCTGATTGCCTTGACAGCACCACGACCGGTATATGCCACCAATGCCACGGAAGACCTTTGGGCCGACCCCACCGGAACCTACCTTGCGTTGCGGAATGCTGAGCCTGTGTTTAATTTGTATAGCGGCCATTCGAACCTGCCTGCTACTCCACCAATACCAGATAGTCCCATTATTGCCTGGCCGCTGTCGTATCACAACCGCACCGGTATTCATAACCTTACCAACTATGATTGGGAACAGTTTATTCTGTTTGCTGATCGGTATTTGAAGTGATATTTGATATCAGGTAGTTCGTGCGGGTGTCTTCACCCACTGGTTTCATGAATTCGAAAGAAAGTAAATGAAAAATCCATTTTCTATTAAGTTCCGAGGCACCTCCAGCGGATTGCCACATTCACAAAGAGGTTTAGCGAACCAATAATGTTACAATCTGCTCATTCGCAATTACCGGTTTGTGAAGGGGGCTACAATCAACCTAACTTGTAAGAGAAGACTCGCAAGCAATTTATTGGCTTACTCCAAAATCACCTTCTCCAGCTTCTCCTCCACTACTTTTCCGTCTTTCATTGATACGAAATAGCAATTGGCCTTCTCCTTAGTGGCTACTACTTTGAAGGGCTTACCATTTTTGAAAATGATGCCAGAGTAATTGTCCATGGCATAGCCGGCTTTGAAGATTCCGTTTTCGATGCTTTTCATGTACAAAGGCCTGCGAAATTCTTCAGCATCGTAGTGCGGGCTGTGGCTGTAAGGAAGAAAACCTAAACCCTCCACTACACTCAGCTCGATGGGGCGGGAATCGGTAGTGCCGTTGTCGAACCAACAAAGTGAGCCAGCGCTACCACCAGCAAGAATAATCCCTTTTTCCAATGCCTTTTTGAGCACCACATCAATGCCCTGCGCTTTCCATATCGCCATCATATTGAGGGTATTGCCACCGCCGACGTAAATAGCATCTACACTCAGTAACACCTCTTCGAAAGTTTGTTTTTGGTTGTAGGAGCTTATCCAAACCTTCTGCACAGATGGTTCCACCGACAAGTCATGCACCAAATCGTAAAAACGGATAATTCCTGATTCGCTATCACCGGAAGCAGTTGGAAGGTAGCAGATTTTTGGTCGTTCCTTTCCGGTGAGTTTAATGATTTCTTTGATGAACAGTTTATTTTGACCGCCACCAAATGGGAAGATATACTGGTCTTGGGCAAGGGAAATCCCTGAACTGACTAAGATGACGAGAAAAGCGAGCACTAATTTTTTCATGGGAAGCTAATTTGTAAATAAGATTGAAAAAGGGCCGCTTTTCAGCAGCCCTTTTTTACTTCAAATTCGATTGTTCTTATTGATCACTCTTTACAGTTGGGTACTTAATCCCCAACTGTTCCAGGTAAGTGCCATATTTTGATTCATCGTAGTAGAAAGGCTTCAAAAGTGGCCTAAACTCATCCTGAATCTCGGTATTCAAATAAATTGCCGGTTTTTCATCCGCAGAAATCATCGGCTTATACTCTTCGTTCATCAGCTGGACATTGCGATAGTAATCCCAGGCCTGGGTCACCAATTCCGGCTTCATTATAAAATCCAGTAGCGTCATCGCTTCTGCCTTGGCACCCGCTACCACTCCCTTGTGGGCAATTGGTGTAGCCATTGCAACGGCATTGGCCCAGTGGTGACCAGGTAGTCCAGGGATATTTGAAGGAAAGCGCATGGTTACAGTAGGTAGTTTCCAGCTGATATCACCAATATCGTCGGATCCGCCGCTGATGAATCCAGCCGTAGGCGGTCTCAATGTGTCCAGCACCATGGCCAAACCTTCCTGCTTCGGGTTGCCAAGTTCTAATTGCAATGCTTTTGCAAGCGCCTGATCATCGCTACTCCAGGCAGGTAAACCAACTTTTTTGATGTTTTCATACATGGCCTCTGCGATCACCTTATTAAAGTGACGCGGCCAGGCGCTACCCAACACTCTCTTTGTCATGGTTGTTCCTGTCATCATCGCTGCTCCTTCAGCGATACGATTCCCTTTTTCGTACATATCCATAATTTTCGGGTAGGTCACGTTGCGATAGTAAAACCAAATAGACGCCTTTGATGGAACCACATTGGGTTGATCGCCACCGTCTTTGATTACATGGTGCGACCGCTGAAGTGGATCAAGGTGTTCCCGCTGGTACTGCCATCCGATGGAAGTAAGCTCGACAGCGTCTAGCGCGCTTTTACCTCTCCAGGGTGCACCGGCCGCATGGGCCGCTTCACCTTCAAATGAATATTCCACGGAAATAAGACCAGTACCACGGGCTTGCCCGTAAGAAACCTCTAGATTGTTACCTACATGCGTAAAAATTGAAATGTCTACATCGTCAAAATAACCGTCACGTGTGTAGAACGCCTTGGTACCCACAAGTTCTTCGGCCACACCGGGCCACACGATCAGTGTACCAGGCAACTTCTCCCGTTCCATGATTTCCTTTACGGCCAACACGGCTACTATATTCAGCGGCGTACCAGAATTGTGTCCTTCACCATGGCCAGGGGCACCCTCCACTATAGGATCGTGATAAGCTACGCCAGGTTTTTGAGAGGCTTTTGGGATACAGTCAAGGTCAGAGCCGATGGCGATTACCGGCTTACCATTGCCCCACTTGGCGAACCAGGCGGTTGGAATTCCGGAAATCCCCTGCTCGATGGTAAAGCCATTTACTTCCAAAACACCTGTGAGGTATTTGGATGTTTCCACTTCCTGAAAGCCAAGTTCAGAAAAGCTAAATACTTTGTCGACCATCACCTGTGCCATCTTGGCATTGGCATCTACTTTGGCAGCCGCCTCCTTTTTCAGTGCTTCAATTTGCTTGGCACTGTACTTTTTGGCTTGGCCCATCACAAGTGCGGGGGCGCATGCCAGCATAAAACAAATAGTAAGAATCCTCTTCATAGTAGTCGGTTTAGTTACGATTTCGGCATCAAATAATCATTGAAGTAATCTGGCTTTTTCATTTTTACCAGGCGAACTTAGACGAACGGAAAAAACAAACTATCTGAACCGTTTGCAAAAGTTACAGCTACCAGCCCCCATTACCCGATTTGCACCCACACCAAGCGGGTTTTTGCATGTTGGTAATGTTTTTTCCTTTTTAATTACCTGGCTGATTGCCAGAAAAAATAATGGGCAAATTTTACTCCGGATTGATGACCTCGACCAGGAAAGAGTGAGAAAGGAGTATGTAGACAACATCTTCCGAACACTAGAGTGGCTTGGCCTCGATTGGGACCTTGGGCCTTTTTCGGTGGAGCAATTTGAGAAAGAATTTTCTCAAAAGAAAAGAATGGATTTGTATGAGACTGCATTGCAAAAGCTACAAAATGGCGGTGCTGTTTTTGGTTGCGATTGTTCCAGAAAGTTGGTAAAAAAGCTAATTGAGGAGCACAACTACGAAGGGATATGCCAGTTTAAAAGTCTTCCATTACACGATGAAGATATAAGCTGGAGGTTGAAGACGGAAGGTATGGCCAGGGTAAAAATGAAGCAGTTCAAAAACGGGACAAGCCTGGAACAGTTGCCTTATTCTCAGTCACATTTCGTTGTTAGGCGCAGAGATGGCATTCCGGCATATCATCTGGCGTCCGTAGTCGATGACGTGCACTTTGGGGTGAATTTGATTGTAAGGGGCGACGATTTGCGGGAAAGCTCTATCGCACAGCTGTACCTGGCAGAAAAGCTGGGGTTAAATTCCTTTTCCAAAACAGAATTCTTTCACCATCCACTGATTATGGACCAGGGAAAAAAGCTGTCCAAATCGCAACAGGCACCAGCTGTAATCGCTGAAGACAAGCAAAAACTGCTTGTAAAGCTAGGAAGTTGGCTTGGGCTAAACGCTGAACAAAGTGAGAGCTTAGACGGAATGCTGAAACATTTTTCCCCAAAAAAGCTACTCCTAGATTAAACAATTAAATCCACTTCTGTAAAATTTGAAGCATCTCAAATAGTTTGTAGTGTTTTCTACAACACACCACTTGCGCCGTCATTTTCCCACACTATCTAACCTTTTTTGCCGATGAGCAACTAACTCACAACCTGATGGTTAAAAAACTGTTAAAAAAGGTTAAATCAGCCGCAGCAACAACGGATTCTGGTATATTGTATAGCTGAACCTTCTAAAGGTCAGCAGATTGCAAAAAAGGACAACTCAAAACAAAGGACTATTATGCTTATTGGAAATTACCTCAAACTGGCCTTCAGGCATCTGCTGAAGAGCCGGGAAACCTCTATTATCAATTTAGGTGGACTCATCGTTGGCTTCACCTGCGCACTGCTCATCTTTCTTTTTGCTAAAAACCAGCTCAGTTTCGACGACTGGAACACCAAGAAGGATGATATCTACAGAGTGCTCACCATCGACGAAGCACTCGGCGTGTCAAGCAATTTGGTGGGAATCACCATGCCGGCAATTGGCCCTGCCATGAAAACCGAACTTAGCCAGGTGAAAGAGACCACCCGGATTAGCTACAGTGGCCGCAACCTAGTGGAATACAACGAAGTACCTCTTTACACGGAGAATTGCGCTTACGTGGAAAACTCCATTTTCAACATTTTCGATCTTGAGCTACTCGCGGGCAACAAGGAAACGGTACTAACCAATCCCAACACGGTGCTTATGACCGAAAGTTTTGCTAAGAAAGTGTTTGGTGTGGAAGACCCAATGGGCAAAACAATTGAAGTAGATAATTCAACCAATATGCAGGTGGTTGGTATTGTCAAAGACCTCCCCTCAAATACGCACCTGAAGTTTGACTTACTAGCCTCACTGGTACCTACAGAGGCTGATAGTTCTACTCGTCAGTTCCTTGCTACCTGGCGATCAATTGCTATCACCACCTACGCTTTATTGGAGCCAGGGACGAGCGAGGAAAATACAGAGGCCGATATGGAAGCACTGATCAGAAAAAATGACGTTGGTGAAAACTTTTCTGTAACTCTGCAGCCACTTCGCGATGTACACCTGAGCTCCACCGGCATCCTTTTTGATGTGGTCAACTTTGACAAAACAGACCTCAACTACATATATACGCTTCTGATGGTCGGCTTATTTGTCATTCTCATTGCCACTTTTAATTTCATGAATCTTTCCACTGCCCGATCGGCCAACAGAGCCAAGGAAGTAGGCATGCGGAAAGTACTAGGCGCCTACAAGCCTCAATTGGTTGTCCAGTTTTTGAGCGAAGCGATTTTGCTGTGCACCATTGCAATGCTGGTTTCGTTGCTTGCAGTTGGCTTACTTTCTAACTACCTCGACTTTGGCATTCCAAGCAACTTGCTTGTGTACCTGCTTTCCGACAGCACAACACTCATTGGCATTCTTTTGATTACGTTGACTATTGGTATGCTAGCAGGCATTTACCCAGCCTTTTTCCTTTCGGGCTTCCAGGCGCTTAAGGTGCTAAGAGGGAATTTTAAAACAGGAAAAAGTGGCGTGTGGCTAAGAAGATCGCTGGTCATCATTCAGTTCACGGCGTCCGTTACCATGATCATTGGTACGGTGGTGGTTGCCCGCCAGCTCAACTATATCAAAAATATCGACAAAGGCTTTTCGGAGGAACAAATCATTACGCTTAGCCTAAGCGACCAAAGCGTTCAGGAAAAAGCCGAGGCCATGAGGAATGAGCTTTTGCAGCACCGGGGAATTCTTTCTGTGGCCTACTCGTCCAGTATGCCAGGACGAGGATTCGGGCGAAGAGGGATCCGACCCGAAGGTAGCGACCCAGATGACGTATGGATTGTGAGCGTGATGTCTGTCAACGAAGACTACTTCCCTCTCATGGGGATGGAAATGGCAGCAGGCCGGAACTACTCAAAGGATTTTCCAGCTGACCAGCAGCAGAGCATTATCATTAATGAGGCCGCCGCCAAATCACTTGGCTGGGATGACCCCATTGGTAAGAAAATAGGAACTGGCCAAAATCAGGCAGAAAGAACAGTGATTGGAGTGGTGAAAGACTTCCATTTTGCCAATATGAGGCATAAGATCGAACCGATCATGATCCAATATAATCCAGCAGCGACATCCACGTTGAGTGTGAAAATTGATGCCTCACAAACTAAAGAAGTATTAGCTGCTATGGAGAGCACCTGGAAATCGCTTTTGCCAGCTCACCCTTATGAGTATACTTTCTTTGATCAAGAGTTTGGCAGCCAATATGAAAGTGACGAGGAGTTTGCCGGCCTGATCCAAAGCTTTACCTGGCTATCGATATTCATCGCTTGTTTGGGGCTTTTCGGTCTATCAACCTTTACCGCCGAGCAAAAGACAAAAGAAATAGGCATCCGAAAAGTGCTGGGAGCCTCTGTGCGAGGAATTGTATTTAGTCTTTCGCAGGAATTTCTTAGACTAGTGATTGTTGCCTGTCTTATTGCGATACCTATTGCCTGGTACTCGATGGATGGATGGCTGGAAGGGTTTGCCTATCGGATAGAATTAAAGTGGTGGTTTTTCGCCCTGGCAGCAGGTGCAGCCATTTTTATATCAGTGTTAACGGTAAGCTATCAATCGATCAAAGCTGCAATAAGGAATCCGGCAAGATCGTTGAGATCTGAGTAGTTCTTCTTTCGCGCAAATTGGCAAAACAAAGCTGACGGCCGGGTAAATTCTGGCCGCCAACTTTGAATGAAAGCCCACCATGCTAATTTTTGAAGATTACGGAGCTATGTTATGACGTATGGAAGGACTATATGTTAAATCAATAAACTTGTTTTAGCACGATACAAACCGCAGAGAGAAAAAAGTGCGACAGAGAAAAAGTCCAGCAGGGACGAACGGTGGTTAATTAAAAAAAAGAAGGGGCCACAAAGACACTGAGGCACAAAATGATCATCCTTCGAAAAAAGAACGCTTTGCGGCCCGACTCGTCGGGCTTGCGACTTTGCGTGATATTTTCCTTTTCTTGAGAAAGAAGAAAAATTTATTTCGTGCAACGAAACTGAGAAGCAAATAAAAAGCACATGCCTTGGCGTACAATTTTATCCCTTCCTACTGATCGCCCAAAGGCCAGCGAATGTCAGCAGCCCGTTCAACAGCAGGATCTCGAAGCCAAATTTGTAGCCCCAAAGCAAGCTTTCGGAGTTTATATTGATCAAAAAGGACAAGGCAGGAGACAACAAGCAAATGATTGGCACGTACTTGTCGGTCAACGGACGCTTGGTAAAAAGCCCGAAAGAAAAAAGCCCCAAAAGTGGCCCATAAGTATACCCGGCAGCGGTAAACACTGAATTGATTACACTCGAGTCGTTGATAATATTGAAAATAAGTATCACAAAAAACAGGAGCAACGAAAAACCGAGGTGAACCAGCATCCTCACATTGTCGCCATTTTTTATCTCTTTCTTCTCGAATCCAAGAAAATCCACGCAAAAAGAGGTAGTCATAGCAGTTAACGCAGAATCGGCACTACTGTAAGCTGCTGCTACAATTCCAAGCAAAAACAATACGCCAGCAAAGGCATTGAAATGGCCAAGTGCCAGCATCGGATACAGGTTATCTGTCCGTTCTGGAATAGCAATGCCACCCGCCTCCGCATACATGAAAAGCAGCGCACCCATTGAAAGAAACAGAAAGTTGACTATGACTAACACAATGCAAAACCAAAACATATTTTTCTGAGCCTCACCAATGTTTTTGCAAGTCAAATTCTTTTGCATCATGTCCTGGTCCAGACCTGTCATCACTATGGCAATAAAGGCCCCTGCGAAGAATTGCTTAAAGAAATTACGCCCACTCTGCCAATCCCATTCAAAAACCCTGAAATAGTCGCTTTTAACAACTGTTGGGCCAATATCGGCCAGGCTAATGCCCAGCTCGGTACTAATAAGGTAAATACTTACAACAACAGCCAGTATCATGAAGCCTGTCTGAAGTGTATCGGTCCAAACGACGGTTTTGATTCCACCTTTAAAGGTATACAACCAAATCAGCCCGATGGTAATTAGCACACATAACCAAAAAGGCACCCCCAACGCATCAAAAATGGCAATTTGTAAAACACTAGCGACAAGGAACAGCCGAAAAGAGGAGCCCACGACCCTACTAAGCAGGAAAAAGAAGGAGCCAGTCTTGTAGGCAGCAGGACCAAACCGCTGTTCGAGATACGTGTAAATAGTGACCAGTCGAAGCTTATAGTAGAGAGGCATAAGTACCGTGGCAATGACTAGGTAACCAGGCAAATACCCGAGCACCACTTGAAAATAGGTGAACCCGCTATTCCCTACCTCGCCTGGCACACTGATAAATGTCACGCCACTCAACGATGCGCCGATCATTCCGAAGGCTACCAAATACCACGGCGATTCACGGTTTCCTGTAAAAAAAGTGGATGAATTAGCACCTCTGGAGGTTAAATACGAGATACCATAAAGCAATAGGAAGTAACCACCAATAACTGAAAGAACAAGAGTGGGCGTCATATCTATCGGGATGTCAGTTTATTTTCTTAATTTTGTCACTTATTCGAACCAAATTAACGAACAGAACATTACTCTGGCAATGTAATTCATTCGGAATAAAATTAAAGACTTCAAAAATGGTAAGTCTTCCGCAGGCAACAAGCCAGTAACTGAGACCGGAAAGGAATTGACCATTTAAATAAGAAAAAGACTATGAGTTATCAACCGCAAAAAGAAGATCTGGTTGAGGTGTTGGAAGACATTGAGTCTACCGATTTACAGGACTTAATTGTCTACAATGACGACTACAATACATTTGACCATGTGACGAACACATTGATCAAGGTATGCAAGCACGAAAAACTGCAGGCCGAACAATGCACATGGATCATCCACTATAAAGGTAAATGCGGGGTAAAAAAAGGGTCACTTCCAGAACTCAAGCCCATGAAAGAAGCTATTCTTGAAGCTGGCATTAACGCAGAAATCCTTTAGACAGCTGCATGGAATTTCCTTCTAAGCTTATTGAAGAAGCTGTTCAGCAATTTTCACAATTTCCGGGAATAGGTAAGAAAACAGCGCTCAGGCTGGTGCTTTTTTTGTTGAAGCAGGACAAAGAACAAACCACCCGTTTTACTGAGGCGCTGGACAATCTCCGTGAGAACATTCGCTACTGTACCGAATGCCATAATATTTCCGACACAGAAGTTTGCAGTATTTGTACCAGCCATCGCCGTGACCGTTCGCTCATTTGTGTGGTGGAAGACATTCATGATGTGCTCGCCATCGAAAACACCTCACAGTACAATGGACTTTACCACGTATTGGGAGGCATCATTTCGCCTATGGACGGCATTGGTCCTGACGAGTTAAATATCCAAACGCTGGTTGACAGAATCATACAAAAAAATGGTGAGGTAAAAGAAGTCATTCTTGCCCTTAGTGCCACCATGGAGGGCGACACGACTTCTTTTTACATTACACGAAAAGTAAGTGACAAAGGGGTAAAGGTGTCAACCATCGCCAGAGGAATTCCGTTTGGGGGTGAGCTTGAATACACGGATGAAATAACCCTCGGAAGAAGCATATTGACAAGGGTCAACTACGACTTGCCTAGCGCTTGATCCGCAAAGCAAGGCTGCCTGCTAGCAGCAAAAAGTTGTTCTGCATGCCATCACTTTCTGACAAGAAAATTGCATTCGCATTCTTCCCATATTTAGCTTCCACTCTGAATTTTGCCGATGGAGCTAACTGCCAGCTGCCAGTAACTGAGTAAGTACTTAAGTCAAACCCTCTTCCGCCCGTGTTTGCTAATATTTCATCATTATCGGTCATGTTTTCCCATCTTGCTGCTAAAGCAAGTTCCTCAGTAATGTTGTACTCTGCCAACAGGAAGGCCATGGTAAAGTTTCCCTTTTCAGTTGAGCCGAGGAGCTCCTGAACACCATAATCAAATGATGCTACTGCATGAAACTTAGAGTTAAAAGTATATTTGACCCATCCATTGTGATAGTTCCTTACTTTCCTGGCCCCTTGATAAGCAGGTTGTTCGTTCCCTATTAGGTTGCCGTAGCTAAGTGTCAATTCATCGGTCGGCCTGAACTGTAAGTTGACCCCAAATGACTTGGCGTCATTGGTTTCCGCAATGATTTGCCAGCCGTTTACCACCACGGCTGTTAGATCCAGCTTGTCATTGACAGCAGCCGACAATTTCACTCCTGTTAGGTAGTAAGGTGTATACTCTGTGCCGAGTGCCCTGGTGTAAATTTCATTGTCAAGCGAGGCCACACCCTCATAGCCGGTGTGCGGACTGATAATTCCTGCGTCTATCCAGATTCCTTCCTTAAGTTTGACTCCAGCATTGGCCAGGTAAATCATCCTGGTCAAATCATTGGGCTCAGCTGCATAGTTGTACTGCACATAGGTACCGGTCTGCAGTCCAAAACTACTCCTCACCCTTTCGGCTGAATATTCGGCCAGTAAATAGCCCCAATTGAGATTAAATTCATTGTGCCGGGCTGCCTGGGTAATATATTGTCTGGAATTATCAACAGGATGGCTAAAATCATATCCGTAATACACATCGGCAAAGCCAGTAAAGCTAAAATCACTTTCACTTTCCTGACTATAAATCGGGGCGGTAAAGAAAAGTGCAATAAACAATGTTAAAAAGGATCTCATTTTCACCGATTTTTAATGACTAGCATGAAGAATTACAAAGTTCCAAAAAAGAAAGCCATTTTGGTATAAGCGCATCAAAATCTTTAATTTGCGCCGCAATTACACCCCGTCAACATGAATTTTTTATCTAAAAAAGTGAATGCCCTGGCCGAATCGGCCACATTAGCCATGGCCAAAAAAGCCAGAGAGCTAAAGTCGCAAGGAATTGACATCATCAGCCTTAGCCTTGGTGAACCCGATTTCAAAACCCCCAAACACATCCAGGAAGCTGCCAAAAAGGCGATTGACGAAGAAAAATACTTCGCCTATTCACCGGTAGCTGGCTATCAGGATCTTCGTGAGGCTATTGCAGCTAAGTTCAGAAATGAAAACGGACTTGAGTCTAAGCCTGAAAATATCGTTGTATCAACCGGTGCCAAACAGTCGATTTACAACCTGATGTCGAGTATTCTTGACCCTGGTGATGAGGTTGTTATTTTCGCTCCATATTGGGTGAGCTACTCCGACATCGTGCAACTATGCGATGGAAAATCTGTTTTAGTCTCCGGAACGCTGGAAAATGGTTATAAACCTACTGCTGATCAGCTTGACGCTGCTATAACACCGCGAACAAAAGCATTGCTCTTTTCTTCACCTTGTAACCCTACGGGTTCTGTATTCAGCAAAGAAGAATTCGCCAGTATTGTGAAAGTACTGGCCAAGCACCCACATGTGTTGGTATTGGCCGATGAAATCTATGAGCACATCAACTATGTAGGTAAGCATATTAGCATTGGCACTTTCCCTGAAATAAAAGACCGCACGGTAACTATCAACGGCATGGCCAAAGGCTTTGCCATGACTGGCTGGAGAATTGGTTTTATCAATGCTCCGAAAGAAATCGCTCAGGCTTGTGAGAAAATTCAAGGTCAGGTCACCAGTGGCACCAATACCATCGCACAAAGGGCCACACTGGCTGCTTTAACGACAGGCCTGGAGAGCACACAAGAGATGTCGGCCATCTACCGCAAGCGCCGCGATATGGTGGCAGCTCTTCTGAGAGAGCTACCAGGGGTAAAGGCCAATGAGCCCGAAGGTGCTTTTTACTTCTTCCCAGATGTGAGTTCCTATTTTGGAAAAAGCGATGGTGAAACTACGGTGAAAGATGCTGATGACTTTTGCATGTACATCCTGGCCAAAGCCCATGTGGCTTTAGTGACAGGTTCCGCCTTCGGTGACCCCAAAGCCGTAAGGTTATCTTATGCAGCTTCAGAAGCCGACCTTACCGAAGCACTGAAGCGGATCAAAAATGCACTTGCGGAATTGAAGTAATCCTATTGAACCAATGTCAGTTTGAGGTAAAATGGCAATGCGCCGCCTCAGACTGACATTCCTTTTATACTTTCCTTTTTTAAACTTTATATTTGGGCCGTTAACCCAAATCAAGGCTCATGGCTTTTTCCTCCCTTCAGGAAGTTTTCTCTGCTTTCAATAACCTAAAAGTTTTGATCATCGGAGATGTAATGATAGACTCATACATCTACGGCAATGCCGGGCGTATTTCACCCGAAGCACCAGTACCGGTTGTTAATGTAGCCAGGAAGGAGAACCGACTTGGAGGCGCAGCCAACGTGGCACTCAATATCCAGTCATTGGGAGCCACACCAACTCTTTGCAGTATTGTTGGCGATGAGCCTGAAGGAGATACATTTTTTGAGCTGCTGAAGAACAGGGAAATCAGTTCCGAAGGCATTGTCAAAAGCAGGGATAGGATCACGACGGTTAAAACCCGGGTGTTGGCTGGTTCCCAGCATATGCTGCGGGTAGACAACGAGACTGATAAGTCCTTAAGTCCGCTGGAACAACATGCACTCATGGGGCGCATACATGACCTTACCCCTGGTTGCGACGTGATTATTTTCGAAGACTACGACAAAGGCGTACTTAATCCCGTTGTCATTTCTGAAACCATTGCGCTTGCCAACGATCTGGGCATCCCTACGGTTGTTGACCCGAAGAAAAGGAATTTTCTGGCCTACAGTGGCGCCTCTCTTTTCAAGCCCAATTTGAGGGAGTTGAAAGAAGGCCTGAAACTGGAATTCGACCATCACGACCTCGACCAGCTTTCGTCAGCAGTGAATCAGCTCAATGCCTATATGCCGATTGAAAAAGCCCTTATTACCCTTTCAGAGCGAGGTGTATACCTGACCGATCATGTGCAATCGATCCACTACCCTGCCCATGTGCGCAGGATTGCCGATGTATCAGGAGCGGGCGACACTGTCGTTAGCATTGCAGCTCTTACCGAGGCCTTACACCTCCCCATGGAAGTTCAAGCCGAGCTCAGTAACCTTGGTGGCGGACTCGTCTGTCAGCATTTAGGGGTGATGCCTATTGAGAAGGAGATTTTGCTTGAGGAAGCCTTGAAGAATGAGATTATCACAAAAAACCTGGGAGCCTAGCTGTTTAGGCAGCTCCAATTAATCACTCTTTATTGAGCCTTACTGCAACAGTATTGTGGGCATCTGGGGTCAAAGCATACTTATGCGTCAATTATTTTCAATAATTGCAGTATCTTCAATGTTATGAACAAAGCATCATTTTTACTGGGCATCATGCTTGCATCCACAAGTGTCATGGCCCAGGCACAGCAGGGCACCAAAGAACGAATAAAAGTTTACAGTCATGCCATTGAAGGCAACCTTGTCAACGACCCTGCGGAAAGGGATGTTACAGTGTACTTACCACCCTCCTACTCAGATGAACCCAATCGGCATTACCCTGTACTCTATATGTTACACGGATTTACTGATAATGATAGTCAATGGTTTGGCTGGGAGGAGCATTGGATAAACCTCCATCAGGTAATCGATAAAGCGCTGGAGGATGGGCAAACAAAAGAAATGATCGTTGTGATGCCAAACGCCTACAATCGGTTTAAGGGCAGTATGTACTCCAGCTCAGTCACCATCGGTGATTGGGAAACATTCGTAGTGAAAGAATTGGTAGCTTTTATAGATGCCAACTACCGAACCATTGCTGATGCCCAGAGTCGTGGACTGGCAGGGCATTCAATGGGTGGCTATGGCACCATAAGGCTGGGAATGAAGTATCCTGATGTCTATTCAGCCATTTATCTGTTAAGCGCCTGTTGCATGGAAGGTACCACGGTGCCCAATGCCGAGATGATGAAAAATATTGAAAGCATTACGACGCTGGAACAGCTGGACGAAGCCTCTTTCTTAGCGAAGGCCAATATGGCCTCTTCCTCTGCCTGGGCACCAAACCCTAATAAACCCCCTTTCTATCTCGATTTGCCGTTTGCAAATGCTGAAATGCGACCAGAGATCCAGGCCAAAATCACAGCGAACCGGACCCTCTATGTCGTCGAGCAGTATATTCCCAACCTAAAAAAGCTAAAAGCTATTGGCATGGATGCCGGACTGCAAGATGAAGGGATCAGCAGGTCTACCAAAAAGCTGCACGAACTGCTGGAGACGTACCAAATACCTCACATGTACGAAAGTTATGAGGGCAACCACATCAACCGTATCGCCGAACGCATCCAAACCAAAACGCTGCCCTTCATTTCGCAGCATTTGAGTTTTGAGTAGTGGTAAAAGCCGAATGGAACTGCGTTGATTTTAGGTAAAGCAAGAATTACCGGCTGGGTTGTGCGACCCAATTCACGGTTAGCTCCACTTACTTTCCGTTATCGACTTTAAACACAAAGCCGTAGTCGACAGCCATTTCGCCGGGCCTCACATTGGGCACGGAAATCACCAGGTCTTTGCCTTGTTGCTTCCATTTGATGGTTTGAGCATAACCTAATAAAGTTACCCTGGCCCCCGAAGCTGCCTGGAGGTCTTTGATCACCAACTGGCCGGTTGGGAATTTAGGTGAGATAGCGTACACAGCGTTGCCCTTTTTGGTGAAGAAAACCTCCTTTACTGCTTTGCCCTCCTCAGGGCTCACCGTCAACTTTAAGATATCGTAGTCGAGCACCTGGTATTGCCCCCCTTTCACTTCATATTGCTCTCCCTCGCTCCACTGCTCAGTTTTCTTCCAGGTTGTGGTGCCGTAAATAGCTTCTCCGTTGACCTTCAGCCACTCACCCATTTCCACCAGCCGCTCCTGCATAATAACAGGAATGCGCCCGTCGCCGGTTGGTCCGATATCAAGTAAAAAGTTACCCCCCCTGCTTACAATGTCAATAAGCATGAAAATCAGGGCCTTGGCGGAGTTGTAGTCTTCGATGCTCTCCGCCCTGTTGTAGCCATACGAAAAGCCCATGCCACGACTTTCCTCCCAGGCGTGGGTAGCATTGGGTAGCCCTGCTCCGTACTCAGTGGTATAATAGCCGCCATGCTGGTGGCGGCTGTCCTTCCCCCAACGATCGTTGACGATTACATAATCTTTGTTGGGTGCCTCGTTGTACAGCCAGGCCAGCAGGCTCTCACTTTTCCAAAGTTTGTCTGATTCTTCCCATTCGCCATCGGAAAAGATCACCGCAGGCTTGTAGCGGCTCACCACATCCTTGAATTGAGGGATATAATGTTTATCAACGTACAACGATTTGTCAGTGTTATAAAGGGGGTTGAACCACTCATAAATAGAAAAATAGATGCCCATTTTGACGCTGGTTTCGTTCACCGCATCAGTGAGTTCACCTAGCAAATCGCGCTGCGGCCCGGTGTCAACACTATTCCATGGCCTGCCCCAGGAACGGTCGGCCTCGGCACTTGGCCAAAGTGTATAGCCGTCGTGGTGCTTGGAGGTGAGCACAATGTATTTCGCCCCCGACCTTTCGAACAGTGCCGCCCATTGTTCAGGATCAAAAAGCTCTGCTTTAAACATGGGAGCGAAATCCTGGTAACTAAATGCCTTGCCGTACACCCTTTCGTGAAAGTCTTTTACATCCTTGTGCACCTTGTAACTATTGCTCTGCCTGTTTGCTGGCTCTATAGCCAATTGGTTCCAATACCACTCGGAGTAATTACCCACTTTGGTATAGGAAGGCACTGCATAAAGTCCCCAGTGAATAAAAATGCCAAACTTTGCGTCGGTCCACCACTGAGGAGTGGGTCGCTTGTCCAGCGACTCCCAGTTAGGATCATACTTCACCTGCGAATGGCAGGTGGTTATGGCAAATAGGCTGAATGCAAGCAAGTAGACAAATCTGGACCTCATGAGTCAAAGTGTTAATAGCGTTTGAAATGTTCACAAGTAAGCAATTTTTGATGGGAAAAACTGCTTGGAGAGTGGAAACCGATGTGTCTATTGCCTCAAGTTGTACACCGAAGTACTCGAGACCGGTTAAGGAGTGTGCCTTCTTGTCAGGTGGATCTTTTTTACCTACTTCTATCTATCATATCGAACTAATTGCCATAACGGGAAGTATAAGAATAGTATCCGAATGCGGGGCAGTTTTCTGTCATGCCGAGAAGTTGAAGCGGGCTAAGACCCTTGAATTTACTACCATCTCGACCATTATTTTGATGACATTGGGACATTGGTTTCTTATCCCTTTTTCATATGACTTTTTACCAAATCCATTAAAGCCTTCCCATGAATATTTTTAGCTATGACCACACCCTTATCATCAAGAATAAAGTTGGCCGGAATGGTACGAACACGGATTTTTCTTAAGAGCGGAGCGTCATCTCCCTGTAAATCTGATGCCTGCAGCCATCGATTTGCCCCATCACGCTCTGCAGCTGTTCTCCAGACAGACTCATCACTTTCCAGACCATAGGCAATAATTTGTACACCCTGGTTATGATAATCATTCCAAATAGGCACTAAAACTTCACGATTTTCTTTTCGGCAAGGAGCACACCAGGATGCCCACAGGTCTATAATAGTTAGCTTTTTGCCCAATTGATCCTTAAGAGAAATTGTATCCTTTGATAGTAAGGTAAACTTGAGATTTGGAAATACATCTCCTACTAAAACAGGTAAATTAGAAGGGTCACTTTCATTACAAAGCTGTTCTACCCATGGATGATCCGGCTGTCTTTTCTTCCATTTATCACATTGACTCACTAAAAATTCAGGAACACGTTCATAATCATTCTCTGGACTTACCCATCTTAATGCCACCAAAGCCGGCATAAGATACTGAATACTATTTGCGAAATTTATTAGCTCTGTTTGATATTGTAGGATAGCTTGTTCCTTCTCCAACAATTGACTGCCATCTTCAACTTGCCAATGTTTTCCTGCAAGATAGGTTCGGTAAGCTTTTTCGTTGACATCCCTCAAGTCTAACAAAGCCTTGTTAATTTCTGACGGCCGTTCAATTGAAAAACTTTTTTGAAACTCATCCAATTTGGCAGCGATTCGAAGAGGCTCTCCCGATTGCCATAGAATTGGCATATAGTTAGACCTAACTGGATCATCAGTTTGCAAATAATTAGGAGCCTTTCCGGATAGCTGTATGGCTAATTCTAACAATACGGGGTCTTTAGTTTTTGGCAAGTTGCGGAACTCAAAGCTGCCATCAGAATCTACTACAGCAGAATCTATGACTTTTCCGAAATAGGAAGCAGCTACCTCCCGTAAGGTCAGTGGTTCAATCAGATAAACCTTTATGCCTTCATTTTCTACGCCATCTAATCTTCCTGATATATATGCCGGCGACTGGCATGCCATTAGAGTTAGGGTCATCAAGGCAATACTAGCAGCATTCTTTATTGTGATAGTTCTCATTATTGTTAAACTAATGCCAGCGATTCGATTTAGCTTTTAGCCAAATCACCATTTTAAATCTCTATCAATTTATTTCCTTTTCCAATACTTTAAAGCGCCTGCGCATATCTGACGAAGAAAACGCACAACCCGTTCGAGCCTCTAAAAATGGATAAAAGCCTGGCTGCTCAGACCGAAAATTCCTATGCCTTCTGCCCAATTTATCGTAAGTTGAAGGAAGTAATTGTACCTATCACTATGCATAAATTTTCTACTTCAATTCTATCAGTTGCTTTTTTCATTGCGTTGCTTTCCAGTTGCACCAGCAAAGAACCCCTCCAAGCCACCAAGTGGGACAAGGTCACCCTCTCTTTCGAAGGCCCAGAAACCGCCGAAGATGCCACCAAAAACCCCTTCACCGACTACCGGCTCAACGTCGTGTTTTCAAAGGGGCTGAAGAAATTACTGGTGCCCGGCTATTATGCCGCCGATGGCGATGCTGGCGAAACCAGCGCTACTTCCGGCAAAGTATGGAAGGTACATTTCCGCCCTGATGAAGAAGGGGAATGGAGCTACCAGGTTTCCTTTCGTACGGGCACTGATATTGCCGTGAGTGATGACCCAAAAGCCGGTGAACCAGCTGTGTTTGATGGCGAGGAGGGCAAAATAGTCTTGTCAGCAGGTAACTATCAACTACCCGATCTCCGTGCCAAAGGCAGATTGGCATACGTCGGAAATCGCTACCTTCAATTTCAGGAAACCGGGGAATTTTACCTCAAAGGTGGTGCAGACAGCCCGGAAGATTTACTCGGCTACGCCGACTTTGATGGCACCCACAAAGCAACAGAAGGTGAAAACAGATCAGGGGAAGCCGAGAATAAAGCCACGTTACACAAGTATGCCCCTCACGCCGCCGACTGGAAAGCAGGCGACCCCACCTGGCAGGGCAACAAAGGTAAAAACCTGATTGGTGGCATCAACTACCTGGCCAGCAAAGGCATGAATTCTATCTACTTCCTCACCATGAATATTGAGGGCGATGGTAAAGATGTGTGGCCTTATACCGGTTACGACGAACGCACTCGCTTCGATTGCAGCAAGCTGGACCAATGGGAAGTAGTATTTGACCACATGGAGCGCCAGGGCATGATGCTCCATATTGTTACCCAGGAAACAGAAAATGAGAAGCTACTGGACGACGGCGACACCGGCCCTCAACGCAAGCTGTACTACCGGGAACTGATCGCCCGCTTCGGGCACCACCTGGCTGTGACCTGGAACATGGGAGAAGAAAACGGTCCGGCCAGCTTCACACCCAATGGACAAACACCGGAGCAGCAAAAGGCCATGACCGACTACTTCAAAGCCCATGATCCCTACCAAAATTACGTCGTCATTCATACGCACGCCCACAAGGAACTGCGCCACGAAATGTTCGACAGGCTGTTGGGGCATTCAAGCCTTGATGGGCCTTCTATCCAGATCGGGTACATTGGCGATTCTCATGATGACACCAAACATTGGGTGAAGAAGTCAGCTGATGCTGGGCACCCCTGGGTGGTGAATATCGACGAAATTGGCCCCGCCAACCGTGGGCTGGATCCCGACGACCGGGAAGACAACAACCAGGATACTGTCAGAGTCTCGGTGCTATGGGGCAACCTGATGGCAGGTGGTGGTGGTGTGGAGTGGTATTTCGGCTATCTTAACCATGACAATGACCTGGGCTGTGAAGATTGGCGTTCCAGAGACCGCATGTGGGACTATACCAGGGTGGCACTTGACTTCTTCCAGCAACAGCTGCCGTTTTCCGAAATGGAAAGCCACGATGAATTGTCGGGAGAAAACACCTTTTGTTTTGCAAAACCAGGTGAAATCTATGTATTGTATCTACCAATTGGTGGCGAAGGATCGCTTGACCTTAGAGGCGTTGAGGGCTCTTTTGAAGTTGGCTGGTACAATCCGAGAACCGGAGGAGAGTTAATTCAAACTGATCTTAAGACGGTGGAGGGGGGCGACGTTCGCTCGCTGGGAGCCCCACCGGCGGAATTGGAAAAGGACTGGGCGGTATTGGTGAAGGCTGGTGGGTGAAGGCGCTCTTGGCAGCGGCAGGTACACCCAGCTGATCAGTTTGGCGGGGGAGGACACCCCGCCAGAACCTATGCATAATTTTCAGCCCCTTTCGATAGGGAAAGTCAAGCAATGAGGTCCACCGCTTCCTCTGCTAAGCTCACCAGCAGGGATGGTAATAATGGTTTTCTCTATTGTCTCTTTGTCAATTTTACCGTCTTTGGTTTGCTCAAGAAACACCTCTGCTGGAATTACTGAATAACCAAGACCAATAAAGCCTTCTATCGTTTTGGTGTTCCTCCGGTAGGTAACTGCCACCCCAGGTTTTACCGCTACAAAATTGCAAGCACTGCTCCATTGCTCACGCTGGTCGTAAGGATACTCGCCGTTTCCACAGGAAACAAAGCGTGCTTTAGGGTCCTCAGCCAATATCAAGTCTTTGATGGTATCAAATCGCTCGGAGGTGCCTCCCTGCAGGTCAAAGCTTTCGATGCTTATCTGCTTGGGATCCTGCAATACATGTTCATAGAGCACATAGTCATGGTCACTTACCTTGGAAAAAATTGTGTCGATATGCATACAGTACTCTTCCTTGGGTATATCGACAATCGTAAATTTCTCTACTACATGATGTTCCCTCAATTGCTCCCTGATTCTCCAAAGGGCCACCATATTTGTTCTCTCACTACAGCCTATCAATAAATGGTTAGGGCTTAAGTGAATTATATCGCCACCTTCAATCGTCTCGGCCCGGTTAGAAAGTGTGATGGCTAAATGATCAGCAGAAGAACACAGGTCGAGGTACTTGTAGGCACTCCCAGTAAAAACCGGATGGTGATGCGTAATGAACCAAGTGAGTATGTTCTCTCTCTTTCGTGGCATTTTTTCAGCCTGGCAAGTGATCACAAAATTATTAACGACGGCTCCAATATCTCTGGTGAAAATAAGATTAGGCACCGGATTAAGCAGAACGCCAGTTTCTCCCTTATAACCACTTATGAGGGCTTTGGCCAACTCTTCAGGTGTTAGTTGTTGCAAGATGAACTGGGTCTCTGCTGGAAGATTCTCAAGTTTAAATACTTCACCCAATAACAAGGCCTTCAGGCGACCGTCTTTCAGCACATCTTGTAAAAGCTCAGTAAACTCAAAAACATTCTCCTGTCCGGCAAAGAAAGAAAGCACACCCGTTAAAAGAAGGTGCTCTTCTTGCATTTTGGGCAAAAAAACGATGTCGTCGTAAAGCAATTCAGCCTTGTTGAACGGAGTCACCCACTCAATGCCTTCATCCGGCCGGTGAACAATTACTTTTCTAAGTGTTCCAATATCTGAAGTAACCATATGCCAATCTACGATGAACTACAAAGACAATACAAGTCTAATCTGCACTTATTCGATTGGCCCAAGTCACATTTGTTAAACAATAAATATATATTGAGTCTCTTTTGGCTCCATTATGTCACGGATTTTTTTCTGTATAAGTGTGCTGATGACCTTCATTTCTTCTCCCATCCGGGCTGAAAAAGGAGCTCTCCTTGCCTCTGAGGGGATTATGGACTTAAGAGAATGGGACTTCGACAAGCAAGGCCCCGTGAAGCTCGACGGCGAATGGTCGTTCTATTGGAATAAGCTGCTCAATCCATCGGAGATCCTTACGCAGAAATCGCCCAAGCAGTACTTCTATTTTCCAAAACTTTGGAATGGGGCTGTCTCAGACGGCATCGTCCTCAACCGCGAAGGCTTCGCGACCTACTCATTGACCGTTTACCTACCCGCAGGGCATCCGGAACTAATGTTGTGGGTAGAAGATTTCTACTCGAGCTACCAACTTTTTTTGAACGGGAAGTCATTTACACGTAATGGCAAAGTAGCAACTACCAAAGATGATTACACCCCTCAAGCATATCCTAAAACCAAACCGCTTCGGGTTTCATCCGATACACTTCACCTGGTATTGCAAGTAGCCAATTTTCTTCACCGAAAAGGGGGTAGCTCACAAAGCATCACTCTCGGAGAAGAAATGCAGCTCACCCGAGCCAAAGAGATGGAGCTTGCGTATGACTGGATCCTTGCCGGCGCCATGTTTATGGGTGGAATCTTCTTTTTTGGACTGTACCTGTTCGGCCGCCATGATAAGCCCATGCTTTATTTTGCTCTATTTTGCTTTGCCTACAGCTTCAGAAACATCACTTCAGATATCTACGCTATTAATATCATTTGGGAGAATATCCCATACGGTATTCTTTTACGCATTGAGCATCTCAGCGTCTTCATAGGCTTGTACTTCTTTGCGCGATATTTACTAAGTCTTTATCCAGAGGAAATATACAAACCCGCATTCAAGGGCTTTTTATTGATAACGCTAGTGCTAACTATTCTCACCGTGGTTGGCCCTATCCTGCTATTTACTTCGGTGTTGCCGTACTATCTATACCTACTACTTGGCGGCATCCTATACGCTGTTTATGTTGTTGTGCTGGCTACGATTCATGGCAGGCCAGGTGGTGTTTATGCTTTGGTTGCTAAGCTTACCATGTTTGCTATCGTCAGCTATAATGTACTGGTCTATTTCGGACTCACGCCAAGGGTGGTGCTTTTTAATTTTATCGCCCATCTTACGTTCTTCTTTTTTCAAGGACTTGTACTTTCTTTTCGCTTCGCCTTTCATTTGAAAGAAGCGAAAGCAAAAGCTGAAAAAGCCTCTCGGGCAAGAACTGAGTTTTTGTCGACCGTGTCGCACGAAATGTTAACACCATTAAATGCTGTGATGGGGATGACCCACTTTTTGATAGACGATAAGCCAAAGGAAAGCCAGAAAGCTAGCCTTGCTACGCTAAAGTTTTCTGCCGAGCGCCTAATGACTATGATCAATGATGTTCTTGATTTTAGTGAAATCGACTCGGGTAAAATTGACCTCAATGTTGAAAAAACGTCACTCAAAGCATTTCTTGAAACTGTTTTCAAGTCTTTTTCAAAAAGTGCTAGCGACAAAAAACTTGATTATGAATTGAAGGTTGCTGACGACGTACCAGACTATATTTTGTGCGACAAAAAAAGGCTTGAGCAAGTCATAGCCAACTTATTGGATAACGCATTCAAATTTACCTCGGCAGGATTTGTCCATGTCGAGGTGTCTGTAGTAGAGAAACATGAAGACAGTATAAAGCTACTATTTGAGGTAGTGGACTCCGGTATTGGTATCGAAGAAAAGCAAAAAGACTTGATCTTTGAAAGTTTCTCACAGGGCAATGCTTCCACTACCCGTGAGTATGGTGGCACAGGCCTGGGGCTTAGTATCATACGGCGATTGCTGAAAATTCAGGGTTCCGACATTCAATTCAAAAGCACGCCAGGCGAAGGTTCACGATTCTACTTTAGTCAGTGGTTTGGTTTGGTAAAGCAGGCAAAAAAGGTTCCGGCGCCTCAAATTTCGGAGGTATTCGACCCGGAAATTGTCACAGGAAAAAGGATTCTTGTGGTGGAAGACAACAAGATAAATGTGCTGGTTGTAAAAAAGTTTCTTTTGAAATGGGGCGCAAGTGTCGAGATCGCTGACAATGGTCAAATAGCCGTTGACAAATATGAGCAAGAAGCCTTTGATCTCATTCTGATGGACTTACAGATGCCAATAATGGATGGCTATGAGGCGACCCAGAAAATAAGAAACAAGAACAAAACAGTGCCTATTATAGCCATCACGGCTGCAGTGCCCGCCGATATTGAAAGTGATATTCTGAGCGCTGGCATGAACGACTTCGTTACAAAGCCCTTCGTGCCAGAGATCCTTCATGAAAAAATGATCAAATATCTTTCGCTGGCACGTTAACTGTGCCTGTATTCCTTAACAGTCTGGATAAAACATTTCACTTTTTCCGGATCGGTATCGGGGTAAACACCATGCCCCAGGTTGGCAATATGGCGATGAGGACCAAAAGCTTTAAGCATTTTACTAGTTGCCTTCTTAATATCGTCAAAACTGCCGTACAATGCGCATGGGTCCATATTTCCTTGCAAGGTTTTATCAGCGCCTACGATGGATCGTGATTCTGCGATATTCATGTTCCAATCAAGACCTATTGTTGCGCAAGGCAGTTGACCAAGTTCCTTCATCGCGAAGAATGCACCCTTGGCAAAAACTGTTACAGGAACCTCCGGGATGGCCTCACATATCTTTTTGATATAGGCAAGTGAAAACTCATTGTAATGGTGAGGTGGCAGCACGCCGGCCCAAGAGTCGAAAATTTGCAGCATATGGGCTCCAGCTTTTACCTGGGCTTTGAGGTAGCTGATTGTACTTAGGGTGATCTTTTCGAGCGCATTGTGAGCCAAGGCAGGGTTGGTATAAAGTAATCCGCGTGCCTTTGAAAACGTTTTGCTTCCCGATCCTTCCACCATGTAAGAGAAAAGTGTCCAGGGTGCTCCGGCAAAACCGATCAGAGGTACTCTGCCATCAAGCTCTTTATTTGTCAACTTGATAGCCTCCAATACATAGCCAAGGTCGGTATCTCCGTCGGCCACCCGCAATTGGTCTACATCTTTTTGTGAACTTATCGTGTTCGGAAAATAAGGGCCTCTTTTTTCCACCATTTCATAGGGACAACCCATGGCCTCGGGTATCACCAGTATATCGGAGAAGATAATGGCTGCATCGACACCCAAAATATCGACAGGCTGCACGGTTACTTCCGCGGCATATTGTGGCGTTTTTACTAATTCGATAAAGCCACTGAGGCTGTTCCTTACAGCTCTATACTCGGGCAAAATCCTACCTGCCTGTCTCATCATCCATACAGGCGTTCGTTCGGTCATCTCTCCTCTGGCTGCCCGGAGGATCAGGTCATTCTTCAATTGCATGCGGCAAAGTTAGTCAGCCTTCGCATATTTCCATCCAGAATTATCAACAGAAGAAGCAACTTGGTACATACTGATATACAGACTGCTTTTTCGTTACCTTTGTTGAATAACAAAATGAGCTGATATGGGTATACTGTTCGAAAACTTCGTCTCCTGGAAAAAAGAATGTCAGGATCGAAATCTCAAGCTCTTTGAACCTGTGATCAACTATGAGGTTCAGCAAAAAAACAAAACAGCCGAAGAAGTTTGGAGTGGTTTGCAGACAGCCTACGACGTAATGAAAGATGCCGTGCAAACAGGTCTTTCCGAAAACATGACTTCGCGTTCCGGCATGATCAACAACGGAGCTAAAAAGGTCTACAACAACCCTATTTCCGTACTTTCGAAGGAGTTTCAGGTACTGGTTTCCAGGGCTCTTGCAGCCAAGGAGGTCAACTCCTGCATGGGTCGCGTGGTAGCAGCCCCTACTGCTGGCGCATCAGGCATTCTTCCCGGCACACTTGTTACGCTGCAAGAGCTTCACCATTTGGACGACCAAAAAATCCTGGAGGGGCTGCTCGTAGGGGCAGGTATTGCCCTAATTATGGAGCAAAAAGCTTCTATTTCCGGAGCTGTTGGGGGCTGTCAGGCAGAAACAGGAAGTGCAGCAGCAATGGCATCAGGTGCGATTGTTTATTGCTTAGGCGGGAATATAGATCAGGTTTTTAATGCCGTAGCCATCACAGTACAATGCATGCTAGGCTTGGTTTGCGACCCTGTAGCAGGCTTGGTTGAAGTACCTTGTGTGGTTCGCAATGCCAGTGCCGCGGCTATTGCCAATTCATCGGCACAAATTGCTATTTCCGATGTCAGCAGCGTTATTCCTGTCGACGAATGTGTAGAAGCGATGGGAGAAATTGGCCAGGCAATGGAAACCCGTTACAAGGAAACAGCGGAGGGAGGTCTGGCCGCAACAACTACAGGCCGCGCTATTGCCAAGAAGGTGCTGATCCATGACATCGAAATTCTTGACGATGACGGCGATCAGTAGTTTAATGATCCCTTTTTAAATAGGATGGGATGACAAGGAAAACCGCTACAATCGTAACAATAGCCGCCGCAAGAAATGCGGCACCCGGAAAATACACGATGGCATCATCGCTTGTGAAGTAAGCAAACAGATAAGTCATCACCGGCGGCCCTATAATGGACGTCACGCTGGTCAGGCTGGTTAAAGCACCTTGTAGCTCGCCTTGCTCATTGGAGGGTGCCTGGGCCGATATAAGGCTTTGCAGGGAGGGGCCAGCAAAACCACCTAAGGCAAATGGTACCATAAAGGCGAACATCATCCATCCCTGAGTAGAAAAAGCAAATAAAAGGAAACCAATTATATAGAAAAACAGGCCTACAAAAACTGCGTTCCATTGACCAATTTTAGGAACCACTAATCTAATGAGGCCTCCTTGAACGATTGCCACGGTTAAACCTACAAAACCTAGTGAATATCCAACCCAGGCTTCATCCCAACCAAACTTTAGCATAGTGAAATAAGCCCAGGTACTTTGATTCACATGCCCTCCCAGGTAAATAAAGAAAAAGGCTCCTACCAGGCCCAATACTTTTGGGTAGTTGAACAATCCCTTCAAAGAACCCAGTGGGTTGGCTCTCTTTATATTAAATGGTCGTCGTTTATCTGCCGGCAGCGACTCAGGAAGAACGAAATAGCCATACATCCAATTTAACAGGGCAAGAGCAGCCGCTGCAAAAAATGGAATTCTCGGACCAAACTGACCTAAAAGCCCACCAATGACCGGGCCTATGATAAAGCCAAGGCCAAAAGCTGCCCCAATAATCCCAAAGTTTTGAGCACGCTTCTCCGGCGTGCTAATGTCAGCGATATAGGCTGAGGCAGTAGTAAAGCTGGCTCCGGTAATACCTGCCAGTAATCGGCCGACAAAAAGCCACCAAATCGTTGGTGCGAAAGCCAGCAGCAGATAATCGACACCAAACCCAAACAGGGACGCCAGCAATACTGGACGCCTGCCAAAATGATCACTTAAGCCACCCAAAACAGGTGCAAATAAAAACTGCATCCCAGCATAGGCAAACATCAACCAGCCACCATAAAGTGCCGCTTCGCTTAGGTCACCTTTGATAAGCTCCTGAATCAGACTTGGTATGACAGGTATAATAATACCAAGACCCGTAACGTCTATCAAAAGAGTAATGAAAATAAAACCCAGGGCGGCGGGACGCTTTTCCGACATGTTCTGAAAATTTCAGGGCGAAAGGTACGAAATTAGGTGGTAGCGCAAATGTATTTTTAACTGCCCTTATGATGCACCAGTTGCTGCGGCAGTTATTGTATCCTTTTACACAACAAAGTATAAAGGTCACCTCGTACCGACTTTAACTTCTAAGACAAATTTGTACATTTAACCTAAGCCTGTTAACCGATGGACAACAAATACTACTTTCTTCTCCTCGTCATAAGCCTCCGGTACTTTCTTGTTGCCAGCTTTGCTTTTTTTCTATTCTACAAAATCTGGAAGAGCAAATGGGGGAAACGAAAAATTCAAATACATTTTCCAAAAAACCAGGACTACTTTCGCGAAATAGGCTATAGTGTACTCACAATCCTTATATTCTGGGGTGTTGCGCTGAGTACTTTCACACCTTTGATTCGACCTCATACCAAACACTACACAGACATAGCAGCGTACGGATGGGCCTACTTCGTTTTGAGTATTTTCCTCATGCTCCTGATTCATGACGCCTACTTTTACCTGATGCACAGAATCATGCACCACCCGAAATTGTTCAGGGCGTTTCATCGCGTCCATCATCTTTCGACAAACCCCTCTCCCTGGGCTGCGTTGTCATTCCAACCAGCGGAAGCAATAGTCGAAGCTTCTGTCATCTATGTGATCGTTTTTTCTATTCCTGTGCATCGGTCAGCAATATTAATCTGGCTAGCATTGATGATGATGTACAATGTGTATGGCCACCTTGGTTTTGAACTCTACCCTAAAAACTTTCAGCGCACCTGGCTCGGCAGATGGTTGAACACCTCAGTTAATCATAACCAGCATCACAAGTATTTCGTCGGTAACTACGGACTTTATTTCCTTTGGTGGGACAGGCTTTTCGGGACGCTGAGACATGACTATGATGATGAATTTGATCGGGTAAAATCACTCCCAAATTAAGCTTTCAAAGTAGATCGCTTGCGTTCATTCGCTTTCTCAATTTTCCTTATTGATCTATTTTTTCTTTAAATTTGCAGATAAATCTTATCGACCTACCTACGCACAACTAAGCTTTGATCCTTTGGATTAACTCATTGACTTAAAAATAATTAAGTGAGAATTCAAACGGTACATTTATCTTTTATCTAATTTTGCGACGCAAAGCAAACTGCAACAAAAAGTATGAAAAATCAATTGGCGGTATTAACAATTAGTGCCACTCTCTTGGCCTCTTGCGGCCTAAAGCAAGAAAATGAAACCTTACAGGGAAAAGTTGATTCCCTGAATACTGAACTAGCCTTTCAGCGTCAAATGGCCGCCGTTCTTGAAAATGTCGGTGTTCTTCTTGACTCTATTGACAACAATAGAAATGCCTTGAAAGTCAACATGGAAATGGGAACCACGTATGATGATTTCACTACACGATTAAGCGAGCTGAATCAATATGTGATGGACTCTGAAAAGAAGATTGATGAACTAGAAAAAAGCATGGCCAAGTCCAATTCATCGAACAGGACTTACTCAACTTCGATCTCACGACTAAAGAAACAATTGGAAGAAAAGACTGCGCAGATTGCACAGTTGGAAGCGACAGTTGAACAGTACAGGGAAAAAAATCAGGAACTGATCAATATTGTGGAGTTCCAGAACACAGAACTTGCCGACCGATCTTCGCAAATTGAAGCTAAGCGCCAGGAGCTGGCCATGCTGGAAACACGTATCACAGAGCTACTGACTCAGTCTAAGGTTTCTCAAGCAGACTCCTACTATCTGAGAGCACAAGCAGCAGAGGAAGCTGCCCGTCGTACTCAACTGGCTCCAAAAAAGAAGAAGGAATCGTACCGAGAAGCACTAGAGCTTTATCAAAAAGCTTTTGACCTTGGCAGAGAAGATGCCAAAGCAAAAATCGATGAAATAAGCGCACGACTTAAATAATTGAAAGGCTCCAATCACTGGAGCCTTTTTTTTACCTCAAGCTTTTTTGACGGCTACAATAATTCCAGTTGACCAGCTTAATTTAGTAAGCAGCAATCTTTCGTTTTTCTCCAGTGCCTCAATCAATCTTACTGCTTTTTTGTCATGTCCGTCCGGCCAGTTGGATTGAGGCAGCATATCGTCTATAATATACAGTCCTCCCGGCTTGAGCATGGCGAGTGTCGCTTCAAGCGACAGGTATTTACCATGCCAGGTATCTGCAAAGATGTAGTCAAATGTCAAATGCGTATTAGTAATGAGCCACTGTTCGGCATCAGAACACACCAGTTTTAGTCTGGAGTCACTTCCCAGAAAATCAGAAGCGACTCCTAAAAAGTGTTCATCATTGTCCAGGGAAATAAGTGAAGACTTTTGGTCCATTCCGTCAAGTATCCAGGAGGTAGAAAGCCCGGTGCCAGTCCCTAGTTCAAGAAAAGTGCCACTTGGTTTAGATGCTGCCAGGGTCCTAAGCAATGCGCCGGTCAGTAGATCAGAAGCCATGGAGAATCCTGCACTCTCTGTGGCCGTAGCAATATCTTGATACGCAGCTGGCATCGTTTGATTGAATTCATCAGTCATAGAGGTAGTCGCTACAGGATTTACCTAACGCTGCCTGCCAACTTAGGAGGAAAACGAATAGAGTTTGTGGGAGATGTTAGGCTCAATTACCCACCAGATCGGTCGGCAATTGAGCCCTCTATTTTTTATTTAAAGTACGTCTTTGCCTTTTCCTGCTTTGGTACTTAGCAAAGCGTCTACTTCATCAATCTTTACCAGTTCAAACAAATCTTCGTCTTCGATCTGCTTTTTGCGGTCGGCCATTTCGAGAAAGTGCATGTAGATAACTTCCATTTCATCTTTATCGAACTTATAACCAAGCACCTGCAGACGATGGGTAAGTGCTGCTCTGCCGCTACGGGCCGTAAGTAGGATCAACGAGGAAGGCACGCCTACATCAGCAGGGTCAATGATCTCGTAATTTTCTCTGTGCTTAAGGAAACCATCCTGGTGAATACCAGACGAATGAGAAAATGCATTTTTGCCAACGATCGCTTTATTCGGCTGCACCGGCATGTTCATCATGTGCGACACCATTTTGCTCATGGCATAAATACCTTTGGTGTTGATATTAGTCTCAAGGTTAAGGTATGGGTGCGATTTTAGGGTCATTACCACTTCTTCCAATGAGGTATTACCAGCTCTTTCACCAATGCCATTAATGGTGACCTCTACCTGACGGGCACCGTTAGCGAGGCCAGATATGGAATTTGCCGTGGCCATTCCCAGGTCATTATGACAATGCACTGAAATGATGGCCTTGTCAATATTGGGTACATTGTCGTACAAGTATTTGATGCGCTCACCAAAGTGCCATGGCAGTGTGTAACCGGTGGTGTCTGGTATATTCACCACGGTGGCACCCGCAGCAATTACGCCTTCCACCATCAACGCAAGAAATTCAAGGTCTGCCCTGCCTGCATCCTCACAAAAGAATTCTACATCATCCACGAAACGACGTGCATATTTGACAGCGGAAATACCCTGCTCTAATACCTTTTCACGTGTTGACTTCAGCTTGTGCTGAATATGTATATCAGACGATCCTATGCCTGTATGAATTCTTTTTCTTTTGGCCAAATGAAGTGCTTGAGCAGCACAATCTATATCTACTACTTTGGCTCGTGTTAGCGCACATACCACTGGCTCTGTTACATTTCTGGAAATTTCAACAACGGAGTTAAAATCGCCCGGGCTTGAAACGGGAAACCCCGCCTCTATTACATCAACGCCCAGCGCTTCAAGCTGCTTAGCAACAATTACCTTTTCTTCAGTATTTAACTGACAGCCAGGAACCTGCTCGCCGTCTCTAAGTGTAGTGTCAAAAATGTAGACTCGATCTTTGCTCATACTATGGTTTGTTGTTTTTTTTCAACAATTCCCGGTGAAGGGTCTTGTTCAATATTTCTTCTGAACAAATCTACCTGAACTTTATGGTGGATAAAGGATAAAATTCAAAATCGCTACGACAGCCAACATTCTAAAAAGAGACAACTATGCCCCAAATTTGTAATAAAAAGGATATATTGGCGCTTTCATACTACAATGGCCAAACAAGAAACAGATGCTTTGTTCCAACTGATTCAGTCGCTAACCAAGGCCGAAAAACGGAATTTCAAGCTTTATGCAAAGCGGGTTAATGCTAAAGAAGACAGTAAGTTCGTGACGCTGTTTGATGCAATAGACTCACTTGATCACTACGATGAAAAGCTGATTTTTAAAAAAGCCCCAGCTCTCAATCCGCAGCAGATTTCTAACTTAAAGGGACATTTATACGGCCAGGTTTTGAAAAGCCTTCGGTTGATTCACATTAACTACGACTACCCAATTGAAGTAAGAGAGCAAATCGACTACGCACGAGTGTTGTACAACAAGGGATTGTATAAGCAAAGTCTAAAAATTCTCGACAAGCTGAAGCAAAAGGCTGCAGAAAACAACGAGGAAATTCTCCAGCTGGAAATCATCGATTTCGAAAAACTAATCGAGGGACAATACATTACCCGTAGCATTGGCAACCGGGCAGAAGAATTGGTCAATGAGTCGAGGCATGTCACCAAAATAATAGCCAAAACACAAGAGCTGTCAAACCTTTCCATTTCTCTTTATAGCCTTTATATCAAGCTGGGCTATGTAAGAAACGAAGAAGACTATCGGGTAATTACACACTACTTTAAACGTAACCTTCCGGCCTATGAGTATGATACCCTTAGCTTCAACGAAAAGGTGTATCTCTGCCAGTCGATGGTTTGGTACTACTATATTATTCAGGACTTTGTGAAATGCTACCGCTATGCAGACCGTTGGGTAGAGCTATTCAAGAGCAACCCTGCAATGATTCGAAAAAAGCCTGATTTGTACATCAAGGGACTTCATAATCTGTTGGCCGCACTGTTCAATATTCAGCACTACCCAAGGTTTGCCGAGAATCTTATAGTGTTGGAAGAATTGAAGACTTCGTCACTTTTTAGCCAAAATGAAAATATCCAGAGCCTCCTTGCCTTTTACTACTACAACGACAAGATCAACCTTTTTTTCATGGAGGGCCGGTTTTCAGATGGTGTCGTGATTGTGCCGGAAGTACTGGAAATCATTGAAAAGTTTGAAAACAAGATTGATTCGCACAGGGTGTTACTTTTCTACTACAAAATAGCCTGCCTATACTTTGGCAGTGACGACAATAAAAACGCAGTAAAGTACCTCAACAAAATCATCAACCTGAAGGATGTGAGCCTCCGGGAAGACATTCATTGTTTCGCCCGAATTCTCAACCTTATTGCCCATTATGAAATGGGAAACAGCGATCTATTAGAATATCAGATCAAGTCTGTCTACAGGTTTTTGGTGAAAATGGATAACCTTCAGGGAGTTCAAAAGGAGATTATTAAATGGCTTCGAAAAGTGCCAGGTATGTACCCCGAAAACATAAAGAAGGAATTCCAGGCATTGAAGGAAAGGTTGGAAGATACCCTGAAAGAACCCTTTGAACTGCGGGCTTTTCTTTACCTGGATATCATTTCGTGGTTGGAAAGCAAGATTGAAGGAGTGCCCGTCCAATTGGTAGTAAGACGAAAGTTTGAAGGCAGAAAAAGATAGCAAATCAATTCATGTCAGGACCTCGCTTACTCTTCCGAACGCCAAATACATAGCCTATATTTAATTGCGCCACAAACGAAGTTCCTTTCTTCACGTTCACAGCGAAATCTCTATTCCCCTCCCAGGTCCCACTGAGATTGAACCAGTCATCTGTTGCCCAGTAGCTGGGGTTGTTTGTTATTTTACCGGCATCAAAGGTATTGAAGTAATACCTGTAGCCAACCAGGGCTGTCAAAGTCACACGCTTGAGAATAGTAATCTTCCCACCAACATTCAGTTCAGGACCAAGCATCAAGCCTTTCATTTGCAATGAATCGGAAGGCACAGGCGTTTCGGGCCGGAAGCTTATCGTTCCTACCTCCATATTCAAATTTCCTGTAGCAAAAAGCTGCAACCAGCTTATTTTAGTAGTATAAAAACGGTGCCCTATATCAAGTCTCCCAGCATTGTAATTTCCATTTCGGCCAACCAACTCCGCAAACTCATAACCCTTATAGCCAACTGTTCCCACCCAGCTTCTTCCAGGCTTCACGTAGTATTGAAATTGTAAATAATAATTCTCAAAACCCCACGGAAAGACAGGAATACTAATTTCCATTCTTTTTTGAGCATCCTGAGCGTAGGCTTGGGTGCCAAAAAAGAAGAAGATTAGGGGAAAAACACCTAAGAATTTGCTTACTCTCATTTGAGAAAAATGCCACTTGTTAAGCAATGTAGCTATAAGAAAAACATCTTTCTGATATTGACCCAAGAAAACAAAAAAGCCCCTCAGTTTCCTGAGAGGCTTCGTGATCTATGATGCAGGGCAAACGATTACTTTTTGGTGTCGTCTACCTCTTCGTATTCTACGTCAGACACATCACTGTCTGCTTTAGCTTCACCGTCACCAGCATTGGCCTGAGGGCCTGCGTCAGGTCCTGGTTGTCCGCCTTCAGTAGATGCATACATCTCCTGCGAGGCTGCTGCCCATGCCTGGTTCAAAGCTTCAGTAGCAGTATCGATACCAGCAATGTCCTGCGCCTTGTGAGCGTTCTTCAGGTTTTCAAGTGCCGACTCAATGGCCGTTTTGTTGCCTGCAGAAAGCTTTTCACCATACTCCTTCAACTGCTTCTCAGTCTGGAAAATCATAGAGTCGGCACCGTTCAGCTTGTCTATCTTTTCTCTTTCAGCCTGATCAGTGTCTGCATTGGCCTTAGCCTCTGCTTTCATCTTTTCAATCTCAGCATCGGTCAGGCCGGAAGAAGCCTCAATTCTTATTTTCTGCTCCTTTCCAGTTCCTTTGTCTTTAGCAGACACATTCAGAATACCGTTCGCATCAATATCGAAAGTTACCTCAATCTGTGGTACGCCACGTGGTGCTGGTGGAAGGCTATCCAGGTGGAATCGACCGATCGTACGGTTATCCTTCGCCATGGGACGCTCACCTTGCAAAATGTGGATTTCCACAGAGGGCTGGTTGTCAGACGCTGTTGAGAACACTTCAGACTTTCTCGAAGGAATCGTTGTATTTGATTCAATCAGTTTGGTCATTACACCGCCCATTGTCTCAATACCCAAAGAAAGAGGTGTAACATCAAGAAGAAGTACGTCTTTTACTTCACCCGTCAAAACACCACCTTGAATGGCCGCACCAACTGCTACTACCTCATCTGGGTTTACACCCTTAGAAGGTTTTTTACCGAAGAACTTCTCAACTTCTTCCTGAATCTTAGGAATACGTGTTGAGCCTCCAACAAGGATTACCTCGTCGATTTCGGTAGGGTTCATGCCAGCATCTTTCAATGCCTTGCGACATGGCTCCAGCGTACGCTGTACCAATGCGTCTGTCAATTGCTCAAACTTAGAACGTGAAAGCGTGCGAACAAGGTGCTTTGGAATGCCGTCAACAGGCATGATATATGGCAAGTTAATTTCGGTACTTGCAGAGCTAGAGAGCTCAATTTTTGCTTTCTCTGCGGCTTCCTTCAAACGTTGAAGGGCCATCGGATCTTTCCGAAGATCTATTCCTTCGTCGTTTTTGAATTCGTCTGCCAGCCAATCGATGACTACTGAATCAAAGTCATCACCACCAAGGTGAACATCACCATTGGTCGACTTCACCTCAAAAACACCGTCGCCAAGCTCAAGCACCGAGATATCGAATGTACCACCACCAAGGTCATACACAGCGATAGTCATGTCCTTGTTTTTCTTGTCGAGGCCATAGGCAAGAGCTGCTGCAGTAGGTTCGTTGATAATTCTTTTGACATCAAGACCAGCAATCTGTCCAGCTTCTTTCGTTGCCTGACGTTCAGCATCGTTGAAGTAAGCAGGCACGGTGATTACCGCTTCTTTTACTTCAGTACCCAGGTAATCTTCAGCCGTTGACTTCATCTTTTGAAGGATCATTGCTGAAAGTTCCTGAGGGGTGTAGTTGCGGTCACCAATTTTCACCCTTACGGTGTCGTTGTTGCCCGACTCAAGGCCGTAAGATACGTTCTTGCGTTCGGCAGCGACTTCAGAGTATTTTTTACCCATGAATCTCTTCACCGAGCTAACTGTATTTTGTGGGTTGGTGATGGCCTGACGTTTGGCAGGATCGCCAACTTTGCGCTCACCTTTACCATTGTCCAGGAAGGCTACAATTGAAGGTGTGGTCCTTCTTCCTTCGCTGTTAGGAATCACCACCGGCTCGTTCCCCTCCATTACAGCGACGCAGGAGTTAGTCGTTCCTAAGTCAATTCCAATTATTTTTCCCATGATTATTTATTTTATTCCTTTTAAAATGTCAATCTGTACTGCAATAGCTAAACAAGGGTTGTGCCAAGTGATTTTTTGGGCGTTTGTTGTGACAAGATGTCAGAATTAACTAAAACTGTAGATTGACAATGGCAGCGCCATCAGCAGGAATTTCAATCATTTCTGCTTGGCCGTCGGATAAGATAAGTGGGTGTCCATTGGTGCCCAGGTCCCAAAGTTGGCCTCTGAGAAAAATATTGAGGCCCGTTTTTATGCCAAACTCCGGCGCCCTACCCAACATTCCGTATTTCTGCCATGCTTGACCTTCTGTCAGTGTACCTATGTCATTTGTGCTGACATTTGCGGGCGCCGGGTCGCCATTGTAGCCGTTCCATGGTTGATTCCAAACCTCATTCCCTGCCAGGAAAGAAGGTACCACTACAAAATCGGCCTGGGCAACTGCTTCATAACTATCACTGTACCATGAATCCGCACAGATCAATGCCCCCATACTTCCAGCAGTAGTAGTATACATATCGATCTGCTCAGTCGTAGTCGTTTGTGTAAAAGTCTTCTCTTCATCAATGAGGTGTTTTTTTATCATTAATGGCTTAACTAATTCACCTGAAGGATCGAAAATGGCACTGACATTATGAAGCGGTCCTCCATCCACCTGAATCACTCCATTCACAATTTCTGGGGTGGGCAGTACAATAGACCCTGCTACAATGGTAGCATTGTATTCTCTGGCCAGGCGGCTAAATACGGTTTGGTAGGCGCTTGCCATTTCCTGACTTTTAAGTTTAAAAAGACTGGCTGTGAGTTTATCTGCCTGATCGCTGCTAAGATAGCCTTGCAAAAATGAGAGGGGATGACAATAAGCCACGGTAGTCATCGCCTCCATCGAAAGCTTTGTGGTGTATACCGACGCTTTTTCGTTAATGGCTACTAGCCAGGTGCCTATGTACTCAGGAAACACTACTACAGTTGCTGGTGTAAAGCAGCCATTTTTTTTCGCAATAGAAAGGTAGCGGTTCAACTTGGCGTACAAGGCATCGGCAGTCCGATAGTCGGATGGCACCATATAAGGCTGAATCCCAACAATATTGCCTTTGTTATAAGTACCTGCTTTCACAAAAACTGAGCGCTCAGAGGTCATTTCAAAAGCTGCATAGGACCTGTCTGCCTTAACCCACCAAAAATACGTTAAGCTAAGAACTGCAATTACAAGACCTGCACTGAACAATAAATTTCTACCTTTGATCATAACGCAATTTACGTGGATTTTAAAAAGCTAATTTTATTCGAAGATAACCACTTGCTGATCGTCAACAAACCGGGCGGCATGTTGGTGCAAGGAGACGAAACTGGTGACGAGTCACTCATAGATTTCGCAAAGGAGTATGTGAAGGAAAAATACAATAAGCCTGGCGCTGTTTTTATGGGCTTGGTACATCGGATCGACCGGCCTGTAAGTGGCGTAGTCATGCTTACCAAAACCTCTAAAGCACTTGAACGAATGACCAAGGCTTTCAGAGAGCGGACGATTGAAAAGATCTACTGGGCAGTTGTAACCCGACGACCCCCGAAAGAAGAAGCAGTGCTTGAACACTGGCTGGAAAAAGACAGTCGCAAAAATGTTGTTACAGCCTACAACAAAGCGAAAGGAAGCGCCCAACGCTCAGAACTTTCTTTTAGAATCATCAAAGACATTAAAGAAAATTGCCTGCTTGAGGTAAGGCCAGTAACAGGTCGTCCGCACCAAATCAGAGCTCAATTAAGTAAAATGGGCTGCCCTATCAAAGGCGATATGAAGTATGGGCACCAATTTGCCAACGAAGATGCCTGTATTAATTTGCATGCCCGGCAATTAATTTTTACCCACCCTGTCACCAAAGAAACAATGACCGTGGAAGCGCCGTTACCTATCAAAAGTTATTGGCAGGCTGTTTCATGAGCAAAGAAAAAGAAAACTGGGTTGATCGATTGCAGGCGCGTTGGAAATTGAAAAGCGGCTGGCAGGTACTTATTGTGTTAGTAGTATTTGCCTGCACGGGGTTCACAGTGTTGTTTCTGAAAAAACCCATCTTCAAACTCATCCATGCTTCGGATGAATATTACACGCTTTTGACTATTGGCTATTATATACTGATACTCCCTATCTACAATGTTATCCTGCTTTGTTACGGATTCATCTTCGGTCAATTTCCCTTCTTTTGGGAGTTTGAAAAGAGGATGTTTAGAAGAATGAAAGGAAAATAACCTGTTTGATCCTCTGAAATTGGGATCCGGAATCTCAAGTTTAAAAGAGCACTTGATTAATCAATGCAACGCTGAAGAGGCTCAAAAGAAACCATCCTATAAACCCTTGTACAACACAAACATAACGTGCCAATCCAGTTGTGGGAATGGCCCCAAAACCGAGTGTTATAAATGAGTTTAAACTTAATGTAATTGCATTTAAGAAACTCAAAAACAATAGCCCGACCCATCTAAACAAAGACCTGGAACGGTTTGGGTTCTTCTTGCTAAATGAATCCCTGATATTTTTAGTCAGCTCATTTTTGTCGGTCACATCCCATTCAGAAGGAAAAAAGAAGTAAAAAACAGCAAACCCAATTAACAAATAGAGAGAAATGAGAACAGCTTTTGCAGGATCGGTACCGTGCTCAGTATAGACCTTCATCAGTTGACTTAACCGCCACTGAAGCCAGTTTTTCAAACCCTTACTGGAACGATAACTATGGGCAAGCTTACGCAATTGAAGATCTTTCATTTCAGCATAACAAGCATTGGCGGAAGCCAAATCGCCCCTCACTTTATAAACCTCAAAAAACGATCTATACGAGGCTATCAACGACTCAAAATTCAAGTCATTTGCTAACTCAATATCGCTCTCCCCATAGTAAGAAATATAATTATTGAGTTGATACAAATTGGGATTGTCAATAGCCATCAAGTCACCTCGGTAATAAAGCCTTCTATCTCCAATTTGATCCCAGGGAATTATATTCATTTGCTCACTCAAACTCGTACGTGTTAGGCTAAATTTTTCATTGAAATGATTATTGGCGATTTCAACGTTTTGGGAAATTTTACTACGCAGCAGATTGAAATCACCATCAAAGACATTATCTACCAAACTGAGATTCCCAAACTCTATATTTGCTATGGTGATATTCGTCTTACGTTGGTTGCCATCTAACGGAACTAGTCTATTTTCAAAAAAATCAATCGCGCCAATTTTTCCTGAACTAGATACTAGATCATTTTCCCTGCCAAGCAAGGAAATTGCATTGAGCGTAGCCGCCCTGTCAAAATTAACATTTACATCTAGGATAGTATCCAAACTAAGAACGTGATTGGGTCTTTCTATTTCTGTTACAAAGGTATTGTTGCTAAAGACAATCGTACCGTCTGGGTTATTGATCTCCCGTATCGCACCAGTTTCAATAATATTCGAATAAAATGCCAGCGACGGTGGGTTCCAAATATTCAAATCATGTATTTCGGAACCGTAAAAAGCAATAGAATAATTTACATTTGCCCCGACAATTTGAAGCCCGTTAAACACACAATTTACAAATGAAAAAAGGTTTGGCTCTTGGGTCAATGAGAGGCTAGTTTCGCTTTCTGGGCTATATAAAAACATCCCTTTTTCAAACCGAAAGTCCGAATATTTGTACTGTTGAAAAACGCAGTTTTCGAAAGTTATTTGAGCGAATATCCTGATCCTACCATCCTTATCAAAAGAGTAGGCCGAAGAGTCTTTTTGAGAGATTATATACTCTATAATGGGCATTTCGCGCTCTATAGTGATATTCATTCCTGGAATCAATTCCTTAGCCTTAGGAATATTATCAAATGAGATAAATGCATTTACGACCACGATGTCCATCTCTTCATTGGAGGAATCTGCTGCTTGCATTAAAATGTCAGTCATCTTAACTATGTCCCCTTCATTTTGGGCTTTAGCAAAGAAGCAATCAGTGTTAAAAGTCAAAAAAATGAGAAATATTATACAATATCTCATCCGGATTTGGTTGATAATCAGGATAATATAAAAAAATAATTCATCTAAATCAAGCGCTGAAAACAGCCATATTCAGAAAGATTGAAATGGAACCTCTTTCATTATTACTGTTCCCTAAGATCGCGATTAGGCTGCCACTCCGTTGAACGGATTGAAACTTCTTCTTGAGACTCCCATGCCCACAGCCCTTACAACCGCTTTGTCGCCATGCTTCTTACGCAGTAAATCCATGGCCTGATAAAGTTTGATCCCATCCTCCGTGTCTTCAAAAAGATTGATCTGGTAGTTACCATGCACCAGGCTACTAAAACGAACACCTATCAGACGAATCAGCATCCGCCGGCTGTAGGCCTTTTTGAAAAGCTCCTTCACCATAGGTATGAGCACATGATCTGCTGAAGTATACGGAACCGCCTTTTGAAGTGTATGGGTATCAAAGTCAGAATACCGAATTTTTACAGTTATGCAAGATGTTAGTTGCTGCTCTTTCCTCAGCTTAAAAGCCAGCTGTTCAGTCATGGCTACCAGATTGGCCTCCAGTTTCTTGACGTCTATTGTGTCCTGCTCAAAAGTATTCTCTGTCGATATGGATTTCCGCTCGGAATAAGGAACTACTGGCGTTCGATCAATACCATTAGCTTTTTGTGAGATGACGATCCCCATCTTTCCGAAGACTGCTGACAACATCTCAACGGGCACCTGCTGTAGTGTTTGTATTTTTTGAACACCCATTTTACGTAGCGTGTAGGCAGTTTTGTCTCCAACCATGGGTATTTTGTCGACGGTTAGCGGCGATAGAAATCCTTTTTCAGTACCATAGGCTATCTGTCGCTGCCCGTCGGGTTTCGACTCATTAGTTGCCACTTTCGACACCGTCTTATTCTCTGACAAACCGAACGAAATAGGCAGGCCTGTCTCTTTTCTGATTCTTTCCTTTAATTCTGTAGCCAGCTTCATGCAGCCAAAAAACTTCTCCATCCCAGTCATGTCCACATAAAACTCATCAATAGATGATTTCTCGTAGGTGGGTACGGATTCATGGACGATCTCTGTGACCATTTGAGAATACTGAGAATACCTTTCCATATCGCCTCGCACGATGATGGCCTCGGGACACAATTGCCTGGCAAGCCTCATCGGCATGGCTGAATGTACTCCAAATGCCCGTGCTTCATAGCTACAAGACGCCACAACGCCTCTGTCGCTACTTCCCCCGATCAGAAGCGGCTTCCCTATAAAAAAATCATTTTGAAGCCTCTCTACAGACACGAAGAAACTATCGAGGTCCATATGGATAATAGAACGTTGATCAGTTGCAGGTGACCACATGTACAATGAATTAATGGTGACTATGAACCAAAACAGGCAATCGAGTAGCGGCAAGTAAGCATAAGGAAACCTTAAGCTACGTAGGAGAACAGCGTCATCTGGGGTTCATTGACCATCCAAACTTTCTCTTCCGGCCATTTAAGGCTAAGGGCAGAATTCTCAGCCACCGATATCATGTGTACCAGGTCGTTTTTTCCGTTGCCAATGTCTCGCACAAAGTGTAATGCCTCGGGGCGAAACGCTTCTGCGTATTTTTGATCAATGAAGGATTGGTGCACTTTTAAAAAAGCCTTTTGCTCGAAACCACTTCCTATCATCATGTACGGTAGGCGTGGAGAAACCGGACTAACTAGCCGCACACCAAAACCTTTAGCAGCCTCTTTAAATTTCTGCCACAACACTTTTTTGGCGCTGGCCAACTGGCTAGCATTCTCGACCTTTAAGTAAACGGCTCTGTTTTGGTTGAAATATGAAAAACCATTGAGTGAGATATCAAAGAAATCGACAAAACCCGTTGCCTCAGTCAACGCTTTGGTGATGAGAACCTCGTTCGAGATATCTGCCTGGAAAGAAAAAAGCGTGATCTCAGGCCGGCTATTATAGAAGTTGTATTGGCCACACGTTTCAAGTATCTCTGTTTTACGGGCACTTACGTAGTCTGCAATTGACTGTGACGGGTGAATCTGAACCTTGTATGTTACCATTTTAATAGCTTTTGCTATCAAATATAGTATTTAACATACTAATGTCAAATTAATTAGTATTAAAGATAATATAATTAGTTTTTGATGAGTTTTGGCTTCAAATAATCTTACTAAATTTGAATCAGGGGGCTGGCCTTATGGTTCGTCACTTTCAACCAAAGAAAGAAACCAATGTGTTACGACGCGGAATATCTGCTGAAGAAGCAATTGCTGGAAGCCGAAAGATTTGGGGCATCGGAAGCAGCATTGCAGGAAATACGAGACAAGCTCAAAAAGCTACTGACGCCGGCTGAGGGTGGATCTGCAACGCCACAGTCTTTTGATGATACGCTTCCTGTTTTTTACCATGTAAGTGGTTTTTCTCATCCGATCCATATTGTGTTTGGGGCGACAAAACCATTCAAAGGGCAGGTAGCTGAGTGGGGCTTAATTCCCCCCTGGGTGAAGACAGTAAAAGAAGCTTATGATCCGTCCAAACCTTATAACAATAACCTCAACGCCAAGGCCAATGGGATATTTGAGAAAAAATCATTCGTTAAGGCAGCCAAATATGGGCGGTGTATAGTAGCCATTGATGCTTATTATGAACACCACGAGTACAAAGGGCAAAAGTATCCCTTCAAGATTTTCAAAAAAGATGGCGGCCCCTTGTACATAGGCTGCATAGCGCAAAAAAACCGCTTGCTCGATGAAAGCACCGGCGAGTTATTAGAAAAGATTACTATTGCTTTACTCACAACGGATGCCAATCCGCTACTGGCTAGAATTCACAATAGCCCAGCCATGCTAAAAAGAGGCGGGCATAGGATGTTAGTCATTCTTGACGAAGAACAAGTCCCGGCTTTTCTTCAGCCGTATCCCTACATGCCAAGCGAGGTGGCCGACCCAGTGGTTGAGGCTGACTTTCAAGATAAAATTCTCAACCTTTGTGTCCCCTCTGATGAGACAAAGCTTGGGTACTTCAGTGTTAGAAATTTAAGGCCAAGAAAGCAGATGGATTATATTGGGAATGTGCCTGAGATTGCCCAGGAATACCATTGGGATGAATTAGACTATTCTGCTATTGACAAAGTGTAGTTTCAGCTCTCTATCTGTCGACCTCTCCAAGCACAAAATCGACCGACCCAACGATAGCAATAAAATCAGCAATTAGTACCCCTCGTGAGATTTCAGGCACTACCGACAAATTGGAGAAACAGCATGATCTGGCCTTACACCTAACCGGAACATCGCTACGGCCATCGGTTCGGAAGTAGAATCCCAGCTCACCCTTTGGGTTTTCTGCCCTCACGTAAAAATCCTGCGCCTGAGGCCTGATTTTCTTAGGTACCATCGCCCTGGGGTCATAGTCCCTGGTTCTCTTGTGCTCCTTGGTTAACTTTTCAAGGCACTGCTCGATGATCTTCACAGATTCCTCACACTCCCGATAGCGGACCCATGTGCGGTCCCAACAGTCACCGACTGTACCAACTAAACCCTCCCCAATAGGCACTTCGAAGTCGATCTCGGGGTAAACGCTGTAAGCATCAATCCGACGTAAGTCAAAACGCAGACCTGAAGCCCGGAGCATAGGGCCAGTAACACCGTAGTTAATGGCCAGGTCGCGGGGAAGAACGCCTACATTGGCGGTTCGCTCGATATATATCTTATTATTTAGCAGGAGGTCTCTGGTTTCTACCAGCTTCGGCTTGAGGTAAGTGATAAACTCCCTGCACCTTTCCTCAAATCCTACGGGCAAGTCGTAGAAAAGACCTCCAATCCACATGTAGTTGTAGAGCATGCGAGCGCCACAGGTCCACTCTAGCATACGTAGGATGTGCTCCCGATCCCGCATCATCCAAAGGAATGGAGTGACTGCCCCAATGTCGAGGCCGTAAGTGCCAATGGCCACAAAATGGGAGGCCAGGCGGTTGAGCTCAGCCACTAACACTCTTATATATTCTGTTCGTTTGGGTATGTCCTTTTCAATTCCCAGCATTCTTTCTACTCCCATCGCATAGGCATGCTCGCTGTTCATAGCTGCGACATAATCCAACCGGTCGACAAAGGGAATGACCTGATTGAAAGGCATGCTTTCAGCATGCTTTTCGAAACAACGGTGCAAATACCCGAGATGGGGCACTACATCGACCACCACCTCACCATCAGTAATGACTTCAAAGCGCAGCACACCATGCGTCGAAGGATGCTGCGGACCAATATTGATTAGCATTTGTTCCTCGTTCAGGTCCTCCGGCTTGTATTTAGTAGGCTCGGAAGCGCTGAGGTGCTTAGGGTCGTATGTGTATTGAACTGACATACCTAATACGCTACTTTCATCCCGTGGTAATATTCCTGGTTAGTATAATCCTTGCGCAATGGATGCCCGTTCCAATCAGTAGGCAGAAGAATTCGACGAAGATCAGGATGACCTTCAAAATTAATTCCCACCAAATCAAATGCCTCCCTTTCATGCCACTCTGCAGTCTTCCATATCTCAGCAACTGTTGGTATTGTCGGGAGTTCGTCTGTCTCGGTATTTCTTGGAACTACCACACGAAGTAGCAGATGGATATTGTAGGGTATTGAATATAGGTTGTAGTTCACTTCCAAGGTTCCAGCCTCTGGTCCATTGTCTATAGCCGTGAGGCAGGACAGCGAATCAAAATAAGTTTTTTCATTGTCCCGGAGGAAATGGCTCACTTCCTTTAATTTCGCAACTGGCACCAAGAAGCCCGCTGGTGTGGCATTGTCGATATTATCACCAACAGAAGACTCGCCTAATTGAGCGGCAAGAAGTGATTTTATTTCTGCGTGGGTCATCTGCAATTATATTGATTAAATTGTATCGTTCTAAGCCTGAGCCGCCTTTCCTGCTTTCTTCTGCATTAGCTTTTCCAGTGCAGCTGGAGCCATTAAACTTTCCCCTCTTATCTTTTCCTGAAGCTTTATGATGCCTCCAATAAGTGCTTCTGGCCTTGGTGGGCACCCGGGCACGTACACATCGACGGGGATAATGCGATCCACACCTTTTACTACATGGTAGCCATGCTCCCAATAAGGCCCGCCGCAATTAGAACAGGAGCCCATGGAGATGACATAGCGTGGTTCTGCCATTTGCTCATATAGACGCCTCACTCTGTCGGCCATTTTGAATGTGACCGTACCGGCCACAATCATCACGTCAGATTGTCGGGGTGAAGGTCGGGGAAATACGCCGAGTCTATCGAGGTCGTAATTAGATGCCATGGAGCCCATCATTTCGATGGCACAGCAAGCAAGGCCAAAACCCATCGGCCAAATGGATGAAAGCCTGGCCCAGTTGATCAGGTCATCTACTCTCGTGACAATGACTCCGCCTTGTCCTAGTTGTTGATCTAATAAGCCCATTAAATAACCTCCTCTTCAACTGCCGCTTCTTTCACCTTAGTCTCTTTTACTTTTTTACTCACTGCTGCATATAAATCCTCAGGCACTTTTGAGTGGGTTTGAACCACCTTTACTTCTGGCCTTTCCCATTCCAGATAGCCCTTAGCCCAGGCAAAAACCAAGCCCAGCGCTAGTATCAATACAAATACAATCATCTCACCCATGGCGAACCAGCCCCAAAGTCCACCTGTAGCTTCCACGAGGTCCTTCTGACCAAAAACAGTTGCCCAAGGAAACAAAAAAACCAACTCTACTTCAAACAGCAAGAAGATGAGGGCGACAATATAAAACCGCACGTTGAATTTACCCCATGCACTGGTGGATGGGTCCTCTCCACATTCGTAGGTGCTGAGTTTTTCAATATTAGGCCTATTAGGCCGCACCAACATAGAAAAACCTATCGAAAGCAATACAAAAACAAAGCTTCCGATGATGAATAAAAGAACAGTGCCAAATCCTGTGAGTTCGGGCATAAAAGTGATTTTATGCTAAAGTAACTGATGTTGACCAATGATGCACAGAAATGTAGGATCTAACTAACAGCATTGGCTGCCTCTACCGATAACAATTATCGTGGGCTACAATTAGGTCTATTGAACTACTAGAAACTAAGAGGGTCAAGATGTTTGAAATGCCCATTCAAGCGAATTCGCTCTTTTGCCTGCTCCATTTGCTTGACAATAGGAATCGTGAGTTTGAGGTAGTTGATTAAAAACTCCTGTCTCCTTTTTTCTGAAGAGGTTTTTAGTAGCTCATATTCCTGCTCTTTGCTGAGGCCAATTTTATGGGCAATTGCGTAGGTAAGCTTCTTCTGGTCAAATTTCACTAAGCCCTCCATCCCAAGCCACTCAAAAAGGTCATTGGCAAGTTTAAAAAGCTCTTCCTGTAAAATGATGTCGCCGTCATGGACAGTATCAATCATTTCCACAGTGCCTCCAGAGTACAGTTTCCCCGGCCACGGACTCACAAAATCGATCACTTTGAATATTCCAAGACCGACTGTCCGGACGTCCATTCGGCCATCCTCATAGGTTTTATCCAGCTTAACAATTTTAACTTCTGTGCCATATTCGATTTTGCTGAGCACATACGAAGGAACACCAAAGGTTGTATTAGTATTAACACATTCTGTAATCAGTTGCCTGTACCTCGGCTCAAAAATGTGCAGGTTGAGCTCCTCACCAGGGTAGGCGACTAGGTTTAGTGGGAATAAAGGAAGTTCCTTTTCGAGCATCTCAGTTGGTAGTAAAGGTCAACATACGAAAGGGTTGACAAAATAAAAAACTCTCCATCATTGGGTGAATATTTAACATAACAGATAAAGAAGCGTTCTGTTCCCGATATCAATCAGTCATCGAGCTTAAAAATAAAAAGTCAGGATCATCAACCTAAGATAATCCTGACTTCTACATAAATTTTGTTGTTGGATAATTAATAACCCAACACCAAAAACTCGATTATTTCTTCAAAGCATCCACAATGGTGTTTAGCGTAGCACTTGGACGCATGGCTGCAAACAACAAAGCTGCATTTGGTTTGTAATAACCGCCGATGTCTACAGGTGACCCTTGTGCCGCCGACAGCTCTTCGTTGATCCGTGCTTCATTTTCACTTAGGCTTTTATAAACACCTGAAAAAATCGACTTCAGTTCAGCGTCTTTATCCTGAGCGGCCACTGCTTCTGCCCAATACATCGCAAGGTAGAAATGGCTTCCCCGGTTATCGATCTCGTACACTTTACGAGAGGGTGATTTATTTTCCTCTAAAAACTTGGAGGTAGCAGCATCTAAAGTATCGGCCAAAACCTGCGCTCGAGGGTTGCTTGTGGCGATGCTCAAATGCTCCAGTGAAGCTGCCAAAGCCAGAAATTCACCCAAAGAATCCCAACGCAAGTGACCTTCTTCGTTAAACTGCTGCACATGCTTAGGCGCTGAGCCTCCAGCACCTGTTTCAAAAAGTCCTCCTCCATTCATCAACGGAACAATAGAAAGCATCTTCGCACTTGTACCAACTTCCAAAATAGGGAATAAGTCGGTGAGGTAATCGCGCAGTACATTTCCGGTTACAGAAATAGTATCAAGGCCCTTTCTGATCCGATCGACAGAAAATTTAGTCGCCTCTACAGGTGACATGATATGGATCTCAAGTCCCGTAGTATCGTGATCTTTCAGGTAGGTTTTTACTTTCTTGATCAGCTCAGCATCGTGCGCACGGCTTTTATCCAACCAGAATACTGCCGGAGTTTTAGACAACCGTGAACGGGTCACCGCCAACTTTACCCAGTCCTGGATGGGCGCATCTTTTGCCTGGCACATTCTCCAGATATCGCCAGTTTCTACAGCATGTTCAATCAGGGTATTGCCATTAGCATCAACCACCTTCACTTTTCCATCAGAAGGGATCAGGAAAGTTTTGTCGTGAGAACCATATTCCTCTGCTTTTTGAGCCATCAAGCCAACATTTGGCACGCTGCCCATTGTAGTTGGGTCGTAAGCCCCATTTGCTTTGCAATCTTCAATTACCGCCTCATAAACACCTGCATAGGCTCTGTCCGGTATCACAAACTTTGTATCTTTTGCCTTTCCGTCGGGCCCCCACATACGCCCCGAAGTTCGGATAGCGGCTGGCATGGAGGCATCAATGATCACATCACTTGGCACGTGCAGGTTAGTAATTCCTTTATCAGAATTTACCATTGCCAATGGAGGCTGCAAATCGTAGCAAGCTTTGATGTCACTATCAATTTCGGCTTTTTTATCGGCAGAAAGTGTAGATAACTTCGCCAGCAAATCGCCCATTCCATTGTTAGGGTCTACCCCTAGTTCTTTGAAAGTAGCAGCATGCTTTTCAAAAACGGGCTTGAAATAGGCAAAAACCGCATGACCGAAAATGATAGGGTCAGAAACCTTCATCATCGTTGCTTTCAGGTGAACAGAGAACAAGACGTCTTCGCTTTTTGCTTTCGCAATTTCCTTTTCCAGAAAAGCACTAAGCTTTTTCGCACTCATGACAGAAGCATCAATCACTTCGCCTTCAAGTAGCGCTAATTTTTCCTTCAATACTGTTACATCGCCATTAGGAGCGACATGCTCAATTTTCACGACACTCGCTTTGTCCATGGTTACTGATTGTTCAGTGCCATAGAAATCTCCATCCGTCATGGAAGCTACTTGTGACTTGGAAGTTGCCTCCCATTTACCCATGGAATGAGGGTTTTTTCGGGCATATTCTTTCACAGCACGTGGGGCACGCCTGTCAGAGTTTCCTTCACGAAGCACAGGATTCACTGCACTTCCCATTACTTTACCATAACGAGCTTTGATGTCTTTCTCTTCATCATTTTTGGGCTCCACCGGATAGTCAGGCAAATTGTAGCCTTTAGCCTGAAGTTCCTTAATGGCTGCTACCAGCTGAGGGCTGGAGGCACTGATATTTGGCAATTTGATGATGTTGGCCTCTGGTGTTTTGGCAAGTTCACCCAGTTCCGCCAGGTCGTCATTGATGCGCTGCTCTTCGGTAAGTCTTTCGGGGAAGCTTGCAATAATTCTTCCTGAAAGAGAAATATCTCTGGTCTCCACTGCGACGCCAGCAGGTGATGTGAATCCCTCAATAATTGGTAAAAATGAATGTGTAGCCAATGCAGGCGCCTCGTCTGTAATGGTGTAAATGATCTTGCCTTGTTTTGCCATTTGTTTCCTGAGTTTCAAAAGACCCACTTGGGCCCATGATTTATATAATGATTAAAACTTTCTTCTCTTTTAGGAAAATCGGTTGAGCGAACTTCCTTGATGTAGTTAGCAATTGCTTCTCCAGGAATCTTACCCAGATCACTCTTTCTGCCAAACAAGATACCTCATGGGAGAAGGCACTCTCTGGAATATTTAATTTTCAGTTTTACAAAGTAAGTTTCTCCTTGCTCAAAATGTGAAAATCCTACCGTTAAAAAAGTGAAAATATCGCCATCCTTAAGGCGCCGCCAAATTACAGTAATTTTGCTACTTCTCACAGTGAAAGGGCAATAGTATCCGGCCCATTAATTGCGATATCATATGATTTGATCCAAGATGTGCTAACCAAAAATGGGTTTACCAGCCGCCACCACCTC